>CAWFZX010000017.1:0-280651 GCA_963820375.1 uncultured Alphaproteobacteria bacterium | reverse complement strand
AACTATTGTTGGGCCACACCAAGATCGAAAGCACTGTTCGCTACCTGGGCGTCGAGGTCGACGACGCCCTTGAAATAGCGGAGAAAATTGAGGTCTGAATACCCGGGCAGAGCTGCCGCGCTCTGCCCGTCGGCTGACCGGTGAGTTCGTGCCAAAACCGGACTTGCGTCAAACTGCGCGCCACTTACCGGCCCTGGCGAAGGTCTCTGCAGCGTGAAAAGCGATCATACCGGCGGCCACGACGGGAGGGGTTCTCTTTTGCCCGCCCCCGGTGTTTGCTCCTCGCGACGGGAGGACGGGCGATGCGGGGATCCCTGGGGGAGAAGATCGGCGAAGGCGCCTTCGCGGACGTCCACGCCTGGGCGCCCGGTCAGGTCGTGAAGCTGTTCAAGGCCGGCGTTCCGCAGCGGCTCAGCTGGCACGAGGCGCGAATGACCCGCGCCGTCTTCGCCGCCGGCGCCCCGGCGCCGGAGGTGCTCGACGAGGTGACCCTGGAGGGGCGCTTCGGCATCGTGCTGTCGCGCTTCGACGGACCGACCCTGCTGCAGCTCTCGCGCAGCGGCGCCATGACGCTTCGACAAGCGGGCGCGATCCTCGCGTCCCTCTACATATCCGTTCACAAGACGCCGCCGCCGCCGGACGTACTCTCCCTGCGCGACTGGTTGGCGGCCGTTGCGGCTCTCCGGCGGCATTGTTCCGGAGCACATCGCCACCGGCATCCTCACCCTGATCGAGCGCCTGTGGCCGGAGGACGGGCTGTGCCATGCCGACCTCCACCCCGGCAACGTGATCATGACGGCGGATGGTCCGAGACTCGTCGATTGGACCGGTGCGGTCCGCGCGCCCGCCGCCTTCGACCTTGCGTGCGGCCACATCATCCTGGCCGAGGTCGCCCCGGAAGTTCATCGACGATCCGCAGCGGCCGCGCGCCGACAATGCGGCTGCGCAGTCTGAGTACGCGCGGCTGGCCGGCATGTCCCCCGCGGCGCTGACGGCGGCGATGGAGCCCTACCTGCCGATCGCCTGCGTCCGCCTCCTCCTCGGGGGGCGGCGGCGCCGCCCTGCGGGAGCGGCTGATCCAGCGCATCGAAGCGGCCCTGCGCTCGGAGGGCTGAATTTTCTCAGTCGCGCGCGCGAGTCGGCCGGTCAGGCCTTGTTGGGATTGATCAGGTACTTCTCGCCCGTCGCGCGCTTGCCGTAGACGGCGATGTTCGCGAGGTCGAGCGCCTCGGCGAGCGACACCGTCTTCGTGTAGTGGCTGGCGAAGGTGGTCTTCAGCTCTTCACCACGCGCTCGCGTAGGCGCACCTGCTCGGACCGGCCGATCTTCTGCAGGAACGGCGTCAGCAGCCAGCCGCCGACGCCCCAGGCCATGCCGAAGTTGCGCGTCAGCTCGGCCGGCGCGGTGTCGAGGCTGCCGTAGATGTAGACCTGCTTGTGCGTGGTCGAGCCGTAGCGGCTGTATTCCTTGGCGGTCTTGTTCAGCGCCACCTCCATGCAGTCAGGATCTGGCTGGCGAGCTTGCCGCCGCCGATGGCGTCGAACGCGATCGTGGCGCCGGTCTCGACCAGCGCCTGCGTCAGCTCCTCGGTGAAGGTGGCCGAGGTCGAATTGACGACGTGCTTCGCGCCGATGCCGTGCAGCAGCTTCGCCTGCTCGGCGCTGCGCACGATGTTCACCAGGCCGATGCCGTCCTCGCTGGCAGATCTTGTTCAGCATCTGGCCGAGGTTCGACGCGGCCGCCGTATGCACCAGTGCCTTGTGGCCCTCGCGCTTCATTGTCTCGACCATGCCGAGCGCGGTCAGCGGATTGACGAACCACGAAGCGCCCTCGGCCGCCGTCGTGCCGGCCGGCAGGGGCAGGCAGTCGGTCGCCTTCAGGAGCCGATACTGCGCGTACATCGCGCCGCCGATCATCGACACTGTCTTGCCGAGCAGCGCCTGCGCCGCCTCCGACGAGCCCGCCTTAACCACCGTGCCCGCGCCCTCATTGCCGACCGGCATCGCCTGGTCGAGGCGCGCGGCGATGAAGGGCAGCGCCTGCTCCGGCACTTTGGCCGTGATCTTGATAGCGGCACCGCTTCCCGAGGCCTTGGCCGTGCTCATGTCGGCCGGCCCCAGCAGCAGGCCTAGATCGGACGGGTTGATCGGCGTCGCCTCGACCTTGACCAAGACCTGGTCGGGACCGGGCTCGGGGATCGGCACCTCGGCCAGCGACAGTTCGAGCTCGCCGCTTTCCTTGATCAGGGAGTGAAGCTGCAATCCCTTCGTCGTGCCGCTCATGTTCACATCTCCACTTTATCCGTTCATGAGACCTTTGCTAGCTTAGCTAGCACATCCGGCAGCCGGGGAAAGTGCCTCCGTAACCGGACTGAGTTGCTGCGGTGCCGAAGACTTCGGCCCAGTGCCACATCCGGACATGCCTTGGCGCTTTTTCGATGCCCCGCCTCAGCGCGCATCGAGGGGTAGTCATGCAGGTGTCCGAGAACCTGCACAGCAGCTGTCTTAGATTGGTTCCATACCCTGAGCCCTGATGATGAAGATTGCGGTCGTTCCCTTGAGGAACGTGAGCAATTCTCGGGCCGCATCGGGCGCTGTCGAGGTGGTGCTGACGGCACCAGCGAAGTTCGTGAAAAACTGAAGGTCCGGTGGAAGTGGCCCGGCAAGTTCAACACCGGGAGTAGTGAACACCTGCGTAGTAGGTATGATCCCCAGTTCGACTTCGCCCTTAGCGACGAGTTCGGAGGATACATCGGTCTTTGGTACCACGACTTTGCCTGCAATTGCATCTTTGATCCCGAGCCGCTCGAGCAGTTGGGGTACGCCCGGCACTGGGAGGTATGTGATCGATTTCGCGTTCAAAAGCGTGTTCTTGAAGGCCTCGACTGAGCTGATGTCCGGCTTTGGAGCCCCGGCGCGGACGGCAACACAGGTAGAAGAGCGCGCGAGAGTCGATCTAAACTCCGCGATAATCTTCCCTTTCTTGATCAGCCCGTCCAAGGTGGCTGGTGGAGCGGTCATCACGTCAAATGGTTCTCCGGCGTCGATGCGCGCCGCAAATTCCGCACTCAGTCCACTGATCACATGCAGCTTATGTCCTGAGCTCTTTTCAAATTCTGGGCCCACTACCTCCAGCACCGTCGAGATGGCTCGAGATGCGAAAACCTTCAGCTCGGCAGAACGTGCCGTGCTGTATGGTGTGCACAGGAATAGTACGCATGCGAGAAGTGAAACCAGGGCACGCAAAATCATCGAAGCATACCTTCCAGAACTTGCAGTAACTGGCCCAAGCCAAGATCCGATTGCTGGCATTATGCCCAATGCCCTGAGGCTTGACCTGGAAAGCATCGTATTCAGATAGGGCGCCGCGGCCTTTGAATTCGGCGCGAAACAGTATTGCGACAAGCACGCGTGAGGAGCTGGCGTCGACCCGACGCTCACGCGAGCGCTCAACATTGTGGAAAGGTGCTGGTCCTCTCGTCGAAGTTCAGCTTCGGGTCACGAAGTCACGACGGGTGCAAAGTGCCACAACCGAACTCACGCACCGCAACGGAGGTTATCCGATGATGTTTGATCCGTGTAATGCGCGCCAGGAATTCGAGAAATTCTTGAGCGGCAGAAATTTGAACGAGCGTAACCTCAATCTCGCCAACGGCTGTGAGGCATTTTTCGACTTCTACCGTGATTTAAGGCCACGCGGGCGCGTGCCAAGCAGCGTCGGCGTGATCTCCTTGGGCCAGGGCCGTCCGTTCGAGCAACACTGGGACGCGGACTGGCTTCTGTTCCAATGGAATATTTACGATTGGGGGGCGGGTGAGAATTTTTACTTGAACCTGTCGCGCAACCTTGTCCTCGCGGACGATGACGCAGAGAACGAACCTACTTGGCAATTACGTCTCACGTTTGAGTTCGAGCAAAACAACGACCTCGGGGCGTTAGGCTTAGGCGACAAATGGGCCGGCCCCTTGTCGGAATTGCCCGACTTTCGAGCATACGAGTATCGATCCCCGGTATTCACAACCTGCAGCAAGCATCAAATCCATCGGACGACAATCCTTCAATTTGAAGCATGAACTGCCTTCGTGTCGTCGCCGAGCGGACTAGGGGTGGTGAGAGACGTTCGTGATCGAGATCACCTGCGTTGCCCAGATCGAGCTGATGATGGCAATGGGTCAAAAAGGGCTGTGGCCTGGTGTCCGGTTCTGAAGTAGGGCCGACATTGCGTCACGCCACGATGGCGCAAAGTGCCAAGAACTGTCGTGAGCAGAAGCAGCAAGGGCCATCGAAGTAGTGGCTGTTCTATGACCTCGTCCGCGCGCGCTAGTAGGGTGGGTGCGATGTTGAGTGAGCCCGAGCGCCTTAGCGGTTTCCCAACTGGCAAAGCTCAAGTCGGAAATCGTTAACCTCAGGGCTTAACCCGATGAACAGTTGGGACCACTAGTGATACTGACGAGGAATAGCCCGGTACCACAGGAGGGCAGGAGGGATTGGCGATGTGGTGCGACGGTGGCTAAGCGTCCATTGCAGGACCAAAGCTTCTCTTTTTGGGCGCTCCGCGGGATTTCTCGCGGTCCTGATCATGTCCTTCGTGTCGGTCGCCACGGCGGCGACACCAAGAGGTATTACTCGTGCATTCCTACGGTCGCGATTTCAGGCCATGGAGCGACAATGCCCGGGCCATCCGCGCCGAGCTACTGCACCAGTCGCCTTGGCGTCTGGAAATTTCTGATCATTCAATGATGTTCGCACGTTTCATCGATGAGAACTCAGAGATTCCCGTTGTTGAGGTTTTCACTAGCTTTGAGATGGCCCTAGCGGCACAGGGCCAAAATGCCGGCCAGAGCAGCTCGGCGGAGTGCCCACCGTGAATATCGGTGCGTGGCTGCAGAGCTTGGGCATGGGACGTTATGAACAGGCGTTCCGCGATAATGACATCGGCCTCGATGTCCTCCCGGCACTGACTGCCGAGGATATCAAGGAGATTGGGATCACCTCCGTAGGCCACCGCCGCCGCCTGCTCGGCGCTATTGCCGCCCTGCGAGGCGAAGGCGCGGGGCTCATGCCGGAGGCCATCGCGCCACTGCCGAGGTCTAAGCCGCCGCCACCCTCCGTAGAAGACGATGCCGCCGAACGCCGGCAACTCACAGTGCTCTTCTGCGATCTGGCGGGCTCGACGGCACTTTCGGCCCGGCTCGACCCGGAGGACTTGCGGGAGGTCATGGCAGCCTATCGCCGTGCCGTAACTGAGGCAGTAAGGGGCCAGGGCGGCTATGTCGCCCAGTTTCTTGGCGATGGCGTGCTGGCCTATTTCGGCTGGCCGCGGGCCCATGAGGACGACGCAGAGCGCGCCGTGCGAACGGGACTTGCCGCGACCGAGGCTGTTGCAGGGCTACGGACCACAGCTGGGCCACTTTCGGCCCGGGTTGGCATCGCCACCGGGCTGGTGGTGGTGGGTGACACGGTCGGAGAAGGAGAGGCGCGGGAGCGCGGCGTGGTCGGGGAGACGCCGAACCTTGCTGCCCGGCTGCAAAACTTGGCTGAGGCTGGCGTTGTGGTTGCCGATACGACCACCCGTCGCCTAACCGGCACCATCTTCGAATGGGCCGATTTAGGCGAGGCGACAGCGAAAGGCTTCTCGGGCCTGGTGCGGGTTTGGCGTGCCGTTGCGGAGAGTGCCGTCGAGAGCCGCTTCGAGGCGCTCCGCACCGCCGACCTGCACGTGCCGCCAATCGGGCGGGAGGAGGAACTCGACCTGCTGCTCCGCCACTGGCGGCGGGCTCTGTCCGGTGAGGGCCAGGTCGTGCTGGTCTCCGGCGAGGCCGGCATCGGCAAGTCTCGCCTGCTCGCTGCCTTGCAGGAAGCATTCGCGGCCGAGGAGTATGTACCCCTGATCTGGTATTGCTCGCCCCAGCACGTCGACAGTGCGCTGTATCCCGTCATCACCCGCATCGAGCGGGCCGCCGGCTTCGTCCCGGGGGACGGGCCGGAGGCGAGGGCGGCCAAGCTGGCAGCCCTGCTCGCGCCGCTTGATCCAAAGCCGGAGGAGGCCAGCCTCATCGGCGATCTGCTCGGGCTTCCGGCTGGCGCTGGGCACTCCGCTCAGGGCCTCAGTCCGCAGCAGCGGCGGGAACGCACGCTGGCGGCGCTGCTGCGGCGGCTGGAGGCGCTGGCCGCCCGCCGGCCGGTGCTTGCATTGGCTGAGGACGCGCACTGGGCCGACCCGACCACCATCGAACTACTCGATCTCATGGCGGCGCGTGTCCTTGCGCTTCGGGTGCTGCTGGTGGTGACGCATCGCCCCGAATTCCGGGCGCCATGGGACGGGCTGGCGCATAAACTGAATCTCGGCCGGCTGGACCGTCGGGACAGCGCGACACTGATCAAGCGCATCGCGAGCACGCTGGGCACGGTGGCGCTGCCGCCGGAACTGGTCGAGGAGATCGTCAAGCGTACCGACGGCGTGCCGCTGTTTGCCGAGGAACTGACGAGAGCGGTGCTGGAGGCCGGCGAGGGAGCGGCGCTGCCGGCTGCGGTCTCGGCGGTGCCGGCCACGCTGCATGCCTCGCTGGCGGCGCGGCTCGATAGGCTCGGCCCGGCGGCGCGGCGGGCCGCGCAGGCCGGGGCGGCCATCGGGCGCGAGTTCGCCCATGACCTGCTCGCCGCCGTGGCGGAGATGCCCGAGCAGGACCTGGTGCCGGCGCTGCGCCAGCTTGAGGACGCCGACCTGGTGCACCGGCGCGGGCTGCCGCCGGAGGGGAGCTACGCCTTCCGCCACGCACTGCTGCGGGACGCGGCGTATGGCATGCTGCTGCGCGAGCAGCGCCGGGCGCTGCATGCGCGCATCGCCGAGGCAATCGGGCCGCTGCGTCCGGAGGCGGCAGAGTGCGAGCCCGAGCTTCTGGCCTGGCACTGCACCAGGGCGGGCCAAGCCGGGCCGGCGGTCGGGCATTGGCGGCGGGCGGGCGAGCAGAGCATTGCACGCTATGCCAACCGTGAGGCCATCGGCCATTTTGAGCGAGCGCTTGAGCAGCTTGGGGTCCTGGCACCGGGTGAGGAGAGGGACCGGCTGGAAGCTGACTTGCGGCTGGCCCAGGCGGTGCCGCTCATTGCTGTCCACGGCTACGGGGCGCAGGCGGTCGAGTTCTGTGCGTCGCGTGCCAAGGAACTGGGAGACCACCGTCCCGGCTGGGCGGGGCACTTTGCCGTGCACCGCTTGGTCTGGAACTCTCATATGTTGCGCCATCCGATGCCGAGGACGATCTCGCTCGCCCGCGACCTGCTCTCCTTCGCCGAACGGAGTGGCGATCCGGTGCAGACCGCGGTTGCCTGCCGGGCACTTGGCTTCTCCCTTCTTTTTGCCGGCGAACTGGTAGAGGCCGATCCACTTCTGGCGCGCGGCGCGATCCACGCCGATGGCGTGGAAGCGACCGACTTTGCTGCGTACGGCGAGAACCCGAGCATCCTCTGCCGCCTTGGCGGAGGGTGGGTCCGCAGCCTGATGGGCTCTCCGGACACGGCACTGCGCATGATTGGTGAGGGGCTCGCGCGGGCCCGCGCCAGCGGTAATCCCCATCCCATCTCTTGGGCGTTGGGTATCTTAGCCGTAGCCCACAAGTTGCGGTGCGACGCTCCCTCAACAAAACGAGCTGCGGCGAAGGCGGTCGAGGTCGCCAGGCAACATAGCTTGCCACAGTGGCTAGGCTTCGCAGAGCTATGGCTCGGCTGGGCGCTGGGCCAGCTCGGCCAGAGAGCAGAGGGTTTGGCACTGCTCCAAGTGGCGCAGCGCCGCCTGCGTGACACAGGGGCAATTCTGTTCAAGGTTATGAGCAACTGCGTGCTTGCCGAGGCCGGCGTGTTGGCCGGCAGGCCGGAGACGGCTCTCGAGCATCTCGCGGCGGCGCAGGAGCATGCCGAGCGCTATGGCGAAGGGTTCATGCTGGCCGAGGTCCACCGGCTGCATGCCATCGCTCTTTGTGCGCTGAACGCCCCCGCATCCGAATGCGAAGGGCGACTCCGCACTGCCCTGGGCATCGCGCAGCGGCAAGGAGCAAAAACATGGGAGCTGCGCGCAGCCGTGGACTTGGCTCGGCTCTGGCGCGACCAGAGCCGCATCACCGACGCGCACGACCTGCTCGCGCTGGTGTACGCCTCCTTCACTGAAGGCTTCGACCTGCCGGACCTGGTCGAAGCAAAGTCGCTGCTGGACGAGTTGAATGCGGCCGCTTCCGACTAAGCCGGTATCAGCAATCACATCAGCAGCACCGCATCTGATCCAGGGCACGGTCCCAGCGCCGAGGTGGGAACGGTGGGAACGCTTTGCGAAGCTCTGGCGTGACCAGGAACCGTCTTTGCGCTGCGGCTCAACAGTGTCGAGGCCCCGTTACGGCCGAAGCCGCTGTCGACCGAGCAGGCAACGGGCGAATAGTGTCAAGCGCAGGGCATGGCATCGACGCCCCGGAGCACTTCGCTTGTACCCCCGATAACTGCCGGAATCGCTGCGGTGCCGAAGTGTTCGGCCTTGTGCCAGAGAACGAAACCGCTCACGCGGTAGCCTTCGGCAATGCCCCTAGCGCTAGCAGCGTTGAGACCTTGGAGAGCGAAGGATAACGGAATGTGAAGTGCCCTGGTTTGAGGATGAGGGTGTCCAAAACCTACACCTCAAGACCAGGAGCACTCCGATGAGCGAGACGTCCATCAGCCCGCTGCGCGCCCGCATGATCGAAGACATGAACGTGCGCAAGTTCGGCGAGAAGACGCAAAACGATTACATCCGTCACGTTAAGAGTTTCTCAACGTTCCTCGGCTGGTCGCCGGCCAAGGCGACCCCCGAAGACCTACGCCGCTATCAGGTGCATCAAAGCAGTGCCGGTGAGCAACCGGGCTCCATCAACAGCTCGGTCGCTGCTCTGCGGTTCTTCTTCAGGGTGACACTGAACCGTCCGGACATGGGCCACCACCTGACCCGCGTCCCGATGCCGGAGAAGTTGCGCGTCGTGCTCAGCAAAGAGGAGGTGGCGCAGCTTCTCGAGGCAGCACCTGGTGTCAAGTACAAGGCGGCGTTCAGCGTGGCCTACGGTGCCGGCCTGCGCGTGTCCGAGGTCGCAAACCTCAAGGTCTCCGATATCGACAGCCAGCGTATGCTGCTGCGCGTCGAGCGGGGCAAGGGCAAGAGGGACCGCTACGCGATGCTCTCTCCCAGGCTTCTCGCCCGCTTGCGACAATATTGGTTGGTGGCCAAACCGAGGAACTGGCTCTTCCCGGGCCAGGACCCCTTGTTCCCCATCACGACGCGCCAGCTTCACCGGGTCATTTGCAGTACCGCCGAAGCCCTAGGGATCAACAAGCGAGTGACACCGCACGTGCTTCGGCACTCGTTTGCAACCCACCTGCTCGACCAAGGCGTGGACATCCGCGTGATTCAGGTTTTGTTGGGCCATGCCAAACTGGAGTCGACCGCGATCTACACCAAAGTCGCGACCAAGGTACTCCGCAGCGTTACCAGCCCTCTCGATCTCCTAACGCCACTCGGGCCCAAGGAGGAACCGCCGAAGTAGCCGGGCGCACTCGTGGAGCGTCCCGCTCTGGAAGTCGCGGACATCTTCCGCGACTTCGGGCCCGCTTGGCGTGATGCCAACCGCGGCCATGTGAGCCACGCACAATTGAAGGTGATGAACGCCATCGAAGCCTGCCGCACAGCGGCGCTTGGAGGCTATGTCGCGCGTTGCCAGAACGCCGAGTGCGGCCACACCGTCATCGCCTACTGCAGCTGTCGCAACCGTCACTGCCCCAAGTGCCAAGGCAGTCAAGCGCTTGCCTGGATGCAGGAGCGCAAGGCCGAGCTCCTGGAGGTCCCCTACTTTCACATCGTCTTCACGCTGCCCGCCGAGATCGGAGCCATCGCCTACCAGAACAAGGCCGTGATCTACGATCTCCTGTTCAAGGCCTCCTCGGACACCATGCTCACGATTGCCGCCGACCCCAAACATTTGGGTGCCAAGATCGGCATCACCAGCGTCCTGCACACCTGGGGGTCCGCGATGACCCACCATCCCCACGTGCACATGATCGTCACCGGTGGCGGCATCTCTAAAGATGGATCGCAGTGGGTCGCCTCACGACCCGACTATCTCGTGCCGGTCGAAGTTCTCTCCGCCCTGTTCCGCGGGCGCATGCTGGGGATGCTGATCGACGCGCATGCCGCCGGGCGCCTGCAGTTCTTCGGCGATTACCAGCATCTTGCCGACGCGCGGGCTTTCAGGGCCTATCTCGGTCCGCTCTGGACGACGGACTGGTTCGTCTATGCCAAGCGTCCGTTTGCCGGGCCGGAGCAGGTGCTGGCCTACCTGTCCCGCTACACTCACCGCGTCGCCATCTCCAATAGCCGCTTGATTTCGGCCGATGCGTCGGGCGTCACCTTCACCTACAAGGATTACCGCATCGAGGGTCCCGAGCGCTACAAGACCATGACGCTGGAGCCCGGCGAGTTCATTCGTCGCTTCCTCATGCACGTGTTGCCTAAGGGCTTTCATCGCATCAGGCACTACGGCCTGCTCGCCAATGGCGGCACCACCCGCGCCGAGAAGCTCGCCCGCGCTCGCCAGCTCATCGCCGCGGCACCCCAAATCGCTGCGTCGCCCCAGCCATCCCATGATGACGGAACCTGCCAGGACACGACGACCTCCGAGGAGCTCGACCATCCCTGCCCACACTGTGGCTCCCGCATGGTGATCATCGAGACGTTCGAGCCGGGTCGCCGCCCTCGCCATCGCCCCTCCGCGCCCATCTCGACAATCAGCATCAACACGTCATGACCTGCGCGCCATCATCTCGATCACCGTGTCTTCTCTCAGCCGCTCGCATCTGCCGGCCACGATCAGACACGCCCTTTTCGTCGTTTCCACACCCGATCTGCTCCGCAATCAGCCGATCATCCGCTGAAAATCACGCCCCACCCAACCCACGGCCGTCCCTCCCCTCAACAATCAGCCCCGGCGCGCGCCTCGCAGCACCACCGTTGCGCCGGCCGCGCAAGCCAAATTGCCATAGCGCCTGCTGTTAGGGGTGCCCCCTCCCGCGGTTTCTTTCACTGGCGGCTTTCGAACGCAGGCCCACCGGCCTTGGCGCGTGTGGCAAGCTCAGCGAGCGGGCCCGCATCCGAAACCCGTCACATAAGCGGTCGTTCCATCGGCCAGGGCATTCGACCGAAATCGATCCTAAGCGACACCCCGCTAGCTCTGGATCAGTATCGTGAGCTTCAAGTCGGGATGGCCGGCCAGCGCGAAGGTCACTTGCTCGTAGCGGAGAAAGCCTTTCACGGGGTGATCGAATGTCCGCTGGCCGCCTTCCCGCCCGAGCACCACATGCTCATGCCAATATTGCTTGAACGCTTCACTGCCCTCGTTCAGGGCCTCGACGAGACGGTGAATGGCCGGATCGTTCAAGTGCGCACTTACGTCGGCGCGAAACTCCGCAACAACGCGTCGGGCGCGATGCGCGTAGTCGTGGATAAGCGAGCGCGCAGATGGTTCGAGAAAGATGAAGCGCAGGAGGTTCCTGTCTGCCGTCCCGTCCAGCCAGCCCACGAAGAGATGCTCGGCCCGGATGTTCCAGCTGCGGGCTGTCCAGGTGCGATCGAGCACGTAGGCGGGCGCCGCGATGAGATCGACACAGGCGAGCACAGCTGGCGAGACGACCGCTGTCTGGCTCTCGCTCTGCTCGGGATCGCGCTGGGCGGCTAGCTCGAAGAGATAGGACCTCTCGGCGCGGCCAAGCCGGAACGCGCTCGCAAGGCGCACCAGCGCCGCGGCGGAGATAGACATGTTCCGGCCTTGCTCGAGCCAAGTGTACCAGGTCACGCTTAGGCCGCAGAGCTGCGCCGCTTCCTCGCGTCTCAGGCCGGGCGTCCGGCGCCGGGCGCTGCCCGGCAGCCCGACCCCTTGAGGTTTCAGCTTCTCTCGCAGGGATCTGACGAAATTGCCAAGCTCTCGGCGTTGTTCCGGAGGCGTTGGTGGGACCATGGTGAGAATTATACCAGTATAAATACGAGTCTGAAACCAGTGTCTCGGCCGTGTTATGCGCGATCTGCGTCAAGTATCACCGGAGGAAACAATGTCGGAGAAGAGCCACGAAGCCCTGGTCGGAGGCCAGTTCGGGCCCCGCGCAGAAGCCTATCTCAACAGTGCGGTGCATGCGCGGAGCCCCGATCTCGATGCGCTTGTGATGCTGATGAACGATTGGCCGAAGGCTTGCGTGCTCGATCTCGGTTGCGGCGGCGGCCACGTCACCTTCAATGTCGCACGGCTCGTGCGAGAGATCGTTGCCTACGACCTCGCGCCGGAAATGCTTGGCCTAGTGGCGCGAGCGGCAAAGGAGCGGGGGCTCGACAATGTGACGACGCAACAGGGCGCAGTGGAAAGCCTGCCCTTCGAGGACGCGAGCTTCGACGTGGTGCTCAGCCGCTTCAGTGCCCATCACTGGCGCGACCTTGACGCCAGCCTGCGCGAGGCGGCACGGGTCGTGAAACCCGGCGGCATGGTCTGCATGGTGGACACTGTTACCTCCGGTATCCCGCTCATCGATACCTATTTCCAGGCGATCGAGCTCCTGCGCGACTGCTCCCATGTCCGCAACTATTCGCGGGCCGAATGGGAGGCCGCAATCGCGCGCGCGGGGCTCCTTTCCGGTTCGGTCAGTCCCTTCCGGCTGCGGCTTGACTTCAGCTCCTGGGTCGAACGCATGAACACCCCGAGGCTTCAGGTTGAGGCAATTCGCGCCTTGCAAACCACTGTCTCGGCGCTCGCCACTCGGCACTTCGAGACAGAGGCAGATGGCAGCTATCACATCGACGTGGCGCTTTTCAGGACATCAAGGCGCTTCGATGAAGCTCCCGCCGGCAACGCCTCCGAGGGCAGGCGAGAATGACCGAAACGGGTCATTGAACGAAACCGCTAACGCGGTAGCCTGCGGCAATGACCCTAGCGCTAGCAGCGTTGAGACCTGGGAGAGCGAAGGGTAACGGAATGTGAAGTGCCCTGGTTTGAGGATGAGGGTGTCGAAAACCTACCCTCAAGACCAGGAGCACTCCGATGAGCGAGACGCCCATCAGCCCGCTGCGCGCCCGCATGATCGAAGACATGAGCGTGCGCCAGTTTGGCGAGAAGACACAAAACGATTACATCCGTCACGTTAAGACTTTCTCAACGTTCCTCGACCGCTCACCGGTAAGAGCGACGCCCGAAGACTTACGCCGTTTTCAAGTACACCAAAGCAAGGAAGGCGTGCAGCCGCCGACCATCAACAGCTCGGTCTCTGCGCTCCGGTTCTTCTTCAGGGTGACGCTCAATCGACCCGAGATGTGCCGGCACCTCACGATGGTCCGGCAATCGCAGAAGCTTCCAACCGTCCTCAGTAAGGAGGAAGTCTTACAACTCCTTGAGGCGGCACCCGGCGTCAAATACAAGGCCGCCCTCAGCGTGGCCTACGGCGCCGGTCTGCGTGTCTCCGAGGTCGCCAACCTCAAGGTCTCCGACATCGACAGCAAGCGCATGCTGATCCGCGTCGAGCAGGGGAAGGGCAAGAAGGACCGGCATGCAATGCTCTCGCCACAGCTGTTGGCGATCCTGCAGGACTACTGGTGGGTGGCGAGGCCAAGGCTGTGGCTATTTCCCGGCCGCGATCCCCTCTTGCCCATCACAACACGCCAGCTCTACAGGGTCGTGCGTGATACTGCCGAAGCGGTTGGGATCAAGAAGCGCGTATCGCCCCACGTATTGCGCCATTCATTTGCGACGCATCTGTATGAGCAGGGTACTGATATCCGTACAATCCAAGTGTTACTCAGAATGGCGACATACTGCCCACGAACAGCCAGCTGAAGCCCGGATCACCTACCGTTACCATCCGCGCTTTGGCGAAGTGGTGCAGATCAGACGGCGGCTCGAAACCGGCGGCCTCGAGTTCGTCGTCGTGCTCCAGCCCGACGGCTCATTCGCCAGCTTGCCGGCATGGATGACTGAGCCGGCAGCGTCTCGTTTCGAGATCGGCGATGAGCCGCACTTTCCACTCCATATCCTGCGCTTGATGCGTGCCGAGGTCGACGCGCTCCTAGGCTTTCTCCTGTCCGAATCAAAAACGGGGACAGCCGATAATGGCGCGCAAATCCGAAAATCACCAACCAAGCCTGCTCGACGAGGAGACGCCGCTCGTGAAGCCGTGCCCTGCTCGCAGGGTCGAGCTCGTGGGCCTCGTGGAAGCTCTGCTCCGCGAGATCGCAGCGACGCTGGTCAACGTAAGAAGCGGGGAGAGCATCCATGAGCAAGATCACGGCTGAGCATCTACAGCGCAACGCTTGCGTCTATATCCGTCAATCAACCCCGGATCAGCTCGTGCACAATCTTGAAAGCCAGCG
The DNA here is from genome assembly GCA_963820375.1 of uncultured Alphaproteobacteria bacterium. Classification (GTDB taxonomy): domain Bacteria; phylum Pseudomonadota; class Alphaproteobacteria; order Rhizobiales; family Hyphomicrobiaceae; genus AWTP1-13. Next base: position 266,245 of record CAWFZX010000017.1, on the reverse strand, counting down.
ACGGCAATATGGGCTTGCCGATCGCGCCAAGCAGCTTGGCTGGACGACTGTCGAAATCATCGACGACGATCTCGGACGATCGGGCGGCGGCATTGCCCGTCCAGGCTTCGAGCGTCTGTTGGCCGCAATCTGCGACGGTCGCGTCGGTGCGGTGCTTGCGATCGAGGCTTCGCGACTCGCCCGCAACGGCCGCGACTGGCACACCCTGATCGAGTTCTGTGGATTGGTCGGCACCATCATCGTCGACGAGGATGGAATCTACGATCCTCGCCATCCCAATGATCGGCTGCTGCTCGGCATGAAGGGGACGATGAGCGAGCTTGAATTGTCGCTGTTCCGCCAGCGCTCGCAGGAGGCGCTGCGTCAGAAGGCGCGCCGTGGCGCGCTGGTTCTTGGTGTGGCCGCGGGCTATGTGAAAGTCGGGCGCGACAGGATCGAGAAGAATCCGGACAAGCGTGTGCAGCAGGCCATTCAACTCGTCTTCACGAAATTCGCCGAGCTCCAGAGTGCACGACAGGTGCATATCTGGCTCAGAGACGAAGGGATCGAGTTGCCCGCCAAATCCCGCCGGGGTGAAGCACATGGCGTCGTGTGGCGCTTGCCGGCCTACAACATCGTGCACAACATCCTGACCAATCCGATCTATGCCGGCGCCTATACGTTCGGGCGCACGACGAGCCGGGTCAGCGTGGTGGACGGTCGCAAGCGCATTCGTCGTGGCGTGCACCGGCCGATGACAGAATGGGACGTTCTGATCAAGGATAATCACGCCGCCTACATCACCTGGGACGAGTTCGAACGCAACCTCAAGACAATCGCCAACAACGCGACCGGCATGAGCAGCGCGCTCACTCGAGGAGCAGCCCGTGAAGGCGAGCTGCTGCTGCCCGGGCTTCTGCGCTGCGGTCACTGCGGCCGCAAACTCCATGTGCACTACGGCGGCAAGCTCGGTCGCTATAACTGCTACGGCGCACGCATAAACCACGGCGCCGAGCGCTGCATCTCGGTAAGTGGCTTGAGCATTGACGCCGCGATCGCCAAGGAGGTGCTGCGCGTCCTGAAGCCACTCGGTATAGAAGCCGCGGTCAAGGCGATCAATGCCCAGTCGAACGAGACCACGGCCGCGCAACGGCAGCTGGAACTCTCCCTGCAGCAGGCACGCTATGAGGCCGCCCATGCCCGCCGGCAGTACGATGCTGTCGATCCGGCCAATCGGCTCGTCGCCGCCGAGCTGGAGCGCCGCTGGAACGAGGCGTTACAGTCTGTCGCGAAGATCGAAGGAGAGATCGCGGCAATGATCGCGCGACGTCCACCATCGCTTGGCGAGCCAGAGCGGCAGCAACTGATGGCGCTCGGTGCCGACCTCGAGCGCGCCTGGTCGCATCCGGCCGCAACAGCTGCAACGCGCAAGCGTATTCTGCGCGCCGCGCTCTCCGAGATCATCGTTCGCCGCGATGGCGCGATCATCCATGCGGTCCTGCACTGGCAGGGTGGCGACCATACGGGGCTGCAGGTGAAGCAGCTGCGCGCCATCATCTCGATCACGGCATCTTCTCTCGGCCCGTTCGCATCTGCCGGCCACGATTCCGCACGCCCTTTTCCTCCTTCCTGCACCCGAACTGCCATGCAATCAGCCGATTATCCGATGAAAATCACGCCCCGACCCACCCCACGGCTGTGTCTCCCCTCAACAATCAGCCCAGGCGCCCGTCTCGCAGCACCACCGCTGCGCTGGTCGCGCAAGCCAAATTTCCATAGCCCCTGCTGACAGGGTTCCCCCCTCCCGCGGTTTCATTCACTGGCGGCTTTCGAACGCCGGCCCACCGGCCTTGGCGCCTGTGGCAAGCTCAGCGAGCGGGCCGGCCGTCCGAAACCCGTCACACGAACGGTAGTCGAGCCCGCTGGCATCTCAGGCCAGTTTCTTGTCTGCTTGACTGTCCGGACCGGAAGTCTGTTGCCTGACGGCGGGGATCGAAAAAGCTAAGAAGTTGCCTCAGCGCCGCAGAAGAGCGTCCAGTCTCGCGCAGGTTGGGATGCGTGGGGCAATCAGGCTGCTTTGTTCGATACTGGTGCAGTGCGAACGCGCAACCGGCCATCGCATATGGGTCGATGGCTTACCCACCAGCTATCGCCTCAAGGACGACAAGCTGGTGCCTGATCAGCCCCGGCTGTCGGTCTCCGACCGGCTGCGCCAGGCCGGCGGCAAGCGGGTGCCCTGATCGAAGCCTTCGCCAAGCTGCCAACGCTTGCCGCGATCCTTGAAGATGGCTTGGTGTGAGCGCCGGGGGCGTCACGGCATACACGCCGGTAACGATGAGCCCTCTGCCATTACCATCGACAGAACGGGACTTCAGTTGCGGATTTAGTCGGATGCTCGCTGGTTGTTCCCTAGGTAACAGCGGCCCGAGCCACCTTATGGGACAACACGCTCACACCCGCACTGCAGCGGGGATCGAGATTCAGAGGAGAGATGCCATGAAGACCATCCTGTCCGCCCTCGTTGCGCTTTCAGTGATCGCCGGCGTCGCCGGCGGTGCCGTCGCGATGGATGCCAAGGAGTTCTACGAGCGGGTTGACCGCAATCACTTCTGATTGGTCGGCGAACACAGAAGCCGCAGCCAATCAGCTCAGTAAGAGGAGAATGATCATGAAGACCATCCTGTCCGCCCTGGTTGCCCTTTCGGTCATCGCCAGCGCCGCCGGCACGGCAAATGCACTCGACGCCAAGACCTTCTTTGAGCAGGTCGACCGCGATCACAACTAACGCGCTGATCCGATGCCAGGAGGCCCGCGAGACTGCTCGCGGGCCTCCTTGCTTTGTGCGCCCGGACATCGCCGGGCCGGTACCTATGCCTCTCCACGAACAGCCCCCCCGGCGAGAGGGACGGTTGTCCTGCTCAGAGCGGCTGCGCCAGGCCGGCAGTAAAGCGGGTGCGCATCGTGCGCCCTAGCTCGCTGATCGAGCCTGGCGACCGGCTTGTCATGCCTCTCAGACGAACGGTAGTTGAGCCCACTCCTCTGGCTTTCGGTGCCGCAATATTCGTCCGCTATGCATCCGACTTCTGCCTTCTCGCCGCGGCAGCGCGTAACGGGGAAAGTGTGCCATGTTCTGACGTGAGCGTGTGCAGCAAACCTAGCCGCCGGACGTAGACGGTCGTTCCTCAGCAATGTGGGTCACGGGACGCGCGAGAGAAGAGCTGAACACCAGTGAGACGGATCAGCCGCCCCACTCGGAGCGCAGCAGGCGATACATCTGCTGGCTGCGAGGCTGGTCCGCAACAAACAGGCGATCGCGCAAAAGGCCCTCCCGCTGGAACCCAAGCCGTTGTGCGAGGCGGGTGGAACGGACGTTTTCCGGTTCGATTTCGGCTTCAATGCGGTGGGTGTTGAGAGCGGCAAAGCAGTGGGCCAGAACCGCGCCGACCGCCTCCCGCATATACCCCCGGCCTTGGAAGCGGGGGATCAGGATCCAGCCCAGCGCGAGCCTGCGGTTCCATGGCTGGCGCGCATGGTAGTTGACCATGCCGATGAACTGATCGGCGAGGAGCTGGCCGTCGGGCCGGGCCCATACGGCCCAGGTGGCGTGCCATTGCGGGTCGACCGAAAGTGAGCGCTTCAGGCGGCGCTCGGTTTCCTCCAGATCAATTGACGGTGGCATGTCCCAGTACCGCATTGCATCGGGATCGCCATAGGCCTGGTGGACCAAAGGGGCGTCTGCGATCATCACGCACCGCAGCTGTAAGCGCGGGGTTTCTAGAACAGGGACCTTGGTCATCGGCTCGGTCATGACGTGACGGTAACGGTCGAACCGGCGATTGTCATCCGCACCGCAGCGTCGCGGAAGCGGTGCTCGCGCTGACGTGAGCGATGGCAGAGCGAAAGTGACCACTTCGGGTCAAGGGCGGGCATCGCGTGCACCCGCTCAGCATGTCTGTTGTACCCCAGGATAGCTGTCGAAGTTGTTGCGTTGCCGAAACTTTCCGCAAGGTGCATGCTTGCATGCAGGTGCGTGAGTCGACTTTTATCTGCTGTCATCTATCGGTCGTAGTCCGGCGGCGCGAGCTTCAGCGGCGTTGGATTCTGGGCTACCCAATTCACAGCGAGCTCGCTCAATCGGCGCGCGTCGCTATTCTTGCGTTTCAATTGCGCGACCAGTTCGCGGGTTTCAGTCAGCAAAGGTTCGGCGAGCGGCACCCCCGAGGCAACATGCGCCAGAAACGCGTCAGCCATCTTTCTGTACGCGCGGTCCCAATTGATACCTCCATTACGTTCAAGCTCGTCACAGATCCGGCCTGCAATGCGAACAACTTCGCCTTGAACGGTGTCTGCGGCCCCGCTGGAGGGGACGAGCAGTTCCCAAAGCTCTTGGTGTTGGTCTTCCCAGCGCGCACTTCGGGCGACAATAGGTGATCTTCCGTCATGCAGAAGGCGACGAGGAACCGGCGGCGCGCCGAACAGAACATATAACTTGTCGAGCGCCGCACTCGTCGCCTCCACTGTATCGGGATTGAAGCCGCCGCGATGAAACTCGAAATCGGTTCCAATTCGAACGACAAACGCCTTCATTTCTGGCGTTTGTCGTGCACCCGCCGCGAGAAGAACCTCCGCTAACGCCGCCATGCCCTCGATCTGCGCGTTGCTGCAGCGCTGGAGCGCGTACGCGAGTGGCGTCTGGCGTTCGCGATTGATTGCGTCGACGCGCGCACCATGCTGAAGCAATAAGCCTGCGACGACGGCATTGCACGACCCCGCCGCCGCGTGAAGCGGCGTTCCTCGGTTGTTTTCTCCGTGGTTTACATCCGCGCCAAGCTCCAGGAGGACCTCGATAAGCCCTTTCCAGTGGCGGGCGCGCGAATGGAGTGGCGTGTCCCCGTAACTGTCGCCGGCAGCGAGGTCTGCGCCGCGCTCCACCAGCCAGCGGGCCAACTCATCTGGACACTGGTGGAACGCCAGTGCGGTTTGTTTGAACACGCCTCCACGCGCATTGACGTCATAGGTATCGAATAGGATCTTCAGCTCTTCTAAGCTGCGGTTCTCTAAGAGCGCTTCGAAATCCTTCGGCAGTTGTTTCTTCTTTGCCTTGCCCACCCTGTCCCTCAACGCCTCAAACTGCTGAGTTCGACTGTAGTCATATTTGGAGGAAGGCCCATGGGCAACTGCGCGGCCGCGGTTCACTTCCACCTCAGAGGGCCTTCCCTTAAGACTAGCTGCACCTCAGGCGTGTCTCAAATACCCCAATGATCTGCCGCAGGGCGCTTGCTGCCGGAACTCCCCTTCCGTGCCAAGAACTGCCCTGGGTGGGTGCACCAAGTTCGTGCATGGGGCACTGCCTCCGGCAGGCACTGTGCTAAATATTGCCCCACATATTCCGCGAGATACCGGAAATGACGGAAGGACCAGATAAGATCAAGGTTCCCCGCAGGTTGGCGGCAATTCTTGCGGCCGACATCGCTGGATACAGCGCCCTCATGGGCGCGGATGAAGCCGACACGGTTCGCAGTCTCAAGGAGCACCAGGCCGTCGTACTCCCAATGATCAAAGGGCACGGCGGCCGCATCATTGACACCGCCGGTGACGGCATCCTGGCTGAGTTTGGCAGCGTCGTGAATGCAGTCGAGTGCGCCGTGGCGATCCAGCGGACAATGGCGCAGCGCAATGCCGACGTGGAAGACGCTCGCCGCATGCGCTTTCGCATCGGCATCAATCAAGGTGATGTCGTCTTCGACAACTCCCGGGTCTACGGCGATGGCGTCAACGTTGCTGCCCGCCTCGAAAACCTTGCAGAGCCCGGGGGCATCTGTATCTCCCGGAAGGTGTATGAAGACATCACGGGCAAGATGCGGCTTGCGTTTGTAGACCTCGGCGAGCAGCAACTTAAGAACATCGCGCAGCCTGTCCGGGTTTATCGAATTTCAGGCGAACAGCTCGCGGCTGCGCGAGTGGCCGCAAAGCCAGCACTTTCTCTCCCCGACAAGCCTTCGATTGCGGTGCTTGCTTTCACGAACATGAGTGGCGATCCCGAGCAAGACTACATTGCCGACGGGATGGTCGAGGAAATCATAACTGGATTGTCTCGTTTCCGCTGGCTGTTTGTGATCGCGCGCAATTCGAGCTTCACGTACAAGGGCAAGGCAGTGGACGTTAAGCAGGTGGGCCGTGAGTTGTGAGTGCGTTACTTGCTCGAAGGCAGTGTCCGGAAATCGGCCGGTCGGATCCGTATTGCCGGGCAACTTATCGATGCCTCATCCGGGACACACCTTTGGGCGGATCGCTTCGAAGGGGCGATTGAGGACGTCTTCGAGCTGCAGGACCAAGTGACTGCAAATGTCGTGGGCGCAATCGCGCCGAGGCTCGAACAGGCAGAAATCGATCGTGCCAGGCGCAAACCAACCGAAAGCCTCGATGCCTACGACTTACATTTGCGCGGACTAGCAAATTTTTACAATTGGACCAGGGAAGGGAATGACGAAGCGCTCCGCTTCTTTTACAAAGCTATTGAACTTGATCCTGAGCAAGGCGAGGGCTCAAGCGATGAGCAGGCTGGCATGAACCGCAGAACATTCATCGCCCGCGACCGGCGGCTTCGTGGCCGCGCCCCACATCGTGCGGGGCTTGATTCACGCTGAAGCGCGAATGGGAAAAGCGCCGCGATGGACAACTCACAGGACGCACCTCGTGGGGCATCGTCGTCCACGGCACGTGGGATGAGCTTGCGAGCGCGCCGGCCCATGTGACTTCGAGACAGTGGCACACGCTTGCGCTCAAAGCCGAAGGTGATCGGTTCTCGGTCGCCCTTGATGGGCAGCCGGTTCTGGCCGCGACCGATGCGACATTCCGCGCTCCGGGCATCGCGCTCTGCACCAAGGCGGACAGTGTCACGCGGAGATCGCCGATCGTGGTTAGGTCGAGTTCCGCTTTTGTATTAACTGCTTGAGCATGTACGCGGGGCTGGGCCCCAGCCTCGCCAGTGCGCACAGCCGCGGCGACGCAATCACCACCGCGATCAGCGGCACGCGCTGGCGGCCGTTCAGCTCGACTATCCCCACTTGGCCTGACTGCCAACGAGCGTGATCGAAATGTGCCCCATGGTCGTATCAGCCTTGGCGCCATGCCAGTGGCGTTCGCCAGCCTTGATGTGCGCCACGTCGCCGACGTTGATCTCGCGCTGCTCATGCTCCGTCGCCACGACGCCGGCGCCCGAAGTCACGATCAGGATCTGATCGCAATCGTGAACATGCCATCCCGTGTTGCAGCCCTGGCTGAAGTTCACCACGGAGCAGTTGTAGTTCTTGGAGTCGCCGGGCTCGATGATGGTCTGGCGAGTCCTAGATACCGGGCCCGTCCAGCCCGCGGTCCGCTCGGCCGCACCTTCGGCCAGAACGTTTGGGATGTTCTTAAGCGTGACGACCTTCATGACGCGCGTCTCCATTGGTTTGAGGTCGGCGACGGACCGGACCACCATCCGGTCGCGTTGGCCGTTCACTCAGCCGCCGCCTGCTTCGCCATGCGCTTCTCGATGTTCGCGCGAGCTGCTGCGCGGCGCTCATCGAATTTGGCAAGTCGCCGCTTCGGATTCGCGTGAACGACGTTGTCCGGTTGCCCAGGATCCTTCTGCGACCCCGCCCAGCCATGGGCGGCAATGTCGAAAATGATGCCTGAAAGGTCGCTGTGTTTGACCTCGTAGCCATCGGGATTGTTTGGGTCGCCCATGATCCATGTGGCGCCAGTGTTGCGCACGATCTTGCCCTGTTCGACAACGTCGTCGACCCAGAAGCCAATGTGGTGGATGCCAACGAAATCCTTGCCCGTACCTTGCGATGCCGCGTCGGTCTTGAACTTCAGGAGGGCGAGATTCACGACACCATCGGTCAGGAACACGCCTTCTGCGAGCGCGCCGTCGAGCTCTGTTACCTCCTCGAGCCCGAGCGCCTCCTTATAAAACTCCGCGGTCTCCCACGGGTCTTGAACGCTCAATGCGACATGGCGGATACGGCCTTTCGTCTGCTTCGCCATTGGGGAACCTCCAATTGGTTGTAGCCGGCCTGCAGCAGAGCAAGTGTCGGCCTTTAGCAGCGGTGGTGCAACAGGGGTGCTCGACGATCAGGATTACGCCAGCGCTACCAGCGAAATCATGCCATGTCATGGTGCTGCCCCCTATCGCCAGACGCTCAATCGGCGAGAACCCACCAGTGGCTGGTGCCATTGGTCGCGTCGGCCTGAGCTGCCGTGAGGAGTGCCTCTTGATTGTGACTGGAGGGGTGGGTCCGGACCCGCTATCCGTAACTCTTCTCGATGGCGAGCGCTTTCTGTACGGCCGGTCTCGCAAGCATCCGGTCGTGGTGCGCCTCGAGCGCTGGATTGGTGCCTGGGGCCGCGTCGATGCCGGGCCGGAATCGCCAGTAGACGCGGAAGAGATGGATATCGGCAATCGAAAAGCGGCCGATGGCCCATTGACGGTCACCGAGCTTCCGGTTTGCGACCGCGAAGGCATTGGCGACGTGCTCAGATCCCCTGGCGCGCGAACCATGCATTGTCGATGCCGCAAACGACATCCACGAGATCACCTCTGCCTCGTCCTCGAGACCGCCTTCTGGCCAGAGATGCGCGGCCGGATACTTGCGAGCAATGTAGTAGAGCGTGGCCGCCACCTCGGTGAGCACGCGGCCGCTCTCTGTCACAAGCACAGGCACCTTGCCATCGGGATTTAGCGCTAGGTGTTCTGGCGTGCGTGTTTCCTGCTGGGAGATCAGCCGAGGCACGAGCTCGTGAGCGGCACCGGATTCGATCAGAGCGATGTGCGTTGCGAGCGAACTCGATGACGGGGAGAAGTAGAGTTTAAGCATTGTTCGAAGCTCATGGCAGTACCAACAACCTGAAGCATGCGCCGTTGTTCCCCTAAGCGCAAGCACGGCCCTCGGTCGAGCCTGGAGTTGCTGTGTTCGTGATGTGCTGCGACATGATGCCATTTTGCCAGAGGCAAATGTCGATAAAGCCGAGCAGGAGCGCCTTGAGCGCGGATTAATGTACGTTGCAATGACACGTGCCGAGGAGATGCTTGCTTTTAACCCGGTCAAGCTCGAACGGCTTCGCATCCCGTATTCAGCAGCATCTCGACAACAACATTGCGAGGGCACGGTAGCAATACCAAGAATTCAGCGGTTTCTGGGTTGTCGGAAACGATGCCGAGGAGACTGCGCAGTATGGCGGCACGGCCTGCGCAGGCGATATTGGCACGATGCACAAGGACAGCTATGGGCTTAAAACGTCGATGGGGACTGGTCGACGGGTGGCCAAATTGGTTCGCGAACTTGGCAAAGTTCAAATCGTTGGGCCGCCCAAAGTTCTCTTCTTGGTGCTGCAAGATAGAGCAGGAGAAGCACGCGCAAGGCTTGAGTGCATGACTAACAGGTTCCACAACGACGTTGAAGCGACCATCATCGATATCAGCGATCAGCGCATTATGCCTTGCATTGCATGCGACATTTGCCCCACACGCATCGACACTACGTGTCGCGCGAGCTGAAGTATTTTACCGCTTTACATATATATGATCTTTTTCGTCTCTCTCGCGTTATCTGCCGAGGAGTGGCCACAATGCTAAACTGAGCGTTTTCCGAACATGGTCCTGGATTGGTTCTTCGGTTACCTCATGCACGTGTGCGCTTGGAGTCGCGCGGGTGTCGTCTGATGCACTCATGCGTTATGGGCATCCGCAACTAGATAGTCGAGCCGTGACGTGTTGGCTTGCGGGCCCGTTCTCTCAACAAGCCGCATTCGCCGCACTGGTAGGTTCTGATGCGAGGTGGCGTGTACTGGCCCCATCATGCACAGAGCGTAAGGGTCCTATCGAGAAATCGTCACACCCTCCCTCTCGCGATCCCACAGCAGTTCACGCTCCGCCTCAGCCATCATCCTCAGCTTGTACTTTTCGACCTTCTCGCTCGCGGTCTTCGGCAGAACATCGACGAACCGAATAAAGCGGGGAACCATGAAGTAAGCCATCGCTTGGCTACAGAAACCGATAAGTTCTTTCTCCGAGATCTCTGCTCCGGGCTTTTTGACCACGTAGATCATCACGTCGTCTTCGCTGAGCTCCGAGGTCAACGGAATAGCGGCGACCTCGAGCACACCTGGATGCTTGGAGACCAGCAGCTCGACTTCGTAAGCAGATATGTTCTCGCCTCTCCGCCGGATCGCCTCTTTGGTTCGGTCCACAAAGAACAAATATCCATCGGCATCGATATAGCCCCGGTCGCCTGTGTGAAACCAGAAATTGCGGGACTCGCGGAGGGTCGCCTCAGGCATGTTGTAGTATCCGAGCATCATGATCCACGGCTCGCGGGGCCGAACGCAGATTTCCCCAACCTTACCCGCAGGGAGCGGCTGGTCCTCATCGTCCACGATGATGATCTCGGCGAGCCCGCGCGCTTTCCCGGCGGACGAGCCCTTTTCGACCGGATCGCATGGCGTGAAAATCGTCACTGGGAAGGTCTCGGTCATCGCATAGACCGACGTGACCCTCAGATTGAAACGCTGCGAAAACTCATTGAACACCTCGCGCGACAGCGGCAGGGCCATGCTCTGTCGCACCTTGTGTTGTCGATCCTGCTCCGAAGGCGGCTGCTTCAACAGCAAGTTGACCATTGCTCCGAGCGCGTTGAATTGGGTAGCGCCGGTTCGGCGAATGTCATCCCAAAACTGACTTGCCGAAAATCGTGAGGCGACCGCGAGAGTGGCATCCGCCCAAAGCGCCGGGTAGCAGGTGTACCAGAGAGCGTTGCCATGGAAGAGAGGCAAACAGGTAAACAGCACATCGTCGGCGCCGTACCCAAAATGCTGAACGAGGTGCCGGCCAACAGCATGGGCTTGCGCATGTGGACTGACGACGCCTTTTGAGGGTCCCGTCGTTCCCGACGTATACATGATTAGGTGTGGATCGTTGTAGCGAACAGCATCGACGGGCGGCGTCGCCGAGCTAAGCATTTCGAAACTGCGCAGATCGATTGCGGGTTTATCCTTTGCCGACAGTCCGCGAGGATCACCGACATAGACAAAGCCTTCCACCGCCTCGAGACCTGCAACCGCCTCATCGATCCGATCCGCCCACTCCTCTCCAACGACGATCCAACTGGACTTCGATTGGTCGATGAAATATCGCAACAGCTCACCTTTGGCCGCTGTGTTGAGCGGAACCGCAACGGCACCTATTTTTCCCAATCCCCACACGACGAAAAGGAAGTGAGGACCGTTTGGCAGCATCACGGCCACATGCTGCCCTTTCGCTATCCCCAACGAGCTGAAGCCATTCGCGTAACGGTTCGTAAGCTCGTGCAAGTCAGCATACGAGTAGCTGGCATCCTGCCATATGAGCCAGGTCTTTGTGCCATTCCGCTTCGCCTTGTCGGCCAAAAGGTGACCTATCGTCCGCTGCTGCAGGGGGTAGTCGCGCACAGGAGCTTCCTCCGCCTTAAGTGCCGGGCCAAACCTCCAGCGAGATGTCGATTGCGCGAACCCGACTGAGCCCATTCCGACGAGGCCTTGTCGCCTGTTATCTTATCGGCTAGCGGTTTGGCAGCAAGTCGCGTCTGGGTCATAGGACAGAGCGCAAAAAGGGAGCGTCGGGTCACGCGATGGATGTCTACGTGGTCGGAGTGGCCACTCATTCCCCGGCGGAGTGCATCGCCGACAAGCGTCTCGAGGAGATGGTGTTCGACACGGCGCGAGCAGCCCTGGACGATGCACATCTCACTCGCAGCGAGATCGATCACGTCACGATTGCCGGCTGTGACGAGCTCGATGGACGCAGCATTTCGAGCATGCTGCTTTCCGCCCCCGCCGGGGCATATCTGCGTGATGAGATCAAATGCACCGACTCCGGCCTGACCGGCCTGTGCCTCGGCGCCATGAGGGTGGCGTCCGAGATCTTCGACGTCGGGTTGGTCGTCAGCTGGAACAAGACCTCGAAAGCACCGGTCGAGGATGTGATGCGCATGCGCTGCGAGCCGTTCTTCACGCGCCCGATCGGGCTCAACATGGCGATTTGCGATGGGCTGTTCGCGCAAGCCGTTAGCGCAGAGTTCGGATTGGGCGACGACCAATTAACCGAGGCCGTGGTCCGGGCCTACCAACGCGCTTCGCGAAACCCGCGCGGTATGCAAAGGCCGGTCCCTGAGCACCCCGATGTCGGGTCCTCCCAATTCATCGCCACTCCGCTCCGCAAGGCGCACTGTGCTCCATTTACCGACGGTGCCGTCGCTATTGTTCTGGCGTCTGGCCGTTGGCTGGCGCGCAGGCTGCATGTTAGGCCCATGGCCCGCATTGCTGGATTGGGTTGGCGCACTGCCGGCTACGGTCTCGGCCGGGAACGCCTGTCGGGCATGACCGCTTTCCGCGATGCGTTTCAGGACGCACTGGGCAAAGCTGGCGTGAGCGGACCCGCACACCTGGACGTGATCGAGCTCGACAGCCAAACGGCGTACTACGCACTGGCGTTCGGGCGCGCACTTCTTGAGGCCGATCCCCAAGCCCTCTCCCCCTCCGGCGGACCGTTCGCACAAAATCCATATTTTTGCACCGGCCTCGTGAACGCCGCGGAAGCGATCTTGCAGGTCTCGAGTTCGGGCAGGGCCCGTTCAGGTGCAGGGTGCCAGGTGGGCTGCCGCCCATGGCATGCACGGCTTTGCCCAACAGGGCAACGTCGTTGCAATCTTCGAAGGGGCCTAATCATGGCCCGCGAGTTTGTCGCCGTTATCGGAACCGGTCAGACCGAATTCAAGCGCCACCACGCCGATAAGACTTACGTGGAGCTGGCTCAGTCAGCGGCGAAGATGGCACTCGAGGATGCCGGTCTGCAAGCAGACGAGATAGACGCCGTCGTGTTCTCGATGGCGCCGACGCAATTCGCTGGCGTCAATGATATCGACCGTTGGGCAATCGAGCATGTGTGGGGTGCGGGCAAACCCTTCATGCGCGTGCACACCGGAGGCGCCACCGGTGGCTCGGCGGTTCATGCCGGCTATTTCCATGTGGCTTCAGGGCAGTATAGCACGGTGCTTGTGGTCGGAGCCGATCGCGTTGCCGAGACCCCGGACGCGCAGCACGTTCTCAATCTCATTTGGGATAGGTTCTATGAGCAGGATTTTGCCCTCAATACCGTCACCATGACGGCGTTGGCCGCGCAGCGCTACATGCATCGCTATGGCGTCACTGAGGAACAGTTCGCGCGCGTCGTCGTACGCTCGCGGCGCAACGCCATTGGCAATCCCTACGCTCACCTCAAGGGCGATATCGGCATTGAAGATGTCATGGCATCACCGCGGGTCGCCTATCCTTTTAAGCGACATGACATCTGTCCGCGCTCGTCCGGTGCAGCGGCGATCGTGCTTGCAAACCTGGAGGTCGCTAGTCGAAAATGCACCCGCCCTGCATTTGTAAATGGCATCGGCGCGATCGCGCACTCGGTGTTCATGGGTGACCGGCTCGGTTTCTGGTCGGATACCGAATTCGCCGATCACGATGGCTGCATCTTGGCGGCGCGGCACGCCTATCGCCAGGCGGGCGTTACGGATCCGGTGCGCGAACTCGACGTAGCTGAGGTCTACGATCCCTTCAGCTCTTTCCAATTCCCGCAGCTGGAGTCCTTGGGTTTTTGCGGACGCGGCCGTGCGGCTGAGATAAGCGATCGCGGCGGCTGGGACATGGGTGGGATGGTAGCCGTCAATCCATCGGGCGGCACCCTCTGCACCAACCCTATTGGAGTCACCGGATTAGTCCGGCATATCGATGCGGTCCTGCAGATCATGGGCAGAGCGGGTCGAAACCAGATTTCCGGGGCCAGCAACGCTGTAGCGACTGCGATCGGGGGCTCGACCCAGTTCTTTACCGTCAGTGTACTTGGTTCGGATCACGTTTGAGTTGGCAGGAGAGCATGAGCATTATCAGTTCGACCGACAGTATGGTCATACCAGGCGAATGGCACGTTCGCTACAATTATTCGGTTGGGAAGGTCGCAGGGCGCTTCTTTGAAGCACTCAAAGACCGCAAGATCCTGGCCACGCGCTGCTCGAAATCTGGCATTACCTACCTACCACCGCGGGCATACTGCGAACGCTCTTTCGAGGCCTGCGACGAATGGGTTGAGGCTGCGCAGGAGGGAGTCATAGAAGCGGCTACTGTAGTGACGGCACAATTTGAGGGTCTGCGGTCTCCGCCCTATGCAATCGCATATGTCCGCCTCGACGGCGTGAGCACAGCTCTTTGCAATTTCGTGGAGGGTGAAGACTTGACGGACGTCCCGGCCGCGGCGGCCCGCCTAAAGCCGGGTGTGCGAGTTCGCGTAGAATTCATCCCCAGCCCGCAGGGACGGATCACCGATTTTCATTACGTGCGTCTAGTTGATTGACGGGGCATCAGATCAGCGATCTGGATACGGCAGCCGTTTCGCAGAGCAGCCCAACTTCTAGCCACCGTAGTTAGATGAGGTGCTCGACTGGCATGCGCATGGTGCGCTCTAAAAGATCCGTCCAGTGCCCGAAGTAGCCATTGGACAGGAGCGCATATCGTAGAGCTTCAGGGGCCGTAAGCTTCGTACTCGCCGGCTGACCGTCAACGACCGCAACGTCCAACCCGCATCCATAATGCCGTCTTTGGGTCTGACCTTTCTGGGATTGTTCCCTGCCTCCGAAGTCAGAGAGCTGCAACACTAACGCGGCGAAGACCGCAGCGATGCCGAATGTTACCATCCGCATTAGCCTTTTTCCGCCGTCTCAAACGGGGAGCTCTGCGCCGCAACCGCGTTCGCTCTACTTTCGGAACCATCGTGGGTGAACCCTCCTTTGGGTTCGTCGAAAAGTGAGGCGTGATTGGAAGTTCGTCAGCCCGCGCGGCTCATATAGTCGAAGGCAGACAAGACGTGGCAACGAACCACGTGGATGAACTCATCGATTGTCACGTGCTCGTCGAGGCCGCCCATACCGGTGGGCGAGGGGCCGTAGACGGTTGCGGGAATGTCCTTGTAGCGCCACAGCCGCGCGTCCGTGCCGCCCAGGCTCACCACAGGTGTCGGGTCGATGCCCGCGAGAGCACGCGCATTGTGCCTCACAATCTCCACCATCTCCGTGTCGGGGGCGTTCCAGCTCGGTGGGTCGTAGATGTCCTGAGCGTAGCTGACCTCGGGATGGCGCACGACGATCTTATCGACCTCGGCAAGGATCGCGGGCGCTGTCACTCCGATGGGAAGGCGGACATCCACCTCGAAGTCGCAGGCGGCGGCAACCATGTTGACCTTCAGGCCACCGTGGATCAGGCCCGGATTGACCGTCACGCGCTGCAAATATTGCCGAGGCGCCGCTCCCGTAGGCCTCGTCGATGACCGGTCCGGCCTGATCAAGCACAGCGGCGATGTTGTTCACCCGCCGCACCGGTAGATCGGCCAGGGTCGCAAGCTCGTCCATGACCTCGGCCGCAATTGCCGTGGCGCTGCGGCTCATGTGCGTATAGGCACCGTGCGCTCCAGGGGTCCGAACACGAAACTTGAGCCAGAGCTTGCCTTTCTCACCGAAGCGCAGGGTCTGCGGGCCGCTCGGCTCGGCGTTAAGGCAACAGTCGCCGATGACCTCAGGATGATGCTGGAATAGATAACGAGCGCCCCATGGTCCAAACGTCTCCTCGTCCGAGACGACGGTCAGGGTCATCTGCCCATAGAGATCCTCGCGCATTTCGTGCAGATAGAGGAAGGTAAAGAGCGATGCCGTGGTGCCGGCCTTCATGTCGCAGGCGCCGCGCCCGTAAATCTTGCCGTCGACGAGATCCCCGCCCCAGGGGTCACGCGTCCAGCCTTCTCCGGACCCAACCGGAAACACGTCGATGTGCCCGTTGAGAGCAAGATGCCGTCCTGGTTTGCCGGTACCGAAATTGGCGACGATATTTGGCATTGTCTCGTTTGGCGCGATGACCCGGCAGGCGACCCCATGGTTGGCCAAAAGCTTCTGCACGTGGCGAGCAGCAGTGCGGGTGTCACCTGGCGGGTTCGGGCTCGGACAACGGATGAATTCCTGAAGAAAGTCGATCAGGAGTTCACGATCCCGGTCTATCCGCTCGAGCAGTCTCAGCTTCTCGGGCACCATCGGCACGCTCCTTTGGGGTCCCTACCCTTGCGGATGCGACCAGATCACGATCCCGGATGCAAGGCGATTGACCATCATCGACAAGTGGGTGAAGCTGTCAATCGACGCCTAGTTGCCGCACGCTGTGCAGACGCCTGAGAATGATCGAAGGGGAGGCGAACATGACAAAAGAGACATCCAGCCATCGTTTGGGTAAGCTCGATCTGACGCGGCGGACGGTGGTTGCCGGCGGAGCTGCGGTGGTTCTCGCGCCCACCTATTGGCAGCAGGCTTCGGCGCAAGACAAGCGCATCTATATTCGTGATCCGGGTGGGCCCTATGCGCCGGGGTTCAAAGAAGCATTTTACGACCCCTTCACGAAGGCAACAGGCATCGAGGCGGTTGGGCTGCAGGGTCAGCACGAGCCGACCAGCCTCATTAAAGGTATGGTCGATACCAAGACGTACACCTGGGACATGGGTCTGATTTCCTTGCCGGCCGCCAATCAGCTGCGCGACGAAGCTCCAGGCTATCTCGAAAAACTTAACATCCAGACGCCGCACGTCGATACAACCCCCGCCGAGTACAAGACCGAGTACTTCGTCGGCAACAACGTGTTTGCCACGATCCTCGCCTATCGCACCGACGCCTTTGAGGGCAAGGGCAAGGAGCCGCCCAAGACCTGGGCAGATCTGTTCGACGTAAAGAAAGCTCCTGGCCGCCGGTCCATGCGCAAGCATCCGTTCGACACGATCGAGCAGGCGCTGTTGGCCGACGGCGTCCCGGCTGAGAAACTCTATCCGCTCGATTTCGACCGGGCCTTCAAGAAGCTCGATACCATCAAGAAGGACATTGCGGTTTGGTGGACCGGTGGCGCCCAGACCTCACAGCTCTTGAAGAGCGGCGAGGTCGACATATGTGCGTGCTGGAACGCCCGCGCGCAGGCCGCTATTGACGATGGCGCTCCGGTTAAGATCGTTTGGACCCAGCATCTGTGGACACCCGAAGGCTGGTCGATCCTCAAGGGCACACCAAAGGCCGATATGTGCCGCGAGTTCATCAAATTCGCCGTCGATCCGGCGCGTCAGGCGATTTTCACAAAGCACCTTGCATATGGGCCGACGCATCCCGACGCCTACAAGTCAATCCCCGCCGAGCGTGCCAAGGTGCTGCCGACCGCGCCGGCTTACCTACCGGGCCGGATCCAGGTGGACGATATGTTCTGGGCCGCCAACAAGGACAAGACGACCGAGCGTTTCAACAGCTGGGTCATTAGCTAACCTTGCGCCGGTTGGCACACCGCCTGGCCCGCTAGGTGTCGCCACAATCGCACCTGCCTGAGGATGCCTCGCGCGCCGTGCATCAGCCGAAGCTCAAGATTATAGATCTCAGAAAGACTTATGGCCCCGTTGTCGCGGTCGGCGGTGCGAGCCTTGATCTCAAAGAAGGCGAGTTCCTAACGCTGCTCGGTCCGTCGGGGTCGGGCAAGACTACCATGTTGATGATGATCGCCGGCCTTGTCCAACCGGATTCGGGCGAGGTCTGGATCGACGGCAGGCTTGCGACATACGCGCCGCCGCACAAACGCGACATCGGCATGGTCTTCCAGAACTATGCGTTGTTCCCGCACCTCACTGTCTCCGAGAACATCGCCTTTCCGCTGCGTATGCGGGGCATGACCGAGATCGATATCCGTCGTGAAGTGGCGCGTGTTCTGGATCTCGTCCAGCTTCCCGAGGTCGGCGGCCGCCTACCACGCGCCCTCTCGGGCGGTCAGCAGCAGCGCATCGCACTCGCCCGCTGCCTCGTCTACCGCCCCTCGATCGTGCTCATGGACGAACCGCTCGGGGCGCTCGACAAGAAGCTTCGCGACCAGATGAAGCTGGAGATCAAGCGGCTCTGCACCGAGCTCGGCATTACCGTCCTCTACGTCACGCACGACCAGGAGGAGGCGATGATCATGTCGGACCGCGTCTGTCTCATGAACAACGCGCAGATCGAGCAGATCGGCTCTCCGGCGGACCTTTATTTCCGACCGCGCAGCGTCTTCGCGGCCGACTTCATCGGCGAGTTGAATCTGCTCGGCGCTGAGGTGACGGGCGTCGATGGCGACGAAGTGACGCTCAATGGCGCAGCGGGTGCACTCCTGAAGGCGACCCTCGACGCTGGGCGCAGCGTGCGCCTCGGCGAAGCTGTGAAACTCATGATCCGCCCCGAGATGTTGCGCGTGCTCCAGAACGGTGCGAGCGCCGACAATGTCCTGGACGCCCGCCTGACCGACGTGATCCTTGTCGGCGGCGTGACGAAAACGTACGCGCGCCTTGCCGACGGCACGCTCGTCGCCGCCACGGATCTCACGGACGGGCCGCTTGGCAACGTCGAAAAGGACGCCAGCATTCGCCTCGGTTGGGCCAGGGAAAGTGGGGTAGTGCTGCCGCGAGAAGGGCCAGCCGTATGACGACCGCCGCGGGCCATCGGCCGCAAGCGGTGGGCGGTGCGCGGGCGCAACATGGCCGCCGGCGCTCCTCCCTTATGCGCTGGTGGCCGATGGTCCCGATCCTGCTCTTTCTCTTGGCTGCGTTCGTCTATCCCGTCGCCCAGCTGCTTTGGTTGAGCCTCTTTGGCAAGACAGATACCTTCACCACCGAGCACTATTATCGGCTTTTTACGGCACCGGTCTACTTCACGGTCCTGCGCAACACTTTCGAGATCGCGGGCTGGACCACGCTCCTGTGCGTCGTCGGGGGCTATCCGATCGCTTATCTGCTCGCTACGACAACGAACAAGGCGCGCAACAGTCTCATCCTTTGGGTCCTCCTGCCGTTCTGGACCAGTTTTCTGGTGCGCACCTTCGCCTGGATCGTGCTGCTCGGGCGTCGGGGCGCCCTCAATAACTTCCTGGAGTCGGCGGGGCTGATTGAGGCTCCGCTGACACTGCTCTTCAATATGACCGGCGTCATGGTCGGCATGGTGCACGCGCTGATGCCGCTTGCGATCCTCACCATGTTGTCGGTGATGGAGACCATCGACCGTAACCTGATGCCAGCCGCCTCGACGCTCGGTGCCCGCGGCGGACAGGCGTTCTGGCGCATCTACTTCCCACTGTCGCTACCAGGGGTGGCCGCTGCGGGTCTTCTGGTCTTCATCACGGCGCTCGGCTTTTTCATCACCCCGGCGCTGCTCGGTAGTCCCCGGCAGACCATGATCACCCAGGTGGTCATCCAGCAAGTCGAAGAGATGTTGAATTATCCATTCGCGGGGGCGATCGCCATGCTGTTGCTGGCCACCGCCCTCTTCGTCTTCTATCTCTATGACCGCGCGCTCGGCATGACTACGCTAGCGGGCGGTGCAACCCAGAACCAGCAACGCGGAACCGCCGAGCACGGCCCAGTTGCCCGCGCCTTCGCTGCTGTTGGCGGCGCCCTGACCGCAATTCTCGGCCGGGCTACCGATTGGATCGCCATCCTTTGGGAAATGCTGGTGGCGCGCAGGGCCGGTCGGGCCCCACGCGCGTCTGGCCGCGTCATGCTGCGCCTCGCCGTGGCTCTGTTGTTGGTCTTCCTCGCTGCGCCGAGCTTCTTCATCGTGCCGGTATCCTTCACGACCGACGCTTTCATCGAGTGGCCACCCAAGTGGGGCTCGCTCAAATGGTATGCCGCCATCCTCGAGCACCCGACTTGGTTTGTGGCCATCACCCGCTCGCTCATCGTCGGTTTCCTGACGGCTGCGCTCGCCATGTGTTTGGGCGCGCCAGCAGCCTTCTTCCTGGCACGTACTGTTTTCTTCGGAAAGACCGTGACCATGGCGTTCATCCTGACGCCGCTGATCTTGCCGCGCATTATCATCGCCGTCGCGCTGTTCTACTTTTATGCGCGGCTCGGCCTTATCGGCTCGCCGCTTGGCCTCGTGCTCGGACACACCGTTCTCGCCTTGCCCTACGTGGTGATAACTGTCATGGCGGTGCTCAAACATTACGACCAGCGCCTCGACCAGGCCGCGGCGAGCCTCGGGGCGTCGCCGCCGCGCGTGCTTTGGCACATAACCATTCCGCTTATCCGCTCCGGCCTGATCGCAGCCTTCCTGTTCGCGTTCGTGACCAGCTTCGATGAACTCACCATCGCGCTCTTCGTATCCGCGGGCGTGGCCACTACCTTACCAAAGCAGATGTGGGACGATGCCATCCTCAAAGTTTCGCCGACGCTGGCTGCCGTCTCGACGCTGCTGCTGGTGTTTGTGACCATCGTGATCCTGGCCGCCGAGTACTTCCAGCGCCGTGCAGTCAAGCAGAATTAAGGCATATGACGCACCACTTTCATCGGTGGCGGCAACATCGAGATGTGTGCGGCGGACTAGAAATTCCGTTCAGCTGGCTCATATCGAGCGGCATTGAAGTAGTTGGCGCATTCTTGCGCTGAGAATTGCTTGAGGGCGCTGGTGATGGCGTCCCAGAGGTCCTCGCGGGTCCGGGCTTCGGCTTTGCGCAGGAGAGCCTTGAGCTTTGCGAAGGCATTCTCGATCGGGTTGAAGTCGGGAGAGTAGGGCGGCAGGTATCGCAGCGTCGCGCCCTTGCTTTCGATAGCGTTGCGGATCGCCGCATTCTTGTGGGCGGGCAAGTTGTCCATGACGACGATATCCCCGGAGTCGAGGGTTGGAACGAGCACCTGCTCGACATAGGCGCGGAACGCGGCGGTGTTCATTGGTCCGTCGAGCACCATGGGTGCGGTCATGCCCGAACAGCGCAGTGCACCGGTAAAGGTGGTGGTCTTCCAATGCCCGTGTGGAACGGCTGCGCGACAGCGCTTGCCGCGTTTGGCGCGGCCATAGGCGCGCGCCATCTTCGTCGAAGCGCCGGTCTCATCGATGAAGACGAGACAGGCTGGATCGAGCTCAGACCGGGCGTCCAACCAGGCCTTGCGCCGCGCGGCGACGTCGGGCCTGTCCTGCTCGGCTGCGTGCGCCGTTTTTTTTGAGCGTCATGGCGTGGCGATCGAGGAAGCGCCACACCGTGCTCGGCGCGAACGTGGCCCTATGCTCCCTGCGCAGCATCTCGGCAATCTCGCCCAGCGTGATGTCGGCCCTCGTGTCGATGGCATCGAGGATGATGCTGCGATAGGCCTCGATGCGCTCGGAGCGGCGATCGCCACCCTGGCGCTTGGCAGCCCGCCTGCCGGTCTCGCGCCAGGCGCGCACCCAACGCACTGCGCTCGCTGCCGACACCCCGAACCGCTCGGCGGCAGCGCGTCGCGACATGCCACCAGCTACCGCCGTAATGAGCCTGGAGCGCAGATCTTGCGACAAGGATTTCGCCATGCCTGCTGGCCCCCTCGTCCAGCAGACAGTGTAAATCATATTCGCGCGCCCCTGGGAATCCCCTGCGATTCAATCAGGTCGGATTTTGCTCTAGCTGGAAAAGAGGGCATGCTCGACGCCGCGCCCAGCAAGAGCTACGCCTTTGGCTCTGTGATCAGTCTTCCAACCCCAGACCGAGAGCTATCTTTCTCCGCTCGCGGCCTAATATTGTCGCCCCAGATCTACCCGATTTAGAAGCTTGCGACCCGCGATGGAACGCGCCACGTTTTCAAAGATGAGATCGAGCGTCATCGGAATGTAGCGATCAAGATCGTCGGACGAACAATGCGGCGTGATCAGCAAATTCGGCGTAGCCCAGAGGTCCGATTCAGCCGGCAACGGCTCTGGATCAAAGACGTCGAGGATGGCACCGGCGAGCGCACCCGCCCTCAATCTCGTGGCGAGCGCACGGTAATCGACCAGTTGCGCCCGCGAAAAATTCATGAACCCCGCCGTTTTCTTCATGAGCGCAAACTCGCGCTTGCCGATCATGCCGTCGGTCTCCGAGGTGGACGGCGCCGTAACGACGATGAAATCGGCCCGCGGTAAAACCTTGTGCAACCCCGCTGGGTCGACGACTTCGTCACAATAGCGATGGGGCCGGCCGCTGCGGCGTACGCCGATGACATAAAGGCCGCAACGCTGCGCCTGCTGCGCGCCAGCACCTCCAAGATGCCCGACGCCGACGATCAGCAAAGTCTTCCCTTTGAGATGATCGGTGAACAGCGGGAGCCATTCGCGACGTGACTGCGCGTTCATTAAGGTTGGAATACGATTGTTCAGCATCAAGACGCACATGAGAATGTATTCGGCAGCCTTCTGCCGGTGAATACCGCGATTGTTGGTGATCTCGATACCTTTCGGCACCCAGTCAAAGGGGCGCAGATATTCGACCCCGGCACCGATGCAATGAATGGAGCGAAGTAGAGGTGCCATTGCGCGTAGATTTTCGCGCGGGACCTGCATGCTCGTGACGAACATGGCTGCCGTCTTCAAGGCTTCCGGCGTATTCACCAAGTCCCAGCCAGCTGTGATGCGCACCTTGCCCGTTAGGTCGCGGCGTCGCGCCAGTGCGGCCTTGCATAGTTCATCCGTCATATGAAAGACGCGATGGGCCTTGCTGCGCGAATTGAAATGCACATGAAACTTTGCAGTCGGCACGGTTTCCTCATGCTCAACAGACCCAGTCAATGATCGTCCAGAGCCCGTTGCCTCTTTAGGCAATCCTGAAGTGCGCTTCCACCGGCTGGCAAGCCCTGCCATTGATCGGCAAGACATCTTGCGGACACGCCGAAAAGGCGACCACGACATTCATTTCCGCGCGAAGCCTCACGTAGCTGCCTGGCTGCGGCTTGGATGGCGCGGCGAAGGCTAGCCCACCGTCTTGGCTCCAAGGGATGTTCATGAACAGATTGAAGGGGCTTGGCACATGCGACACCTTGAGACCGAGTTCGGCCAGCCCCGCCATCAAGTTGTCGGCGCAGTTGTCGTGATGCCCTGCAACGCCCAAGAAGGCGTAGCGGTAGCGGTCGCACGCTGCGATCAAGGTATCGTGCACACCGCCTGAGGTGTCCTCAACGAGGGTGAGAATTGGACGCCGCCAATTGGTGCGAAGAATGTCTCCCACCCGCGGCACAAGCCGAAGCGTATGGGCGCGTGTGTGCTCCATTGACATGAACTCGCTCAGGTCATCGCCATTAAACGCCCAACTATCGACCACCTGCTCTCCGTGAGTATTGATCACTGTAATATGCTGTCCGCGTGCTACGTGCGCCGCCTTACCCCGTCGCGCCGGTATCTCATTCGCCGGTGTGGTCATTCTACCATCCTCTAGCCTGCAACACCCATGATGCTAAGAGCCCTGCTCGCCTTCTCGATCCTACCAACCGCACAAATTTGCTACTCGTCTGAAGGCCAATGAACGCATCGGCTCACCCCGTCAGTATCCGATCAACGGATTGACCATATTGAATGGCGATTCGCCTGCCAGCACGCGCCGAATATTCTCGGCAACCTGCTGAGCTGCGGTGCTTGGATTGGTCGCGCTCGAATTATGTGGAGTAATCGTAACCTTCGGATGCCGCCAGTATGCGTGCTCGCGCGGCAAGGGCTCCGTCCGGAACACGTCGAGCACGGCGTGGCGAATGTGGCCATCATCGAGGGCGGCGATCAGATCTTCGTCGACCACGATCGCCCCTCGACCAAGATTGATAAACGCCGCCCCCTTCGGCAGCAATCTTAGCACCTTCCCATCGATAAGGTCCTCGGTGGCGGGGGTGCCAGGGAGCAGGCAGATCAGGATATTGCAGTCGGAAAGAAACGGCGCGAGTCCCGCAGCCCCATGGAAGCACGTGACTCCCGGCAACGATTTCGGCGTCCGACTCCAGCCCGCGCGCCGGAAGCCGAAATGTCCAAGTACCTCAAGCGCGCTGGTTCCGAGATTGCCAAGGCCCATCACCCCAACACAGCATTCGACAGGGTCAATTGGATGAAGATAGCGCCATTCGGCGGCACGCTGCGCTTCGGCGAGCTCGTGGAGGCTTCGGTGCAGGGCGAGCGTATGGAGTGCGACGTACTCAGTGATGCGCCTAGTCAGGCCCAGATCGACCAGGCGGACGATTGGAACGTTGGCCGGCAGCTCTGGGTCCGCCAGCACAAAGTTTACACCGGCGCCAAGGTTGACGATAAGTTTCAGCTCAGGAAATTGGCCCAATACACCATGGGGATGCTTCCAGACGAGCGCAGCGACGACGTCTTCTTTTCGGCCGATATCGGGCCAGATGCGCGTCTCGATCTCCGGGAGGTATTTCGCGAGCTGTCGCTGCCACCCTCGCGTGTCACTGTACTCGCTGATGAAAATTAGAGCGGGGCGTTCCGGCATTCTGCTCCCCTACGGTTTCGAGGGGTACTTCAACACCGGGCCAGCATCTTGCCAATCACAAAATGCCCATAGGCCGATTGCTGTGCGTCTCCCTAAGTGGTGGCGCGGGCATCTCGAACGCAATAGAGCCATCGAAACGGAGCAGCAGAAGCCTACGCAAGCCCCGCTCGATAGCGGCCAGCAAGGGCATCGAGGGGTGCGCGCAGACGGAGCGCCTGCCGGGTGCAGAGAAAAGCGGTGCGGCTGGGTTGACGCGCGAGCCCGCACAGGGGAAATGCAGCCATCTTCGGAACCCGCAATGACCATGGGTCGACAATGTGTACGATGCAGGAGGTTGGCGGGCTCGGAGCAGCATTGCTTCTCCCTGCTCGCTGTTGGGCTCCGCTGCGTGCAGCAGGCGCATCAGGAGACGCATGCCCGGAGGCTGTCGGTGAAAATCTCGCGGTCCTCTTCACGTTAAGCAACTGGGCCTATCTCCGCGTTCCGGGGATCGTGAAACTAGGCTCGATCTAGAGCATTTCAGTGGCTTCCTGTCTGGGTTCCCCAGTCTTTCCAGTTGTGCAAGGGCGCGCCATTAGGAGACTCCAGCGTCACGCTTCCTTCACCCCGTATTCCAGGATGCCCTGTTCATTGCCGTAATACTTGTAGGGGAGGAACTTGCCGGACATGGTGATCTTCACGCGGTCGCCCTTGGGGTTCGGTAGGCGCTCAATTTCCATGTCGAAGTCGATCGCCGACATAATGCCATCGCCAAACTCTTCCTCGATCAGCGCCTTCCACGCCGGCCCGTTCACCATGACCAGCTCGTAGAAGCGATAGATCAGCGGATCGGTCGGCGGCATAGTTGTGCCGCGGTTGGGTACTTCGTTGAGCATGCGCTCCTCGGCCGGCGAGAGCCCGAACAGGTCCGCTGCCTTCTTCGCCAGCGGCTTGACGAGCTTCATCTGGCCGAGCAGGGCACCGACCACAAGTACCGGCGACATGCCGCCAATCTCGTCGGTGATCTGCTTCCAGGTCCAGCCCTTCTCGCGCTTGATATCGAGGATTTTCTCGGTCAGCTGCTCGCGCTTCATGGGTGTCTCTCCTTGGATGAAGGGCTGATTGAGAGGTTTAGGACAGTCGGCGCCGCTTGCCAAAACTCCACCCGTGGCAGCGTCGCCGCTTGCCAAGACGCGGGCCCAGGCGCGTGCTCGCGCCAACGGTCCAGGCGGCTTAACCCCGCCATTGTTGGACTTATGCGGCCGAGACACGGCCGGCCGATAGACGGGCGTCGGACGTTTGACCGGCCGGCTCGGAAACAGTGGGCGTCGAGGCATGGGGTGCAAACACGGCTGCGGGGCGGACGATAGGAGGAGAGCGGCGCTCGGCAGAGCTGGGCGCATTCGCAACGGCCATTTCGCGCGAGCGCGTGACCAGAAACTCGATCAGGTGATTGCGTAGCGGATAGTAGTTGGGGAGCTTGTGCAGCTCGGCACGGGTCCGCTGCCTGGGCAGCGTGTTCTCGACGATCTCGGCGATCCACGCCTTCGGCCCGTTGGTCATCAGCAGGATCTTGTCGGCCAGCAGCAGCGCCTCGTCGACATCGTGCGTGATCATGAACACGGTCTGGCGGGTGGCGTTGCGGATGGCGATCACCTCATCCTGCAGAGAGCCGCGGGTCAGCGCATCGAGCGCAGAGAACGGCTCGTCCATCAATAACACGCGTGGCTCGATGGCGAGCGCGCGGGCGATGCCGACTCGTTGCTTCATGCCGCCGGAAAGTTGCGACGGCTTCTTGTGCTCGGAACCGTCGAGATGCACCAGCGTCAGATACTTCATTGCGTGCTCGCGGATCTGGCCGCGCGACCAGTCCCCATGGCGTGAGGAGACGGCAAGCTCGACGTTGGCCAGCGCTGTCAGCCACGGCAACAGGGCGTGACCCTGGAATATCACGGCACGATCGAGGCTCGGGCCGAACACATGTTTGCCGGCGGCGATGATGTGGCCCTCGGTCGGCGTATCAAGGCCGGCGAGAATATTGAGAATGGTGGACTTGCCGCAACCCGAGTGACCGATAACGCAGGCGAACTCGCTCTCCGCCACGTTGAACCACAGGTCTTCGAAGACCGTGAGGTGGCCGTGCCCCGACGTATCAGGGTAGCGCCTGGTCAGGCCCTGGGCGCTGATGAAGGCCGCGCTCATTGGCATCCTCTATTCGGCATAGGCCACCAGCCGCTGCAGCCTGGCCATCAGCTGGTCGAGCAGCATACCGACCACGCCAATGAACAGGATCGCCGTGATGACGTTGGTGATGGAGAGATTATTCCACTCGTTCCAGACGAAGTAGCCAATGCCGGTGCCGCCGACCAGCATCTCGGCGGCGACGATGACCAGCCAGGCGATGCCGATGGAGATGCGCATGCCGGTAAGGATGGTCGGCGCCGCCGCCGGCAGGATCACGCGCCAGGCGGTGCGGCCTGGGCTCATCTCGAGCGTCTTGGCCACATTGAGCCAGTCGCGGCGTACGCTCGCTACGCCGAAGGCGGTGTTGATGAGCATCGGCCACAGCGAGCACATGAAGATCACGAAGATGGCCGAGATGCCTGAGTCCTTGATGGTGTAGAGCGCCAGCGGCATCCAGGCCAGCGGTGAGATTGGCTTCATCACTTGAATGAACGGGTCGAGCGCCCGGCTTATCAGCGGCGACATGCCAATGAGAAATCCGATGGGAATTGCGACTGCGACGGCCAGCAGGTAGCCGAGGCTGACGCGGGCGATCGAATAGGCGAGCTGGATACCTATGCCTTTGTCGTTCGTACCTTTGTCGTAGAAGGGGTCTTTCAGGTGCTGCCAGATCTTGGCACCGACCTCGAAGGGGCCAGGCATCGCCGATTTGCCCTGAGTTGCTGTGGCGCCCATCAGCTTGGCGTACTCGGGGTCCATTTTGACAGCGGTGCCGGTGCCCGCCGTGGCTATGTGCCAAACGCCGACGATCAACGCGAACAGGGCGAGCGAGACCAGACCCGCGCGCAGGCCGAGCCATTTTTGCGTCATCTGGCGTGGCTCCCTCGCTCAGGCAGAGCGCTTAATGGCGAAGCTTTTCACATACTCCTCGGGCTTGGCGGAATTGAAGTCCTTGCCCATCACCTTGAAGCTCTTGCTGGCATTGGCTGGCGGCGTGAGACCTACCTCCTTCATCAGCTTGGCGGTGTCTGTTGCCAGAAAGACCTGACGCGCGACGCCGCCATAATCGATCTCGCCCTTGATCTGCCCCCAGCGCTTCATCTGTGTGAGGATCCACACGGCGAAAGACTCCCAAGGGAAGGGGTCGAAGTCGATCCGCTTGGCATCCGTCTTCACGGAGCCGAGGCCGTCCGCGTAAGTGCCAGTGAGAATCTGCTCAAGTACGGTCACCGGCTGGTTCAGGTAGTTGGCGGGCGCAATGGCGTCGGCAATCTGCTTGCGATTTTCGGGTCTCGCTGCAAACGCAGTGGCATCGATGATCGACTTGAGCAGCGCGGCGTAGGTGTTCGGCAGGGCGGTGACAAACTCCTTCGACGCCGCGAAGGCGCAGCAGGGATGCCCTTCCCACATCTCTTTGGAAAGCATATGGATAAAGCCGACACCGTCGTAGACGGCGCGCTGGTTGAAGGGATCGGGCCCGAGGAAACCGTCGATGTTGTCGGCGCGCAGGTTCGCCACCATTTCCGGCGGCGGAACTGCACGGATCTGGATGTCGGTGTCGGGGTCGATGCCGTGCTCGGCCACGTAGTAGCGCAGCAGGTAGTTGTGCATCGAGTAGTCGAACGGCACGGCAAACTTGAAGCCCTTCCACGTCTTCGGGTCGCGCTTGTCCTTATGTTTGATGGCAAGCGTAATCGCCTGGCCGTTGATGTTCTCCACTGCCGGCATGGTGTAGGGGATGGGGTTGGAACCGGCCCCCAGCGTGATGGCGAGCGGCATGGGCGAGAGCATGTGCGCGGCGTCGTATTCTTTGTTCAAGGTCTTGTCGCGGATGACGGCCCAGCCGGCGGTTTTGACCACCTCCACGTTGAGGCCGTACTTGGTATAGAACCCCATCGGGTGCGCCATGATGATGGGAGTCGCGCAAGTGATAGGAATGAAGCCAACCTTCAGGTCTTTCTTCTCGGGCGCGGGGGTTTGAGCAAACGCCTCCTTTGCCCATGCGAGAGGGAAGAACTGCGAGATGGCAGCAAGCGCGGTGGAGGTGCCGACAGCGCTCAGGAACGCGCGGCGCGTGTGGTCCTCGGGGAAGAGCGCGCGTACCACCGCGGACTCGACGATGCGTGCGGTGCGAGCATCGGTCGCTGCCCAGGCCGCTTTTTCGTGCTCCACTTGGCTTCTGTGGCGTCCGCAGCTGCAGCAGCCATTCTGCAAGGAACGATCGGCATCAAACGGATTACCGAAGCTCATTGGTTCCACCCCTTCTGCATCGCGCACAGGCAATCCGTGCGCAGGGTGCGCCCGTGCGCCCGAGGAAAGACCTGGTTAAAGAGAAGCAATCACTGTGCCACGGATCAAAGGCGCAAAAGGGCAGCGTTGCCAGCGCGTTGCGTCCAGGCTTGCGCTAGGATTTTGCTGAAGGTTGATTGTGGTGTGATCGAGGGCGCGCAAAAACTGGGCAGATGCTCATCGCTTGTGCTGCGAAAAATTGAATCAAACGCCATTCCACCCGCTGATCTGATCGGCGTCCTCTAACCCAGGCTTGGCGATCTGCGCGACTTCGTCCCGCCGACCGGCAACGCCTGATACCGTCGGCCGAAACGCCTGAACTCGTGTTGCCGGCGTGAGGTTCCCTGGACCTCGTGGGTGTGACTGCCTTGCGTCGTTGATTCGATGGTGGGCAGGATGTGGGCACTTTCGATACGGCGCGACCGAACCCCGGCGGTCCTGCGCAAGCTGGCGCGGGCGGTGCCCAATGTGCCCTTTGGGCGACGCATGCTGGCGATCGCCAGCGCGCTGGAAGGCATGAGCCGGGATGCGGCTGCCAAATCCGCGGGCATGGATCGTCGGACGTTGCGCGATTGGGTGATCCGCTACAACGAACACGGCGTGGACGGGATCAGCGATCGCTGGGGCGATGGCCGTCCGCCCAAGCTCATGTGCGAGGAGAGGACTGAGTTGCTAAGCGGCCCGATCCCGAGACCAGCGGGCCAATGCGCGCCTCGTCCTGGAAAGAACAGGCGGATGCGCTTGTCCCCAGCTAGATGTCGGAGAGCGCGGCCTTGACGCTGGCGGCCACTCCGGCGTTGGCAGCCAGCGTCAGCCTCAAGGTGCTGCCGTCACGCGCCTTGACGACATAAGGGGCGCTCTCGACGCGGCGGGAGATACCCAGCCGACGGCTCATGAAGCGGTCGACCGAGTGGCGAAGGCGATCGTGCAACACAAGATG
Organism: uncultured Alphaproteobacteria bacterium; assembly: GCA_963820375.1. Classification (GTDB taxonomy): domain Bacteria; phylum Pseudomonadota; class Alphaproteobacteria; order Rhizobiales; family Hyphomicrobiaceae; genus AWTP1-13. The sequence continues at coordinate 236,520 of CAWFZX010000017.1, read as the reverse complement.
CGCGTCATAGACATCGACTTGCGCAGGCACATTGACAACGTTCGGCACGACCGGCTGTTGGCCAAGGTAGAAAGGCGGATTGATGATCCCGTAAGGAGCTCACGGACCCGAGGACTTTAGATCGCCCCCTTGCACGATCACCGTGCCGCTTTCCTCGCATTGCCCGCGCTGGTGCTTGATGTTCGCAACTTGCTCGATAGCGTCCCTGTGCTTGTTGAAGCAAGCGAGATACCAACCCACTCCGGGCCGCGCACGCTCGATGTCGTCAAGCGCGGCATGTGTAACCAAGACTGCAACGAGCGTTGTGCCATCGAGCATAGCGAACCGCACGCCCCGTATGGTCTCCCACGCTGGATTGCCAACCGACGAAAGGCTCATTGGCACTCCGTTAGCCGCCAGGCGAAATCTGCGGCTCGACGGGCGTCCATTTCTCCAAGCCGCGCAAGAGCTCTTCTTCTGTCATCGCGTCAATGGTCGTGTCGCTCGACTGACTGTCGCGTCCAAGGATGGGGCGATCTTGGCGTTGCGGCGCCATCGGCGCGGCTGCCCCCTCTGGCTCATCGATCTCAACCTGTTCCTGAAGTGAGTGAATGAGGCTTTCGCGCAAGTCGTTAGCCGAGATGGTCTTCGCCGCGATTTCGCGCAGCGCGATCACAGGGTTCTTGTCATTCTCTGGCTCAACGGTCACGTGAGCACCGTTTCCGAGCATGCGAGCGCGATACGTTGCAATGAGTAAGAGCTCAAACCTGTTGGGTATTTTGTCAATGCAATCTTCGACGGTCACACGCGCCATGCGATGTTCCCTTTGCCGGTGTTGTTGTTACAGAAGAGCTGGCCGCGCCAGGGTAGATCGACGAGCCTTCGGACCGCCGTTCGTCACCCTACACGTTCCTTGACGCATTAGCTAATCGATGCTCCGTCACATGAGACGCGTCTGCGGAAAGCCGTGCAACAGTAGCAACGGCCGCCCCGAGTATGAGCGGACGAAAATCCTCGTTTACCTGTCGCGACTTCGGCCGCCGAGAAATCATCCATCGCTTCGGCCTCCTGGTCAGCCGTGCAACCGCCCTGGTTGTATTGCCGCGGAAGTGGGGTCAATTGTTACGGGTAACTGGCGGTTTCTAGGAATCTTGAGGTGGAGACGGATAACAAGTAGCTTGCTATAGCGTAGCCCTGCCCAAACTTCGTTGCCATCATCATCCGCAGCCTTCGGCCGATAGATGTGATAGGCCAGGTCGCGTAGATCGTACCGACTACTCGGTGGTTCGCTTTGGTCTTGTGGTAGACCGCATAGGAGCCGACGACGTTTTCAGGCCAAACGGTACCCTCGGCGATTTCCTCGGGTGATAGCTTCGGCTGATAGAAGATGTCGAGGTCTTGGGCGCCTTAGATCGGGAATGCGAATACGTTCGTTGCGGGCTTCTCCTGGAGAATGATCTCAATTTCAAAGCCGCCATCTTCGCTGCCTTCCTTCGACTGAAGCGGATAGGCATGCATCTCTTGCATCGCACCCTTCTACTCGATGCGTCGGGTGAGGAAGGCGCGGCTGCCCAGCGATCGGATGCCATCGTAGCGGACAGTTATACCAGCTTCCCCGTTCAATTTCGAGAGCTAACAGCAGAATGGTCGCGATGGCTGGTCTTGTTCTCCCAGCGCCTTTCGTACTCGTCGAAGCGAGTTCGTATTTTTCGGCGCAGACGCGCAAGGGTTACTGTGCCGTCTGCTCCGACCGTAAGTGCTGCGACGGCTCGACACTTAAGCCCCCGTACTCCAGGATCTTGGTCACATCCTCGCCGACCTTGCGCATCCGCTCGCTGCCGCAGCGTGGGCATGCGCAGCTGGCTGGAGCATGCGTCTCTTCGCGCCGGGGTAGGTGTTCCGGCAGATGGCGGCGCGGCTTCTTCTCCGGCGCAGGATCAGCGTCAGGCGTCAGCGTGCTGTCGCTTGTTGCGGTCTCGGCGCCTGTTATCTCGATCTCCTCGAGCTTCAGCTCGAACTGTGTCAAGCGACTGAAGGCGCTTGAGGATGAGAATGCCAAGCTTGAGAAGCTGTTGGCTGAGGCGATGCTGGACACCGCCCGCTGAAGGACATCAACAGCCGAAAAGTGCTGACGCCCGCATCTCCGGTGAGGGCACGTTGGGGAGCGGCTCAATTCCAACTCAAGGCTCTACTCCTGATTGGGGAAATTAAGGTCTCAGCTCAGCGCGCCTCTCCAGCGACCCATCGCACCGTCCCAGCATTAGCTCAAGCAGCGCAACGAAAGGGGTCGTTCAGCGTTGATGGTAATGCAATCGCAAGGGAGGCCAGCATGAGGTCGTTTATCATCGGCGCGTTGGTCGTCGCCGTAGGTGTGCTCGGGTATTTGTACTGGGATAGCGAGCACAACACGCTTTTCAAGGCGCCGGGCGTCGAAATCAAGAAGAACTAGAGTGGACTGAGCGCGATCCGTGCCGGTGCGAGAAGATTGCGGCGAACCCTGGGTTGAAGTTTTTCATGCGACATCGCGCCGTATCAAAGGAACATTGCAGGCCAAACGGGTTGGGCCGAGCCTTATGTGAGCCGTGGATACTAGTACCAGCCGCGCTTTACTCCCGCGCCGAGCCGGCTTTCTTCTCGGCAATCTGGTGGCAAAGGTTAGTCAACTCGTGACGTTGGCCGCTGGGCCTCTCCTACGCGCGTTCGTTCGACAGTGATTGACGTTTGCCCTAGCAATCACGCGGGCGATTGGTGCCCAAGCTCGGCAAGAAGCTTTCGCGCAGCGCGGTGCGGGGGAGTTGAGCGAGGATCGCGAAGAGAGAAACGAATGCCAAGTGCTGCGCGGTCTTGGCAGCATCCAGCTTGGCGAGGGTGCACTATTGCGGCGACTACATGCGCCGGGACATTGATCTCAAACCGCAGTCGGCGGTGCAATCTCACGGAAATCGCTACTCGTTGAAACGCTGAGCGGAGGGCGGGGTTGACGACCAGCACATTCGATCGCACGCTAGTCCGTGCGATCCCCTGCCGAGAAGACTGTGAGCCCCTCCCTTTTCACACCCTACCCAAAATATCTTCAGATCCGCGAATTGCTCCTACGCCGATTGGCGCGCGATCTGACGCCGGGCGATCGTTTGCCCACCGAGAACGCGCTGAGCGCGGAATTTGGTGTCGCGAGAGAGACCGTTCGTGAGGCCTTGAGAGGTCTCGAACAAGACGGTTTGATTGTGCGCCGGCGGCGCAATGGGACCTTCGTGGCCAGGCGGCCGGCGGCTGGTGGCGAACGACGGCTGACCGGTCTCAGCGAAGACTTCTCCGAATTGAAGTTCGACACTGCCGCCACCGTCCTCTACGCAAAGGCGACGTCGCCACCTGCAACCGTGGCCGCGATCATGGGATTGGCTGGCACCGAGCAGGTTTTCCACATCGGCCGTCTCAGGCATTTCGAGAAAGTCCCGCTCTCCTATGAGGAGGCCTTTCTTCGGCTCGACATCGGCAAGAAGGTTGCCAAACTTGATCTTCGGAATACCGCCATCATTCACGAGTTGCGCAATCGTCTGAAACTACCGATCTGGGAGGAGCAACAACAAGTCGAGGCCGTCGCGGCGGACCCATATGTTGCAGGCCTTTTAGGAGTGGCCGTTGGCTCGCCGCTGCTGTTTATGACCCGGCATTTTTGCGACCAGAGCGATAAGAGCGTCGCCGTTTTCTGGTCGCATCTTCGACCTGACCGCTACTACTACACGCTGAAACTCGAGCGCCCGCGTCGTGCGCGGACGAAGCGATAAGCCGCGCATCACCTGATCCGACGAAGGAACTCTTTCAACCCCGGATCCCGTGGCCGATCGAGGATTTCCTCTGGCCGACCGATCTCCGCAATCTGGCCGTCCGACACGAAGGCGATCCTGTGGGCAATTTCGCGCGCGAATGACATGGCATGCGTAACCAGTACCATTGCAATATTTTCTGTTGTGAGATCCCGAATTACGTCCTCAACCTCCGCCACCAGCTCAGGGTCGAGAGCGGAAGTGATCTCGTCAAGCAACAGGACCTGAGGTTTCATCGCCAACGCCCGGGCAATCGCTACGCGCTGTTGCTGGCCACCCGACAATTGAGCGGGGAACGCATCAAGCCGTTCGGACAATCCAACCCGCGAAAGAAGTTCGCGCCCTCGCCTCTCGGCCTCTTCCGCTCGAACCTTTTGCCCGAAGCGCGGGCCGAGACAAACATTCTCCAGGGCAGTCATATGGGGAAACAAATTGTATTGTTGAAAGACGACTCCCATGCGCTGTCGCTGCCGGGCCAGCTCCTTTTCGGATGCGCGCTGCCGTGGGCCGTCGGCTTGCTGGCGGTACCAGAGCAACTCTCCGTCCAGCATGATCTCACCGGCATCATATTCTTCGAGGAAGTTGATGCAGCGGAGCAGGGTGGTCTTTCCACAACCGCTCCGCCCAATCAGCGCGAGGATTTCACCCGAGCTAATGGTGAGGTTGATGCCGCGCAGGACCTCCACCTCGCCATAAGATTTTCGTATGCCGCGTATCTCGATCACGCCGGCTCTCCCGCAAAGCCTTTAGCCGCGAGCCGGCCTTCCATCCACCGGCCGACGCGGTCGATCGCGAAGCACATGATGAAATAGAACACCGATGCAACGGCAAGGACGCGGTAGACATCGAGCGTGCGTTCGATGATCTCGCGAGAGGCGAACGTCAGCTCCCAGACGCTGATGATCGAGAGAACGGACGATGCCTTTACTGCCATCACGCACACGTTGAGGTACGGCGGAAGCGAGTAGCGCGCTACAAGGGGAGTAACCACACGCCAGAAGATTGACCGACGAGAAAGTCCGAGGCTCTTGGACGAGTCCCACAGGGGATTGGGAATGGCGAGCACGCCACCGCGAAAAACCTCCGCAAAGAGGGCACTCAGATAGATTGTCAGAACCACGACACCGGCGGCGTAAGGACTGATCCGGCCCCAGTAGGACGCAAGTGCGTAAAATGTCAGAAGTGCCAGCAGGAGTACCGGCGTTCCGCGAACAACAAAGACGTATAACCGATAGGCAAAGCGGGCTATTGCCAACCGAGCGAAGGCGAGGGGCGTCAGCAGCACTGCTAGAATAGTGCCGAAGGCTATTGAGCAGAGAGCGAGCGCCAGCGAGATCTGCGCCGCGTGCGCCATTACCCAGACATCGGATGACGTCATTTCCACCGGACGCTCCTGTGTGCCGTTCGGGCTAGAAGCTCGATGATTGAGACCATGGCAAGGTAGAAGATAGCAGCGACGACGAAAGGTGCATAAGCAGCGCCGGTGCGTTCGGTCAGGACCTTCGCCTGCATGGTCAGTTCGACGACGGTTATTGCCGATAGCAGCGAGGTGTCCTTGAGAAGAAGCACTGCCTGGTTGCCAAGCGCAGGGATCGAATGCACCAGGATCTGCGGCAACGTTACCTTGCGAAACGCCATCCACGGCAAGAGTCCGAGGCTCCTTGCGGCGTCGTGTTGCACTCGATCGATGGCCTTATAGGCGCCTCGGAATATCTCGCTGATGTAGGCGCCATTTTGCAGCACTAGAGCGATGCCGCCGCAGATAGCTGCCGGCCAGAGGAGGCCTGCAAGCGGAAAGCCGAAATAAATAAGGTAGATCGGCAGCAGCACCGGTATGTTGCGGAGCAGCTGCACATAGCCGTCAACGATCCGGTCCGTCCAGATACCCCCTCGCAGCCGCGCGAAGAAAAGCAGCGCGCCCCATATCAGGGCGCAGATGAAGGAAGCGACGGCGACGGCGAGCGTCCAGCCCGCCGCTTCAAGAAAGGCCACCCCATAGGCTTCGATCCAGGCCCTGTACTGCCCCATAAAGCTGGGTCGCTAGCGTGGCGGCAGATAGAACTTCTGCGGAGGCGCATCCTTCTTGAACCACTTTTGGTAGAGCTCCGTGTATTTCGGATAAAGCGACCCCGTTCGGAGCTCCGACACAAAGGTGTCTAGCCAGAGCCACCACTTGAAGTCTCCAGGCTTCAAGTAGATGCCGTTATTTTGCGAAGCGGTGAGCAACGTCGGCAGCACCTCGAAGTCCTTGGCGCTGCTTGCAGCGAAGTAATCCGCTGTGGGCGTGTCGATCTGGAGCGCGTGCGCCCTCCCGCTTTTTACCGCTAGGAACTCACCTGACGGTGTATCGAAGGTGATGATCTTGGCCTTCGGGAAGATCGCTGCCGCCCGATCCGCCATCTGCGGATTGTTCAGATTGGCGACCGTGTACTTCTCCTGATTCAGATCCTCGAGTGATTTGATCCCTGAGGACTTGGCAACCATGATCGAGATGCCCGAGTCGATGAAGGCCCTGGTGAAGGCAACGCGGATCGCCCGATCCGGGTAGACCGTAGTGCCGCCGACCCCCATGTCGGCCCGGCCACTTTCGATGGCCGGCCAGCGTCCGTCACTGGTGACGATTACGAACTCGATTTTGCTAGGGTCACGGAAAAGTGCGTTGGCTGCCAGCCGTGCAACGTCGATATCGAACCCGACGAGCTCTCCCTTCTCGTCCTTGAACGCGAATGGCGGCACCGTTCCGAGTGTCACGACGATCAGGGTTCCACGCTGCAGTACCTCGTCGAGCCGCGAACGCTCCTGTGCCGTGGCGATGCCGGCTGATGCCACCAACAAGGCGGCGGCAGCAAGAGCCGCAATGGATGTCCAAGTGCAACGAAAATACTTCTGCAAAACCTGTCTCATCACAGCCCTCCCTTTGACCAACCATCCGGCAATGTGCACTGACTACTTTGCGCCGAACAGCAGTTCCCTCAGACTTTCCGGTTCGCGCAGCATCGCGCCGAGCTTAGTCAGCGAAGCGTCGAGCGCTTGCGCAAACTTCTTCGCTCCGCCAAATCGGGCGAGCGTTTCCGGCGGCAGGAACTTGATCAGAAGGTCGGCGCCTCCCGGGGGCACGCCAACGAAGTGCACCGTCAGCATGTTGTAGTCGCGTAGTAGCAGCATGCAGAGTGCCGCAGTTGCTTCGAAAGGAACGATAGGCGCCTTTGCCACGTCTCCGCGTTCCATGGCGATCTGAAGAATGTCATCGGCACTGATCTGCGCAGTGGTCGGCGTCTCACGCATGCGATTGCCGATCAGCGGGCGAAGCTCTGCGCCGACTTGCTTGGTTGAGGCGATGAGATCGCGGACGCGCTGCGGGCTGTACTTTTCTAAAGTGCGCACGACAGCCGGATAGAGCATTTGCCGGCACTCAAGGCCGAATTCAAAGCCCTTTGCGCGAATGCGCTCGACGAGGTCTTTGCGCCCGGCGAGCAGTCCAAAGCGCGGCCCCACTGTGCCGTACTTATCGAGGCCCGTGGCTCCGACATCCACCCCGAGTTCCAACATGCGCGGCTGATTGAAGGCGGCGGGACCGACGCGTGCGCCGCCGGCATCGTCAACGTAGACGAGGGCACCTTTTTCGTGCGAGAGGCGAACGATGGTTTCGATGGCGTCGACCGGCAATAACTCGTAGGTGACGGCCAGGCGGGTGAGAACCACCAAAGTGACATTTTCCTCGCGCGTGAGCACCTCTTTGAAGGCCGCGAGACCGGCGGTATCGGTGAAGCGGGAACCGACATGGTTTGCCGCCCTCACGACCGATGGGTGGCTATGGCTGGCTGAAACACCGATCACGGCATCACCCGGTTTGACCAACGTGAGGTGGGTGGCCATCGTCGCGCCGGTAAGACGATTGAATGGAGCGACATCATGTTTGTCGGCAGATCCGCCGAAATGTTCGAGAGCAAGCGTCTTCAAACGATCGAAGTGAAGTGCCGGACCGATCTCATCGTCGGCGAAGAGCAGATCCTCTTGCTGCATCGGGAGAGAGTGCTCGAGACCGGTAAATATGAAAACGGAGTCGGCTCCACGCTCGCGGATGAGGTCCCAGGCATGTTGCAATTTGCGAAAATCGTCGGCGGTGCTGGTCAGAATGGAGCCGCGCGCGTATGATAAATTGGGCGCATGCTGATTACCAAACCGATCCATGCCCATCCTAATTCTCCCTTTCTCCGACCTCTATTGAACTTGACGAGCATCGAGCATGCCTTCGGGATCCTCGCCCGTTTCCGTCAACGGTGGCTGTGGTTCATTTGTATAGTAAACTGTACCTTAGTGCCAACTTCAGCGTCAAGCGCACGGACACGCGCCGGCATCCGGTATCAGTTTGCTAGTGTGCGAATGCTTTTCTTGGAGTGATATGTTGGACCCCGCCGGGCGCTATGGGAGGAAACGTCGCTAGACGCCTTATCTGCCTTCAGTACCTTGGCGCTCCCAACACGGTGGAAAAAATGGCTTCGCCTGACATCGCAGAATCGACCGCAACGAAAGGCTACTTGGTCGCGGCGATTGCCGCAGCTAGCGCGGTGCTCTTCTCTGGACTGACCGAGGCCATCGCTGACAAGAAGAAGCCGGCTACTACCGTCGGCATTCAAAAAGATAAGATGCGATCCGCGACCAAGAACGCTGAGGCGGTCAAAGCGCTTCTCAGGAAGCAGCCAAAACCGAGCACCGGACAGAAGGCGCAGGGTGGCAGCAACTCGCGCTAATTTGCTCACCTATTTCGCCGGGGCGCGGCGAATTTCCTCTAGGTTTGGAGCTGCTAGACTTTTGCGGGGGTTGGCGAGGTCGGAGCCCTCCGGCCTGTGTTTCTTACCGCTGCGCGCGGCAATGACGCTCAGCCATTGTCTGATCACGAAGCCGATGCGATCCGCTATCCGCACCCCTCGGTACAAGTGCGTTGCTTCACTGTGTGATCGGGATTGCTTCATGGCAAGACTGTTTGGCTTTGCCACCCAATGATTGGCTCCGCATCGTTGCCTCTAGTGCCCTGCGCCCGCTAGGATAGCGCATTACGGGGATTTGGCATGTTCAGGCGGGTCATCGCTTTTGCGCTCGTTGTCGTGTTGGCCAATGGGCAACTCCGCGCGCAAACTCTAGCTCCCCGTCAGGGGGTAGACGGCCGGCAGCAGGCATCCAGAACAGAGGAAATTCTTACCGATGCTGCAGTGGCACTTTTGATCGTCGCCGCATCAATTGCGACGTCCAAGGCCACTGGTAGGCCATGCGCGTGCCCAGAGGACACGATGCGCAATGGCAGAAAATGCGGAAGCACTAGCGCGTGGTCTAAGCCGGGCGGATACAAGCCGCTTTGCTACCCCACCGAAATTACCGCTGCGATGATCACGGCCTATCGGGCAAGCAAGACAATTCATGTGAGGTGAACCCTGTAAGCGAACGAGTTGGTACCGCGCTCACGGGGCGACTGTCGAAGACGCCGGTCACTCGGTCTCGCAGGTGGCGCGGCAGCGTGGCATCAAAGCTAGCCAGCCGTGCGCCTGGCGCCGCCAGGCTCGCGCCAAAGGGCTGGTCAGCGATGCTCAGATTGGAGGCGAGGCCTCCTCCGGCAGCAACGGAGCCACGAGAGGCAGTCCAGCAACACTCTTCTCGGCGCTCGCGCGAAACTCGGCACCGTCGAGCCCACCACGCGTGGCGAACTCCTACTCCGCTTCAGTCGTCAGCACCTTCCCCACTCCACTTTACGTTGGCCTCGGGGACGATAGGCGCATAACTCCCCCATCGCACCGGTGAAAACGAAGACAATACAAGCGATTGTCAATCCGGGGAGCGGACGTAACGGACCTCCGCAACCTTCAATTAGACTTTGAACGACTTGGTTCAGATCCCATCTTAGCGCCTGCATGACTTTCGCGGGATCCCTCGCGCTAGCTGGCCAAGAGCCTAAGCAACACGATCGCCTTGCTTGATTTGTACGGTGCGGTTGTCGACAGCGGGGAGCATCTGGGCCGGGTCGCGCGTAACCACGACGTCGATGATGGTTGGCCGATCGCTTTCCTCCATGCCCTGTCGAAGGGCAGGAGCGAGCGCTTCCGGGTCCTCGACGCGAATGCCGCCGCAGCCCATGGCGCGGGCGATCGCCGCGTAGTCCATCTCAATGAGATCGGCCGACTGGTAGCGCCCTCCCATCATTGCGTGCTGCAATGCCTTGACGTAGCCGGAGGCGGCGTTGTTGACGACAATTACCGTCAGTCCGCAACCGATACGCCGCGCACTTTCAAGGTCCCCAAGCGTCATGTTGAACCCGCCGTCGCCGCTAATCGCGACGACCGGTCGGTCAGGCGCAGCCAGGCACGCGCCGATGCCTCCCGGCAGCCCATAGCCGATGGAAGCCAATCCGCGGTCCGGGATAAACTGACGGCCGGCCTGCTTGGTGTCGTAAAGTAGTCCGGTCCAATGTCCAGCGAAGCCGCCGTCGGCGACCAGGATCGCGTCGGCAGGCAGGGTGTTGTTCAGCTCACGGCAAAGCCGCGCCATATGCACGGGCCGGTCGCGCGAATTGAGGCGCGGCGCGGCCTCGGCTTCCCACTTCTTCAGGCGCGGCGTAACCTCGGCAACGTAGTCGGCTCGCCTCGCACGCGCGGCGCTGTTGCTGTCCGAAAGCGCCTCGGCAAGATCTTCAAGCCCGGCTCGCGCGTCGCCCCACAGCGAAACCTCGGCAGGGATGCAACGGCCGATTTCCTCAGCCACAATGTCGAGGTGGATCAGAGGGATGTGTGCCGGCGGCAGTGAGAAACGCTTGGTGGCGATCTCCCCGAGTTTGCACCCCACGACCACGAGGCAATCCGATGCATCGATCATGTCGTTGGCGATTCGGGAATAGCGCCCGAAGAGGCCAACGCTGAGCGGGTTGGCGCAGGAGATGCTTCCCTTGCCGGTCATCGTGTGCGCGACCGGAATGGACTGCGCCTCAGCAAGTCTGGCCAGCGCCTGCCAGGCTTCGGATAGGTGGATGCCTCCTCCGACCAACAGCAGCGGCCGTTTTGCCTTCGCGATCAGTTTTGCGGCCCGCTCGATCTCCGCGCGATCAGGGCGAACGCGACGGGCCGGTGCCTGCAATGTAGCCTCGTCGATCTCGAAATCCTCCGCCGCGAAATCGTGCATGCCGTGGCAGACATCCTCCGGCACGTCGAGCAACACCGGTCCTGGCCGTCCCGAGGTTGCCACGGCAAACGCGCGCCGCACCAGTTCGGGAATGCGGCTTATCATCTCGATCCGCATCACGTCCTTGACGGCGGGCCTCAGGATTTCAACTTGCCGGCATTCCTGGGTCATGTTCTTCCAGGAATGGGCACGATTGGTATTGCCGGTGATGGCGATGATAGGGATGCCGCCATTCAGCGACTCTACGAGCCCGGTAAGGAGATTGGTTGCGCCGGGACCCAGCGTACCGTCGCAAATACCGGGGCGGTTCGTCACGCGAGCGTAGGCGTCTGCGGCAAACGCACCGCATCGCTCGTCATTGATCAAGTGGTGCGTCAAGCCGACAAGGCCGATGGCATCGTAGAATGGCAACAATTGGAACCCGCCCATGCCGAACATCGGCCCAGCGCCTGCAAGGCGGAGCATTTCTGCGAGCGCACGCCCACCATTCATCGTGCCTGATGGACGATTTCTCATCGTTTCAGTCATAGCTCCTCCTTAGCCGGTAAGGGCCGAGCGCAGCCTGGCGACAAAATCTCGGGCGCTGAGGCCCTCGCGGAGGCCGAGCGCCGCCGCGCGCGTGTTGACCCGGCTGACGATGCCATCCTCGTAGGTCGAGCGCGCGTCGCCTATTCGTGCGCTTGCCGCCGCGACTGCCGCTGCGGCGATACCTCTTGCAGCGAGCGCCGGCAAGCGTGAGACACCAGCTTCGTCCTTGCCGATCCCCGCGTCGTTAAAAAGGGCGCCGAGCACGTCATACTTGATCGCGGTCTCCGGTTTGCCGCCGAGCAGCCCACCATGCGAACCTGTCACGACAATCGCGTGCTTATGCTCGGGCAGCACTAGAGAGGCCGAGTCGAGCGCCCAAACTTGCGGTGCTGCCGAGGCGAGCAGATACGTCCCTTCAAGCGCGTCGGTCAGCGCGCGCTTCCTCTGTCGTCCTTGTTGCAGGCTAACAGCGGCATCACGACACGGTTGGCTCGGTTTGACCCCAAACGACGCCGCAAGCTCGTTTGCATGGGTGATGATGCCGCTCCTGATCATATCAGCACCATCGCCGATCCGCGCCGTGTCGTGACCGACGGTCGCTGCCGCGATGCCCAACTCTTGCAGGTAGTCCAGGCCACCGATACCGGCGCGATCGTGCCCCACACCAGCATCATTGAATATCACCGCCGCAGCCGCGAGTTTTGCCGCGAGAAAGGCGGCATAAACGCCGCCATGCGAGCCGTTGACGATAACCGACCCCGCCGCGTTCGGGCCGACGCGTGTAATGCTGTCGGCAATGACAATAGGAGCCGGCATGGATCAAATCTCTACCTATGCTGCCTGGCCACGTCCGGAGGCTTCAAGTGCCTCGCGAATGGCCGCAATGATACGCATACGGTCCGGGAAGACGTGGTTCTCGAGCACAGGGCTGTAGGGAATTGGCACCTGCAGGGCACAGACCCGCCTGATGGGGGCCTGCAACCGCGCAAATGTCATGCCATCCTCGGTGGCAACCGCCGCGACTTCTGCGGAAAATCCAGCGGTAGGGCCGGCTTCGTCGGCGATGACGAGGCGGCCCGTTTTGCGTACGGAGCTGCGGATCGTGTCCGTGTCCAACGGCACCAAAGTGCGCGGATCCACGACCTCCACTGAGATCCCCTCCTTGGCCAGCTCTTCGGCCGCAGCCAGCGCCTCATGCACCAGCCAAGCCAAGGCCACGACCGTGACATCGCTACCCGACCGTTTGACGTCTGCCTTGCCGAGGGGGATCGTGTAGTCCTCCTCCGGAACAGGTCCCGTTCGCGTCATCAGACGGTTCGATTCGAATGAGATGACGGGGTTGTTATCGCGGATCGCTGTCTTCAGTAGCCCCTTTAGATCGTAGGGCGTTGATGGCAGAAACATCTTCAGACCGGCCAGGTTCATGAACATCGAGTACGGCGACTGGGAATGTTGCGCGGCGAGCTGGGTGCCCCCGCCGACTGCCGCCCGATAGAGGATCGGGAACGTCGCCTGTCCGCCAAACATGTAGTGGATCTTCGCGGCCTGATTGACGATTTGGTCCATCGCGACAAAGGAGAACGTTATCTGCCGCCAATCGACAATGGGGCGGTAGCCACAGCCGGCAGCTCCAATTGCCATACCGGTCGTCGCCGCTTCGGCGATCGGCGTTGCCCTCATCCGCTGGTGGCCAAACTCCGCAAGCAGCGGTGCAATCGGGTCGGTCGTCAGGTAAAAAATCTTGGAATCGCGCCGCATCTCCTCGGCGATGGCCTCGATCGCAGCCTGGGCGTACGTGAGATCTCGCATTTTCAATCCTCACCTCAGGCCGCAAATACGTCGTCGGTTGCCTGCTCGGGCAGGGGCAGCGGGCTTGCCTCAGCAAAGGCGACTGCGGTTTCGAGCGCCCGCATCACCTCGGCCTCGATGGCCTGGAGCCCGGCGGCGCCGAGCTCATCCTGTTCCCTCAGTCGCCGCTCGAGCAGTCCGATTGGGTCCTTTTGCTGCCATGCCTCGACCTCCGCCCTGTCGCGAGGATCGGGCAGCCCACGGCGTTCGGTATGGGCGCGCCAGCGGTAGGTCTTGCACTCAATCAGCGTTGGGCCAGCGCCGGAGCGGGCCCGCTCCACGGCAGCGTGCGCAGCCTGATAGACCGCGAAGATATCATTGCCGTCCACTGCAACGCCGGGAATGCCGTATCCGGCAGCTCGTGCCGCCACATCGCTCAGCGCATGAGTTGCGGCGGCCGGAGTCTGTGCTGCCCACATGTTGTTTTCGCACACGTAAATCATGGGCAGCTTCCAGGTCGCGGCGATATTGAGACACTCGTGGAAAGGGCCCGCATTTGATGCGCCGTCTCCAAAGAACGAGACGGCCACTCCTCCCTTTCCATCCATTTGCGCCGCAAGACCCGCCCCGGTGACGATGGCAATCCCACCCGCGACAATCCCATTCGCTCCGAGCATACCGATCTCGAAGTCCGCGATGTGCATCGAACCACCCTTGCCCTTGCAGTAACCGGTTTGGCGACCGTAAAGTTCGGCCACCATGCGGTTCAGATCGGCACCCTTGGCGATGCAATGCCCGTGGCCGCGATGCGTTGAAATGATGCGGTCGCCGTCCTTGAGCGTACTACAGACACCGACTGCGACGGCTTCCTCACCGATGTAGCAATGCACGACCCCGAATATCTTGCCAGCGTGGTAGTCGGCCGAGGCGCGCTCCTCAAAGCGTCGGATCGTCAGCATCCGACGCAGCATCTCACGCTGCTTGTCGGGCGGCAGGTTGGCGGAGATGCTCGTCATCTGTATCACTCCTAATGGATTGGGATCTCACTACAATTAAGACATTTCAGTGTTGCGGGGATGAGATCGTGGGGGAACGAGCACCCCTCAACTACCATGGCGGAATGGATAGCAGGAGACGAAATCGAGACCGCGAGTGTCAGATCAGACGGCGCTCCGCCATTCCAGACCCGCCTGAGTGCCTCGTTTGACCTAATCATGCTCCCAGTCATTGCATACTCTCACTAAAGGACGTTGACCGCTTCTCGTCCTGCAAGGGTTCCAACACATGCTCGGATCGGCGACCGAAGAGGAGATCAGCGACGGTCGAGACCTATGTCGACGACGCCAAGGGGACGAAGAAGGGCTTCGTTGGTGGAGCCATCCGGCTACGCAACAGTGGCGGGATCGCACGGTCATCTTTTACACCCTTATCACCTACCCAGGGGTTGGCGCCGGTGCCCCAGTTCGGCGCCGAGACCGCGCCAAATCAGACCAACATCATCTCGGCCGGTGACCCAGTTGGCGACCGCTGGCCGATCCTGAAGAGAAGAGACCTGCGGCCGAGGCCAATTCATTACCCCGTCAGACAGACGTCATCCAACCCACGGACCACAGATCGCAGCATGACGTGAGGAGCATGATCAAGGAGTTAGACGAGCTCAAAGCCAAGAGAGAGGGGTCGTCTCTAGGGAAAGAATTTATTTCTTTGCGGGTCACAATCCGCGCTCCTTCCCGCGGAGAACGGCACTACATCAGGATGCCGCTGATTGCGCTTGATAAAATGCCCAGACCATAGGGCTTGACAAACAGCGCCAACGTCAAGTTCTGGAGAAGCTGGGCCCTTTTACACGCTGTGCCCCCGAGCTGTTGGCCGTGGAGCGGGCGCGAGGTGCGCGTCCTGCGCCGGGATTACGGCAAACCCGCACGTTCACTGCGCACCATTGCGGCGAATCTCGGCCGCACTTGGCAGGAGGTTGGATCAAAGGCGGCTCGGCTCGGTTTGAGTTGGCCGCTCGAACTTCGGGCATCTGTCCGACCCGCTGGCTCCTGGCCGCGCGCGAACCAGACGGGATCGCGCTTAGCGATCCGTCCCCCGACGAAAACATTGAGCGTCCTGGAGACGATGCGCAACAGTGCGGCGCTGATCACGGGCAGCAATCGCTCAGCCCCCTCGTGACCTGTGCCGGGATTGTGTAAACCTTGCCGAGCACGCTTTCAAGCTGGCTAGGTTGGTGTAGAAAATCATTCGGCGGGTGCAAGAGTTTGGAGGGGCTCGATGTGTTGGTCAGAGGGTGTCAGACTGCAGTTGAGCGTGCTTTCGTCATTGCGCTTGAAATTGCATTCTGACTACCTTGGAACGGCTCTTCAATGCCGGGCCCGCACCAAATGGCTTGGGCTGGGTTGTGATGCCAATCGCCGGTGCCGTTTTTTGGGCGCTCAACCGGCGTCACCCAAGGCTGCACCATTTGAGGTGATCGCGTGGCTGCTTGAACGACAACGAAGACAGGCGCGCCGAAGCTCGATTTGAGCGAGCGTTTCGCGACATTTCCTTGAGTAGTTTTTTTAGGACTGATGCCTATGCGTATTTTGCTGCTGCTCACCGTTTGTACTCTTTGCGCTTTCGAGCCTGCTACAGCGCTGGATGAATCAGCATCAAAGCCAGAGGCGCTTCAAAAGGAACTTGACGACACCAATGAAGAATTGATCGCCATCGTTCGCCAACCCCTCTCGGACTTCATAAAGGAGAGCCCACCGGCTTGCGATTCGAGGAACCTCGGCAAAACTTCCGGGAATGCCTTGCACCTGTCAAAACTGGTGGAGCGTGGTGCAATCGATCTAAGCGCAAAGCACCGCTTAGATTTAGGTAGCACGATCGTGGACATTGCCGACGCAGCGCTAAAGGCGGGGTGCAAGGAGGAGGCCCGCGCCCTCTACGACTATGTCATTGCCGTTTTTGTTGGTGGCAACTTCGCCTCAATCCGGCAACGCGCGGAGATCGGTATTGAAGACTTGCGCAGGCGATAGAACTCACTTGGTTATAAGGTAGGTTCGCAGTCGGCCGCGTGCGCACAATCCCTGTGTTTGGCCAGAACGAGAAGGCCAAAAGTGACTTCGCGCTCGCCTTCTGCGCTCTGGCGGAAGATGGGCGCGATGTGGCCTGCAAAGCTCGCCGAGAGCGGCTCCAATGCCAACCTTCTGTTGTGTGAAACCCGAAAGAAGGTAAGCGATCGCCCGTCCCCACGGATCCAGGTGCCCCCGTGCGCGGTGAGAAGGAGCGCGGCCCTGTCAAGGGCCTCTCTTCGCCAGCGCCCGATCCGTCTCGGCCGCGCTGACGTGGGTGGTGCAATGGCCGCCAGCCTCGAGCCAAAGCTGGCGGAATTTCTCCCAATCGTCGATCAGCACGTCACCTCGTGCGGCATGCCGGCATATCTCTTTCGCCAGCAGCAACGGATCTCGACATGCTCACCAAGGTCCCTTCGAGCCCACGCGTGCTTGTTGTCGGCAGCCTTGATGACCGACGATGTTGGCATGCCCGTGAGCACGATCGGCTGGTAGCGCTCGATGCGCGCCCAAAGCCGAGATCGGGCATGCCCACGAGGGCGTGACCGTCCCCCACAGCCAATCGGCGAGCAAGTCGACTGCACAGCGTCTCAAAGATCGAGGCACCCTTCAGAATTTGCAGCGCCGATATGTTTCCCTCTGTCCAATACTGCAGCGCCGGCGGGCATAAAGGCATGATAAGCTCGGACTTGACACGAGGTATGATTCTGGACAGGCAACCCGATCGCTCCGCACCTGTCCGGCACGTAACCGATCATTACGGCATGAACCTGCTCAATAATTGTCGGCAGATCGCCCGTCGGACGTTCCGCATCCAGCGCCTGCGCACCGAGCAGGAAGCGGCGATGCTTGCCGCTCTGAAGAGACGCGACGCGCTCGTGGCCCTGCCTACCGGTTTTGGCAAGTCGCTTATCTATCAAGTTCCGGCGATGATGCTTGAGCAGCCGACGATCGTTATCTCGCCGCTCATTGCGCTGATGGCCGACCAGGAACGCGCGCTGAGGAGCTGCAGCGTGCCCGTCGTCGCGTTGCACAGCCGCTTGCGCGTGGCCGAGCGCCGCGCCGCGCTTGAACGGCTTGAAAAGGGTGGTCGTCTGGTCGTCCTCACAACGCCTGAAACGCTCGAGGCGCCGGCAACCGCGCGCCTCTTCGAACGCGCGCGGCCAGCGCTTCTGTGCGTCGACGAGGCCCACTGCATCTCAGAGTGGGGGCATGATTTTAGGCCGTCGTACTTGCGGCTTGGCGATGCAAGGGAGCGCCTTGGCAATCCGCCGACGCTTGCGCTCACGGCGACGGCGACGCTACGCGTGCGCGCTGACATCCTGACGCGACTTCGCCTGCGCGAACCTCTTATATTAACAGCCCCGGCTCACCGCGAGAACCTTCGGCTCTCGGTGCAAATCGTACCCGGTACGGAGAAGCTGCGCGCCACCGGTAGACACATTCGCGCCCTGCGTCGGCCGGGGATCATCTATTGTGCCACCACCACGGCCGTCGACCAGCTGGCAGGCGCGCTCAATCGCGGCGGTATTCCGGTCGTGCGCTATCACGGCAAGATGCGCAGTTCCGATCGCACCGGGGCGCAGCACCAATTCATGCTCCGCGAGCGACGTCTGATCATGGTAGCCACAAGCGCTTTTGGCATGGGAATCGATAAGCCCAATATTCGTTACATTCTCCATTACCATGCCCCAGGCTCGCTGGAGCAGTACGTGCAGGAAGTTGGTCGAGCAGGACGTGACGGACATTCGGCCCAGTGCATTCTCCTGTTCGATCCGGCTGATCTTGAAATCCAGCACCGGCTGCAGGCCCTGAGCCGACCCGCGGTTCGTCACCTTGATCGGCTCGAGGCTGCCATCGTTGCCTGGGCGTCCGAGCACCGGGCCCCGACGGCGGCCACGCTCGCGTACTCCGCCAGCGTGCCCGCAAGGATAGCCGAGGTGCTGCTCATGGATCTTGGAGAGGCAGGCCTCATTCGCCGCGACGAGGAGGGCCGGATCAGTCTTGCCGTCTCTCCCAAGGCCTTCGCAGCCGGCGCCCATGATCTCGTCGGCAAGCTCAAAACATCTCGATACGAGAGCGAGCGCCGGCTGCGGATTGTGGCTGACTACGCCGAATCCAAGGAATGCCGAAGTTTGTTCCTGCGGCGGTATTTCGGAGAGGAGCATCCGCCCCGCTGCGGAACGTGCGACCGCTGCCGCGACGCGCGTGCCGCCACGGCAGACAGAGATCCCTTACCGACGCGTGACCCGGGAAAGAAAAGGCGCCGTCATCGGCGACAGCGGCGTCCAGTAAAGAAGCCCGGAGCGCAACACCGCGCCGAAGCTGGCAATGCGCACACTGCGGCATCGGCACGACGCCGGGGCGGCAAGCCGGCCTAGCACAGCCCGCGAAACTGGCAGTGCCACCACTCGGCGTAGCAAACCTCGTCTTCTGTCGGGGGCCGAAGGCGCGAGCCCTTCTTATCGCCCATATATGGTCGATGGAGCGCAGCGAGTGCCGACAAGTGAGTTTGCTGTCGGCGTGCGCTATCGGGACCGCGCTCGACGGGTTTTGCCGGTTCGTGTTTTTTTCCTTTTGGTTGCTCGGCGGGGCGGCGGAACGGCCGGTCTCAGGCACGTCGCAGTCGGGCGTTGGCGAGGGCAAACAGCCAATATCGATGTGGCGTCGCTCATGATCGGCGGAAAGGGCGCCGCGCCGTGCGGCGTCAGTCCCAACTCGCGTGCAGCGGAGCGGGTGATTCGTCTTGCGCGGCTGGGTGGGTGGCGCATACCTTCGGGCGCAAAGAAGTATTGGGGACAGTCTTGGCTGAAGTCGAATTGCGCTCCGTGAGCAAGGCGTGGGGACCGGACCCTGCCGTGGACGGAGTGAGTTTCGCCGTGCGGTCCGGAGAGCTGGCGGCTTTGCTGGGCCCCTCCGGCTGCGGCAAGTCGACGACGCTGCGGCTCATTGCCGGGTTGGAGACGGTCTCAGAGGGAACGATTCACATCGGCGGGAGCGATGTCACGTCCCTGTCACCGGCCAGACGTAGTGTCTCCATGGTGTTCCAGTCCTACGCTCTCTTTCCCCATCTCTCGGTTGCAGAAAACATCGTATTCGGTCTCAAGGTCCGCAAGGTCTCGGCCGCAGAGCGCAGTGCCCGGCTTGCGCGCGCCGTTGATATCCTCGGCCTGGAAAAGCTGCTCGACCGTAGACCATCGCAGTTGTCCGGTGGCCAGCAGCAACGTGTCGCGCTGGGCCGCGCGATCATCGCGGAAACGCCGGTGTGTCTAATGGACGAGCCGCTCTCCAACCTCGATGCCCAGCTTCGCGTCGAGATGCGACGCGAGATCCGTGCGCTGCAGCAGCGCCTAGGCATCACCATGCTCTATGTGACGCACGATCAGCTGGAAGCCATGACCATGGCCGACCAGGTCGTTCTGATGCACGCCGGAAGGATCGAGCAGGAGGGACCGCCTGCAGCGCTCTATGAGCATCCCGACACCATGTTCACCGCGCGTTTCGTCGGCACGCCGCCGATGAATGTGCTGTCACCGCAAACCTTAGCTGGACTAGGAGATATCGTCTCCGCAGGGGCGCCCTCCGACCGTCCGGCGAAAGCATTGGCGCTCGGTGTACGAGCAGAAGCGGCGCGGTTGGCGCCCATGGGGGTGTCTGCTCAGGTGACCGCCGTCGAATATCTCGGCGCCGATACTCTCGTAGACACACGTATCTGTGGCGAGCCGTTCATCATTCGCACAGCCGGCCGCCCCACCGTAACGGCCGGAGAAGAGGTCTTCGTCGCGTGGGATCCTGCGGCAGCGCACTGGTTCGATGCGACATCTGGCCGGCGTATCGGCTAGAACAGCGTCATTACCACGAAGCAGCTTCCGGTCAGGGGCGGCAATACAGGGAGGACTAACCCGTGAAGAGACGTGAATTTCTGCAAGGCGCAGCGGCCATCGCCGGTGCCGCCACCGTCGCCAGGCCGGCCCTCGCGCAAGGCACCACCGAAATCTCCTTCTACTATCCTGTTGCCGTCGGCGGACCGATCACCAAGCTGGTCGATACCATGGCGGCCGACTTCGAAAAGGACAATCCAAGCATCAAGGTGAAGCCAATCTATGCGGGTACCTATCAGGAAACCCTGATCAAGCTGATCACCGCACACAAGAGCGGTAATGTGCCTGCGCTGTCTGTTGTCCTGTCCACCGACATGTTCACACTGATTGATGACGACGCGATCGTGCCCTTTGACGACTTCGCAAAAAGCGACGACGACAAGAAATGGTTGCAAAGCTTTTTCCCGGCTTTCATGGAAAACAGTCAGACCGGCGGCAAGATTTGGGGTGCGCCATTCCAGCGCTCCACCGTGGTGCTCTACTGGAACAAAGACCTATTCAAGGAGGCTGGCCTCGATCCCGAGAAAGCTCCCGCCAGCTGGGCCGAGCAACTTGCCTTCGCACAAAAGCTGACCAAAGCCGATGCGTCGGGCGCGGCCACTCAATGGGGCATCCAGGTGCCCTCGACGGGTTTTCCCTATTGGTTGTTCCAGGGTTTTTCCACCCAGGCCGGCGCCATCCTCATGAACCCCGAAGGTAACCGTACCTTCTACGACAAGCCCGAGGTGATCGAGGCCCTCACCTACTGGGTGGAGCTGTCGCGCAAGCACAAGGTGCACCCCGCCGGCATCGTTGAATGGGGCACCACGCCCAAGGACTTCTTCGAGAAGAAGGTTGCCATGATGTGGACCACCACCGGCAATCTCACCAACGTGCGCAACAACGCCAAGTTTCCGTTCGGCGTTGCCATGCTTCCGGCCGGTAAGCGGCGAGGCAGCCCCACCGGGGGCGGCAACTTCTATATCTCCAAGAAGGCGCCGCAAGCCCAGCAGGAGGCGGCGTTTCGTTTCGCCCGCTGGGCCACGACGCCCGAGCGCGCGGCGCAGTGGTGCGTCGACACCGGGTACGTCGCAGTGCGCAAGGATGCGTTCGATACCCCTGCGCTCAAAAAGTACGTGGCCGACTTTCCCGCTGCCGCAGTGGCGCGCGATCAGCTCGAATTCGCGGTGGCCGAACTTTCGACCCACGAGAACCAAAGGGTGACCAAGGCGCTGAACGACGGGTTGCAGGCGGCTCTCACCGGCACCAAGACGCCGGAGCAGGCGTTGAAGGACGCGCAAGGGGAAGCCGAGCGTATCCTCGTGCGCTATCGGTAACTGCAACCCAAACCCCCTCCCGCGACGCGGAAGAGGGCCAGGAACCGAAAACGCGCCATGCGCCGCCTGACTGCAGCAATTCACGGCTGGCTGCTTCTGTTGCCGGCAATGGCGTTCCTGGCCTTGTTCACGCACTGGCCGGCGCTTGCGACCATCATCGACAGTTTTTATTCGACCCCGCGCCCCCGACGCCCAGCCGCCTTTATCGGCAGCGACAACTACCGGCAGATTTTCGACGATCCCATATTCTGGCAAGCCCTCACGAATAATCTGTGGTTCACCGTGGGCACTATTCCCGTTTCGATCGGCCTTGCTCTGTTGATGGCCGTGTGGGTGAACGACCGCATCGCAGGCCGCACTCTGGTGCGCATGGCCTATTTCACGCCGACCGTGCTGCCGATGATCGCGGTGGCCAACATCTGGTTGTTCTTCTACACGCCCCAGTATGGCCTGCTGGCCCAGGTTTTGGCTGCGTTCGGGGCAACGTCGACCCAGAACTGGCTCGGTTCGAAGGACACGGCCCTCATCTGCGTGACGATCGTGGCCATTTGGAAGGAGGCGGGCTTCTTTATGATCTTCTACCTCGCCGCCTTGCAGCAGATTCCGCCTAATCTCGGCGAGGCCGCAGCATTGGAGGGCGCATCGCGCTGGTACTACTTCCGCCGCGTACAGTTTCCCCTGCTGATGCCGACCACGCTTTTCGTCTTGGTCAATGCCGTGATCAACGCATTTAGGATGGTCGACCACATTATCGTCATGACGCGCGGCGGACCGGACAATGCCACGTCGCTGCTGCTGTTCCGCATTTACGAGCTGGGTTTCGGCTTCTGGGATACCGGGCTGGCATCGGCGATGACCGTCATTCTCCTGCTCGGCCTAGCTTTAGTGGCGCTGGCGCAATACGGGTTCCTAGAGCGACGGATCCACTATCGATGAGTACGCCAGCCTACATCGGCCCCTACGAGCCGCGGGGCGCGTCTCGTCTCATCGAGACCGGTGCCGCCTGGCTTCTCGCCGTACTCTGGATACTGCCACTGGCTTATGCCATCTGGACAGCATTTCATCCCGCCGAGTTTTCGGCGCGCTTTACGCCGATGGCGCCCTTGACGCTCGAAAACTTCGCGCGCGCCTGGGACGCGGCACCTTTCGCCCGGTATTTTTTCAATACCTTCGTGCTGGTCACGCTGATCCTCGGATGCCAGCTTGTGCTGTGCACGCTGGCGGCCTATGCCTTCGCCCGCTACGAATTTGCCGGCAGCAACGTTGCGTTCGCGCTCGTGCTCGCACAGCTCATGGTCATGCCGGACGTGCTGATCGTCGAGAACTATAGGACCATGAGCACATTCGGCATCCTGGATTCCATTCCCGCGATCGCCCTGCCTTATGTGGCATCTGCTTTCGGAGTGTTCCTACTGCGGCAGACATTCAAGACCGTGCCCAAGGAGCTCGACGATGCAGCGCGCGTTGAGGGCGCGAATGCCTTGCAGACACTGCTCAAGGTCTACGTGCCCTTGGCGCGTCCGGTCTATATCGCCTACGGACTGGTCTCGGTGAGCTATCATTGGAACAATTTCCTGTGGCCGCTGATCGTCACCAGTTCCGTCGAGGCGCGTCCGTTGACCGTCGGCCTGCAGGTGTTCTCGTCAACCGACCAGGGGATCGACTGGTCGATCATCTGTGCCGCAACCCTGATGACTTCGGCGCCCCTGCTGATGGCTTTCCTGCTGTTCCAGCGCCAGTTCGTGCAAAGCTTCATGCGCGCAGGCATCCGCTAGGCGATTTGAGGCGATGAAACTCGTTACCTGGAACATCCAATGGGGCCTCGGCATGGATGGCCGGCTGGACTTGGCCCGCATCGTCGCCGAGGCGCGCCAGTTCGCCGATTTCGATGTTCTGTGCCTGCAGGAGGTCGCGGACGGCTTCACCGATCTAGAGCAGCTCGCCGGCGAGAACCAGTTTGCGCAACTTGCAGCGTTGCTCCCGGAATTCACCCCAGTCGAAGGGGTTGCTGTTGACCTGCCGGGTCCGAGCGGTCGGCGCCGGCGGTTCGGCAACATGATCCTTTCACGGCTGCCCGTCGGCCGCATTCTTCGGCATGCCCTGCCCTGGGCGGCTGACAATACAACCCGTAGCATGCCGCGGTCGCTGCTGGAAATTGAACTTGAAGCAGAATTTGGCTCCGTGCGGATCATGACCACTCACCTCGAATATTTTTCCGCAGGCCTGCGCGGCGCCCAGGTAGCGGCAATCCGAGACATCCATCGCCTCGCTGTGTTGAGGTCGCGGCAACCGCCGCAGCCAGGCAGCGGGCCGTATACTTCGGGCAAGGTGCCGGACGCGACCATTCTCACCGGCGATTTCAACATGCGGCCGGACGATCCGGTCAAGCTGAGCTTGTCGCATCCGACCGGCAATGTGGAGGGCCTGTTCGACGCGTGGGGCGCACTGCATCCCTGCACGCCGCATCCGCCCTCTTTCTGCATCGCCGACCAGAGCTATGGACCGCCGCACTGCTGCGATTTTGTGTTGGTGAGCGGCAGTCTCGTGCCGCGACTGCGCGAGGTGGCGTATCAAACCGAGACCAGGGCCTCGGATCATCAGCCCATTATCATGGAGCTATCGTGAGCGGCGACTGATCAAAGTTCCACGTCCCTCAAAGAAGAACCAAGAACTGAGGCGAAGGCGGTCAAGGCAAGGGCGATCTAGGCTCATTGCAGCAGCACTGGTTTATGCGCCATCCACTTCGTTCCAGACTTGATCGATGGCTTTCAGTTTCATCAAGAGGGCCTCAACAACCGGAATCTCCCGCCTGAGCTCGGCGATGCGGGCTGCCCGTTTGCTCCGCATCTCTCCCGAAGCGCCTCGGCCTCCAGGGGACATGAGCGCGCGCGTGCGCGCCCGCCGAGCGTTGTTCTGCTCTTGCAGGAATTCCACCAATCCGACGTATATTTGCGTCGACTTTTGCAGGGCTGATGCCTGCCAGCTCTTGAGAGACGCGTGCGCCGTATTGACGAGCGAATTCACGATGGGCTGGAATTCCTGCTTGATGAGTTTGTCGAGCTTGGCGATTTGGTCTTGCCGGCTGGAGTCGCCCGCCCACCAACGCCGCAACCAGGGCTCCTCCAGGTCGAGAGCGACGATCTGGCTCAATGCGCCAAGCGAAGGCAGCTCGGCTGCGTAAGTAGCGCCACCCGTGTCCTCGGCTCCTCGCCATCGCGGATCATGTCTGCTCAACAGCTGCTGCAATTGCGGGAATACTTGCGCCTGGAGCCTGCTAATTTCCTCCGCAGCGGCACGATAGGTGGCGACGAAGCACTCCTCGAGACTTTGCCGGAGGCGTGATGTCTCGCATCGCCAGATACGACCGCGGCGCCCTTCCAGTATTGCCCTTCCCAGACCGGCGCATTCGGCAAGGGCGAACTTGACGACGGCGTTCTGCAGCACGTCGGCAATCTTGGCACAGCGCTCTTCGATCACCCGATCCATGCTGGCACGCAGGTCGACCAAAAGGCCCTGTAGTGCAATGATCAGCTGCTCACTCCTGACAACCTCGGCGTCGATTGTTCGCAACTCGTCCTCGCCCTGATGTTGTCCCGAGAGGGCGGCTCCTTCTTCAGTCTCAACGATCGTGATTGCTTGGAGGGTGGCGTTGCGCCCGACCTGGGCCAGCTCCGTGAACAAACTGTGGGCTTGCCTCAAGACATGGCTGGCGTGGCTGTTCAGGATGAGGCCGGCCGTTACGTGCGACAGGGCGGGGACGCCGGAGCACCGCAGCAAAGTCTCGCGGGGCAGTTCCTCGGATGCGTTTGTGCGCACTTGCTGTTCTAGTCGCCCTGCATAGGCTTTCACTTTCGTCGAGAGCCTGCGAGCAATATCGACATCGGAGGCGGTAATGGCCAAATTAGCCCAGAACGCGCTGCCGGCAATAACGGGGATCTCGGATGTTGGAAACTCACGGCGCAGACCAGTGCGCACGTGCTGAACCACGATTGGGGTGTCGCCTAGGACGTCTCCTAGCTCATCGATACGGTTGATAAAGACCGCGATGCGGTCCTTATGGAGGCCCCGCAAGATGCGGAGCAGCTCTACATCTGCCGAGGACAGCGCCTGTCTTGCCGTGAGGATTACAATGTAGATATCAGCCTCCTCGAGAGCCCGTCGCGTGATTTCGTCGCGGACGAGGAAGGGGTCGTTGGTCCCCGGCGTATCGATAACTGTTGTCGGCAGGCCGAAATCGTTGTTGGAGAAATACAGGTCGGCCGTCTTGACGATATCGGAGTAGATGCCTGCCTGCTCTCTGGTCGGGCTGGGCGCTCCAGAGCACACATAGCGTGCCAAAATCTCACTCGAAAGCGTGGGAAAGATATGTCTCCTCCCAAGCAGCTCGGCGAGTGCAGGACCGAGCCGCTCCTCCGATCGCCGACGCAGCGCATCGACGCGCTCTTGGAGCAGCTCGACCTCGAAGCCAGGCACGAGCCGTTGCGTCAGTTCGCGTATGCGGCCTCCTCCGTGCGTCAGTTGCTCCCATTCGTTGGGAGCGAAGAAAGTGAATTGAGCGGCGGCGTTAGGTGGAGCATCCAGACAACCATAGTGGAGATGCGTGACCGCCGTCGTCCACGGATTGATGTCCGTGGGTAGCAGCCCCGGTGTTCCTACAAAGGCGTTGATGAAGCTGCTCTTGCCCGCCTTTACCTGACCGATGACAGCGATACGGCAGGTGAGCCGCACAAGTCCCGTCAGCGTATCACTAAAAAATGAACGGCCCTGGAAGGGTGCAGTCGCCTGCAAGTGCTGACCACAGGCAATGAGCTCGCGCCGAAGCCCCTCGAGTTTGGAGCTGAGCGAGGGAGGCATCAAAAGCTGGCTGCGGTGACCAGGAGCAGAGGTCGAACGTTCCGGCAGGCTTGTGCTTGATGCACTCGATGCACTTGATGCACTTTGCCGGCCACGGTTCATGTCGATCGGATCTGCCACGGCCTCCCCCAGCGTGAATGTTCCGCCGCACATATGCCTTCAAATTGAATGCGCGCAACTCTAGACCAATATCAGGTTCCGACGACACAACGGGCAGATCCTGCGACCGCCTAACGCCGGGGAGTTGGCCCCGATCATATCGTGAGCGGACCTCGAGCGCATGTGGGAATCTCTAGCCCCTCTCGGTGCGATTCGGCTCGACATCCCTTTTTTGCGATAGTTTCGGACCCAGCAATGGTACTAGTCGGTAAATAAATTTGCCGGCTCATGGGCGTCATAGCATGGTTGATTCCACGAAATCTCCACGAGATTGGCCTAATTAGCCGAGGTACCAGGATCGAAGCTGATTGGCACCGGAACTGGCAAGGGCAGAGACAAGCATTGCGCGCAAGGCTCGAGCACCAGAATGGGTCTCTGGAAAAAAGATCGCCGGCTAGATGAGGTGAAGGCGATCCTTCGGCGTCTTCAGCACATTGCGAACGAACCGGATTCCGTTGACCTGGCAAACGCGAGCGGCACCGGCGCTCACCTAGTGTCAGGTGCAACCCGCCTTACCATCGCTGCGACGGTGACCACGGTCTTGGCGGCGCTCGGTCTATTGGCGACGTATGGCTTCGTAGGTTTCAGGCAATCCACGGACCCGCCCCAGAACCGAATCCCGCAGGACACGAGCGTGCCGGACGATATGGTGACACCACAGTCAAATGCTGCGTTACCCCCACCGTCACAGGCACACAGGTTCTGCAGAGCGCCCTGCAGCAGATGGCCAACGGGCGCGTCCAGGCGGCGCGCAGACAGCTGCTCCGCATTGCCTCGGAAGGCTCTGCCGACGCCGCCTGGTCGCTGGCCCGCTCGTATGATCCAAACTACCTCGCTACCATCCCATCGCCCGATGCCGCCGCCGATGTCGAGGAGGCGACGCGCTGGTATCAGACCTGGCACACCCTCGCCGTGAACGAAGGCCTGGTCGCGGACAGCATATCGCTGGAGCGCATAATTCGCTCCATGCGCCAACCGCCGGCGCGCTAAGCTTGGCCAACTGCGATCGCGCAAAGGCGAGGGAAGGCTCGCGGCAGGCGAGCGGGGACACTCGTTCGTGGCCACGCGTGTCCTATTTCGCTGGCTCAGTCTTCGCCTTTGAGGCGGGAGCGGCAGGCGGTGCAGGTGTCAGGCCCAAGGGCGAAATGCTGCTTGCCTTCGGCTGAGCGGCAGGTATCGCACCGAGCGCGGCGTTGGGCGCGCCAGTTTGCGCTTCCCAGAATCGGGCCAGGTGCCGCTCAATGATTCGATCATATTCGCCGCTATCGCGCAGTTTGGCGAGTGAGCTGTTCATGTAATAGAGGATGGTTCGCGAGTGTGGATGGGCCTTCGAAATCAAAACGTGAAGGGTGGTGAGCGCCAGCGGCTGATCGATAATGCGAACCTTGTCGCCAAGGCCGAGCAACGCAATGCTCGTGCGTCCTACGAGCTCGGCCTCGACGACGCCATCGACCGTGCCGTTGTCGACGAGGCGGAAACACTCGTCGACCGTCGGCGGCCGGATCAACGTGACCTTGCCATCCTTTAGCCAATTGCGACCACCCTGATCGAGCTCGTGCGTTGGATAACCAGCTGGCCGGCACAGCGTTGCGCCGGTGATCTCCTCATTGCGCAGTGTCTTGATGCGCGAGTCGTTGCGCACGAACAGGCTCGTGATTACCTCATAAAGAGGGTCGGAGAAGAAGAATTGTTGGCAGCGAAATTGGGAGCTCTGGTCGAGCGTAAGGGCGCTATCGCAATCTGGGCGAGCCCAGGGAAATCCGACATCGAAAGCCCGCGTGAGGAGAAGCGGGTTGAGGTGCGCGGCCCAGTCGTTCACCCATGATACGCCATAATCGAAGCGCCCCTTGGCCTCCTCTTTGACAAGACCCATGGCAGAGGTGATGACCTGAGTCAGCATGCCGCCACCTTCGAGCGAGCGGCCGGTATAGGGAGAAAAACCGTCTGCGGTCAGGAATTCGACCCGGCGCAGCAGGGAAGAGATGATGAACGACGCCTCTGTTGGCGTCGGTGCCTGGGCGGGTGTCGTTGCGATCTGCGGCAGTGGTTGCGGCTGCAGCGATCCGCCGATGCATGGAAGCCTGAGAGTGAACCCTGGAACAAGCAGGGACTCGCTCATACCAAGGCGGTCCTGGTTAGCGTAAAAGATGACCGTCCATTGTGTTGGATTGCCATAGACACGGGCGGCAATCTGGGCCAGCGTCTCACCTTCCTTTATCGTGTAATCCGTGCCGCAAGTCTGGGCTGCCGTCACCTCCGGACGTGAGACGGCCACGACACCAAGCACAATCAAGGTGCCAAGCAAGCGACCGAGCGCGCACCTGAAATCACCTGAACCGGCCCCAAACCGAAACATGTCTTCTCCGTTTCTCGCCACTATCTTGATGGTCGGTTCTAGACAATTCCACGCCAAAAATTTCTAGGCAATTGACGCTGGAGTGTCCTAGTTGAACAGCAATTCGCCCTTTGCAATATATTGACGCCACGATGCCTCACAAATTGGGGCGGAAGTGGGTTGCTTGACCTCCTGCTGGTCAGGCCGCCACGAAGCAAATTGTCTCTCCTAATTCATGGCTTTGCTGCAGTCCGCCACCTTCAATTTGCTGCAGTCCGCCACCTTCAATACGAGCATCCGTGTCGGCCGTCGCAGTGCCATAAACGTCGAACATGGTAGCATGACCGCTGTGCGCGAGGGATACTGTGCCCAGGGGGTAGTTGCAAACGAGGCGGGAAGGTTGCCTGATCCTGCCACCACATTCGAACGCTGCAACGGTAGAGCACGGTTGGGCAGGATGCGAAGCTTCTTGCTGCGGATAGTGGCTGTCGCAATTTGCCTCCACGCGCTGTCGGCTCATGCGCAGCAGCGCCAGAGCGGCCAGGAGACGGTCGGAACGGGCATGGTGACGGTGCTCACCGATGCAATTGCCGAACCAAACGGCCAGGGCGCGTTGGCGGTTAACGAGCTGGCTGCGCGACTGGGGCAGATCGGCAAGATGCGGGTGCTGCCCATTGCCGGACATGGTGGCGCAGCAAACGTTCGCGACCTCCTCCATCTTAGAGGCGTCGATCTGGCCATCCTCAACAGCGATATCCTTGCCTATTTAGACCAGGTCCGCCAATACCCCGACGCGCGGCGCCGCATACGCTACGTCACGCATCTTCTCGACCAGAAGGTCTACCTGCTAGCGCGCAAGGAGTTCAGTAACATCGCGGACCTACGCGGCCGCAAGGTGATGGTCCTGTCCCGAAGCGGCGGCAGCTACACGACGGCAATTGCGCTTTTTGGACTCCTGAAGATCGAGGTGACGCTGGAGTGGCCTGGCCCCGATGCTGTCCTCGGTGACGCCGGCTATGCTGACTTCGACGCAGCCCTGCTGCTCAGCAGCGAGCTCTCCCGGCTGCGGGTCGGCGCACCACTGCGCGAGGGTTTCCGACTGTTGCCGGTCACAATGACGCCGGCGCTGCAGAAGGCTTACCTGCCAGCAGTGGTCGAGGCACAGGAAATTCCGGGATTTGTGATGCCCGAGAGGACACTCGACACGATCGCGGTGTCAAGCCTCCTCACCGTCTTTGACTGGAATCCTTCGCATAGCCGCTTTCACAGCGTGAAAAATTTTATCGCAGCACTCTTCACGGCGCTGCCGGACCTACGCCGGCAAGACACTGCTTCAGTATGGCGGCAGCTGAATATCAACGCTCAGCCCCCAGGATGGACGCGACATGTTGCGGCGGAGCCTAGTCGGCTGCTCCCCAAGGCGCAGCTGGCGGAGCTAGCACTGGTCGAACGACCGCAGGCAGCACTGCCTGTCTCAATCCCTGCCGAAGCGGTGCCAACGCTCGTACAGAAGATCAGGCTCTTGGCTACCCGACGGGCACCCCTGACGGACGAGCGCCTGCCTGAGGGTGGACTGATCACCGCCCTCTTGAGCAGCAGCCTGAGTACCGCCGCGGGGCCGCGCTCGGAAATCGACCTCCGCTGGGCCAAGTCACCGACGACACCGATCCAATCCCTGCTCGGAGATACCACCATTGACATCTCATTCCCCTGGGAAGGCGCAGATTGCGATCGACCCAATGATCTTATCCAAGCCTCCGCAGTCCTCTGCGACAGTGCTCTTTTTACGGACCCACTTCTGCAGGTGGTTATCGGGCTTTTCACGCTCGCTGACAGTACGTTCAAATTCGACACCGACGAGAGTGTCTTCGGCAAGACCATCTGTCTCCCCAATGATCGTGACGTGTCTGCCCTTAATGCCCATGGCCGCAACTGGCTGTCGGAGAAGAGGATCGTCTTGGTCCGAGCGGCTACACTTTTAGATTGCGTGAGTATCGTCCAGCGAGGCGAAGCTGATGCCTTCGTCGCCACCGATCTTGAAGGCCAATACGTGCTCGGCCGACTGGGGCTCGCGCAGATGTTCGGAATGGCGGTGAGGCCACTGGCAACGCGGGGCGTGCACGCCATCGTGTCGCGTCAGAACGCTCACGGTGTCGAGCTGATTGGGGCGGTCAACCGCGGCCTCAAGGAGTTGAAACGAACCGAAGCCTATGCCGCCATCATCCGCCAACATCTCCTGCGCGTTTGGGATTCACCCGTCACCCCGTGAGCGTCAAATGACCGCGCGTTAGTGCCGGGGCAAAGCTATTGGAGACGGGCGAGGGCGCGTTGAGCCATGCGGCCGGTGACAGCGAACGCCGCTTCTGTGCGCTGCTTGCGCACCTTGACGAGCAGCTGATCGAATGCGGTCTCCAGCGCATCGGCGCCGCTCGCATGCCAAGCGGGCTCGGTCCAGTGCTCACGATTATCCCGCACAAGCGCTACCGCCTCGCTGGTGGAAATCACGACGATGTCATGGAACCCATTGGCGTCTCGGCGCAGGCGGAGCATAAGCTTCTCTTTGTCCCCTGCTTCGCGCAAGAGATCACCATGAGTGACGATAAGCAGTGCTCGGGCGCGTAGGCGCGCGGGCAGTCGCTCCCAGGCGGCCCGCTCGCTTTCCTTCCAGGCCTGGGTTGCTACCGTGCACCAAAGCAGCAAATCCATATTCAGCAGGAACGGATCGGCTGGGCCGCGGTCAAATCGCGGATCTGCCAGCCCCGGTAGATCGATGATATGTATCTTGCGGAGGCGAGGCGAGGGTAAGCCGACCTCAAGCCGGAGGATCGCACGTTCAGATAGGTCTCTGCGGTCGCGCAGCCTCTCCCGTTGTCCGCCGAGACGGATCGCCCATATCTCCGGCACAGCCGCGTAATAAAGAAGCGTGGGAATGCGGGTGCTGGCGACCACGGCAGTGGGCAGGCTTTCGATACCGAGCAACAGATTCGCCAGCGAGGACTTGCCGGAGTTGAACTCTCCGGCAATGGCAACGCGCAATGGCCGCGCAAGTCGAGCCTCGAGCCGCCCAAAGGCGCGAACCAGGTGGGGCAGCGTGGTCCTCCCGACCAACTCCAGTTGGGTACACGTCCACCGCAACTCCGACATGATTCTGCGGGTCGGGGCGTGCTCGGGCCCGGCGTTGCTGTCGCGAACGGAACTCGGCGGATGGCCGACGGAAGCCGGGAGGCCGAAGGCCCGGGCAAGCAAATCCCTGAGCGGCCTTGCGCGCCTTCTCAATTGTGCACCAAGACGATATAAAACGCTTGAACTCTCAACTAATGATGCATTTTGCCGGGAGATTAGATGTGCCCCGCCTGCCCGGCTACACAAAGTTCGCGCTTGGCTCTGGTTCGAAGTGGCACTCTGGCGTCGCGAGTGTCGCGGCCCGGTCCGCGGTTATCGCGGCCCGCAAAGGCGTTGACGCTGCCCAGCCCTCATGCGCGCTGGTGGTGAAACGCTTGCCGACTTCGTTGCTAACGAAATTGTGATGAGTGCATTGGCCCCATTGTCAGGGCACGCTCGCCCGAACTCGTGCCGGTGAACCGACGTCTCATATCACCGCAAACGAATTCGTTCTGCTGGGCCCTTGTACAAATCCATATCGGTGAGAATCTTTGTCGTATGTGACCCTCGCGCCGATTGGCAGTCGTGGCGGACCTGAAATGGCATCTTTGCTTCGGCTGAATCACAAAGTTTTCCGGAAGCCGCGCGGCAAGCGAGGCCAACCCCCCACGGCTGTGAAATGCCCTGACTTCTTGGTACTCTGGCTTCCCGACGAGGGAGTTGTCCGATGGGCATGAGCATACGCCGCCTCTCCCCCGCCATTGGGGCAGAAGTAACGAACGTCGACATCACGCGGCCTCTCGATGACGAGACAGTCGACAGCCTCAAACTCGCGCTCGCCGAACATTGCGTATTGTTGATACGCAATGCTGACATCACACCCGAGCAGCACCTGGCGTTCAGCAGGTACTTTGGGTCATTGGAGCGCCACCTCCTCGCCGAGTTTTCGCTAGCCGGCCATCCCGAGATTTTTATCGTCTCCAATGTCAAGGAGCACGGCAAACTGAAAGGGGCGGTTTACGCGGGTCAATTCTGGCATTCCGACCTGTCATACATGAACAACCCATCGCTCGGTTCGCTGCTCCTGTGTCACGAGATGCCGGAGGTTGGCGGCGATACCATGTGGGCCAATATGTACCTAGCCTACGACACACTATCGCAGCCGATGCAGGCCTTCATCAACGGCCTGAAGGCCGTGCATGACTACGGCCATGCGTACGATACGTACTTCGCCAAATTGCCAGACCGTCCTCCACTTTCTCCAGAGCAGCGTGCGAAGACACCGCCCGTCACCCACCCGATGGTGCGTTCGCATCCGGTGACCGGCCGGAAGGCCCTGTACGTCAATGCGGGGTTCACCAAAGGCATCGCAGGCATGCCTGACGAGGAGAGCGGGCCGATCCTCGAGTTCCTGTTCCGTCACTCGACCCGTCCCGAGTTCATTTACAGACACAAGTGGCGGGTGCACGACATGATGTTCTGGGACAACCGATGCTCGATGCACTACGCGCTGGCGGACTACGACTTTTCCGTACGGCGGCATATGCATCGCACTACCATCGCCGGCGATGCCCCGTACTGAGGCGCTTACGATCCAGCCTCTGCATGCACCTCGGGGAAGAACACGTCCTTCCAGCTGGAGGGGAGGTCGTTGATCATTCGTGTCTGGGACATGAAGTTCGCAAACTTCATAAAACCTTGCGGAGCTACCGTAAAGTCGACCTCGGGATTGCTGATGATGGCATGCACAAATTCGGCATCGAGCTTGGACTTTTCTTCTTCGATGTAGACTTTGGTCGCCCAAATCTTGTCGCTGTTGATGAGCAGCATGGCTTCGCGCAACGCCGCTAACACGGCAGCAAAGACTCGCGGGTTGTCCGATCTGAACTTGCTCGCCGCATAAAGCGAATTCAGTGTCGCCGGACCGCCGAGCACGTCATAGGAGTTCAAAACGCGGCGTACGCGCGGGTCCTTAAGCTCCTGATCTTGAAAGGGGGGCGCTGCGAAGTGTGCCGTGATCTCCGTGCCTGAGAGCAATGCCGCAAGGGCTTGGGGGTGGTTCATACTGACGGTCAGCGGATCAAGCGTGCCATACTCATCCTCGCCAAAGCTCTTACTTGCAGCCATCTGCAGCAGCAGAGCCTGAATCGATACCTTCACCGCGGGCAATGCAATTCTGTCGCTTGCCGTGAAATCCCTGATGGTTCTGATCTTGGCGCTGATCGTGTTGAGATAGAGCGGCAGTGAGCCCAACGCCGCCACCCCCTTAACGGCGAGGTTGCCCTTGGTGCGCTCCCAGACCTGCAGAACCGGCGCCACCCCACCCGAAGCAAAATCGAGCGTTTGGGAAATCAGTGCGACGTTCATGTCGGCTCCACTGCCGAAGGTCCTCCATGTCACCTTCAGTGGGGTTACGCCCATTCTCTCGGCGTGCTTCTCGATTAGTTTTCCGCGCCGCATAACCATCAGGGGCAAGTAAGAGACGCCGAACTGCTGCGCCACCCTTACCTCGCTTACTTCGGCCAGGGCGACGCGTGCGCCGGACGATAGAAGAGCGCAAGCAACCAGCAGACTCAGGAAACGAGATCTGCGCATAAGGCAACCTCACGCGGCGATAGCGGGCCCAGCACCGACACTCCGTTGCTGCTGCCCAAGGCTATATGGTTTTTGGCCGTGTGGCGCGCAAGGCTCTCAGAGCTGCCGCAAAATCGCGATCAGCGCCGATTGAAAGAGTGCGCATTCGGTGCTGCAGAGCAGCACGGCTCCGTGCGTAGCTTCCCATACGCCATCATCAGGCGGCGCGTTAGTTCGGGGTGGTTATTCATGTAACTATCGATGACTTCAGCGCTGCAAGCTCGCCAATCCGCTACTTGGTCAGACGTGAGCTCATAGAGTGTCATGCCCTTAGCAAGGGCGAATGCATAGTATTCGGCCTCGAGGTCGGCCAGTCTATCTCTGGCCTCCTGCTCCACTTTCCGTGCTACCCCGAGCACGAGGGACTGCTGGCTGGGGGAGAGGGACTGCCAGACCTGTTCATTGATGAATGCCACATACTCGACGGGCGCATGCCAGGTCCGCGTAATCGTGTCAGCGACCTTCCAAAGTTCGCGGTTGGGGACGGCTGGGATGGAACACATGACCATGTCGAGCTCGTTGTCTCGTAGCGCATCATGCATCTTGAAGGCGGAGAGTATTGCGGGCGTCGCACCACAATGCCGAGCAAGTTGCGCCGTCGTCTCGCCGTAGACGCGGATGCGCTGCCCCATGAGCTGTTGCGGGTCGGCGACGCTACGGCCCCTGGACACGATAATTTGATTGCCGAGCGATTGCCACCACAGGATGCGAACAGCGAGGGCATCTAGTACCGCAGCGTCGACGATCCTTCTCACCTCGCCGTCTGGGTTGACCGCCGCCCTGACCAGCGAGTCAAAATTGAACAGAAATGGTTGCTCCATGATGTCCAGGGCGGGAATTTTTTTGGCGAACTGGTAGAGTCCCGCGACGCCGATCTCGATGGACCCGGTCGCGACGGCATCGACAACCTCATCATCAATGTAAAGTTTGCCTCTGTCGAAGACCTCGACGGAAATCGTCTTGTCGCTTTGCCTTTCGACTTCTTCCTTGAAGTCAGCCAGAACCCTACCCCAGAGGCGCTCAGTGAGCGCAACCTGGATGGTCGCCCTAAGTTTGATCTGCTGAGCTTTAACGTCGAAAGAGAATAAGTACGGTATTGAGACAAAGATAAAGGCCAAGCAGAACCAACTCGTTCTCACGCTGCTCTCCTTTGCGTGATCGCGCTAGTGTGAGATTGCTTGCCAAGCGTACTTGCGAACAACGTCGATCCATACATATGGGTCTAGGCACGAGTAAGACCAAGAATTCGAACCCGTCTGTCGAGCATCCCGGTGGTGAGCACCGCGTCGCCGGCGAAGGCCTGGCCCAGCTGGCGAATGCAAGATTGGACGTGAGGATCATCGAGCCTTTCTCGTCGCCAGACGCGCCGACTGGGAAGAATTGGTTGGCTCAGTCGCGGCCGAAGGGCAGCTAGCCAATTTCGTCGATGGTGAGGAGCTTCATGCGTCCCTGGCATTGCGCCGTTTCCAAGGCGAGCGCCAGATCGGCGACGGATGTAAAGCGCACCTTCCAGCCGGGCTGGGTTGGCGAGCTAGCCCGAGCGCGATGGCGCCGTGCTGATTTTGCAAACGTCGCTGCGTCAACTGATGGGGCGCACGACGGAAAGAATCGCATTCTGCAGCGGCGGCTCTGTCGGCATTGCGCGGCGCTCAGTGCGGTCTGTAGCCCGTGCCGCTGCTGTCCGGAGCCGGGTTGCAACACGGATCGGTGCGCATGATGCCGTACTGCTTCAGCAGCTTCTGCCCGAGCTGGCCCGACGCCGCCATGAAGCTCTCCACGACCGGCGCGCTGCATGCCCGCCACTCGGCCAGATCGAAGGACGACAGCTCGACCACGTTCATGCCCTTCGCCCTTGCAAAAGCGTAGGCCTCCTCGTCCCCCAGCAGAAGTCCATCCCACAACGCACTTTCCGCGTGGCTGGAGGCCTTCGAGATGGCGTCGCGGTGCGCCGGGCTCAGGGATTGCCAGACCTGCTCGTTGATGAGGAGCAGCAGCATGACGGTCGAATGATTGGTCCGCGTGACGGTATCGGAAATCTCCCAGAAGTTTCGAGCAGACACATTCTCAGCGGCAGTCATAGCCATGTCGACCTGGCCCGATTTCATGGCTTCATACTGCTTGCCAGCGGCAATGAGCTCCGGAGCACCGCCGCAAACGCGGCCGAACTCGAGGTCGATATGACCGCTTGCGCGTATTCTCTTGGCGGTTATGTCGGACGGCCTCGCCACAGGCCGTCCTTTCGAAAAGAAGACGTTGGTACCGTAGGGTTGCCACATGAGCAGGCGGGCACCGGTCTTCTCCAGGATTGCGTCATCCAGCAGCTTGCGCGATTGGCGAGCAGGGTCGAGCATGGCGCGAAGGAATACGTTCGAATTGAAAAGAAACGGCAGCGACAGGACGTCGACGCCCTTCACCTTATCGACCAACGTGACCGAGTTGGCCACCGCCATCTCCACCTCGCCTGCCATGACCGAATTGGCCACCGTGCGATCGGGCAAGGCCTTGGCGCCATGCAGGATCTCGATTGTGATGGCGCCGCCGGTATCCCGCTCCACAGCCTCTTTCCAGCGAACGAGATTGGTGCCCAAAGTGCCGGAGATCGGAAGCTGGAAAGAGAGACGGAGCCGAACGGGCTCAGCGAGGCTCGGCCGAGCAAATCCGAGCAGAAGCAATAACGCCCACCCAGCAATGCTCCAAGCGGTGCGCGCTCGCGTCGCTCCTGCGGGAGATTGATGTCCCAGAAAAAGCAGGCGTGCGAACCCGATGATGTGCGCTGCGGCGACAATCGCCCCCGCTAGCAGACCAGTAGAAAAAACCAAAGCAATGGCTGGCCTTTCCAACCGCAGCATCCGCGCAGGGCTCCTCACTCGATGGGAGCCTAACTGACCGCGCAGCGATCTGGAAGCCCACAGGCGCGTCGATCAAGTTACCGGTGCGGGCAGCCAGCGATCTGGGCCGCTTGGGGTCATAGGCGTCGCGCGCTTGCTTGCGCGGGCAGGAAAGGTTCTAAACTTGATGCAAAGTCAATCGCTTAGAGCCGGATGCTCATGTCTCTCAACCGCCCGACCTTCACGAAGCTGGCACGATCGAGCGCCTAACCATTCGGCGCCACGTCATTGCTGCGGACGGCGACAACGCCACAGCCGCGCAGCTTGCTGACGATCGCCAGGTTGAGGAGCGCGAGATTGTTTTGCAGTCCTCCATCTGCAGTGAGTGCTGATCGACCACACAAGGCTGCCGCGGTGGCGGCCTGGCACCGACACGCTTGCCTTGTTTCGGGGCGGGCGGCGAGCCGGCTTCTCGCCAGCAAATACCTGCCCGCCTTTAATAGTCCGTCTTTCTTGTGCCGCGCTCGTCATTGGGTGAAATTGCGGGCTTGCTATCCTTTGCGGCTGCGGCGCCGTTGGCCCGCCACAAGAGCGTGCGAGAGGCTTTTTTTCTGCTTTTCTTTCATGGGAGGCGGGGATGCGCACGTGCCGTTCGGGCATCTTGCTGAGCTTTACAGTTTTGATTGTCGCAAGCCTGGCAACTCCCGCCTTTGTCCAACCGGATGAGGGGAAGGCGCTCGAGGGGCGCATCGTCAAACTGATGGCAGCTGGAAAGTGGGCCGAGGCCATTCCTTTGGCGGAGAGGCTCACCGAGCTGGCGCGGGTCCAAAAGGGCGAGTACCACCTCGACACTGCAAAGAGCCTGGTAACGCTTGCCAGCCTTTACAATGTCCAACGCCGCCTCACTGAGGCTGAGGCGCTCTTGAAACGTGCCCTAGCGATCCGGGAACAGGCGCTCGGGGCGACCCATCCCGACACGGTGGCGATTCTCGGCCTGTTGGGACCTATCTACCGAGCACAAGGGCGCGTTGCCGAGGCCGAGGTGCTAGAGCAGCGTGGCCGCGAGTTGGTTATTCAACGCTATAGCTCTGATGATCCAGTGAGCCTTGGCAATCAGGCTGGGTTCCGCGAGGCCCAGGGCGAACATGCCGAGGTCGAGCAACTCTACCAGCGCGCGCTATCTGCGGCGGAGGAGAAGCACGGCCTTGAACACCCAAGGATCGTTATTAATCTCAACGCGCTTGCCCAGTTCTATCGCAGGCAAGCGAGGTTCGCTGAGGCTGAGGCGCTCCTGAAACGCGGGCTGGCGATCCGCGAAAAGACCAACGAGCTTGCTGAACTGCAACTGCAAACGGCGCGGGCATACGAGACATCGGCGAAGCTTAGCAGCCAAGAGGGTCGCCACGCCGAAGCGGACTCGCTCAACAAGAAAGCGCAGGAAAATCGCGCTAAGGCGCTGGACACCGAGAACAGTTATACCGCCCAAAGCCTCGAAGACCTGGCGGCGGTCTACGTTGCTCAGGGCCGCCACGGCGAAGCCGAGCCGCTGCATGAGCGTGCGCTGGCAATCAGGGTGAAGGAATCAGGATCGGAGAGTGAGAACACCGCTGTAAGCGTAGAGAAGTTGGCAGCTCGATATCGCTCCCAACGCCGTTTCGCTGAAGCAGAGTCGCTCTACAAGCGCGCCCTAGCCATCCGGGAGAAGCTGTTCGAAAAGGATACGATCGCTTCCCTTGGCAGTCTCGGCGACCTCGCCCTGATCTATGAGGAGCTTGGCCGCTATGATGAAGCCGAGCAGCTCATGCAGCGTTCGCACGCGGTGTGGCTAAGCGTTCACGGTCCGGAGGCTCCTCTCACCGCCGCGAGCCACGTTCGTCTCTCCGCATTTTACCTCCGCGCACAAAAATGGTCTGACGCCTATCAGGCTTCCAAGCGTGCAACCGCGATCACGATCCAACAGATGCGCCGCGAAGGTGAGATTGCTCGGCAGCCCCGGGCGAGCGGTGAGCCGATCGGCATCGACGCCGTTCGGCGCACGATCCTTCTGGCGCATGTCGGCGTTGCGGCGCGTCTTGCCGAACAAGCGCGCGATCAAACCGGTCTGCTTGCCGAGTCCTACGTGACAGCGCAGTGGGGGCTGCAATCCAGCGCCGCAGCAGCGCTCGCTCAGATGGCCGCGCGCTTCGGCAAGGGTGAGGACGAGCTGGCTCGCCTCGTGCGCGAGCGTCAGGATCTCGTTGCCCGTTACCGGGCCATCGAGGAGAGCCGTGTTTTGGCCGTTGCGGCGCCCGAGGTCCAGCGCGTGACCGCAGCCAAAGCCGACGAGGCGAAGGAGGTGGCCGCAATAGACGAGCGCATCGAGGCAATTGACGTGCTGCTTGGACGCAAGTTTCCCGAGTTCGGCTCGCTCGCCAATCCCGAGCCTCTATCAATCACAGATACCCAGGCGCAGCTGAAGGTCGACGAGGCGCTCTACCTCGTGCAGTTCGGCGACGACCAGGGCTTTGCTTGGGTCGTCACCCGCGAGAGCGCACAATGGCAGCCGATCGTTTTCGGGGCGAGGATCCTGGCCGAGAAAGTACAGACCCTGCGCTGCGGTCTCGATTCGTCCAACTGGACGGATCCGAGTCTCTGGCCCGAAGCAAGCCCTGATGAGAAGCGTCGCAAGCAGGAGCAGCTGGCGCGGCGGGAGCGCTGCAAGCGGCTCACAGGGATGATCGTGTCAGACGGCGACCCGCTGCCCTTTGACCTTGCCAAAGCTCACGAGCTTTATGCCGGCCTCCTCGGCCCATTTGAAAATCTGCTTCGAGGCAAACGGCTGCTGATCGTTGCGTCCGGCCAGCTCACGACCTTGCCGTTTGAGGTGCTCGTCACGGAGCGGCCGGCAACTGCAATACCTGCTAACCCCAGGAATTACGAGCGCGCGGCCTGGCTTACCAAGCGCCATTCCATCGCCGTCCTGCCTTCGGTTGCCAGTCTTAGAGCCTTGCGCAGGTTTGCCAGGACGAGTTGGGCGACAAGCCGCTATGCCGGTTTTGGCAATCCTCTGCTGCTGGGGCCCGACGGGAACGATGACCGCGCCGCGCAAAGGCAGGCCTGCCCAACGGTGCCGCTTCAAACCGTGCGCGTCGCGGGGCGATTGGCGCCGGATGATACTGCCAGGTTTGTTCGCGGCGGCCTGGCCGACGCGGACAAGTTGCGGCGCCAGTATCCGCTGCCAGAGACTACGGACGAACTCTGCACCGTGGCGCGCGAGCTGGGCTCGCCGGAAAGCGATCTTTATCTCGGGGCCAAGGCGACGGAAGCAACGGTCATGGCGCTCAGTGCCTCCGGCACACTGGCGCGTTACCAGATTATCCACTTTGCCACGCATGGGCTGCTTGCCCGTGAAACCGAGCATGTCGCACAATCCGTTGCCGAGCCGGCATTGCTACTGACACCTCCCGACGTGGCAACCGAAGCAGACGATGGCCTGCTAACCGCTAGCGAAGTAGCGAAATTGCAGCTCGACGCCGATTGGATCGTGCTTTCGGCTTGCAACACGGCAGGGGGAAGCGACAAAGGGGATGCGGAGGCGCTGTCCGGACTTGCCCGCGCGTTTTTCTATGCCGGGGCCCGCGCCCTCCTCGTTTCTCACTGGTATGTTGATAGCGACGCAGCGGTGAAGTTGACCACCAGGGCCTTTGCTGCTCTGAAGGCCGACCCAAGCATCGGCCGCGCGGAAGCGATGCGGTTGGCTGTGCTCGCCCTCATGGCCGACCAATCACGCCCTGCAGCTTGGACACCGGCCGCACATCCCGCGGTGTGGGCACCCTTCGTGGTCGTCGGGGAAGGGGCGGCGCGGCGGTAGCCGAGCTTCGGTCGATCAATGGCGTTCCTGGACCTTCAGATAACGCAAATATTGCACGCACCAGTCCGGCATAGTCCTCCATTCGCCTTGATCGCGGCAGGATAGGGCGAATACCTTGGCACCAAGATCAAGCTGGCCTTTGAGCTCTCCTTCCGTTCCGCCGCTCCCGCCACCGATGTCGTAATCGATGATGTAGCGGACGCGAGCGCCGTTGGTCAGAGTTGCCTGGCGGGCGTAGGCACCGGGGATTGCGCCGGGAGCAGAGCAAAGCTCGAGGAAGGTCATGGATCGCCTAGATCGTGGATGCCAGATCTTGACACAACCAGGCGCGTTTCTGTGTTCCAGCTGGGAGCCTCTCGGCAGCAAGATTTGATAGGGCACAGCGTCAAGGACAAATTCGATGCGCTCAAGCTCACGGTCGAGTTGCAACCGTCCTTGTCCCAGCGCCTGAGATGAGTGTCCTAGCAAAACGCCCGTCACCATGATCAGCGCCAGCCCATGTGCCATCCGCTTCATGGTCGTGCGCTAACGGAACTGAAGTTCGAGCGCGACCGTCCCTCCACTCCCGCCCCCATTGCATCCTGAGAAAGTGATTGCACGTTTGCCTCAGCCTGGGCGAGCTGCCACCTGCCATTTTGCACAGCATAGGTCAGTAAGAATCTGATCGCCTGGGAACTGCTATTGGTACAGGTGCGATATCGGTCCAGGGCTTCGCGCACCCTTCTGGAGGGGCAGCTGGCGCGCTATCCTCGTGGTGCGGCGGTTCAGCCGACGACCTATTTGCAGTCAGCTCATGCACCAGATGATGCGAGAAGCGCTGCTGCGCAGCACTGGATTTGCGGTTCCGCAACCCTTTGTGGACATCGCTACGAAGTTTGCCGAGCGCGCAGGCAACATTGAAGAGGGACTTGCCCTGCTCGAGGATATCCTGTCGCTGCGCATCAGTCATGTCGTTGAGGATCGGTATGAAACAATGCCGATCGAGTTCTTTCCCTTCCTGGCAACGGGGGGAGACGGTCACTGCTTCGGCTGTGTGATCCACGCCCCCGAGCTGGGGTCGGATGACTACCCGATGGGATCGATGGTACCTGGGGAGCGCGAGGGGGTCATCTTTGCAGGGAACACGACGATTGCTGCCGTCGAAAACATGATCTCATACATGCACAGTTGGCCTGAGGGATTTGACAACATCGATCTGCGCTGGCTAGCCAGCATCGGGCTTCAGCCCAATCCCGCAAGAGCTCACTACGCGCGATTGCACACCGGTACCAAGTATGCTCGTCCATCGCCGTCCCTTCCCGATGGCTGGCGCCATGTCATGACCAGCGATGGGATTGGAGTGGTGGCCCAGGCGTCCGCATTTAGCGAGGCGGGCGCGTCGGCATTGGCCGGGGACAATTCGCTGGTGCATTGCATCGCGGCAGCGGATGCTGAAGTTGCTGCTGGCCGCTATGGATCGGCACTCTACCATCTGAAAGAAGCGTGGTGGCAATGGTACCCAGACGACGATATGAGACAAGTCAAGCATCGGCTGGTTGAGACTTACCACAAGCTCGGGAAGACGCTGCTCGCCGATGCCATGAGCAAATACTATGCGTGGCTCCGATAGTATTCGGGCGAGCTGTCGCATGACGCAAGAGCAACAATCGGAACTGCGGTGCTCTGGCGGCTACTGCCACGAGCCGCAGGCCTGCTTTTCAGGCAGTTCGCGCCTGACCGCCTACCTTAGAGCATAGCAAAGTGATGCACTCGGACGAACGGCACCTGCGAATTCGCAAGGCGCAGCACCTGACCTCAAGTAGCGGCGCATCGCGCCGTGACGTCCGGTAGCTCGCTTGAGAACAGCGGCCGCGTGCAGTTGAGCATCGCCATGGCATATTCCTGATATCAAGACGTTTGCGACGAGACGATCACCAGGGGTTACGTGGATGCGCTCGCGATGGCTAGATGGCTTGCCGGGATTGCTCACAATGGACGTAATTGATTGCACTGAGAATATCCGAGACGCTAGTCTGGCGAGTAGCTGCCGCTTCCGCACCGTCTATGCAACGGCTCTCGCGACGATCGTGTCAGTCGAAGGTTGGCCAAGGCGGTCCCGCTCGCTCACCGGTGGCTGCGGCGGCACTGTTGGAATAAGCTCTAGCTGGATCCATGTTGAGGACTTGAATGGATGTCGCCGCCAGGAT
Organism: uncultured Alphaproteobacteria bacterium; assembly: GCA_963820375.1. Lineage (GTDB taxonomy): Bacteria > Pseudomonadota > Alphaproteobacteria > Rhizobiales > Hyphomicrobiaceae > AWTP1-13. The sequence goes on along the minus strand of CAWFZX010000017.1, from coordinate 193,033 downwards.
CAGCCGACCGAGGAAGGTCAGCCTGCCGATGTACAATCTGCCCGAGATGCGCTCGCTCAACGCGGCGTTCTGGGACGCACTTCGGGTCGAGCTCGCGCGGCGCGGCGTTTGCGATACCTCTGCAACCCTTGATTTCGAGCGCCGGCCGGTGCCAGCGGAAATTGAGGCGGACTCACTTTTCACCCAGGTCTGCGGTTATCCGCTGCAGACTATCTATCGCGGCCAGGCCACCATCCTGGGGGCGCCGGTCTACGCCGCCGCGCACTGCAGCGGCGCCGGCCATGCCGGGGTCTTTATCGTGCACCGCAACTCCTCCCACCGGCAGCTTGCCGATCTCAAAGGGTGCCAATTCGCCTACAACAGTCGCCATTCCAATTCTGGGATGAACCTACCGCGCAGGAGCCTGGCCAACATCGCCGATGGCAAGCCGTTCTTCGGCTGCGTGACGGAGACACATAGCCAGCCTGGCAACATCGAGCGCGTGGCACGCGGCGAGGCGGACGCCAGCTGCGTCGACTGCGTGACCTATGCCTTCTTCTGCCGACATCGGCCAGAGCTCGGTCGCCTGACGCGGGTGCTCGCGGTCACGCCGCCTAGCCCTTCGATTCCGTTCGTAACCGCGAGTAGTGCCCCCGAGGACCTGAAGCAATGCCTGCGTGAGGCACTCTTCGCGGTCGCCCGCTCCGAGCACTGGGCGCCTGCGCGCGCCGGGTTGATGCTGCGCGACATCGTGCCCATCGACCCGTCGAGCTATGAGATTCAGCTAACCTACGAGCAGGAAGCGAAAGATCTCGGATACCCCGAGCTGGCTTGAGCGCGTATCGGTACACACGACTAGAGCCGCAGCACGATGGACCGCTTCAATCTCGGACCCCACACCAGGGCGATCTCCACGGCCTCTCCCGAAGCGCAGCGCTGGTTCAACCTGGGCTTGAACTGGTGCAACGGCTTCAATAGGGAGGAAGGCGCCAAGTGCTTTCGCAAGGCGCTAGAGACCGATCCCGAATGCGTCATGGCCCACTGGGGCATCGCCTACGCGGTCGGCCCTTTCTACAACCTCGCCTGGCGCGAGTACGGCGAGCAGGAAGCCAACGCCAGCGCCAAGCTCGCCTGCGACCACATCGCCAAAGCACGCACCTTTGCCGCACGCGCAACCGAACTCGAGAACAAGCTGGTCGAGGCCATCGCCCGGCGGGTTCAGAAGCCCCATGCCGTGGCGCCGGAAGAGTACGACCGCTGGGATGATGACTACGCCGCGGAGATGCGACGTATTTATTTCAGCCATCCCGACGACCAGGACGTGGCGTCGCTCTACATTGAGGCGCTGATCACCCGGACCCCCCGCCGTCTGTGGGACGTGAAGACCGGAATGCCAGCCAAGGGGTCGGATGTCCTTGAGGCCCTACAAGCCTGCGAGCGTTCGATGCAGCAAGCGGATGAGCTTGGCCGCATGCATCATCCGGCAATTTTGCATCTTTATATTCATGCACTCGAAATGTCGAACATGCCGCAACTCGGCATGCGCGCGGCCGACGTGCTCGCACCTATGTGTCCCAACTCCGGGCACCTTTGCCACATGCCGGGGCACATTTATGTGCTGTGCGGCGACTACGACAAGGCCCGGGTCGCGAGCGTGGCGGCTCTCCGCGCCAACGACATGTTCCTCGACTACGCGGGGCCGTTCACCTTCTACACAGTGGCCTGCTGCCATGACCTGCATCTGATGATGCACACCTCAATGTTCCTGGGGCGCTACAAGGACGCGCTCTATGCCACTGACAAGATCTGCAGCCTGCTGACCAAGGCGGTGTTGAGTGTCAAAGGCCGGCCGAAATTTGCCATGAGCCTGGAAGGCTATTACGCGACGCGGATGCACGTGCTGGTCCGCTTCGGCCGCTGGCAAGACATCATCGATGCGCCGCTGCCGGATGATCCCAACCTATACCTCGTCAGCACGGCCATGCATCACTACGCCAAGGGCGTGGCCCATGCCGCCCTGAAGAATTTCCGCGAAGCGGACGCAGAGCGTGCAGGCTTTTATCAAAGCGTCGCGCGTATTCCGAAGGAGCGCCGGTTCTTCAACAATCCGGCGCACCGCATTTTAGCGGTCGGCGAAAGTATGCTCGACGGCGAGCTCGAGTACCACAAAGGCAACCACGAAGCGGCCTACGAGCACCTGCGGGAGAGCGTTCGCCGCGACGACAACCTCCAGTACATAGAGCCCTGGGCGTGGATGCACCCGCCGCGTCACGCCCTGGCGGCCCTGCTTTCGGAACAGGGTCACTACGAAGAAGCCGAACAGGTCTATCGCGAGGACTTGGGCTTAAGTGCGCGCATCCAGCGCTGCGCCCAACACCCGGACAACGTCTGGGCGTTACACGGCCTCGTCGAATGCCTGCAAACACGTGGCGATGCCAAGGAGTTGCCGGCACTGCGCGAGAAGCTCGCCAAGGTGCAGAAGCTTGCTGACGTGCCGATCACCTCGTCGTGCATGTGCCGCACCAGCGCACGGCGCGACTGCTGTGACTAGCACGCGTGGATTTCTTCGTTAAAGCGTTCCTGACGCTCCTTACGGTGGACGGCGCGGGACGCGTGTCCATCCAACCATGGTAGAGCGGTGGAGGAAGTCGCCTCGGGCACGCTTGCCGTTGCGCGCCTTCGGTGCGTTGCGGGGCCGACGCGACTAGCCTATCGTACTAACAATGATCAAGTGAGCGCCAGCAGTCCGAATCGGCGGCGCTCCATCAGGAAGGGAAGCACCATGCAGGCGCGGCGTTATCGCATTCTCCCGACGGCAGCGTCGTTCGCCCTTCTGATAGGTTTACTGGCGACCGCGGCCCTCGCCCAGGCCGTCAAGGTTGGCCATGACCAACCTGAGCCCAGCACACACCACCAGGCCGCTCTGAAGTGGAAGGAGCTGGTCGAGCAGCGCACGGGCGGCAAACTCAAGGTGCAAGTATTCCCGTCGAGCCAGCTCGGCAGCGGTACGCAGATGGTCGAGCAGGTGCAGGCCGGCGCCCTTGAGGTCGCCATCCTTCCGACGGCATGGATCGCGCCACTGGCGCCGAGCGTGCAGGTCCTCGATCTGCCCTTCCTGTTTCCAAACCGGGAGGTGGCGCACCGCATCGTCGACGGGGCTGCCGGCGAGGCGATCCTGCAGCCCCTGGAGAAGGTCAACATCAAGGGCGTCGTCTTCTGGGAGTCGGGCTTCAAGCAGTTCACCGGCAACTTTGCCATCCGCCAGCCGGCCGACTACAAGGGCACCAAGATCCGCACCATGCCGGCGCCGGTGATCCAGGAGCAGTTCAAGGCATTCGGCGCCGTGCCGACGATGATTAACTTCAGCGAGCTCTACAGCGCCCTGCAGCAGAAGGTCGTCGATGGCCAGGAGAACCCGATCGCGACCATTGCCAACATGCGCTTCTTCGAGGTGCAAAAGCATTTGACGCTCAGCGATCACGGCTTCATTGCCTACGTCTTCATGATCAACAAGCCGTTTCTCGACAAGTTGCCGGCGGACCAGCGTGAAGTCCTGTTGACGTCTGCCCGCGAGGCCAGCAGATATCAGCGCGAGCTGATCCAGAAGGTCGAAGCGGAGCATATTGAGACCTTCAAGAAGGCTGGCCTCGAGATCACCACGCTCACGCCCGAGCAGCGTGCCGAGTTCGAGAAGGCCTCGCGACCGGTCTACGACTGGTACACGGCGAAGTTCGGCACCGACACCCTCGATCTGATCCGGCGCCAGGTGCCAGCAAAGTGAGCGATAACCCGCGTGCCGGGGGCGTATCGAAGGCAGCTGACTGGGGCATGCTCGTCCGCGCGGATCGCGTACTGAGCTGGGCAGAGACGACATTTGTCGGCGGTGCGCTGGCTTTTGCCAGTCTGTTGCTGTTCGTCAATGTCTTGCTGCGCTATTGGTTTCTCGCCCCGATCGCGTGGGCCGAGGAGCTCTCCCTTTACGTCATGGTGTGGATCGTGTTTGTCGGCTCTAGCGTCGCGATCCGCACACGCGGGCACATCGCCATCGACTTGTTGCCGCTTGTGCTGTCGCCCGTGGGACGGCGTCGGCTCGCCATCTTCATCGCCCTGACCGTACTCGCCTTCCTGGCCGTGTTTTTCCTCTACAGCCTGCAGCATACTTTGCGCGTGCGCGGCAGCGGCCAGGTCACGCCCGTCATGCAGGCGCCGATGTGGCTTGCTTATCTTGCCATGCCGGCGGGCAGCGCGCTGATGATGCTGCGCAGCTGCCAGGTGCTGTGGCGGCTCGTCGGCGAACGCGCTGACGATGAGAAATTCGCCATGGATCTGCAGGATTGACGGCCGAAGCGCGGTTTCGGAAGAACGGGCCATGACCATCGCGCTGATCTTCACGCTGCTGGCGCTCGGCCTGTTCCTCACCATTCCGATGTTCATCGTGCTCACGGGTACGGCCTTTATCGTTTTCGCTCTGACAACACCGATGCCGCTGTCGATCCTGTCGCAGCGTGTGTTCGCGGGACTCGAGAGCTTCCCGCTACTCGCAATCCCCTTCTTCATCCTGGCCGCCAACATCATGGGTCGCGGCGGGCTGTCGGCCCGCCTTATAAACTTCATCCAGAACCTGGTCGGTCATCTTCCAGGCGGGCTCGGCATGACTGTGGTGATCACTTGCGTCCTGTTCGGCGCCATCACCGGCTCCAGTGCGTCGACCATCGTGGCGGTCGGCGGCATTCTCTACCCGGCGCTGATCAAGGCCGGCTACGGTGAGCGCTTCTCGCTCGGCGTCGTCACCAGCTCGGCGCTGATCGGCATGATCATCCCGCCGAGCAACGCCATGATCGTGTTTGGCGCCATCGCCAACGTGTCGATCGGCGCGCTGTTCATGTCGGGGATCGGCGCCGGCCTGCTGTTTGCCGCAGTCTATGCCAGCTATTGCGTGATCTGGGCGACCGTCAACAATGTGCCGCGCTCGCGGCGGGCCACGCTTGCCGAGCTGGGCGCGGCAGCGCGCGAGGTCGTTTGGGGCCTCGGCATGCCGGCCATCATCCTGGGTGGCATCTACGGCGGTGTGTTCACCGCAACGGAAGCCGCTGCCGTGTCCGTCGTCTACGCGGCGGTGGTGTGCGTACTCATCTATCGCCAACTCACCCTCACCGAGCTGTGGGAGGTGTGTGTGGAGTCCGGCCTCGCCAGCGCCCGCATCCTCATAATGGTCGGGGCGGCGAGCCTGTTCTCGTGGATGCTGACGGTATCGGGAACGACTTACGCAGTCGTGGAGCCATTTGCGGACCTGCGCTCATCTCTCGAGGCAACGCTTCTGTTCGTCAACGTCCTGGGCCTCATTGCCGGCATGTTCGTCGATGTGTTCTCCAACCTGCTGATCCTGGTGCCGATCCTGCTGCCGATGGTAACAGCGGCCGGCGTCTCGGGTACGCACTTCGGCATCGTCATGTCCGTGAATGTCGATATCGGCAACATCACGCCGCCGTTCGGCCTCAACCTGTTCGTTGCCAGCGGCACTTTCGACAAGTCTTACCTCAGCGTCGTGCGCGCGGTACTACCCTGGCTGGGCTTGGCGTTGCTGAGCCTGGCGATCATCACCTACGTGCCCGCGATCAGCCTCTGGCTGCCGCGACAGCTGTACCCCGAGCTTCGCTAGATGTAGCGTTTGCCCGTCGGGGCCGCGCAGGGCCGCACTACTCCTACCAGCAGGCGTGACGTACGGGGCCGATCGCATCAGCACTTCGCCAACCGGATTACCTATCCGCTCATGTCAGAGCTACGGGTGAACCTTTCGCCAACGGCGTGCCGCACCTTGTGCCAGCCCGCCCACCTGCGGTCGAAGTCCCGGTCGATCGCTGCGGCTGAGGCGACCGAGGGCTTAGACCCGCTCGGCAATCCGAACCAAGTCTCGGGCTAGAGTGCTGAGGCGCGCCGCCGCAACTGCTGCTCTCGGTAGAGGGTATAGAGGCCGGCCGACACCAGAATCGAAATACCACCAAGCGACAGGGTATCGGGCAGCTCCTTCCAGATCAGGAAGCCGAGCAGGATGGCCCAGACTATACCGGCATAGCGGAAGGGAGCCACGGCAGCCATTTCCCCCGAGCGCAGCGAGTAGATCACGCACAGATGGCCGACGAGTGAGAACACCGAGGCGAAGACGAGGGCAAACAGCTCGCCCACACTCGGCACCTTCCAGGCCTCGAACACCAGGCAGGCGAGCCCAGCGGCCGCCACCACCAGCTGTGAGAGCAGCATGATCAGCAGCGGCGACAGCGCCACGTCGAGCCGCCGCGTGGAGACGTCGCGGAGTGTACCGCATAGCACCGACAGCACACCAAGCAGTGCCCAGGCGTTGAAGGCACTCGAGCCCGGCTTAATGACGAGCAGCGCGCCGGCAAAACCTGTGGCCACGGCCGTCCAGCGCCGCCACCCTACGTGTTCGCCCAGGAACAGGGCGGAGGCGGCCGTCAAGCTGAGCGGCGTCATCTGCAAGATGCCCATCAGATCGGCGAAGGGCATGCGCGCCAGCGCGCCCTGGAAAAATAGAGCGCTGCCCACGTCGCCGACACTGCGCCAGCCCATGGCAGGCACCAGCGCGTCCCTCAGGCGGTAGATTGCACCGGTCCAGAATGCGGCGATGGTGACGATAGTTATGGTCGAGAGGCCACGCAGGAAGACGGTCTCGCCGGTGGCGAGCGAGGTCGAGACGAGCTTCATGGCGGCGTCGCCGCAGGTAAAGAGTGCGGTCGCCGCCACCATTGCGGCGATGCCCTTGAGGTTGCGGCGGGCGGCGTGCGCGGCCTCCATCTGGGCCAGCGACATTGCACGCGCGTTTGAACTATGTTGCCCCCTGTCCTGCACGCTTCCCCCATCGGCTGCGCCCGAAATCGCCCGTCTTCTCTGCCAGCCTTTCACCATCCCGACTTTCCGCGCAAGCGTGTTTGCCGATGGCTATCGGACCTTTGGCGGAAGGTTAGATCGATGGTGGGCAGGCCATGCGCGGCCGTGTTACATTCGAATCATGGGGACGTTCACAGTGTTCGTCTGGTTCTACGCAGGCACGCAGGTCGGGCGACCCAGCATGCTGCGCCTGGTGCAACGCGACGCCAAAATCGTGGCCCTTCCAGCACTTCTCCATAGCGTTCGCCCCACCCATCGTCGCATTCTTCAGGGCCATCGCAGGAGCTGGACTTGCGCATAGGCGTCACCAACAACCAAGGAGGACAAACCATGGAAATCAAGCGTTGGTTCTGGACAGCCGTCAGTTGCCTGGCGCTGACCCTCTGGGCACTGCCCGCCGCAGCTGCGCCGATCTCCGGCGCGACGACCGAGTTTAAACTGGCGGCGAACGGCAACTCGATGGTCGAAACGACCCACTGGCGCAGGCGCTATGCTTACTATTATAGCGAATACTCTTCCGATAATTTCGACAGATACTATCCCTATGAAGAGCCTAGCTACCGTTATTATTCCTATGGCTACCCAAGCTATCACTACTATGACGTTTATCCCGTTTATCCACGCTACGACTACTACCGCCACAATCACCGTCATTATAGGGACTATCGTCGCTGGTATAGTACGAGCCGCGGCGGCGATTAATCCGAGCCAATCACAGGGACGTGGGCGCTCGTGGCATGCTCAACCTCAAGCGCCTTCAGTCCTTTGGCATCTGACACCTCAAGACCCCTGGACGCCCTGTCTATGCAAAACGTGGCCTCGGAAATTTCAGGCTGGCGGCATCCCGCCGCCGTGGTCGCACCCCCCTCCTGCTCCCGCCAGATCCCAATGATCTGCGCCGGCGCTGAAAGGCTTCCCTTCAGCGTCCGTATCCTCTCTGGCGGACGCAACCAAAAGAGAAATTTGCGGGCTCTCGGGTCATCGTGGATGGGGTGCAGCATGACGATTATTGGGGCCCAGCAACGAGCGCCTGGCGACTTGAAGATGCGGTGCTCACCAATCATTGTCCGTGTCTGTTTCACGGAGGGTACACCCACTGTGCCAGTCTGGACTTGATGGGGGGAGCTCAAGAGGGAATAGTGGCGCCAGTGCGACACACACGCCTCGTTTACGCTGAGGAAGCCAATGCGCCGATCTGCCTTCGCGATGTCTGCAGCCTGTTTCCTATTCGCGCTCTCAGTGAACGCCCAGGAAAAGCAGCCACTCATTCCCGATCGTCCTATTTATAGGCCAGACAAGCAGAGTACGCCCACAGTCACCGAAGCCCTGAAAGGTCTCAGAGCTATCACTGTCGGCGACATACGCACCATGTCGGACAGCGATCTCGGCCAACTCACCGACCTTCTAAAACAGTGGATCGACATCGCAGCAATCGAAGAGAAGCGTCGTAAAGAGAGACAAGACCGCGGAGGCAAAGGCAGCAAATTACCTTGAGGGGAGCCGCAAGGTAATTCAGCTTCCGCGCCAGCGGAAAGCGCCCCGCCGGGACGACGCGGGATTGACCGCGGAATTGCCGCAGCGCCGCTCAGCCGAGTGCCAAGTGGCGATGACCTCCTCGGTCGAGCCCGGGAACCATCTGCGCGTCACTCCCGGAAACGCCACAGCGCGCACTAGCGCAACCGATCAAGCACCACAGGTGCTGGCTTGAACAGGTCAGGCCCGAAGTCGTCAACGCGGGTCATATTGCTTAGCTCGATTAGTGTTTCGAGACCCCGCAAGTCCTTGGTCGTCCATTTCCTGAGTTCAAGCGTTGGTTTCTTTGCCAAGAACATCTTCAGAGGTCCCGCAGCCTGCTGGTTCTTGTCTTCGAAGGCGATAATAATGGTGTCCTCCGCTTCCTGAACGTCGAAGAAGCGCGCGTCCCTGAGCAGGTTCACATCTTGCCGGAGCAGAGCACCAAAGGGGGTCTGGTCTAGCTCCCAGCGATCGTCTGTCTTCAGGTCATGATCCTGGATGGCGAGGTACCGACCGTCTGCGACGATCACGAGCCGGCTTGGTCGGGCGTAGTCGAGCCGAAAGCGTCCAGGGCGCTTCACGTAGAATTTGCCGCGAAGCCGGCTACCGCCAGCACTCGTTTGGACGAACTCGCCCTTGAGGCTACTCATCTGATTGAAATATGCACTGACTTTGTCGATCAGTTCGATTTCCTGGCTGCTCATCGCGTCAGCCGTCCTACTTGTCTGCGTCTCTTGAGCGGACAAGCCGACTGCGATGGGATCGGCGGGCACGGCCTTCTTTGTGCTCTGGGCAGATGCCCCACACGTTGCCAGACATGTCAGCGCAAGGAACGCGGTGAGCGCTGTGCGTCCGCCCATGATAGCCATCCCTCATCTCTTGCTTCTCAAGTGCCCGAAATGCCAATACGCTCAAGGTTGGATCACATCTAGGCGGTCGTGCGGGCGCTATGGCACAAGCGGGCGCGAAACGGGAGTATGTCACGTGGTAGCCGCTTATTCACTTATTGATTGTAACGCTTCGACAAGCCGTGGGCCTCTGCGCACGGCGGTGCGGTCTTTGACATCTGCCAACGCCAATTGATGTCCGAATATGGGCGAAAGGGCGTTCGCCGTCGGCCCACAGCCATGATCAAGCCCACATTGAGGAGCGATCTGACACTTGGCAAAACCGATGGAACTCGAAGGGCCGCGGGGGCTGTCGACTGCGACATGAGCACGTCTTTCTCAGATCGTCCAGGCATCCAAATTTGTGGCATCGCCTCGGCAGTGCCCGAGTATTGCATCGACCAGGCCATGATGCGCGACATTGTTCTTGCCACCGCGCCCGAATTCCGCAGCCACGAAACGCTTTTTCACAACACAGGGGTAAAGACACGTTTCTCGTGCGTGCCGGTGGAGTGGTTTTTGGGGACACAAGGTTGGTCCTCACGTGCCAATGTATTTCGCACGGCCGCCGTTAAGCTTCTCGAAGATGTATCGCGACAATGCGCCGACCGGGCAGGCATTGCTCTCAGCGACGTTGAAGCCATTATCACTGTCTCGACAACCGGTCTTGCCGTGCCAAGCCTTGATGCCATATTGGCCAATCGCCTCGGTCTGCCGGCGGCCGTAGAGCGATTGCCGATCTTCGGCCTTGGCTGCGCTGGTGGTGTGTCCGGGCTTGCGCGATCTGCGCGGTTGGCGCAATCGCTGCCAGCGGGCAATGTTCTGCTCCTGGTGGTCGAACTGTGCACGATCAACTGCCGAACGAGCGACCGCAGGATCCAAAATTTCATTTCGACGGCATTGTTCGGTGACGGTGCCGCTGGCGTATTGTTGCGGCGCAGCTCAGGACGGGATGCCTCGCAACCGCTTGCCCGCGTCGTCGCCACGGGTGAATACATGTGGCGCCAGACCGAAGATATGATGGGCTGGTCGATCGAGGACGACGGTTTCGGGGTCGTTCTGAGCCCTGACATCCCGAGGTGTGCACGGCACGAACTCCGCCCCGCCTTGGATAGCTTCCTTGCTCGACATGGTCTTGCGCTGGATGACCTCGATGGTGTCATCCTCCATCCAGGAGGACGCAAGGTGCTCGAGGCCGTCGAGGGCGCCCTCGAATTGCCGCACCAAGCGTTGAAGCACGCTTGGGATATCCTTGCCGAATACGGTAACATGTCATCACCAACCGCCTTGTTTGTCCTTGAACGCACCCTGTCAGCTGGCGCAACAGGACGTCACCTGTTGATTGCGCTTGGGCCTGGCTTCACGGTCTCGTTCTGCCTCTTGGACCTTTGACTTTCAGCTCTGGGAGACGCGCGCTGTGCCGCAGCTTGGCGTCGGCATGACCATCACCATCCTCTCATTTGTGACCGCACAGAGGTTGGCTGAACTCGTCTACGCGCGCCGCAACGAATTGCGGCTCAGGGCGCGAGGGGCGGTGGAGCATGCCCCTGAGCACTACTGGCTGATTGTCGCGCTGCATGCAGCTTGGCTGGCTGGGCTCTGGCTAACATCGATCGGAAGGCCGCTAAGTCTGGTTTGGCTCGTTACCTTCATTGTCTTGCAGGCGCTGCGGTTCTGGGTGCTGGTTACACTGAAAGAACGTTGGACGACGCGCATCATTGTTCTCCCGGAGGCTCCTCTAATTGCTGATGGGCCCTATCGCTTCATGCGGCACCCCAATTACGCAATCGTGACCGCAGAAATCCTCGTGCTGCCGATGGTGTTTGGGCTCTATGCGTACGGCATCGCATTCGCCTTGGCCAACGCAGGCATTCTTGCCATTCGCATCCGGGCGGAAAACCAAGCGTTGCAAAGCGCGGCTGCGCCGTCGACCGAGCTGAGCCGAAAAGCATGACTGAGGACATCCTCCGCCAGCCGGCGCCGCCCCTCGCGGGGTGGGTGGGCTTCATTGCCATGTGCATCGGCATGTTTATGGCCATCCTCGACATTCAGATTGTTGCAACGTCACTTCCCGACATCCAGGAGGCCCTCGCCATCCGGCCCGACCAAATGAGCTGGATCCAGACGAGCTACCTAATCGCCGAGGTCATCGCAATCCCGCTGACGGGTTGGCTCACGCGCGTCCTCTCGCTGCGTGGTTTGTTTGTCATTGCCACCAGCGTATTTGTCATTGCGTCCATTGCCTGTGCCTCCAGTGTCGGGTTCGCATCTCTTGTCAGCGCGCGTGTTGTCCAAGGGTTCGCCGGCGGCGTTCTGATACCGATTGTCTTCTCAGCAGGTTTTCTTCTCTTTCCGGCGCGCGGTCAGGCGCTCGCCACAACAATCGCCGGGGCCCTCGCCGTCTTGGCACCCACAGTTGGCCCCGTTACCGGCGGGTGGATCACCTCAACGTACAATTGGCCATGGCTCTTTCTCGTCAATGTGGGTCCTGGAATTTTCGCTGTTGCAGTTGCTTATTGGGTGCTGCCTCGCGGCGAAATGCGGCTTGGCGAAGTGCGCAAGTTGGACCTTGCCTCCCTCATCCTCATCGCCGTAGCCCTTGCGGCGCTCGAGATCGGATTGAAGGAAGCCCCGCGCCAAGGCTGGACAGCAGGAGTGGTGCTCGGGCTCTTCCTTGTCGCATGGACCAGCGGATCGGCATTCGTCTGGCGGACGTTGTTGCGGTCATCGCCAGTGGTCGAGCTTCGTGCGCTGGCAGATCGCGATCTCGCGCTAGGATGCGCTCTAAGTTTCGTGCTCGGCATCGGCCTCTACGGGTCCGTCTATCTGATGCCCGTCTTTCTGGCCTACGTTCGCGGGCATGGTGCGCTGATGATTGGTGAGACCATGTTGGTGACGGGTGCTGTGCAGCTGATCGCGACACCGTTGGTCGTTGGATTGGAGCGGCGCCTGAGCGCGCGAATTCTCACGTGTTTCGGCTTCTTGATGTTCGCGGCGGGCCTCGCGATGAGTGCGTTTGAGACGCCGCGTTCGGACTACGACGAGTTGTTTTGGCCACAAGTTGTGCGTGGCTTGGCCATCATGCTCTGCCTTCTGCCACCGATACGTCTTGCCCTGGGCCACCTTCCGGTCGAACGTGTTGCGGATGCGAGCGGTCTCTTCAACCTGATGCGCAATCTGGGAGGAGCGATCGGCCTGGCCTTGATTGACACAGTGATTTTTGGGCGCGCAGAGATGCATGGCCGCGACTTGGTCGCAAGGCTCTCCAGTGGCGACGCGGCGGCATTCGATTTCGTTGGACTTCCGAGCCTGCCGGTGCCCATGCAAATTCTGCCCGAGAAGACGCAACTGGTTCGTCGAGCCGTCGAACGGGCAGCACTGACGACGGCCATCAATGAGGCTTGGGCAATGATTGGGTGCGTAGTCCTAGCCGGAGTTTTCTTCGCCTTGGCGACCCGCAAGCAACCTCGAAATCACGATCGGCGCCATTGAACCGGGAGGATTGGCGTGTCCAGCGCATAAGCCGATGATCGGCTGAGCTTCTCTCGATCCTAGCACGGCGCTCGGCCGATCAGGGCCAAGCCCTTCGGGTGGCGGAGAAGGACAGGGCCTTGCCTCAGGGCTTGTGTCGTGCAGTCGAAAAGCGCTCGGCCGAACAAGCAAATGAGCCTCGGCGGCTGATCAGTGCCCCGTTCGTGGAAAAGCCATCGGCGCCGTGTTTTCTTCACCTCGCACGGTGTTGTCGGCATCGTCGTGCCCCGCGATCGAGTTCTCTGTCAGCGACATGTCGAGGCCGACCTATTGGCCGCGCCGATGACGCTTGGTCCTGGGGCTTTGGTGTCATGTTGCGCCAGGCCGATGAAATGCTCGAAAGCGTCTTGAATCGCGAATCTCGCCGGGCGGCGGCCAGGAACAGGGGCCAATTGACAACGCCGGCGTAAGCTCTCACAGTATCGTTGTCTCAAGAAAAGACAAGTGAAAGGCCATCGGTGAAACAGTCCGAAGCAGTATACTGCTCGCCCTCCCCGGTCCCATCGATTCAGGTGGAACAAGTCCTTCGTCAGCGGCTGCGGCGTGAGTGCCAATATGGCGACCGCTTTCCGTCCGAGCACGAGCTGTGCAAGGAGTTTCGCGTTAGCCGAACGTTGATCCGTCCGATCTTGGCACGTCTGTCGGAAGATGGGCTGCTGGAGCGAAGGGCCAGGCTGGGCCGGATTGCAACCCCGCGTAGCGAGCCTGTACGCGCCCCCCTGCTCTCCGATCTCATCGATCGCTTGCACTCCTATCCGTCCAATACCAACGTAAAATGTCTGGACATAGTGTCCAGCGTCGCTGAGTTGAGCACACGAGAGCGGTTGAAGCTTGAGCGCGCGGCACCGATTACCGTTATTCGAAGAATTGTAAAGCGCGGCGCCAATCCAATCAGCTACGTGATTTCGTTCATATCCAGCGCTTACGGGTCTGGCTTATCCAAGGAGGCGGTCGAGCGGCAGCCGTTGGCCTGGATTCTCACCAACCGGATGGGTGTCACCATTCGCAAGGCGATACAGACGATCGAGCCGGTGGTTGCTGATATTGACACCGCCCGCCACCTCGAGGTTGCCGTCGGGGCGCCACTTCTTCTTATCGAGCGCGATTTTTTTGGTCACGGTAGCAAGCCAATTTTTCACACGCGGCAATTCTTCCGTGGTGATCGCTACGAATTTTCAACGCCTCTGCAATGGGTTCGCTCAACGTTTCGCTCAAGCGAGCGCAAGAAGGTCCGCGCGAAATGACCCTTCCTTCCCTTTCACTGAGCGGTCGGGCAGCCCTGGTAACGGGTGCTGGTCAGGGCATCGGGCGAGCTTTGGCTCTAGGGCTTTCGGCTGCCGGTGCTCGTGTCGTGGTTAGCGATGTCATCGAGACGGCGGCGGCGGCCGTCGCGGAGGAGGCGCGGGCGAACGGTCATAACGCGATATCGCAAAAACTCGACGTTCGCGATCCGGATGCCATCGAGGCTGTTGTCCAGTGGGCGGATCGACACGCAGGTCCGATCGACGTCCTCGTTAACAACGCCGGTATCAGGGATCGCAGCCCGGACTCGTTTGCGACCAGCATCGCCGAATGGGACGAGGTCTTTGCGGTCAACGTGCGAGGACCATTTCTCCTCAGTCGGGCTATTGCGCGGGGTATGGTCCAGCGCAAAAGCGGCGTCATTATTCACGTGGCATCTCAACTGGGTCTTGTCGGCATGGCAGGACGCCCCGCCTACACGGCGAGCAAGGGTGCCCTGATCAATCTAACGAAAACCCTGGCGCTCGAATGGGCGCCATATGGCATTCGCGTGAACGCAGTCGCCTACGGGCCGATCCGGACACCGGCCACGGAACGTTTCATCGCGGACCCAGCGGCAAACGAGCGCTTTCGCCAAGCTACACCTCTTGGCCCTTGGCCGGAGCCCGCGACAGCCGTCGGGCCGGTCTTGTTTCTGGCCTCGGAAGCCTCGAGCTTCGCGACCGGTGCAATCCTCGTGGTTGACGGAGGCTATATCGCCCAATGATCGCGTCCAGCAGGTAGCGCATGAGCGAGTTCGACCTGGAGTTTCGCAACGTCTCCAAGACTTTCGGCGACGTCAGCGCCGTGGATGACGTGACCTTGCAGGTTCGCCGCGGTGAGTTTCTTTCGCTGCTTGGGCCTAGCGGCTGCGGTAAGACCACGAGCTTGCGCCTGGTGGCGGGCTTCGAACAGCCGACACGCGGTCAAATTTTCCTTAATGCGCAACCGGTAGGCGGGGTTCCCCCGTATCGGCGCAACGTCAATACCGTGTTCCAGCACTATGCTCTGTTTCCCCACATGAACGTGGTGGACAACGTGGCATTCGGACTGCGCATGAAACGACTTGCGGCGAGCCAGATCACCCAGCGCGTCAATAGGATGCTGGCTCTGGTGGAGCTTCCAGATGTCGGCAACCGCCTTCCGCATCAGCTCTCTGGTGGCCAACAGCAGCGCATCGCGCTAGCTCGCGCGCTTGTCAACGAGCCGACCGTTCTATTGCTCGACGAACCTTTGGGTGCTCTCGACCTTAAGGTCAGACGTCGGATGCAACAGGAGTTGAAACGCATCCATCAAGAAGTCGGGGTGACCTTCGTCTACGTCACCCACGATCAGGAAGAGGCGCTCACCATGTCCGATCGGATCGCTGTGATGAACAGTGGCCGGATCGAGCAGCTCGACACGCCCTCGGCAATCTACGAGCGCCCGAGCAGCAGCTTTGTTGCAGACTTCATCGGCATGATGAACGTCATGCGCGGCGTGGTCGAGCGGCATGAAGAAAGGTTCGTTATCGTTCGCACAGGCGATGGTATCCTCCTTCGCGGTGTGACAACGCAATGGATATCCGAGGGAAAAGAGGTGGAAGTGGCAGTGCGCCCGGAAAAAATCCAGCTCAGTCAGCATGCCCCAATGCCTGCCGAAAACTGCCTGGAGGGACGTGTCGCCCAAATCGTGTACCAGGGTGCCAGTACGGAATACTACGTTGCCCTGGCATCGGGGTCGAGACTGAGGGTGGTTGCGCAAAATACCAGCGCAGATGCAGGAGAGGCCCTAGCTCACAGGGGAGCCCCCGTCTTTGTCCATTGGGCAACCAACGCAACGCTGGTGATGGTTGCGGCAGCCGCCGACATGCCAAGAAATCAAGCTTGCGCCAGCGGATGAGTTGACGCCGTGCTCATTGAAGCTAAGGACGAATTGAGCGCTGGAAGTAGGCCGACGTGGCGTTCGCGGTCGACGGGACGCAGCACACTGCGAACGGCTGTACTCCATCTGCTGCAGCGGTTCGGGTGGCTGAAGCTGCTCTTGCTTCTGTTACCCTCTGTCGTGCTGATCACGATCTATTTGATCATTCCGATCATCATGCTGGTGGTGATGTCTTTTTACAAGTCCAGCATGTTCGGCATCGTACCCGACTTCAGCTTGGCCAATTATCGGCAGTTCACGAACAGCAGCCTCTACGCTGGCCTGCTCATCAAATCGATCCGCATGGCGCTCACCGTCACGGCGATCAGCCTGCTCGTCAGCTATCCATTTGCCTATTTCCTCGCCCGTGCCTCAGGCCGTCTGAAGACAGCATTGCTGATTCTCGTGATGGTGCCGTTCTGGACCAGCTATCTGATCCGGACCATGGCCTGGCTCCCGATCCTCGGCATAAAGGGGATCGTCAATCACAGTCTGTTGGCTCTGCAGATCGTGAGGGACCCAATCGAGGCATTCCTCTTCAACGAGTTCTCGGTCATTCTTACGCTGACACACATCTACTTGCCCTTCATGGTCGTGCCGATCTTCCTCTCGCTGGATCGCCTCGACTCGCGCCTGCTGGAGGCGGCTGGCGACCTCGGGGCTAGTCCGTGGCGTGCGTTCTGGAACGTGACTCTGCCGCTTAGCATGCCGGGTGTGGTCGGTGGCGTCGTCATGGTTTTCATTGCTGCGTTTGGCGCCTACGTCACGCCCAAGTTGATCGGCGGATCATCGGGAATCATGTTCGGCAACGTGCTTGCCGATCAGTACAGCGGCACCTTCAATTGGCCCTTCGGTGCCGTGCTAGCGTTGATCATGATCAGCGTCGTCCTGTTGCTGTTGTTGATCGCCAGCCGCGTCAGCCGGTTGGACGCAGTGTTCGGTGCTCGCTCATGACGACCGCGCGTTCCCTTTGGTTTCTGCGGGCATATGGCATTGCCGTGTTCGCATTTCTCTACCTGCCGATAGCCATGCTGATGCTGCTGTCGTTCAACGACAGCGCCGGCATTACGCTACCCTGGGGCGGTTTCACGCTTCGCTGGTATCGGACACTCGCCGAGAACCAGTCATTGTTCGTGTCGCTCAAGAACAGTGTGGTGCTCGGGCTGACCACCGCCATACTGGCCACCACGATCGGCTGCCTGGCGGCGTTCGCGTTTCGCTCCCAGTTCCGAGGCCAGGTCACCTGCATCAGGCTGCTTCTGCTGCCCTTCGTGATCCCCGGTCTCACAATTGGCGTCGCACTGCTGATCCTGTTCCATGCGATCGGTCTGCGGCCAGGCCTGATGACGACTACCCTGATCGCCCATGTCGGTTTCGCGCTTCCCTATGTGTTTGTGCTGATAACGACGCGGCTGCATCGCTTCGATGCTGCACTGGAGGAGGCAGCCATGGACCTCGGAGCCGATGAGCTGACGACATTTTGGAAGATCACCTTTCCCCTGATCCGCCCGGGCGTCATCGGCAGCGCCCTCTTCGCCTTCACGCTCTCTTTCGACGAATTCATCCGTACGCTCTTTACGATCGGTAACGACAACACGCTGCCGATCCAGATCTGGTCCATGCTCGGATCGATGGTCAGCCCGGAACTCAATGCGGCGGCCACTCTGATCGTCGTCCTATCCATCGGCCTCGTCGTGCTCGGCGAATTGCTCCGGGGCTCGGACCGCTGAAGCAGGTGAATGAATTTGGGAGGAACAGATATGACAAAAACACGCAGACAGGTCCTGGAGACGATTGGCAGTGGGCTGACCGCATCGCTGATGGGCGGCGGCGTGCTCGCTCCGTTCGGCGCCATGACCGCCGGTGCTCAAGCGCAGCTACCAGGCCCGCTGCGGATACACGGCAACCCGATCGCGACCAGAGACAAAGACATGAAGCCGTTCAAGGAACGGCACCATGTCGAGCTGCAGATCCAGCTTTCCGTCACACATACCGAAACCGTGACCCGCATCTACTCGGGAGCTACTCAGCAATTCGACCTGTTCACACTGCAGCATCCGTTCATCAAGAAGCTCGCTCAGGACGGAATGATCTTGCCGATCGAAGAAAGCAAGATCCCGAACATCAGCAATCTCTATGACCATCTTCGCAGGCCCGAGTGGTCGATGCACAACGGGCGGACCTACGCACTGCCTTATCTGTGGGGCTACGACTCGATCGTCTACAACAAAAAGCACATCCCCGATGTGGATAGCTGGGGCGTGCTGTTCGAGGACACACATCGAGCCCGCGTCGCTTGGCGCGACGACGCTCTCCAGATGATTTTGACAGCCGCTCTCTATATGCAGCAGTTCCGCAACCCCAACAACCTGACTGAAGCCGAACTTGCGGAAGTGAAGAAGTTCCTCATCTCGCGCAAGAAGAATATTCGGACCATGTGGAGCACGTATGCCGAGGCGGTCAACCTGCTCCGAACCGAGGAGGTGCACGCGCTTTGGGGCTGGCTGCCGATGGCCACACTGCTGCGCAAGGAGGGAATGCCGACGGCTTACGCCTTTCCCAAGGAAAAGCCGATCATGTGGTTCACCAACTACATCGTGTCGAAGGACTCAAAGGTTCTGCCGACGGTGTGGGAGTTTCTCAACTACACGCTCGACGACCCTTTCACCATGTCGCTAACCGAGGATTTCGACTACCGCATGGGCTCTAGCCGACAGCTCAAGCTGCTGACTCCCGAGCGCGTCAAGCAGATTGGCCTCGACAACTACGCCGAGCTTGTCGCTAACAGCTACACATATCTGCTTCCGGATCGCCTCGACAAATACGTGGAGACCTGGGCGGAAGTCAAAGCCGCAGCACTCTAATGGGAAGGAAACAGGACATGGATCGGCCGGCATTACTCAATCGCAGACAGTTCATGGCCGCATCGAGCGCGGCGGCCACCGGTGCCACGGCGCTAGCGGGGTTCATGGATGGCCCGGCGTTCGCCGCGCTGCCAGGACCACTACGCCTCTTCACAGTCGCGGTTTGCGGCCGTGACAAGGACATCAACGTGGCTCGCGAAGACCTAGGCCTCGACATCAAGGTCACGTTCAATGTGGCCCACACGGAAACCTTCGCAAAACTGAATGCTGGAGTGCTTTCCCCCCAACAGGATTTGCTGCATATCCAGCAGCCGTTCGTCAAACCGTTGGCCAAGCAGAAGTGGATCTTGCCCGTCGACCTGACGACACTGAAAAATTACAACCGCATTTTCCCGCAGTTCCAACGCCCGGAGTGGGCTGTCCTGGATGGTAAGATGTATGGGTTGCCCTACTATTGGGGCTACGACTCCATCGTCTACAATGCCAAGCATATGCCGGACGGCGGCGAGAGCTGGGGTCGTCTGTGGGATGACCGATACAAGGGCCGCCTATCGCTCCGCGATGACGCCCTCTCCAGCATTCAGCCGGTCGCCTTGTTCCTGGGATACAACCCCAACCAGATGACCACTGCCCAACTCGAGGACTGCAAGAAGTTCCTGATTTCGAAAAAGGGGCATTTCCGCCAGCTTTGGAGCACCTACGCCGAAGCCGTCAATCTGCTGCGTAGCGAAGAGGTTTGGGCGCTTTGGGGGTGGGTGCCCATGGTGAACGAACTGCGCAAGGCTGGGATGGACGTGCGTTATGGTTTGCCGAAAGAGAAGGCAATCGCCTGGTTCGGAACGTTGGTCGTCTCCAAGGATACAAAGGTAATGCCGTCGGTCTATGCGTTCCTCGATTGGGTGCTGGACGAGAAATTTGCGACCTCGATGGCCAAGGATTTCAGCTACCGGATGACCACAACGGCGCACATGAAGAACCTCACCACAGAAGAGATCAAGGATCAGCAACTCGATAATATCGATGCTCTTATCAATAATCTCTTCATTCAGGAGCTACCCGAGAACCTCAACGATTGGGTTCGGGTGTGGAGCGAATTCAAAAGCGCGTGATAGCCTAGCGTGTCGGCCAGCCGGTGGTAGCAGCCGAAGGGTTCGAGCCTGACTGCGGCGGCTGGCCGCAATGCGCATTGGGTTAAGTGGGAAAAGTGCGGTCGAGGGAGCATCCGGCCATGAGGCTTGCGGACAAGCGCGCGTTGGTTACAGGAGCACAGCAGGGAATTGGGCGCGCTACAGTGCTGGCGCTCGCGCATGAAGGAGCCGATGTCGCCATCAATTGGCTCGACGATCGGCCAGCTGCCGACAGGTTAGCGGAAGAAGTCGAAGCGATGGGACGCAAGGCCTTCACTGTCCAAGGAGACGTTTCTAATAGCAAGGAAGTCAATCGGATGGTTTCATCCGCCTACGCCGCGCTCGGCGGGCTCGACATTCTGGTGAACAATGCCGGCGTGTTCCCGCGGTCGCCCTTTTTGGATCTGGCCGAGAGCGAATGGGACCAGGTCCTCGACATCAACCTCAAGGGCAGCTTTCTGTGTGCGCAAGCTGTTGCGCACAGAATGGTGGCCGATGGCCGCAGGGGTGCAATCGTCAACATCTCCTCATCGTCGGTCCGCGGCAACCCACTTGGCGTCCACTATGCGGCCAGCAAGACGGGTATTATTGGAATGACGCGGTCCATGGCCTTGGCGCTCGCGGAGAAGGGTATCCGGGTCAATGCTGTCGCCCCCGGTATTACGGACACAGCGCAGCCGCGCTACCAGTTCTCTGAAAGCCAAATGCAAGAGCAATCGCGGCTCGTGCCGCTGGGCAGCATGGCTCAGCCAGGAGACATCGCCAGCATCCTCGTATTCTTGGCCTCTGATGAGTCGCGTTTCATAACGGGCGAGACGATACACGCCAACGGCGGTCTCTACATGGCCTGATAGCTGGCACATTGTTTCAGAAGGAAGAAAGGTCTGAGTCAAAAAGTCGGGTATGACCCAGCAAGTCTGCGGCGTTCTTCTCAGGCACGTCTTGTCCTGTGTGCGTGTCTTGCCGCCCATCACCGCCAGCAGATCCCATTCTCCAGGGATAGCCTAGAGCACATGGCTGCCGCGGGCTTTCGAAGCGGAGCCCAGATCCCGCCACCAAGTCATTCACGGCAGGCAAGGTCGATTGCTCTGGCGCTTGTAACAAACCTGCTGACGCTCTCAAATTCGGACGCGAGCCGGGCAGAAGAGGGCGTAATCTTTTGTGCAGATCATGGGCTAAAGAATATTGCGGCGTAGGCTAAATTCGCCAAAGGAGCGATCGCTGCCTGACGTGGCGAGCCGTCGAAAGCATCGCCTTAGGGCAAGCGGCGATGACTGCGGCGAGCGCAATGGGGGCGCGCCTTTTTAGACCGGGCCGCTCCAATAGGTGGCGATTAACCGCTAGTTGACGGCCCCGGCTTGGCCATTTGGTGTCTTTTGCCTATGGTGACCGTCGTTACTTCCCATACAAGGTTTTTTGCGCATGTTGGCAGATGCGTCCAACCAACCCCGACGCAAACCGGCATCAACCGCGCCGGTGAGCCGGCGCGAGGCGCTGATCGGCGGCTTCTGTCTGTGCTGTCTACCGAGGTCCGCCGGCGCAGCGCGGCCGGCACTGACGGAGATTGGACCGAACATTTTCGTTCGCGCCGGCCTCAATGAAGAGGTGACGCCAGCAAACGAGGGCGGCATCGCCAATATTGGGTTCATCGTCGGCCGCGATTCCGTGCTTGTCACCGATTCCTGCGGCAGTCTCGCGGATGGTGAATGGCTTCGCGCCGAAATCAGGAAGCGGACGGATAAGCCCATTCGCCATGTGCTGATCACGCATGTTCATCCGGACCACTCGTTTGGCGCGGCGGCCTTTGCCGTGGACCAGCCGGCGATCATTGGCCACCACGCCCTGAGGGCCGCGCTTGAGGTGCGGGGTGAATACTACCGCAAGCGTCTGGTCCAAGAGCTGGGACCTGACCGAGCCGGCAGTGTGGTCTATCCGACGCAGGACGTTAGGGACGGCATGGAAATCGACCTCGGCGACCGAGTGCTCCGGCTGATCGCGCACGGGAAAGCCCACACAGATTGTGATCTGTCGATGCTCGATGTTGAGACCGGCTTGCTCTTTGCGGCCGATCTGCTTTTCGTGCACCGAGTTCCTTCCCTTGATGGCAGCCTTCGGGGCTGGCTGAGTGAGGCGGAGAGACTGAAAAAGATGGGTGTTTCCCGCGCGGTGCCGGGTCATGGACCGGTGGTTGTGGATTTTGCACCCGCCATGGCCGACCTGACGCGCTATCTTTCGGTTCTCCGCGATGAGACGCGCAAGGCCATAGCAACTGGCGTGTCAATCGGGGACGCTGCGCAAACCGTCGCGCAAACCGAAAAGAGCCGCTGGGCCTTGTTCGATGACTACAACGAGCGCAATGTCATAGGGGCTTATAAGGAACTCGAGTGGGAGTAGGCCGGAGCTGCCATGACGAGGAGGAACGCATGAAGACCCTGCCGCTTGCACTCTGCCTCGCTCTGATCGGCGTGGCGACCGCCCAAAATGCGCTTGCCGCCGATCCTGACGGCACGGATGCCGAGCGCGCGGCGCGCTGGAAAACGATCGCCGAGTACATCTTCGGCGACCGCAAGATCGAGCCGACCGAAACGCTGATCAAGCTCGATGCGCCAAAGCGCGCGCAGGACGCAGCGCTGATGCCGGTTACACTAACCATGCCGGAGCAGGACAAGATCAAGTCGGTCTATCTCGTGATCGACGATAATCCCTCACCCTTAGCGGCCCATTTTAGGTTCGGGCCGGCAGCCGATCCCAGCTCGCTGCAGCTCCGCGTCAGGGTCGATACCTATACCAATGTGCACGCCGTGGCCGAGACCTGGGACGACAGGCTGTTCGGAACGGTCGCCTTCGTCAAGGCATCGGGTGGCTGCTCGGCGCCGGTCGGGTTGACCGACGAAGAGGCCATGAAGGGTATGGGTGAGATGCGGATGAAATTTACGGAACAGGCAGCCCCCGGCAAGCCGGTGGAGGCGACGCTGATGATCCGCCATCCCAATTTCAACGGGCTGCAGATGAACCAGTCGACGCGCAACTACACGCCGCCGCGATACGTCGACAAGCTTTCCGTGTCCTACGGCGACAGCAAGATTTTCGATCTCGACGCCGACTTTTCGCTTTCCACGAATCCGGTCATCACCTTCTCCTTCGTTCCGGACGGGAAAGGTCCTATTAAGGTCATTGCCTCCGACACCAAGAACGGCCGTTGGGAGCAAAGCTTTAACATGCCCGCGACCACGAACTGATCCGCTCCTCACCATGCGCGCCCTGATCAAAACAGTCGCGAAAGCGGCGGTCATTCTGGGGAGCGCGCTTCTTTCGGCAGTTGCGAACGCCGGCGCAGCCTCCGATGTTCCGGAGCCTCAGGGCCTGTGGACCGGTGCCATGGCCGGGCAGACGCCGAAGACGCTGGCTGGAGCTGTGGTTGTGGACCTTGCCGCCATCGAGGCGCTGATGGCCGACAAGCCTCTCCTGCTCGATGTCGGACCGGCTACCCGCAAGCCCGAAAATTTTCCCGCTGACCGGCTATGGCTCCCGACCCATCGTTCAATACCCAAGGCGATTTGGATGCCAGGTGCGGGCGCCGCACCGCTCGAAGCGGGGCGCGAGGAGCTGTTCTACCATCGTATCGCCGAGCTGACGCATGGCGACAGGACAAAACCGATCGTAGTTTTCTGCCGCCCCGAATGCTGGGGTGGCTGGAATGCCGGCAAGCGGCTCGTGACGAAAGGCTATACGAGCATCCGGTGGTTTCCTGCCGGCATCGATGGCTGGCAGGAAAAGCACGAGACCGCCGAGGTTGAGCCCGACGCCGACTGGAGCGCCGAGCCGACAAGATAGGGATATGCCACGAGCTGTCCGCACGGCGTGATGGTGGGCAGCACGAGCTTTGTGCTACACCGCCTTAGGTTACGCCGAGGGCTCGATTCTTGCTGACAGCCGCCAGGCGGCGGCTGGTCGGTGGCTTGGTGATTTTCCCCAACCCATCAGCGAGTTTCACACCAAGGATGACCTTCGGCAACCTGTTGCAATCGTCAAAGCGTTAGGGGCGGAAAGTGGTCTTGTCGGTGCCACGGTAGAGCACGGCTGCCTGCGCCGCTGTTGCCGCCCGGTGGAAAGCGAGGCCCTCAGGATCAAGCTCGACCTTTGGCCGTGGCTCGCTGGCGAAGTTCTTGTGCTCGTCGATGCCGCGCACCAGCGTCGCGCTGTCTTTGGCACCGACCGCTTGCCGGACATAGGTCGGAACGTAACGGACGGCGAGACCAATGCGGCGATCATCCGACTGGTTGGGGGCCGAGCCGTGGAACAGCAGCACGTGGTGCAGGGAGGCCTGGCCCGGCTTCAGCTCTGCATAGATGGCCTTCGACTCATCGACCTCGACAGCAATCTCCTGCCCCCGCGTAAGCAGGTTGTCCTCGTGAAAAGTGTCGGCATGCTCGACCTGCTTCTTGTGGGTGCCGGGGATGAATTTCATGCAACCCGAAATCTTGTTGGCGGGCGAAAGGGCAATCCAGGCGGTGCACACGTCGGGAGAGGACAAGCCCCAATAGGTCGCGTCCTGATGCCAGGAAACGAAGCCCGGATCGCGCGCCTCCTTGATGAAAAACGAGGTGCTCCACACCAATAGATTCGGACCGAGGATGTCTTCAACGGCATCGAGCACACGCGGGTGGCGCATCAGATCGTTGATCCACGGGAACACTAGGTGTGACTTATGCCGCATCTCGCCTTGGATCGGGCCGCCCGTCTTGACCTCATAGGCCTCGAGTTGACGGCGACAAGCCACCACCTCGTCATCTGACAACGCATCAACCGGCAGGTGATAGCCTCGCGTCTGGTATGCTTCGACCTCGGCGGTGTTGAGCACCTTTGGCATAGCACGCCTCTCCTTAGGATCGCCGTGTGTTCGCGGCCCGAATTGCGCGAGACTGGCGGCACGCACAGCGATGCGTCAAGCAATCCGACAGAACCGCAGCCAGCGTCCCTGACGCGCGCCACGGACAATGCAGATTGAAGACCACGCTCGTCTGACATACGCTTGATATATCGCTCGCCCTGCGTAGTCCATGGTGCGATGCAAGAAGGAGGTCGACATACATCGGCCCAGCGGAGGAATCCCAAGGAGCAAACCGTGATGACAACCCGTCGAGACTTCCACAAAGTGGCGGGCGCAGCTGCCCTCGCAAGCCTAGCCGCGCCTGCCGTTGTCCAAGCCCAGAACGCCCACAAATGGAAGATGCAATCGCTGTGGCAAGCGGGGTCAGTCAACCAGAAGATCTTCGACGACTGGACCAAGAAGGTGAAGGAGATCACTGGTGGGCGCATCGAGATCGAGCCGCTTCCGGTGGGCTCGATCGTCGCCTACACGGAGACCCTAGGCGCCATGCGCGATGGGGTGCTCGATGCCCATCACAGCGGCGCGCCCTATGCCTCGGGACTGGAGCCGGGTCTGGCCCTGCTCGGAGATCTCAATGGCGGCTTCGAGACGCCCTACCAAATGCAAATGTGGTTCGAGTACGGCGGCGGCATCGATCTGGCGCGTGAGATCTACAAGCGATTCAACACCTTTTACGTGGGACCCGTTTGGTGGGGCGTGGAGTTGGTGCCCGCCAAGAAACCCCTGCGCACCCTCGCCGAATTCAAGGGCGTGAAGATGCGCGTGCCGGAGGGCCTCGGGGCCGAGATTTGGCGTCGCGCCGGCGTCGGTGTCGTCACCTTGCCTGGCAGCGAAGTCTATACCGCCCTCGACCGCGGCGTCATCGAGGCGACCGATTGGGGCACACTCGGTATGAACAATGATCTGGGCTACCACAAGATAGCGAAGTATCCCCTTCACCCCGGGTTCCACTCCATGCCGTGCGCGGAAGTGGCGGTCAACATGACCAAGTGGAATGCACTGTCACCCGATCTCAAGGCTCTCATGGAAGTGGCTGTGCGCGACTTCGCGCGCGATATGGTGCAGCGCATTGCTCTCGAGGATATGAAGGCGGCCGAGCAGGCCAAGGCCGCGGGGTTCGAATTGGTCAATTGGAGTGGCGAAGAGCGCCGCAAGTTTCGTCAGCTGTCCGAAGAATCCTGGGCTGCCTGGGCCAAGAAAAGCTCGACCGCGCAGA
Source organism: uncultured Alphaproteobacteria bacterium (assembly GCA_963820375.1). Classification (GTDB taxonomy): domain Bacteria; phylum Pseudomonadota; class Alphaproteobacteria; order Rhizobiales; family Hyphomicrobiaceae; genus AWTP1-13. Next base: position 166,937 of record CAWFZX010000017.1, on the reverse strand, counting down.
AAGTCTACGACAGCCAGATCGCTTTCCTGAAAAAACTGCAGCTGCTGTAGATTGGTTTGCGTGCTCGTCCCTCGACCGCAAGCGGCGGCTGAAGACGTGCGCGCTTCGAAGGTTTGGCGATGGAAAAGTTGCCGCTTGTCGATCGGATTTCGCTCGCGCTTGGTCGCGCACTGAGCCTGCTATTCCTCGTCGCCGTCCTGCTCACGGTGTTCGAGGTGGTCATGCGATATGCCTTCAATGCCCCCACCATCTGGGTGCACGACATGGTCATCGTACTGAGTGCATTGTGCTTCATCTTCGGCGGGCCACTTGCTTCGCAGCAGCGCAGCCACATCCAAATGGCCACTTACTTCGATAGAGCCTCGCCCAGGCTGCGTGCCATCCTCGACCAAGTGTGCCATCTGCTTGGGGCGCTATTTCTAGCCTTGTTTCTTTACGGCGCGTTGAAGGTCGCCATCCCATCTGTCGAGCTTATGGAGACTAGTGGCCGCGCTTGGGACGTTCCCATCCCCGCGTTCCTCAAGGCCGCGCTCGTGGTCGGCGCCGCGCTGATGCTGCTGCAGACCCTGTCGCACCTCTGGCATCGCCGTCCCCATCGTCCCGATACTTCCGAGACGATCATATGAGCATCGAGGTTCTCAGCCTGCTGATGCTGGCGATTACCATGATTCTGCTCGGCATCGGCCTGCCGTTTGCCTACGCCACCGGCCTCGTCGCCTGCGGCTTCGCCCTGGTGCTGTTTGGACCCAATGCCTTAACGATCGTCGCCAGCCGCACCTACAGCTTCATGTCGGAATTCGTGCTGGCATCGGTGCCGATGTTCATACTGATGGCTTCGCTGCTCGAACGGTCGGGTGTGGCCCACGAGTTGTTCAAGGCGGTCCACGTCTGGGCGGGCGGCATGCGCGGCGGCGTTGGCGTTGCCACCATGCTCATGGCGGTCGTGGTCGGTGCCACCATCGGCGTGATCGGCGGTGAGGTGACGCTGCTAGGCATCATCGCCCTGCCGCAGCTGCTGCGGCTCGGCTACGATCGCAAACTCTCGATCGGCATGGTCTGTGCCGGTGGTGCCCTTGGCTCAATGATCCCGCCGAGCCTGATTCTCGTGTTCTTCGGCTTGGCCGGCAACGTCTCCATCGGCGACCTATTGCTTGCCTCTGTCATGCCCGGGCTGCTCATGGCGGGACTCTACTGCGCCTATATCTTGGTGATGTGCAACCTGTTTCCCGCCATGGGTCCGGTCGCACCGCTCGCCGAGCGAAACATCCCGCTGCTGGGCAAACTCAAACTGCTCAAAGGCCTCATCCTGCCTGTGCTGATCATTTTCTGCGTTATGGGCAGTATCTACGCGGGTTTGGCGTCGGTAACGGAGTCGGCCGCCCTCGGCGTGGTTGGTGTGGTATTTGCCGTATGGATCCGCGGCGAGCTGAGCATCGCGATGCTTTGGGATTCGCTGAAGGGAACAATGGCGATCTGCGGCAATGTCTTCTGGTTGGTGTTCGGTGCCAACGCGCTGATCGGTATCTACAATTTGATGGGCGGCATCGCCATGGTGCAGAACCTCATCAAGGGCCTCGACCTAGCGCCGTTCATGATCATCGTCGTGATGATGCTGATCTGGGTGATCCTCGGGACCGCGCTCGAGTGGATCGCCATCATGTTGTTGACGCTGCCGATCTTCCTGCCGATCATCAAGTCGCTCGGCTACGACCCGGTCTGGTTCGGCATCTTGTTTAACATCAACATGCAGATCGCCTATCTCTCGCCACCCTTCGGAGGCGCCTGCTTCTTCCTCAAAGGTGTCGCCCCACCCGATGTCACCATGGAGGAAATCTTCGCTTCCTGCTGGCCGTGGATGGGGCTGCAGCTGATTGCGCTCATTCTTGTCATGATGTTTCCCGAAATCGCGCTGTGGCTGCCGCGCGTTGCCGGATAGAAAGAAGACAGGTCCAGCCAGGAATGGACGGTGCAGGTGCTAGCCATATTGACGGGGCAAGCCCCCCAGCTTGCCGCTCGCATGTTCGGTAATCTGGCTAGTGGCATCAAGCCGACTAAGCCTGAAGAGCTGGGCGATTGCCAGCAGTCGTCAGCAACGCAAGAAAAGAAGTCGTGGGCCGTGAGGGAGGTCGCTCTCGCCCGTCACTTCCATCCGTCCCTGGTGGGAGATCAACGAGGGCGCTCATCCCTGCGGGCAATGGATGACCGACGGGCCGCAAGTTGGTTGCAATCAGAGTTTTGAGCGCTAGGAGACGCGATGGCAGTTTATCGCACGTTCCTGTTTGCACCAGGTAATCACCCTAGGCGGGTCGAGAAAGCGTTCTCTCTTGATGCCGATGCGGTGATTCTCGATCTTGAGGATGCCTGCCCAATCGCCGAGAAGGTTGCAACCCGTAGCGTTGCCGTTACTGCCTGCCAGCGACAGCGCAAGTGCCTTGGCTATGTTCGCATCAATGCCACGTCCACGGAGTATGCCTACGGAGACATCGTCGCAGTCGCCCAGAAAGGGGTTGATGGCATCATTCTGCCAAAGCTCGAAACGGTCGATGAAATCAGAGCCGTTGATTGGGTGATTAGAAATCTGGAGCAAGAGCAAGGCCTACCGGTTGGAGCAATCGACATCATTCCTATCATCGAGACGGGCAAGGGGATGATAAACATCCGCTCCATCACTGCTGCGGACACGCGCGTCAAGCGTATCGCCTTTGGCGCCGGTGATTTCACCCTCGACATGAATATGGAATGGAGTCGGGTTGAGACCGAGCTATTGAGCTACCGCAGCGAATGCGTTCTTGCTTCGCGTGCTGCTGACATCGAGCCGCCGATTGATACGGTGTGGGTGGACCTCAAAGACCGCGAAGGCTTCGTAAATTCGACGCGCCACGTAAAAACTCTGGGCTTTCAGGGCAAGATGTGCATCCACCCTGATCAAGTATCACTCGCGAACGAAATTTTTACTCCTTCTGCAGCGGAGGTCGAATGGTCGCGCAAGGTCGTGCATGCCTTCGACGAAGCAGAGAACTCCGGCTCTGCTTCGATCCAGCTTGAGGGTAAATTCATCGACTACCCGATCGTTTATCGCGCGCGACGGGTGCTGGAGACAATGCGTCGTATCGCGGCTCACAACAGTTAGCGGCGAGAGCAACGGAGAGTGCCGATTATGGCCGATAATACGCCAGCCGATCCCGCCGTCAGGCCGCTGCAGGGCATTCGCGTGCTAGATGTGTCGAGCTTCCTCGCCGGCCCTTTTTGCGCGACGCAGTTGGGTGAGTTTGGAGCCGAAGTCATCAAAATCGAGTTGCCCAAGGTCGGCGATGCGTTACGCAAGTTCGGGACAATCACAAAGGCCGGTGATGGCCTTCTGTTTTTGCAGGAATCCCGCAACAAAAAGGCGGCGACCCTCGATCTTAGGAAACCTGAGGGTGCTGAAATCCTAAAGCGGCTCGTTTCGCAAACCGACGTGTTGGTCGAAAATTTTCAGCCCGGCACTATGGAAAAGTGGGGTCTCGGCTGGAATGTCCTGCAGGCGCATAATCCCAAACTGGTGATGGTGCGAATCTCAGGCTTCGGTCAAAGCGGCCCCTACAGCCCGCGGCCCGGCTTCGGACGCATCGGCAATGCCTTCGGTGGGCTGTCCTATCTCGCCGGATACCCCGACCGGCCACCGGTAACGCCCGGCTCCGCGACTATCCCCGACTACTTGGCGGGACTATATGGCGCGCTTGGCGTCATGTACGCGCTACGCGCGCGCGACATGACCGGGCGCGGGCAGTTCATCGACATAGGCCTTTACGAACCTATTCATCGGATTCTCGATGAATTGACCGCGGCCTACCACCATGGGGGCGTCGTGCGCGAGAGGATGGGCCCCGGTACTGTCAACGTTGCGCCGCACAGCCACTACCCGACGAAAGATGGCAAGTGGATCGCCATAGCCTGCACATCCGACAAGATTTTCGCCCGACTGGCGGAGTTGTTGCGCGAGCCCGATCTTGCCGGCGAGGGTAGGTGGGGGAATGTCAAGGATAGGGTAAAGGATCGGGAAAACGTTGATGCCTGGGTGACGCGTTGGACAGAAAAGCACACCCTCGATGAGCTCATGAAACTTTGCGACAGCGTTGACGTCCCGTACGGACCTGTCAACTCGATTGCCGAAATCTTCGAGGATCCGCAGTATAAGGCGCGCGAAAACATCATGTTCTTCAAGGATCCACGCATCGGCGAAATTGCCATGCCGAACGTGTGTCCGCGGCTCTCTGATACGCCGGGCACCATCGAGTGGCTAGGCCCTGCACTCGGCGAGCATAATGATGAGATCTATAAGGGCCTGCTAGGCATGTCGGATCGCGAGCTTGGCGTGCTCAGGGATAAGGGCGTGATCTGAATTGAACCCGCATGGCCTCACCTCAGTCCACCTCAATGGCGGACCCTTGGCGGAGGGTGTCCGGTCTGGTGTGGCAGCGGCCCTCACGGCGAAGCCACGACCTGGCGTGGAGCGTGTTGCGGGGGGTTGGGCGCGCTGCCGGTGCCGTCGCGCGATTGCGCGCGACCCCGTGCACCCCCTGGGCGAGCGAAGTCACCTTCAGTAAAGCCGCTGCCTGATGAACTGCGCGAGGGATCGACGATCGAGGCCCCACACGGCTAACTCCTCGTCCGACAATCGTGAAAGGTGCCTGCACAAGTCCTCGGCGGCTTTGGCTTTGCGATACTCAATCATGTAGACCACCGCGGCGCCGACAGTGCGCTCGAAGGCGCGGCTTAGGGCCTTTAGCAAAAAGCCAGAAGGCAGCCGGGGGCTCGTCCTAACCAATGCTCGCATGGCACGACCTCCAGACAACGGATGCGCGTGGCTGCGCCCCGTCATGATCCCGATGAGATGAAAACGCGGATTGCACCGAGGCCCGTCGTGGGGCCTCAGCATTGGTCGCAGTGACGCACCATTTGGTTCAAAGGCGCCATGAACAGTGTGCTTGACTGCTACCGCTGACGCCGAGGCGGTATGCCGAAGGCGGCCGGCAAGGGTCTGCGTCGGCTATGCGCCTTCTTGCGCATCCAGCTCCGTGGGTCGCAGCTCTACAATGGTGAGGGATTTTTTTCGCATGTGGGGCGCGCTTCAAGAGTGCCCGGATGGCGCTCGAATACGGCGCAGGAGGCGCGAATATTCATCCGCTTAGTCTTGGCAGTGGACTGCGGGAACGGATCCAGGCCCGCCCTGCCCGCGGTGCCAGTTTGGGCGCGCCGGATGAGGTGGGCTGCCGCCACTTGATGCGGACCGCAAAGGTCTCTAGCGGTATTCAGACGATGCGGTTGTTTTTGGCGGCACCGGGTCTTATCCGATCAGCGAACTAGGATAGACGCGGGGCTGATGGGCTTGCCGCCAAGGCTATAGCGAAGGTCGTATTCATCTCAATAGGGAGCCGGTTCCTAGCCGGGCGGTACGCCACGTGGATGCCATTGCTGCCTTTGCCGACCATGTCGTGCGGACGCGCTTTAAGGATCTTTCAAGTGATGCCGTCAGCGCTGCCAAAACCTTCATCACCGACACCTTCGGTGTAGGAATTGGCGGCAGCTCGGGCCCCCTGGCCTGCGAGCTTACCGAGATGCAGGAGACTTGGGGGCGCCTGCAGGAAGCCCGTGTCTGGGGCAACGGCATACGGCTGCCGGCGCAAGCGGCGGCGATGTGCAATGCCTACCAAGTGCACAACTCCGAATTCGATTGCGTGCACGAAGAGGCGGTTGTGCATGCCATGACCATTGTGTTGCCTGTGGCCATCGCCGGAGCCGAGCGAAGGAAGAATGTGAGCGGGGCGGAGCTCATCACCGCAGTTGCGGTCGGTGTCGATGTCGCGGCAGGTCTGGGCGTTGCAGCAGAACGGGGGCTACGCTTCTTTCGCCCGGCGACGGCGGGTGCATTTGGCGGCGTAGCCGCTCTCGCCAAGCTTGTCGGTCTCGATCAGCCCGCGGTGATCAATGCTTTCTCCATTGCCTATGGCCAGCTCTGCGGTACCATGCAGGCCCACACCGAGGGCTCGGCGCTGCTTGCCATGCAAATGGGCTTCAATGCCCGCAACGCAGTGGTGGCCTGCGACCTGGCGGGGCGGGACTTTGCTGGGACAAAAAACGTACTCGAGGGTCCCTTCGGCTACTTCGAACTGTTCGAGACGGGCGGCTCGCCGGCGAGCATCGGCAAGGAGCTCGGCCGACGTTGGTTCATCACCGAACTTGCCCATAAACCTTATCCTTCAGGGCGAGCCACACACGGCATCATAGAAGCCTGTGTCGAGTTGCGTCGACGGCACAGCCTCGAGCCCGATGCGATCCGAGGCGTAACGGCGCGCGTCCCACCGCTCGTGCATCATTTGGTCGGCCGGGCCCCGAAGCACGAGATGACTGCAAACTATGCGCGTTTGTGTGCCCGCTATGTCGCTGCCCACGCGCTACTCAAGGGTAGCGTGCGGGTCGAAGACTTCGCAGCTGACGCCTTTGGCGATCGGCAGACGCAGGATCTAGCGAACCGTATTGCGATCGAGGTTTGCGAGACTGGCGATCCCAACGACCTGACGCCGATCGAAGTCGAGATCTGGCTGCGAGATGGTGTGCGTCACACGAGCAGACTAGGCGTCGTTTACGGCAATCCGGCCAAGCCGCTCAGCCGGCTTGACCATCTTGAGAAGTTTTATCGCAATTGCGCGGCCGCCGCCCGTCCCATACCGCGCGATAGGGCAGAACAGCTGGCCGCATGCGTCGCACGGCTCGAGGAGGTCGCCGATATCGCCGAACTCGTCGATCTATTAGCTGCCTGACGGCGCCTAGCCCGGGGTAGTCCTGCGCGCAGCCATCGCCGACAATGGGCCCCGCGACCGATACGAGTTCCGCCGCGGTTGTGGCTGGGCTCTTTCTGGAACCATGGGCTAGCCGGGGGCCTATCCGAGACCGCGGTCCCAGCCCAGCAATGCCAACGCGCTGCTTGTCTTCGACCGGCTTGCAGAAGGCGGTCGCAGGCAGTGACCGCATTCACGCGGGCGAAGGCGATCTCGGCCGCTTCCAGCTTCTGGCTCAAACTGTCGACACGAGGTAGTTCCCAGAATTTGCCATGCCCCTTGTCGATGCCCGGGACGTAGAACCAGCGCCGAGCAGGATAAATGCCAATTTGCCCTCGCCATCCCGCCGAGGAGAATTGCTGGTAGGGTGTCGAATGCCATCATCCGAACATCGGTAAGACAGAAACTTGCAGGGTGAGATCGCGGTATTTCCTTGCCCGGATCCTTGTCATTCGTGGCGAAGGTTCACTGCAGCGCAGGGGTAATTGTTCGTCATCTCTGGCGGAGGTTTGCATGGCCATTGGCAGCACTGCGCTCGTAAACTTGCTGATCATCCTCGCCATCGGCAGCGTGCTCGGCATCGTCTTCAACCGCTATGCACAGAGCTGGCTGGCGCGGCTCGGTTTCACGACGCGCAGCGACATGACCAGCGCTCTGGTGGGCATTGCCGGCGCCTTTATCGGCTTTCACGTCGGTGTCATCCTGGGATTGTTGCCATCGCCGCTAATGCTTTACGTGGCGGCACTCGTCGGAGCGGCGGTTGTGCTTTGGCTGTGGCGGGGGAGGTGAGGTGATCGGCGCCTGGACAACGCTGCAAACCTGACAAGTGCGCCGCAGTGGCTTGCGTTAGCGGTCGGTGAGCGGGGTGGCTCTGGCCGGCCTCTGCGGCATGAGAGGCAGAACCCAGCCGGATTGCCGCCTGCAAGATACAATCGTTGTGCCTCGCCTTTTCTCGCTGCGACCGCGGGAGCAAGTCAGTGCTCCGTCGACGGCGGCGTTCTGCAGATACGTGAGCAATGCGGCAGGCTTCTGCTTCAGGAGCATGCGGCGTTGCGGGCCCGGGTCCGGATGCGCAGGGAGTGCGCCGACCGGCGCTGGCTAGCCTTTTTCCTCGAACTGCGGTTGCCAGCGGAGGAGATAGGATTGGACGCGGCGGACGATAAGTGCCAGGACGATGCCGACGATCATCATCACAAAGATTGCTACCATCATCTCCGCCGCGTTGGCACGCGCCTCCGCTTCGATGATCAGCTTACCGAGTCCGCGCTCCGCGCCAATAAACTCGCCGACAATGACGCCGATCAGAGCGAACGACACGGCCGGCGTCAGCGAAGCGAACACCCAGGCGAGCGCGGAGGGGATGACAACGGTCTTGAGCACGGTAAGCTCACTGGCGCCGAGTAGCCGCGCCGCGGCGATTTGGTCGCGATCGACCGAGCGCGTACCTTCGAAGGTATTGAAAAACACCACAAAGAACACAACGATCCCTGCCGTCACCACCTTCGACAGGTCGCCGAGCCCGAAAATCAGGATGATAAGAGGGACGAGAGCAATGCGCGGGATCGAGTTCATAGCGACGATGTAAGGCTCAAAAATTTGCGAGAGAAACTCCGAGCGGCCGAGTACTAGGCCCGTGAGGACGCCAAGGCTCGTCCCCCAAAGGAAGCCCCACCACATGTTCTTCAGGGTGACGAGGGTCGCCAGCCAGAGGTTGTTGGCATTTTCGCGGTAGCAGGTCGCGAAGCCCGCGCTGTCCGCGAGACAGCCGAGCTTGAGAAAGCTTCGCCAGATCGCAGTCGGCTTGGAGATGAAATACGGGTCGAGGATTTTCGGCACCCAGGGCTTCGGCAGCAGTGCCTTACACAGGTCGAAGCCCCATTCCCAGATCGAGAGCGTGACGAGCAGGATCGCGATCTGCCAGAGCACGATTGCGGGCCGGGATCGGATCATGAAAGCCTTCGCCTAGCAGCTATTCCGCCTTGGTCCGCCGGAACTCCTCTCCGAGCGCATGCCAGATATGGGAGTAGAGGCGGCCGAACGCCTCCGTTTCCCGGAGAGAGACCGCATCGCGCGGGCGTGGGAACGGGACCTCGAAATCTTCCTTGAGCCGGCCGGGGCGCGCGGAGAGCAAGATGATCCGGCTCGACAGCGTCAGCGCCTCACCGAGGTCGTGCGTGACGAACAGAACAGTCTGGCGCTCCCGCTCCCAGATCTCCAAGAGTATCTTATGCATTTCGAGCTTGGTGTGTGTATCGAGCGCTCCGAACGGCTCGTCCATCAGCAAAATCTCAGGTTCCATGATGAGCGTGCGCATGAGCGCCACGCGTTGTCGCATGCCGCCCGATAGCGCCCGCGGGAAGCTCTTATCGAAGCCAGCCAGGCCGGCGACTTCGATGGCTCGCTTCACCCTGTTATGCCGCTCCGGCTTCGGCACACCGGCGATCTCAAGGCCGTAGCCGATGTTGGCTTCGACCGTCCGCCACGGGAACACCGTATCGCGCTGGAAGACATAGCCAACCTTGCGGTTCACGCTGCCGTAGCGCACGTCCTCATCGTCGAGGTTGACCCGGCCGCCCGTTCTGTTGAGGAGCCCAGCAACGATGTTGAGGATTGTCGATTTGCCGCAGCCGGATGGACCAAGCAGGGCGACGAACTCGCCTTGGGCGACATCGAAGGAGACGTTCTCAACCGCATTTACTTCGCCGCTGGGCGTGCGATAGCGCATGTCGAGTTGTGCTACGCTGAGGCGCACCCTCGCTTTGTGCAGCGAGCCGGTTGTTTCGTGGCGCTCCGGCGCGCCGGCATGGTCCAGAGCGCCCCGCGATGAGGCAGCGGCGTTCACTTGAACTTCGCCTGCGCCGCGTCGAGGAAGCTCATGTCGACGAGGTCCTCATACTTCGACTCTGGAATGTCCGAGCCCTTGCGATACCAGACCTTGCCGCCACGCTCGAACGACGTCTTGTCGATGCGTCCGTCATAGGCCCAGGTCGCCTTATCGAACCCCATTTCCGCCTTGACCGCGACCGGATCGACGCCGGCGAAGTGCTTTTCGCCGACCAGCTTATAGACCTCGTCAATGGGTGTCGCCTTCACCCACGTCATCGCCTGGTACATGGCATTGACGAAGGACTGCACCAGCGCCCTTTTATCCAGTACCGTCTCCTCAAGTGTGTAGATGACTAGCACCGGGACGGTGCCGCCGAACGCATCCACGAATACGCCGGGCTTCGACGTGTCGTAGATCACCTTGCCGAAGCCTTTATCTTCGCACTCGATCACCCAGCCGGGAACTGCCATGATGGCATCGAACTGCTTGGTTTCAAGGCCCGGGAACATGGTCTTGGGACCGCCGCCCGCGACCCAGTTGATCCTGTCGCCCAGCTTCTTGGATTCGAACACGTAGGTCCCGTACATCCAGGTCCCGGAGCCGATGGCCGTTGCGGCGACGATGGGCTTGGCACCGTCAGGGCGCTTGTACTCGGCGAGCTTCTCGACGGTGGTGATGCCGGCATCGTAGAGGTCCTTCCTCACGACGATATTGGAGATCGAGGCGATCATCTGTGTCGCCATCAGAATTTTGCATGTCTTGCCGCGCGTCGAAAGCTGCAGGGGATGGCTCGCATCGCCATGCGCGAAAAGCGCTTGCTCGGCTGCGAGCGCCTGTCGCCCATGCGTGCCTGCGTTGCCAAGCAGCAGCTTGAAATCGAGATTTTCGGATTTAAAGAAGCCCTTGGCTTCCGCAATCATGCCAAGCGAGTAGACCGCTGTTGCCGGCCCGAAGGCCAGGGTAGCGGTGGCTGCCTGGGCGCGTACAAGCGCTGGCAGCAGCCCCGCGCTCAGCGTCGCAGAGCCGGTGATGAGTGCTTGGCGTCGCGTGATGGTCATGACAGCCTCCCTTAGCGTTCTCGAGTCTCAGGTCGCTCAGTCATGTCGCCAAGCTGCCAAGCCGCCGCGCCCCATGCTGCCTAGCCGGCGTGGCCGTATCCGGCAAGCCGGTACGTTGGTTACGGGAGTGGCCGACCAAGGCGTCGCGAGCAAGCGTCCTGCGAGTGCAATTGCCCGTTGGCGGCTCGACTTTGACCACGTCCCCACGATGGCCAGGGAGGATGGTGCCGCGGGCCGGACCCAGCACCATCTGGCTAAGGGCGTTACGCACCCGCGGCAACGGGTGGAAGGTGCCTTGCTGAGCGGCGGCTGTCGCAACCTCGTTCAGGCGTGAGCCTCACCTGCTAGATAGGATTTGTTTTCCACAAAAGACAAGATCGACGGAGCCTTTGTCAACCTGCTCGTACGGCGCCTGCCTCTCGTCGTCGCCGCCATGGGTACGATCGCGGGTCTCAAGGTACTGGTCGGCGCGGATACCGCCATGGAAGGCGCAGCCTGCCTGGAAGATTTCGGCCATGGCAATCCTTCCAGCAGCAATCTCCTCCTAGCCGCCTCAGTCGAGCGCGACAGACGACTGTCCGGCGGTCCCAGCGAGCCATCGCAAAGAGGCGTAGGGTCGATGGAACCGTTTCAAGGGCTACGGCTTCAGAGCACGTCAGGCAACGTAGAGCGAGCAAAGCCATGCCAAACGCGTTTGACTCCAGGGCCATACTGCTTGGCCGCATACTGCTAGTGGCGCTTTTCCTCTTCTCGGGCGTCATGAAGCTCATGGATGTATCAGGAACCGCTGCGCATATTCAGAGCAAAGGCTTGCCGGCACCGGCGGTGCTGGCGGTTGCGGCGGGCCTGCTGGAGGTGGTTGCAGGCTTGATGGTGGTGGTGGGCTGGCGAACGCGTTTGGCCGTTCTCGTCCTAGCGGCTTTCACCGCTCTTGCGAGCGTCCTCTTCCACGACTTCTGGAACCATGCAGGCCGTGAGCAGATCAACCAGCTATTGCACGCCTTCAAGAACGTGGCCATGATTGGTGGACTCATCATCCTTTACGGCGCCGGCCCCGGCACCAAATCGGTCGACGCACGGGGAACGGAATGATGTGCGGGCTAACGCGCAAGGGTTCGCGCCTTAATGCCGGCAGCGACACAACCCGATAGCGCCCGGTGTTGAGCCCGAGAGCAGGATCGGCTTGGCAACGACGAGCTCGGCGGGGCCGGTGCCGCGACGGATTGCCGTGCTATAGTGCCAGCGCAGGGGAGTGCGCGAGGCAGAGTTAAGATCAGTATTCGGGCCAGTGTTCGCGGCCAGTGTTCGCCGCAAGCCGATCTTCGGCAGCGGTGGCCCACCGCTGTGTTTGGGTATCGAAGGCTGATTGGGTGCAAGTTATCCGCTGCGTTCAAACGGAGATTGTCATGCGCAAAACCGAGACGCAGGAGCTGACCGAAGCGGTGCAGCTCTACCTCGACCTTATGTACGAGGGCGATGTCAAAAAGTTTGACCGCGTGTTCGCCTCCACCTCGCAGTTGCATGGCTTCCGCGAAGGCAAGATGACATGCTGGCCAGCGGCGCAGTACAAGGAGGTGCTGGCTGGCCGCAAGTCGCCGAAGGCGCTCGGCTCCCCGCGTGAGGAGCAGATCCTGCTGCTCGATTTCGCCTCGCTTACGCAGGCGCTTGCCAAGGTGCGTGTCCGCATCAACGACATGGTCTTCGTCGACTACCTCTCCTACCACAAGCTCGGCGAGCAGTGGATCATCACTTCCAAGGCATACCATCGCGAGAGTTGAGTTTGGCAACTGCCGATTGGGACTATGCAATTGGCCTCCGTCCCGTATTTCACTTGGCTTGTCGGGAGCGTCTGGTCAGGCGAGGGTATGGTCCATCCTCTAGGACGTAATGTTCAAGAATAATGTCGCGAGCCTTACGCCGTTCGACTTTGCCGATGGCATTGCGCGGGATTTCATCCAGTTCCGCGACCAGCCGTGGACGTTTGTAGCTGGTAAGTTGAGCAATGGCGTGGGCCAGTCCGGGCGGCGTCGGGCCGACGACGACGGCAGTAATGATCTCGCCCCAATAGCTGGAGGGTAGGCCCACGATGGTAATCTCGGTGGGAGCCACGGCCTCACGCAGTGGCGCCTCGACCTCCTCCGGGTTAACTCGATATCCACCCGTCTTCATAATGTCGGCGACACGCCCGCAAAGGTGGAGCCTGCCGCGGTCGTCAATCAGACCCAAATCTCCCGTGGAGTGGAAACTGTTGTCCGCCTCGCCAGTAAATCGGCCATCGGCAAGCGTGCCGATCGCCATGTGCTTAGCCCTGATCTGGACCAAGCCCATGTTGCCGGACCCTGCCCCGCTATGGTCAGCGCCTTCGAGCGGAGAGATCGAGAGCTCGACACCGCTAGCGGGCCATCCGACGCAGACCGTTTCAGGCTCTCCGGCTTCGCCATACCAGGCATCCGCCTCGGCCGGCGCCAGCACGGTGATCGGATTCCAGATTTCCGACTTGCCGTAGGTCACCCGAATGATCGGACCAAACGCGCGCTTGGCGCGGCGATAGAGCTGGCCCGAGAGCGGCGAGGTGCCGGTAAACACGGTCTTAAGGCCGTTGAGTTGGCGGCCGTCCGCTTCCGACAGCAACTTTGCGAGAACGGTCGGGGGGGCGAACATCTGAGTGATCTTGCGCGTTTCGATCAAGCTCAGCACTTCGGCCGCAACGACACCGGGAAGCAGCGTCACGCATGCGCCGCTGTCCAGATAGGCGTGCGTCATTGCTCCCGCACCATGTGAATACGGCGTAACGAGCAGGAGGTTGTCGCTTCCACTTGGCGCGACGGGTAGCGCCGCGCGCAGGAGCATGTTCGCCATCCAGCGCCCGGCATGTGTATGCACGATGCCTTTCGGTTTACCGGTCGTGCCCGAGGTGAAGTTCAGTACGCCCCAGTCAGCTTCTGCCACATCGGGGAAATCACATGCCGCCAAGTCCACTGCCTGTATGCTGGCAAGTTCGATCACCCGAGCACCCAGACTGCGCACCAGCGGTGCGAGTGTGGCATTCGTGATCACCATGCGAATGCCGGCCGTTGTCATGCAATGCCGCAGATCGTCCGCGCTGAGTGTCGGGTTAAGGCGCGCCTCGGCGGCACCGGAGAGCGTCACGCCGAGGCTGGCCGCGACAGCGTGACTGCCGTTTGGCACCAGCGTCGCAACCGGATGGCCATGCGGGACGCCCGCCTCCCGCACCGACCTGCCAACACCAGCAACTCGGGCGAAAAGTTCGGCGTAAGTGGTCGTCCCCTCACGGTCAACAATCGCCGGGCGTTCGCCAAATCGCCGTGACAGCGATAGGAACTCGCTTTTCCAGGAAATCGTGCGGACCATTGCTGCTGAACCGTGCAAGGGCGGATGCGTGACCATGCCCAATATCGGTTCCCACCGCGACTGGCGCAATCCCTGCTGCCAGCAGGGCGCTGGTTCCGGAACTCAAGCCTCACTGGTTCGCGACAGATCCCCACGGATTGCGTGTCGGCCCGAACTTCGAGCTATAGCCGGAGCTCATCATGCCAAAGTCGCGCATAGTCGTCTTGGCGAGGAGCACCGCGCCGCTTTGCGCAGTCGCGCAACCGACGGAGCGTCCATGTCGGGGCTGAGAATTAGTCCTCGAGCGCTATCGATCCGCAATGGATCGGTAAGCCGCGCATCGGCAGTCCGTCCCTGACTGAGCGCATTCTCCCGATGCAAGCAAATGACGGCGTTGAGCGTCGGGTTCAGGGTAGCGATCGCATCCAGCGCCGCCATGGCGACCTCGACCGGCGACAGGGCGCCGGCCCGGAAATTCTCCACCATCTCCGTCGCCGTCAGGGCCTGCAGTTGCGTTAACGTTAGTGTGAGCGTGTGACCTCGATTGCCTGTTGGAGGGCTGCCTCACCCGTAGACGGAGGTTGGAAGCCAAAGCGAGATCAACGCTAGCGTAATGAGTAGCACAACACTGAATGGCAATGCGCCGCTGGTGGCCCTCGGAGATCGGCGCTTTCGATATCCCGCTGAATACACAGAGGATCAAGCCGACCGGCGGCATCAGGTGGCGTTCTCATGCAGATATCATGGGAAGGCCGGACGCTCGTTCTGAGCGGCTGCTACTTCAGCTGCAAGCGCGGCGGGACACGGTCGCCAGCCGTTGCCAAGATCGCGCGTCGTCAGGACGGGCTCAGTGGCGAAGGCCACCAGCACCCGGGTTTGCTCAACCGATCGGACGGCCGGCGCAAGTCGGACCGTTGCCGCCAATAGCGCCAACGTGAGTGGTGCATCGATGATCTGGCAGGCGACCGACGGCGAGTTTGCGCCCAAGATGCGCCTTGCTCGTCGGATGAGTGGACACGGGCGGGCGGATTGGGCACGCCGAGATGACCAAGCAGCCAAGCGACCATTCGGCAAGGTGGCCTTTGCGGTCGCTGCTGGCTTCGGCGCAACGACGGGCCGCGCAGGTTGCGCCTGCAAGCGATGGTACCGCCCCTGCTCTCTAATTTCTATCGCTTTTGGAAGGCCAAATTTCTCCACTTTCGGCGAAAATATTTCTAGTCCGTCCCCGCGCGCTTCTTGCGGGCCGCGCGAAGCTCCTTCTCGCCCTCGTTCCAACGGGGAAGGAACTCTTGCGTCGCCTGCGTGTTGCGCCGCTCCATGTCACGCACGCGCGCAATATGTGCGGCGTCCTCTTGCCGGTCGTGAAACGAGCGCGGCGCGCATCCTTCTTGGAACAAGCGCAAATGGTTGGGGCGCTCGCCATGGCGCGCGTCGCTCAGGTGGTGGATCGAGTAACCGGTGTTGGAGGCGCCAGCGAACTCGTCATCCCTAATCTCGAAGTTTTCGCCCAGATCGTTGACATCAACGTCACCGTCGACAACCAAGCCCTTCGCCAGGTCATCCAACCGCGACACCCGCAGCGCCAGGTGACGCTCGGGGTCGGTGATCGGCAGCTCCTCTCGAGCCTTCTGCTTGCGATATTCGGCGACATCTTCCCGCGTGAGGACATCACCGTGCCTGCGATGGAAGGTACCGACAAGCTCGAGCGCTCTGCGCCACCACGAACGCTTGCCATCGGCGCCTCGTGCATAAGCTCGGGGCGGCGCAATGTCCAAGACGCGCGCAAGTTCGCCATCGTGCTCGTGTTTCACCGTGCAAAAACCCGATTGCCGACGCACGCACAACCGACGACGCGAACGCAAAATCGACGAACTATATGCAGCGGTCGGGCCTGGAACTCAAGAATTGTTCGATTGGCGGCGCAACCTATGGCAATGCCTCTCCGCCCAGCGGGGCGTTACATCTCGATGTCGGGCGTGCGGAACATAGGGACAAGCAGATTGAACGTGCTGGCGACGGACGACCGTCAATGACTCTGGACCGACGAGCGGCCTGTGCCCTATGCTCGCCCACATGCAACCTTCAAGCGTCATATGGATCACGGGCGGCGGCAGCGGCATTGGCAGGGCGACCGCCGTTGCCATGGCGCGGCCAGGGACGCAAATCATGCTTTCGGGTCGTCGCCCAGCCGAGCTCGAAGCCGCTGTGGCCGCCGTCGAGGAGGCTGGCGGGAGGGCAGAGGCGCATCCGCTCGATGTCAGCGATGCCGATGCCGCCGTCCGCTTGGCGCAGTCTATCCTTGCACGGCATGGTCGTGTCGACACTTTGATAAATAGCGCCGGCACAAACGTACCCAAACGTGCTTGGGACAGCATCAGCATGTCCGACTTCCGGCACGTGGTCGATGTCAACCTGAACGGGGCATTCAATTGCATAAGCACGGTGCTGCCGGGCATGCGCGCCAACGGGCGGGGGACGATTATCAACGTTTCGTCATGGGCTGGGTTCTACCTCACGCGGCTGACCGGCCCGGCCTACAGCGCCAGCAAGCGCGCGATGATCGCCATGACCGAGTCACTCAACATGGAAGAGTGCCGCAATGGCATTCGCGCCTGCGTGATATCGCCGGGAGAGGTGGCGACCGAGATACTCAAAACGCGGGCTGCACGCCCGTCCGAGGAAGACATGGAAAGGATGCTGCAGGCTGACGACTTGGCAAGGACCATCAAATTCGTCTGTGACATGCCGCCGACCGCCGCAATCCACCAAATCGTCATTGCGCCTACATGGAACCGGATGTACTTGGGCTTTAAGGAACTCGGCATTTGAGCCGATCCCTGCGATAACGAGCCAATTGGCCGCGCCGCAGTGGGCGCGCGTCCTAAGTGTCATGGACGCCGTGCCGCATAATCGGCGTGTCGGGTTAAGCGTCCCTTGGCGGCGATCACCGATGCAAACCCGCAAAGGCGCACAATTTGCACTTGTGTAGGGGACCTGCGCCGCGCACTGCAAAGCGAACGGCTCGTTCAGGGAGCAATCGCCGACCCCGATGCTGCCTTGCAGGGTTGGAAAACGCGTTGCTGTCCTTGCATGAAGGATAGCAATTTTCCCCAAGTGTCGGGACCGTGGAAGCTGCCATGTTCTTCGACGACCGAGGCAAAGTCACATCTTTGGAGATATCTAAATGGCATCAGTTCGAAGAGAGATCACGACAACGGCTCGTGTCGATGACGTGTGGTCGGCCATTCGCGATGTCGGTGCACTGCACACGCGATTGGTGCCGGGGTTCGTTACCGATACCAAGCTCGAAGGTGCTGTTCGCATCGTCAGGTTCGGGAATGGGATGGTCGTGCGCGAGCCGATCGTGACGATTGACGACGATGCAAGGCGGCTCGTGTGGTCGGCCGAAGGCGGCTTGACGAAGCACTACAATGCCTCCGTGCAAGTCTCGGCCAATGACGATGGATCGAGCAAGGTGATCTGGATTGCCGACTTTCTCCCGGACAGCGCAGCTACCGCCATTGCGAGTGCCATTGACACTGGAATGATGGTCATGAAGCAGACCCTTGACCGATTGGCATAGGTGTCCCGCAAGGCCTATTGCCGTGACACAGTCATGATCAGCCGCTATCCCGGTCTCCGCAATCTTTTGGCAGATCAAATCGCCAACCACATGCCAACTCGGGCACCACAGGAGCCTTTGAGCTCGAAGACTGTGGAGGGGCTCAGGTGACAATAAAGCGCAAAATGAGCTTCACGGAACGTGAAGCTTTGTCGGGTCCGCCAACTCGACAGTGGCAACCAGAGGGGTACGTCTTCCCGGTGCCGGGCGCTCTCCGCGGACGCGTTGCCTCAGGTTCGTTCGGCCGAATTTGCAAAAGCCAAGAACCTTGCCCCCGACCTGGTGAACGACGGGGACGACCTGAGCGAACGAAGCTAAGGCGTCGGAAGCAGGCAAAGCTCTGAGGTCTTTTCGGTGGCGGTGTCGGTGAATGACCCGAGTGCGTGAGCCTGCAATAGGGATCATCCTCGTTGCCGCTTTTACGCAACCGAGCTGTGGCCATCGAACCAGCGAAGATCCGGGCAAAAATCAGAGCCGCAGTCGCATTGTCTCGACTGGCAAGCACCGGCAGTCATCGCGGCGCACATGGAGATCTCCCCATGAAACTGGCCCATGCGGCCGTGCTGGCTTTGGTCGTAACCACCACGAACCCCGTTTTAGCTGAAATCGATGCATCCCAAGCGGATGCGAGATTGATCGGTATGCCAATCTACACGTACGACGGAGTGCTGATTGGGCAAGTGGCCGGCGTCGAGGTGATTAGCAGCAGGCGATCGCTGGTCGCCGATATGGCAACGCCGATGGGTTTCGGATTTGCAAGAGTGCGCATTCCACTCTCCTGGGCCAACAAGGAAGAAGATTACATCATACTGCTGATGACCAATGAACAGGTCATCCCCTTTCTTGGTCCGGGTCTAGGGATAGGGAGCCGCTAGGCGCTCGCCGGTTCCGCCGCCGGCTCGCCACACGAAATCCGCCGCATGCGCGCTTACCACCAGCGCCGTCTTGCTCGTGGCTGTCCTCATGACGTCGTCCCTTTCGACTGCAAGTCGTTTTTGCCCCCGACCTCTTTTTTTCCGTACTGGTCGGGCAACGGCGGCGTGCCATGGGTATGGAAGCTCTCGATGGTTTTGAGGCCCCATGCCTGACCCTTCTTGCGCTCCTCCTCGGTCCAGGTGACGGGCTTCCAGTCCGGTGCCAGCAGCAGGCGCGCGCCAGCGTTGGCCACCTCGATGCGATTGCCACCGGGTTCGTAGACATACAGAAAGAAGGTCTGCTGCACCGCGTGCTTGTGCGGACCGGTCTCGATAAAGACGCCGTTTTCCAGGAAGACGTCAGCGGCTCGTAGAATGTCCTCGCGGCTATCGAGTGCGTAGGTGAGGTGGTGGAAGCGACCTCTCACGCCATGCGCCTCGCGAGTATAGGCAAAATCGTAGCTCTTGTTCGTGCAGGTCAGCCACATGCCGGCTTCCGTGCCGTCATTGAGCACGATACGCTCGGTGAGACGAAAGCCCAGATAGCGCTCGAAAAACTGCCGGTTGGCTTGCACGTCAACGGCAAGGCAGTTGAAGTGGTCGAGCCGGCGCACATTCACTCCGCGTGCTGGATAGCGCTGCGCCTGGTTCTTCAGCGCCGGACGCAGCGCGGGGGGTGCCTCGTACCACTCTGTCTCGAAGTAGAGCTCGATGAGGTGCCCGTCGGGATCGTGAAACTGATAGGCCGGCCCATGCCCCAACTCTCCCTCATGCCAGCCCGCCCCGTAGCCAGAGCTCTGCAGCGCCTGCACACGTCGCTGCAGTGCCTGCGGACTACGGGCGCGGAATGCTGCGTGGCCAAGGCCTGAGGTGTTGGAGCCCGTCAGCTTGAGTGAGTAACGCTCGTAATCGTCCCAGGCGCGCAGATAAGCCGACTCCCCTTGCCGGCCGCTTTCGGTCATGCCGAGCACGTCCACGAAAAACCGCAAGCTTTCCTCAGGCTTGGGGGTAAGCAACTCAAGATGACCCAGATGAGCCACGTCCATGATCGGTTCACTGTGCACGACGTCGTCTCCCGGTTGCGAAGCGAGACTTTGGAATGCAAGGCTTGCGTATCATGCCACCCCTAGCGAGCGCCGTTGCCGCGCGCGGGCGGCAAATGTCTGGGAGCGACGGAGTGGATTGCATGGGTCGCACCTAGCGCGCCTCATAGCAGGCTCGCTGCCCCTCGCTGCCGAGATCGAGCAGGACGCAGCTGGTCCTACTCCCGATCGCCGCGGTGGGTCGCACACCGCGGGAGTGGCGATCGAACAGGCGAGCCCCGACGATGTCCTCCAATTCGTGCAGACTCTTGGTCAGAGCCGACTGGGTAATGCCGAGCACAACCGAGGCCGCGAGCAGGCTGCGATGCGCCTCCACGGCGTCCACGGCACGGAGCAGAGAAAGTAAGGCATTGATCGAGGTATCTTCGCGTCATCTATCTAAGGCCGCAATTCTTGGCGTGCTCGCACTCGTGAGGTCAGTGCTTGCTTGGCTTGCCATCGGCAGCAACGCGGTTCGGCGTGTGTTCAACTCATGTAGTGTCTGAATAGCTCTGAGTGATCACGAATGTCTGCCGCGGCAGCCGAATGTACGATCGTTCCATTCTTCAGAATGTGGACCTGGTTGGCGATTTCGAGGGCCATTGTCTTCTGCTCCACCAGCAGAACCGAGATACCGCTCTTGGCGAGACCGGCGAGAGCGCCGAGAATGCGCCGGACCATCTGCGGCGCAAGGCCCAATGACGGCTCATCGAGCATGAGCAACTTCGGGGCCATCATCAGGCCGCGCGACACCGCCAGCATCTGCTGCTCGCCGCCGGAAAGCGAGCCGCCGGCAAGGTTGCGGCGGGTCTTCAGCACGGGAAAGCGCGCATATTCCTGCTCAAGGCGGCGCACAATCGTGTCCTTACTGATTCCCGGCAGATGCGCAGCGCCGATGACAAGGTTCTCCTCGACAGAGAGGGTTGGAATGATCTGCCGGCCTTGCGGCACATGCACCAAACCCAAGCGGGCGAGAGCATGTGCCGGCCGGCCGGCGATGCTGTCGGGCCCAAACAGCAGTTTTCCGCTCCAGAGCGGGACAACGCCGGAGATGACGCGCAGCAGGGTGGTCTTGCCGGCGCCATTGGCGCCAAGCACCAGGACCAGCTGACCGGGCTCGACGCGAATATCCACGTCGCGCAAGATCTGGACGCGACCGATGCCTGCGCTGACCTTCTCGAGCGTGATCACGACACCCTCTCTGCGGGCGCCACGGACCATGGTTCGAGAGGGGTGCCGAGGTAGGCCTCCACAACGCGCGGATCCCTTTGCACCTCGGCTGGAGCGCCCTGCGCGATCCTTTCGCCATGATCGAGCACCGTCACGCGGTCAGCGAGCTGCATGACGAAATCCATGTTGTGCTCGACCAGCAGGATCGACGTGCCGGCGTCGCGAATGCGACGGATAACGCTTGAGATTTCCTGCGCCTCGCGATCGTTGAGGCCCGCCACCGGTTCATCGAGCAGCATGACAAGCGGTTCTTCGGCGATGGCGCGCGCAAGTTCAACAAGCTTACGGTGCCCATAGGGAAGATCTTCAGGGAAGGCCGCGGCAAGGTGCGCCATGCCGAACTGCTGCAGGATGTCAAAGGCGCGCGCGCGCTCATCCGCCTCGAAGGCGTCGGACAGTAGCCAGGAGGCGAAGTCTGCAGGGACGGATCGGGCTGGTCGGATGCCGAGTTGCAGGTTTTCCATGACCGTCAGGCTATTGACGAGCTGGAGGTTCTGGAATGTGCGTGCGAGCCCCAGGCGGGCCCGTGCATGTGCCGGCAAGTCGGAAGCGTCCCGACCGGCAAGCAGGATGCGGCCGCAATCGGCACGGTAGAGCCCGCTGACGCAGTTGATGAGCGTCGATTTGCCCGCACCGTTTGGGCCGATGAGGGCGTGCACCGTGCCGCGCTCGACGGCAAGCGAAACGCCGCTCACCGCCAGCACGCCACCGTACGACTTGGACAGGTTGTCGATGACAAGCGTAGGACCGGCGGCAAGGCGTGCTAAAGCGCGAGTGGAGGGGCTGAATGATCCCGCTTGTGCAGTTACCTCTATCTTGTGGTGCGGCGCGCCGCCCAGGAATGCGGCCACTTTCTGCACCAAGCCGATCGCCCCCTGCGGGAAGAGCAAAAGGACGCTCAGAAGGATCAGGCCGTTGACCAGGAAGGAAATGTCGTAAAGTGAGGCAATCAACTCGGCGATCATCAGAGTGATAAGGGTTCCGAGCAACGGCCCGTAGGACGAGCCGAGTCCGCCGATGACGGTGGCAATCAGCATGGTCAACGTCAGGCCCAAGGTAAATGCATCGCTGTTGATGTAGGCGTTCTGGTGCGTGAAGAAGGTGCCTGCCGTGCCCGCCGCAAGCGAGCTCACCGCAAACACCGACGTCCGCCAGACCGGTACATTGATGCCGGTTGTGCGTGCGGCACTCTCGTTCTCCTTGAGGGCCAGCAGCTTTCGACGGATGCGTGAGCTCATCGCGTAGTCGCTGGCGATCTGCACAGCGAGGTAGACGGCACCCACCACCCACAGGAAGTAGGTCTTGCCCATTGTCGAGGAACCGAAATCGAGTGCTGGCACTCCATAGACGCCCATGGTGCCGCCCGTGAGGTCGACCCAGCGCTGTGCCGCGATCTCGGTCATGAAGCCGAACGCCAGCGTGGCCATGGCCAGGTAGAGGCCGCGCGTGCGCAGCGCGACCAGGCCGACTAGGCAACCGGCCAGGCCGGCGAGCAAAATCCCTGCCAGCATGCCGGCCGCAATCGGCCAGCCGAGCTTGGCTGTCAGCAGGGCAGAGCCGTAGGCACCGATGGCGTAAAAGCCGGCCTGGCCAAGCGACATCTGCCCCGACAGACCGAGCAGCATATTGAGGCCGATCACAGCGATCGTCGTGTAGAACAGGGTCTGTGCGATATGAATGTGGAAGGTGTTGCCGACGAGCAGGGGAAAGGCAAAAATGGCCGCCGCCATGGCCCCATAGGCGGCGTTCCGCAGCCACGGACCGGCAAGTTTGTCAGCGGACATCGGTCTTGGCCTCACTAAAGAGGCCGCTTGGCTTGACCACGAGCAAGGCCATGACGAGCAGCAGCGGATAAAGATCGCCAAACGCTGAATTGACGTAGTTCGAAAAGCTTTCCACCACGCCGAAGACAATTGCACCTACCAGGACACCCAGCGGATTGGCGAAGCCTCCAAGCGAGGCCACGGCGAAAGCCTTCACGGTGAATACCAGCCCCATGTGAGGGTGTACCGTCACAATCGGCCCCACCAGCACGCCGGAGATTGCGGCGAGCACGGAAGCCATAACAAAGACCAGGACGATCGTGCGGCGAACGTCGATGCCCAGCAACGACGCCGTTTCCGGATTGAAGGCGACGGCGTAGATCGCGCGACCCTGGCGCGTGCGGTAAAGCAGGGCGTAGAAGATCACGATGACCGCCAGCGCCGCCACGATTACCAGCAGTTCCTCAACGAAAACGCCGACGCCCAGGAACTGCACCACATTCTGTCGATTGCCGGAAAATAGCGGCGGGGAATATTGGGACGACTTTCCCCACACCAGCGTGACGACGTTTTGCACGATCAGCGCCACACCCATGGTGGTAAGGACCCAGGAGTACTGTCCGCCCGCTAGCGAGCGTAGGCGGTCGAGCGGTCGAATGGCAAACCGCTCCAGGCCCCAGCCCATTACCGCCAGGACCAGAATGACCGCGGCGACGACGACTAGGACCGGTGTGCCAGCCAGCAGCAAGGCCATGCTGACGTAGGCGGCAAACATCAAAAACTCGCCCTGGCCGAAATTCATGCGCGTGGTCGCCAGGTGGGCGATGAACAGGCCGATGGCGGTGAGCGCGTAGATCGCGCCCATCGCCAGACCACTGAGCATGAGCTGAACGAAGTTGGCTGCCGACATGAAATGTCGCCTTCACAAGCCGGTCAGTCCAAATACTGTCATTAGTAGCTCAGGCGCACGACCTGTCCGTTCTTCCAGACGCCCAGGAACACGTGCTCCTTGTCCAAGCATTCATGGTCCTTTGCAGCGAACGGCCTGGCTGGTGTCGCGGAGATCGCCTTGATGCCGTCGACGACCTCGAGCGCATCTCTGACGCCATTAGGATCGATGCTCTTGGCGGTGTCGATCGCCTTCAGCACCACCTGAGCTGCGTCGTAGCCGAGCGCGGCGATCACCGGCCAGCGGAAGTCTTTGCCATAGTCCTTCTCCATTCTGGCGACGAAGGCTTTCGATGCGTCGAGCGACATGTCCAAGGCTTGACCCATCACGGTACCCTCGATCTCCTCCTGGCCGACGATCTGCAGGACCTTCCGCGAGGACAGTCCCCAGTTGCCGGCGACGGTGGGCTTATAGGCAAGCTTCGACATCGGCCGATAGATCAGCTCGAAGGACTCGTGGAAATTCAAGACCAGCTCCGCACCGGCCTCCTTCATTTTGAGTAGTTGCGGCGTCAGATCGCTGACATTGGGGGCCGCAGACTCGACGGCAACCAGCTGCGCATTGCGGGCCTTCAGTCCCTCCTGGATCTCTTTGGCTGCAAAAACGGCATAGCCAGTGGTGGAGTGCACGAGACCGATTTTCTTGAAAGTCTTCACGCCCCAGTCGAGCATGTTCTCGATCTGGAATTTCTCCACCATGGAGCAGCGGAAAATGTAACTGGGACTCTCGTTGATGAACTGTGCGGTGATGTTGGTGGCAATCGAAGGTCCGGCCACGAGAGGTACGCCTGCCTTCTGCATGATCGGCGCGAAGGCCAGCACGTTGCCGCTCGATACGGTGCCGATGATGACCGGTACCTTGTCGTTCTGCATCAGGCGCTGCACCAGGGACACGGCCTTCTGCGGGTTAGCCTCGTCATCGTAAACGACGAGCTCGATCTTGTGCTTGCCGCCAGCAGTCTCGTAATCCTTGACCGCGGATTTGATGCCCTGAAGGTAGGACTCACCGAAGTCGGTGATGGCGGGTGGGCCGCTCAGACCTTGCACGACGCCGATCTTGACGGTGTCCGCGACGAGCGGCGACGGTGCGAGGGCCAGCGCCGCCAGGCAGGCGGCCGCCCAGCATGGTCTGATAGTCATTTTCGTCTCCTCCTGTGTGCGTTCATGCTTGTTGTTGCCGCCATGCTCTAGGCGGCGCGAAAAGTCGAGACCCCATTTTTGCTGTGCGCCAAGGTCACGCGTGAGCCGGGAGCTTTTATATCGTCCGCACCTTCGAGACGGCCGGTCACCTTCACCCCGGCATCCAGTTCGACCACCGCGACCGCATAGGACCCTTCGGATCGGAAGTTGGCCGGTGGCCGGCGGATGATGGTCCAGGTGAGAAGCGTGCCATCGCCCGTTACCTCATGCCCCTGCAACGCTCCTGCGTGACAAGAGGGGCAGATTTCGCGCGGGCCGGCATCAAGCGTGCCGCAATTGCTGCATCTCAGAACACTGACCATCCCAGCGACTTTGCCCATTGAGGTCTCCGCCTATCACGCATCCGACCGCTTGAGGATGCTTACCGTGCAGGCGATGCCCGCGCCGCCGAGATTGTGCGTCATGCCGATACCAGCATTCTTGACTTGATTGGCATGAAGGCCGCGCAGCTGCAAGACAGCCTCATAGAGCTGCCCCACACCGGTCGCTCCAACCGGATGGCCTTTGGCCAACAATCCCCCTGACGGGTTGATCGGAAGGTCGCCGCCCACCTGGGTACGGCCTTCCGCGGCCCATTTGGCGCCCAGGCCACGCGGAACCAGCCCGAGGTCCTCGCTGTCGATGATCTCGGCCATGGAGAAGCAGTCATGCAGTTCGACGAAGTCGATGTCCTTGGGGCCGAGGCCGGCGGCCTGATAGGCGCGTTCGGCGGCTTTCACCGTTGCGGCAAAGGAGACGATGTCCTGGTGACCACCGATCCTGGGTGAGCCACGGGTCTGCACGGAAGCCAAGACGTCAATCGGCAGATCAGGGGCCGCCTTGGCGCGATCCTTGGCAACAACAACGACGGCGGCGGCTCCGTCGCTGACTGGACAGCAGTCGTAGAGCTGGATCGGATCGGCGATCAGCTGCGACTGGCGAATGATCTCCGGGTTCAGACTGGCGCCAAGCTGGGCCAGGGGGTTTTTCAGGCCGTTTGCCTTGTTCTTGATGACAACCGCCGAGACCTCGTCTCGGGTCGTTCCGTACTTGGCGGCATGGATGCGCCAGGCGAGGCCGAACAACCCAGGAAAGGTTAGCCCCGAGGGCCCATCGGAGCGATTGTCCATGGCGCAATTGAGAGCCTGCGTCACCTGGCCGCCCGAGGCGTGCGTCATTTTCTCCACGCCCACCACCAGAGCCGCGTCGCATAGGCCTGCGGCGACCGAAAGCACCGCGTGGCGGAAGGCGATGCCGCCGGAAGCGCAGGCCCCTTCAACCTTGGTGCAGGGAATGTTCTCAAGCGCTAGCTCATCGGCGACAATGCCAGCCAACACCTCTTGCCCGGTCAGCGGTCCGGCAATGAAGTTGCCAAGATAGACGGCGCCTATCTCATTGCGCTCGACGCCAGCCTGTTTCAGCGCGGTGTTCGCCGCGTCGATGGCCAGGCTCTCCAATCCCCTGTCATCGTGTTTGCCAAAGGGTGTCGAGCCCACTCCCGTGATTACCACCTCACGCATTGCCGGTCTCCTTCAGGAGCTGTCGCAGGTCCGTCTTGAGTATTTTGCCGTAGCTATTCTTGGGAAGGCTCTCGACGAAGCGGTACTGCCGCGGCCGCTTGTAGCGTGCGACATTATCGAGGCAGAGGGTATCGAGGTCCGCGGCGGCAATTTTGGCTTCGGGACGCGCCACCACAAAGGCAACCACTTCCTCCCCCCATTCCGGATGTGCGTGACCAATCACGGCACATTCCAGCACCATCGGGTGGGTGAGCAGAACCTCTTCCAGCTCTCGCGGGTAGATGTTGGAACCTCCGGAGATGATCATGTCCTTGGAGCGGTCCTTGAGCGTGAGGAAGCCATCGACGTCGACAAACCCCAAATCTCCCGTCCACAGCCAGCCGTCCCGCAGAGACTTGGCGTTGGCCTCCGGATTGTTCCAATAGCCGTGCATTACACAATCGGATCGGGTTATCACTTCGCCGATCGCACCGGCGGGAAGTTCGCGGCCGTCGTCGTCAACCACCACGACGTCGACACCGCTCCGTGGCACACCGCAGGACGCCAGAATTTCTTCGCGACGCGGATGGTCAGTCTGGCCGAGGAGGCGCTTGGAGACAAAGCTAATTGTCATGGGTGACTCGCCCTGGCCGTAGATCTGCGTGAGCTTTGGACCAAAGATCTCGAGGGCTTTCTTGAGGTCGCTCACATACATTGGAGCGCCGCCGAAGTAGAGCGTCTTTAGTCCATCGGTCGGCGAGGAGCCGGCCCGTCGATGGTTGATTAACCGCGACACCATGGTCGGCGCGCCAAACATGGTGACATTACGCTGGCTCGCCAGGACATCGAAAACCCGATCCGGCTCGAACGAACCAGACATCACGATGTGGTGTGCACCCTTGGCAAGGTGCGGAATTGCATAAAGGCCGGACGCATGTGATAGGGGTGCCGCATGCAATTTCACATCACGATCGTCGAGATGGTCGATGTCGGCGTAGTAACAATGGGACATGAACATAAGGTTGCGAAAGGTGAGCACGGCTCCCTTTGGGCGGCCGGTGGTGCCGCTGGTGTAAAACAGCCAGGCTTCTTCCTCGGCCGAGCTGAATGTCTCGACAATTGGCTCGGACCTGAGCAGAGCGGCATACTCTTGCGTTTGCGTCGAAAGAATGCCGGGTTGTTCGGCCTTGAACAAGTCGAGCGATCCAAGCCGGCTCGCGACGTCGGGCGTGCAGAAACAGCTCTCACAGCCGGCATTGGCGAGAATAAAGGCGATCTCCTTCTCGTGCAGCCTGACGTTCATGGGCACGGCAACCATGCCGGCTCGCCATATCCCGTAGAGGACCTGCAGATATTCCCCGCAGTTTTCCATGGCTATGCCGACCCGCGAGCCGCGCGCTAGGCCGAGACGTCCGCGCAAACTGCTGGCGATACGCCCAACGTTGTCTTCCAGCTCGGCGTACGTGATCGTTCCGGTGCTGCAGGTAATGGCGGCATGGTTTGGCAGCCGCTTTGCCACACGTCGCACGTCTTGTGAGAGGTTCACAGCCGACCTCGGCTTCAGCTATTGCTCGGCATTCTTCCGAAAATCAGGGATACGCGATGCGGGGTTTGGGTGGAAGCCCTATTGCCAGCCGGGGGCGAGCGAACCACTTATCGCTGCGCCGCCGCCGCATGGTTTGAGAGCGCCGCCTCGAGCTTCTCGAGCTCCGCCGCGTTGATGCCATAGCTGTGCTTGTCGTCGGGGAACTGTCCGGCGACGACCTCCTCGCAATAGCTCTTGAATGCGACGCTGACCTGGCTTGCAAGGTCGACATAGCGTTTGGCGAAGCGCGGTGTGAACTGCTGGAAGAGGCCGAGCATATCGGCCGATACCATGCCCTGCCCGTCGCAATGCACACCCGCCCCGTAGCTGATGGTGGGAACGCGAAGCCGGGCGGTGATGATCCTGGCGACCTCGCGCGGGACGCATTCTAGAATGACTGCAAATGCTCCGGCGCCCTCGAGGGCAAGGGCATCTTCCACTAGCCGCCTGCCGCCGACCGCATCGCCACCCTGGACCTTGAGCCCTCCGAGCTGTGCGGCGCTCTGCGGCGTGAGCCCGATGTGCGCAATCACCGGGACTCCGGCGTTATGGACGGCTTCCAGGGTCGGCACCATGGCGCGCCCGCCTTCAAGCTTCACCGCGTCCGCACCCGCTTCCTTCAGAAACCGACCGGCGTTGCGTACGGCTTCATGCGGGCAGACTTGATAGGACATGAAGGGCATGTCGGCCACAACCATAGCCCGCTTGGCGCCGCGCGCGACGGCGCGCGTGTGATGCAGCATCTCCTCAAGTGACACTGCCACGGTACTGGGATAGCCAAGCGCCGTCATGGCGAGCGAGTCACCTACCAGAATCGTATCGAGACCCGCGCGGTCGGCCAGCATCGCGAGCGCATAGTCATAGATGCTGAGCATGGTGATTTTGCGCTTGTCTTCCTTAAATTTCTGAAGTTGGGCCGGCAAAACCTTTTGCACTGGAGGCATGCTACCACTCCGAAAATGCGCCGCTTTCGACGCACCTAGATCGCTCAGTCAGCGATCGATAGTAGCCTTTGCCAGCTGATGAGCAAGACGGCATCGCCCGCAGCAAGGGAAAGCGCCGGACCAGCCGCTTCGCCGCCGTGTCGGCGGCAACGACGGGCGCCGAGATCGCATTGCAGGCGGATGGCGATGCTGCCAGCGCTATTGCTGCGTCCGTCGCAAGAAGTGCTCGGGTCATCTTGCGTCTTGCGCATCTTAAGCTTTGGAGCCCGTTTTTGCTGCAGCTCGAGCAAGCACTAGCAGCTATCGGGGCAGTGGTGGGGATGCCCACCTCCCACCCCCAGCTGCTTGCCGCTTGAGGGTAGTGATGCAAATCACGGCCAGACGCTTTTGCCGATGGCAGGTTCAGGGCGGGTCTTGCGGCCCTGGGCGCTGAGCGAGGTTTGGCGCCCCGTCCGTCGTTGCACAACAAGGCAGGGACTGGCGGCATGATCGACCTCGTCGAATGCCACCGAGCCCGTTGCGGTGGTGTCCCGTTGGGGCAGGATTTTGCTTTCCTGGGGCGCGTCGGTTGTTGCGACGGTATACTGCGCGCGGGCACCGCAGCAATGAGCCTATGGGGCAGGGGCAGATGAAAAACGTGGTCAGGAATTACGACGGCGGCATTACAGCCTCCCCTGCGCAGCTCGTGTCTCCGCGCTCGGCTGCTGAGATCCAAGCCATATTAAGAGATGCCAGCCGATACCCCAGTCCGGTCAGGGCGATGGGCAGCTATCATTCCCTGACGCCCTGCGCGTCCTCGGACGGAACCATCATCAGCATGTCGGCGATGAAGCGGATCGTGCAGATCGATCCGGAAAAGATGACGTTGACGGCCGAGGCGGGCCTGCAGTTTGTCGATGCATCGCGAGCGTTGCGCGCGCAGAAGCTGCAGTTTCTGACCAACATTGAAATCGGCAACATAAGTCTTGGCGCTGCCGCGTGCTGCCATACAAAGGATGGATTGGATGGCGGCGAGTTCGGGCAGGTCGGGTCATACCTGACGAAAATCAAATGGGTGACGCCTGCCGGCGATCTGGCGGAAGCATCCACGGCGGACAACCCCGAATTGCTCCACCGCATGCGCTCGAGCTACGGCTTATGCGGGGTTGTCTACGAGGTAACTTTTCGCATCAAGCCGCTGCAGGTGATCCAATTCAATTATCTGCCGCGCCCCATCAAGGATCTGACCGAGAAGGAGGTGGACGAGATCATCGAGGCCTCGAGGGGCCTGGTCTGTTGGACGGTTGGCAGGAGGGCGCATTTTCAGACGCGCAAAGCCATCGACAGGATCGGGCCGTTCGGTTCGCTGTTCGCCGCCGGGCGTCGTAAACTATGGAGCCACACCGAGGCCAGGGTTGGCCGCTTCATCGATCGCCGAATTCCGACAAGGTCACTCAGGAATGCATCGCATCATGCATGGTTTAGCGGCAGCAAATTGCTCATGTCGACGCTGCGCCGGGTCGGCGGGGCGACGCTTTACAACCCGGACAAAACCATCGATTACGCGGGAACCCGACCATCAGCGCGATACGCCTTCACATTCTGGGCGTTCCCGCGCAGTCAATGGCTCGGCACACTTCGCGAGTACCTCGAGTTCAGTGAACAGCATTTCAAGAAATACGATTTTCGCTGCAATATGCCGCTTGGCTCATACTTCATCCGCAAGGACACGAGTTCCATCCTGTCCTACACCTACGCTGGCGACATTTTTTCAATCGATCCGATCCACGCCTACACGGACAGGCCGGCCTGGGATAGATTTCTCAACGAATTCAACGAATTCGCCTACAAAAGGAACGGCATACCGCTGCTGAACCAAAGTCCGTTCGTGGAAAGGCGGCATGTCGAAGCCGCCTATGGCGACAGATGGAAGGAGTTCTCGGCATGGGTGGGCCAATCGGACCCGGCAGGGCGAATGCTGAACCCCTTTTTTGCGGGGCTATTGTCCTGACCGGCAGCGGCGCAATTGCCCGGCAAGCGGCATCGAGCGCCGGCCCCAGGGGAAAAAGGGGACTGCTTGTGAGGCCGGCGGCGTGCGCCTAATCTGGGATTGCCAGGATTGTGCTGGCTTTTGATACGCCGAGGTTCGCCAATTGCCGCCGATACCGATGTCCCCGAGGACATGCTCATAAAATGCTCATAACAAGAGAAATGGCGTTCCAACGATTGGCGGGAATACTCGATGGACGACCTTCGCGGTAAAGGAACTGAACGCCGCCAACTCACGGTTCTGTTCTGCGATATCGTTGACTCAACCGGTCTTTCCGAGCGCTGCGATCCCGAGGACTTGAGCGAGATTCTGCTGCAGTTCCAGACGATCAGCACGCGATGCATCAAGGATGTCGGCGGCAACGTCGTCAACTACATTGGCGACGGCATTCGCTCCGAGTTTGGCTATCCCCTGGCCTCGGAGAACGAAGCCGAAAGTGCGGTTCGCGCCGGCCTGGCATTGCTGCGAGCCGTCGAACAGCTCAGCGAGCGCTCGATCGCGACCATCCAGGAGCCGCTGCGTGTTAGAATCGGCGTGCACACGGGATTAGCTGTCATCGGCAAGGCAGCAGTGGGCCATGTCCACGACGCCACGGAGATCGTCGGCGACACGCCCAACATTGCATTTCGCTTGCAGGAACTAGGCAGCCCCAACTCGCTGGTGATCAGCGGCGAGACAAGACGCCTGCTGCGCGGAAAATTTCAGCTGCAGCCGCTCGGGGTCCGCACGCTCAAGGGGCTATCGCGGAAGATGCAGGCCTATCAGGTCCTGGGTGAATTGATGGAAGGCAACCTCGCGCAACGCGAGGCCCGCCGCAACGCCCCGCCCCTCGTCGGTCGCGTCGTTGAGATCGGTCAGTTGCTGCAGGCTTGGGAGCTTGCCAGGACCGGCTGCGGGCAGACCGTCGAAATCACCGGCGAACCTGGCATCGGCAAATCGCGGCTGGCGCTCGAACTGATCGACAAGAGCGGCTTGCGTGAGGATTCGATTGTGGCGCTACAAGCCTCCGCCCACCATCAGAATACGCCGCTTTACCCCATCATCAGGAGACTGGAGCAGAGGATCGGCATTCGCGCAGATGAGTCCGCCGAGGCCAATGCTGAGCGTCTCATTGAATTCCTCGCCAGCATGCCTCTTGGCGACGAGGAAACGCACGTGCTGATAGGCCAGTTGCTGGACCTGCCGGTGCCTCGTCTGGCGACCGTCACCGTTCCCGATGCGCAAGAGTTGCGCCGTAGGACGCGCGAATGTGTTGTGCAACTGCTAATGGCGCGCGCGCATGGTGGCGCCGGTCTCATATTGGTGGAAGACCTGCACTGGGCCGATCCGTCGACCATCGAGGTCGTCGAATACATTGCTGGCCAGATCAGCAAGGCACCGATCCTTCTCGTGATTACGAGCCGGTCGGATACCATTAACAATGCTGTGGCGATGATCCGCCGGATTCCGCTCCAGCGCCTTGCCGACGACGACTGCCGCGATCTCGCTGACTGCGTCATTCGCGACAAACAGCTGCCGAGCCGCTTGCTCGATCAGATCGTCACGCGTTCGGACGGCGTGCCGCTGTTTGTGGAAGAGCTGGTGGCGGCGGCCCTTGAGACCGGCCAGGTCGACCCCGGCACGAAGGCGAGCGTCGTTGCCGGTGGAGACGGTGTACCCTCGGCACTTTATGACTCATTGATGTTGCGCCTCGAGCGGCTCGGTGAAGCTAAGGCGATTGCTCAACTCGCATCGGTGATTGGGCGCAGCTTTTCGCACCGACTTCTGGCGCCGATTGCGACCGAACATGGCAGCGCTCTCGAACCCGCTCTCGCCCGACTCCTCGAGGCTGGGCTGATCAGGCTCGAGCACGATGATGACAAAAAGGTTTATTCTTTCAAGCACGCGCTGGTGCGGGATGTCGCCTACTATTCGCTCTTGAAACGGCAGAGGCGGGAGCTGCACGCCCGCGTCGCCGATGAGATCGAAATGCATCTGCCAGAGATTGCCCACAGAGAGCCGGCTTATCTTGCGCTGCACTTGTCGGAAGCTGGACGAAGCTCGCGCGCCGCACAGATGTGGCTGAAGGCGGCCGAGCAATCGGCTGAGCACTCGGCAAATCTCGAGGCCCGAGCGCAAGTTGACACGGCGCTGGCAGAGATCAAGAGACTGCCGGCGGGCCTCGAGCGCGACAATCTGGAACTGAACGCCCAGACTGCTTTGATCGGACCGACAATCGCGCTGCAGGGATTTGCTGCCGTCGCGGTCGCCGACGTGAGCAGTCGTGCCATCGAGCTCTGCCGCACCTTGAACGACGATCCGCGCATCTTTCCAGCCTTGTACGCGCGATGGTCCTACCTGCGGGTCGCCGGTAACGTGCGCGAGGCCGGTGCGCTGGCGAAAGACTTTTTGACGATCGCCGAGCTCAAGGGAACCAGGACCGATCGCATGGTCGGTCATCGGCTGCTCGGAACATCCTTGCTCGATGGCGAAACCGCAAAGGCGCGCAATCATCTCGAGAAGGCGACCAAACTTTATGATGCAACCGCCGACCGCGCGACTGCCGTCATCTACGGGACCGATGTGCAAGTCACGAGTTTGTCGAACCTATGCCTCGTCGACTGGTTGCTGGGCCAGGTCAACCAAGCGGTGCTGCACGGGCAAGAGGCTCTGGCATT
Source organism: uncultured Alphaproteobacteria bacterium (assembly GCA_963820375.1). GTDB lineage: Bacteria > Pseudomonadota > Alphaproteobacteria > Rhizobiales > Hyphomicrobiaceae > AWTP1-13. The sequence continues at coordinate 133,431 of CAWFZX010000017.1, read as the reverse complement.
GGCAGGGCAACTGCGACACGCGCATACTCTTGGCTACGCCTTTGCCCACGTCTGCGCCCTGCATATGCTGGAGCGAGACGTTGAGACCGTCGACACCCTGGCGCAGCAGGCGCTGGCAGGCGCTATCAAGCGCGAGCTGCCGCTGTGGATCTCGGTGGCGCGGACATTTCTCGGCTGGTGCAAGGTTGAGTCCGGCCGCCTGGCGGAGGGAATCGACACGCTGGAGAAGCAGCGCAGTTTCCTTGAGACTGCATACCTAGTGCCCTGGCTACCCACCTACCTGTGCTGGCTGGCCGAGGCCTATATTCGTGCAGAAATGCTGCAAGAGGCCAAGCAATCTCTGGAGCAGGTGCGCGACATCTTCGGCCGAGGCGGCAGCTATTGGTACCAGGTCGAATGTCTACGCATCGAGGGGCTTCTTGCCGCGCATTCGCAAAGCAATGACGCTGTGCTGGCTGAAGCGAGTTTTGCGCAGGCACTGCTGCTCGCCCGCCGGCGCGGCCAACATGGATTTGCCTTGCGCGCGGCACGCGATCTTGCCGCCCATCTCGCCGACAAAGGCCAGCCCGAGCGGGCTCGCGAGCTATTGCAAGACGAATTGCGGGTTTTTGCCCATCAGCCGGTTCGCGGCGATCGTGCCGATGCCAAAGCACTACTGTGCTCTCTTCAGAATGCGTCTCGAGGCTGATGGCCGCAAGAGGGGCCCTTCGCTTACCTGTTGCAATATATTCGGGGCTACCATGAATAAAAAGGTTTGGTCAGAGAAGTATGAGGGAGGCAGCCCCGAGGCGGAACGGCTGATATTCGCACGCTATGCGCGCGACATTACGCGCATTCAACTCAAGCACAGTAAGAAAGCCGGCTCGAATGGTATTGAGCGCGCCTCACATGCGAAACTGCTGCTCGGTGTGGCCAATGCCAGACTTCGCGTTCTCCCCGAAATTCCGGAACAGTTTCGGGTCGGTCATTTTCAGCCAGATAAAGAATACGCCGTCACAATCCGCTTCTCCAACGCCAGCGGCGCCTGTCGACCCGACTACCAGCGGGATCTGCGAGGTGCAGCCATCCGCCTGCGGATTTCCGATCAGCAATCGCAGGATTTGTTGTTGGCGAACTATCCGGCCGCGCACGTGCGCAATGCGCGCCAGTTTGTTGCCTTCAGCAAGGCCTTGTCCGCTGGCCGGCTGCTGCTGATCCCGCGCCTGATCTTTGACCTCGGCCCCATCGATGCCCTGCGCACCATCAGCAACCTCCTGCGGGCGACGCGCCGACGGGTTGGCAGTTTGGCGCTGGAAAGCTACTGGAGCCGCGGCCCAATCCTGTGGGGCGACGCCGGTCCCGTGCGCTATTTGCTGCGTCCAGCCGCCGACGCGCCGATGGCGCCAAAGCGCAAGTCAACTGCAGCCGACTATTTGCGTGAGGAGATGGCAAGGCGACTGCGCAGCGGCGACATCGCCTTCAATTTCTACTTGCAGCCCTTCGTCAGCGAGAGGGCGACGCCGATCGAGGATTTTTCGACGGGCTGGAAGGAAAAGGTCTGCCCGCCGATTTTGGTCGCAACTTTGACGCTCCCGCAGCAAGACGTAGACGGTGCGGAGGGGCGGGCGGTGGAGCGCCTCGTTGACCAGCTGTCGTTCAATCCTTGGTACACAACCGACGAGTTCCGGCCGCTCGGCAACATGAATCGTGCCCGCAGAGAGGCCTATCGAGCAAGCTCGGCACACCGGCTGGGCTACCGGTTTTGCCAGGAGCCACCACTGCATAATGTGATCGCCGTTCGCATCGCCAGCGTGGCGTTCGCCCTGATCAACCGGTTCGTACCGTGGTATCGCCTGCCGGCCTCCGTTGCCCTGCTCAATCTGGCCACGTTGCGCAGCGTGCTGCGCCAGGTGAATCTGATCGATGCGCAACCGTATGCGGTGCCGCCGAAGCCCTATCCTGTGCCAGTCGCCATTCCCGAAGCCGTCAGAACCGCGCGCACTCACGACGGCACCTTCAACGATCTCTCCGATCACAATATGGGCTGTGTCGGATCGGCCTTTGGCAGGAACATGCGGCCGGTGTACCAGCCGGACAAGTTCAATCAGCCAGATCCGCTCCTTGTCAGCCGTGAGCTCTTGACCCGCGATACATTCATTCCGGCGAAGTCGCTCAATGTCTTGGCGGCAGCCTGGATCCAATTCCAGGTCCACGACTGGGTCAATCACGAGCGGTTCGAACTCGGCGAGAAGGGCAAGGACATCGTCCTGCCGCGCCCAGGCGCCGAGCCCTGGCGCAATCACAAAAACCTGCCTCCCGAGGCCAATATGCGCATCGCCGACAACAAGGTGATGGCCCATGCGCCAGCCGGGTATCCCGTTTTCGCCAATATCGCGACCCCGTGGTGGGATGGCTCTGAGGTATACGGTGCGGATGAGAAAAAGGCGGCCGAACTGCGAGCGGGTGCCCTGATCCGCCTCGATAACGGCTACCTGCCGACCGAGCTCAATGGCATCAACGTGACGGGCTTCAACGAAGCCTGGTGGCTGGGGCTGAGCGCGATGCACACCCTGTTCGCCCGCGAGCACAATGTGATCTGCAGGGAGTTGCAGGCCGCCTACCCTACGTGGCAGGACGAGCGGGTGTATCAGACTGCTCGGCTGATCGTCGCGGCGCTGATTGCCAAAATCCACACGGTGGAGTGGACACCGGCGATCCTAGCTACCAAGACGGTCGAAGTGGCGTCGCGGTCGAACTGGTACGGCCCCCCCAAGGATTGGCTGACGCAGCTCGGTATCTGGTTATTCGATACGCATGCGCTCAAAGGCATTCCCGAAACGCCTCCCGGTCACCACGCGGCGCCTTACGCGCTGACTGAAGAATTCGTATCGGTCTATAGGATGCACCCGCTGATACCGGATGACTACGCGTTTTTCGACCGGCGCGATGGGCAGCATCTCGAAACGCGTGCATTTGCAGAGATCCAAGGCCCGGCAACGGATGGCGAGATGCGGCGGCTCGAGTTAGCCAACGTGCTCTATTCGTTCGGGATTGCTCATTCTGGGGCAATAACGCTGCACAACTTCCCGAGATCTCTGCAGAAATTTGAGCGCTTGAACGGCGAGCTGATCGACCTGTCGGTGGTCGACATCGTGCGCGACCGCCGCCGCGGCATTCCGCGTTACAACGACTTCCGAGTGGCGTTGCGTCGTCCGCGCCTGCGCGACTGGGAGGAGCTGTCGGCGAATCCGGTCACCCGGCGCAAGTTGCGCGACATCTACGGCAAACTTGACATGGTCGACACTATGATCGGCCTGTTCGCGGAGGCTGCGCCGGCGGGCTTCGGCTTCAGCGACACCGCCTTCCGCATTTTCCTTCTCATGGCAGCACGACGCCTACAGAGCGACCGGTTCTTGACTGTGGATTTCCGTCCCGAAGTATATTCACCGCTGGGCATCGACTGGATCGCCAACAACGGTATGACCAACCTTATCTTGCGCCACTGTCCTGAACTTGCCGCCGCGCTGCCGCGCAGCGGTAACGCCTTTGCGCCGTTCCGTCCGATTGCGACCGGGATTTGACGACCGGCCACCACGCGCCAGCCATGCAGCCCTGGTCAGCCAAGTGCAGACGCTCACAGGGTGCTACAACCCACTGACGGCGACACGGTTGTGAAACGGATGGCAGATCGTCCGCGCGTGGCTATGGTTGATGAACCAATGCCGCCCGGCAGAAGGGCGAAAACGGCTGGGCGGCAACGCTGGCGGCCGCTCCTGGGTCCATCCCCGCGGTGCTTCGGCGGCAGCGCGAGGGATGGCAGTGGCTAAAGTAACCCGCTGGGGGGACGATTTGAATTTGCCCGCTTGCAACCTGCTGGTGCTAATGCCGGAAAGTGCCGTATTCTGACCATCAGCCGCTGCCAGTGGCGGCAATTGCCTTTGAATTAGGGGTTTTTTCATGCGTACACGTAGCCCTACTCCCGAAGCAAAAGGAACTGCCGTCGGCGCCGCTGGCGTGCAGCAGCACCGAACCGGGCCCACCGAAAGCGGGGACAAATCGATTATCGGCAATGACCTTCGCATCATCGGCCAGGGCTTAAGGATTATTAGCCGCAGCATTCTCCAGATCGACGGTGAGATCGCAGGTGACGTGCAAGCCGCCGAGGTCATCGTCGGAGAACAGGGCAAGGTGTCAGGATTGGTCGCCGGCCAACAGGTGGTGGTGAGCGGTAAGGTCTCGGGGGCTATTTGTGCAAAAACGGTAACCTTGCAATCCACCTCCGAGGTAGAGGGCGACGTCCACCATATGGCCTTGACAATAGAGCGGGGGGCCGCGTTCGAGGGTCGAAGCCGACGCGCCGGCACCGAGGACGACCTAAATACGGTCATGCAGGCAAAGCTCGGGCAACTTGTGCGTACTTGAGGGGGCATTGAGGAAGCGCCCTCCCTCGAGACCTACAGGGATCGACAGAGCGATGTTCGCCGTGCCCCATCGTTCGTGGTGGGGCGGCCCTCAGGGCGACGCATGGTCTTGATTTTGTCGGCCTCGCCGTTTTGTGGCAGGTGGCGAGCCTTGCGCATTCCGACCCGCTCCAATGACTGCCGAAGCCGGCCCGCTCGCCGGACCTTTCCCGCATCCGCTTGACATGTGAGCCGCCTGCTGCAACCTGCGGGCTGATGAAGAAAGCTCAAAGCCTCCTCTCGCCCAAGCGGATGGTGACCGAGGCCTTCACGGATGCTTCTGGCGCCCGCGACCGGCTTGAGGAGATCTACGAGCGCAACACCAAGTTCTTGCGGGACCGCTTCGAAGCCTACGTCCAGGGCGAACCTCTCAAGACACGCGTCCGCGCGACATATCCCTTTGTACGGATCACAACGACCACCCACTCGCGAGTTGACTCGCGTCTCTCCTACGGTTTCGTTGCTAGCCCAGGCGTGCACGAGACGTCCATTACCCGCCCCGATCTTTTCCGTCGGTATTTGATCGAGCAGATCGGGCTCCTGATGCAGAACCACGGCGTCCCGGTCGAAATCGGGGAATTTGACGAACCGATCCCCATTCATTTTGCCTATCGCCGGAACATCAATCTCGCAGCAAGCTTTCCGGTTCGCGAACAACCGCTTCGCGACCTATTTGATACCCCGGATTTGGCTCGCATGGACGATGCTATCGCCGACGGCACGATCCGGCGGTATCCCGGCGCGCCCGAACCGCTCGCTTTGTTCAAAGCCGCTCGCACCGACTACTCGTTGCACCGGCTCTACCATTACACGGGTACTGATCCAGAGTACTTCCAGAACTTCGTCATTTTCACCAACTACCAATTCTACGTCGACGTCTTCACCCGTATGTGTCGCGAGGGTATGGCGTCGGGCAGCCCGATCGGTGAAGCCTTCGTTGAGCCGGGCAATGTCGTAACGCACAATGCACGGCTGGGCAAAGTGACGCCGGCAACGGTGTCGCCTCAGCGTACTCCGCAGATGCCTGCGTTCCATCTGCTGGGGCCGGACAACGGCGGCATCACGATAGTCAACATCGGTACGGGCCCCTCGAATGCCCGCAACATAACCGATCATATCGCCGTGCTTCGCCCTCACGCGTGGCTCATGCTTGGCCACTGCGCCGGCTTGCGGAATACGCAAAAGCTTGGCGATTACGTCCTGGCACACGCCTACGTCCGCGAAGACCATGTCCTCGACGATGAGTTGCCGCTCTGGGTGCCAATACCGGCGCTTGCGGAGATGCAGGTGGCTCTTGAACAGTCTGTTGGCGAGGTGACTGGACTCGCCGGGTTCGAGTTGAAGCGAGTGATGCGCACTGGCACCGTGGCAAGTGTCGACAACCGTAATTGGGAGCTCGGCGATCACGAGACGATCATTCGACGATTATCGCTGTCGCGGGCGATCGCGCTCGATATGGAATCGGCGGCCATTGCCGCCAACGGCTTCCGTTTTCGAGTGCCTTATGGGACGCTGCTGTGCATTTCGGACAAACCACTGCACGGCGAGATCAAGCTCGCTGGCATGGCAGACGAATTCTATCGCCAGCGGGTCAGTCAACATCTCCAGATTGGCCTCAAGGCGCTCGAGCACCTGAAGGCGCAGGAGCGGGAGCGGTTACACTCGCGTAAACTTAGGAGCTTTGCCGAGGTCGCTTTCCAATGAAATATGGCTTGCGACAAACCACCAGATTATCGTGTTTTGCAGGTAGCGGCGCAGCCCAAGGACCGTTGCTGCGGGTGACTTTGCTTGCTGGCGCAGAGCGGTTGCGCTTGCAGCCTCGGTAGCCAATGCGCTCCGGCCTCAGATGGGCAACGACGCCTGCAAGCATCCTAGTCCTGCGTTGACGTCGAGCTGAGCTGCTGGTGCGCGTGCGAGGCCACTGTGATCTCAGTCATGGTGACCACGCGGCTCGAGGATTGCCCCTTGCCCCGCACACCGTTGCATGAACGCAAATTTGGGCGCTCCCGGTCGCGAGCCTGGCCGTCCGGAGCGGCACCAAAAGGTCGTGCGGGGAACGATGCTCGTGACGGCGCTGGGAACGAGAGCCAATCCCGTTCTCTTGGGCCAATTGCCTGGACTAGCGGTGTCGCCGCCACACTGCAAGTTATGCACAGGTCACCCCGGGGGCAACGAATGGTCTCAACGAGAGAGAGCAATTAATCTGAGCGGGCGGTGCGGGGTGCGATGTCTGCGGAGAGCGGGCTTCCGGACCCGAGCGAGGAAGGTCCCTAGCCCTCCTCGCTCGTCGCCCCCTTCCAGCAAGCTTGCTGGGTGGGCTGCCCACCAGTTCATGTTTGGGTACGTATCAGCGAACCGGCAGCTGGTGCGGCGTCGCATTGAGGAATGGGTCATGGACCTCGAGTTCCAGTTGAAGCGCGTGACACAGGCCGAGCGTGACATCAAAGCCGCCAACGCGCAGATTGCCGAAGTTCAGGCCGCGGCACTGAAACTTGGACTGGCGGGACAGGACGTGACCGCAATTGCGCACAATCTGAGGCGCTGCCACGCGGTTGTGCAGCGCTGGTCCCATGACAAGGATCAGTTGACGCTCATGATTTCGAAAGCGTTGTTGCGGCCACGACGATAGGCAGGCATTGCTTGCCGGCCGTCTGCGAGCAATGATCCTCGCGGCCAATCGGTACCGTCCTGCTTCGTCTGCAGCGAGATCGTCGCGCTACCTCGACCGCTCCAAGCCGCTAGTGCAACGTTAGCGCCCCGCAGCACCTCTTGAATTTCTTTCCTGATCCGCAGGGGCACGCGTTGTTGCGACCGACCTTGGTCGCTGTCGGTCGATACTTGCGTGTTTCGTTCGCTGCGCGCTGTCGATCAGCGGCAAAATACTGATAGATTGCCGGCACTGCCGCGGCCATCGCCACAATCAATTCCTCGCGCCGCTGTGCGCTCATTGGTTCCTGGTAGGGTCGCAACTGAGGATCGGGATGATGTTCGTGCGCGAGCGCGAGAACCGGAATCAGAGAGCCGGCGTGGTCTTGGTCGTCAAACAGGTGCGACCATTCGTTGCGTCGTAACTCGATGCCGCGCGCGAAACCGTTGGCCCAGTCGTTGCCGTGGGCGACGCCGTTGTCGTCTTCCAGCAGCAATGGCACAAAAACATCATCGGAGCTCAGCGAGTGCACTACGGCGTTCCAATGACGCATGGTGAGGGCCAAGAATGCCTCCAGTTCCGCCGCATCACGGAATGCAAGGCTATCGGCCGCCGTTTCTCCGAGGATCTCCGGAAGGAATTCACTAGGGCGAACGTGGTCGGGACCGCAGGCCAGTGCCGCAAAAAACCCATCCAGCATCTCCAGATTCATCGCCCGCTCACTGGGAAAACGCGCAAGCACATCCGCGATCTGATTGTACTCCTCATCACTGAGCGGATCTTTGCAGCGAGCCATGCGTTTTGCCTCCTCCCACAACTCCACGATTGCCGCAGGCGTCCACCCGACGACAACAATCCAGTGACGTCGTCAACCACGCCGTCGGCATCCATCGCCACGTCACCCAAGCTGCGATGCGACGCCGCTGTTGCGGTTCGGCATCATTGCCTCGCGACGCGTTTGCCGCCGAGAATGGACCGACGCAAATATGGCGCCAAGAACCAACAGCTGGCCGTGCAAATTGCTCCGACGGTCACCAAAGCTTGAAAGGCCGATGCGTATCCCCATTGTTCTGCCATTGCTTCGTAGATCGATCCGCCGATGCCTTGCGACAGCGATGTGCTCAGGTTCGAGAGCGACATCAAAAGTGCGAAGGTGGTCCCGGCCGTTTCAGGTCGGCAGATCCGTGCCGCCAGGTCGAGCTGGATCACCGATCCGATCGCGTACACGGCGCCGACCAGGACGCTGACGAGCACCCCGCTCGCGGGATCGCGATACCCCCAATAGGCAACCGTCCCCAGCACGCCCATCGCGATCGATCCATGGATCAGCCACGGCGAAGGAATTCTCGAGCAGACGATGCCATACAGAATGCTTCCCCCCATCGCGCCAACGGCATGCCAGGAGGTCAGCGTTCCGACGAACTGTTCGCTGAATTGCAGCGCGGTAGTGGAATAATAATAAAGCACCGTGGAGGAGAAAGGATTGAAGTTCCATAGAAACAAGAAGGCGCCGATGGCGAGGATGTCGGCCTGGCGAAAGGTCTGCCACATTTCAGAGAGCGCCGAAGCAGCCTCGACATGATTGCCGGGCGGCGCCGTTGCCGCGCCGGTATTGGCTGGCAGCGGCGGGTCGGTGACGAGAAACCAGGTGGCGATGAGGCTGCCGCAGCAGGCCAGACCGGCGATCAGGAACCCAAGTTGCTGCATATTCGATTGGCTCAATGCGCCGCCAACGACGCCGGTGAAGATGGTAGCGGCATACATGCAGGCCCATTGGATGGATTGCAGCTGACCCGTCAGGCCCCGCGGTCGCCCGACTTCAACCATCAAGGCATCAACGACGACGTCAGAAAAAGCGATCGCTATTGCCGGGACCAGCAAAAGGGCCACTAGCGCTGCGGCCATGCTGGGCTGCAAAGGCAGGAAATAAATGGTCGTCATGCCAACAAAAGCGACGATGGTGCTCAACAGCAGATAGTTGCGGCGACGCGAACCGCCGAGCGGAACAAAGTCGGTCAACAGGCCATATAGCGGCTTTATTGTCCAAGGGAGGGATAGGATTGCCGCGAACCATGCCGCTGACGCGGCCGAATGCTCCCACTGCCTAAGCAGAGATTTGGTGGGCTGTGACAACAATCCATCGGTAGGCTCAACAATGCCCTGTACGAAGTACAGTAGACCGAAAAGAAAGCCCAAACCTATGATGGACCCACTACCTCTCATGCGGGTCTAGCCCGGTTACAACCGTTGCTGGCTGGGCTGGCCGGACCGTTCACGGCCTGCGCACTTACTAAGCCCAGATGCCCCCAGTCATTGCTGACTGGGGGCAAACATAAGGGAGGTCGCTTGCCTACGCGAAACATTAAGCGGCAAGTGGGAGCATTTTAGCGCCGTCTCATTAAAGCGAGATGAAGCGCGATTAGGACATCTATCTGTCACCTTCGAGACTGCGAAGGGGCTTGCTCTCGGCTAAAAGGAACCTCAGCGCCGCATTCCCCCGCGGCGTCAGCGGCGGTGCCGCTGCATCTGCAGCAGTTGCGGGCTGCAGATCAGAGCGAGGGTTGGTTGGCGCCCACTCTCGCTCTTAATTTCCTCTTGCCATTGCCGCTGTTGGCTGCCCCCCAGGGCGCACCTGGCATGCGAGGGCCAGGCCAGCGAGTACGCTGCTGGCGGCTCGGGTGCCGAGAGATAGCCCTTCTGTTGGCGTGAGACCGCCGGGCTATTGGTCCTATTTCAATTGCCCATCCTCTATACCTCGCCACTGCGAGGTGGCTGGCTCGACGGCCTGCGCCGCCATGCCAACAATGTTCGCATTGCCGCTCACCCGCACAGAACGGTCTCGCCCTGCAAGTTTGCCGCAATCGTTGCTGGTGTCGCCGACGCAAGGGGCGGTCTAGCGAGACGGACAAACCTGAGCGCAAGCCAAGGATTGGCTGCGCCGCTTGCGAGCCGCCTGCGGCTAACGGAAACGAAACGCCCCGCGGCTGCGAGCCGCGGGGCGTTTGGCCCAAACATTCAGGTGATCCAAACGGCCTATCCCGACAATGACCCCGGCACCGCAGCCCGCCAGAAACATCTCCAACACCGCAACAGTTATTCTTAGTGGCCTTGGCGTTTGCTGCCACCGACCAAAGTCCGGTGAAATGCCAGGCGCTGTCCACAGGTTTAAGACGGCTCCTGCGACAGCCGCGAGGCCCTCGTTTCATGACGAGGGGGGCGTCGGCGGTTGCGCTTGACGCAGCAATTGCGCCCAACCCAGCCGCCCAGCTCGGTGCCCCTTTTTTTATGAGGCGCTTTCGTCTCACTCACCTGCAAAGGCACTTTGCAGCGCACAGCATCACTGAGGATGTCAGACGCCGCCGATTTCTCCACAGCTCTCTCTGGGCTCGCCACATTCGCAACGAGATGATCATCCATCCCGCTGGCTTGAAATCGGCAGCCTTAGCGGTGGCGGTCAGCCCCGCAAGGTACCGTGCTCCGGTCCCGCATCCGGAGCGAACTAGGGCGAGGAAAGCTCCCGCACCCCTTCCTCGCCCTTTCTCGTCCCTGGGCCCGGCATCAATGTGTGTGCAACGGCGCAGTTTCGAGTGCGGCTGGCGGCGTTGACGGCCGACGTGCAGCGTCGACATCGAGCCTTTTTGGCTGCCGACTGACAAAGCGCCTTTTTCGGCGGTCCTCAGCCGCGCTCTCGAAACGGCCTGCAGGCAGCCAACGTGCCCTGGTGCCCCCGCACCATCTCCTTTCGCCGTCAGGAAACGAGCTGGTTGTGGCAAGCGGTGCCAGGACCTTAAATGTCGGCGACGCCTGCCATGCCGTGGTCGGGCAGGCGAGGCACCTGGCGTGGCCTGTTTGGCGGCCTGAGAGCGACGGCAGCCATGCCACTTTCGCCGACAGCACTTGGCGGGCCCATCCGCAGGTCGGTGCCGACGCGAGCTGTTTTTTCACTGCCAATGTATGCTTCCGGCCGGAAGCCTGGCGTATCGACGAATTGACAATACCGAGACAGCGAAATTCAGCCGGTTGGATGATTGGGTACATCGGCAGATAATAGTTCCGACGACCGCGAGGACCCACCCCATGCTCTGCAGTAGCGATCGCATCTTGACCACCCACGTCGGCAGCCTCCCGCGTAACGCGGCACTGAGCGACATGCTGATCCGTCAAGAAGCGGGGGAGGCCATCGACGCGGCCGAACTTTCCCGCCACATCGAGTCCGCCACCGCCTCTGTGATCGACAAACAGGTCAAGGCCGGGGTCGACATCGGCAACGACGGTGAACAGTCCCGCGTCGGCTTCCAGACCTACGTGCCGCGCTGTATGTGTGGCTTTGGCGGAGAATTGAAGCGCCCTCCCGCGCGTGATCAAGTGGAGTTTCCAAGCTACGCGCGCCAGACGGCGGCGCGCTTTCCGCATTCGGCCCGCGTCGCCAATGCGCCTGCCGCGCTCGCCGCGGTTGAGTATGTCGACAGTGCGCCGATCCGCCAGGACGCCGAGCGGTTGCGCAAATGGGGTGCGCGCTTCCCAGAGACTTTCATGACGGCGCCATCACCCGGCATCGTCGCGACGACGATGCTCAACCAGCACTATGAGAGCCACGAGGCCTACCTGACCGCCCTGGCAACGGCGCTGGGCAATGAATACCGCGCGATCTCGGCAGCGGGGCATATCTTGCAGGTCGACAGCCCCGACCTGGCCATGGAACGGCACCGTTTCTTCGGACATTTGGACGAGCGCGCCTTCCTGAAACAGTTGGAACTGCATGTTGCCGCCATCAACGCGGCAATTGCCGGCATTGCGCGTGATCGCGTTCGGTTGCATGTCTGCTGGGGCAACAATGATGGTCCACACATCTACGACATCCCACTGACGAGCATTCTGCCTGAGCTTTATCGGGCCAATGTCGGTGCCTTATCGATCGAGTTCGCCAATCCGCGCCATCAGCACGAATACGAGGCCTTGCGCGTTCATCCCTTGCCTGCCTCCATGCTCCTGATCCCGGGTGTGTTGGATACGACGACCAATTTCGTCGAGCACCCACAGATTGTCGCCCGCCGCTTACAGGAGGCCGTGGCGGTTGTGGGGGATAGAGAACGGGTGATCGCCGGCACCGATTGCGGGTTTGGAACCTTTGCCGGTCGCGAATACGTCGCCGAGGAAGTCGTTTGGTTCAAACTCGCCGCAGCAGCGGAAGGCGCGCGCATCGCCTCGGCGGCGCTCTGGGGGCGGCATAGAACCTGAGCGCCGGACCGCGTGCGTGCCTTCTGGGCTGCGCGCGTGGCACCTACCTTGCGGCTGGCGAACCGATGGCATAGGCCGCGGCATGCGCTTCCACGAGTGCTTGGTGCAGGCGGCGCGGCGCGTAAGCGTCGCCGACGATACGCAACCGCGTCTTTTCGAACCCCGAACACAGCAGCTCTTCGCCAAGCTCGTCGTTCGCGCGTGCTCTGCCGACCCAGACAACGGCAGCAACATCCTTGACGACCTCCTCTCGTCCGGTGAGATAGTGGCTGATGATGATGGCGCCATCGGCAGCCCGCGACACGAACATGTTGGGTTTCAACTGGGCACCGCAGCGGTCCATTTCGCGCAACATGGCAATGCGCGACACCGCTGGGATCTCGCGAAACACCTCGAAAAATCGCGTCGCAATCGTTAGTCGTTTGCCCGAGGCGGCTAGGCTTTCAGCCATCGACGCGCTCCAGTAGTAGCCGTCCTCGTCCATCATGATGACGTTGGACCCGTTGCGGTCCCCCAGCGCAATGCTCGCATCGCCGGCAAGCACGGGAACCGAGCCGTCGCCGTCGATATTGGGTGCGATGGGGCTGGCCCCGGTAGCCAGGATGATGTCGTCCGGGATTTCCGCCAGCACCGTTTTGACGGTTGCGCGCGTGGCGAGCTTGATCGTGACGGCGGCTTTCTTCACCTGTGGGATCAGGAAGTCGAAAAGATTGCGCATCTCGGCATAGTTCGGCAGCTCGTGCACACGCTTGAGCCGACCACCCAACTCAGCAGCAGCTTCAAGAAGGGTGACACGGTGCCCGCGCAAAGCCGAAACCCGCGCCGCCTCCAGGCCCGCCGGGCCGCCACCGACGACGACGACGTGGCGCCGACTTTCCGCTTCGACGAGGCCCTTGCACAGGTACTCGCGGCCGGCCACCGGGTTAGTGGCGCAACCGATGGGTTCACCACCTGAGATCCACCCCCAGCACTGGTTGCAGGCAATGCAGCGACGAATGTCTTCGGATTGCCCACGACGCGCTTTGGCGGGCCAATCCGGATCCGCCAGCAGCGCCCGGCACATGCCGATGATGTCGGCCTCGCCTCTGCGCCAGTATGCTTTCTGCCTGCTCCGGGCCCTGAATGCGTGTGCTCGAGACGATTGCAACGGTGCCGGCCACAGACTTGAAGCGCGCGTGCAGATCGCGATAGGCAAGCAGCGGCCAGTGCCGATCCGGCAGGTGTGTCTCAATCGTGTTGAAATTGCCCTGGCTCAGCGAAAGGTAGTTGATGTGGCCATCCTCGGCGAGCCGCTTGGCGACCTTGAGCGTGTCCTCGATGCCAAGCCCGCCTGGCGTGAACTCTTCAACGCGCCAGGCGATAGCCGACAATACAACTCGCACCGAGGCGCCGCCGCATGCCGGCGATGATTTCGCGAGGAAAGCGAAGCCGGTTCTCGAAGCTGCCTCCGTACTCGTCCGTTCGCTGGTTGGAGAAGGGCGACACAAACTGTTGGATCAAGTGGCCTTGGGCGCCATGAATCTCGACGCCATCCATGCCGGCCTGGATGCAGTGCTCGGCGCACGCAATGTAGGTCTCGACCATTTCCCGCACTTCGCGTGTCGACAGCGCGTGCGGCACGCCTCCGCTTCTCGGGCAGGCGATCGCGGAGGGGGCGATGGTATGTGAAATTACCTTGGCTGCCAGATGCTGCCGTCCACCGTGATTGAGCTGGCCGATTAGCAGCGCCCCCTGGGCGTGGCTGAGATCGCAGAGTTGGCGCAGTCCTGCGATTGAGCCTCGATCGTGGACCACCAAGGCGCCAGGTCCGTGGGCCGCTTGTGCCGAGACCTGCAGGGCTTCGGTAACGATGCTGCCGACCCCACCTTTGGCTAGCGTGCGGTAGAATTCGAGGAGCCGTTCACCCACGCGATTGCCGTCCGCCAGGTTGGCGGTGGTGGCCAGCCGCATGATGCGGTTCTTGGCTTTTTTCGTGCCGAGCCGGATAGGTTCGAACAGGTGGGGATAGCCACCCGTCATTGCGTTCGTCTCCAGCGATCTCCCGCTATTTCGCCACACTGTGCAGGGATTTGTCCAGACGAAGGGACAAGAGCCTCGGCGCTAACGCGAGCGTCCTGCGAGGCAATCGAGGTGAACATCATCCTCCTCCTTCCCCATCATGGCGGCTCTCGCAACAAAGGCGACCAAGTCGGTCCAAGTTCCCGCTTCACGTCTTCAGGATTGGGGCAGCGATGCTTTGCGTCATGACATTGATCACCGCGGGCTTGCCACTGGCGATGGCCCTGGCGATGGCGCCCCTTAGCTGGTCGGCTGCCTCCACCAGCTCGCCGTGACCCCCAAGCGCGTTGACCAACAAGTCGTAGCGGGCAGGCAGCAGCTCGCAACCATGCATGCGGTTCTCGCCGTAGTGGCGCCGCTGCAGCTGGCTTTCGGCGTTCCAGCAGGCGTCATTGCCTACGATCGCCACAAACGGCAATTGCCTCCGCACCGCGGTCTCAACTTCGGCCATGTGGAAGCCGAATGTGCCATCGCCCATCACTGCAAAGATTGGCGCTTGCGGGTCGTGTACGCGGGCGGCCAGTGCGAAGGGCAAGCCGGCGCCGATTGCCCCGGTTACTGAGTTGATGATCCGTCGTGGGGCTTTGAGGAGGCATTGGCCCCATTGTGCGAACTCGCCACCATCGCAGATGAGGATGGTCGCAGGGTCGGCGGCGACCACAGGGCTAAGCGCGCGAAACACCTCGACCGGGTGCAGCTTGCCGGGCGAAGCGGTTGCAATGTCGTCCCAGCTGCGCGGCCGGCCATCGATGGCCGCCCGCGCCTCGGCGAGCCAAGCCGGGGAACGAGGTTCGAGCAGCTTGGCCCGTTCGCTGAGCGACCTTGCAGCAAGCAAGCTGTCGGCCACGGCGCCAACCACTAGGCGCATGCCCTTCTCGCGTGCAGCGCGGGCAACAAGGGCACCATCGGGATCGAGCATGATCATACGCATAGCTGCATCCGCCACTGGCGGCTGCAACCACCGCACCGTGAAGTCGAGGGCCTTGCCTAAGAGCACAACGAGGTCGGCTCGGTGCAGGATCTCGGAGAACGCGCCGATTGTTGCATCGGCGACGCCGCGCGGGCTTTCCAGCACAACCGCGGGAACACGCGTCGACTGCTCAAGCTCAGCGAGCAGTGTGCGACCATCCCGGCTCGACAAGTAGGGGCCGGCGAGGATCACGGGGCGGGCCGCTGCCCGCAACTCCGTGAGTACGGCATCGGCGATACCCGCATGTAGGCCCACACCCGGCCCTCGCCTTGGCTCGGGCCAACAGACGAGATCGCCGGCAATGGTTTCATCGAGTACGTCCGAGGGAAGGCTCAGATGCACGGGACCCGGCCGCCCGGACCGCGCAATCTCCATCGCGCGTCCCACATCTTCCGCCAGCGTGGTGACCGAACGGGCCATCCACGAGGCCTTGGTGACGGGAGCCGCCATTGCCACCTGGTCGAGTTCTTGGAAGCCGCCGCGACCGAGCTCCCAGGTCGCGGCGTGACCCGACAGCAGGAGCAGCGGGCTCTCGGCACCGACGGCGGTGAATAGCGCGCCAACCGCATTGGCATGGCCCGGGCCGCCAGTGACCATGGCAATCCCCGCTTCACCCGTCAGCCTGCCCCATGCATCTGCCATATGCACGGCAGCAGCTTCGTGGCGCACATGCACGAGGTCGATCTTTTGGCCCAGCGCGGCGTCAAAGAGGCTCATAATGTGGTTACCCGACAGAGTGAACACTCGGGTCACGCCATGTTGCTCGAGGGCGCGGATAACAATGTCGGCCCCTCGCAAGGCTTGCGTCATTTGCGGTCTACTCCCGTCTTTTCTCGTCCTGGGCAATCCCGGCGGGAGTTTGCACAGTGTCAGGCGGGTGACGTCAACTGCTATGCTGACTTGGCGCGATCATGTGTGCTCGGCAGGGCACCGGCTAAGGCCTGCGCCCAGGTTCGCAATTTCTGCAAGTCAGGTGGCCCGCGGTGCCCGGTCTTGGGTGAGGGCATCGGTGCAGTGCCCGCGAAGGCTTTGGCCAGCGTCGGGGGCGGGTAAGCCCCGAGGATTTTGACCGCTGTCGGGCGCAATTGGCGCGCACATTCTGGCTGACCAGAATAACCGACAATAGCTTCGACACCGGGTTGCGACCGCGCATCTTCGTGAAAAGTTGCCTGGCGGAGTGCTTGACGGTTCCCACCCCTAGATTGAGATCCTTGGCGATTTCCTTGTTGGTCAGACCTTTCGAGAATTGATCGAGCAGCAGCTGCTCGTGATAGCTGCGAGATGGCTGCGGTTTGCTTGGCTTGGACGTTTGTGCTGCGCCGCTTCACTCCGCTAGCAACCGAAAAGCGCGTTCCCGACTGACCAATGGCTGAGCTGCGTGGATGAGCCTGATAACGGCGGCAAGCTCAAGGCCGCTGATGCCTTTGAGGATGTAGCCTTCGACGTCAGCCGCTCGCGCCTTGGGTAGGCTTAAAGGCGGTTCTAGCGCCGTTAGAACAGCCAATTTGCAGGGCCGCCCCCCGCACTGTCCTGGGCAACTTCGATCACGCGCCCGAGCGTCGGCTAGCTGACGTAGCGGCGCTTGTCGGCTGCTACCGTATCCGGTTTCAGCAGTCCGCCGGCGAGGAGCGTGTTCCAGAACGTGTAGTCAGCTTGGTGAACAATCATGCACTCTAGGCTTCTTACGAGGAGCTCGCCCTCACCTGAATGTGCCATGGCGATGTGGACAATCTCTTCCGGCAAGCCGACGCTGAGGCAGATGTGTGCGCCATAGGCCGGATGGCGGACGGAGGGGCGGCCGAACCGTTTTTGCGATCGCTTCCAGCGATCGCGGTTGGCAGGATCGAATTCCCAGGCCTTGCCCACATCGTGCAGGAGACCCCCGGCGATGATGACGTCTGTATCGATAGCAAGCTCGGGATAGGTACTCGCCATTTCCTTGGCGATGCCGATCGCCAGCCGCGTAACACCGCGTAGATGGTCCGTCTGATCGCCGCGCTTGGCCTCATTGACGTCGGGGTTGCCGGCAGGGGGAATGTCGCGGATCGACGTGAAGCTTGAATTGACGAGTGCGTAGGCCCACGCTTCGACGACCTTCTCCTGCAGCCCGCGGTCGCCAATCAGGGCCACCTCGGGCAGCTCCTCGCGCACCTGGCGTCGGTGGGCGTCTGTCACGGCCTGCGCAAAGTCGGATTGAGTTTTGCTCGGCATGGAAGGCTCTCCGCCACACCTCAACACCCCCGTCGGTGGCCAGGAACTATAGGGCCAGCAGAAATTGACGCAACGTGTGGCGAGCGGGCATCGAGGCGCCGCTCGCAGCAATTCGATAGGCAGCACCGCACGTCCGAGCTTGCCGGATCGGCCGGCAAAACATGGCATTGCTGGTGGCAACGCCCGGGATCGTCCGGCAGGGCCATCGGCCATGCCACCCGTGCAATTGGCCCGTCAAAAGCCGCGGCCGATCCGCGAAGGTTGCTGGTCTGCCGGTGCCAGCCCTGCCCTGATCGACCTGGCATGACGGGACCACCGGCTTTCAGGTGCTGCCGTCGCTTTCCGGCTTGGCCCTGCGATTGGCATCCTCATCAGGCCGTTCTCGTTCTTCACTGAAGAACGCCAACAAGCGGTCGATGAGCAGATCGGGTGCTTCTTCGGGGATGAAATGGCCGCAGTCAGCCACCACCTCCCCGCGCACATCGAGCGCAACTCCACGCAGCGATTGCTCGGGGGCGCTGCCGCGCCCGCGTCCGTGCGGGTAGCTCACGCCGCCGCCAATGGCCAGCACCGGCATCGGCAGCTTGGTATTCGCGAGCAAAGCCTCATTGTCGGCGATGTCTTGCATTAGCGCACGGTAATAGGCAAATCCGGCACGCATGGCGCCCGGCTGGCTGTAGGTGCGCAGGTATTCTGCAAGATCGGCGGGTCCAATGGCATCGGCCCGGTAGGCAAAAGTGCGGTAGAACCAGGAAAGGTAAATGCGCTCACGACCTTGCGTCAGCGCCTCGGGAAGATCGGGGGTCATGTGAAACTGGTGGTGCCAGCGGCGGCCACCTTCCGAGAAATCACCATCGCCACCGGGGATGACCACGTCGAGAATGACAAGCCGGCGCACCGCTTGGGGATGCGCCGCGGCCAGCGCAAACGCTGTTGGTCCGCCCCAGTCATGCCCAACCAGAAAGAAGGAGCTGTGACCCAGGCGCTCGGCGACGAGCAGCCAGATATCGTTGGCGACTGTCTTCTTGTCGTATCCACCGAGCGGACGCGAACTGTCACCAAGTCCGCGCATGTCGGGGGCGATCACGGTGTATTTTTCGGCAAGCGCGGGTATGACATGCCGCCATTCCCACCAGGTCTGCGGCCAGCCGTGGAGGAGCACGACGGCTGGCCCTTTGCCCGCCGTAACGTAATGCAGCAGGACATCGCCGAGGTCGGCGAAATGATGGCTGACGTCGATCTTGCTGCGCATGACCCTGTTAGCTCCTGTTGGTGACCGACGCTCATCATCGTCTCTTGAGCACGGGATGTGGAGCGCCGGATCGACTTGCAGTTGTCGCCCCGGCTCCATGACAAAAGTGAGCCCCGCAGCACCAGGTAGACCACACTGGCATAGATCACGAGCCCCGTGACGTCGACGATGCCCTGACCGCCAATGGCACCGCTGCGGTCAAAAATGTCCCGCCGGCGGTCAGGCCGTGGAGCGCTGCGCCAGACCGTCGATTTCGAACGGGAAGCCGATGGCGATCCTCGCAAACTGGCGCTCGGGCTCGTCTCGGCCTGGGATGGTTCGACGCCTAAGCGGCAGCGGCCAACAGCATGTGAGCGGCCTTCTCGCCAATCATGATCGATGGCGCATTGGTGTTGCCCGACGTCAGGGTCGGCATGATCGAGGCGTCTGCCACGCGCAGACCGGCAATTCCGTGCACGCGTAATTGATCGTCGACCACCGCCAGGGGGTCGCTGCCCATCTTGCACGTTCCGACCGGATGATAGGTGGTCTCAGCGCTCCGGGTCACGAACGCGAGTAACTCCTCATCCGAATTTGCCTGCGGACCGGGTGTGAATTCCTCGGCGCCGAGCCAGTCCAGGGCCGGTGCGGCAACCAGCCGTCGCACCAGACGCATGCTGGCGAGGAGGCACTCTCGGTCGATGCGCTCAGCAAGGAAATTGAAGCGAATGGCGGGCGGTTTGCTGGCATCCGCGGCAACGACATGGACGCTGCCTTTGCTCTCCGGTCGCAGCTGGTGCGTGATGACGGTCATCCCCGGCTCCTTGGCGAGCTTAAGCGCTGGTGTCATCAGAAAGGGCTGGACCGTGAACATCGCGTCCGGGCTGTCGAGGCCTTCCCTGGTCTTGAAAAAGGCGCGCAGAGGCGAGGCCGGGTGACTGAGAAATCCGCGGCCGGCGCCGATATAGAGCAGGCCTTGACCTAGGCCCCGCAGACCACGGGCCCGCTCGTTGAAGGTCACTCCATGGCGGCCGATGCGCCACTTCATGCGCGGCGCCCAGTGGTCGCGCAGGTTTTCGCCGACTCCCGGCAAATTATGTCGGACTTCGATGCCCAGTCCCTTGAGCCGTTCCGCCTGGCCGATGCCGGACAATTCCAACAATTGCGGCGAGGCTATGGCCCCGGCCGATACGATCACCTCGTGGGCCACGCGCGCCTCGCGCTTCAAGCCGCGCACGCTGTAGCGCACCCCCACACACCGATTGCCCTCAAGCACGAGTTGCTCGACCGTCGCATCGGTCTCGATGCTAAGATTTGGGCGTGAACGCGCCGGATCGAGGTAGCATCGTGCCGTGCTCATGCGGCGGCCACGGCTGATGGAGGCCTGCGTCATGGCGATGCCTTCCTGATCCGGGCCGTTGTAGTCGGGATTGGCTTTGATGCCCAATGTCGCCGCGGCTGCGAAGATGCTGTCATAGAGGCGACCGCGCTCATCGATGTCGGAGACCACGATGGGACCTTGGCGGCCACGCACCGAAGCGTCACCGCCGGTGTAGCTTTCCATGTTCTTGAAGATCGGCAGCACGTCCTGGTAGCTCCAACCACGATTGCCCAGTTGCGCCCAATGGTCGTAGTCCTGACGCTGGCCGCGCACCCACACCATGCCGTTGATGGCGCTGGAGCCGCCGAGCATGCGTCCGCGCGGTACCGGTATCGGGCGCCCGCCGGTGTTGGCTTCGGGCTCTGAAGCATAGAGCCAGTTGACCCCTGGCCGATTGATGAACGTCGCGAAACTGATCGGCACGCGCGACAACGGATGGGTTTCGCTGCCCGCCTCGAGCAGGAGGACTTGATAGCGACGGCTCTCGCTAAGCCGTGATGCCAGCGCAGCTCCCGCCGAGCCGGCGCCAACGACAATAAAGTCGACGGTATGCTGATACATGCGCTTTTCCTGTTTGCCTGCTGTCTTGGACTTTGCCTGGGCTTGGCGAGCGGCAACACTAGCGCAGTCGTTGTTGCCGCGACCACTGCCAAGCTGAGCAAAGGCTGCCGGTCTTGCCAAGACCGTTGCCAGCCCGCGCCCGAGCTCGCTGTCGCCAGGATCATGCCAGAGGCGGCATCGAAGGGCCCTGTGCGCGGCGACCGCCCGGCGTTGCCGAGGGCCGTGCAGGGAGCCTGGCGCCATTGCCGCCGGAGCCGCCTTGGCCTACAGGATGCATGCCAGGCTAGTAAACGCTCGCAATTCGTCCCAGATCGGCAGCAGCGGAAAAAACATCCAGTCTGTTCCTATGATGGCTGAACGCCGCGTGCTCTTCTGGATGTGTGTCCTCGTCGCCGTCAATCAGCTCGGCTTCGGCGCCATGGTGCCGTCGCTGCCGCTCTATGCACAGTCGTTCGGAGTGCCCGCCTCTGCCATCGGCATGGCAGTCGCCGCCTACGGATTGGCGCGCTTTGCATCGGCCGTACCGGCGGGACAGCTGTCGGATTGGCTCGGCAGGCGGCCAACACTGGCGATTGGTGGCCTAATCTCGGCGCTCGGCAACCTCTGGTGCGCCTGGGCTAGCGTCTATCCGGAATTTGTTGTCGCCCGCTTCGTTGCCGGGGCCGGCGCCGGCTTGATCCTCACCACCGGCCAGGTCGTGCTGGCCGACATCAGCACACCCGAGCAGCGCGGCCGCAGCATCGCCATCTATCAGGGCACCTTTTTGTTCGCCGTCGGCATCGGGCCGTTCCCTGGCGGCCTGCTGGCGGAGCATTTGGGGTTGGCAGCGCCGTTTGTCGCCTATGGCATTGCCAGTCTGCTGGCCGCCGTCGTCGCGTGGTTTGCCGTCAAGGAGACGCGTGATCTGTGGCGCGCTGCAGCAGCAACCGTTGCAGGGACGCGTCCGCCGTTCGCCCGGCAATTCCGCCTCCTGATTGGCAAACCCGGCTTCGTATTGGTCAGCCTAATCTCGCTGATGAATGCCGTCACGCGCACCGGCGGCCTGTTTGTGATCGTCCCGATGCTGGCTACAACCTTGCTCGGATTGTCGGTTGGAGCCATTGGCTTTGCCCTGATGCTCGGCAGCGTTTGCGGGGTTCTCGCCGCCTACCCGGCCGGGTGGCTGGCCGATCGATTCGGCCGCAAGGTGGTGATTGTGCCGGCAACCATCATGACCGGTGCCTCGATGGTCTTATTCTGCGTGGCGCCAACCTACGGTTGGTTCATTGTTGCGTGCATCGTCTGGGGTGTGGCCAGTTCCGTGGGCGGTGCAGCGCCAGCGACGTATGCCGCAGACTCGGCGCCCCCGGGGATGAACGCCACTGCAATGAGCACTTTCCGCATGACTGCGGATGCCGGCTATGTGATTGGGCCGCTGGCGCTCGGCCTCATTGCCGATGTCTACGGCCCAGTTCCCGCCCTGGTCGGGTCCGCTTTCCTGCTCTTGCTGGTAGGTGCCGTATTCGCGCTACTGGCGCCAGAAACGCTTCGCCGGCGGGAGCAACCCTAAGCGGCGCGATTGGCACCAACGCCATGCCATGCTTGTGCGATGCTAATGAGGTAGGGGGGGGTATCGAGGGTCGTGCGCCACAGCTTACCGGCTAGCCCAGATCGTCCCGCAATGACGCGCCCGCCACGGTCACCGATCGGCTTGCTTGTTGTCGGCTTTGGCACGCTTTTGGCGCCATTCGACACCGCGGTCAATATCGCCTTCCCCAGCATCACGCGCGCATTCGAGTTGAGCCTCGAGGACATTCGTTGGGTCGTCATCGCCTACGTCCTGACCTATGCCAGTCTGATGCTGGCCTGTGGCAGACTCGGCGATCTCGTGGGCTACCGCCCGATTTTTCAACTCGGGCTCTCGCTCAGCCTGCTCGGGCTCGTTGCCTGCTCGATGGCGCCGAACTATGCCCTGCTGCTGGTCGGCCGCCTGCTGCAAGGAATAGGAATCGCGCTGACGCTGAGCTGTGGCCCGGCCCTCGTGACGTCTCTCATGGACGAGAGCGAGCGCACGCGCGCGCTGGCGTTTTATGCCGGCGTGATCGCCATCGGAGGTGCCCTCGGCCCGATCGTCGGCGGCGTCCTGGTCGCACGCTGGGGCTGGCCGGCTGTGTTTTGGTTTCGCGTGCCGATCGCCATTTTTGCATTGGCCCTATCACCGCTTATTGCCGCTACCCCGAAGCGCCGCTCGATGCGTGATTTCGATGGCGCGGGTGCCGTCTTGCTCGTTGTCTGGGTGAGCGCGCTGTTGCTTGCCTCGGCATTCTTGCCGGGTCCCCTCGGCCCGGCCGTCCCGGGTATTCTGCTGCTTTTGTCGCTCGCCGCCTTCTGGTGGTTCTGTGTGCACGAGCTGCGCTATCCGCAACCCTTAATCCGCTTGTCCATGTTCGGCAATCTGCGCTTCGCCCTGCTCAATGCGATCAACATCCTTGCCAACTTTGCCGCTTTCGGCGTGTTGATCCTCGTGCCCTATTACGTGGTGCGCATTGCCGGCTTGGATGCGTCAGCCGGTGGTGCCGTGCTGGCCATGAGCGCCGTCGGCACCGTCGTGGGCTCCTGGCTTGCGGGCAGGCTCAGTCAACGCTTGCCGATCGGATCTTTGGCGCTCGCGGGGCTTGTGCTCCATGTCGCCGGCCTCTGCGCCATCTCGGTCTGGACACAGGCGACCTTGCTTGCCGTCGTTGCAGGGACACTGTTCGCGCAAGGTGTGGGCATTGGACTCTTTCAGGTTGGCTACAGCGACTATGTCACCGGAGCGCTGCCTGCCCAAGATCGTGGCGTCGCCGGTAGCCTCACCATGGTGACGCGCACGATCGGCGTGGTGCTTGCGGCAACCGGGCTATCGGCAGCGTTCACGCATTTCCAAGCCATCGCCGAGCTCTCGCAGGCGCCGCCGGCAGAGGCGTTCCTCGCCGGCTTTCAGTCCACGTTCCGCTGCGTCGCCGTTGGGCTGGCAGTTGCCGTTGCCCTCAGCCTCGTCCACCCTCGGACCTGGCGACTTGGCACTTGAGCGCCACGCCCGTCGGTCGGCGCCGGCGTCACGTGCGCATCGGCTTTGGGCAAGCGGCGCTCGCCGTACGGCCGGCGCCACCAGCGGCCCTGCAAGCGCCGCCAGCCGCGGCCTCAGGTCCGGTTGCAGCCGGTGCAGCGGGAGCACAAAGCTGCCAAAGGCAAAAGCTGGCGGTCGCCTGCAGGCTACTGGGCGGCCTTGGCACGCGTGCAGGCGCCTAACAGGCCGGTGAGCCCATCCAGACCACGGCAACGCCAAACGGCCCCCAAGCCCCTCCCGCTGCGGTCGACCATCTCTCTATGTTCTAGGGGGGGTATCCGCTTTCCTGTAGATCTGGTCGTGGACCATCCTGAACAGTTGATCGACAATTGCACTCACCGCCCATTGTTCCCATCCCTTCGGCAGGTCCGAGAATCGGGCTACGGCCACGATCGGCTCGGCAGTGCTGATCGGAATCGAGATGGTGGCAACATAGGACTTGAGTACGAGCAGGTGGTACTCATTGAAATCCACCTTCTCATCCTTGGTTTGTTCGAGAAAAAAGGCGAACGAACCATAGATCGCCTGGCGCATGAGATCCGGCGGTGGTGGCGGTGACTTTGGCGGCGGTGAGACGACGTCGCTGGCATCGAGCAGGCAACCACCCTCGATACGGAATTGCCGGTCGGGAATGGTGATGGTGACGCCGTGTTTGTTGAAGATCTCGTCCCTAGCGGCGGCGACCGCGCTCGCGGAGGGCCCCTCGCGTGCCGGCGCGTTCGGCGCGTGCCATGGTTCCCCAAGCACGGCCGATTGCTTGAGATCGATCATTGCCATGGCGATCAGGTTCAATTGCGCGAGTCGATGCTTGGCGTTGAACTCTTCGATCAGCATGCCGTCGCTTGCCAAGCCGGTTCCCAGGCGGCGCATGGTGATGACCAGCTGCTGACCCAGCTGATGCGCAGATGGATTTCTGGTTGTCAGCTCGGTGAAACCAAGGGAATGCTCGGCAAACAGCGCATTGTTGGCGGCGGCGATGCTCTTGCGGCTGACCGGCCATTTGGGGAGCCAGATCAATAAAATCAGTGCGGCGACAATGGCCCAGCCGATGGCGCGATGCGGTCCTTGGCCGTAGAGCATTTCGAGTGCGCCGATGCCGGCCGCACCAGCAACGACGACCAGGACCGTCAGGCCGATGCTGGCAGCGACCCTCATTGTCTCCCTTTCCCCCACACTGCGCAAAGTCGGAGCCTAGTTGACCCGCGCCGTCAGGGTCCAGATCTTTCCTTGTCAATCGATGTCAATCGATCGCCTGCGGATCGAGGGCGCGAGGTTGTGCCGTTGGTTGGCTTTGGCGCGGCGGTTTACCTCGAATTTGTCTGCCCAAAGCCCGGGGTCAACAGGGGCGGCAGTGACAGCCAGCGACATGAGGCCGGCAGCCAGGCGACCGGTTGGGCGGCCCCGCAGCAAGCGGCGGCCCTTCTAGGCGGCGGTTGCGGCGGGCACCGAGGCAAAAAAGAGCTTAAGCGGGCGGAGCAGCGCTGCCCTCACCGCCTTGTCTCCGGGCGCGCACGCACCGCCGCCGCCGCGCTTGCTACAGATCCAGATGGCAGGCGAACTGATGCATTGGGCCATATTTTCGCAGCGGGGGATATTCCATGCGGCAGCGCGCCACTGCAAAGGGGCAGCGGGTATGGAAATGGCAGCCGGTCGGTGGCGTCATTGGCGATGGCACGTCGCCTTCAAGGACGATGCGCTCGCGCTTGGCGGTAGGATCGGGCAACGGCGCTGCAGAAATAAGCGCACGCGTGTAGGGATGTCGCGGACTTGCGAACAGCTCCTCCTTGGCCGCGATTTCAACGATGCGGCCGAGGTACATGACGGCGACGCGGTCGGCCATGTGCTCGACGACACCCAAGTCATGACTGATGAACAGATAGGCAAGACCAAGCTCCGCCTGCAAGTCCATCATCAGGTTCAGCACTTGTGCCTGCACGGAAACATCGAGCGCCGAAACCGGCTCGTCGGCGACGATTACCGACGGTGAAAGGGCAAGTGCGCGGGCGATGCCGAGGCGCTGGCGCTGACCACCGGAGAATTCGAAGGGGTACTTGTGGAGGGCGTCGGCGCCTAGTCCCACGCGCGCCAACAGCTCCTTGACGCGGCCCTCGCGTTCGCTCCGTCCCAGTCGATCGAAGTTCTCGAGCGGCTCCCCCACAATGGTGCCTGCAGTGAGGCGGGGGTTGAGCGAGGCATAGGGGTCCTGAAAAACGATTTGCAGGGCCTGGCGCTTGTTGCGCATCGCCTCGCGCGACAGCGCCGTGATGTTCTCCCCCTTGAAGATGATGTCGCCGGAGGTGGCATCGATCAGGCGCAGGATCAGCCGCCCGACCGTGGATTTTCCGCATCCCGACTCGCCCACAAGGCAGAGCGTCTCGCCAGCCGCGAGCGCGAAAGAGACGCCATCCACGGCCTTGATTTCGGCGACTGCGCGTTGCAACAGGCCGCGGCGCACGGGGAAGTGTTTCTTGAGGTTGCTGACCTCCAGGATCGGCGGGCCGCTCATGAGGCCAGCACCGTTTCCAGGCGCAAGCAGGCCGCCTGGTGGGCCGGCTCGCCAGCGACCGGCAGCAACGCCGGTTGCTGCAGCCGGCAGCTATCGATGGCGAACTGGCAGCGCGGCGCGAAGGCGCAGCCGCGAATCGGTTCACGCAGGGACGGCACCATGCCGGGTATTTCCCTCAACCGTTTGGCGCGGGCACCGGCCTTGCCGCGCGCGATTGAGGCGATTAGCCCTTGCGTATAAGGATGCGCCGGCCGGGCAAACAGTTGCCTCACCGGCGCTTCCTCCACCTTTCGCCCGGCGTACATCACAACTACGCGCTGGCAGGTCTCGGCAACGACACCGAGATCGTGCGTAATGAGAACGATAGCGGCCCCGGTCTTGGCTTTGAGCTCCAACATCAGGTTCAACACTTGCGCCTGGATCGTCACATCCAGCGCCGTCGTTGGCTCATCGGCAATCAGCATCTGCGGGTCGCAGGCAAGCGCCATGGCAATCATCACGCGCTGGCGCATGCCGCCCGAGAACTGGTGCGGATAATCGTCGAGCCGACGCCAGGCATCTGGGATCTTGACCAGATCCAGCATCGCCTGGGCGCGGGCGCGCGCTGCGCGTGCCGACGCACCTTTGTGGATGCGCACCGACTCGGCAATCTGATGCCCAATGCTCAGGACCGGATTGAGGCTCGTCATCGGCTCCTGGAAGATCATGCCGATGCGATTGCCGCGGATGTCGCGCAACTGCCGTTCGCCCAGGCTGGTAAGATCGCTGCCGTCAAACAGGATGCGGCCGCCGACGATGCGCCCCAGGCGGGGTGGCAGCAGCTGCAGGATCGACAGGGCTGTGACCGTCTTGCCGCAGCCGGATTCTCCGACGATGCCCACGGTCTCCCGCGCAGCCACCGAAAACGAGAGGCCGTCGACCGCGCGGGTGACGCCGTCCTCGTTGAAAAAGTGCGTTCTGAGGTCCTGAACATCGAGCAGCGGCGCGGTCATCCAGGGCGCTCACATTCGCCGGGCGATGCGCGGATCGAGGCGGTCGCGCAGCCCATCACCGACAAGGTTCACGGCCAGGACGACAAGGGCCAGCGCCAGGCCAGGACCGAAGATCGTCCACGGCGCCAATCCCAGATAGACGCGACTGGAGGCAATCATGTTGCCCCAAGTTGGAATTTCCGGCGGCGTGCCCGCACCCAGGAAGGAGAGGGCGGCTTCGATCAGAATGGCAGAGGCAGCGACGTAGGTCGCCTGCACGATCAGCGGCGGCATGGTGGCCGGTAGAATATGGCGGCGCAGGATTTTTGGCAGCCGAGTGCCGCTTGCCACCGCGGCTTCGACGAACGGCTGCTCACGCACGGAAAGCACCACCGCGCGCACCAGCCGCACCACCCTTGGGATCTCCGGCAACACAATGGCGGCAACCACGATGCTGACGCTGGCCTTGGAGAGAGAAACGAAGGCGATGGCGAGCAGGATCGCAGGGATCGCCATCAGCCCGTCCATCAGGCGCATTGCCACCGTTTCGACCGTCCTGTTAAAGCCCGCGAGCAGGCCGATCAAAAGGCCGATGACCATGGCAATGGTGGCAACCGCCAGGCCCACCACAAGCGAGATGCGTGCGCCGTACACGGTGCGCGCCCACACGTCGCGACCCAGCTGATCGGTGCCGAGCCAGTTGAGTTGCGACGGCGCTTTCAGCCGGTTCACCGGTTTCGCAGCAATTGGATCGCCGGCGATCAAGGGTGCAGCCAGCGCCGCCAACGCCACCAGAGCCAGGACCATCAGGCCGCCCACGAGCGTCGGATTGCGGCGCAGGAAATGCCAGATGCCACTCCGCTTGGGCAGGGCGACGATGTCTGCGGCAGCCACCGTCATGTCAATACCGGATGCGCGGATCAAGCAGGGTATAGGACAGATCGACCAGTAGATTGATGATCACATAAACCCCGGAAAACAGCAGGATCACGCCCTGGATGATTGGGTAATCACGCTTGGAAATAGCATCTACCACCAGTCGGCCGATGCCCGGCAGATTGAAGACCGTCTCGGTGATCACCACCCCGCCGATCAACAGCGCGATGCCGATGCCGATGACGGTGACGATCGGCACGCCGGCGCTCTTGAGGGCGTGCTTGAACAGCATTGGCCCGGTGGCCACGCCCTTGGCGCGCGCGGTGCGCATGTAGTCCTCCGCCAGCACGTCGAGCATGGCGGTGCGTGTGATGCGAGCAATCAAGGCGACGTAGGCAAGCCCAAGAGCGATGGAGGGCAGGATCAGGTGCCGCGCCCACGGCCAGAAACCCTCCGCCAGCGGTGTGTAGCCTTGCACCGGAAGCCAACGCAGCGTGATGGCGAACAGGTAGATGAGAAGATAGCCGACCACAAACACAGGCACGGAGAAACCGACGACGGACAGGATCATGACCAGCCGATCGATCAGGCTTCCCGCCTTCCACGCTGCCAGCACGCCGGCCGCGACTGCAAGTATGACGGCAAGCACGATGGTGGTGAAAGCGAGAGAGAGCGTCGGCCAGACACGCTGGCCAATCAAGGTTGCCACCGGCACATTGGAAAAGATGGAGATGCCGAGATCCCCATTGAGCACGCGTATGGCCCAGCGGCCAAACTGCACGTGCAGCGGATCGTTAAGCCCCAGGCTGGTCTTGATCGCCTCGATCTGCGCCGGCGTGGCATTGTCACCGGCGATGATCGCGGCCGGATCGCCGGGCGACAGATGCAGAAGCAGGAATATGAACACGCCGACCAGCGCCATGACCAGTAGGGTCGAAAGCAGGCGACGAATGATGAAGGCCAGCATGTCGGTCGGTTACGCCTTCCTCGCTCCTATCGCCGGCTAGCAGTTGCTTTGCCCTCCGCGCGCGCTCCTCATCGCGTGCTGATCGGTGGGCTTCACGACTTCTCAACATGCCAGAACGGCACCACGCCGGGTACCGCCAGCATGCCCGTCAGGTTCTTGCGGCGCGCGGTGGGCTGCAGCCATTGCCCCAGCCAGACGTGCGGCACGAAATTCCAGGCGTTCTCCTGCAGCTCGCGAGCGATCTGCTGCTTTTCCTGCAAGCTGCCGGCTGCCGCCCACTTGTCGCGCAGGTCTTCGTTCTTGGCATCCGACGGCCAGCCGAACCAGGCTTTTTCTCCCGTTGCCGCGTGGCCGGCGAGCGCAATTGGATTGCTAACGGCGTTGCCATCGGCCCAAGTGATGAACAGGTTCCAACCGCCCTGCTCGGGCGGCGCCTTGACGGCGCGCCGGTTGACGACGCCACCCCAGTCGGACGAGGCCACCTGCACGTTGGCGCCGATCGAGCGCAGTGCGCCGGCGACGAGGTCGGCGGCATTGCGCATGAAATCGATGTTGGTCGCTTGCATTAATAGGATCGGCTCGCCCTTGTAACCCGACTTTTGCAAGTACTCTTTGGCCTTCGCGGGATTGGGTGCCTCCTTGAACCAACTGGTGTTGGCATCGTTCTCCATCGGCACGCCGCAGCCGAAGTTCGACGCGCACTTGTTGTAGTACTTTGCATTGCCGAAGGTAGCCTTCATATAATCCTCCTGGTTCAGGAGGTAGAGCATGGCGCGGCGCGCATCCACGTTGTTAAACGGCGGATGTAGGAAGTTCATGCGCAGCCAGCCGATGTTGCCGGTCTTGTTCAAGACCTCGAGGGTGAGGTTCTTGTCACTTTCCAGTTGGTCGATCAGGTCGATCGGTGGGGTCTCATAAAAATCGATCTCACCAGCCTGCAGCGCCGCCAGCGCGGTCTGGCTGTCGGCCATGTTCTCAAAGATGACACGCTCGACTTTGGCTATTTTGCCGCCGGCGAGGCCGGAAGCCGGTTCCGAACGCGGCAGGTAATTGGGGTTACGGTCATAGACGTAGCGCGCTCCCTGCCTGGTCTCGGTCTCGTTGAAAATGAACGGACCGGAGCCGACGTAGGCAGTGATCTTTTCCATTGGGTTGGTTTCGGCCTCCTTCTTGCGCATGATGTAGCAGAGCGGCGTCGAGGTTTTGCCGAGCGCGTCGACCAGATAGCCGTAGGGCTCCTTCAGAATGAACTGGAAGGTCTTGTCGTCCTTCTTGGCGATGTCGCTGACACGCTGCATCATGTGCTGGCCAGCGCCGTCGCGCGCCGCCCAGCGGCGCAGCGAAGCGATGACGTCGTCGCAACCGACGGCTGAGCCGTCGCTGAATCTTAGACCGTCGCGCAACTCGAACGTCCAGGTCTTCTTGTCGTCCGATGCCCCCCATTTCGACACCATCTGCGGCTTGGTTTCGAGATTGGCATCAATGCCAAACAGCGTGTCGTAAAGCATCGCGCCATGGTAGGCGCTCATGTTGGCCGTGGTCCAAATTGGGTCGAGCACCGTCAGATCGCCGTGCATGACCGCGCGTATGGTTTTGGCGGCCGGCGGCGCGGACTGGGCGGTGAGCCGGCCAGGTGCCGCGACCGCGGCGGTTGCCGCGAGACCGGCTTGCAGGAACTTGCGGCGCGAAGTGGTGGCGCGGCGTGTCATCAGCGTTCTCCTTGCGCACGGCCAAGGCAAAAGGCCCCGCATCATGGTTGTAGCGCGGCCGGCTCAACCGACCCCCCGAGGCGATTAACGCACGCGTGCGCGACCTCGGCAAGGGGATGTCGCCCTTTGGCAGGGTGGCCGCTCCGGCTCGGGGGCAACCGACGATCGGGCAGCAGGCGCGGGACGCAGGGACGTGCTGGCCAGCCCCGTTGGCCCTTCATTTGCCGTCGTCGCCGGGCTAGCATCTTTGCCACCATTTGTTGTCATCGGAGCAGCCCCGTTCGATCGAGGAGAAGCAACATGGCGGCCTCGCAAACATCCTTGCGCATCGGTCGGGTGCGCAGCCCCGAGGTGCCGGAGCCTGCGCCGGGCACCTGGTCGAATTGCCTGGTCGTCGACGGTGTCGCCTACGTGGCAGGTCTGATCGCGCGCGGCAAGGATGGCAAGATCCTCGCCGGCGATGAGTATGAGCAGGCAAGGGAGATTTTCGCCAAGATCCGCCATTTGCTCGAGGCTGCCGGCGGCAGCATGGCCGATGTGGTCAAGGTGGTGATTTTTGTTACCGACATTAGCCAGCGCGAAAAGGTGTGGCGCGCGCGCCGCGAGGTCTTCAGCGGGGATTTTCCCGTCAGTACGCTGGTGCAGGTCGCAGCCTTGGCGGAGCCGGCCGTCAAGGTGGAGATCGAAGCGGTTGCTCACCTTGGTGCCGGCGAGCGCTGAGCCAGCCTTACGTCAGCGGATGCATGACGTGCTTTTTGAAGGCCGGGCGCTGCTGCAGGCGCGCATGGTAGGCTTCGATGTTGGCGAGGCGGGGACGGTTCACATCGAGCCCGTACCAGCGATAGACGGTTACGCCGACGACAATGTCGCCCATGCTGAGGCTCTGGCCCGCCACATAGTCCCGCCCCTCCAGAGATCGCTCGAGCACCTGGAATTGCTGCCCGATCTTTTCCGCGTCGGCGTCGATCTGCGCCAGGTTGCGCTTGTCGGCAGGCGTTCGCACCAGCCCCCAGAACACCGGGTTGAGCACGGGGCTCACGTGGTTGGCTATCCAATCCATCCAGCGATCGGCATCGGCGCGCTGCTTGAGATCGGTCGGCCACAGCGTGCCGACCCCATGTTTGGCCGCCAGGTAGCGCACGATCGCATTCGATTCCCACAACACGAAGCCGTCATCGTCGATGGTAGGCACGCGGGCATTGGGGTTCATCTGCCGGTAGAACGCCTCTTCCACCACGCCGAATGCCATGCCGGCGTCGACCCGCTCATAGGCGACCTTGAGCTCATCGAGTGCCCAGAGCACCTTTTGCACGTTGATGGAGTTGACCCTTCCCCACACTTTCAGCATCGCTCTCTCCTACCTGCCGCGTCGCGGCCAGGTTAGCACGGAGGGAGGCCGGCGCCGGCGAGCGCGGGCAGCAATAGCGATTGCCCCGGTATCTTGCAACCGAGGCTTCGCTCGCGTGGGAAGCCAAATGTGGGCGCCTACAACAGCGGCTTCATGGATTTCTGGATTTGCTGGCCACCGCCTGGGCCTTCTCGAAGAGGTGCTGGGTGGCTCGCGTCGACAGGTCGACCATTTCCTTGGTCTGTTCGGTGGTCTGTACCGAAAGCTTCTGCACGAACTCGGTCTGGATTTTGCCGATCTCCGGCAGCGACTTGGCGGCGGCAATCTGCTGGGCGGCGGCGAAGGCCGCCTCGACGTTGGCCGTCAGGTTCTGCGCCAATTTTTCGTTCAGCAGTTTTGTGCTGCCCCACGCGGCATCGGCAATTTCCGTGAGCGCCTTGGCCCCGTCGTGGGCAGCCGCGGCGGCTTTCTCATAGAATTCCTTGGACGTCGTGACGGTTTTTCCGTCAGGGCCAAGACATGGCCGGGGCTAAAGGTCTCCCTGAAGAGTTTTTCGGCCTGATCAATGGCCTGCTTTCCGACGGGCTGGTTCATCGCGGCTTTCCGTGCTGGGGGTCTCTGTTGCCCGAGACATAGGCGATCTAATGCTGCAATGCAATATTAATTGTGCATCGCAGTATCACAGGCTCGTGAGGCTCTCCTGAGGCCTCTGCTGAGGGGCTGGCGCGCGGGCCTTCCCGATCAGCCGGTGGCGGCCAGATCGATGGCGCGCCGGTACATGGTCATGGCGGCTTCGGGCGTGTTGTAGGCTGCGTGGGCGCTCAGCGTTACCCGCTCGAGCCCGCGCAGCGGGTCGTTGGGCTTGGGTGGTTCCTCGGAGTAGACATCCGTGGCGTAGTGGCCGATCTGGCCACTGCGTAAGAGCTCGATCAGCGCCGTCTCGTCCACGATACCGGCGCGTGCCGTATTCACCACGATGGCGCCGGGCTTCAAAAGCCGCAGGCGTGTGCGGTCGAGGAAGCCGCGGGTGCCGTCATTGAGCGCCAAGTGCAGGCTGACCACATCTGAGCGCCCGAGCAGTGCCTCAAGCGCCAGCATCGGCACCGGTGCATCCGTAACGGCAGAGCGGTTGTAGGCGATTACCTCAAGGCCAATGCCCTTGCCGATGCGCGCCATTTCGCGGCCAATGCCGCCGAGGCCGACGAGCCCCAGGGTCTTGCCCTTGAGCTCGATGCCCTGCATGACCTGCCAGCCGCCCTCGCGCATGATCTTGTGCATGGTCGCGATGTTGCGTGCCGCCGCGAACACGAGCCCCATGGCGTGCTCGGCCACGGCGGTATCGCCGTAGCCTTTGATCGTGGAGACTTTGATGCCGGCCGCTTGGGCGGCGGCGAGATCGATGAAGCTGCCTGCACCGGTGCCGAGAAACACCAAGTGCTTGAGCCCACTGCAGCGCTGCAGAGTGAGCTCGTTAAAGTAGGTCGCATCGACGATGCAGGTGTCGTAGTCCGCCAGCAGCGCGGGAATGTCTGCCTCGGCCACCGGGCCCATATGAACCGTGACCGGGACGTCCTGCGGTTCATGCACGCGTTGCCAAAGCCGATCGATATCTGGCGTGGAGTCGATGAAAAGCGTCCTGGGCATGGCGGCAACCTCTTTTGAACGGCCCCTTGTTGGTCTGCGGCAGGATGCGGCGCAATCGCAAGCCGTGCGTCGCCTGATCATAGCCGCAGAAGCCGGCCGGAGCGCAATTCTACGCTTGCTCTCCGAACCGGCTGGATGGCCGGCAGGGAAGAGGCTAACATCGCCCGGTGGAAAGCCCGCGCAGCACGTGCGTTCGGCGTGGCGCGCTGGGCGCAAGGAGGAGGAATGCCGACCATGCAGGGTCAATTGCGTATGCGGGGCCGCAGGTTGCTGAAGGGGGCTGCTGCCATGACGCTTGCGGCCGGCGCCCTGCTGGCCACCAGCCCCGGCTTCACCCAGGAGCGCGAAATCAAGGTCGGGTACATGAAAAACCCGATTCAGGATGCCTCCCTCGACATGATGGAGAAGTGGGCCAAGGCCAACAACATCAAGCTGACGCGTGTGCCCATGGCCTACAGCGTCTTCATGGAGAAAGTCACCGCTACGCTGACGTCTGGGGCCGACCAGTTCGATCTGATCTGGCACAACGACGACTGGGGTCAGCTCTGGAAAAAGTGGGTCGAGCCGACCGACGACATCAAGGGCATGGACACCGTCGATCAGTGGCCGCTGCTGGCTTTCTGGAATGACGACAAGAAAATGACCGTGGTGCCGATGGCCCACACGGTCGGCACGTTTTTCTATCGCAGCGATCTGGTGAAGGCGGAGGAAGTGCCAAAAACCTTCGATGAACTCGTCAAGGTCAGCCAGCGCTTGCAGAAGGAAGGCAAGGTCAAGTGGGGTTACGTCGGCGGCATGACCATGAACAACACCTGGTTCAGCTTCTGGTGGACCATGTGGGCCAATCAATGCGACATCCTCAAACCGTTGCTGGAACGCGACAATGAAAAGCTGAAAGCCGCCAAGTTCGAGCCGGCCATCACGGAGCCCTGCCACCGTGAGATCGTCGAGTATTGGTGGGATGCGATCAACACGCACAAGATAAGTCCACCGGGCATGACGGCCTACGGCCGCAACGAAGCCAACGCCATTTTTATGGCCGGCGATGCCGCCTTCACGCTGGTCGATTCCACGCACTTTGGTGAGTTCAGCGATCCGAAGCGCTCCAAGATCGTCGGCAAGGTCAGCATGGCCCCATTTCCGGTTGGTCCGCGCGCCAAGGTGCCAACCTCATGGAATGAGATCTGGGGCTGGGCCATCCCGATCGGCGTGCCGGTCGAAAGAAAGAAACTGGTCAAAGACATGCTGTCGGCGATGATGCGCGACGAAACCGGCCAGGTCGAGATGTGGAAGAAGACGGGCGGTCCGCCCCCGAACATCCAATTGTGGCCGAAGCTCGCCGCTGAAGACAAGGACTTCGCTGCCTTGAAGCACGCCGTCTTCGATCAAAAGCCGATCACACACTCTGCCTATTACTTTGCCGAGTGGCCGGCGGTGCACAAAGCCTACTCGGATGCCGTGATCGAGGCGGTGTCTGGCAAGCGCGAGGACATTGCCAAAGTGCTGGAGGCACACGTCGAGAAGGTCCGGCGCGCCGGCCTCGGCACCAACTAGCGCTGTGCCGAACCACAAGCCAAGCGTCGTCACACCGAGGCCCGGCCGCGGTGTGACGCCAAGGCTGCGCGCCGGCAGGATCAGCGCCCGCCCGCGGTGGGATGGTGTTTGGGGATTGTGGTAGTACCTCGTATGCCCTCGCACGGCCTTCCGCGGTTCGACGAGAAGAAGCGCTTCATGCTGGCGCTCATCGCACCGGCGGTTGTCGTTCTCATCTGCTTTCAGATCCTGCCGATCCTGACCGGCACCAACGCAAGCTTCCGCGATTGGCATCTGCACGACCCCAAGCAGACCTGGATCGGATTCACCAACTACGCCTATGTCCTGCGCGACAATGAATTCCTCTGGATCGTGCTACCGAATACCTTCGGCTTCATGCTGACGAGCGTGGCCTGTTCGCTGATCCTCGGGCTCGGCATCGCCCTGCTGTTGAATCGCAAGTTTGCCGGTCGCTGGCTGGTGCAGACCATCATCTTGCTACCTTTGATGGTGGCGCCCGTGATCGCCGCCATCATGGTCCGCTGGATGTTCAATGATCAGTTCGGCATCGTCAATGTCGTCCTCGGATTGTTCGGTGTGCCGCAGATCGCCTGGCTTACCCAGAAATGGACGGCGTTCCTCGCCATTCTGCTTACCGACGTATGGCTGTGGACGCCTTGGTTTGCCTTGCTGCTGCTGGCGGGATTACAGAGCCTGCCGCAAGAGCCGTTCGAGGCCGCCCAGATCGACGCCGCAAGCGCCTGGCGAACCTTTCGCTACATCACCTTGCCGATGCTGCGCCCGGTCATCGTGGTCTGCGTCGTCATCCGTGCAATTGATGCTTTCCGTACCTTCGATATCGTCTGGACCATTTCTGGCGGCGGTCCGGCCCGCGCCACCGAGGTATTCAGCATTTATGCCTACGTTGAGGCCTTTCAGTTCCTGAATTTTGGCCGCGGCTCAGCTGCCGCCGTGATCGGTGCACTGATCATCGTGGTGTTCGCCATGGCGCTTTATCGCCTCCTCAATCGTTGGGTGGAGGTTTCGCGATGAGTGCGGTGGAGAGCCTGCCCGCAGTCGCCAACCGCAACCGCTTCTTCGACGCGTTGGCACCCGGCGGCCGGCGGGCTTTGTTCGTGCTCGGGGTCATCGGCGTTTGCCTGTTGTTCGCCTTCCCAGTGTTCTGGTTGGTGTTGACCTCGCTGCGACCCGGCTACGCCGTCTATTACGTGCATCGTGGCACCGATTTCACCCTCGACAATTTTCACGAGGTGTTGACACAGGAGATCGTGCTCAGGGCTTTGTGGAACAGCTTTGCGATCTCGACACTGGCAACGGTTCTCTCGCTGGGCGTCACGGTGACATCGGGCTACATGCTGTCGCGTTTTAAGGGGCCAATTCCCAGCCTGTGGTTTTCGGCAATTTACGTATTTCGCTGCGTGCCTTATGTGTCATGGGTGCTGCCGCTGTATTTCGTCACGCGTGCGCTCGGCATTTTCGATACCTACTGGGGCCTGCTGCTGCCGCACGTCGCCGTGCACATCTGCTTCTTTTCTTGGATCATGAAGGGCTTCTTTGATGGCATCGACCCTTCGATGGAATATGCCGCCATGATCGATGGCTGCTCGCGCTGGGGGGCTTTCCTGCGCGTGGCGTTGCCCTCGGCGATTCCCGGGCTCACCGCCCTGGCGATCCTCTGCTGGCTCTATACCTGGAACGAGTTTCTGTTCGCGCTCATCTTGACCGCGCAGAATACGCCGATCCTGACCGTGGTGATGGCGCAGTTCGTGCACGAACTCGGCATGGAATGGCATCTCATGAGTGCGACGGCGGTGTTGTCGCTGGGGCCCGCGCTGATCGTCACCGTCTTCGGTCAGAAGTACGTCATTAGAGGACTAAAGGTCTGATCATGGCGGAGGTTACCCTTAGCAACGTGCGTAAGACCTATCCGGGCGGCGTGGCTGCCGTGCAGGATTTCAACCTGCACATCGCTGACCACGAATTCGTCGTCTTGGTAGGACCTTCCGGCTGCGGCAAATCCACTACCCTGCGCATGGTGGCTGGATTGGAGGAAATCAGCGGCGGCACCATCGCCATTGGTAACCGCGTCGTGAACGGCCTGCAGCCCAAGGATCGCGACATCGCCATGGTGTTCCAGAATTATGCGCTCTATCAGCACATGAGCGTGTACGACAACCTGGCATTCGGCCTGCGCAATCGCCGCGCCAAGGAGTCCGACATCGATGTTGCTGTGCGGGGTGCCGCCAAGATC
Organism: uncultured Alphaproteobacteria bacterium; assembly: GCA_963820375.1. Taxonomy (GTDB): domain Bacteria; phylum Pseudomonadota; class Alphaproteobacteria; order Rhizobiales; family Hyphomicrobiaceae; genus AWTP1-13. Next base: position 95,781 of record CAWFZX010000017.1, on the reverse strand, counting down.
CTCTCCATCGAACCGCTGCTCGATCGTCGTCCGCGCCAGCTTTCAGGCGGACAGCAGCAGCGCGTCGCTCTCGGCCGCTGCATCGTACGCAACCCGAAGGTGTTCCTGTTCGATGAGCCACTGTCGAACCTCGATGCGCAATTGCGTGCGCAGATGCGCCTGGAGATCAAGGAGCTGCGCCAACGCGTGCCGACGACCTCGGTGTTCGTGACGCATGATCAGGTCGAAGCCATGACGCTCGGCGATCGCATCGTCGTCATGAAGGACGGCTTGGTGCAACAGGTCGGCGCCCCTCTGGAACTGTTCCGACGTCCGATCAATCGCTTCGTTGCCAGCTTTATCGGCTCGCCCGCCATGAACTTCCTCGAGATGGCGGTTGCGGTCGAGGCCGACAAATTCCGTCTTTCGACCGAGGGCCTGACCCTCGAGCTGCCGCAGCGGCGTTTTGCCAGCCTCGGGCCGCGGGTCGGCAACAGCGTGACGCTTGGCGTGCGGCCGCAACACCTGCGGTTGGGAGGCGTCAGCAACGCCGAACAGATCGCCTTGAGCGGCAACCTGATGGTCACCGAGCAACTCGGGGACGAACAGCTGCTGGCGGTGCGCATCGGCCGGGCCGACATCCGTGTTTGCGGTGTTGATCCCGAGCTCGCGCTGGCGTCCGGGACGCGGGTCGACCTGGCAGTGCCGATCGATAGTCTGCACATCTTCGACGGCGACTCCGGAGTGGCGATCCGCTAGCCAATGCCAGCAAGGCGGCGACGCGGCGGAAGGCACAGGTGTGAAAATGCAAGGGCTCGCAGGCAAGCGCGCTTTGATCACCGGTGGAGCTCATGGGATCGGCCGCGCCATCGGCTTGTACCTGGCGCGGGAGGGGTGTGACATTGCCCTGCTCGACGTCAATGCGCCGGCAGCTGAAGCGGCCGCAGCGGAGGTTCGCGCGCTTGGCCGCGCCGCCGCTGCTGCTGCCGGCGATGTTTCAGTTGCCGCCTCCGTGCGCTCTGCAGTGACAGCGTTGGAGGCTTGCGGTCGGCCCTTCGACATTCTCATCAACAATGCCGGCATCGCCCGCATCGGTTCGCTGCTCAGCATCAGCGAGAAGGATTGGCGAGATACTTTTGCCGTCAATGTGGATGGCATCTTCAATGTTACGCGCATGGTCGTTCCCGGCATGGTGCAACGCGGGCACGGAGCGGTGGTCAACCTGGCGTCATGGCTTGGTCGCCGCGGCAATCCGCACTTTAGCGCCTATGCCGCATCGAAGTTTGCGGTCATCGGCATCACGCAATCCTTGGCGCCGGAGGTGGCGCCGTTCGGTGTGCGCGTCAACGCCGTGTGCCCCGGCATCATCGCTGGCACGCCGATGCGCTCCGACCTCGAACGGGCGAGCGCCCATGCGGGTCTGCCTGCGACGGAGGAACGCGTGAGGACCATTCCCCTTGGACGCGCAGGCACCCCGGACGAGGTGGCTAAAGTGGTGGCATTCCTGGCTTCCGATGCAGCCGCCTATGTGACCGGGGCGGCCTACGACGTCTCCGGCGGCCACTGGATGAGCTGACGCACGGGGTGTGATGGCATCGTTGTTCGAGCCTGGCCGCATCGGACCGGTCGAAGTGCCCAACCGCATCGTCATGGCGTCGATGACCACGCGGGCAGCCGACACCCAAGGCTTCGTCACGCCACAAACCATTGCCTACTACAGCGCCCGCGCGCGCGGTGGTGTCGGCCTCGTTACCGTGGAGATGGCTGCGCCGGAACGCTGTGGGCGTCACCGCCAGCGCGAGCTCGGCATTTTTGATGATCGATTTCTGCCTGGTCTTAAGAGGCTGGCGAAAGCGATCCAGGCGGAAGGCGCCAAGGCCTCGATCCAGCTCGGACATGCCGGCGGACACACGCGCCTTGACATCTGCGGCGAGCAGCCGATCGCACCCTCAGCCATTCCACACGTGGTAGAGGAGGTCACGACCGAAACGATCATGCCGCAGGCCATGAGCAAGGCGCGCATTGAGGAGACGACGGCCCAATTCGTGCAGGCCGCTGTGCGGGCGCGAGCAGCGGGCTTCGATTGCGTCGAAATTCACGCGGCACACGGCTATTTGATATCGCAATTCCACACCCCCTTCGAGAACCGCCGCAACGATGAGTACGGCGGCAGCCTAGAGAACCGGGCGCGCTTTGGTCTAGCGCTGACCCGGCGCGTGAAGTCGGCCGTAGCCGAACTAGGCGTCATTTTCCGGGTCACCGTCGATGACTTCTTTGCCGAGGGGTTGCAGCTCGAGGAGGGGCTGGCCATCGCCAAGTGGGCGGCCGACCATGGAGCAGATGCCGTGCACGTCGTTGCCGGCCACTACCGGTCGCGACCGGGCGCGGCGGGCATGATCCCGCCCATGGCCCAGCCAGATGCGGCCTTTCTCGAATTCGCGCGCCGCCTGAAACCAGGCCTGCCCGTACCGGTGATCGCCGTCGGCCGGCTTGGCGATCCGAAGGTGGCCCAGGCGGCGGTGGCTGAAGGCGCCTGCGATTTCGTGGCGCTCGGTCGCCCCTTGCTTGCCGACGCCGACTGGGTGCGAAAGGTCAAAACCGGGGTGCCGGTACGCCGCTGCATTGCCTGCAATACCTGCATTAGCACGATGCGCTCGGGCGCACCGCTTTACTGTCTCGTCAACGCCGAGACCGGACGTGAAGAGGAGTACGCGGATAAAAGCCCGCCGAAAGGCAGGCGCATTGCCGTGGTTGGGGCCGGGCCGGCAGGGTTGACCTACGCCTCGCTGGTCGGCGCCCACAACCGGGTCACGGTGTTCGAGCGCGGGCCAAGCCCGGGGGGTGCCTTGCGACTTGCTGGGCTGGCGCCGCGGTTTCAGGAGGTGGCGGCGGAAAATGGCTTGCTTGCGCGCTATGTTGCCGGCCTGGAGGCGGCTTGCCTGCATGCCGGCGTGGCCATGCGCTACGGTGTGGACGTTGTCACACATCCCGAAGTCCTGACCGGCTTCGACCTGGTGGTGGTCGCCACCGGCGCCGAATATCCCCTCGGCCTGGGTGCGCTCGTCCGTGCCCTGTTCACGTCGGGCATGGCGCGCTGGCCCCTAGTGCGCTGGTTGTTGCGGCAACCACGGCTGCGCGAGTTTCTCGACCATCAGGCCCGACGCCCCACGGGCCAGGCGATCGCCGGGCTTGCCCGATCCAGCCCCTCCGTCGTGGTGATCGGCGATGCGGCCCAGCCCGGCAAATCAGCGGCCGCAATCGCCTCTGCCTTCGCGGCTGCCTGGCGCGGCCGGCCGGCCAGCGCCCCGGCCTCGGGTCCCTAAGGGGACACCGGCGGCATGGTCACGACCGACGGCAGTTGAGCTTTTCGTCTGGCGCGATTGCTGCTGCGAAAGAATGCAGGCTTGGTGGCTGAAACTGGCGTGGTGAGGCGGGCCATGGCCGCGCCCGGCGGCAGGCCGTTGCCGGCGGGCTTGCGCTTTCGGCCACGCGCCAATCTTTTTTGGGCGCGGCAGCAGGCCTTGTGAGCGATGAAGCTCGGGGGCTGCCGCCTTCGCAAAGCTTTGCGCCAGCAAAAAATGCGGCGATCAGGCGGCAGATCTGGAGATCATCGCCCGCAGGATATCGCCGTCGGGGCGCATTGCCAGATCTGCCATTGCCTCGCAATTGCGCAGAAACGCGGAGCGGTTGCAGTCATCTGCCGCTCACACCAGTTCAGCGCTGGTGTTCTTCCCTTGGATCGCAAATAGTCTGGTCGCTGGCAGCACTCGGCGCACCGCCTCTTCACCCCGCAACGCGGGACGCCACTGCCGCCACTTGAAAGGCTGGCTCCCAAGCACCCTGGGGGCCAGTTTTCTTTTTGGCGTGACGTTGCCGCCTGCCAGGCGCCCGGGCAAGGCGCCCTTTGCGGTCAAGCCCGCTCATCACCGCGCTCGCCGGTTGCAGGCGGTACGGGCCACGTCGGTGGCGCACCGGGGCCTTGCACGGACATGTGCCATGGTGAGAATGAGCACCAAGGTTCCTGCCCTCGCCGCGATCGGGTCCCAGATGCGCCTGTCTCTTTGCAACGAAGTCATTCGTGAATTGGCGTTCGAGCGTCAGTGCGCCTTTGCTCGCAAGGTCGGCTACGACGGCCTCGAAATTGCCCCGTTCACCCTTGGCGAGGAACCGCACTTGTTGCCGCCGTCGCGGCGAGTGCAAATCCGCAATGCCGTCGCCGCCGAAGGGTTGGCCATTACCAGCCTGCATTATTTGATGCTGGCGCCCGCGGGACTATCGATCACCTCGGAGGATGGGGCGCAGCGCAACCGAAGCATCGATGTCATGTGCCGCCTGTGTGATCTTGCCGCCGATCTCGGCGCCCAGGTCCTTGTGCATGGTTCTCCGGCCCAGCGTCGCATCGAGACCGGCAAGGAGGCGGAGGGCCGCAAGCATGCCATTGCCGCCTTTGCCGCTGCTGCCGAGGCCGCCGGTAAAGCCGGCGTCACCTATTGCATCGAGCCGCTGGCCCCCACGGAAACAAGACTTGTCAATACCCTCGCGCAGGCTGCTGCCATCGTCCGCGAGATCGCCCATCCAGCCCTCAAGACCATGCTGGATTGCTGTGCGGCAGCGCAGGCCGAGGCACAAGGCATTCCAGAGCTGCTGCAACAGTGGTTGCCCACGGGGATCATCGGCCACGTTCACCTCAACGATCCCAACCGACGCGGTCCCGGCGAGGGCGCGCTCTCCTTTGCGCCAATCCTGCGGGGTCTGCTCGTCGGTGGCTACCGGGGCGTGGCGGCCATCGAGCCCTTCCTCTACGAGCCTGACGGGCCCAGCTGCGCGGCACGCGCGATCGGTTACGTGCGCGGGCTGCTCGAGGCTGCAGGAGCCCGCTAGGGCGTCCGTGACAAGGTCCGGCGCACGTAATTGCGCACCGACGAATTAATGGCCGGTACCGACCAGACAATCGAGATGAGCGTCAGGGCCGAAAGGATCGCGCACACTGGTCGCGTGAAGAACGGCAGCAGGCTGCCGCTCGATAGCACCAGCCCCCGCGTCAAATTCTTTTCCAACAGATCGCCCAGCACCAGGCCGAGGATCAACGGCGCCATGTTGAACTTCAGTTCGCGCATGACGAAACCGATCAGTCCGAACACCAGCATGACGTAGATGTCGAAGACACGGGAGGTAATGGCGTAGGCGCCGACCACGCACAGAACGAACACAATCGGCATGAGGCGCTCGCGCGGCACCAGTAGGATCTTGATAAGGGGTCGCACCAGCACAAAGCCGAAGACCAGCTTGCTCATGTCGGCGATCACCAGCATGGCGATGATTTGATAGAAGAACTGCGGCGACTCGACCATGAGATTCGGCCCGGGATTGAGCCCGTGGATCATCATTGCCGCCATCAGCACCGCCGCCGGTGCCGAACCTGGCAGCGCCAGCGTCAGCACGGGAATGATTGCCCCCGGAACCGACGAGGCCTCGCCGGTCTCGGCCGCCATCAGGCCCTCGATCGAGCCTCTGCCGAACTTTTCCTTTTCCTTACTGGCGCGTCGCGCAGCCGCGTAGGACGACCAGGCCGCCGCATCCTCGCCAAGCCCTGGAAGAATGCCGATCCACACACCGATGGCGCCCGAACGGAAGATGGTGCGCCAGTATTTCAGCACGTCTTCGATGCGCGGCACGACCGAGTCGATGCTGCTGGAGACGGCTTTGATGGCGGGACCGCGCATAGCCTGCAGGACCTCGGCAACGCCGTAGGCACCGACCAGTGCCGGTAGCAGTCCGATGCCGCCGGCCATGTCGGTGAAACCGAAGGCAAAGCGCTGATAATTGTAGTAGGGCTCCTGACCGATGGTAGCGATGAAGAGGCCGAGGAAGCCGGCGATATAGCCTTTCAGCGGATCGCCTCCAGCCAAGGTGCCGGCGACCACCACGCCGAACACGGCAATCCAGAAAAATTCGAAACTCTGGAACGTCAAGGCAAGCTCGCTCAAGACCGGCGTCAACAGCGCCAGACAGAGGATGCCGAACAGCGTGCCAAGCCATGAGCCCGAGGTGGAAATGCCCATGGCCCGGCCGGCAAGGCCTTGGCGGGCGAGCGGATAACCATCGAGCGTGGAGGCGGCGGAGGCCGGCGTGCCTGGAATATTCAGCAAGATGGCACTGCGACTGCCGCCGTAGATCGCGCCGACGTAAATGCAGATCAGCACCATAATGGCTTCGTTGTGGGGCATGGAGAAGGTGAGCGTCGTCAGCAAGGCAACGCCCATGGTCGCGGTGAGGCCTGGAAGAGCACCGATGACGATGCCAAGAAAGGTCGCCCAGATGACGTTGAACAGGGTATGCGGATTCATGAAGCCCAAGAAGGCGCTGCCGATCTGGCCCAGGCTATCGAACATCACAGAGCCGACCTTTCAGGGCAGTCGCACATAAAACAGCTTTTCGAACACGAGCGTGACGCAGATGCCGGTGGCCAACCCAAGCAGAACGGCTGCAACGACCCGCCGCAGCCGCGTAGGCCACGCCTGCGCTGCCTGCCATTCGAAGGTGATGGTGAAAGCAGCCACAAAGATCGCGGCGGCGAGCCAGAATGGCATATGGCCAAGCAGACCGACGACAAACAGCAGGCAAAGGCCGGCCGCAAGGGCGAGGCGCACTTCAATCTTGTCGCGAGGCCTCCGCGGCGCTGCGTCGCTCACGCGCAAAGCGCCGTGCCTGATGGCGCGCGCGCCGAGCCAGGCGCCGAGCAGGACTAAGACGATGCCGTAGAGGCCAGGGACCAGCCCAGGTGCGGTGTAGATCTCGCCGCCCTGATTGGTGTAGCTCGGCATGCGGTAGGCAAGGACCGCGGCCGCGGTCCCAAACACGAAACAGAAGAGGGCGATGCAAAGGTCAGTGCGCGGTGGCGCCGGCCGCTCATGTGGCAGAAGGTTTGAGACGTCGTCCGCCATCGCCAAGGCGCTCCCTACGCAGCTCCATGCAATTGTGCGCGCGCCAGCGCCCGCCAATGCAGCACCGGTGTGGCCGGTTTGCCGCTGGCGTTGGCGCGCGCCGGCGAGACATCCGGCTCAAAGGCGCGGGATGCCAAGCGTGTCAGGGGACACCTTGGCTTTGCCGCCGTCGAAGTAGAGCCATGCCGAGTAGCGCACCATTTTGAAAGATTCTTTTTCCGCTTCCTCGCCGTGGATTGGAGTGAACAGGGCGCTGCGGGCTGCGGCATACTTTTTGAGCGGCTCGGAATTCTTGATCTTTTTGTCCCACACCGCCGCCATGGTCTGCAGCACGTTGTCCGGCGTGCCCTTGGCGGCCCAGATGCCGAAGTAGTTCATCGGCGCCGGCATGCTTGGCAGCCAATTCGTCGTTGGCGGAATCTCGCCATAGCCTTCCAGCAGCACCGGCTTCTCGGAAAGGACCGCAAGCGGGACGAGGCGTTTGCCCTTGATGAATTCACTCATTTCCACGAGCAGCTGAGAGACCGCCTGGGTCTCGCCTGCCACCGTCGAAAGCACTGCAGGATTGCCGCCATCGTAGGTGACGTGCTTGTAGTCGATCTTGCCGGCCGCCTTTACCGATTCCATAAAGTTATGACCGGCTGATGATAGGCCTGCCGTTGCCACCGGGACGTTCGCGCCGTTCTTCTTGAGGGTATCGAGGAGTTGGCCAAAATCCTTGAACGGGGCATTGGGATGGGCGGCAATTGCCGTCAAGTTGGCGACGGCAAAAAACATGTGCCAATCCTTGAGGCCGCTATCGAGCAGGCCCAGCACACGATAGGTTCCGACGTCGGTCGCGGCGCCCGCGGCCCAGGTATAGCCGTCCTTCGGCGCCTCCGTGGCATTTTTGGTGCCGATCGAACCGGAGGCACCGGGTTGATTGACCACGACGAACTTTTGCCCAAGCTCGCTCTCGAGTTCCGAGGCGACGATACGCGCCATCTGATCGGTCGAGCCGCCTGCTGCCCATGGCACGATGATGGTGATCGGCCGGTCCGGCTTCCAGGCGTAGTTCTGGGCGAGCGCCGAGCTTGCAAACAAGCCCAACGTGCAGCCGAGCAGCGACAACAAGATGCGTCTCATCGGTAGTCCTCCCCTGCGTTCCCGCAAATGTTTGGGTCATGGATGCTCCGACCGAGACTGTCGGAGTAGGACCCGCTCGCGTCAAGCCATTGTCGGGATCGATGGGTCGGGCGGCCGCAACGCTCTCTCCCACGCAATGTAGGAGGCACGGCGGCAAGCTTGATCGGCGAGCCAGCGGGCGCCCGGAGCCGGCCGTTACAGGCCGTGCCGCGCGGATCGCTGCTGGTCTGCGCGCCTGATCTTGAGCCCGACCGCCCAGCACAGCGCCAGCGTACACAGCACCAGGATGGAATGGTATTTGATCTCGAAGCCAGCACAGACCGAGACGTCGCCGGTGAGCAGATTTCCCAGCACGCCCAGTTCCGGCATCCAGTCGATGATCCGCAGATAGCCAAGATAGGCGACGCCCACTGCTAGGACGATGATCGTCGTCTCGGTGTCGAATTGGCGCTTCATCAGAGGGCCTTCAAGCCGAGCCGTAGATGTTGGCTGCAACCTCTTGGGTAGCGCTCCCGTTCGGCAGGCACCAGCAACTGCGGGGCGTAATCGTGCCAATGAATGGCAGTGGCGTTTCATCGGCGGCGTGGCCGCGATCGCAGCCATTGGAAAATTGCACAGCCGACGGGGTCGGCCGAATTGCCTAAGCGATCAGCAGGCGGCCGTTAAGCGTCCTGCAAGCGCGCATTGAGCTGCGCGGCCGGCGTGCCGACTGGCGCCAGGTGCACTTTGGCCGTGCGGGGAGAGGGGTAGACGGCAATGGCGAATTCCAGGTGGCGCGGGCGATCCTCGGCGACGATATCCTCAAGCAGCATGATCGCCTCGGGCGTGAAATTGACCAACGAGGCCTCGGCCAGAGCGAGAAGGAACTCATCGATCGGCCTATCGGTCTTGTCGTCGTCGCTCATCGAGGCCCCTGCCCGGTCTGCATGATGCATCCTGCTAACGATTAGAGGGCCAATTCTATTCCAAATTGCGCCGCCGTCAGCATCCTAAGGGCCGTGTGCGCATCCCCCCTTAGGTCCTATGCGGCATCGGACCCAGGGCAAGGCACCCTCTGTTCGTTATTGGCAAATGCACTATCTTTCCGCTGTGGCCGCTGCTTTCCTGGCATCCGCGCGCTGCCGCTTGGCGTGCCGCCAATTTGCCGCAGTGTCGGCCGAGGCGCGCGCAATGGCGTGTGGCGGCCAGCAAAAATTGCCCGTCACCGCGCCCAGCTGCGGCTTGCCACCTTTGGCCGCTCCGCGGTCTGCAGCACCCTTGCCATTGATTTGCAATGGCAGGTTCACGCGCGGCGGTTGAACGTCACGCACGCGTACATCTCCGCGCTGCTGGCGCAAACTCGTCTTTTGTCTGATAATCTTTAGGCTGGCAGCGTGCGGCGTTCCCTTTCGTACCCCAACACGCAGACGCCGTGGTTGCCCATGGGGGGCCGGCTTCTGGGACCTCCCGGAAGCCGGCTTTTTACGCCGCCGCGCTCGATTGCCGAACGGCCGGCAGCGACGTGCGCCCAACGCCGGCGACGCCAGCCAGCGGGACAGACGAGGCTAAGCGCCTACTTCTCCGGCTTTTGCCAGTTGCGCCGGGGCGGTCGTGGCTCGGCATCGTCGAGAACGACAGGTCCGCGGCGAATGCGGTCATAACGGCGCGGTTCGAAATCGAACAGCAACACCGGCGGCGCCTGCGAGATCGCCTCGCCCAATCTTCGCTGGCAATAGCGATAGCCGTCGATTTCCCAATAGCAATAGCGATTGCAATAAAGCTGTCCCCGGTACCAGTAGCAACCAACGCCCTCGGGCAGCTGCTCGGTCCTGGCTCCGTAGCGTGAGCCAGCCTCGGCCGGCAGGGCAATTAACAGCCATGCAAGCACCCCGGCGATGGCCGGACCCAGCTTGCGCATTGCCAGTTCTCCCCCTAAACGGCGGTTCCAGCGGACATCTTGCCGTTCTGTAGCAAGGTTGTCGATTCGGCGTAACCTCCAGGCCGACCGGCCCCGGCGATCGGCCTGCGCGTGTGGCCTCGCCGCAGCGGCCCCCGCCTCGGCGGCGCCAGGATCACCGCTCTCTGAAGGCCTTCGTCACCTGATCGCTGATCGGCTTCATCAGATAGGACAGAGCGGTCCTCTCATGCGTCGAAATGAAGGCCTCGACGGGCATGCCAGGAACGAGCTTGAAGGCGTCCCTGTCGTTGTCGGCTACGCTGATGCGCACCGTGAAATACACGGCGTTTGCTTGCGGATCCTTGGTCAGGTCGGCGCCGATCCTGGAGACGGTGCCTTTGATCTCGGGGGTCGTGCGCTGGTTCAGCGCCGGGAAGCGCAAAACGGCCTCCTGCCCGACAGCCACCTGATCGATGTCGGCGGTACCAATGCGAGCTTCCACACTCAGGGTTTCGTGTGTGGGTACGATCGTCATGACGCTCTCGCCGGGTCCGATCACCCCCCCGATGGTGTGCACCGTCAAATCATGCACATATCCCGTCTGAGGCGCGCGCAGGTAGATGCGCTTGAGCTGATCCTCGGCGGCGACTTTGCGCTCCAGCAGCTCGGCGATCCGCGCCTCGATTTCGCGCAATTCCTTGCTGGCTTCGGTCTGCATGTTTTGTGTCACGGCGATGATCTGCAACTCGGTCTCGCTGATCTGACCCTGCGACCGCGCAATCTGCGCGACATGAGCCCCCCATTCGCCGCGCAGGCGCGTCAGGTCCCGCTGCGCTTGCAAGGTGCGCGTCGTCGGAACCAAGTCCTTCTTGCGCATGCCCTCGAGGCGCTCGAGCTCGTCACGCATGAGTTCGACTTCTTCCGCCTTGGCGTCGCGCTGCGCCGTAATGCCCTTGATCTCTTGACGGAGTTGGCCGATGCGCTCTGTGAACTGGGCGATTTGGCCGTTCTTCACCGATTGCCGTACCTCGAAGAGACGCCTTTCACCCTCCATGATGGCGACGGCATCTTCCCCGCTTATCACAAAGCCGGCAGGGAACCTGACGTGATCGGTTTGATCGCGTTCTGCCTCCAGCCGCGCCTTGCGTCCGCTCAACTGCACCAGCTGCGAGGCGACGATCCCCAGGTTGGCGCGAGCTTGCGTATCGTCCAGACTGACCAGAACGTCACCCGCGGTGACCAAGTTTCCATTCTTGACGGCGATTAGGGCGACGATGCCGCCGGTAGGATGCTGGACCTTCTTGATATTGCTCTCGACGACGACGAAGCCCGAAGCGATGACGGCGCCGCCAATCGGCGTCGTGGCGGCCCAGCCGCCGACACTGGCGACCATGACAACGACCAGCAAAAGGCCAACCAGGAGACGCCGAGCCATGGCGGGCTCAAGCCCGCTGCGCGCGCGCAGCGTTGCAAGGGCGGGCGGGGTCTGTAGTGCCATTGACAATTTTTCCCTTATGCCTTCTTGCCGTCGGCGGCGACGGCCAGTGCAGCGGGTGCGGAGACCGGATAGCGCAGGACCTTGCGGAGGATCTCGTCCTTCGGACCGATTGCCGTCAGCTGGCCACCGCCGATGACCGCCACGGTATCGGCTGCTCCCAGCACGCTTGGCCGGTGGGCGATGACAATGACGATGCCGCCCCGCGCCTTCACGCCTTCAATGGCCTTGATCAGCGCGGCTTCGCCGTCCGAATCCAGATTGGAATTGGGCTCATCCAGCACGACCAAGAACGGGTTTCCGTAGAGCGCCCTGGCGAGCGCGATCCGCTGGCGCTGGCCGGCCGAAAGCACCGAGCCGGCGCTGCCGATACGGGTTTCATAACCGTTGGGTAGCCGCAGGACCATCTCGTGTACGCACGCCATCTGCGAGGCCGTGATCACTTTCAGGCTGTCGGGATTCTCCTCGAAACGGCAGATGTTCTCCGTGATGGTGCCGTCAAACAGTTGCACGTCTTGCGGCAAATAACCGACGTGCTTGCCAAGCTCCTCGGGCGACCAGCTCGAGTAGGCAGCCCCGTCGAGGCGCACCGCGCCCCGCGCCAGGGGCCACACACCGGTGATGGCGCGAGCCAGCGTCGACTTGCCTGCCGCGCTCGGCCCGATTACGGCCACGACCGAACCGGCCTTGACCGCGAAAGTGATGTTGCTGAGCGTAATTGTCTGTGTGCCTGGCACGGCGACCGCCAAACCCTCGATGCTGAGGCCATTGCTAGGCGGCTGCAGCAGCAGCGGTTTGCTGCGCTGAGGCAAGCTGGCAAAAACCGCATCGAGCCGTTGACTGCTCTGACGCGCGGCCACGAAGCCTCGCCAGTTGGCAATGGCCACCTCGATCGGCGCCAGCGCGCGCGAGGCCGCAATCGAGCAAGCGATGATCGCACCAGCGGTCATCTCACCGGCGATCGTCAGGTAGGCGCCCAGGCCGAGCAAGGCCGATTGCAGCATGAGACGAAACACGCGCGACACCACCGTCAGGCTGCCGACGATGTCGCTCAAGCGCTCGTTGGCGGAGAGGTAGTCCTGGCTCGCGGTTTGAAAGCGCCGCATGAAGCGATGCGCAAAGCCCATCGCGTTCAGGACTTCGGCATTTTGCTCGGAGGCTTCCGCCAGCGTCCAGCGTTGCCGGGAGGCGATCGAAGACGCCTCCGTTGGTGCGCGCATCAACCGTTCCGTGAGAAACGTGAGCGAGATCAGGAACAGGGCGCCAGCCAAAGTGGCCCAACCGAGAATGGGATGCAGCAGAAACACGAAGGCCAGGTAGAGCGGCATCCACGGCATATCGAGAATTGCCACCGGCGCCTGTCCGGAAAGAAAGTTGCGGATGGCATCGACGTCGCGCAGCGGCTGCATGGGACTGGCCTGCGAGCCGACGAAGGAGCGCAAGCGTATGACCGCATCGTGCGTCATCGTCGTCAGCTGGCGATCGAGCCGACTGGCGATGCGCACAAGCACCTGGCTGCGCACGACCTCGAGCCCACCCTGAAACAGATACAGCCCGATTGCCAGCACCGACAACGCGACCAGGGTAGGGATACTGCGGCTCGATAGCACGCGATCGTAAATCTGCAGCATGTAGAACGAGCCCGTTAGGGCGAGCACGTTCACCACACACGAGATCAGGGCCAGCGTTGGAATGATCGGAGCAAGGACGCCGGCCGCGCGTCTAACCTCGCTCGTTTTTCGCTTTGCCACGCGACTACTGTCCCCAACTAACGGCGGCAGCCAGTACAATGCTGACCGCTTCAGCCCTACGCACGGTTTGTAGAATAGTCTTGTTCAATCGCACCGAATTCTCGCGCATTTCGTTAACAGCGCTGTCGCTATCTCATGGCATCCCCCTTCAACCGAACTTGAAGTCATTGGCGGTAAGCGTCGACAAGTCGACCGAGCGCAGCAAGATTTTCTCAGGATGTGCCGGGTCAGGGGCATTCAGTGTGATTTCGACGTCCCCGCCGACCTGAACCAGGGCCCCGGCGTCTTGCAGGGCCTGAAACGTCGGATAGCCGGACTTGGACAGATCGATGACTTGCTGCAGGGCGCGGCTTTCGGCGGCAGCATCGTTGCCGAAGGCCGTGTTGAAGACGAACGTATCGTTGTCGGGCCTGGAGCCGTCGTGGTCGCCCTCGCGGCCGTCGGATGTCTCGTCCGCAGCCAGTTGCAGCCATTGCCGTTCGAGGCTGCCGCGGGAGCCGTCATTCACATAGTGTGGCGCGAAGGCGAGCGTATCGGTGGCACCGTCCATTGCCGCAATCGCTGGCGTCGTGGCGGCGCCGTCTGCACTGCCACCGTCGCCTGCGGGCGCGTCATCGTCATGCCGATCGGGATAAGCTGCACTCGCCTCGCTGAGGCTTGCGGTGTCGTGCGCCTGATCGAAGGCGAGGTCAACCGGCATCGGGTCGTCTTCGACCGGGGTGACATTGACGGCCACCGAGCCCGTGACGAGCTGATCATCTTCGTTGGAGACGGTGTATTCGAAATTGACGGTGCCGTGGAAGTGCTCGTCGGCCGTAAACAGGAGATCGCCATCGCCACGCAGTTGCACGAAGCCATGTTCGACGCGCAGCGGGGCGCCGATGGCGAGCTCGGCCCCGTTGACTTGCACCACCCGCAGGCCACCATCGGCCTGGTCCTCCAGCACGTCGATGATCACGCCATCGGTTGCATCTTCTGCAACCGTGATGTCCTTATCGAGGGGGGAGGCCTGGCTGAAGGAGCCGTAGTCACCCAGTCCGGCATGGGTGTCGAGTGTGCCCCGATCGCCGAAGATATGGTCGCTGGCGTCGCCGTCCGACGTGTCCGACAGGCTGTCACCGCCGGTCGTGACCACCACATGGGATTCAATGTCGACGTCGCCGTCCTCGTCCTGTTCGGCATAGACAACGACAATGCGTCCGTCCGGCAGCGAGGTTGTGTCGGAGGCGATCTCAGCTTGTCCGTCTCGGAGAGCGAAGCGGTTGCCCAGTGCGTTGCCCTCGAGATCGAAGCGCTGCCCGCGCACGTCGTTGCTGTCGTTTTCCCAGGTGAGGAGGATGGCAGGCTCTGAATCGCCCGTGAGCCCGACCGAGAAATCCTTCGGTTCGGAAGCGAAATGCTGTAGCTCGACCACCTGGTCCGGCATCAACCAGGCATCCTCGCCGGCGGCCTCGTAAAGAGCGGCCTTGACGTCGAAGCCACCGTTCCCATCCGGCTCCAGCCAAGCGACCAGCAGATCGCCGTTGGCCGTCGACGAAAGCATCGGGTGCGTGCCTTTGGCAACGGCTGCTGGTTCATCCAACTGTTCGGACAGGTCGATGTTGAGGATGGCGCGCCCGCTATCGCGTTCCAGGATGGCGCCTTTGACCGTCTCCTGCGAACCGTGGTTTTCCACCCAGCAAATCGCCAGTTGGCCGTCGGACAGGCCCGTCAGCTGTGGGGCACGACCCACCACTGGCTCGGGCCCGGCGAGCGTATCGACCGAGAACGGCTCTGGCTCGTCATTATCGCCGACATGACCATCGCGACCAAGCTCGACCGGAGCCTGATCCGCACCGTCGTCGCCGGCATTGGGTTGCACCAAATAGCGCTGCAGCATGATGCTGCCGTAGCCGTCGGCGTCGGCATCCTCGACCCACGCCATGGCAAATTGGTCGCCGTCCGGCGCACTGGCGGCCTCTTCTTCCGCCTCGCTCGGCGCGATCGGGGGAGGCTCGGCCGTGGGAGACGCGACCGCGGGAGGCTCGGCCGTGGGAGACCCGACCGCGGGAGACGCGGCCGGGGGAGGCGCGGCCGGGTTTGAGGTCAGCACAATGTCGGAGACCTTGTGGCCCGACGACACGGTGATGCCGTTGGCTGTCTGCGCTTGGCCATGGGCGCTATAGGTCTGGGTGCGCAGCTCGCCGGATGGTGCATCAACCCATGCCACCACCACGCCCCCATGGCCGATGCGGACCACCGCCGGGGCTACGTTGGCATCGGCACTGTCGGTGACGTCGATGACCCACCCGTCTGCCGCCGTGTCAGCGCCGTCTTCTGTCTCGCTGGTATCGCTGGTATCGCTGGGGATCTTGACCTTGAGGACCACCGCATCGGCCGTCATGCCGGCCAGCGTCCAGGCCACCGCAAGGCCGTCGCCGTTGGCGGTGACGATCAGCCCCGACGCTTCCCCGGCCTGGGCTGCCGCGGGTGCCGCCGCACTGGCGGGTTCGGCCGGCGGCAAACTATTGGTATTGACCGCAAAGCTGTCGCGCGGCTCAGGGGCGACAAAGCCGCTCGTGGAATTTTCGTCGAAAGCAACCTTGTTGACTGCCATACCCGCATCAGCTTTGTCGGGCGGGCCTGCGTCTGAGGGCGTATGCTTGGCCTCAAGCACCGCATCGGCCGTGCTGATCTTCTGAGCCACCGCCGTGATCGTCACGTTGCCGGCACTGTCTGCGGCCTCGTAACTGAGCACGAGATCGCTACCTTGCCCGTCGACCATGCTTAAATTGAATTCGCCGGTAAAACCGGCCGGCAAGGCCACCGGCGTGATAGGGGCCTCGACCCAATCGGCGGTTGCCGCATCGGCCAGGCTCGCATCGACCTGCAGGGAAAAGACCGAGCCGTTGAGCATGGCGTCGGCGCCGGCGGCAACCATCCAGACGAGGGCAAAGTTACCGGCACCGAGGTCTGTGGCCTTTACGCGCCGGGCATCGTAGGCCTGGCCGTCGCCGTCGCGGCCGTAGTGCGGCGTCAGGTCGGCCAGCGCGGTGTTGACGGCGACATAGTCCCCGGCAGAGGCTCCGGCGGCGCTGGCTGTTCCATAAAGCTTGCCGTGGACATGGCCCTCTGAGCCGATCCAAGCCACGAGCATGTCGCCCGTATCGAGGCTCGCCACCGTCGGCAGCCGGCCCATGGCGCCGCTGCCATCTTCATCGCCGACCCAAACGAGATTGTCGTTGGCGGCACCGCGCAGGCCGGCTTCGACATCGGAGTGATGTGAAATCTTTTGAAAGGCGCCGTTTGCGGCAGCGATCGGAATGAGCTGTGTGGGGGTCCCGCTTTCGCCGTGCAACACACTAAAGCGCTGCATCATGATGCGGCCGACGCCCGGCGCATCGGTCGCGTCGGAAGCAACCCAAACGAGGTTGATGCCAGCGGCGGCCCCGACCGGGCCTTCCGCCGCAGTGGAGGCAAGAGCATAGCCGCTGATGGACAGACTATGATGGCTCAATTCGGAGGCGCCGCCGCCAACGGTGATTTCCGCCCCGAGCAGCCCGGCATCCTGCGCGACGCCGCGCAGCTTGATAACGCCGTGCCCGCTCGCCGTCACCTCCTGCCAGGCTACGCCGATTGCCTCGCCGGCGCTGGCCACCTGCAGGCCACTCTTGCCGCCCCCAGGGCCAACAAGCACGCGCGTGGTGGTGTCCACGCCGTTGCCGCCAGGCTCGGCGTGTCCATTGGCAAACCGCACCTCGACGCCTTGCGCCGAGAGCCAAACGAATGCGGGTATGCCTAACGCGCCAGCGGGCGCACCGGCGGACTCTGCAAGGGTAGGCTGGCTCTCGCCGATCCCCTTCTCTGTACCGGTGCTCACTTAGGACTCCCGACCGACCATCAGTTCACGACACCAACCGATATGTGCGGCGCTTTAGCACTCGGCGAAGCCGTCGTCACCAGATTGGTAGACACAATAACTATCACATGCGATTTCAGCGCCGGGCGGATGTTACCGCAGTATTGTCCGCCCATCATGCGACCTCGAGCCGATCTTCGATCAGACTTTGGTCCGACCTTTATGTACACGGTGCCGAGCGCTTCGCGGCTATTTTCAAGGCTTTTTGGCCGTCGCCTGGCAACCTTCTGGTCACGCCAAAGCTTGGCCGGCCGATTTACCATAGCCTCGTTGGCCGTGCTCGGCTGCGGTATGACGTTGCTTGGGGCTTGGGTCAGCAGTCGCATTGAAGAGGGCGTGCTCTACAACTCTGCCAGCAGCGCCGCGCTTTACATCAACACCTTCATCGACCCGCAAGTCCAGGAACTCGCCAAAGGACCCAATCTTCGCGCCGAGACGATCGCCAAGCTCGATGAATTGCTGAATACGGCGCCACTGCGCAAGAAGGTCGTCGGCATAAAGATTTGGTCCCTCGATACCATTATCCTCTACAGCAATAAAAAGGAGGAAATGGGTCGAAAATATCCGCCGTCTTGGCGTTTGCAGGAGGTTATGAAGGGCCGGATCGTCGGCTCTTTTGAAACCAGGGAAGACGAGAATTCGGCCGTGCGCAAGCTCGGTCTCCCGCTGTTTGAAATCTACACGCCCATCCGCGACATCGATTCGCAAAGAATTATCGCCATCGCCGAGTTTTATGAGAATGGCACGGAGCTGAAAAGCAACCTGGCGCGCACTCGCCTCTACAGCTGGTTCGTGGTCGCGCTCGTCACTTTGCTGATGTTAAGCATACTGTTCCGGATCGTGCGAACCGGCAGCGCCACCATCTCCAGCCAACAGAAGGCGCTACGCGAACGCATTTCCGAGCTCTCGCGGCTCTTGCAACAGAACGAGGACCTGCGTCTTCGGGTCGATGAAATCAATCGTCGGTCGGTGGAAACGCACGATCTGATTTTGCGTCGTGTCGGGGCGGAGATGCACGACGGGCCAGCCCAGTTGATCAGCCTGGCGCTCTTGCGCCTGGACGCGCTTCAACCCAAGGCGCAAGTCAGTGATGCGGAGCTGCCTAGGGAGGACTATGTAAGGATTTACAGCGCCTTGTCGGACGCCCTCACCGAGATCAGGAACATGTCCGCCGGGCTGATCCTGCCCGAGCTTGACGCCCTTTCGCCGGCTGACGCGTTGTGGATCGTGGTTCGCAACCACGAGCGTCGGACCGGAACGACGGTCAAATGCGATGTTTCGCGCCTGCCGAATAATCTTTCAAATCCTCTTAAGACCTGCCTTTATCGGCTCACCCAAGAAGCCCTGAGCAATGCCTTCCGGCATGGTGGTGGCGTCGGCCAAAGCGTCGAGGGTAGCTGCTGCGAGGGGCGGCTGACGGTGACCATTAGCGATCTCGGCCGCGGCTTCCCGGTCGAGGAGCAAATGCTTAAGAGCAACGGTCTGGGGCTCAAGGGCATGCGTGACCGGGTTGCCGCACTGGGCGGGCTATTGGAAATCGAAAGTAAGCCTGGCGGAGGAACTCGATTGACAGCGCATTTCGAACTGTCTGAAAATCAACCGATTATGAGTAGCGTGGAGCGGGTGGGGTAGAGTGAGCGAGCGTATACGAGTTGTGGTCGTCGACGATCATCCCCTGTTCCGGGAAGGTGTTGCACACACACTGCGGGGTGCGAACTTTCTGGAACTTGTCGGGGAAGGCTCGACGGCGGACGATGCGGTTCGGATCGCCAAGGCCGAATTGCCAAACATTGTGCTTCTCGATGTCAGCATGCCAGGCGGCGGCATCGAGGCGGCGCGCGCGATTGCGCACGCCTGTCCCGTGGTCAAGACCATGATGCTGACCGTCTCGGAGAGCGAGGAGCACGTCGCGCAGGCCCTGGACGCGGGGGCACAGGGATACCTGCTCAAGGGCACCAGCGGCTTGGAGCTGATTGCGGCGATGCGCTCCGTCGCCCGCGGCGATTCTTACGTCTCGCCGCGTCTGGCCGGCCGCCTGCTGACCTTGTCGCGGCGCCAGTCCGGCAATGGCGGAGCCAAGCCGACCGAGCTCGCCGACCTCACCAAGCGCGAAGAGCAGATCTTGGATCATGTCGCTCAGGGCCGCACCAATAAGGAGATCGCCATCCAACTGAAGATCGGCGAAAAGACGGTCAAGCACTACATGACCAACATCATGCAGAAACTGCAGGTCCGAAATCGCGTCGAGGCCGTGCTGGCGCTGCAGAAGGCGCGCATGGCGGGGCGCAATTGACCTTCATCTCAGCACCAGTGCTGCAAGGGGTCGCGCTTGCACCGGCGCGCAGCCGTTAGCAGCTGCCGGGGCAATGGGCTCGCGGCGAGTGCCAATTGCCCCTAACATGCGGTCTGCCCGCCGGCTTGCCTCGCCTCGTTCCTTAGGATTGCTGCAAAGCGGGTCTAGACACGGGCGCGGCGCGGGTGTCGTGACGGCGCTTGCCATCTGGCCCGCCACGGACAAGGAGACTTGCCATGCTGCAGGATGGAGATATCGCCCCGGATTTCGAGCTGCCAACCGACGACGGCGAGAGGGTCAAGCTCTCCCAGCTGCGCGGCAAACCTGTGGTCGTATACTTTTATCCCAAGGACGATACTTCGGGATGTACCGTCGAGGCCAAGGACTTCTCCCGCTTGGCAGCCGAGTTTCGCAAAGCCGGCATCGAGATCATCGGTGTGTCGCCCGATAGTGTCGAAAGCCATCATAAGTTTCGCAACAAACACGACCTGACGATCCGCCTCGCCGCCGACACCGACAAGGTCGCGGCGATGGCCTACGGTGTGTGGGCGCAGAAGTCGATGTACGGTCGCACCTACATGGGCGTCGAGCGCGCAACGTTTTTGATCGACAAGGCCGGTCGGCTCGCCAGGAGCTGGCGCAAGGTGAAAGTACCCGATCACGCACAAGCGGTGCTTGCCGTTGCGCGCACGATTGCAAGCTAGGTGCCGGCCGGCCCGATTGGCTGTGCCGCAGCATTGGCGCTGCGTTGCGGCTTGAAGCTTGTGGCGGGCCCCGTGTGCCCCCACGTCGCTTCGTTCCTGTCTTATTGCTTGCTCGGCAGCGCCGCGTCCCATTTCAGGCGTCGCCAATTCATGGGTGCGATCGCGCTGTCGAACTGGCGGCCGGCCCGTTCAAATCCCGCCCGCCAGTCCTGCAGATGACGCTCTACCCAGAGGAGGGCCTTGGCTTTGTCGCGCCGACGGATGGCTGTGAGGATGTTCTGATGGGCCTCGATCAGCCGGGCGATCCCCGGCGGGTTGTTGGTGAGGATCAGTTCGACGGTCGGCATCACCAGCATGCTGGAGGGTTCCTTGGCCAGCAGTAGCACGCGATTGTGCGCGGCCTTGGCGACCAGCCCGTGAAATTCGGCATCGAGATGGGCGACGGCGCTTGCCGCCTGCTGAACGGCCCGCGTGGCGGCGATGTTGGCGTCGACGGCCTGGAGATCCTCTTCCGTGGCATGCTCGATGGCTTGGGCGACGACCGCCGGTTCCAACGCCATTGAGGTGTGCCACAACTCGCGGAAGGTGACTTGCTGCAGGATCAGCGCACGGCTCATGCGCGTGGCGAGCCGATCATAGTGAGGCACGGCGACCAACAGCCGCCGACTCGATTCGCGTGCAACGAGGCCCGATTGCTCGAGCAGTCGAATACCTTCCCGCACGGTCGAGCGATTGACCCCGAACTGCTTGACCAATTCGGATTCCGTGCCGATCGGGTCGCCCGGGCGCAAGACGCCGTTCAAAATCTTGCGCTCGATCGCTTCGGCGACCAACGCGTAGGCCGGCAGGGCCTTGATACGTTCGAACCTGGCGGCGAACCTGTGTCATGTTCCTTGCAAGGGCAGTTGCGGCCGCCGTCTAGCCGGCGGCCGCCATTGTGCAAATAGCTACTAGTTGCTTGCGATTCGTTCGACAGGACGTCGCCGAACAGCTTCCAGGTCTCACCCTCGAACTTCTGCAGCTGCATCGGACTGCAGCGGATAGTAGTCGCTACGCACTGGTGTTGACCTTGATGCCTCGGAGCAACATGGGGAGATCGACATCCTTGATGTTTGCTGCCTGCTTCATGATGTTGGCGCGGGTGAGGTCGTCGCCACACTGTTTCAGCACGATGTGCATCAGGCTCGGCACCGAATAGCCGAAGCACATTGCTGCTGTCCGCCAAATTGCCCACTGGATAGTGCTTCTGCATGAAGGCTTTCCATGCGAGCAAATCCTTGGCGTTCTGACACTGCGGGTCGGTCGGGTCCTTCATGGTAGGCCGCCGTGATGATGCCTTGCGCGTTCTCGAAGCCGGCCGGTTTCATGACAGTGCCGATCGAGGCCGAGACGTTGTTGATGTAGTGCGCCGGCTTCCAGCCGATTTCCGCCGCCTTCTTGATGGCCTGCGCCGCGAACTTGGGCGTCGTGATATTGAAGAACACGTTAGCGCCCGAGTTCTTCAGCTGGATCATCTGGCTGTCGACGGTGGGTCCGTCACCTCGTAGGTGACGTGCTGAGACGATCAGCTTGTCGGCATCCTTGCCCAATCCCTGCTTGAAGCCATTAAAGTAGTCCTTGCCGTAGTCGTCGTTCTGCATCAGAACGCCGATCTTCGGGATCCTTGACATTGGCCAGGATGTGCTTGGCGTAGATGATGGCCTCGGTGACGTAGTCGGGCTGAAGCCCATCGTCCACGGGTTTTCCTTGTAATGCCCCCACTTGGAGGCACCGGTGGCGACGAACAGCTGCGGCACCTTCTTGCCATTGAGGTATTTCTGGATCGCCGTATTCGGCGGCGTGCCGAGCGTCTGGAAGACAAACAGGACCTTGTCCTCCTCGACCAGCTTGCGCACCATTTCTACCGTCTTGGGCGGCGCGTAGCCATCATCGTAGCTGATGAAGTTGATTTTGCGTCCGTTGATGCCGCCCTGTTCGTTGACCATCTTGAAGTAGGCGTCGATCGACTTTGCCGATCGTACCGTAGGCGGAGGCATTGCCCGAGTAGGGGTTGGTGTTGCCGATCTTGATTTCGGTGTCGCTGGCGCCCTCGTCATATTTCTTCTGGGCAGAAACCGGCGAAGTGGCCAGCGCCAGCGCCAGTGCGCCTGTGCCGGCGAGCAGCAAGCTGCGTGTCGTATGGTTCATCTGCGTCTTCCTCCTTTGCTAGTCACGACTTTCCTACATCGCGGCGGGCGAACCCGCGCCGTCACGATCCCTTCAGCCGCCGCCACAGCAGCGCCAATCCGCCAGCAATTCCCATCGGCATCGTGTACATGAGCACGATCAGGGCAATTCCGTAGATGGTCCATGGTTCGAGGTCGAGCGGCAGGTTCACCGCGGCGGTGAGTTTCTTGGTGAGTGCATCGGCGTACTTCTCGATCACCTGCACGAACACGCCACCGATCACCGCGCCCGGCAGCGAAGCGATCCCACCTACTACTGCGCCGACCAGGATGGCAATCGACAGCTCGAAGCGGAAGCTATCGGGGGCCACAAACTCGAAAATGATGGCGTGCAGCGCTCCCGCCACGCCGGTGTAGAGCGCACTGATACCGAAAACTACGGTCTTGTAGTGGGCAACGTTGATGCCCATGGTACTGGCAGCCATGGTATGATCGCGGATTGCGCGCAAGGCACGACCGGTGCGGCTGTCGAGCAGATTGCGCGCGATCCAGAACATCACGACGGCGACAGCCAGCACCACCAGATACATCCACTGGTCGGCGCTGAGCGGCAACCCAAAGGGTGGATCGGGCTTGAAGATGTTGATGCCCTGCACGCCGTTGGTGAACCATTCGAAGTGGCGGTACTTCAGGATCTGCGGGACCGCGACGGCGAGCGCGAAAGTTGCGAGCGCGAGGTAGTGCCCCTCCAGCCGCAAGGCCGGGAGGCCGAACAGGTAGCCGACCACGAAGCAAATCGCGGCCGCTAGCGGCAAGGTGGCCCAATAGGGCCAGTTCGCCTGATCGATCAGTATCGCTGCCACGTAGGCGCCGACCGCGAAAAAGGCGCCGTGACCCAGGGAAATCTGGCCGTTGAAGCCCGTGAGCAGGATCAGGCCGAGCACCGCAATGGCATAGACGATCATCAAGCTCAGCTGCAGAAAGCCGTAATTGCTGATGAGGCCGGTCCTGCCGCCGAGGATCGGCAGCAAGGCCAGAACGACTCACCGCGCCCCAAAGCCAATATCCCCGACCCAACAGGCGTCCGGCGGCCGGCGCTGGCAATGTCGTTTGCTGTCGTCGTCGCCATCGGCCTACACCCGCTTCACTGAAACATGGCCAAATAGGCCGCTGGGCTTGAGGGTCAGTACGGTGATGACAATGATCAGCGCCACAGTCAGCTTTTCGCCGTTGCCGATCAGATAGATGCCGCTGGTCTTCTCGAGCAAATTGCCAAGGTAGGCGATCACGTTCTCCAACACGCCGACGATAAAGCCACCGGCGACGGCGCCGCCGGGGCTCGAGATGCCGCCGACCAGGGCGCCCGCAAAGCCGTAGAGCAGGATGCTCGCCATCATATTGGGCTCGAGGTAGACCGCCGGGGCGACCAGCGAGCCGGCAACCGCGCCGATGGCGGCCGCCAATCCCCAACCGAGTGCCAGCATCCAGTCGACGCGGATGCCGGCGAGCCGGGCAGAGGTTGGGTTCTGCGCCGCCGCACGCATGGCAAGCCCGAGTGGGGTAAAACGGAAAAACGCAAACAAGTGCCAGCAGCAGCGCCACCGTCACCACGATCATGCCGATTTGATGTGGACCGATGTAGCCGGAGCCGACAAAAGTAAAGTGCGGGAAGGGGGAGGGTATCGCCTTGATGGTGTGGCCCCAGATTGCCCCGGCGAGCGAGTGGAAGATCGCCAGCAGCCCGATAAACACCACCACCACCGACAAAACCGGCGCGTGATGCAGCGGCCGCAGGATCACGCGCTCGATGCCGACGCCGATCAGGAACGAAAGCAGAGCCACCACCGGTAGCGCAACCCAGAAGTTCAAACCCCACGCCAGATGCCTGCCAAACCAGGTAGGCGCTGAACATCGCCAGTTCCCCCTGGGCGAAGTTGATGTGGTCGGTCGAGACGAAGATCATCACCAAGCGCCAACGCCAGGCAGGCGTAGATCGCGCCGTTGGCAAGGCCCGAGGCGACCTGCTGGATCAATTGTTCCATGCGCGTGGCTTGTCCCTCAGTAGCCCAGATAGGATTTGCGAATGGCCTCGTTGTTCTTTACGTCCGCAGACTTTCCCGACATCACCACGCGTCCGGTCTCCAGTACGTAGGCGTGATCGGCGAGCTCGAGGGCGAGGGCTGCATTCTGTTCCACCAGCAGCATGCTCACCTTGGCCTCGCTGTTGATGCGGCGCATGATGCGAAAGATCTCTTGCACGATTAGAGGAGCCAGCCCGAAGGAGGGCTCGTCCAGCAGCATCAGCCGCGGGCTCAGCATCAGTGCGCGGCTGATCGCCAGCATCTGCTGTTCGCCGCCGGAGAGGGTGCCTGCCTGCTGGCTTAGGCGCGCCTTGAGGATGGGAAAGTATTCAAACACCATGCCAAGGTCGCGCTCGGCTGCCGCCTTGTCCTTGCGCGTGTAGGCGGCCACCCGCAGGTTTTCACCGACGCTCAAATTGGTGAAAGTGCCGCGGCCCTCCGGCACGTGCCCGACGCCGAGGCGGATGATGTCCTCGGTTGCCTTGCCGGCGATCGGCTGCCCGTCGAGCCGGATCGAGCCCTCGGTTCTGACCATGCCGCAGATGGAGCGCAGCGTGGTGGTCTTGCCGGCTCCGTTGGCGCCGAGCAGAGTGGTGATGCCGCCGAGCTCCAGGGTAAAACTGACATCGTGCAAGGCTTGCGTCTGGCCATAGAATGCTTTGAGACCCTGGGCCTCGAGCAGCGCGGCCATCTTACGCCTCCGTTCCGAGATAGGCCCGGATCACCTCCGGATCGCGCTGCACCTCCGACGGGGAGCCTTCGGCGATTTTCTTGCCAAAATCAATGGCAACCACCTTGTCGGACACCGACATCACCAGGCTCATGTGATGCTCGACCAGCAACACCGTGACGTTCTGCGTGTCACGCACCCGGCGGATCTGGCCCCTGAGGACGTCGACCTCATCGTGATTGAGGCCGGCCGCGGGCTCGTCGAGCAGCAGAAGTTTCGGCCGTCCTGCCAGGGCGCGCGCGAGCTCCACGCGTTTGCGGACGGGAAACGGTAACGGCCCGGCCGGCAGGTGGGCGAAGGCCTCGAGTTCCATGAAGGCGATCAGTTCCCTCGCCCGTTCCGCAATCTCGAGCTCCTCAGCGTAGTGCCGGGGCAGACGCAGGGCATCGGTGCTGAAGCCGACGCTGGTGCGGCTGTGGCAGCCGACCTTGACATTGTCGAGCACCGACATGCGGTCGAACAGGGCCACGTTCTGAAACGTGCGACCGATCCCGATCTTGGCAATGGCGTGCCGGCTGTCGCGCAGGATCGAGCGCCCCTCGAACAAGATCTCGCCCTGGTTTGGAATATAGAGCCGGCTCAAGCAGTTAAAGAGCGTCGTCTTGCCCGCACCGTTGGGACCGATCAGGCCGGCAATCTGGCCCGTTTCGACATCGAAGGACACCCCATCCAAAGCCACGATGCCGCCAAAGCGCACCGAAATGTCGCACACGCTGAGCAGGGCATTCCTGCCCTCTGCTGGCGCGGCGCGCAATCGAGTTTGCGCCACCATCGACGGACGTCTCGCTCCCTGCAGTTCTTATTGTGCGCCCTGCGACGCCGCATGTCGGATTGTCGGACCGACAGCGGCCCAATATTGAAGCGTCTTTTTGAGGAGGTCCAGGGCTGTTTTTGGGGCTGCCGGTGTCGCCACCGCAGCCGACCGGGCGTGGCAAGGGCAAGGCCGGGCCCAGCCTCGCCCCCTGTCGGCGCCAAGCGCCGATCGCAAGCCCGCGGGCGAATTAGCCTCGCCGGCGCAACCGCCGCCAGGTTTCCTCATTCACCTCGCCGGTGACCCGCAGCCGCTCATCACGCTGGAACCTGCGCGTGGCCCGGCGCGTCTTTTCCTGGCAATCGCCGTCGACGTCGTCCCTGCGCAGATAGCCCGCCCGCTGCAGCAGGCGCTGGACCTCCCAGCAATCGCCAACGGAAGCACCCTCTGTCTCCTGAGTCGCCGCGCAGGCATATGCACTGACGGTACAGCGCTGGTTCAACTTGCCGAGCGTGCCGATCGAGGCAGCTTCGCATTCCTGCTTTTTCCCCTTGGCGCGGTCCCACACCATGAAGCGCTCGCCGTATTTATTGCGGACCTCGCGCTGCCAATTGTCGATGGCATTGCGCATGGCGGCAGCCTTGCCGAAAATCGAGGCTTTGCCGGCGGCCTTGATTTCCTCCGACTTGCAGCCATCGTCCCGGCTCCTTTGGGCATTGACCGGCAGGGCTAACAAAGCCGTCATGAGCAAGGCGACAGCCGTGCTCGCAGCCCAACAGACTCTGTGACCCATGGCAAATCACTCCCTCAGCTCTGCGCCCCAGATGATGCGAGGTAACCAGATTTTCCCTTGTGTGGCAACGACAACGAGGGCTGTTGCGCGAATCTGGGAGGCCACCTTTCACCGCAGCGCACGTGCCCGATCCAACCACCGCCCGCGCAGGGGTCCCCGTGGCAGGCCTCGGCCCGTGTCGAGGCCGCGCGGCACCGCACGCGGCGCCAAATTTGGCGGCGCTCGGCGTCGGTCGCGTGCCCTGCGCCCATCGCCTGACACGCACCGCGATGATGCGGGGAGCGCAATGATCCGGGCTGAATGAAGCGGGTCCCGCGCCTTGTGAGCGCCCCGGCAGCGGATTTGCGCAACGATCTGGCCATAGGTGCGGAGCGCTGATGCCTGCCGTTGCCGCGGCACGGATATGTTCTGGCAAGCGAAGCCGGGGCCTGGCGGAAGGATTTGCGGGTCGTGCGAACGAGATCTGGGTCAGGCTCTCAACCCCGCGGTCCCTCCGGCAGGTGACGTTGACAATCCGGCCCCGTCGGCGCCCCAGCTTCCGGTGTCTCGACACGGCCTCTGTCGAAGCACAAACCGTTCCTGGGCGTTGGGCGTGCTGCGGACGAGGGTTGCGGCAACGCCCTTGGCGCGGCCGGCGGTGATCTCAATCTGAGGAGCCTGTGATCTGATCCGATCGATCGGTTGCCACTGCTGGCCTGCAGACCATATATCTTCCCCATGCCCCGCCTTCCGAAAGACACCACCCCCCGCCCGCGTCCCTCGCGCGGCAAGTCGGGCAAGCCGCCAGCGCCCCCCCTGGAGGGGGTGAGCGGCACCCCCGAGACCAAGCGTTCGGCCAAGGCTCTGGGCGAGGCTCCGCAGGCGCCGTTCTTGCCGCCTATTCCAACCGAAGCTGCCGAAGCCATGCCGTCGACCAGGCGCCAGGGAGAGCGGCCGGCGATGGTCGCAACCGGGCCCGCGTTGGAATTGCCCCCCGGCGGCGGCAAGGCTGCAGGCAGGTCCACCCTGCCGGCGTTGCGCCAGGTGGGCCCGCCTTCGCGCTCCCTTTCCGACATGACGGCAAGCCTCAACGCGCTGCTGGCCCGCCCGCACGAGCGCTCCGAGCGTGCCCGAGCCGTGCTGGCCCAGCAGCCGATGCTTGCCACCCACCCGCTTGTCTCCGGCGGCATGCCCATGTTCATGCCGCATCGGCCGCCGCGGCCCGAGAAGTCCGAAGGCGGGATTTCCTTCGACCTTCTCGCCGAATACGAGCCGAAGGGGGATCAGCCGCAGGCCATCGCGGAATTGGTCGATGGCGTCAATCAGGTCGAGCGCAATCAGGTGCTGCTCGGCGTCACCGGTTCGGGCAAGACCTTCAGCATGGCGCAGGTGATCCAGCGCACGCAGCGTCCGGCACTCATTCTCGCGCCCAACAAGACGCTGGCGGCGCAGCTCTACGGCGAGTTCAAAGGCTTCTTTCCCAAGAATGCGGTGGAGTACTTCGTCTCCTACTATGACTACTACCAACCTGAAGCTTACGTGCCGCGGACCGACACGTATATCGAAAAGGAATCCTCCATCAACGAGCAGATCGACCGCATGCGCCACGCCGCCACGCGCTCCCTGCTCGAGCGCGACGACGTCATTATCGTCGCCTCGGTCTCGTGCATCTATGGCATCGGCTCGGTCGAAACCTACACGGCCATGACCTTCACCGTAGAGGTCGGCGAGTCGATCCCGCAACGACAGCTGCTCGCTGACTTGGTGGCGCTGCACTATCGGCGCAGCGATGCCAACTTTATGCGCGGCACCTTTCGGGTGCGTGGCGACACCGTCGAGCTGTTCCCCGCCCACCTTGAGGACCGCGGCTGGCGGATCTCGATGTTTGGCGACGAGGTCGAGGCAATCACGGAGTTCGATCCGCTGACCGGCGAGAAGACCGATGCACTGAAGCTGATCAAGGTCTACGCCAACTCCCACTATGTCACCCCCAAGCCGACCTTGCAGCAGGCGCTCAAGAGCATCAAAGCCGAGATGAAGCAGCGCCTTGAGGAGCTCTACAACTCAGGGCGCCTGCTGGAGGCCCAGCGCCTTGAGCAGCGCACCTTGTTCGACATGGAGATGATGGAGGCGACCGGGTCTTGCGCCGGCATCGAGAACTACTCACGCTACCTTACCGGCCGGCAGCCCGGCGAGCCGCCGCCCACCTTGTTCGAATACCTGCCGGACAACGCGCTGGTGTTTGTCGATGAGAGCCACGTCACCGTGCCGCAAATCGGCGGCATGTTTCGTGGCGACTATCGCCGCAAGGCGACGCTGGCCGAGTACGGCTTCCGCCTGCCGTCGTGCATGGACAATCGGCCGCTCCGTTTCGAGGAGTGGGATGCCATGCGGCCGCAGACGCTGTATGTCTCGGCGACGCCCGGCCCGTGGGAGATGCAGCAGACCGGCGGCGCCTTCATCGAGCAGGTGATCCGTCCGACGGGTCTGGTCGATCCCCTGGTGGAGGTGCGCCCTGCCAGGTCGCAGGTCGACGACCTGATCGACGAGGTGCGCCGGGTTACGCGGGCAGGCTATCGCACCCTCGTCACCACCCTCACCAAGCGTATGTCGGAAGACCTGACCGAGTACATGCACGAGCAGGGTATTCGCGTGCGCTACATGCATTCCGACATCGAAACCCTCGAGCGCATCGAGATCATTCGTGACCTGCGTCTTGGCGCCTTCGACGTGCTAATCGGCATTAACCTGCTGCGCGAGGGCCTCGACATCCCCGAGTGCGCCCTGGTGGCGATCCTCGACGCTGACAAAGAAGGCTTCCTGCGCAGCGAAACCTCGCTGATCCAAACCATCGGCCGCGCGGCCCGCAATGTCGATGGCAAGGTCATCCTTTACGCCGACCAAATGACCGGCTCACTTGAGCGCGCCATCGCCGAGACCGAGCGTCGGCGCGAGAAGCAACAGGCGTGGAACGAGGCCAACGGCATTACGCCGGAATCCGTGCGCAAGAACATTGCCGACGTGTTGTCATCCGTCTACGAGCAAGATCACGTTACCGTCGATGCCGGTATGGCCGACGAGGGTGCCGCGCTGGTCGGCCATAATCTGCGGGCCGTTATCGATGGGCTTGAGAAGAAGATGCACGAGGCCGCGGCCGATCTCGAGTTCGAGACCGCGGCACGCCTGCGTGATGAGATCAAGCGCCTACGCGAGACCGAACTCGCCATTTGCGACGATCCGCTCGCCCGTCAGTCCGAGGTTGAAGACCGCGCCGGCGCCTTCGCTGGCGAGCGTAAGTACGGCCCGAAGGCACAGGTGCTGGCTGACAATAAGCGCCGCGGCGCATCGGCCTCGGTGCCAGCCGCTGGTGGCCTTGGGCAAGCCCCAGGGCCCACCAAGTCGGCGACCGACGCAGGCTCGCGCATCGAGCGCGCCTATCAGCCCGTGCAGCCAACCCACGCCCAGACCAGCAGCGTGCCCAGCCGCATCCGCAAGCCAGAGCTCGACGAGATGGGCTCGGCCCGCAATCGGCCGCTGCCGGCACGTGCCTATGCTGCTCGCGCCCCGCAGGTCGACCCGCGCAGCAAGGCCGGTGCGTATGGCGAGCAGGTCAAAGGTCCACACAAGCCGACCCTGGATGAAATGGGTCCTCACGCCGAGCGCAGCTTACCCAGCGCCGGTAGGCCACTGCCCCCCAAGCCCGGCCCCGCCCCGCTCGTCGGCGGGGAGACCTTGGGGGCGACGGACGCCGGCAGCCCGACCCGCAGCATCGACGTTGCCGACGCTCGCCAGCGCAAAAAGCATCGGCACGGCCGCCAGCGCAAAACCGGCCGGCCGGGAGCCTAGCGATAGCCGCCCTAACGCCGCTTGTCTCGCTCAGGTCTGCCTGCCCTTCAGGCTGCCGCCGACAGGTGCTGCACCCGCGGCAAAACCTCTTTGGCCAGCAGTTCCAGCGAATGGCGCCAGGCTTGCGGATGTTCGACATAGTCGAAGCCGAACACCAAGAGATGGCCGAAGCCGCCGACCTCGTCATGGATGCGCGCGATCTTTTCACTGACGGTCGCCGGAGAACCAACGATCCAGTTGTGCCGCGCGCAGTACTCGGCGGTGACGTCGCTGTCGGCAACATTTTGATCGTGCTTCAGAAACTGCAGGAATTCAAACTCCTTCAGCAGCGGCAGGAAGTATTCACGCATCATGCGGCCCATGTGCAGTCCAACCGACAGACGCATGGCCTCCGCATCCGTGTCGGCGACGAACACTTCGCGCACCATGCGCCATTGGGCGCGGTCGGGCGTTCGCCCGGTTTTTGCAGCGCCGATTTCCACCGCCTCCCAGTGGCTGCCGACGTAGGCCGGGTTGAGATTGAGGCTCATTGGAATATAGCCGCGTTCGCCGGCGAGTTTGAGGGTATCGGAGCCCTTCGAAAGTCCGGCCACGCCGATCGGCGGGCAAGGCTGCTGTAGTGGCTTGATGTGCGGCTTCAAAAAGCCATACATCACTTCGGGGTTGCGCACGGTCCAGAAGTTTCCGACGTATTCGAACGGTTCGTTGGTCGACCACAGCTTGAGGATGATGTCGAGGGCTTCGCGCGTCATATCGCGATTGGCGCCCTTTTCGCCGTCGACATTGAACATGGCCCAATCGCTTGGCAAGCCGGAAGCAGCAACGCCGAAGTTGAGACGACCACCCGCAATATGATCGAGCATGGCGACCCGGTTGGCGAGTTCGGCGGGGTGGTGATAGGGCAGCAGGAAGCCGCCGGGTCCGATCCGGATGCGCTTGGTCTGCAGCAAGGCCTGCGCCACCAGCAAATCAGGAGCGGGATGCGGCTCCCACGGAGCGGTATGGTGCTCGCCGATCCAGCATTCCTTGTAGCCGAGGTCATCGAGCCATTGGATAACCTTCAGGTCCCATTCGTGACCGTCCCGCAGGGCTCGCTCGGGCGGGTGCGAAGGCATCGTGAAATAGCCGAACTGCATGGTTTCCTCCTGTCGCGCGACGAACAATCCTGCGGCTGGCGGCCGGCAACGTCTGGGGCCGCTTGTCGGCTGGCGTTAACTTGCACTCCTTTTTTGATCTCGGCCATGGCCTATCTGTGTCGTCTGGCTGGGGCGCGGCTGCCAGCAGTTGCCGCCGCCAGGCGCCAAGGTCGGCGCCCCGCCCGGTGCCCGCGGCGAGCCTCGCCGATAGCGGCTTGTGTGCTGGACGCTGTGGCGCGCCCAACCAGTAACCGGTGTGCATGCCGCTGCTCGACGGCAAGCAGCCGCGCCGCGATATGCCGGCGTCTCCAGCCGGCGTGCTGGGGAAGGCAGGCGACGCTCGCGTGCATGCGGCCGGTGCGCGGCGCCATTGCGGCGGGCCCGGAAAGCAAGATGACCTGTTCGGCAGTTGCGCTCGGCGGCGGCGCACCTGTGTGTTCGGCGCGGGCATGCCAATGCTGCATCTTGACGTGTCAGCGGAAGCTATCGACGTCGTGGCCGTGGGCTTCGCTTAACGGCAGCGCGGAGGATGGATCGCTTCAAGACGTCTAGACAGCGCCGGCGCGATGCGGCACGAGATAGGACGCCGCGCACGTGCGTGGCGCGGCGCGCGCGACCTGCCGCATGGTTGCACCGCCTGGACTTGGGATGACGAGTCTTGCATTCTTAGATCGCGGCGCAATTCAGCTCGGCACGGAAACAGCATGCGCATTCTCGCCCGCTTCGACGGCCCCAACGGCAAGATCTCGGTTGTCGAAGAGGCGGCCACAGGCGCCCGACACTATGAAGAGGCCGGCGTCAGCCAGAGCTGCGTGCTTGCTGGCGGCGAAGCCGGTGTCGACTACATCCGCCTGATGGCGGCGCTGCTCGCCGGCAACGGCAACGTCCTCCTTTTGGGGTGCGGTGGTGGCGCGCTTGCCACCATGCTGCATCGTCGTGGTGCCACGGTAACGGTGGTGGACGTCAATCCGATCAGTTTCCAGTTGGCGCGCACTTTCTTCTGGATGCCGAGCGGCATCGCCTGCATTACGGCCGACATGCGCCCGTTTGTCCGTGCTGAGAAACGAACCTTCGACGCCATCGGCATCGACGTCGGTGGACCCCGCTTCTCCTACGAGGATGTGCTCGATACCGCGAGCATCGCCCACGTGCGGCGGGCGTTGCGCCCAGGCGGCCGCATCGCCATTAACATCTCGTGTGAGGCGCCCGATGACCCAATGCCCGCGCGCATCGCCGATAAATTCAAGGCGCAGGGGCTTGATGTGTGGATGTTCATGGAGAACGTCCCGAGCCCACAAGAACTCAACGCCGTGATCTTAGCCTCGACCCGCAGGGAAAGGTCGTCGGCGCTGGCGGCAATCGGCGGTGAGGGTTGGTCGTTGGCTCGTTTGACCCGGCGCGCGGCCTGCGTCGACAGCTAGCAGCGGGTGCAGGCGGTCGCTGGCCTGCGCCCCGCTGGGGTCGCTTCTAAAACATGCGAAACCGCGCCGCGGCCATGGTTTCGGGCATGACGGCGTCGGCGAACTGGGTGGTGCGCATCACCGCCCGGTAAAGCTGAAGCCGTTTCAACTCTTGTTCCATCCGGCCCACCTTCGCCGTGAGCCGTTCGCACTCCAAGCCCTGCCGCTGTCGGTTGTGCAGGTGGACCTTGAACATGCCAATGCGTTGCTCGGCGCGGTCGACAAGATGTTCCGCGCTTGCAACCAAGACGTCTCGACTGAGGGACATGGTGCCAACCCCTTAGCACCTCCCGCTTCTGTCCTCAGGACCCAACGTGCCACCAATGCCCCGACCGGCAAAATCACGTCGCGTCACGCTTTGTTGCAAGGCGTGAGTCAGCTTGAACGCTGCCGCGGTGGGTCCGCGCGCTGCACAAGCTTTGCCCTGAGCGACAGCCAGGCCCAGCCCAGCAGCGCTTGCGATCCTGCGGTTCGTCGCGCGGGCCCCCAGACCATCGGATGGGTTGCAAAGGCCGGTGGGAACGGTGCCGCGCGCGCTTGCAGGCGCGGGCAACACCGCTCCCATGGCCACCACGGCAGCCCGGACCAAGGCGCGGGGGCGCGCCGGGGCTTGCGGTGCGGGTGGCAACTCCGTCAGGCGCGCACGGGTTTGCCGGTTCAACCGAAGGCCATGCGCGGGGGAGGCGCTTTGGCTACGGACAAGGATCGCTGGCCGCGTCCTGTCGTGCTGCATCGGCGTACTTGAGCGCGCCGCGATGCCAGCGCAGAAAGGTATAGGGCCGAGAGCGGTTCTGCCCGAGTTCAACGATGGCCTCGCGGACGAACGCGCTGCTGTCGGCGTAGGCCTCCGCATGCACCGCGAAGAATTGGCGGCCCTGCGCACCCGTGAAGCGCATTGCCGGCAGCGTGCTGCGCTCCTCGCTGCTTTGATCTGGCGCCGCCGGTTCGGCGGGGCCCGTGCCGCTGTTGAGGCCGCGGGCCAGGATGTCGAGGAGCTGGCGCGTGGCGCTCGCCGTGTCGATACCGGGTTGACCTGTGTAAACGGTGACGTGAGGCCGCAGCCGCTCGGCCAGTGCGCTGTCAATGCCAAGCACCTGCTCGATCTCTTCCACGACCGAGAATGCTGAATTCTTGGGACCCGGCCGGCCTGCGCCGACGTATTCTTCGCGTTCGGCTCCCTGCGGCCGCTTGCTGTTGTCGTCGTCCCTGAAGTCGATGATGGCGTCTGTCGTTGCTTGACTGGCGGCTGCGCCGACGCCGGCAAGCAAAGCCTGCAGCAGGCGATCGCCGGCAGTATTCAGGTCGACCTTGCCGGCCTCGTCGGTGATCGAAACGGCAAGCCGGCGACCATCGCCGGCGTCGCAAACATAGGGCTTCTCGCCCAATGCAAAGCGCAATCGGTATGCTGGGTCCTGCCGCGCGCGGACGAGATCGAGCACGGCAAGTTGCACACCGCTGTCGGCCAGAGCCTGCGCCGTCGAACTGCCGATCGTGCTGGCGGCCGCCCTAACCTGACCGCGAGTGACCTGGGCAAAGCCAGCCGCAGCCAACGCCAGTAGGCCGAGAACGGCGATGACGATCACCAGGACAAAACCTCGATCGTGCTGCCACGGCGCACCACCGCCCGGAGGCGGCACTGTGGCGCGGCTTAGCGGCAAGCGGGGCATTAAAACCACTCTCGGCCTGCGGCGCTAGCGCGGCATCGGCCTCAGCGCAGGATCCTGTCGAGCTGTTCGCGGCGATCAGGCGGGGCCTGTCGTTGCGGACGTGTTGTCAAGTTGATCTTATCGCGAAATTCGGCGGCAATCGCGCGAATTTGTCCATTGTCCTTGACGATCTTGGGCGTAATGGCGATCAGCAGCTCGGTCCTCTCAATTCTGTCATCCTTGTTCTTGAACAGATTGCCGAGCAACGGAATATCGCCCACGAGTGGCGCTTGATTGCGGGTGTTGGTCGCCTTGTCTTGGATCAGTCCGCCGAGCACGATGCAGTTGCCGTCATCGACGGAGACCGTGGTCTTGATGCGCCGCTGTTGAATGGTCGGGGAGGCAATTCCCGAGGTTGTCGTCGTCACCGCGGTGCTCACCTCCTGCTCGATATCGAGCAGGACGCGCCCGCCGTCATTGATGCGCGGGGTGATGTTCAGAATAATGCCGGTGTTGCGCATATTCACCGAGTTGACGATTGGTGCGCCGGGTACCTGCACGGCGACAGCCGACTGCGTAACGATTGGCACCTCGTCACCCACCTGCAAGGTGGCGCGCTTGTTGTCGAGCACCATCAAGGTCGGGG
Organism: uncultured Alphaproteobacteria bacterium; assembly: GCA_963820375.1. Lineage (GTDB taxonomy): Bacteria > Pseudomonadota > Alphaproteobacteria > Rhizobiales > Hyphomicrobiaceae > AWTP1-13. The sequence goes on along the minus strand of CAWFZX010000017.1, from coordinate 60,483 downwards.
AGGAGACAATATTGACGTCCGTGATGCTGCTGAGAGCGTTGAGTACGACCTGCACGTTGGGGGTGTTGAAGAAGGTGGAAAAGCCGGGGAAGCCCGGGATCACCGGGGGTGGGATGGCGCTAATGCCGTTGGTGTTCGGATTGGTGGCGCTGGTCGCGCCGAGGTCCGTGAACCGGAACTGGAAGTTGCCCGCCTGCAGGAACCAGCGCAGGCCCATGGCCAGCTGATCGTTCAACGTTACCTCGGCGATCGTCGCTTCAAGCAGCACCTGGTTCGGCTGAACGTCGATCTGCTCCAGGATGCGGCGCATGCGACGATATTCTTGTGAGGTGGCGGTGATCACCAGGGCGTTGTTGGATTCATCGGCGACAATGAGCACTCCGCTCGTGCGATCATCCACGGCAGCCGCTGCAACTGGAGGGCGCGCTGACCCCGGCGGGCCAATGGGTGGCGCGATATCCAGCACCGGCGCCGGTCCGGTGATAGGCGCTGGGGGTAAGGCGGTTGTGGCCGGTATGCCGGGGGCACCGGGGAGGAACGTGGGCTGAGTTGATATCGCATCCGGCAACGGTCCCCCCGTCGACACGGTCGCCATGGTGGTGCGCGTGAGGGACCCAACCCGACCCTGCTCTTGCCCGCCGTAGATCCTCTGCAGCAACTGCGCCAGCTCGACGGCGGGTCGGTTCTGAATGTGATAGACGTGCACCTGCTTTTCCGTGGCGCGGCCCACCATGTCGAGGCGGCGCACCCAAGTTTCCGCCTTCTTCAGGTATTCCGGCCTCGAGGTGATCACGAGGATGGCCTTGAGACGGCGGCTCGCCACGAACCGTACCATGCCCTTGATCGGGCTCTCCTGATCGTTAGCAAAGACCGTATCGAGTTCTTGGGCGATCGCCTCGGGATCATTGGTCTCAATGGGGAACAGTCCAAAGGACATCCCGCGCATCCAGTCGACGTCGAAGGTACTGACCGCATCCATGATGGAGTCAAGGTCGCCGCGCGTTCCCGCCACCACCAACAGGTTGCGCGCGGGATCCGTACGCAGGATGGTGGCCTGAGGTGCCATCGACTTGATGATGCGCTCCATCTCGGCGGCGGCGACAAATCGCAGCACCACCACTTGAGCGTTGACGCCAGGCAGTCGCCGGGCCCCGCGTGCCAGAATGGCCGCCGCCGACACCGCGTCGTTGGATGGCAGGATACGGTAGACCCCGTTGTCGACCGAGATTGCCGCACCCTCACCGCTCAGCATGGTCTCGAAAACGCCAAGCAGGGCATCCTTCGGGATCGGCCGCACCGTCTGAATGGTGATCGAGCCCCTGACCTTGTCGCTGACGGTGTAGTTGACACCAAGAATGTCGCCGAGAATGGAGCGCGCCGCTTCGGCGATGCTGGCACCGGCGAAATTGAGGGTGACGCCGTCCTTGCTGTTGGCGGCGCCGGGTGATGGTCGCGGCTCCGGACTGCCCGTGAATTGTCCACTGCCGGCTGAAACTTGCGGGCCCGAGACTTCGGCGGCGGCGGGGGTCAGCGGCGACCCGGGCGAGCGATTGGCTTTGGCAATCGGGGCTGGCCCAGCCTCAGGCGGAACGGGTCCGGGCAGCTTGAGCTGTTGCCAGGGCAGCGTACATGCCCCGAGCAGGCTCGCAGCAGCAAGCAAGACCGCCCTCCGCAATCTGCCCGAAATTGGCACAACCTCCCTCGAAGTCAGCATGCACAAGACCCTTGTGCATACGTTCGTTCAAGCCAACATCCACCGGTGACAGATTCGAATTTCCCCACCAAGCACTTGGATGCTGTGTCCGCGGTCGATAACTGCCGTGGTTTGGCACCGAGCGATTGAGTCGAGCTTATCAGTTTTGTAAGCTTCGTCGATGCTGATTCGGCCTAGCACTTTGTCTCCTCTAGTACTTTTGCCAGATAGGTGCCGAATTGGCACGCTCTTGGCCCGTGGCCAAATTAACTCGTCTCACGCGAGCCCAGCCGTTGGTAGGAAAGGTGTCAGACAAAGGTCCGCTGTGCCGGCGCAGGCGACGGCGTATGGCTGACACGCTCGTCGCGCTCGCCCAGGCCTCAAAGCAGCGCTGAGGAGTGCTGACTGAGGCGTGCGGACTGCTTCGACCCTGGAGGGTCCCTCGTCGACACTGTTCTTTCGGTCCCAGGCCGGCACCGGGCCAGGAGCGCTGGGGTCCACGCGCCGGTTGGCTGGGTAGGGATCTGCTTCGTCTTTCGATCAGTTCCGGGTTGGGGCGCTGTGGCAGGGGGCGAAAGTCTCCCCGAGGTCGATCGGAGAAAAACGGTCGGTAGCTGAACTGGGGACTTGTGGCCAACAGAAGGGCAATATTGCAACCATGCTTCTCCTTCGCGCAGTACAGGCCACAATGCTTGCGGCCCTGCTATTGTCGGCGCTCGGGACGGCGGCGCAGGCGTCGCGCTGGGGCAAGGGCTATGTCCCCAATCATCCGGTGGTGGCCCAGGACGGCAAGACCGTCAACTTCTACGATGATCTGATCCAAAACCGGATCGCGGTCGTCAGCTTCATCTACACGTCGTGCAGCGAAATCTGTCCTGTGGCGACCGCCAGGCTCTCCCAGCTGCAGGAAAGACTGGGCGACCATATGGGTCGCGACGTTTTCTTCTATTCAATCACGGTCGATCCGGACACCGACACGCCGGAGCGGATGCAGGACTATGCCAAGACCTTCGGTGCCGGCCCCGGCTGGTTGTTCCTGACCGGCAAGCCCGAGCATATCAATGAGATTCGCTACCGGCTTGGCGAACGTAGCCGCTTTCTCGGCGAGCACCGCAACGACCTGCTCTTGAGCAACGGCTTTGCTGGACAGTGGCAACGCGATTCGGCGATGGGCGACCTCGACCGCCTGGTGCTGACGATCCGGTCGCTCAATCCGACGGCGTTCGGGACGCCCGCGCTGGCGAACAGCGCGCACAATCAGCTCGAAGCCATCGAGCTGACCGGCCCGCCGGGCGAGACCTTGTATCTCAAGGCATGTGCGGGATGCCATTCGATCGGCGATGGCAATCGCGTCGGCCCCGACCTTGCCGGTGTCACGCAGCGCCGCTCGCTGGAGTGGCTGACCAGTTTCATTTCCAACCCCGCCAAGGTCCGTGCCAGCAAGGATCCCATTGCCCTCGAGCTGGTCGCCAAGTTCCCGACCGTACGCATGCCCTCCATCGGCGTATCGACACGCGAGGCCGCCGACCTCGTCGCCTACATCGAGGCGCGGCAATCGCGGGCGCATCCGCAAATTTCCCTTGAGCCGCTGCTCGCGCTGACAACGTCGGACGGCAAGCGCCTGGCGAGCGAGGATATTCAGGGACGGCCGCTGGCGGTGGCGTTCGGTTTCACGCACTGTCCGGACGTGTGCCCGACGACGCTGCTCGACTGGAGCAACGTGCTGGCGAGCCTCGGAGCCGACGCTGATCGCATCAAGGTCCTGTTCATTTCCGTCGATTCGGAGCGCGATACCCCGGCTGCCCTCAAGTCCTATATGGCCTCCTTCGACCCCCGCATCATCGCGCTCACGGGCAGCGCCGGCGAACTTGCCGCGGCCGCCGCCGCCTTCGGCGCCCACTATGCCAAGGTGGCGGGCAGGGACGGCACTTTCACCTTCGACCACACGCTCAAGACCTACATTCTGGATCGCGATGCGCACTTGGCCGGTGCCTCCGATCATCAGACCGACGCAGGCAAGCGTCGCAATCTGCTGCAAGGGCTGATCGGGCGCGAGTAAAGGCCTAACGTGCCTTGCGGCGCGGCGGCTCGGCACTCCGCTCGCTCTCGCGCTCGTTGGTCGTTTGGCGAACGGAGGGAAGCTGCAGTTCGTGCGTCTGCCCGTTGCCCTCCAATACGACGCTGAAGGCCTTCACGGCGGTTAGCTGCCAACCGTTGATAGTCTCCCCTTCCGGTACCCATTTCCCCATCGGCTCTCCGGCGAAGCGAATGAGTGCTCGTCCAGGGCCGCCGCCAGACTTGGCGATGCCGACGAGCTGCATGCCGGTATTCAAGGTCGCAGCGGCAGGTGCTTCTACGGCCTCCTTGTTGCGTTCGATTGGTTTGCGGTCGGCGTTGAACAGCGGGCGCTCCACGGTGGCTTCGAAGACGATGAGGGGCTTGTCGTCGAGGGGCGTGGCGAGCTCGACCTCTTTGCCATCCTTGCTATCGGCTGAGCGCGCTTCTGGCGCCAGCGGCGAAATGTCGATCGGCGTGCTGTAAAGATGCCAGTTGAGCAACGCCAGCACCGCGATCGCGCCCAACAGCACGCTGATCATTAAAGGCCGAGCCGATCCGCGACGTGCCGCAGCCGCCATCGCTATCCCCTTTTGCGCGGTGCCGCGCCGTAAATGTCGGCGCGGACGTCAAGAATGCCCGCGTGTTCGGCGTCATGCGCCATCGCCGAGACCGTGCGCACCTGTAGACCATCGACGAACAGGAACGGCTGTTTTGCTTCTGCGGCATACAGTATCTCGCGCAATTGCTCGATGTTGGCGGTGAACTGCACGCGCACGCCGATCAATCTCAGCTCGTTGCGCTCAACCGGGTTGAGCGCGCGCGTGCTGCTGAGCCGCACGCCGTTCTCGGCGGCGATGCTCGACAATAGAGTTTGCAGATTTGCGCTCTTGATCTGGTCGCCTTCGCCCTTCAGATAGGCGGCGCTCGTGCTGGCCGCGCGTCCGGCCTGTTGTGTTTCCGCCAGTCTGTCCTGCAGGGCGGCGACGGCGGCAAAACGGCCGAGCGTGCTGCGCGCGTTGTCGATCTCTTCGCCAAGGCGCTCGAAGTGCGCGCTGAGCGGCGCCACGCCGAGGAACCAGAGCATTGCCAGGGCGGCAATCAACAGGGCAACCGCGGCCAGCTGCCGGATGGGCCGTGGCAGGTTCGGCATCAGCGTTTCCCCTCAGTCTCGGTGGGGCCGGCGGCGCCGCCCGGTTGGCGCAGGCGAACACGCAGGCTAAAGCGCTCCTTGTTTTCTTGCGGATCGAAGTTGACGCCCGACGACAGCGCCGCATCGGCAAACAGTGGCGAATGTTCGAACAAGGGAAGCAAAGCGGCCCCCGACTTGGCGAGGCCAGTGATGTCGAGAAAGCCGTTCTCCAGCCGCAGATCGGTCAGCCAAACGGAATCGGGCAGCAGTTTGGTGAGCGCATCGATGACCTCGACGGTCGGAGGCGTGGCCAGTTTGAGGTTTTGCAGATGGCCGATCTCCGTCAGCGCCGCCTCCGAGGTGTCGAGGGCGCGGCGAACGCTTGTCGCTTGCGCCCGCGCCTGCGCGACCTGGCCCTGGACCGTTTCGAGCGCCGTTTGAAACCTGCTGTTGGCAAAGTGGATCGCCGACAAGCCCAACAGTGCCAACAGGACCAACAGCATTTTGCCAAAGGATAGGCCACGGGCCGACCCGGCGCCGGATTGCTGCTGCGCCGCCAAGAAATTCACCGGTAGGGACTGGCCGTTGGCTTCGTCCCAACAGTCAATGAAGTCGACCGGCACTGCCGCAGCCTTGAGTTCGCCGAGGATGGCTTCGACGGACTGGCGCTTGAGCAGCAGGTGGCGTACGCGCACACGCGCGCCGCGCTCCTGGTTGTCCTCCACCAGGGCAGCGCCATAGACGTCTTTCAGCTTGAACGGCGTCGCCCGTTCGAGGTCGAGATCCAGGATCCGGGCCGCATCTTCTTGGGCATTGCGCGGCAGCTCGACATTGCGCACGAAGCAGCTGGCGAGGGGCACCCGGATACCGACCAGGGCGGCCGGGTCCGCCCTGGCGAGCTCGCCAGCGGCGATGACGGCATCGCGCGGGGAAAGGTCGGCCCCGCCTCGCACCGGGCGCAGCTTGCCACCACCGCTTGCGAACACGCGATAGCCGTCTTGGCCGACCGCAATAAGGACTTTGAGGGCTGATCTGCCTCGCAACTGCTGCGGCACGAGGCCACGCAGCTCCTCACGCCACCAGCGCAGGAAGGCCGTCAGACCGCCCCCCGTCGCTGCCATGGTTTGTGCAATCGTTGGCATCTACGCCCCAACCCCTGCCACCGCCCCGCGCGCCCGGCACCAAAGGCCACGCGCCTCCCATCGACTGCGTTCCAATATACTGGAATTCGTAGTATTTTTCCCAGGCGTATTTGCACGCACCGGGGGGTAGCCATGACCCAACAGTCCGCCACGTCGCAGCTCGACGCCGCCGATCCGCGCAGCGAAGAGTTCGTCGCCGCTCTGGCAGCTTACCTCGTGCAGCGGGGCGCGCTCGATGAATTGGCCGTGCACCGCGCCCAGCGCGCGCAAAAACAGTCCGGCGAGCGTTTTGATTTGGTCTTGACGCGGCTCGGCCTGCTGCCCGATGTCGAGATGGCTCGCCTGCTGGCCGACTTCCTCGGCATGCCGTTGGCAGAAGCCATGGACTTGCCGCAGGTTCCCCTCTTGACCGAACACCTTGAGCTCAACTTCCTCGCCAGCAACCGACTGATCCCCTTGGCCGAACAGGGCGAGACCATCGTCGTTGCCACCGCCGACCCATTCAATACCGATCCTATCGCCGCGATCGGGTTTCTGCTCGGCCGGCCCGTCGAGGCGCGACTGATGGCGGGCAGCATCGTTGAGCGCGCCATCAAGGAGATCTACGGCCGCGCTGGCGCCGTCGGCGCCCAGGAGTCGGCGGCGGGGCAGGCCAGCGATGAGGACGTGCGCCGCCTGGAGGACATGGCGAGCGAAGCACCCATCATCCGGCTCGCCCATGACCTGATCACGCGCGCCGTGGACCTGCAGGCCTCCGATATCCATGTTGAGCCGCGCGAGGATTCCCTGCGCGTGCGTTACCGCCTCGACGGCATGCTGCACACGGTCGAGACCTTGCCGCTGGCGCTACGCGCCGCCGTCACCTCGCGCATCAAGATCATGGCGCAGCTCAACATCGCCGAGCGGCGCATGCCGCAGGACGGCCGTATCAAGACGACTGTGCATGGGCGCGAGATCGACCTGCGCGTGTCGACCATGCCAACACTGTGCGGCGAGAGCGTCGTGCTGCGTATTCTGGACCGCTCCAGCGTCCAGCTCGACTTCCAGGCGTTGGGGTTTGCCGGCCCGGCACACGAGGCCTTCGCCAAGCTGCTCGATCAGCCAAACGGCATCATCCTGGTCACCGGCCCCACCGGCAGCGGCAAAACCACCACGCTCTACACGGCGTTGAACGCGCTTAATACCTCGGAACGCAAGACCTTCACGGTAGAGGACCCCATCGAATATCAGCTCGTTGGCGTCAATCAGATCCAGGTGCAGCCCAGGATCGGGCTGACCTTCGCGCACGCGCTACGCTCGATCCTGCGCCAGGACCCCGATATCATCATGGTGGGCGAAATCCGTGATCTGGAGACGGCGCAAATGTCGATCCAGGCTTCTCTGACGGGCCACCTCGTGCTCTCAACCGTCCACACCAACAGCGCCGCCGCCACCGTGACGCGATTGCTCGACATGGGGGTGGCAGACTATCTGCTGTCATCGACCCTGACCGGCGTGTTGGCGCAGCGGCTGGTGCGCCGGCTCTGTCAGGCCTGCGCCGCCCCGGCGCAGGCCACGCAGTTGCTGCTCGAGAGGCTGCGCCACCAGCCGGACGGCGTGATGCGAACGCTGCCGGCCGATGCGCGCGGCCTGCGCAGCAAGGTTGGCTGCAAGGTTTGCCGCAACACCGGCTATCTCGGCCGCACCACCATCAGCGAGCTCCTGGTCGTCACCGATGCGGTGCGCAGCCGGGTGCTGCAGAGCGGTACTGAGGCGGCAATCCAGGCCGCCGCGCTGGAGGGCGGCATGGTCACCATGTTCGATGACGGCCTCGCCAAGGCGCTGCGCGGCGAGACTAGCATCGATGAGGTCCTGCGCGTGACTCGGATGAATTGATGCCGCGCTACTCCTATAAGGCCTACGACGACAAGGGCGGGCGGCTCTCCGGCGAGATCGAATCGGAGACGCGCGAAGCCGCCCTCGAGGCGCTGATGCGGCAGGGGCGCTACGCGCTCGAGCTGGTGGAAGGCGGGAGCACCGCTCCCGCGCTGCCCTGGTGGCAGCAAGAGGTGTTCTCCTCGCGCCGCCTGTCGCAGCAGAACATCGCCTTGCTGACGCGCGAGCTTGCTACTCTCATCAAGGCCGAACTGCCGATCGACGAGGCGTTACGCATCGTCGTCCTCCAACCGCTGATCTCGGCGCGCACCCGGCAGGTGGTCGCCGCCGTGCTGGCCCGCGTGCTCGATGGCGCCTCGCTGTCGGAGGCCCTGGGCGCCCAGCAAGGCGCCTTTCCCGAATATTACTGGCGCATCGTGCACGCTGGCGAAGCCAGTGGGACGCTTGGCCCGGCCCTCGACGATCTCGCGCATCTGCTCGATCGTGCCATGGAGTTCCGCTCCCGGATCGTGTCGGCGCTGGTTTATCCGGCGACGTTGCTGATCGCGGCCGGCGCGGCCCTCATCATCGTCTTGACGATTCTCATCCCGACCATTGCGCCGATGTTCAAGGAGGCGGGCAAGGAGCCGCCCGCCCTGATCGGCAACCTGATTGCCTTTCAGGACTTTCTATCGCAGCATTGGCTTGCCACGCTGCTGGTCTGTGTTTTGGGTGTTGCTGGCTTGGTGGCGCTATTTCGGCGCGACGCCTGGCGCCTGATGCGCGACCGGGTGGTGTTGCGCCTGCCGCTAATCTCCGGCTTGGTCGAGAACGGGCAGACGGCGGTGTTCGCCCGCACGCTCGGCACCATGATTAAGAGCGGCGTGCCGATGCTGCGCGCCCTTGCCGTCGCCGCCGATGCTTTGCGAAACCGCGCCATGTCCGGTGCCGTACATGCCTGCGCAACCGACATGCGCGAAGGCGGGGGGCTGGTCGGCTCGCTTGGTAAATCGGGACTATTTCCTGAGCTGTCGTTGCGCCTGATTGGCGTCGGCGAACAGTCTGGGCAGCTTGATACCATGCTGGGCCGCGTTGCCGATATCTACGAGGCGGCGCTGCAACGCCAGCTCGACCGGGTCACCAGTTTGCTAACTCCAATTCTGACCATTGTGATCGGCGTCGTCGTCGGCGGCCTCATTTTGTCGGTGATCGGCGCCATCGTCAGTGTGAACGAACTGGCGCTGCAATGACGAGGCGCGCCGAGGCATATTGGCGGCAGGCAGAGCAGGGGTTCACACTGCTCGAGCTGATCCTGGCGCTCGGCATCATGGCGCTCGGCGTCGCCGTGGTGTTGCCCTTCTTCAACGCCTCGCGCGCGGGCTACCAGCTGCAGGCTAGTGCCTATGAGATTGCCAGCCAACTTCGCGAAGCGCGCGCGGCGGCGCAGGCCGGCAATGTTGATCAGGCTTTTATCATCGATGTCGGCAACCGCCGGATGTGGATCGAGGGCCATGCGGCGCGCCGGTCCCTGTCCGCCCGCCTGGCCGTCGATGTCGAGGTCCCCATCGCCGAGCAACTCGCAGCCAATCTTGTGCGCGTCCGCTTCTTTGCCGATGGCGGTGCCAGCGGTGGCAAGTTCCTGTTGCGCGAGGGCGGCCGGCAGGCAACCGTAACCGTCAATTGGCTGACCGGCGATGTGCGGGTGCAGTAGCAGCAAAAGCGCGTCGACCGGTGCTGCCCGCGACAGCGGCTTCACCCTGATGGAGACCATTGTCGCGCTGATAATTTTCGTCGCCTGCTATGTGCTGATCCAGCAGGTGCTGGCGATCGGCTGGCGCGGGGTCTCGGCCTCGCAGGGCGAGCTCGCCGCGCTGCATATCGCGCAGACCCGACTAGCCGCGATCGGTGTCGAAAGTCCGCTGGCCGAAGGGCAGCAGTCCGGCAGTCACGATGGCTACGAGTGGGTGATCGATGTGCGCCGGCAAAGCGCCGACAGTGAAAGCGCCAGCCGCGCCAGGACGCGCCCGTCCGGCTACTGGGTCGCCGTCGAGGTGAGCTGGCGTGATGAGGTGACGCGACGCGCGCGCTCCTTGCAGCTCAGAACTCTCAAGCTGGCGTTGCCGAAATGACGGGGCTCGCACCGAGCCGCGGGCGCCGTGCCTCCGGGGAGGAGGGCTTCTCCGTGATGGAGATGCTGGTCTCATTGGTGATCCTGGCGCTGATCTTGGCCTTGCTGCCGGGCGCCTTCCGTCTGGCGCGGCAGGTCTGGACGGCCACGGCCATGCTCGATCGCGACAGCGGCCGCGACGCCGGCATCGATTTCCTGGAGACACGGCTGGCCGAGGCAATGCCGTTGTTCGAGCCGGGAAAGGCCGGTCTCGTCAACATCCTCTTCAATGGCACGAAGGACAGCTTGCGCTTCGTGGCACCCTCGCGCAACGGTCCCGCCGGCGGCGGGCTCTACCGCTATGTCATCGAACTGCGCCCAGGCGACAGCGGGCTGAGCTCACTGGTGGTCATGGTGGCACCCTACCTTGGTCCCCAGGCCGAGGGGGCAAGCCCGCCTGCTGGCGAGGAGCAAGTGCTCGCCGACGATGTCGCCAGTGCCGAGTTTCGCTTTTTTGGCCGCCACGAGCTGCGGCAGGCTCCTGCTTGGCAGGCAGACTGGAAACGGACGGATGCGCTGCCCGACCTCGTTGAGCTAAACATCGCGCGCAGCCGTCCCGGCGGCACCACCAACCGCTCGATCGTCACCGAATTGCGTCTGCGCAATGCCAGCTAGCGGCCGGGTACGGTCGGCGTTGCCTTTCGGCGGGTCGGCGGGAGAACGCCAAAGGGGTTCGATCGCCGCACCGATCTGGGCCCTGCGGCAAACGAGGGGCGTCTTTAAGATCAATATCCCGATCAATTGACGACGTCTTGATCCTCACCGCTGCCCCCGGCAGCGTTGTCGCGTCCGAGCGTGAAGATTTCGAAGGCACCGTTGCGGCCCGGGTTGCGGTACTGGTAGGGACGTCCCCACGGATCGATGAGGCCTTCCGCCTTCTTCAGGTACGGTCCCGCCCAGCGGACCGCCCCCGGCGGCGGCTGCATCAGCGCCGCCAGTCCCGACTGCTGCGGCGGATATCCGCCGTTGTCGAGCGCGTAAAGCTCGACCGCGCTGGCGATGGCGTTGATCTGGATTTTCGCCGTCTCACTTCTGGCCTTGCCGAGATAGCGCAGCACTTGTGGTGCCGCGAAGGTCGCCAGCAACGCAAGAATGCCCAGCACGACCAGCAATTCAAAGAGCGTAAATCCGGCTTGCCCGGGACGGCTCAGTCGGTGCCGATGCCGCAGCCTGAGATCGAGCAGCATAAGCAGAAGCCCCAAACACCCACAGTGATTTTGCCGCACAATGCGCCGCATGCCCAAGCCCTGGCAAGTCAATTCCTGGCGATGCCATGGGCCAGGTGCGCAACTCCGTCAAAGCGGTCCGTAGAGCCAGACCATCCAGGTTGCGAAGGCCAGGAACGGCCCGAACGGAATGCGCGTGTTGGGTGCCAGAACTCCAGTGCGCCAGCCGCGGATCAACATGCCAACGATGGCAGAGCCGCACGCCCACAACAGCAGGCTCGGCAAGGCTTCGGCGCCAAGCCATGCCCCCGCTGCCGCCAACAGTTTCGCGTCTCCCAGACCAAGACCTGGTTGTCCGCGCAGCTTGGCGTAGGCGAGGGCGATGCCTGCCATCAGTGCAAATCCGATGGCGGCGGAAGCGGCGTGCCACCATGCCGAGGCCTCCATCAGCAGGGGCGTGGCGATCAGGCCGAGTGCCGCTAGCGGCAGGGTCAGGACATCGGGGAGCCGATACTCGCGCAGATCAATGGCGCTCAGCGCGGCCAGAAACAAGGCAAGGATGGTAGAGAGCAACAGCAGCTCGGGCTCGAACCCGTCCTGCCACAGGAAGGGTGCGGCGAGCAGCGCATAAAGCGCGAGAAAAGCCGCGGCCGCCGGCAGCAGCGCCTGCAGAGCCCAGGTGCCGCCAGCTCTGCCGTGCGGCAGTGCCACCTCAGATCGCCGCCAGCGCACTATTGCGCCTGTCGGTGATCAGCATGGCGCCCGGCTTGTGCGTAATGCAGAGCGAGGGACGTGCGGCCTCGATGGCGACCTGCGGAGTTACGCCGCAGCCCCAAAACAGCGGCAGTTCTCCACTCTCCATTGCCGGGGGATCGCCGAAGTCCGGTCGCATGATGTCGCGCACGCCAATCGCTTCGGGTATGGCGATGTGCACGGGGGCGCCGTGTACCGCCGGAAAGCGCGAGGTGATCTGTACGACCCGGATCGCATCCGCAGGCGTGAAGGCACGCATGGACACCACCATCTTGCCGCGGAAGGGTCCTGCCGGCACGCAGTCGATGTTGGTGCGGTACATTGGTACGGTCGTGTCGTTCTCGATGTGGCGCAGACGAATGCCCGCCTGCAGGATCGGTAGCTCAAAGGAAAACGAGCAGCCGAGCACGAAGGCGACGAGGTCTTGGGTCCAATACTTACAGATGTCGACAGGCTCCTCGATCAGCTTGCCGTCCTTGAACACGCGATAGCATGGCACGTCGGTGCGAATATCGATGTCGCCGAGATCCGGCAGGGTCGGATCACCGGGCGCGCTCATGGCGATGAGCGGGCAGGGCTTGGGATTGCGTTGACAAAAGGCGGCAAATTCGAGCGCCAGCTCCTTCGGCAAGATGCACAAATTGCCCTGCACGTGTTCGGGCGCCACGCCGGCCGTGTGGCCGGCGTATCCGCCGGCACGAATGATGCGGCGTGCCTCGCCGGGATCCTTGATCTGCATCATGGCATGTGCGGAGGAGCCGGATAGCTGCTTTTGCATCATAGTCTCACTCAGTCGTGCTGTCGCTGCGTCGTGCGGAACTGCGCCGTGGGCGTCGGTGATTTATAGCATGCCGCCACGAAAATTGGCTTGGCGGGCGCTTCTGCGCCGGCCACAGCTGGCAATTTGCACACCAGGGCGCCTCGGCGTTGCCCCTGCGAGGGCGCCAATGCCATCCCCCGACCCATCACCCCCGTGCCTTGGGGGCTTGCAGCGCTCGAGGCAGGCCGATGTTGCCGATTGGCCCCGACCGGCGGTTGCGCCGCCGACAACGGCCTTGAGCCGGCGCCGGGCTGCCACGCGGGGTTATTTTCGCATTAGGCTTGCGCGCAGGGCGGAAACGGCACTGGCCGGCAGCGTGCCAGGCTCGCGCCCGATGGGACGCGTTGCCGCCGCCAGCAGCGGCTGTTCCGCCTCGGTTACGAAGGCACCCCATTCGGCGCTCGGCTTGCCGGCCTCAGCGGCCACATCGCCGAGTTTGCGCTTGTTGCCCATGGTGGCACCGCGCCAGCGTTCCACCACGCTGTGAATGAAGGCCGCATCGACGCCGCGGTTGGAATCGATGCGCACGCTCAACTCCGATTCGCTGCGCGGGATCATATGCGCGGGCAGCTCACTGAAGCGCAGGCGCGTGGGCAGGGCCACGCCCTCGCCGAAGGCAAACACTTCGCGTGTGCCGAGGGACGGCAGGAATGCCAGCAGGCTTGCGGCCGCGTCGGAGACGGCCGAACGAATGATGTTCTGGTCCCGCTCGTTCGCCATGCGCATGACGAAGAGGGTGTTGCACTGCGAGATGATGGTGGCGTCAAGCTCGGCTGGTCGCTGCGTCACCATGCCGAGGAAGACGCCGTATTTGCGGCCTTCCTTGGCGATTCGCGAGATGGCCTTGCGTGTTGGGCCGAAGCCGATGCTCTTATCGCCCGGTGCGTAGCGATGTGCCTCCTCGCACACGAACAGCAGTGGCACCGCACCATCACTCCACAGCCCAAAGTCGAAGGCCATGCGGCCAAGCACCGATACCACCGAGTCAACGACCTCGGAGGGGAAGCCGGCAAGCTGCATCACCGTCATCGGCTTGCCGTGCGCGGGCAGGCGGAACAGCTGACCCACGACTTCGACCATCGTGTCACCGCCGACGTTGGCATTGTCGAACATGAAGGCGTAGCGCGGATCTTGGCGTACCGTCTCGATCCGCGCGACCAAGCGGCTGAATTTCGAGGTCGAAGAGCGGTTCTCGAGCTTGCCCATCCGCTCATCGATCAGGCCGATCAGATCGGAGAGGCGGTAAGGTACGGGGGTGTCGACAGTATAGCCGGTCTGGCTCGAGTCCACCTTGCGCAGCGATTGGCTGTCGGCACCGCGGGCTGCGGCAAACAGGTTCTTGGCCTGCGGGATGACCTGCGAGAGGATCTCCACCTCGTCCTCGAGCCCTGGCCGCCCGCGGAAGAATACGTCGACCGTCTCTTCGAAGTTGAACAGCCAAAACGGCAGCTTGAGGTTCTTTGGGGTGAGGATCTGGGCGCGTTCGCGGAATGACTGCCCGTATTCGTTGTGCGGATCGATGAGAAAGATGCGCAGGTTTGGCCGCACTTCGAGGATTGCCCGCAACAGCACCGCCACGCCGCTCGATTTGCCGACGCCGGTACTGCCCAGCAGGGCAAAGTGCTTGCCCAGCATGTCGTCAACTTTGACGGCGGCTTCGATCGAGCCGTCCTGCTGCAGCTTGCCGATCTTGATGACGGCTGCGCCTGAGGTGTCGAATACCATGCGCAGGCTGTCCCCGCTCAGCAGCTGGGCGCCATCGCCGATCACGGGGTAGCGGGTGATGCCGCGCTGAAACATCACCGAGCCATTGTCGCGTGCCCTGATCTCGCCCAACAGGTCGGCCTTGGCGATAAGGCCACGCTGCTGCTCACCAGCAGCCTTGTCGCCGCCGTCCACATAGGTGATGACCGCAACCACGCGGGATACGCCCGTCTGGATGCCGAGGAAATTGCCGATCGTGATCGGCGCCACTGCCACTCCACTTAACGGCGAGGTGGTCAGGCGGATCGTGGCTGAGGAGCCGCCGATTGCGGCGACGTGTCCGAGTAGATCTTGGGGAAGGTCGGATGGGATCAGCATATGCAACCGGGGCCGGGATGACGCGATTGCCCACTCAATGCGCAAACGATTAAGAAAGCGCGTAGGCCCTGCTGCGGTGGCGCGCAGGTGCTCGCAGCTACGACAGATTTTTTTCGCACTCCCCGCCGCGAGGCGGCATGCCAGACAGCAGGAGACCTACCATGCCGGCATCTCTCTGCGGCGCCATGGGCGCCATGGCCTACAACAATGCCTGGGCCAACCATCGGCTGCACTCGGCCTGCGCTGCCCTCTCGCAGGCCGAGTTCGAGGCGCCGCGAGCGGGCTTTTTCCCCTCACTCAAGGCCACGCTTAACCACATCTTAATCATCGACTGGTTCTACGTGGATGCTTTGGAAGGTGGTAGCTTGGGACCGGCGGCGTGGCGCAACCCGCTGCCCTGCGCCACCCTCTCCACGCTCGCAGCCGAGCAGGCCACTGTGGACCGCCGGCTGATCACCTTCTGCGAGGCGCTGAGCGAGGCATCTTTGAACGGCATAAGTCGGGTGCATCGCGGCGACAAGGTGCAAAGCGAGCGCACCGACCGGCTGTTGCTGCACCTGTTTCAGCATCAGGTGCATCATCGCGGGCAGGCCCATGCCATGCTGAGCGCAACCTCCGTCAAGCCGCCGCAGCTCGACGAGTTCTTTTCCGCAGGTGAGGCGCCATTGCGCGCCGTCGAGTTCGCGCGGCTTGGCTGGAGCGAGGCGCAG
The DNA here is from genome assembly GCA_963820375.1 of uncultured Alphaproteobacteria bacterium. Taxonomy (GTDB): domain Bacteria; phylum Pseudomonadota; class Alphaproteobacteria; order Rhizobiales; family Hyphomicrobiaceae; genus AWTP1-13. The sequence goes on along the minus strand of CAWFZX010000017.1, from coordinate 44,909 downwards.
ATCTGGCGCAGCTGACGGTTGGCCGCCGCCCGTCGGCGATGGCTGGGGGCGCGGCGGCGAGCGCCGAGGGCAGCACGTCGAGAAGGCCGCAAGCGGGCTCAGGAGGGCCGGCGCGGCTACAGCAAACCGCGCGAAGCCGTGCAAAGCGCTGGCACTGCCGCTGGCGCCGGCCACGAGCGAACGCGCCAAACAGCACGCGGGCCTCAGCGCAATGCGTCCGGCACGTCAAATAAGCCGCCTGGAGCTTTTGGCGCACACTCAACCGGTCTAGGCTTGGTCGCGACAGGAGGAGGCTTGGATGCAGAACAGCGAACAGATCTGGCAGCTCGTTGATAAGCGCAAGGACGCTTACGAGGCTCTTTCCGACCGCATCTGGGAGATGCCGGAGATCTGCTACACCGAGTTCCGTTCCGTTGCCGAGCATCGGGCCATGCTGGAGCAGGAAGGCTTCCGCATTTCGGAGAACCTGGCCGGCATGCCGACGGCTATTATGGGCGAGGCGGGCGAGGGCGGACCGGTGATCGCCGTGCTGGGTGAGTACGATGCGCTGCCGGGCCTATCGCAGGTTGCCGGCATCGCCGAGCCGGAAGAGCTGGTGCCTGGCGGGCACGGTCATGGCTGCGGTCACAACATGCTTGGTTCTGCAGCGCTGCTGGCGGCGGCGGCGGTGAAGAGCTATCTCGCGCAGCACGGCATCAAGGGTCGCGTCCGCTACTACGGCTGCCCCGCCGAGGAAGGCGGCGCCGCCAAGGTCTTCATGGTGCGTGCCGGTCACTTTGAAGACGTTGACATCGCCATCACTTGGCACCCGGCCGCCATCAATCGCGTGGATGACGCCATCAGCCTCGCCAACACGCGCATCGATTTCAGTTTCAAGGGCCGCGCCTCCCACGCGGCCGCGGCGCCGCACCTCGGCCGCAGCGCACTCGACGCCGTGGAGCTGATGAACGTCGGCGTCAATTATATGCGCGAACACATGCCCTCCGACGCGCGCATCCACTACGCCATGATTGACGGCGGCGGCGTGGCGCCCAACGTGGTGCAGGCCAAGGCGACCGTGCGTTATGCGATCCGGGCGCGCGATCTTCCCGGCATGCGGCCGCTGATCGATCGCGTCACGAAGGTGGCGCAGGGGGCCGCGCTGATGACCGAGACCAAGCTCAGCCTGCAGGTCGTCAGTGCGGTCTCCAACCTGCTCGGCAACACTCCGCTCGAACAGGCCATGCAGAGCCAATTCGACCGCCTGGGACCGCCGCCCTTTGACGCCGCCGATCGCAAGTATGCCGCGGAAATTCAGGCGACCCTGTCGCCCGAAGACATCACATCAGCTTATGCCCGCGTCGGCATGCCGGCACGGTTCGACAATCCGCTATGCGATTTCATCGTGCCTTATGGCACCAAGGGGGCAGCAATGATGGGCTCGACCGATGTGGGTGACGTGAGCTGGGTGGTACCAACGGTGCAGGCACGCGTTGCCACGCACGCGATTGGCACTCCCGGGCACTCCTGGCAGATCACGGCGCAGGGCAAATCCGGACAAGCCAAGAAGGGCATGCTGCATGCCGCCAAGGTGATGGCCGCGGTGGCCGTCGAGGCATTGCAGGATCCAACGCTGATCGCGCGCGCCAAGGCCGACCATAAGGCACGCACGAGTGCGGCACCCTACGTCTGCCCGCTGCCGGCGGATCTGGCGCCGCCGCTACAGCAACCGTCGGGGACGGCGCCAAGCCGAAGCGAGGCGACAAACCTTTGACCGCCCGCAACCAGTCTGCGCTTGCATTTATCTGTATATGCAGATAAATGGAGTAATGCGCGCTCCCAACAGGCCTCTAAAGCCCAGATCCGTCGGCTGTACTTGCCTGCGCCTGCGCAAGGCGTCGCGTCGGGTATCGCAGATCTATGATCACGCCCTGGAGGCTTACGGTTTGACCGTGACGCAATATGGCCTGCTCGGCCACATCGGTGCGCTGGATGGTATCGGCGTGGGGGCCTTGGCAGCCAATATGGTGATGGATCCGACAACGTTGTCGCGAAACCTCAAGCCGCTGTTGGCGCAAGGGCACGTCGTGCTTGCGCCGGATCCGCGCGACCGTCGCGCGCGCCGTCTCCATCTCACAGACGCCGGGCGTGCGGCGTTCGCTAAGGCAAAGCCAGCCTGGACCCGTGCGCAGCTCAATGTCGAGCAGATGCTGGGTGACCGCGACGGGCCTGCGCTAAATGCCGTGCTTGATCGCGTCCTGCAGCGATTGACCGCCTAGGAAGGCCGGCATTCCCGTTACGCACCACACTATCTGCATATGCAGTATATCAGAGGAAGTTGCAGCAGAAATGACGATCGATCCAGCGCACACGGGTGCCAGAACCGGCGTGGTCCCGAGGGAAATCGTCACCGCCGTGAGTGGCCTTGAATTCCTCACGGCACTGCGCGACGAGGTGCATCCGCCGCCGCCGTTCGCCGGGGTCGCCAATATCTGGATCAGCGAGGTCGAAAAAGGGCGCGTGCTGTTCGAAGCGCTGCCGTCGGCGCGCTTCTATAACCCGCTTGGCACGGTGCACGGCGGCTGGATCTCCACACTGCTCAATTCGGCGATGGGCTGCGCGGTGCACTCCAGCATGCCAGCCGGGCAAATCTACACCACTGTGGACATGACAATATCGTTCGTGCGGCCGGTGCTCGAACAGACCGGAAAGCTCCGCTGCGAAGGCAACGTCATCCATGTCGGCGGACGCATTGCCACCGCCCAAGGCCGAATTTGGGATCCGGCCGGGACGCTGATCGCGCATGGCACGGAGACCTGCCTGCTGATGGCTGTAACCGCCGCATAGTCCGTGGGCGCCTTTTGACATGGGTTGTCGAACCGAGTGAGCCAAAGTCATGCAAGCGACGCGCCTGAGACCAACGCTGCCGTTGTGGATGCTAATCCTGATCGTTGGCATCATTGTTGGCGTCTCCATGGGTCGGGCGCAATCGATGGGCCTCTACCTGACGCCGATCACCCAGGCGCTCGGCATTGGCCGCGAGTCCTTCGGCCTGGCAATGGCGCTTACCCAACTGCTGATGGGCCTCGGCGCGCCGCTTGCCGGCGGATTGATCGATAGGTTTGGCGCCGGTCCGATTGTCTCGGTTTGCGTGCTATCAACCATTGCCGGCCTCGCGTTCATGTATGCGGCGACGACATCGGCGCACCTGCTCGTCAGCGGTGTGCTGATGGGGATTGGGGTGAGCGGCACGGGCGTCACCTCGCTGGTGGGGACGGTGGGTCGGCTGGCTCCGCCACAAAAGCGTCTGAGCGCCATTGCCTCGATCGGCATGGCGGCCGGCATCGGCGGCTTTGTGGCGCTCCCGGTCATGCATCTTCTGATCGAGCTAGGCGGCTGGCAGCAAAGCCTGCTCTGGCTGATGGCAATCACGGCGCTGCTGATCCCGCTGTGCTGGCCAATCAGCGGCAAGCCGATGCCGCACGCCAGCTCGACGCCACGGCAGACCTTTAAGGAAGCGTTGGCTGAGGCCTTGCATCATCCCAGCTACTGGCTGCTGACCGCCGGCTTTTTCGTCTGCGGCTTCCACGTTGCCTTCATCATGGTGCACCTGCCGGCATTTACCCTCGATCAAGGATTGCCGAGCTGGGTTGGCCCGTCCGCCTTGGCGGTCGTCGGCATCGCCAACATCGTCGGCACATTCGTGGCCGGTCAATCCGACCGCTTCATTGAGAAGCGCCGCGGCCTGAGCCTCATCTATTTTGGCCGTTCGGTGCTATTTCTCGGCTTCCTCTTTCTGCCCATCACGCCGCTGACGGTGATCGGTCTTTGTGCTCTGCTCGGTCTCCTCTGGCTCGCCACCATTCCGCTTACCAGCGGCCTCGTCGCCACCTTCTTCGGCACCACCTGGATGTCAATGCTGTTCGGCATCGTCTTTCTATCGCACCAGGTCGGCTCCTTCCTCGGTGTTTGGTTGGCCGGCCGAATTTACGACATGACGCACTCTTATGCGGCAATGTGGTGGATCTCCATCGCCTTGGGCCTCCTCTCCGCCCTTCTCAACTGGCCAATTGAGGAGAAACCCGTGCGAGGCACGCCGCCGCCACGCAGCTTCAATACGCCGGCAAGCGATCAGTCGGCGTCGTAGGCGCCATGGCTTGCACGAACGTAGCGGGCAACGGAGTTGCGCAAAATCTGCTTGGCGCCTGTAGGGATCACACGCTCGAAGAAATGGCTGTAAACCCGGTCGAACGCGAAAGGCTCCAGCGCCGCCCCGATCGCCTCCACCTGTCTGGTCGAGAGCGGGATCATGTTTGGGTAGCTGCGCATGAAGGTGAACGACTTGCGATCCATATTCACCGTCGCCATGTCGGCGGTGCACAGGACACCACGTCCGCCAGCGCCGTCCGCCCAGTGTAATGCGCTGCCGCCGGCGAAATGCCCGCCACAGCGGATCAGCGTTATGCCGGGAGCGAGTTCGTGCGTCTCGCGGTGCCAGAATCTGATGCGCGCATTGGGACGCATGATCCACTGGCGATCTGCCGCGTTAAGATACAGCGGCGCATCGAAGGCACGGGCCCATTCCTCCATGCTGGTGTAGAAGTGAGGATGCGAGATGGCGATTGCCTTTAGGCCACCGAGCGCCGTGATCAGGGTGACCGTGGCGGCGTCCAGCAAGGAGATGCAGTCCCACAGCACGTTCCCGCTCGGTGTGCGGATCAGGAGGGCGCGCTGGCCGATGGCAAAAGTGGGTTGCGTGCCGATACCGATCAGACCGGGCTCGTGCTCGCGATAGGCGTTGCAGTGAGCGATTGAGAGTTTCTCCAGAGTGGTCCAGCCCTGGCCGGTGACCGGCACGAATTGGCGTTCGTCTTCGCAGATCACACAGCGTTCTGGCGCGTGCTCGCTCGGCGGATACTGCGTACCGCAAGCCGTGCAGATATAATCCTGCATAAACCGTTCCTTGGCCCCTGCAAGCGCTGGGCTGGGGCTCACCGCCATCCCGCGCCGGCCAAGTTACGCGCCAGCCGGGCGGATTTCAAACGGCTAGTCCAGTTTGATGTTGGCTGCCTGGATCAGCTCGGCGTTCGTCTTAATATCCTGCAGCAGATGCTGCGCCATTTGTTCTGGCGTCTGCAACGGCACCACAGCATTCACAGCCAACATCTTGGCCTTCATGTCTTCGGTCTGGGCGATTTCGAGAATCTTCGCATTGAATTTGCTAATGATGTCCTTGGCGGTGCCGGCCGGTGCGAAAATGGAAAACCAGATCGGCACGTCGGCGCCCGAGATACCGAGTTCGGTCAGTGTCGGCACATCAGGGAAGTGCGGGTGTCGTGCGCTGCCGTTGATGTTGAGTAGGATCAACTTGCCGATTTTCGCGTGCGGCAACGACACCGGCTCGTTCATCATATGCACGTTGCCCGGCAGCACGTCGTTGAGCGAGTTGGCGCCGCCGCGATAGGGAACGTGCAGAATGTCGATGCCGGTCTTGAGCTTCAGCATTTCCAGGCGCAGGTGGGTCGAGGTTCCGCTGCCGGAGGAGGCAAAGGTCAGCTTGCCGGGATGCTTCTTGGCGTAATCGACCATCTCAGTGAAGGTCTTGACGCCGACCGAAGGGTGGATGACGAAGCCGTTGATGACGTCGCCCACCCGACCAACCGGCTCGAAGCTCTTCAGCGGATCGTAGGGCGTCTTGCGCAAACTAGGCAGCACGGCCAGCGGCGCATTGGGCGTGAGCAGAAAACTGTAGCCGTCGGCAGGGGCTTTGGCTGCCGCCTCGGTGCCGATCATACCGCTTGCCCCACCCCGGTTCTCGACCACAAAGGCTTGACCAAATGCTTGCCCCAGCTTGTCGGCCCAGGGCCGGCCGATCGAGTCGGTGGCGCCCCCCGGGGCGTAGGGCAAAATGAGCCTGACGCTGCGTTCCGGCCAGGCTTGTGCCATCAGGGCCCGTTCGGGCACCGTGCCGACGGCTAGGATGAGCGAAGCGAACAAAACAAGTTGGCGGCCCTGCATTTTTACTCTCCCCACCGATGCTGCGGCCCTGGTGCTTGACGCTGCCGGATCGCCGGCAACGGCTCGTTTGCCGCTGATTGGCATATTTTGGACGGATAGGACGTGCACGACACTAACAGTCGTTGGCTCCAGCGCGAAGCGAGCCATCTCGCGACTGCACGAACCTGAAGTAGCCAACAGCGCCGACTTTGGCGGCGGGCGGCTTGCGGCGAGATGACGAGCGGTGCACTGTAAGGGCGAGATCCCTGAGAGGAGGAGCCCATGTCCGCGCAGGCACACCGCAAGGTCCACCATGATGACATCAGGCCGAACACCGACCCCGCCCTCGCCTCGCGCTTTCTGGATGTGCCCAACATGCCATGGGAAAAAACCAAGTTTCCCGGCATCCAGATCAAGGTGCTCTACTCGGATGCTGACGGCATCACCACGGCGCTTTTCAAGCTGGAGCCTGGTGCGGTCGTGCCGCTGCATGAGCATACGGCGCTGGAACAGACCTACGTTCTGGAGGGTAGCCTGGAGGATCACGAGGGTGTGTGCGGTCCCGGTCAGTTCGTCTGGCGTCCTGCCGGCAACCAGCATGAGGCGACAGCCCCCAACGGTGCCCTAATTCTCGGCTTTTTCCTCAAACCGAACCGGTTCGCCTATGGCGAGAAGTTTTTCACCGAGGCCGGCCAAAGGTAAATTTTTCCAATTCTCGATGGCGCGGTCAGCGCAGCGCCGGCAGGAGGATGGCGGTGGCATGGCTTGAACCCATCACCCTGCGTAGTGGCCGCGTCACCCTCGAGCCGCTGGCGCACCAGCATTGTGACGATCTCATCGAGGCCGTGCGGGACGGCGAGCTGTGGCGGCTTTGGTATACGTTTGTGCCGAAGCCCGAGCGCATGCACGCAGAACTCGATCGGCGGCTGGGGCTCCAGGCCGCCGGCTCGATGCTGCCATTTGCCGCCATCGACAATGCGACCGGCAAGGCCGTCGGCATGACCACCTACATGAACATCGAGGCGGCGCACCGGCGGGTCGAGATCGGCTCCACCTGGTATCGCCAAGGCGTACAGCGCACCAGCTTCAATACCCAGTGCAAGCAATTGCTTTTGACCCACGCCTTCGAGACGCTGGACTGTATCGCGGTGGAGTTCCGCACGCACTTTTTTAATCACCAGAGCCGTCGCGGCATCGAGCGACTTGGCGCCAAGCTCGATGGCATTTTGCGCAGCCATCAGCTGGCCAGCAACGGTACGCTGCGCGACACCTGTGTCTACAGCATCATCGCCGCCGAGTGGCCGACGGTGAAATCCCACCTCGGCCATCTGCTGGACAGGCCGCGCGCCACCTCCGCTTGAGCGCTGCCCCTGCCGACAGGCATCGGCATTTGCTCTATGGCGAGCCTTGGCTATCGGATCACGCCAGGCGGCCCCTGCCGGTACTTTTCCACGATCGCCATATTTGGCTCGACGCCAAGGCCCGGCCCGGACGGCACGGGCACCTTGCCGTGCTCTGCCAGCATCGCCTCGCCGTAGGGACTGGCCTCCAGATTGGCGTAGATATTCTCCAAGAGCGTGTCGGTTGCAAGCGAGGCAACGAGGTGGATCGATGCCAGATTGCCGGGCCCGAAATAGGCGCAATGGGGAATGAGCTGGACCGAGTGAGCCTCGGCGGCGGCAATGATCTTGCGCATTTCCGTGATGCCGCCAATTTTGCTGACGCTGGGCTGGGCGATGTCGATCGAACCTTTCTGAAACAGATCGACAAAATCGTGCAGGCCGGCGGCGTTCTCGCCGGCGGCGATGTTGGTGGTGGCGCGTGCGCGTAGGCGGGCAAGACCGGCATGGTCCTCAGGTGGCCATACCGGCTCTTCCAGCCAAAGCAGCTGAGAGGGCCGATAGGCAAGCTCCATTTCGAGCGCTTGGCTCACGCTCCAGGGACAATTGACGTCGTTCATCAGCGCGATGCCCGCTCCGACGGCCTCGCGCGCCGCCGCGACGGCCGCCGGCGAGTGCTCATGCAGCTTGATGTGGCTGAAGCCACGCTCGACCATCGCCGCACAGATCTTGCCCACGGTCGCAGGTGCGTCGTAGCGCATCAGGCTGGCGTAGGCGCGCACCTGTTTGCGGCGTGCGCCACCCAGAAGATCGCATAGCGGCAGGCCGGCGCGCTTACCGGCAATGTCCCACAAGGCAATGTCAATGCCGGAGTGGGCGTATACCACGGGGCCGTTGCGGCCGAAGATATGGAAGGCCTGTTGAGCCTCGCGATGCAGCGCGGCGATGTCGGTTGCCTCTTTGCCGATGAACCAGGGGCCGACATAGCTCTCCAGCGCGCTCTTGGTCGCCGGAATAATGGAGTGGCCAAAACCCTCGCCCCAGCCGCTGATGCCGGCGTCGGTTTCCACCTCGACCAGCAGGTGATCCATGCTGGGAAAACGCAGCCCTGCAAATTCTTGCTTGGGTGCGCCCATATCGAAAGGAATGCGTACATAGTGCGTACGGATGCTGGTGATCTTCATGGCGTGCTCCTAGGAGCGGGGCACGATTGTCCCCGACTTCGCGGTCATGTTAGCCTCGGCTTGCCAGTAAAAAGAAGAGTAAGGAGGACGCCCGTGACGTTGACCCGAGCCGCATCCCTGTTGTGTGCAGTCTCGCTGCTTCTGCTGGGCGAAGCCGCCCTGGCGGAGACCCCCAAACGCGGCGGCATCCTCAATTTCGCGGTGGTGGCCGAACCGCCGACGACGGATTGCCACGCCACTACCACCTTCGCGATGGTGCATCCGGTGGCACCACAGTACTCGACATTGTTGATGTTCACTGGCCCGCACGACAACATCAAGATCGAGGGCGATCTGGCCGAGTCTTGGGAGGTCTCCAAAGACGGTCTCACCTACACCTTCAAGCTGCGCCAGGGAGTGAAATTTCACGACGGCTCCGATTTTACCGCCCAGGACATCAAGGCCACCTACGAGCGCATTATCAATCCGGCGTCCGGCATCGTATCGTCTCGCAAGGCCCAGCATCAGGACATCAAAGCGATCGAAACGCCCGACCCCTATACGGTCGTCTTCAAGCTCGGGCAGGTCAACATGTCGATGCCGCTGCATTTCGCCTCGCCCTTCAACTGTGTTTACAGCGCCAAAAAGCTCAATGACAATCCACGCTATCCCGAGACCGAGGTGATGGGCACCGGCGCCTTCAAGTTCGTCGAATACCAGAAAGGCTCGCACTGGAGCGCCACTCGCTTCGACCAGTATTTTCGCAAGGACCGTCCCTATCTCGACGGCTACAAGGCGATCTTCGTGCGTAGCAACACGGTGGTCTCCGGCCTGCGCGGCGGGCAGTACGACGCCGAGTTCAGAGGGCGCACGCCGCAGGAACGCGACCAGCTGCTCGAGACCATGAAGGACAAGGTGACCGTGCAGGAAGGGCCGTGGGTCACCAACATCCTGCTTACCTTCAACACCGAGCACAAACCCTTCGATGACATCCGGGTGCGGCAGGCCTTGTCGCTTGCCATCGACCGCTGGGGCGGCTCGACGTCGCTCGGCAAGATTTCCTTGATCAAAGGGGTCGGCGGTGCCTTCCGGCCGGGCGCTGAGTGGGCGCTGCCGCCCGAAGAGCTGGAGCAGATGCCGGGCTTCTGGCGTGACATCGAAAAATCGCGCGCCGAAGCCAGGCGCCTGCTGAAGGAAGCAGGCCATCCCAACCTTAAAGTCAAGCTCGTGAACCGCACCATCGATCAGCCGTTCATCCCGGCCGGCATTTATGCCGTCGACCAGTGGCGGCGCATCGGCGTCGAGACGGAACACGTACCGGTCGAAACCAAACTCTGGTTCGCCGCCATGGAGAACGGCGAATTCGATGCCGTCGTGCAGAACATCTCCGATTTTGCCGATGACCCGACGGCGCAGTTCAATACGCTTTTGAGCAAGCACACCTCGGGCATCGCCTATTCGCGTCACGGCGACACCAAGCTCGACGATTTGTTCAAACTGCAGTCGCAGATCGTCGATGCGAAGGAACGCCTAAAAGTTGTGCGCGACTTCGAACGTCATGCTCTGACCAGCGCCTACAACGTGCCGCTGCTTTGGTATCAGCGCATCGTCGTCAACAACAAGAAGGTCAAGGGCTGGGAATTGCCCCCCAGCCACTTCGTCGGCCAGAATCTGGTCAACGTCTGGCTTGACGAATAGCCCGACCCGGCCCGCAACGCGGCACCATCTGCCCGGTGCCGGTTGCTGGGCGGTCGGAGGATCATCTGTTCGCGATCAGTAGGTGGCGCGGCCGCCCGAAATATCGAACACGGCGCCCGTGGTGAACGAATTTTCTTCGGACGCCATCCAGGCCACCATGGCGGCTACTTCCTCCACCAGCACGAAGCGGTTGCGGGGAATCTTCGAAAGCATAAAATCAATGTGCTGCTGCGTGATCTGATCGAAAATTGCCGTTTTGGCTGCGGCCGGCGTCACACAGTTGACAGCGATATCGTAGCCGGCAAGTTCCTTGCCCAACGATTTGGTCAAGGCGATCACGCCGGCCTTGGAGGCGGAGTAGTGCGCGGCGTTTGGATTGCCTTCCTTACCGGCAATGGAGGCGATGCTGACGATGCGCCCGTAGTTCTGCGCAATCATGCCGGGCACCACGGCGCGCGAGCAGATGAACGGCCCGTCGAGGTTCACCCGCATCACCTTGCGCCATTCCTCCACGTCCGTTTCCCAGGTCTTGGCATTGGCTCCGGCAATGCCCGCATTGTTGACAAGGATGTCGATGCGGCCAAGCCAGCTGATGGTGGCCGCGCAGGCGGCGGCAACAGAGGCGGGGCTGGCGATATCGCAAGTGATCGCCTGTACATCACCCCCGAGCGCCTTAGCAGTTTTCTCTGCCAGGGCGGTGTCTTGATCCCAGATGGCAATGCGTGCCCCCGATTTGAGGAAGCGGTCCGTGATCGCCTTGCCGAAACCCTGGGCGCCGCCCGTGACCACTGCAGCGCGACCTTTGAGGTCGATCAGGTTGCTTGCCATCGGCGCTCTCCTTCCCCTGTCGTCACCCTGAGGTGGTGTCGCTGCGATATGCCTGCCGCCGGCCGTGCTGGCTAGCACAGAATTGTCGGCGCCGCTGCACAAGCAAGGCTGCGGCCGGCGCGATCGGTGGCGGCCGGCCGGTATTTTGGGCGTGCTTGCCGCATTGGTCGGGTGGCCAACTGAGTGAGATGAGCAACCCTGCTACCTCGCCGGCGCCGCGCGTTGCCCTCCGCCGGGATCGCTCGCGCCCAGGCGGCCCGAATCGGCCGCCATGTCGGAAGAAAAAGGCGTGGGGGGACTGGCGGCGCAGGCCACAGGCACGGGGCCAACCTCCCGAAACCTGCCAGCCCACCCTCTGCTCGGCCCGGAGCTGGGCGGCCACGCCATTGCCGCGGCCGGCCCTGGGGTTGCCTTGGCGCCCCACAACTATTGCCCATGGCGCCCCAGCTGTTGTGGAGCCGGCACGGCATCGCCTCGATCACCGCCTGCTGTAGCAAACGTCATAGAAATGCTAAAGCCAGAGCCGAGGGGCGTTCAAGATGCCTCCCCGCCGCCGGCGCGGGAGGTTTGGCCGCGCTAGAGGGGAGGTTTGCGTGCCATCGGTCGTCTTACGCGGTCTCAGCAAACGCTTCGCTAGCCTCACGGTGGTCGACAACGTCTCGCTCAGGATCGAACCCGGGCAGCTCGTCTGTCTGCTCGGCCCCTCCGGTTGCGGCAAGACCACCATCCTGCGGCTGCTTGCTGGCTTTATCGAACCGACAGCGGGGGAAATTGCCATTGGCGAGCGCGTCGTCTCCGCGCCGGCGCGCGTGCTGCCGCCCGAGCGGCGCAACGTCTCGATGGTATTTCAAAGCTACGCGTTGTGGCCGCACATGACGGTCGCTGAAAATGTGGCCTACGGATTGGAGCTGCGCAGGCTGGATCGGCCGACGATCGCAACCAAGCTAGCGGCGATACTGGGAACGACACAGCTTGCCGCCTTGGCGAACCGCTATCCGGCGGAGCTGTCCGGCGGCCAGCAGCAGCGCGTATCGCTGGCCCGCGCGTTGATCGTGGAGCCCGACATGCTGCTGCTCGACGAGCCACTGTCGAACCTCGATGCCAACCTGCGCGAAGAGATGCGTTTTGAGGTGCGTCGTTTGCACCAGACCTACCACTATACCACCGTTTACGTCACCCACGACCAAAGCGAGGCCATGACGACGGCAGATCTGATCGCCGTCATGAATGCCGGCCGCATCGAGCAGCTCGGCACGCCGCAGCAAATCTACCAACAGCCACGTTCGGAGTTCGTCGCCCGTTTTCTTGGCGGCAGCAACATCATTCGCGGCCAGGCTCTTGACGAGAAGCGCCTTGCCTTTGCCGGTTCCAGCATCGAATGCCATAACGCGGCATTTGCGCCGGGCAGGCAGGCAGCGGCCGCGGTGCGTCAGCATGACATCCGCTTGCTGGCCAGCGACAGGGAACCACCCGGTGCCAATGCCGTGCCAGGCACGGTGCTGCGCAACATCTTTCTTGGGGCCACCCGCGACTATATTGTCGAGGTCGGCGGCGGCGTGCAGTTGCGCATTACGACTGCGCCCGAAGCCGACTTCGCGCCCGGTTCCAATGTGAACTTGGTTCTGCCAGCGGCCCGCTGCCACGCCTTGATCAACTGAGACGTGCAGCAGATTTAGGAGGAGACGATCATGGCGAGCGCTATTCTCACCCGTCGCGCATTCTCTCAGGGGTTTGCCGCCGTGGCGCTGTCGACGACTTCTCGTCCCGTGCGCGGCGCAGACCACCACAGCGCCCGCCACTGTGACCCCGCAGCTCATCGAGGCAGCCAAGAAGGAAGGCAAAGCGGTGTGGTACACCGCCGTCGATCTGCCCGTCGCCGAACGCATCGCCAAGGCCTTCGAGGCAAAGTATCCCGGCATTGCTGTTCGCGTCGAACGCTCGGGCGGCGAACGCATCTTCCAACGTATCGGCCAGGAGTACGCGAGCAACATCCATGCCGTTGACGTCGTCAACAGCTCGGATGCGGCCCACTTCATTGTTTGGAAGCGCGACGGCATCCTGGCGCCCTACGTACCGCTAGATGTGGCAAACCACTATCCAGCCGAACAGAAAGATCCAGACGGCCTATTCGCCAGCTGGCGGGTTTGGCTGTGCGTCATTGGCTATAACACCAAGCTTGTGAAGGTCGATGAGGCTCCCAAGAGCTTCGCCGACCTGCTCGATCCGAAATGGTTGGGCAAAATCGTCAAGGCGCACCCGGGCTACAGCGGCACCATCATGACCGCGACCTATCAGATGTCACGCGACATCGGCTGGTCCTACTTTGAAAAGCTAAGCCAGCAGAAAGTCATGCAGGTGCAATCCTCTGCCGACCCGCCGAAGAAATTGGCCCTTGGCGAACGCGCCATCATGGCCGACGGTAACGAGTACAATTTGATCCAGCTCAAGGAGAAGGGCGAGCCGGTCGAGATCGTTTATCCAAGCGAGGGTACACCGCTAATCATCGGCCCTTCCGGCGTCATGAAGGATGCACCCAATCCCAATGCCGCCCGCCTGCTGCAGAGCTTTATGTTCTCAACCGAGTGCCAACAACTGATGGTCGACTGGGGTGGCCTTCGTTCCTTCCACGCCCAGGTGAAGGAGAAAGAGGGCCGCAAGCTGCTCAAGGACATCAAGCTGATGAAAGATGACCCGGCGGCGGTGGAGACACAGGCCGAACAGATCAAGGCGCGCTACACGCAGTACTTCAAAGTTTGAAGCGCAAGTAAGAGGGCAATGCCGGGCTGGCCGTAGGCAACAGGGTTCTGATTGATACGGTTGGCCTCGTCCTTGCTGCTTTGCGCCTTTCGCCACCCCGTCGGGAAACAGCAAGCCGCGCGAACCGAGGCGACATGACAGCCGACACCCTACCGGCAGCTGCCTTGAGCAAGGCTCGGCGCCGTCTCGATGTCTCCGGTGCGGTGATCGGCTTGTTCGCCGCGACGCTTGCTTTGTTGATCATCCTGCCGCTGGCTTGGCTCACCGTTTTCGCCTTCAGCGACAGGGCGCGAAATCCAACGCTCGCCAATTTTCGCACGCTTTTCACCGACCCTGCTTTCCTCGAACCGCTGCTCGCCACATTCACCATCGCTTTGTCGGTCAGCATGATTTGCTGCGCCATTGCCGCCCCCATGGGCTGGATTGTAGCGCGCACGGACATGCCCCTGCGAAGCCCGATCCGCCTGCTCGTCATGGCATCGTTCGTGACGCCGCCCTTCCTCGGCGCCATCGCCTGGGAGTTGCTTGCCGCGCCCAATAGTGGCCTCATCAATCAGCTCTACCGGGGTATTGTCGGTGCCGGCGCCGATGCGAGGTTGTTCGACATTTATACCTTGACCGGCGTGATCTTCGTCATCTCCTGCTACACGTTTCCTTACGTCTTCGTCCTCGTCGCCAACGCGCTCGACCGTATGCCAGGCGAGCTCGAGGACGCCTCGGCCATGCTCGGCGGATCGGCTTGGCAGACAGCGCGGCGGATCAGCATTCCGTTGGCGCTGCCGGCACTGTTGGCAGGCGCACTCGTGGCCTTCCTGCAGGCCATGACCCTGTTCGGCTCACCGGCGATCCTGGCGCTTCCAGCGGGGTTTCACACCATGACCACCAAAATCTGGAGCCTATTCCAGTACCCGCCGAAACCGGAACTCGCCGCCGCCGCCTCGCTGCCGCTGCTCTTGATGACGGTCATCTTGCTGCGTGGCCAATCCGCCCTTCTCGGCCGGCGCGGCTATGTCATGGTGGGGGGTAAAAGCGGCCCACCGCAACCCGTGCGCCTGGGGGTCCTGCGCTGGCCCGCCTTTGGCCTCTGCCTTGCCGTGCTCTGCCTGCCCGTCTTCCTGCCCTATGCGGCGCTTATCAATGCCGCCTTTTCGCGCATCGCCTCACAGCCGCTCAGCCTCGACACCGCGACCTGGCAGAACGTCCGCTTCGTCTTCTTCGAACTCTCCGCCACCAAGCTCGCCATGCGGAACACCTTTCTGCTCGGCCTGATGGCAGCAACCTGCGGCACGGCGCTGGCCCTGGTCATCGCCTATCTGACCGCACGCGCTGCCATTACCGGCCATCGCCTCCTCGCCTTCCTCGCCACGGCACCGATAGCGATCCCTGGCATCGTGCTGGGCGTCGGTCTTTTCCTAGCCTATACGCGCGGCCCAATCGTGCTTTACGGCACCCTCTGGATCCTGCTCATTGCCTACGTCACCATCGAGCTGCCCGCTGCCTATCAGCAACTCCAATCGGCTTTCCGCGCCCTGTCGCCCGAGTTGGAGGAAGCCGGGCGCATTCTCGGGGCTTCGCGCCTGCGCACCTTGCGGGACGTGACCGCGCCGCTGCTCGGACCCAGCCTCGTCGCCACCTGGTGCTTCATTTTTGTCGCCGTGGTCCGCGAGTTGTCCGCTGCCGTCATCCTCTTTACCTCCGAAACCAAGGTGCTGTCGGTGCTCATCTTTGATCTCAAGGAAAGTGGCGACCTCGGCGCCATCGCCGTGCTCGGGCTCGCCATGCTGATCTTGACCGCGGCGGTCATCATTGCCGTCCACCGCATTCCGGGCTTCGCCGGGGTGCGTCTGCGCAACAATTGATCGTGGCCAGTCAGGCAACGTGGGCTTGCACCCTGGCTGAGCCAGCTGTCGCCCGGTGCGGCAGACTTCGCCGCCGCGCGCCCTTAGCCTCAGCTGCGCGCCGCTGGCGCCTAACGCACGGGCCTAAACGCGGGCGGTGCTACAATACTGCTGGTGCTGCAGCTGGGGAGGTTGGTTAAATGTGGCGAGATGACAGTAGGTCAGGCAACCGCAACGGCCCCCCGTGAGCAGCCCACAGCCATCGGTATCGCAATCCCTGGCGAGACGCATCGCCGCCGTCGACGGCGACCGGTTGGCACCGGCAATGCGCGCGGTCTGTGAGCGACTGCTCATCGATGTCATCGGCCTGTGCGTCGTTGCTCGCCAAGCCGACTATGTTGTCGCGGCGCGGGCGGCCTGGCCCGAGCACGGTGCTGCCACGGTCATTGGCCACGCCAACACCCTGAGCGCGGCGGGCGCGGCCTTCGTCAACGGCACGGCGGCGCATGGCGAGGATTTCGACGACACCTTTGAAGGCGGTCCGGTGCACGCGGGCGCGGTGATCGTCCCAGCGGTGCTGGCCGCGGCCGAGCAGGAAGGCCTCGACGGGGGGGACGCGCTCAGGGGTATCGCAGTCGGCGTCGAGACGATCTGCCGGCTGAGTTTGGTGGCTCCCAAAGCCGTGCACAAGGCCGGCTTCCATCCGACCGCCGTGTTCGGGGCGATGGCGGCCGCAGCCGGGGTTGGCGCAGCTATGCGGCTCGACCGGTGCCAACTCGCCAATGCGCTGGGCATTGCCGGCTCGATGGCCGGCGGCATCATCGAATATCTTGCCGACGGCAGCTGGACCAAACGCATGCATCCGGGCTGGGCTGCGCAATCGGGGTTGCGCGCAGCGCTATTGGCGCGCGCCGGCTTTGTTGGTCCCAGCACGGTGTTTGAGGGGGTGCACGGGCTCTTCAACGGCTTTGCCCACACGCGCCAGGGCAACTGGGATGCCCTGATCGACGGCTTTGCCGTCGTCTGGCGTGCCGGCGATGTGGCCTTCAAGCCCTATCCCTGCGGCACCATGATCCAGCCCTACGTCGACTGTGCACGGCGCTTGCACCAGCGCGGTGTCGCGCCCGAGAGCATCGCCGAGATCGTCTGTGAGGTTGGCGAAGGCACCGTGCATCGGCTGTGGGAGCCATTGGCCGCCAAGCAAAGCCCAAGCAACGGTTACGCCGGCAAGTTCGCTGCGCCCTATTGTATCGCCTTCGCCCTGGTGCACGGCGGTCTCGGCCTCGGCGCCTTTGCTGAGGCCAGCATCGAGGATCGCCGCGTTCGTGCCCTGGCTCAGAAAATCGGCTACCGCATTGACCCGGGCAATCCCTACCCCGCCGCCTTCACCGGCCACATCCGCGCCCTCCGCAGCGACGGACAGCTCATCGAAGAGCGCCAGCCGCATCTGCGCGGCGGCGCACAACAGCCTCTCTCACTGGCCGAGATCGAGGACAAGTTCGCCGCCAACGTCAGCCACGGCGGCTGGTCGCAGGCACAGGCGCGCGCTGCCCTCGACCTGGCCGGCCGGCTCTGGGAGGCGCCTCGCCTCGATCTTGCCGCCTGGCGCTGAGGCTTTGGGCAAGTCGCGTCGCCTGCTGGGCGACGTTGGCGTCGCGCCCGCCAGTGGAACCGGCCTCAGTGGAACGGGCCTCTAGTGGAACGGGCCTCGCTGTCAGAGGGATAAGGATCCCAGCTCGGTTGAGCCGGGATCCCATCTGGGCTCGGTACTCAAAGAACGAACCCGAGCCTCAAAACGAACAACTTCTGCGATCGTGGCCCGCGTCTGGCCACCCCCAGTGCTCCGACTTACTCGCGGTCGTCCTTGTCGCCGTCGAGCGTGTGGCGTTCGCCAAGGCATGGGACCGCCCATACCTGACAGCGCTTGCGATACTGTCCGGTCAGGAATTCACCGACCTTGCCGATCGTGCTTTCGTTGGTCGACGAACGCCAGCAGCGATATTCGCCATTCTTGGCGGCGTCGAGATCCTGGTAGCGCTCGCCATGATCGGAGCGCACCCAGGCGCGCCATGCCCGTTTGGCCGAAACGAGCGCTCCGTTTTCCGTTTGCGCCTCGGTGCCCTTGGCGGTGACCGGATGCAGGCATTCGCGCTCGTAGCGGTCATGGCGCCCGGAGCGGTCGCGACGATCATAGTCCCGGTCGCGGTAGTCCCGGTCCCGATCACGATAACGGCCCCCTTCGCGCCAGGAATGCTCCCGCCCGGAATGATCACGATCACGCCACGCGTGCTCATGTACGTTGGGCGGGGCCAGCGACCGCCGCTCGACGACGTAACGTGTGTCGTGGGCGTCGTGGTGGTGATGATGATGCGTGCGCGGCTGTAGGTAGGGCTTGCCGCGCCGGCGCGGATCGGCGAACCGAAAGCAACGATTGTTATCGTACCCGTCGCAGCGAAGGGAGCGACTAACATAGGCGGCCGTGTCTTGGCCCTCGGCCTGCGCGGGAGCGGGCATCATCAACAACAGCGTTGCGATCGCAATGATGCTCGAGGCGCCGGATGTGGCAAGTGGTGGTGCTTTCATGTGACCCCCTACGATGATTGTATTTTGCAAGGCGCAGGCCGGCGGCAAACAATCGATGGTCGGTGTTGCAAGAAGCCGGCTGCCCAAGGGGCAACGTGCCCGCTGGGCCGGCGTACGGCCGGGTCAGCCCATGGGTGGCCGCAATGGCGCCTGGCCGGCCGAGCCCCAGCCCTAGGCAGCGTCGCCTGCTCGGAAGGACCCGTCTCGTGGGCGGGCAGGGCGATGCCTTGCCCGGCCCGGCCTTTGCTAGCCACATCCAGTCCGGTGCGCCCAACCGCTGCCCGGGCCGTGTGCTTACCCGTCAATGCGAGGAGAAAGAAGAGGACGCCCGACCTGCAGCTCAGCCGCATGAGCGTGGATCGATCGCCGGGACCGGGAATGGTTACGCCAATACGCCACGGAATAGGACGCCCGCCCCCGCACCAAAACTGCCCCTGACTGAACCCTTGTCCCGCTAGTCCGGGCCCCACTGGTCCATCGACTGAGATGCCTAGCGCGCGATCCTGCGGTTTGCCAATATCCGGTGGTTCCGGGGCAGGCTTTCTTGCCAGGGCAGTGTCAAACCGGCCACAAGTGCTTCTGGGAACGGCCGGAATTCCGATGCGCGGGTCTGCGGGCATGTGCATGACTGCTTTGCCGCTTGTCAGCCAGGCGTCAAGATTGGGGGATCTGACGCTCCCCATCCTTGTCGGCTGCGGCGGGTACGCCAAGGCTAGCCAAAACGAGGCCCCGCGGTCATGACCATCGGCAATGAACTTGCGGGGCGTGTTGCCCTCGTCACCGGCGCTGGCCGCAATATTGGCCGCGCCATTGCCCTGACGCTCGCTGCGGCGGGGGCGGCGGTGGTCATCAACGGTCGACACGATCGCGGCGCAGTCGAGGCCGTTGCAGCCGAGATCGCAGGCTTGGGCGGGCGGGCGCTGCCGGTCCTTGCCGATGTAACCGACGAGGCTGCCGTAGAGCGCATGACCGCTGCCGCGATCGCGCGCTTCGGGCAGCTCGACATCCTCATCAACAATGCCGCCGTGCGGCCGGAAAAGAGCCTTGCTCAAATGAGCTTGACCGATTGGCACGGGGTGCTGGGGGTCATCCTCGATGGGGCCTTCCTCACCGTCAAAGCCACTTTGGCGCATTTGCAAGCGAGCGGTGCCGGCGCCATCGTCAATATCGGTGGCGTCAGCGGTCAGGCCGGCGCCAGGCAGCGCGCGCATGTCGTCACCGCCAAGGCGGGGCTCGTCGGTTTTACGCGGGCGCTGGCGCATGAACTCGCCGGCGACAACATCACGGTCAACTGCGTGGCTCCCGGGCTGATCGACACGGAGCGAGACCCAAATCTGCCGCTGCCGCAGCATCACCGCGTCAGCCGCACCCTACTCGGCCGCCT
The DNA here is from genome assembly GCA_963820375.1 of uncultured Alphaproteobacteria bacterium. Taxonomy (GTDB): domain Bacteria; phylum Pseudomonadota; class Alphaproteobacteria; order Rhizobiales; family Hyphomicrobiaceae; genus AWTP1-13. The sequence goes on along the minus strand of CAWFZX010000017.1, from coordinate 25,342 downwards.
CGGCGGCGCCGAGGAGATTGCCGCTGCCGTCTGTTTTCTGGCCGGTCCTGGTGCCCGCTACATCACCGGACAGACCCTCAACGTCAACGGCGGCATGTATCTGGGTTGAGCACCGGCTCGGGGGCTTTGCCGGCGAGCGCGCTTGAGGCTGCGCAAGCTTGGGCCGTTGCGGGAGCCCGAGCGGTGTGGTCTTGGTCCCGGCCGCAGCGGTGTTGCCCCTGCGAGGCCGGTGCCGACCTGAGGGGAAGCAGAGCCCGGCGGGGCTGCCCCTCAAACCTCTCCGCCCGCTTGCCGCGCGGTAGCGTCGGGCCACTCGCGGCTGGCGGGATCGCGCCGAGGCAGGCGTGGCGGCCGCTGCATCCTGAGCTCCGTGCCATTGCGGCCTCCGGCTGCGGCTGCCAAGAGGCCTGCAGGCGAGGCTCCGCTGATGGCTTTGGGAAGCGTGAGCGCCGCACTGGCATTGACGACGGAAATCAGCGCGATCGCGAGGCGGGTAACGGTGGGAGCTGTTGTCATGATCGCTGCCGGCTGATCGGGCTCGAGGCTGGGGTGTGGTCGCGCATGGGCCAGATACGAGCGAAACGCCGGTCCTGGAGCCGGCGCCAGCGATCAAAAGCGCGTGCATCGGGCGTGATCCCCTCGCCCGTGGTGCGAGCCCGGATGACGGCTCGGCGCGTCCAGTGCGAACGTCGCGGCTATTTGCAGGTGGCGATCAGATCGGCGCGTTCGCCCGAGGCCGTGGTCAGCTTCGCCAATATGACCCATCCGTCCTCGATGGCGATGCGCCACATCTGATTGGCACAGTTGACGCTGCTCCACTCCTTTGCCTTGCGATCCCACCAATCCTTCTCAGGCGTACGCACGTTGAGGAAGCGGGTGAACTGTACGGTGCGGATGCGGCATACGACCTCGATGCCGTCGTGCCGCGTCTGCCGGTCGAGCCACACCCCAACCTCCGCATTGGAGACTTTGGCGTGCAGCGTCGCGGCGGCGCAGATGTCATCGGGCTGGGCGGAGGCATGACCGGCGATGGCAAAAGTCAGGGCAACGCCGGCGGCGGCATAAAGGAGACGGGAGCGCATGTCTTCGTGGGGGCCTGCGACAATGGAAGGCGCATCAACATGGGCAGCGATGTGGCGATAGCATGGCAAATCCACGCGCCGCTGGGGCGGCCCCCGTTTGCAAGCCAGGAGCATGCGGGTGGCCCAAACCCTGCGGTGGCAAGCCCGCGTCCGCCCGTCGCCCAGGCCGAGCCGCTGGTCTTGCGGCGTCTTCCCGCCAGGCCGGGCTAGCGACCAATATCCAGCTGCGAGGCCGGCGGCGGTGATCGGCGTGGGGCAGGGATCGGTGCTGGGAGGTCCCAGCAGCCCGCCAGGTGCGTTTGCCAGCACATCAGCAAGCGATCCGGCGGGCGGCAATGCTGGCGCAACATGCAATCCCCTTATATTGTCCGCGACGGGTCGTGGCAGCGAGATGCGTTTTGTTGCTACCGGCGAGGCACGTCCCAGCAAGACGCACGTCCTAGACAATTGCTGTCGTTCACAGGCGTTGGACTGCTCAGAATCTGACCGGCGGGAAGCGAAAAAGGTCAGGCAAGCGTGCGCGTTCTGGTGCTCGAAGATGACCGCGATCTCAATCGCCAGCTGGTTGCGGCGCTGACCGATGCCGGTTACGCGGTCGATGCCGCCTTCGACGGCGAGGAGGGCTTCTTCCTCGGCGAAACTGAGCCCTACGACGTCGTGATCCTGGACACGGGCTTGCCGAAGATCGACGGTATCAGCGTGCTCGAGCAGTGGCGCCGAGCCGGGCGCAACATGCCCGTCATCATCCTGACCGCGCGTGACCGTTGGAGCGACAAAGTTGCCGGCATGGACGCTGGCGCCGACGACTACGTGGCCAAACCGTTTCACATGGAGGAGCTGCTGGCGCGGATCCGCGCTCAAGTCCGCCGCGCCTCGGGTCATGCCAGGAGTGACATCGAATGCGGGCCGCTGCGCCTCGACACCAAAACCGCTCGCGTTACGCTGGACGGCCAGCCGGTCAAGCTCACCTCGCATGAATATCGACTGCTGGCCTATCTGATGCATCACAACGACCGTATCGTCTCGCGCACCGAGCTGGTCGAGCATTTGTATGAGCAGGATTTCGATCGCGACTCCAACACCATCGAGGTGTTCATCGGGCGGCTGCGCAAGAAAATTCCCTCGGATATGATCAAGACCATTCGCGGCCTGGGCTACAGGCTCTCGGAAGGCGATGAGAACTAACTCCCTTGCTTTCCGGCTGTTTGCGACGGCGGCGGCCTGGGTGCTGCTGGTACTGCCCGTGGCGGGCATGATCATCTATTCCCTCTATCGCGAGGAGGTGGAGAACAGCTACGACCGTCGCATCGGCGTGCTGCTCACCGTCATCCTCTCCGACAGCATTGACCACGGCGAGAGCGAGCCTGGCGCGCCGAAGGACGTTGGCGAGCCGCTGTTTGAGATCACGCATTCGGGCTGGTACTGGCAGATCAAGCCGCTCGATGAGCGTCCCGGCAAACTGCTGGCCTCGCGCTCGCTTGCCGATGAGCGCATTCCCCTGCCCAGTGAGGCCAAGGTGGAGCCCAACGATCGGGAAGTGCGCTGGGCGACCCTGGCCGGTCCGCTGGAACAAACTGTGCGTGTTGCGGAGACAATTTACGTCTTCGGCGAGGGCCAGTCGGCGCAACGTTATTCGGTGGCGGTGGCGGCGGCTCTGGAAGAGGTGGAAAACAGCTTGCTCAGCTTTCGCACCCGGCTCGGCCTGGCGCTTGCCCTGGCCGGCATCGGCTTGCTTGCGGTCAACCTGTTCCAAATCCGTTTCGGCTTGCTGCCCCTGCAGCAGGTGGAAAAGGGGCTCAGCGCTATCCGCTCCGGGGAAGCAGGCAGGCTCGATGTGGCCTTGCCACAGGAAATTGTCCCCCTGCAACAGGAACTCAATGCGCTCCTGAAATCCAACCAGGACATTGTCGAGCGCGCCCGGACCCACGTCGGCAATCTCGCGCATGCTCTGAAGACGCCGCTGGCGGTCATTGTCAACGAGGCCCGAGATGATCACAGCTCGTTCGCCCGCAAGGTCTCTGAGCAGGCCGCGATCATGGGCACGCAAATTTCGCTCTATCTCGATCGTGCCCGCATGGCCGCCCGCATCGGTGTCATCGGCCGGGTGACTGAGGTGCGTCCGGTCGGCGAGTCGCTCATCCGTGCGCTCGAACGCATTTATCAAGACCGGCAGCTGTCCTACATGATGGAATGCTCGCCGGGCACGCGCTTCCAGGGCGAGCGGCAGGATCTCGAGGAGATGCTTGGCAATCTGCTCGACAACGCCTCCAAGTGGGCGCGCTCGAAAGTCATGCTGTCGGTCGCCCCGATCGCCGGCGGCCCAGGCAATGGCGCCCATCCCTGGCTCGAAATCCGAGTCGAAGACGATGGGCCCGGCTTGACCGAGCAGCAGCTGAGCGAGCCGATCATCCGCGGACGCCGTCTGGACGAAACCAAGCCCGGCTCCGGCCTTGGCCACTCGATCGTTGCGGATCTGGCCCACTCTTATAGTGGCCGGCTCGAGCTTTGCCGGGCCGAGATCGGCGGCCTCAGTGTGCGATTGATGCTACCATCGGCAACCTAAGGCGGGCCCCAGCCCGCCGTCGACGGGGCAAGCCGTATTTTTGCCCCAATCGGGGCGCGCATTGCTGGCGATTTTGCGATTCGCGGGAGGCGACGCTGGTCTCGCGACCGCACCGGGGACGGGGGACACGGGGACGGGGGAGATGTGTATGCGACCTGCGATGCTGCTGTGCGCGGCTGCACTCGTGCTCATGGGGTGTGAAACCAAGCAGGATACGGGCACATTAATGGGTGCCATCGCCGGCGGCGTCATCGGCAATCAGTTCGGCAAAGGGAGTGGGCGCGTCGCCAGCACGTTTGCCGGGGCTGTGATCGGCGGCATCGTCGGCAACGAGATTGGCCGGTCACTGGATGCGCGCGATCGACAACTGGCCCAGCAAGCCGAGTACGACGCCTGGGAGCGGGGGCCATCCGGTCGTCCGGTGCGCTGGCAGAATCCCGACAACGGGCGGTATGGCGAGGTGACCCCCGAAAAGCCCTATCGGCGCGGAGCGCTCGACTGCCGCGACTATATCCACAAGGTCTACATCGACGGCCGGCCCCAGACGATGCGCGGCACGGCCTGCCGCAATCCGGACGGGACTTGGAGTCCGGTGGAGGCGTGATCCGTCCTCTCCTCTCCTCACCCTCCGCCTCTCGGCCCCTGGACCTTAGCCGCGGATGCCCGTCGGCGACCCCTGAGCCCCACCGGGCGGCGCTGGACACCTGCTGGCCTAGCCTGTCGCGCGTTGCTCCCCCTTTTTGGCCCCAGCGGCATGGCCACGGGACCGGCTGGCGCGGCCGGCGCGGCCACCTCGGCGTGAAGGTGCGCTCGATCTCGGTCCCTGGCCAGCGTCGGCCGCGACAGATATGCCAGAAGCCTTGGCTTGCCTTGCCACGCCGCAGCCCCGATCCTATTGCAGAGGGGTTTAGGGCGGCCGGATAACCTGCATGCTGCTATGGATCCTTTTTGCGATACTGACGGCGGCGGTGCTGGTTGCCGTGCTGGCCCCGCTTGCCCGGTCCGCCGTCGGCGGCGACCAGCGGCGCTCGGCAAGCATCGCCGTCTACCGCGATCAACTCGAGGAGGTGGAGGCCGATCACGCCCGCGGTCTGATCGATGCTGCTGATGCCGCCGCCGCCAAGCTCGAGATTTCGCGTCGCCTGCTGACGGGTGCCGGCGCGGCTGGCGCCCCGCGAGCCTCCGGCTCGGCCGATCGACGGCACGGCCCCACGGCCATGGTGGCCGCGGTGCTGGTGCCGCTGGGCAGCATCGGTCTTTATCTCGTCCTGGGCTCGCCGGGCATGCCCGCCTTTCCGGCGTTGACCCAGCAGCAGACGGCAATGGAACAGGCCGGCATCGCCGAGCTTGTTGCGCGCGTGGAAGCACGCTTGCGCCAGCAGCCCGGCGACGGTGAGGGGTGGCAGGTGGTGGCGCCGGTCTATCTCAAACTCGGGCGCTATCGCGACGCGGCCGCCGCCTTTGGGCGGGCTCTGCAACTGAACGGGGAGTTGGTCAAACTGTTGGTCGGGTTTGCCGAGGCAAGCATGCTCGCCAACGATGGTGTCGTCACCGAAGAGGCGCGCCGTGCCTACGAGAGAATCCTCACGCAAGAACCCGATCGCATCGAAGCACGCTTTTGGCTTGCCGTGGGCAAGGAGCAGGACGGCAAGCTTGACGATGCCTTGCAGGACTATCGCGCGCTGTTGTCCAGCGCGCCTGCCGCAGCTCCTTGGCGCGTTGCCGTGACGGAACGCCTCGAGGAAGTGAGTAGGCGTCTCGCCTCCGGCGGCAAGCCCGCCAGCCCCGGTCCGTCGGCGGCCGACGTCGCGGCCGCCCAGGCGCTGTCCCCCGACGAGCGTAGTCGGATGATCGCCGGCATGGTCGACGGACTGGCCCAGCGGCTCAAGCAAAACGGCAACGACTTGGCCGGCTGGCGACGCCTGCTCAACGCCTACGTCGTGCTGGACCGCAAGCGCGAGGCACGCGAGGCGCTCGCCGAGGCACGCCGCAATTTTGCCGGCGACGAAGGGGCCCTCAGCGAACTCAGCGCCCTGGCTGCAAGCTTGGGGCTCGGCTCATGACCCGCAAACAGCGGCGCGCACTTTTTATCGGCGTTGGCGTCGCTATCCTGAGCGTTGCCGTCTTGCTGGTGCTCATTGCCCTGCGCGACACCATCGTCTTCTTCCACACGCCGAGCGAGGTTGCGCAAAAGGGCATCGGCCCGGGCAAGCGCATTCGCCTCGGCGGATTGGTAGCCATCGGCAGCCTCAAGCGCGGCGCCGGCAGCACGGTCGAATTTGCCGTGACCGATACAGCCAGCAGCATCGAGGTGCGGTATGCGGGCATCCTGCCGGACCTTTTCCGCGAGGGCCAGGGCGTCGTCACCGAGGGTGCACTCGATGCCTCGGGCCGCTTTCTGGCCGATACCGTGCTGGCCAAGCATGATGAGGCCTACATGCCCCCGGAAGTGGCCAAAGCGCTCAAGCAACAGGGCGTGTGGCAGGGTGCCGATGCGCAGGCAAAGGAGCGGGCCCACAAATGAGGGTGGTGAGAGTTTCATGGGCGGCGACACGGCACCGAGCAGGCGTGCTCAGCCCTGCCGCTCGTGTCGGCACTGAGCACGGCCGGCATGGCCGCACTTGTCTGCCAGGGCTGGCCGGCAAAGCCACCCAACCGCCGCGTGCTGCTGATCGCCTGGCTCAGCCGCCCACAAGACTATCCGCCCGGCCCCTCGAGGTCGGCGGGACCGACCGGAGCGTTGGCATCAAATGATCATCGAACTTGGCCATTTTGCGCTGATCCTCGCGCTCGCCGTCGCCCTCGTCCAGATGTTGCTGCCGGCCTGGGGGGCGCACCTCGGTGATGCCAGGTTGATGGCCGTCGCGCCGCCGGCGGCGCTGGCCCAGCTCACCCTCCTGACCTTCTCGTTTCTAAGTCTCACGCACGCTTTCATCACCTCCGACTTCTCGGTCGAGACGGTATGGGCCAACTCGCACAGCGCCAAGCCGTTGATTTACAAATTCTCCGGCGTCTGGGGAAACCACGAAGGTTCGATGCTGCTGTGGGTGCTGATCCTCGCCGCCTTCGGCGCCGCCGTCGCCCTGTTTGGTCGCAACTTGCCCGACATCCTGCGCGCCAATGTCCTGGCCGTGCAGGCGGCAATCGCCGTCGCCTTTCTGGTCTTCATCGTCTTTGCTTCCAGTCCCTTCGGGCGCATTCCGCCGCAGGCCGAGGGTCGCGGTCTCAATCCAATCCTGCAGGATCCGGCGCTGGCGTTTCACCCACCGTTTCTCTATGCCGGCTATGTCGGTCTTTCCATGGCCTTCTCCTTTGCCATCGCCGCCCTGATCGAGGGCCGCACCGATGCGGCCTGGGCGCGCTGGGTGAGGCCCTGGACGCTGGCCGCTTGGATGTCGCTTACACTCGGCATCGCCATGGGATCCTGGTGGGCTTATTACGAACTGGGCTGGGGTGGCTGGTGGTTCTGGGACCCCGTCGAGAATGCCTCCTTCATGCCGTGGCTGGCGGCCACCGCCCTGTTGCACTCGGCGCTGGTGATGGAGAAGCGTGAGGCGCTCAAGGTCTGGACCATCCTGCTGGCGATCCTGGCCTTTTCGCTATCCCTGATCGGCACCTTCCTGGTGCGCTCGGGGATCCTCACCTCGGTCCATGCTTTCGCCGTCGATCCGCGGCGCGGTGTCTTCATCCTCGCTATCCTGACGCTGCTGATCGGCGGCGCACTGGCGCTTTACGCTTGGCGCGCCCCGCAGCTGCGGCAGGGGGGATTGTTCGCCCCCATTAGCCGCGAGGGCGGCCTCGTCCTCAACAACGTTCTGCTCACCACGGCTTGCGCTACGGTTTTTATTGGTACGCTCTATCCCCTGGCGCTGGAGGCCGTCACCGGCGCCAAGATCTCTGTCGGTGCACCCTATTTCAATCTCACCTTTGGGCCGCTGATGGTGCCGCTGTTGCTGGCGATGCCGCTGGGGCCGTTGCTGGCGTGGAAGCGTGGCGACCTGTTCGGTGCAATGCAGCGGTTGGCTGCGGCGATCGCCCTGTCGCTGCTGGCCGCGGTTTTCGCCTTGGCGCTGCAGTGGCGTGGACCCTGGCTTGCTCCATTCGGCATTGCGGTTGGTGCCTGGGTCATCGCCGGTGCCGTGTCCGAATGGGCGACACGCGTGAAGTTGTTTACGGCGGGGCGCGGCGAGATCTTTCGTCGCGCCTGCGGTCTGCCGCGGGCGGCATACGGGGGTATGCTGGCACACGTTGGCATTGGGGTAACCGTCGTCGGCATCGTTGCCACCTCCGCCTGGCGGATCGAACATGTCGTGGTCCTGCAGCAGGGCGAGCGCGCGTCCATCGCCGGTTACGAACTGATCTTTCGCGGTGTCGCCCCAAGGCGGGGTCCAAACTACCAGGAGATGGTCGGTCTGCTGGCGGTATCGCGCGACGGCGAGCCTGTCACAGAACTGAGCCCGTCGAAGCGGACTTTCGACATGCCACAGCAGACCACCACGGAAGCCGGCATCCACGTTGGCTGGCGGGGCGACCTTTACGTCGTGCTCGGCGACGAGCAGCTTGCGGGCGGTTGGGTCGTGCGCCTGTTCTTCAATCCTCTCGTGCGCTTCATCTGGTTGGGGGCCGTGCTGATGGCGCTCGGGGGGCTCTTGTCCCTGTCCGATCGTCGTCTGCGTATCGGTGTGCCCCGCCGCGCGCGCCGCCCTGTTGCTGAGGTCGCCGGGTAACTTGATGCGCCATCCCTCCTGCACGCTGGTGTGCTGGTCCCCGTCCCCTGTACGGCGGCAGGACCAAAGCTTGGTTGCGCGCGCGCGCCTAACGGCGCGGCGCTTGGTCGGGGCTTGCACTGGGCGAGCGGGACGGGGACCAGACGACAAGAGGCCCGGCCGATCGCCGCTGCGACTGAGGCCTGACGCGTTTGCCCCGACCGATTGCGCGCCTGAGGGATCGCCGTCGCGGTGGGGTGGCACATCGCCCCGTTGCGAAGCGCCGCACCGTCAGGCTCGCGGCCGCCGCTGCCCGGCATTTTTCGAGCCGTGGCTAATCCTGCTCTGTTGCCTGTCGCTCCTGCTGCTGGCGGTCGCTAGCACCCCCGCCGGCGCCGTTGAGCCCGACGAGATGCTGCAAGATCCCGCCCTCGAGGCACGCGCACGCGCGCTGTCGCAAGAGCTGCGCTGCCTCGTGTGCCAGAACCAGTCGATCGACGATTCCAACGCGGCGCTGGCCAGAGATCTGCGCATCTTGGTACGTGAGCGCTTGACCGCCGGCGACGGCGATGCGGCGGTGCTGGCTTTCGTTGAGGCGCGTTATGGCGAATTCGTTCTCCTGCGCCCCAAGCTGAATGCCCATACGGTGCTGCTCTGGCTTGCGCCCCTTCTCTTGCTTGCGGGCACCGCCTTGGCCCTGATCCGCCGCACCCGTGCGAGCGCGGTCGCGGCCGATCGGGCGGCCGTGCCGTTGACCGGCGCCGAGCAACGACGCCTGCAGGAGTTGCTGCAACGGGACCAGTTTTTGCCGGCAACAAAACAGCAAAAACGCGACCGCCCGCCGTTATGAGCCCCTCGTCGCGGGCCGCCGGCGCGGCCAGTGCTGATCATGCAAGCGCTTCAGCAGCGCCTGGGTTGCAAGCCCGGTAACCGGCAGGCCTTGCGCACCCTCGTAGGCCTCGATGGCCGAGCGCAGCTTCGCCCCATAAGTTCCATCGCGTGCGCCGCCATAAAGATCGCGCTGATGCAGCGCCGTCTGCAATTGGCGTATTTGCTCGGGCGAAGCCAGAATCTGGGCTTGCTGGAAGGTCGCCAGCTTGCCAGCAAACGCGCTGCTGTTGACGGCAGTATTGGCGACCGTGTCGGCTTTGAGGCGCTTCTTGATCTGCCCGTCCTCCATCAGCACCTTTGATCGCACGTAGGTGCCGACATTGATGCCCACGACCTTGAGCCCATCAGGGGCGTCCAGCAACAGCGGTGAGCCCGAGGATGCGTCGCCCGTGTCGCAGGTGTGCAGCACCAGTTGCGTTGGATCGGCAAAATCGCCGACGATGCTGGCCCAATCCGCGGTCTCGAAGCTACGCTCCACGCCGCACGGTTGTGAGTAGGCCAGTTTCCACGGGGTGAAATCCCGATGATACGAAACCTGAACGATGCGCTTGGCCGCTGCCTCGGCAATCATCGCTTCGCTCGACAGCGTGCCGATCGCCAGCACGCCCCGGGAGCAAGCCCGGCTGGACAGACGCACCAGCGCCCAATCCTTGCTCGCGTCGATCGGCGGCCGCACGCTCAGCTCCATCGTTCCCGACATCACATGCTGCGCCGCGGCGCCGCTCATGGAGCCGGCGATGCGCTCAAAATGGCGTTCCGCATCATAGTTGCGCGCGAACCAAAAATCGGCGGGGTGCGGCGGGCGTTCGCCGTGCGGGCGATGCAAGCAATGACCCGCCGTCGCCACGATGTCCGGGGCCACGCAGAACGCCGTGCACACCGTGCGCGAGCGCCGGTTGAAGAACAGCCCGATCTTGTCCCGTAGCGCCTTGAATCTCAGAGGGATCGCCACCCGTTGGTCGCCGCCAAACACCGCCACCGGTTCGACCAGGGCCGGCGTTTCGGCGAGGCCCGTGTGCGCCGGCCCGGCCTCGCCGGGGGTCACGCCGGCAATGATGCTGAGGGCTGCGAGCCTGCGGGCACAGGTGCTGGGTCCGCGGCGAGGCCGTCTGCCCCGTGGCAAAAATGCCCGGGTCGCGAACGTCCGCGAAGCTCTCGGCTGCGCCTGCGGCTGCTGCATGGGTGAATCTTACCAACTTTTAATGCGGCTGAAAGCCGCCTGTAAGGGCCGCCTGCCTATATGGGTTTGGCTATCGACGACTGTGGCATTCTCACCTTTGAGGTCAATCGCATGGATTCCCCTCTCCTCAGCCCTCGTGCCTTCCGCTGCAAGCGGCGCGCGGTTTTCGCCTCGACGCTAGCAGTGCTGGCGCTGACCGGCGTGGTCGGCCTGGGCCTGCCGCATCAGAGCGTTGAGGCGCAGCTCAAAACGGACAGTGTGCAGACGCCGTTCGGGCGTGCGCCGCTGTCGTTTGCCGACATCATCGATCGTGTCAAGCCGGCGGTGGTCAGCATCCACGTCACCAATGGTGGTGCCAAGGTGGCGCAAAAGGGCAGCCCGCCGCGTGGCAAGGACCTGCTGCCGGATCTCCCCGACGACCATCCCTTGAGCGAGTTCTTCAAGCGGCTGCCGCCGGAGTTCCGCGGCCAACCGGGCCCCAATCCCGGGCGGCCGAGCCTGGCACAAGGCTCGGGCTTCGTAATCTCGCCCGACGGCTATGTCGTAACCAACAACCACGTCATCGACGGTGCTAGCAAAATCCAGGTTAGCTTCGACAAGGACAATAAGTTCGATGCGGAGCTGATCGGCTCGGATTCGCGCACTGATGTCGCCCTTTTGAAGATCAAGGCAAGCCAGCCGTTCCCATTCGTCAAATTCGCCGACAAGCTGCCGCGCGTCGGTGATTGGGTCGTGGCTGTTGGCAATCCGTTCGGTCTCGGCGGCACGGTAACGGCGGGCATCGTCTCGGCGCAGGGGCGCGACATCGGCTCCGGTCCCTATGACTACATGCAGATCGACGCGGCGGTGAACCGCGGGAATTCCGGCGGTCCAACTTTCAACCTTGATGGCGAGGTGGTGGGCGTTAACACCGCGATCTATAGTCCATCGGGCGGCAACGTCGGCATCGCCTTTGCGATTCCCGCCCGGACGGCCATGGAAGTGGTCGAACAGCTGAAGTCGTCCGGTTCCGTCAGTCGCGGCTGGCTAGGCGTCAAAATCCAGAACGTCGACCAGGATGTGGCGGCGAGCCTGGGCTTGCCTGAGGCGAAGGGCGCGCTGGTGACCGAGGTAACCGCCGCCAGCCCCGCTGCGGAAGCAGGCTTGAAGAACGGTGATGCGGTCCTGGCTGTGAATGGGCAAAGCATCGAGGACAGTCGCGACCTCGCGCGCAAGATCGCTGCGCTCAATCCCGACAGTAAGGTCGACATCAAGGTTTTGCGCGGCCAGAAGGAGCAGACCGTGCCGGTCAAGCTCGGCAAGTTCCCGAGCGGCAAGGAGGTCGCCAAGGCGGAGCCCGCCAAGGAACCGCAGGCCACCGAAATGGACCAACTTGGGCTCACCGTCGCCCCGGCAACCGGTGCCAACAAAGAAGGCGTGGTCATTACCGAGGTGGACGGCGGCTCCGACGCGGCCCAGAAGGGGATCAAGTCCGGCGATGTCATTCTCGAGGTCGGCGGCTTGACGGTTAAGAGCCCCGACGACGTTGCCAATGGCGTCAAAGAAGCCTCCAAGCTCGGACGCAAGGCCGTGCTGATGCGGATCAAGTCCGGCGCCGATCTGCGCTTCGTGGCTGTGCAACTGAAGAAAGGTTAATCGGCCCGAGAATCGACCTGGCGGACAGAAATGCCGGCAGCGAGGCGGCCTGTTCCGATTGGACAGGCCGCCTCGTTCGTTATTTTCCAGGTGGGTCTCGGGTTGCTCCGCGCTATAAGCTTTGGCTCATCTGGCTAGCAGCAGCGAGTAGGTCCATGCGCGTGCTCGTGATCGAAGACGATCGGGAAACTGCGCAATTTCTGCAGCGGTCGCTGCGCGAGAGCGGCCATGTCGCCGACGTCGCCGGCGATGGTGAGACGGGGCTGGCGATGGCACGAGACGGCGGCTACGAAGTCCTCATTGTCGACCGTATGCTGCCGCATCGCGATGGCCTCTCAGTTGTGCAGACGCTGCGCAGTGAAGGCACGCGCACGCCGGTGCTCATCCTTTCGGCTCTGGGCGAGGTCGACGATAGAGTGAAAGGGCTGCGCGCCGGTGGCGACGACTATCTCACCAAGCCCTATCAGTATACGGAACTGCTGGCGCGCATCGAGGCGCTCGCGCGCCGTCCCGCGCCCGAGCAACAGGAAACGCGTTATACGGTGGGTGATCTTGTGCTCGACCGTCTTTCGCACAAGGTGACGCGTGGCGGTGAGCCGATTGTGCTGCAGCCGCGGGAATTTCGCCTGCTCGAATACCTGATGAAGCACGCGGGGCAAGTTGTCACGCGCACCATGCTGCTGGAGAACGTGTGGGATTACCACTTCGATCCGCAAACCAATGTCATCGATGTGCACATTTCGCGATTGCGGAGCAAGATCGACAAGAGCTTCGCCAAGCCATTACTGCATACGGTGCGCGGCGCGGGATACATGATCCGTGACGGCTCTGACTAGGCTGCTGCTGTCGACCCCGTTCCGTCTGGCGCTCATCTATATGGGTGCGTTCATCCTGGCGGCCGGGGTCACCGTCGGTTTTATTGCCTGGCGTGCGAACGAGCTCCTGACCACCAGTGTCGTGGAGACCTTGCGCGCCGAGGTGGTGGGCTTGCGCGAGCAGTACCAGGCCGGAGGTCCGGCGCGGCTCAGCGCCATTATCGCCGAGCGTGCCGCCGATCCCGGCTCGAGCCTTTATCTGCTGGTCGATAGCGCCGGTCAGCGGGTCGCGGGCAACCTGCGCCAGGTGCCGCTCGAGCTCCGCGATGGCGCCCAACGCGGTGTCTTCACCTACAGTCCCCAATCCGGACCGGCCCAGGGCAAGCCACGCGTGGCAGTGGGCGTCCTGCTCGACGTGCCCGCCGGCCTAACCCTCGTGGTGGGCCGCGATATCGAGGATCTGCGCCGCTTCGCCTGGACCATGGGCAGGCTCGGGCTTTGGAGTGTCATCATCCTCTCCGCGCTCGGTATCGGCGGCGGCCTGCTGATCAGCCGCAGCGTGTTGCGGCGCATCGAGAGCGTGAACGACACCACCCGCACCATCATGGCCGGTGATCTTTCCCGCCGCATTCCGCTCAACGGCTCCGGTGACGAGCTCGACCGCCTGGCTGAGAGCCTCAATGCCATGCTTGCCCGCATCGAGGAGCTGATGGGTGCGCTGCGCGAAGTGTCAGACAACATCGCCCACGATCTCAAGACCCCGCTCAACCGGCTGCGCAATCGCGCGGAAGCCGCACTGCGCCACGCCGGCGGTCCTGCCATCTACCGTGACGGCCTGGTCAAGACCATCGAAGAGGCCGACGAGCTCATCAAGACTTTCAACTCGCTATTGCTGATTGCCCGCCTCGAAGGCGGCGCGGTTGCCGAAAGCATGGAGCGGCTCAACCCGGCATCGATCATCGCCGACGTGGCCGAGCTGTATGAGCCGGTGGCCGACGAAGCTGGGCTCACCCTGTCGGTCGCCGCCGAGCAAGGCCTTTGGCTTACCGCGAACCGCGAACTTGTCAGCCAGGCGGTCGCCAATTTGGTCGACAATGCCATCAAGTACTCGCCCGCCAGTGGTCGCCATGGCTCGAATGGTGCGGCCGTGGCGGCGCCCATCTCGATTGCCCTGAAGCGCGTCGAGGATGGCATCGAGATTGCCGTCGGCGATCGCGGGCCGGGGGTCGCTGCCGAAGACCGGCAGCGCGCGCTGCAGCGGTTCGTGCGCCTCGAAAAAAGCCGCTCTCGCCCTGGCAGCGGCCTAGGGCTCAGTCTCGTCGCGGCGGTCGCACGCCTGCACGGCGGCTCGATCCGGTTGGAGGACAATGCGCCCGGGCTGCGCGCCGTCCTGCAACTGCCGGTCGCTGGTCCCGGCCACGCGGTGGCGGCGGTTGCGGGCCAGCTACGGGGGCATTGAGATGGGACAGGCGGGTGCGACCAGCCTGCTCGCACGTCTGTGCGAGGCGCCGATCGTCTATGACGTTCAGCAGGCGAGCCGCTTTCTTGATGATCTTGCGCAACGCGTCCAACAAGACGCAAGCTTGGGCACCCTGGCCGGTATGCTCGACCAGCAATCGGTGCGGGACCTGCTCGCTGGTATCTTCGGCGCTTCCTCGTTCCTGACGGCCTTGATCGAGCGCGACCCAGCGCTTCTCATGCGTACGCTTGCCGCGGTACCCGAGCAGCAATTCGAGGAGCTTTGCCGTGTGGCAAGTTGCGCCACCCGGGACGCGACGACGCTGGCCGAGGCGATGCGCGCCTTGCGCGTCTTCAAAAATGCCGTGGCACTGCTGACGGCCCTGTGCGATCTCGGCGGCGTCTGGCCGATCATGACCGTGGCGCACCGTCTGTCGCAGGCAGCCGATGCTGCCGTCTCCGCCGCCGTGCGCTTCTTGTTCCGCCAAGCGCTTGGTCGCGGCGATTGGCTGGCGAGCGGGCCCGATGGCTATATCGTGCTGGCGATGGGTAAGTACGGTGCTTTCGAGCTGAACTATTCCTCCGACATCGACCTGATCGTTTTTTACGATTTGTCGCGCATCCGCCTGCGCGAGGGTCTCGAGGTGCAAACCTTTTTCGTGCGACTGACCCGCGATCTCGTACGCTTGCTGCACGAACGCACCGGCGATGGCTACGTGTTCCGCTGCGACCTGCGCCTGCGCCCGGATCCCGGCTCCACTCCTCTGGCCCTTTCCACCGACGCCGCGCTCAACTACTACGAGAGCTTCGGCCAAAACTGGGAGCGCGCGGCTCTGATCAAGGCGCGCGCGGTGGCAGGCGACTTCGCCGCGGCCGCCGCCCTGATGCAGGATCTGGCGCCCTTCATCTGGCGTAAATACCTCGACTTCGCCGCCATCGCCGACATTCATGCTATGAAACGACAGATCCATGCCTTTCGCGGCTTCGGCACGATCGGCGTCGCCGGCCACAACATCAAGGTCGGTCGCGGCGGCATCCGTGAAATCGAATTCTTCGCACAGACCCAGCAGCTCATTGCCGGCGGCCGGCAGCCGGAACTGCGCGCCTCTGAGACGCTGGTCGCCCTCGAGCGTCTGCAACAGCGCGACTGGATCACCACCACAGCCCGCCAAGATCTCGATCGTGCCTACAGGTTCCTGCGCCATGTCGAGCATCGCCTGCAAATGATCGCCGACGAGCAGACCCAAACGCTGCCCGATGATCCAGCCAAGCTCGCAAGCTTCGCCAATTTCTGCGGTTTTCCCGACACCGCAAGCTTTGCCTCCAGTCTGACCGGCGAACTGGAACGCGTACAGACCCACTACGTTCGCCTGTTCGAACACAGCCCCGAGCTCAGCCGCGGTGGCAGCAACATGGTATTTGCCGGCGAGGCCGATGATCCGGCAACGCTGCAGGCGCTGGCCGCGCTCGGCTACGGACGCGCAGCGGACGTGATCGCCGCAATTCGCGGCTGGCATCATGGACGCTATCCCGCCATCCGCACGGCACGCGCGCGCGAGTTGCTCACCGAAATGCAACCGATCCTGATCGAGGCGCTGGCCAAGACGGCCAATCCCGACCTCGCCTTTATCGGCTTCGACCGTTTTCTGTCGGAGCTGCCATCAGGTGTACAGCTGTTCTCCCTGCTCAAGCAAAACCCCAGCTTGATCCATCTGATAGCTGCAATTATGGGCACCGCGCCGCGCCTGGCGCGTATCTTGGGCAAGCGTCGCCGCGTTCTGGACGCGGTGCTGGCGCCTGGCTTCTTTGGCAACCTCCCCAGCCGCGAGGAACTGGCCGGCATCGTTGCCGCCGAGCTGAGAGAAGCGCGAGACGTCCAGGACGTCCTCGATCGCGCCCGGCTGATCGCCAACGAGCAGGCGTTCCTGATCGGCGTGCGGGTGCTGACAGGCAGTATTGGCGCCAGCCAGGCCGGTGGCGCCTACGCCCAGCTCGCCGAGTGCATGATCGAAGCCATGCAGGCGGTTGTTGAGCGCGAAATGGCGCGCGCGCACGGCTACGTGCCCGGGGGTGCTGCGGTGGTGGTGGCGGTCGGCAAGCTCGGCGGCCTGGAGATGACGGCCACCTCCGATCTCGACCTGATCGTCATCTACGATTTCGACGCCGACGCCCTGCAGTCGGATGGCGCCCGGCCACTGGCGCCGACGCAGTACTTCACCCGGCTGACCCAGCGCCTTATCAGCGCCTTTACGGCGCAGACCGCCGAAGGCCAACTCTACGAGGTCGACATGCGGCTGCGTCCATCGGGGCAGAAGGGACCCGTCGCCACCCAGTTGTCGAGTTTCGTCCACTACCAGGCCAACGAGGCCTGGACCTGGGAGCACCTCGCCCTGACGCGGGCGCGCGTCGTCTCCGGCGCCCCCAAGCTCAAGGTTGTGGTCGAGGCTGCCATCGCCGAGATCCTGAAGCGGCCGCGCCATCGCGCCAAGGTTGCCGTCGATGTCGCCAGCATGCGTGCACGCATCGAGCGGGAAAAAGGCACCCGCGACTTATGGGACTTGAAGCAGGTGCGCGGCGGGCTGGTCGACCTCGAGTTCATCGCCCAGTATCTGCAACTCGTACACGCCGCCGACAGACCCGAGGTCCTCAGTCAAAATACGCTCAATGCTCTGGCCAACCTGGAACGCGCCGGATGCTTGCCGGCCTCGGCAGCCGACGCGCTGCTGCCGGCGGCGCGCCTGTTGAACAATCTGACGCAGGTGTTGCGCCTTTGTCAGGACGGGCCGTTTGCGCCTCCCGCCGCCCCGGAGGGGCTGAAGCTGTTGCTGGCCAGGGCCGGGGAAGCCCCTGATTTTGTGCGCCTGGAGGCCGAATTGGCCGCCCGCGAGCGGGAGGTTGCCGCCCTTTTTGAGGAATTGGTGGCCCCGACGTAGGATGGAGCCCTGGGGTGTGCGGCCAAGATCGCCACCCCCTGTTGAGCGCCGCGCGACGGAACGCCTTGGCTCCGAGCGTTTATAAGCCTATCGGGTGAGCCCCCGCCCCTCGCTTGGCCCCTCGAGTTCAGGATAGGCTGTCGATCGAAGGGCATGGTGTGATCCGATGAGCCTGGCCCTTCAGGCGGCAGCTGGCGAGGCATGAGCGTGCTTGCGCGCAAAAGCGAGCCCGGCGCGGTGTTAAGACCCGAGCCGGAAGAGACTGAGGCTGAAGCTGAAGCCTCCTTGCTTGCGCGCGTGGCGGCGGGCGACGCACAGGCCTTTCGCGGCCTCGTCGACCGGCATTTGCCGACCGTTCTTGCCATTGCCAGGCGCATGTTGAAGGACGATGCGGAGGCCGAGGACGTGGCGCAGGAAACGATGCTGAGGCTTTGGCGCAACGCGGCGGGGCTCGAGCTGGGTCCCGGCGGCGTCCGGCCCTGGCTGAGGCGGGTCGCCTCCAACCTCTCAATCGACCGCGTGCGCGCCGGCCGCAACACCTCGGTGATGGACGAATTGCCCGAGCAGGCGGAGCCCGCCGGCCAGGTGCGACACTTAAGCGAGCGGGAAATGAAGGGACGTGTGGATATGGCGCTTAAGGCGCTGCCCGAACGGCAGCGGTTGGCCCTCACCCTGTTTCACTACGAAGGGATGAGCCAGATTGAGGTAGGCCAGGTGCTGGGAATTTCGGATGAAGCCGTCGAATTGCTGTTAGCTCGGGCGCGCCGCTCGCTCAAGGTCTCCCTGAAGGACGAGTGGCAAGGCCTGATGCCCGAAAACGAAGTCTGAGGCGGACGCCCAAGAAACACACAGGTGCTGAGATGATAAGTTTGGGCAACAACATGACACTTGGCGAATTCGAACGATTGCTTGATGTCTACGGCAGTGACCGCACACGTTGGCCGGTGGAAGCGCGGGCGAGCGCGGCTCAATTGGCGGCACGCGATCCGGCTGCATGCCGGCTGCTGATCGAGGCGGAGGCTCTAGACCGCGTTTTGGTGCGTGCCCCGCTTCCCTCGCTTGCCAGCGAGGCGGCCCTCGCCGAGCGCATCCTTGCCGCGGCCCAACGCTCTCCGCGCATGGTGCGGACCGGCGATGCCGTCCCCAGCGCGCCGGCCGACGGCCCCACCAGGGCGTTCCTGGAGAACACGAACCAGAACTCCGTTTTGCGGCTTTCGGATCGGCGACGTTGGCTCCATCGCAGTCCGGCAGGCCGCGCTGCCGGTTTGTTGGCCGCCTGCCTGATGCTGGGCGTCTTCCTCGGCGCCTCGGCCGTGCCCCAGCCGGTGATACCGGCTTTGGAGGAGTTTACCGGCATCTCGATCGGAAACGGCAACGCCACGCAGGCACCGTTCGACCTGTTCGATGAGGACTTGCTATGAGCGTTACGGGCATCGGTGCAATCACGGCCGGCTGGCGGCTGCCTCGCTGGGGCATGGTGTTGCTGATTGCGTCCTTGGCACTCAACTTCATCATCCTCGGCTTGGTGGCCGGCTCGCTTTGGAGGGTTCGGGCCCAGCACCTGCCGATCCGCGGCGTGACGCCCAATCTTTTGGGTTACGCCGCGTCGCTGCCGCCGGCTCGGCGTGATCTGATCTGGAATGCGACTGCCGAACAGCGCCAGCAGATTCGCCCGTTCCGTCGCGACATTCGCGCCGCGCGCGAGGAGGTGATGCATGCCATCGCCGCGGAGCCGTTCGATGGTGAGAGGTTTGCCGTCGCGCAAGGACACCTGGCCGAGGCCTACGGTCGCGCACGTGCTGCCGTGCAGGCGCTGGATCTCCAGATTGCGGTGCAGCTGAAACCGGAGGAGCGGCGCGCTTTCCCGGCCTGGCGCGAGCAGCGCAGGCCATCGGGCCAAAACCTTCTCGACGAGCCCGATCGGCAAGTGAACGATCACAACCAGCGGACAAAGTAGCCTGCGGCGTTGACCTCGCCTCGCCTCGTCTCAGGTCGCAAATCCGACGGCAGCCGACCAGCCCGTTTCGCTGCCCGCACAGGTGAGCGTTGCACCCTGCGTCTGCAGAAGCAGGCGTGCCAGGATGAGATGCAGATCGCCGCAGTCGGCGGCTTGGTTCCTAGAACATGCGCCGCGCACGCGAATTTCCAGCACGCAGGCAGGGTGCGGCCGCGCACTGATCTCCACGGTCTGGGTGGCGGGCAAGGTCATTACTCGGTGGAAGAGATGTTCCAGCGCTTGCGTGGTTGCGCGCCGCTCGCAGGTGACCGTGAGTGCATCGCAGCCGCTCAAGCTGATGGGCGGGGCATCTGCGACCGCCGCTGCCTGCCAGGCCTCGCGCAGCAGAGCACCCACCACCACCCGGTCCCGACGGCCCCGTCGGCGATCCGTCATCAGCGACGTCATGGCTTGCGTGACCGCCAGTGCATCCTCCGAGGATTTGAGCAGCTGGCCGCCGCTTTCGCGGATGTGAAGCGCATATTCCTGATAGCGACTGTTGCCAAGCGGGCCGTGCAGCTCGTGGGCCATCACGTCGGAGAAGCCGATCACCGCATTGAGCGGCGTGCGGAGCGTGTGGCTCATATGTGCCATCAACTCGCTCAGACTATCGCCGGGCGCCTCGCCATTTGCCATGGCACAAGCCCGTGGACTGAGGCGATCCCCGCCGGCAAGGGCTGTGACGGCGATCAGGCTGCCGATCCCCAAAAGCAGGATGAGATGCAACTTGCCAATGGCGGACGTAGTGTCTGTCAAGCCGCCGTCTGGCAGCTGCCAGGCCGTCAGCGTAACCATGGCCAACCCTGCCAAATAAAGGCTGGCAGCGATCTGCGAAAGCGCTAGCCGGCGTCCTCGGCGCGCGGACATAGCCAGCAGCAAAGCTGTCCCGCGCATGACAATGCTTGCCACGGCCGTCCATGCGATGGACGCAGTCCCCCGTGGCTGAGGTGACGTGCCCCGCGCCATCCCTAGCCCTCGACCGGATTGTGAATGAATGCTGCCCAGAACCGACCCGGCACCGAACACGCGCCGAATCATTCATGCATTGTGAGGCATGGGCGAATCGCTTGTCGAGGGCTCGTTCAGCATCCGGACCAAAATAAGGCAAGCTGTGACCGGCGCGGCTCTATTCCAGCATCTTGCCGACGATCTCAAGCACATCCGGCGAAAGCGGTTTCGTCCTGGCGATCCGGCCCAACGTCTTCTTGGCCAACCGGCGCCGTTCCGGTTCCAGCGTCTTCCAGCTGCGAAATGCCGACAGCAGCCGAGCTGCGATCTGGGGGTTGAAGCGATCGAGCTCCAACACACGACTGGCCACAAAGGCGTAGCCCTTGCCGTCCGGCCGGTTGAAGTTCACCGGGTTGGAGGCGGCGAAGGTTCCGATCAGCGCGCGCACCTTATTGGGGTTCTGCAGGGAAAATAGGGGGTGCCGCGCAAGCCTTTCGACCCCCGCCAGCGCCGTGGGCAATGGCGAGACCGCCTGGTAGGCGAACCAGTTGTCGATCACCAGATGATCGTCCTTCCAGCGTTCGTAGTAGCGAGCGAACGCTCTGGTCCGCTCCGGCGAACGCAACTCTGACAGCATCGCCAGTGCGTTCAATTCGTCGGTGGCGTTGCGGGCTTGCGCGAAGTGTGCCGCCACACGCACAATGTCGTCGCGCCGGCCACGGCTCGTCAGATAGCCCAGTGCCGCATTGCGCAGGGCGCGGCGACTTGCATATTCCGCCGCCGGAGAATAGGCGCCTTTGACCTCGTAGCGCTGGTAGATCTGCACCAGCTTGGCGTGAAGCGAGGTACCGATCGCCTTGCGCAAGGCTTTGCGCGCGAGATGAATGGCCAGTGGGTCAACGTCCCGGCCGAGCACCCTGGCGATATCGCTTTCGCTTGGCAGAAACATGAACTGTGCCCTGTAGCCGGGATCGAGGTCTGCGTTCGAAACCGTCACCCCGAGGGCGGCGATGAAGGCAGCCGGCCGATCCGGCGTGCGGCCGGCGCGCACCGCTTTCACGGCGGCGAGCAGGACGCGAGTTGCATAGTCCTGGGCCGCTTGCCAGCGATTGTAGAGATCGCTGTCGTTCGCCATCAGGAACTGCAGGTCGGCCTCGGAGTGGTCGATCGTCAGATTGACGGGCGCGGAGAAGCCGCGCAGCAGTGAGGCCACCGGGCGCGACGGGACATCGCGAAAGCGGAACGTCTCGGTTCGCTTGCTGAGCTCCAGGAGCCCATCCTCCAGTCGCTCGCCGGAAGCCAGGATCAGATCGATGTCATGGCCGTTATGGCCGAGCAGACCCAGCCGCAGCGGGATCTGCAACGGCCGCTTTCTTGCCTCCCCCGGCGTCATCGGCAGCACTTGCGTGATCGTCAGCTCCGCCGACTTCGACCGCGCATCGTATTTGAGCTTGCACACGAGTTCGGGGGTACCCGCCTGTGCGTACCAGGTCATGAACTGCCGCAGGCTCTTGGCCGAGCTGTCCTCGAAGCAGGCCACAAATTCCTCGACCGTCGCCGCCTGGCCGTCGTGGCGGTCGAAGTAGAGATCAAGCCCTTTGCGGAATCCCTCGCGTCCGAGCAGGCTCTGGATCATGCGCACGAGTTCGGCGCCCTTTTCATAGACGGTCGCCGTATAGAAGTTGTTGATTTCGATATAGCGGTCGGGGCGGACTGGATGTGCCAGCGGTCCGCCGTCCTCCGGGAACTGTCGGGCCTTCAAGTTGCGGACATCGCGGATGCGCTGCACGGTGGCGGAGCGCTGGTCGGCACAGAATTCTTGGTCTCGAAAGACGGTCAGTCCCTCCTTGAGGCAGAGTTGGAACCAGTCGCGGCAGGTGATGCGATTGCCGGTCCAGTTGTGGAAATATTCGTGCGCGATTACGCGCTCGATGTCGGCGAAATTCTGGTCGCTGGCGGTTTCGGGCGAGGCCAATACCAGGGCATCGTTGAAGATGTTGAGACCCTTGTTCTCCATCGCCCCCATGTTGAAATCGGACACGGCCACGATGTTGAACACATCCAAGTCATATTCGCGGCCGAACCGCTCCTCATCCCACCGCATCGAGCGCTTGAGGGCATCCATGGCCCACGCGCACCTGTCCTCCTTGCCGGCCTCGACGTAAATTTTCAGCTGGATTTTGCGACCCGAGGCGGTCACGAAATCGGAGGCCAGAAAAGCCAGGTCGCCGCCAACCAGGGCAAATAGGTAGCTCGGCTTGGGATGTGGATCGCGCCAGACGGCGTAGTGGCGCTTGCCGCCCTTGCTGATGCCGCGCGCGGCGGGATTACCGTTGGACAGCAGTACCGGCGCCTCGGCGCGCTCCGCCTCGATCCGCGTGGTGTAGGTCGCCAATACGTCTGGGCGATCGAGGAAGTAGGTGATGCGTCGGAAGCCCTGCGCTTCGCACTGCGTGCAGTAGATGCCGCGCGAGCGATAGAGGCCGGACAATGCCTTATTGGCCTCCGGGTTGCAGAAGGTGACGATATTCAGGGTGAACGCGCGAGCGGGCAGTTTGCTGATGACCAGCTCCTTGTCGCTGGTTGTGTATGCCGATGGCGCAAGGTCACTGCCGTCGAGGCAAACCCGGTCCAGCTCGATCATCTCCCCATCGAGCCGCAATGCCCCGGCGTCGCCGTCGTAGGCCGGGTTCGGTCGCATCTGCAACCGCGCCTCTACGCGCGTGCGCTCGGGCGCCAGCGACACATCAAGATCAACATGATCGATGAGATAGTTCGGCGGACGGTAGTCCTTGAGGAGAATAGGCCGCGGTGTATCGGTTTTCATGCGTGTCCTGGCCTGGTGATGGTTGGGCCGCTCCATTCAGCGGCCTGTCGTTTCCTTCTTAGTGCAATGTACCCACGGTGCAAGTTGTGAAGGCCAGGGCCGGCACAACCCCGGCACGCCGGCCCGCGCCAGGATTGCCCCCACCTGCGGTCGGGTCGCTCTTGTCACAGCATCGCTCGTCCCGCAGACCGGGGCAAATCGGCCCTCGCTGCACGCCCGCCGCGCGCCACCGCCGATCTGCCCGGGGGTGGCCGTGCCACCCCGCCCCCGGTGTATTGGGCCCGCGCGTCGCATTGTCCCAGAGGGGTCCGGTGACGGCCCGCGGCGCCAAGCCGATCTGCCAGCACAACCAGACCAATGCACGGCATCGACGCGACCGTGCGTCTTCTGTTAACTGAGGCCGGCTGTGTTTGGTTTGCTGGAGTGCGCAGACGATGAAGGCGATGTTGAGCAAGGGCGTGGGCGGGCCGGAGACCCTGGTGTTGGAAGAACTGCCCGATCCGGCGCCGGGTGCCGGTGAAGTGGTACTGGCCGTCAAGGCCTGCGGCGTCAACTACCCAGATCTGCTCATTATCGAGGATCGTTATCAGTTCAAACCGCCACGGCCATTTGCGCCGGGCGGCGAGGTGGCTGGTGTGGTCGAAGCCGTTGGGTCGGGTGTGACGGGGCTTCGGCCAGGTGATCACGTGATTGGCTCGTGCGGTCATGGTGGCATGGCGGACAAACTCTTGATTGCGGCGGACAATTGCATTGCCATGCCGGCGGGCATGCCCTTTGATGTCGCCAGCGCGCTGGTGTTGACTTATGGCACCTCGATTCACGCTCTCAAGGACCGGGCCAAAATCAAACCCGGCGAGTCGCTCCTCGTGCTCGGTGCCGCCGGTGGCGTCGGCCTTTCCGCGGTCGAGCTCGGCAAGGCGTTCGGCGCGCGCGTGATTGCCGCTGCCTCCTCGGAGGAGAAAGTGGCGCTCGCCAGGCAGCATGGCGCCGACAGCGGGGTGGTTTATGCGTCGGGACCGTTCGATCAGGCAGGCCGCAAGGCTTTGTCCGACCTTTTCAAGCAGGCGTGCGGACCGCAGGGTGCCGACGTCATCTACGATCCGGTTGGTGGCGACTATTCCGAGGCCGCGCTGCGCGCCATTGCCTGGGAGGGGCGACTGCTGGTGGTCGGTTTCCCCGCTGGTATCGCTCGGTTACCTCTCAATCTCACGCTGCTAAAGTCCTGCCAGATCGTCGGCGTGTTCTGGGGCGGGTTTGCGCGTCGCGATCCCAAGGCCAATGCCGCCAACATTGCCGAGCTGATGCAGCTCTATGGCAAGGGAGCCATCAAGCCGCTGGTATCTGAGCGCTATCCGTTGGCGAAGGCCGGTGCTGCCATCGCCCGGCTGGCGGCGCGCAAGGCAATGGGCAAAATCGTCGTGACAATGGAATGAGCGCCATGTCGGATCAGACGCGATGGTGGTGGATCCGGCACGCACCGGTGCCCGACGGCGGCTTTATCTATGGCCAACGCGATCTCGGCTGCGACTGCGGTGATGTCGAGATCTTCGGCATCCTTGCACGCGAGCTGCCGCGAGATGCGATCTGGTTGACGAGCAACCTCTTGCGCACCAAGCAGACCGCTGCGGCGATCCTGGCCGCAGCCCCCAACCGCTTCGCCGGCATCGTGCCGGTTGAAGTACGTGAATTGGCCGAGCAGCATTTGGGTGAATGGCAAGGGCAGGAGCGTCGGGCCTTCTATGCAGCGCGCAAGGTCGGGACCCATACCCTGTGGTTTGCACCTGCAGACGAACGACCGGTCGGCGGTGAGAGCTTCACCGACCTCGTGCAGCGAGTGGTGCCGGCGATCGAGCGATGCAATGCGCAGTATCGCGGCCGCGACATCGTCGCGGTGACGCATGGCGGCACCATTCGCGCCGCGCTTGCCCTGGCACTCGCCGTATCGCCGCAGACGGCGCTGAGTTTCACCATCGAGAATTGCTCGCTCACGCGCCTGGATTACCTGCACCCACCCGGCATCGTTGGTCTGTGGAGGCTCGGCGCGGTCAATCACCGGCCCTGGTCGCGCGCGGCCGCTGCCGATCGGCTGGAGCAAAATCCCATCGCCCTCGACAAGGCTTGAGCGCAAAGCGCTGCAGTTGTGCGGCTGGCAGTGCCGCGGCGGCACCGGTTCGCCATGCCAGCGACTGATGGCGTTGAGGGCAACCCGCTCGCCGCCGGAGGCCCGCTGCCGGCGGCGCCGAGCTGGCGTCGGCAACGACAAGCGAAGCGAGCTGGTCGCCCGCAGCGGACCTGGCGGCGGTGCCGG
>CAWFZX010000016.1:210000-393888 GCA_963820375.1 uncultured Alphaproteobacteria bacterium | reverse complement strand
GTTAATGCTGGAGCTTGCGCCAGGGCCAAGTGCGCGATACCGACGATACAAAAGTAGCCTGCCGCGACACACGGACGATACACCGATTGGCCAAAGTAGCGGGTCGGAGACTCCAAAGATGTCCATTAACCATCCGCTTAAACCTGGCCCGTTATCAGAGTTGCCGGATCGGAACACTAAGAGACGGGCCATATCGTCCTGGGTACGCGGCCTTTTCGTTGCCGCAGCTCTCGCCGGCGCCACGCCACCGGCCTGGGGCGGCGATATCCGGGTGGGTTTCATTAACCCTACGGGCCCCCCCGAATTCTGGCGTCAGGTCTCCGCGACGATGCGGGCCGCGGCGGCGGAACTCGGGATCGACGTTGACGAGCGCCATACCCAGCGCTCATTCGACAAGGCGATCGCACTCGCGCGCGACTTTGTCAGCCAACGCCCGCGAGTTGACTACCTGATCGCCACCAATGATGTTGGCGTCGGCGGCGAGATCATCAAGTTGGCCGATGCGGCCGGCGTGCCGCTCATCCTGCTGAACAACGATCTCGATGAGAAGCATTGGGCAGAATATGGGGAGCCGCGCACGAAGTATCGGCATTGGCTCGGCAGCATCGTACCCGACCACGAGGGTGGCGGGTATGGGATCGCCGAGGCGATCCTCATCGAGGCGGTGCGGATCAAGAAGAACCGCCCCTTAAAGCTCCTCGCGCTCGCCGGGGAAGTCGACACGCCGGCCAGTACTGGCCGCATCCGTGGCCTGAACCGTGCCATCAGCGTGATGGGAAAGCTGTTTGGCCCAGGTTCGGTGGAGTTAATCGATGTACGCAACCTGGACTGGAGCGAGAAGAGCGCGGAAACATGGATGCGCGAGTTCCTCCAAAAGGGCCCGCGCATTGACGCGCTGTGGGCGGCCAACGATCCGATGGCTTTGGGCGCGATCACGGCCCTGCGCGAAGCCGGATACAAGCCCGGCGTCGATGTGGTGGTGGGCGGGCTTAACTGGAGCCAAGGAGGCGTCGAGCGAGTCCTGAAAGGCGAGATGATTGTGACCCATGGCGGCCACTTTCTTCTCGGCGCATGGGCGATGGTCATTCTCCGCGACTACCACGACGGGCGCGACTTCGCGGAGGAAGATGTGCGCCTGCAATTCCCCATGGGCGCCTTCGATTTGTCGGTCGCGCGGCGCTTCCCCGAGATCGGCAAAGTCGATTGGCGCGCGGTCGACTTCACTCGGTTCAGCAAGATCCGCAACCCCGCGGTCATGCGCTACAAGTTTACGCCGGATGCCGTGCTGAGCCACCTCCCACCTACCCATTAGAAAGGTGCGCATGGCTTACCCGACAACATCCGTAGTTGCCTCAGGGGCCACCGCACCGGTAACCACGCCATCACGCGGCGCGCTGAACCCCGCTGCGCTTCCGCCCCTCGACGGACGAGGCAGGTGGGACTGTCGCCGTCCGGGGGCCGCGCAATGACTCGTCGGAACAAGGTGGCGCTCACCATTCTGATGGGGCTTGCCCTCATTGGCATCTTCGCGGTCACGCAAAGCGGCGTGGCCATTTTCGCGATCGCCCGATTTGGCACAAGCTTCAACCAGATCGCCCAGACGAATTTACCCGCCTTGATCGCCGCCTCGCAATTATCGGAACTGAGTCAGACCCTGGTCGCCACGGCGCCGGAGATTGCGCTTGCCGACACGCAGGTGCGGCGGCAAGCCATCGCCGATCAACTGAATGGCCGGGTGACGAGGCTCGCCCGCAGCGTTGCGGACCTTGACCGAGCCGCGGAGGATCATGAGCAGGCGTCGACTGTACAGCGTGAACTGGACGCTGTGGTCGCCAACCTGAAAGGCTTGGACGAGCTCGTACGCCAGCGCATCGATGCCAGTAACGCGCTCGACGCGGTCATGGCCCGCCTGCCCAGCCTGGCTGCGCGTGTGAGGAAGGTTGCCGACGAGGCGATGATTGGTGAACGAGGCCCCGAGCAGCGCCCCAACTCCACCATCGCAGAACCCGATCGGAGGCGCTTGGTCGAGTGGTCGGCAGCAGGCCTGGAATGCATTATTCTCATGCTGGCCGCGCCGGCCGTGCGCACCACCTCGCGCCTGGAGCGCGTCAACTCCGGCCTAAAGGCGCTCGTCGAAGGCATGGAGGACGTGCGGAAACAATTGCCGCAAGCCTTGCAGTCCAAAATCGGCGGCATGCACGGCGAGATCGTGCGGTTTGGACTTGGCGCCGCGGGCCTTCTCGAGGCGAGGCGTGTCCAGATCGAAACCGAGGCCGCCATCCAGACAGCGCTGCGGCTTATTCAGCAAACTAGCGCGGCGTTTGTGGCCTCGGTTTCCGCAATTTCGAGCGCCACCCAGCGCGAGATTGGCAGTCGTTCCGCGTACTTCAACGAGATGGTCTCGTCTTTCACCTGGGTGAGCGTCGGCATGTCACTCCTATGTTTAGCCGCCGGTGCCGCAATCTTCGCGTACGTGCGACGCGCAGTGATCACCCGCCTTAACGTTCTCCAGCAGTATATGCGGGCGCAGGTCGAGGGACGGCCTGCCGCGATCTCAACCGTCGGGGAGGACGAAATCGCCGAGATGGCGAGGGCGACGCAGTTCTTCGTCACTGAGTTGAAGAAGCGAGAGGAGGCGCTGGCCGCGGCTAAGGAAGTGGCCGAGGCCGCGCGCGACTCGGCCGAACGGGCGGGGGCCGAGGCTGTAGTAGCGCGTACCGATGTCGAGCGCACGCGCGAAGTGCTGCAGACCGTGCTCGACAACATGAGCGACGGTATCGTCCTATTCGACAAGGACCTCCGCGTGACGTTCATCAACCAACAGCTGGTCAACTTCCAGCGATACCCCTCCGAGGTAGCCCGCCGGGGCGTCTCGGCCTACGACCTCCTGCGCTTCCAGGCCAAGCGCGGCGATTTCGGTCCTGCCGACGATGTCGAGCAGGCCGCTCAGGAGTGGGCCGCACGGGTGCTCCAACCGGTGAGTCATCGCTACGAGCGGCGTACGGCGAGCGGCCGATTAATCGAATTCAATTTCAAACCGCTGGAGGGCGGCAGGCTGCTCGTGGTCAGCCGCAACATTACCGAGCTGAAGGAGCGAGAAGAGGCGCTCGCCGCCGCCAAGGAGTCCGCCGAAATCGCGCGCGACGCGGCTGAATTGGCGCGTACCCAAGCTGAGGCCGCCAACCAGGCAAAATCGACATTCCTTGCCACTATGAGCCATGAGATCCGCACGCCGATGAACGGCGTGCTGGGAATGGTCGACGTGCTCGAGCGGCAGGGTATCAACAAGGCGCAACGACGCACTGTTTCGATCATGCGAGACTCGGCGCAGGCTCTGCTGCATATCATCGATGCTGTCCTCGACTTCTCGAAGATAGAGGCAGGACGTCTTGAGCTTGAAGCCACACCCTTCTCGCTGAGCAGCCTGGTGGAGGGCGCGCTGGACACATTCCGGCCGCAGGCGGTGGCCAAGGGGCTCGTCCTCGACGCCGAGATCGAGGCCGGGTCCGACGACGCGCTGCTCGGGGACCCCACCCGCGTGCGGCAAATCGTGTTCAATCTATTGAGCAACGCCCTGAAGTTCACCGAACGCGGCCGTGTGCGGGTAAGCGTCGGCACCGTGCCACTCGGTGACGGGAAAACACGCGCGACGCTCGCCGTGTCCGACACCGGCGTTGGGCTAGGCACGGAACAACTCGCCCGGCTGTTCCAACCCTTTGTGCAGGCCGACAGCTCGACGACACGGCAATTCGGGGGAACCGGGCTTGGTCTTTCGATCGTGCGCCGGCTGGCGCAGCTGATGGACGGCGAGGTCGCCGTCGAGAGCGCGCCAGGTGTCGGTTCCACATTCACTGTGACGTTGACGCTTCAGGCGGCGCCGGCGGACTCCCCACTCGCGTCGCTGCTGAAGCCGCTTGCCAGAAAATCGGTGAAACTACGCGCGCGACGAGGCAAGGGCCCACGCGTCCTGGTGGTCGACGATCACCCCGTGAACCGCGAGGTGCTCGTGCGCCAGCTCAAGCTGCTGGGGATCGTCGCCGACAGCGCGGCCAATGGCGTCGACGCACTGGCGGCATGGGCGCCCGGCCGCTACGCCGCCGTGCTCGCCGATATACACATGCCGCGCATGGACGGCCACGAGTTAGCGCGGCAGCTGCGTGCCGCTGAAGCTGACCGCGGCGGTACCCCCACGCCGATCGTTGCGGTCACTGCCAACGCCATGAAGGGCGAGGAAGAGCGCTGCCTCGCATCCGGCATGGACGCCTATCTGGTGAAGCCGGTGAGCATCGACCGGCTACGCGCAACGCTGGAACGCTGGCTGCCCATTCAGGGTGAGGGCAATATTGGCGGCCCCACGAACCTGTCGAAACCCGCCGCCGCAATCGATCGCGACACCCTTGCGGCTTGGCTCGGCGACGATCGCGCCGCCATCGATTCGCTGTTGGGGAAATTCCGTGACACGGCAATCGAAGTGGAACGGGAGATCGACGCTGCCTCGGGCACCGGCGACCTTGCGACATTGGCCGTTGCAGCGCACAAGCTCAGGGGCGCCGCGCAGGCGGTCGGTGCAACCGGCGTTGGCGCTGCCGCCGCGGCCCTCGAGCAGGCGGGCAAGGTCGGCGACCGGGTACACTGCCGTGACCTGCTCGGTCCGCTCGTGGTGCAATTGCGTCACGCACTTGTTGAAATCGAGGGAATCAGAAGCTCGACGTAATTAGAGCAGGACGATGGCGCACGGTTGGTTAGGGACGCGTACAAGCCTTCGTTCCAGGTTTTGGCTCGCCAATTGATTTGCCGATAGCGTCATTTCTATTCGGTACAGAACCCTGT
Source organism: uncultured Alphaproteobacteria bacterium (assembly GCA_963820375.1). Taxonomy (GTDB): domain Bacteria; phylum Pseudomonadota; class Alphaproteobacteria; order Rhizobiales; family Hyphomicrobiaceae; genus AWTP1-13. Next base: position 389,058 of record CAWFZX010000016.1, on the reverse strand, counting down.
CCGTTCATTCGCCAAGATGCACTGGTCGCTGCAGCCGCTTCGCGGAGCACTGACGCCTCAAAGCTTTGAGACGTGCAACGGCAGGATGCATCGCGCCAAGGTATTGCAGCCTCGAGGTCGATCGCATGTCTCGACCGAGATTCGATCCAGACAATACGAAATCGAAGACGGTAGCAACTTCCCCCAACTCTTGCGAAGGAGAGTCTGGCAAGTCGCAATGCCTTCATGTCGGCCTGTGCACAAATGGTGTCGGCGCAGACTTGCCAGGTCGATAAACCATCGCCACCTTCGCCGCACAGCACCGGGACGACCGTTTCTTCTGAAAACAAGGGCGAAATGCCGCCGCAAGGACCAACAGGGCCTTTGAACACCAAAAGTGGGGGCGCGCCGGCTGAAAGTCCACAGGGTCAGACACCACCGGGCATGCAGGCGGCGCCAGATGGTTCATCGAAGACCATTATCGATCCGGACACCAAGGCCAAGTAACAGCCACCCATTGCCGGATGTTCAGCCGCCAGTTGTTGAGAATGGTGCTAGGCTGCATATTCAGCTTCGTCTGAGCAGTTCTCCCTTCAAGGCGTTATATGTATCGCCTGCCCGAGCGCTGTGACGGCGGCGACTAACAAGGGCGCGATCGCGTTCACCGCCAGTAGCTCGGAGAGCTGCAGATACTTCCCTACAGCCGGCGGCTTGCGCCTGTGGATGGACCCCGACAGGGAGGATGGGACAATTATGTTAACCTGAGCCGCCATTCGCAGCCGTGGCGTTTCATCGGCCAATTGTTTGTGTAGATTACCCTGGCGGGGTCCAACGGTTGAAGTGTCGATGCACGTCTGGGTCCAGGAGCTTGCCGAGCACCGGTTACCTGTCCTGCGGCGGAGCCGTCGGTGGGGCTGGGGCGTGGGCCTTGGGCTTTTTGCAGTTGCCTTCCTGTTGCGTTGGGTGCTGGAGCGAGTTCTTCCAGTCGGGCTGCCGTTCATAACCTTTTTCATTGCTATTCTGTTGGCCACTCTCGTTGGTGGTGCTCGCGTGGGCCTTACGGTCCTTGCACTGTCTTTTGTGGCGTCCTGGTACTTCTTCATCAATCCGCGCTTTTCGCTCGAGCTGGAAGGCTCCGGGGTCGCGGCACTATCGATATTCGCTCTGTTCGGTGGCGCTATCGCCGCGATTTCCCACGAGTTGAATGTGATGGTTGAGCGAATCCTCGCCGAGAGAAGACGCAGCAACGACCTGCTTGAGCAAAGCACGCGTGCTGAAGAAAAGCTTGCCCAGTTGAATCGGGAACTTCTCCACCGCATCCGCAACATCTTCACTCTCGCGACATCGATAGCCTCCCACACAAGTCGACATGCAGCGACTCCGAGTGAGTTGGCCAGCGCATTGACGTCTCGGTTCCAGGCGTTGGCAGTCGCTCAAGAATTGCTGGTCGCGAATGAACTAGCTGGAGCTGACCTTAGACAACTTGCCGCTGACACGCTCAAGCCGTTGGCTCCGAACAATGATCGACTGAGGTTGACGGGTCCACCGGTGCACTTATCGGCCGATTCCACAACATCGCTGTCTCTCGTGCTCCATGAACTTGCAACTAACGCCGTCAAACACGGCGCATGGTCGAACAGCGGAGGGGTGGTCAATCTGGACTGGTCCTTGGCACCCAATAACGGAGTCGATCCGCTTGTCACGATGCGGTGGCGCGAAACGGGTGGTCCGCCTTGCGCTTCCCCCGGCAGGGTTGGCCTCGGCACACTTCTGATTGACAACGCCGTCTCGGGGGCTGCAATCGAGCGCAAGTTCTTGCCCGAAGGCTTGCAGTGCTCAGTGCAATTCACGCAGCCTTCACGCCGGGGCGACCAGCAGGATCCACCACCCGCACGAGCAGAGCCTTGAACCCCGGTCGGCCTCGATCGGATCCTTGCCGCTGACGGCAGCGTCGTAGAACTCGCCGACAAGATCAAAGCCTGCCCGCTTGGCAAAACCCGCGATGGCCTGGCGCTGGCGCGTGTCGCTATCCCCGGCGCAGACGTTGGCGGCCGAGCTCGTGCGTAAATAGGCGATCGCCGGGATGCGGGCCTTGGCCATTCAGGTCAATTCGCCTCCATGGGCACCGGAATGCGCGCGGCGGTGACCATCGCCATGCCGAGCTGCACTCCACGATAATTGGCGACGTACAAACCTTGCGCGCGGTGGCGAGGAAAAGCTGCCAATGGGCTGCCAGGTCATCTTGGGAGCTTGCGCGGATCGCCGCCAACTTGACAGCTAAGTAAGTGAGTACTAACTTACCACCGATGAGCACCCGCCGCCTGCAAGCCGAGGACCGCCGCGCTGCCATTATTGCGGCGATCCGGCCGTTGATCGCCAGCAAGGGCCTCAGCGGCACCACTACCAAGGAGATGGCGGCAGCCGCCGGCGTCTCCGAGGCCCTGATCTTCAAGCACTTCCCGACCAAGCAAGCACTCTATGACGCCATCGTGCACTCAGGCGCGGCCGGCGAGCCCGAACTCGAGCGCCTGCTGGACATGGCGCCGTCGACGGCAACGCTCGTGCACATCATCAGCCTCCTGGTGCGGCATTTCGCGGTCGAGGTACCGCTGAACGTCAAGGGCAAGCAATCCGAGCATCGCTTTGCGCTGACCGACCTTTTGCAGGACGGCCAGCTCGCGCGCCTGCGCTACGACTGGATCGCCCACAACCTGCAACCCTTGTTTGCTGCGTGCGTGAAGGCCGCCGAGGTCGCAGGGGATCTCGTGGCATCACCAATTCCGGCTGAGAACCGGCTGTTGTTCGCCGAACATCTGGGCTCAATGTTCGCGAGCTTGCACATGGGTGGAAGGCCGGCTGCGCCCTACGCCGGCGCCTCGGGCGATCTCGCCGGGCAACTGACCTGGTTTCTGCTACGCGGCATCGGCATCGCCGATCGGGTCATCGACCTGCATTGCCGCGTGGTGGCAGAAAAAACGACCAAGCGTGGGAGTGGGCATGAGCATTCAGGCAAAGATCGTCGCCGAGAAAGCGGTTGATCCCGATCGCGTGGCAGGCATCGTCTGTCACGCACCGAGACAAGAGCCGGACAAATCGGGCCGTTCTCGCAAGTTGGCCTCTCCCATCGCAGCGGCAATCCTCGTGCTGCTCACAGGCGGCATTTATGCCGCCTTGCATGGACGGTCAACGCCGGCTCCGATCACCCCTGCTGCCATCGCGCCGGCGATCGAGCTGGCACCAAGTGAGACCTTCCTCGTCAAGCGAGCGAACCTGCGTCACACGGTTGCGCTGTCGGGTTCGTTGCGCGCCTTGAACCAGTCCTACCTCAAGGCCGAGGTGGGCGCGCGCGTGAGCGAGGTGCTCGTACGCGAAGGCGAGCCGGTTGAGATGGGGCAGGTGCTGGCCCGGCTCGACGTTTCCGACCTGTCGGCAAAACTCAACGAAAAGCTTTCCAACCTTGAACAGGTCAAGGCGCAACTGGCGTTGGCCGAGAAGACACGCGCCACCAAGCTCGTCCTCAAGGAGAAGGGCTACGCCACCCAAGCGACCGTGAACGAGGTGGAGAGCACCTACCAAGTGCAGCTCGCCAACGTGCGTGCTATCGAGGCGCAGATCGCCGTTGCCCGCAAGGCGTTGGCCGACGCCGTCGTGCGCGCGCCGATGAAGGCTTTTGTCGGCGAGCGCAACGTCAACCCCGGCGAGAAGGTTGCCATCGACGGCAAGCTGTTCACCATCGTCGACTTGAGCGAGATGGAGATCGAGGCCATGATCTCCAGCAACGATATCGGCCGCGTTGCCATCGGCCAGAACGTCGAATTCAGGGTGCCGGGCCTGGAAGGCATCCAGTTCCTTGGCCGCGTCGCGCGCATCAATCCGACCGTCCGCCCAGGCTCCCGCTCGATCCCGGTCTATGTGCAGGTGCACAACGAGAACCGCAACCTCCGCGGCGGCATGTTCGCCCTCGGCGAGGTCATCATCGACAGGGTCGACCAGATTGTCGCGGTGCCGATGGGCGCTGTACGCGGCGATGCTGGCGATCGTCACGTGCTCAAACTCGCCGATGGCACGGTCACGAAGCAGCCGGTCACGCTCACGGGCGAGCCCGGCGATGATGGGCTGATTGCGGTCGCAACTGGCCTCCTCGAAGGTGACACCATCATTAGCGCGCCTGTCATCAAGCTCGATCCCGGCACCCGCGTGCGCATCACAGCCAGGTAACCGGCACGTGCTTCTTACCCGCATCAGCATCAACAACCCGGTGTTCGCCACCATGATGATGGCAGCGCTGCTGGTCGTTGGCTTGTTCGCCTACCGCGACCTTGGCGTCGACCAATTTCCTAATATCGATTTTCCCGTGGTGGTGGTTACCACCACTTACCCCGGCGCTTCGCCCGAGACGGTCGAGACCGACGTCACGCGCAGGATAGAAGACGCCATCAATGCCATTAGCGGTATCGACAATCTCACTTCCCGCTCACTCGAGGGCCGCTCGCTCGTCACCGTGCAGTTCAATCTCACGACCAACCCCAATGTGGCCTTGCAGGACGTGCGCGAGAAGGTCGCCGCAATCCGCAGCCAGCTCCGCAAAGAGGTGGACGAGCCGACCATTACCCGCTTCAACCCCGACGACTTGCCAATTGTCTCGGTCGCCGTCGAGTCCGAGACGATGAAGCTGCGCGATCTGACCACCCTCGCCGACCAGGTGATCGTCAAGCGTCTGCAAGCCGTGCGCGGCGTCGGCAGGGCAAGCATCGTCGGCGGCTCCAAGCGCCAGATCGAAATCCGGCTCAAGCCCGAACCTCTGCAGGCGCTCAACCTTGGCGTCGACCAGGTGATCAACGCCATCCGCGCCGAGAACCAGGACCTCCCCGCTGGTGCCCTCACGCAAGGGCGGGAGGATCGCGTCGTGCAGCTGGACGGCCGCGTCAGGGACCCGGGCGCATTCCTCTCCCTGATCATCGCCCAACGCGGCGGCGCGCCCGTGCGCCTGTCGGAGGTGGCCGACGTGATCGATGGCCAGCAGGAGGTGGAGAACCGGGCGCTGGTCAACGGCAAGCGGGCGCTGGCAATTGATATCGTCAAGGTGCAGGGCGCCAACACCATCGGCGTGGCGGACGGCATCCGCAAGATGATGTCCGAACTGCAAAAAGGTGGCCTGCCGCCGGACGTTCGTATGAGCCTGGTCCGCGACAGCGCCAAGGGTATTCGTAGTTCCGTCAACAACGTGCAGAGCACGCTAATCGAGGGCGGTGTGCTCACAGTCCTGATCGTGTTTCTGTTCCTGCATTCCTGGCGCTCAACGGTCATCACAGGGCTGACGCTGCCGATCGCCGTGATCGGCACCTTTGCCGTGCTGCAGGCATTCGGATTCACATTGAATGTGATGAGCCTGATGGCGCTATCGCTGGCCATCGGCATCCTCATCGACGATGCCATCGTCGTTCGCGAGAATATCGCCCGGCATATCGCCCTCGGCCTTGACCACCGCGAAGCCTCACTGCATGGCACCGACGAAATCGGCATGGCGGTGGTGGCTACGACCCTGGCGATCGTGGCCGTGTTCATACCCGTCGCCTTCATGGGCGGAATCATCGGCCGCTTCTTTTTCCAGTTCGGCATAACGGTGTCGGCGGCGGTGCTGATCTCGTTGTTCGTCAGCTTTACGCTCGATCCCATGCTGTCGAGTGTGTGGCACGATCCCTCTATCGGCGCGAAGCCCAAGGGCCCGCTGGGCGTGCTCGCCCGGTTCGTTGATCGCGCCATGGCTGGCTTTCTCGGCGTCTACAAACCACTCCTGCGCTGGAGCCTGCGCCGCCGCGGGCTGCTGGTGAGCGCGGTCGCGGCGTTGTTCCTCGCCAGCTTCCTTCTCGTTCCGCGTATCGGCGTCGAGTTCGCGCCGAGTGCCGATCTCGGCGAAACCTCGGTGACCATTACGGCAGCCGTCGGCTCCTCGCTCGAGTACACCGAGGACAAGGTGCGCCAGGCCGAGGCGGCCCTGCGCGAATTCCCAGAGGTCGACTACACCTACGCCACCATCAACACCGGAAGTTCCACCAGCAAGGCCGAGGCCAACATCTACGTGCGCCTCAAGGACATCAAGCAGCGCAAGCGCTCGCCAGAGCAATTGGCCGAACCCCTCCGCCGCCGGCTGCTGCAAATTGCCGGCATCGACGCATCGGTTGGCATTCCCGGCCTCGGCGGCGGCGCCAACAAGCCAATCCAGGTCAGCATCCAGGGCCAAAAGATCGACGAGCTCGATCGGCTCTCGCAGCTGGCTCTGGCCGAGATGCGCAAGATCAGAGGCCTGGTCGACCTCGACACCAGCCTCAAGGCGGCACGGCCCACCCTTGACGTCAAGCTCAACCGGGGGCTCGCGAGCGATCTCGGCGTCAGCCTACAGCAAGTCTCCGATGCGCTAGGGCCGCTGCTAACGGGTGAGGATATCAGCACTTGGAAGGCGCCTGACGGGGAAAGCTATGCCGTCAATGTCCGCCTGCCGCTCAGCCGCCGGGCCTCGCGTGATGACCTCGCTCGGCTGTTCATCGCGAGCAAGCAGACCAACGAGGATGGCAGCCCGCGGATGGTCCCCCTCTCGCAGATCGCCGAGCTGGTGCCCGGCGTTGGGCCCTCCCAAATCAACCGGCGCGACCTATTCCGCGAGGTGTTGCTGACAGCGAACGTATCCGGGCGTCCGGCCGGCGATGTCAGCAACGAAATCACGGCGACGCTCGCCAACATCAAGCTGTCGCCCGGTTATCGCTTGGTGTTCGGCGGCTCGACCAAGGACATCGCGGAAACTGCCGGTTACGCCGGCTCCGCCTTGCTGATGGCCGTCATCTTTATCTATCTAATCCTGGCTTCCCAGTTCGGCAGCTTCCTGCAGCCGATTGCCATTATGGCGTCGCTGCCGCTGTCGCTCATCGGTGTGTTCTTGGGCTTGCTTGCCTGGGGCTCGACGCTCAACATCTTTTCCGTGATCGGCTTCATCATGTTGATGGGCCTCGTGGTCAAGAACGCGATCCTGCTCGTCGATTTCGCTAACCAGGCGCGGTCGGCCGGTAAGGATCGCACCAGCGCCATCCTGGAGGCGGCCGAGATCCGGCTGCGGCCGATCCTGATGACCACGCTGGCCATGATCTTCGGCATGCTGCCAATGGCGCTCGGTATCGGCGAAGGAGCGTCGCAGCGCGCGCCGATGGCGCACGCGGTGATCGGCGGCCTCATCAGCTCGACCATCCTGACGCTGGTGGTCGTGCCGGTGATCCTAACCTTGTTGGATGATGTTGCCCAGTACTTCGGCTTTGGCGCGGGCGCGCGGCTCGTCGCAGCGCCGGACACGATCGCCGATGCCGCCTGCGCCATCGATGGCAAGGCATGATCACCGCGGTGCCGGCCCGTGACGCTTCGCTGGCCTCCCTCGAGACATTGGTGGCACATTGCTCGCACCGCTGAGGGTGGGCGCGTGCGCAGTCCGGACATCGCCTGACTCTGCCATGCAAACGATCTACGCCGAAGCGACCCGCCCCGTGCGCGCCGATCCATCTGTCGTCGAATTGGGTAGCGCTTCGCGGAGACCCCAGGTCAGCGCCACGCGACCCTATATTAGGCGGCCTTGGCAGGGAGCACGAAGCGCAGCTTATCGCGCTCCTGTCCGGCCGCGATAAGTCGGCGCGGATCAACCGGTTCGGCCCCCGGGGGGCACTGATGTCTCGGCTTCGATTACATTCTTGGCGGTGCGCACACGGTGCCACCGGACAGGGGCCTGTTTCTCGAAGAAACGTCGCGGCTGCAGCCTGCCGTATGCGCCTTCACGTCGGAACTGTTCTACGACAGAAGCGGCCAGATATCATACGGATTGTGTTGGTGATCGCGGCGTTTGTAAAACCCGTGGTGTTATTTTGGCTGTGATCCGTCTAAGCGCGCCCGTGTTGTGCGCGATGTGGTAGCCGCGGGTCTTCAGGTTCGCGAGCGCAACCTGCACGTCCCCAGCGAAGGGTCGAAGATCAGCTGTCGACATTGGGATTGCTCTGACAAAACGCCAGCTGTGCTCCGGCGCTCCACACAAGGTTGGCAGGTTGGCACCATCTTGGTGGAGGGAAAAGCCTGTGGAGCCAGCGCTGCCGCAAGTGAACAGGTAGACGGTCGATCTCAGCGGTTTCATTCCTTGAAACTGTCTCATTGTTTCTTCCTTGAAAAGAAGCGAGGGTGCATGTGCCAGATGCGCAACTCCGCCTAAGCTGGACGAGAAATCGGGTCAGCCCAGGCGCAACGCTTGCCGACATTGGAGGTCGCACTCGCGCTGTTCCGATCAATTGATGGGGTGATTGATATATGGGGTTGAGGTGCCCTGGTAGCGATCGCTGGCCACAGCACAGCTTTGGCATCGCCATTGCGAGCAGGAATTGAGGAAAGGGAAACGTCAACTCAGCCTCGCGCGCTCTCTCCCCACAAGACCCACAAAAGCCCGACGAACACTAGAGCAGCGAATATTACGAAAGCCAAATCCAGCGCCAGGTACATGAAGCACACCCGCTATCGCAGTCACGATCGCGGCACCAGACCGAGGGCGGCCTGATGCCGCTATCATGGGTTGGTCGCCGTGACGGGGGGTCAGGCTAGCGCCTCCCCAGGGACCGACCGGTAGCGAACCCGGAAGGTCACGTCTATACAAGCGCGCACGTTGGCTGTGGGGCCAGACTCGGAAAGTACTTAGGTGCCAAGAACAGCTGCTACCGCTCCCGCGCGCCTCTCCGCCACAGCTAAACAAGCCTGATAACAGTGAGTTTTGGCCCGTATTTCTGCTATGCTCCTCTATCGGTGGCTTGCACCTCGTCAGGCGCCACCGGCTGAGAGAACCCATGATCCGCTCCCGCCTGATCTAACAGGAGGCGCGCCATGGGCCGATCTCTCATCGATACCGCATCCTACGATCCAGATACCTTGAAGATGCTCAGCCAGGCCTTCGATGACGTCTGGCGAGAAATGGCTGGAAAATATCACGCCCAAGCAATGATAGAAGACCGACGCAATCGGCTCGCCACGATCATTCTTGGCCTTGCAGACGGTGGCGAGCGCGACTTGGCGCGCATGAAAACGTGCGCCATGAAACTCATGGCACATGCCCAGAACCCGGCCCTGCCAAAGCAAGAGGGAGCGGCCGGCGCCGGTGTGCGCTGGCTTGGGGCTCCCGGGGTGAGGGCCCCGGTGGCCTCTTGAGTGCCTCTCGCCTTGCACCTCCCTGTGGTGGCTCGCCGTTCCTATGCAGCGCGATGCCTCTCAACGATCGAAAGATGGCGGTTGAAGCCGCGAGCAACGCGCCAGGCCGATTTGCCTTCCTCGAGCCGTCGGTGACCTCCTACCGAAATATGCTGAGTACCTTTGTCAGCCATCAAATTATCGATATGATAACTCATGATCACAAATAAGAACCTGCCTGCCCCGCCGAAAGGTGGAGACCTGTTTATTCCGCCGAACGAGCGCAAGACGCTCCCGATGCTCAAGCGCGGCGAGTGTCGGTGGCCCTACGGTGATCCCAGGAAGAAGAATTTTTACTACTGCGGTAAGTCGAAGTTGGGCGACCACCCCTATTGTGGATTTCATATGCGCCGAGCATTCCAGCTAGCGCGGCCGCGCGAGCACCGACCGTACAAATCGCGCCAGGCTGCCTAGCCTGTGCGTGCCCGATTGGGGCGAGGCTGAGGAATGTCGGGGGACAGCGTCTCACAGCATCGGCACGTCGATCGGCTCGCCAGGGATGCGGAAGAGGATGGCTGTGAATGCCCCGCCGTAGGTGCCCGAGACGTACATCCAGCTGTTCGAAATTTCGTCGGCATCCACGGGTAACTAACCAAAGAGAAGCCCACACCATAAGCAACCTCCCAGCTTTCAGCTGGTTCCAAAGAAGCGGTAAGGCTGGAGACGCGTTATGAGCGAGCAGGACCGCTGCCCCAGTTGTTGAGCGCCTACGCTATGGAGTCGCTTTCGCTGCGCTTGGCGTTATTCGTACGGGCTTGGCGTGCTTCTGCTGGCCTGAAAATACTTCGCTGCGGCCATCTGTGCAGCGCAATGATGATTGCCAAACGCGGACCCAACGCGCGCAAGCAATCCGACCAACTGCTTCAGCGGCGAACGTCGGCCCCGATAAAGACAGTGACAAGCAACCAGCTCACCTCCCTCGCTCAGCCCCCCGCCTCTCCGGCGTCTGCTTCCGGAGTATTCCGGTCGTGCCGCAAAGGGCCGATTGGGAAAATGTGCCAATAGCCGAAGTGACAGTTGTCACGTTCAGTTGTGTTACCCGCCCCGCGTGCGGCTCCGGGCACGGGCGAGGCTTCTAAACGACAGCGTTGCGTTTCGCTGCCGCCCTGAACCACTTAGCGCTCAGCTTGGGCGTGCGGTTCTGCGTCTTGAAATCCATGTACACGAGCCCGAAGCGGGTACCGAAGCCGTCAGTCCATTCGAGACTGTCCATCGAGCTCCAGTAGAAGGTGCCCTTTACAGGCACACCTTCGGCAAAGGGCGGGTGATGTGGGTACGCGGAGCAGTTCGCGACTAAGAACGTAAAGAAGTGGTGAGCGCCAGTATGGTGCGCAGTCGTCTGAAGTGACGCTCAAAATAAGGCGCTCCCGAAGTGGAACGGAAGCGCCCTGGACCGCGCTCGCCGCTGAGGACGAGTGGCCGTGCTACTTACCCACGATAACCGCGACCGCATTCCTGGCGATATCTGCGGCAGTTTCCTTCGCCAGCTTCACCGCGCTCATTTTTGAACTCGCATGCACGCCGGAGCCGAGCGCAATAGCGGCCCGACTGTACCTGCTCGACGAGATTTTCTGGCGCGCTGAAAGTCTTCGAGCTGAGCGGCACTGCTGAAGCTGTGGTGGCGAAAAGACCGAGAGCCGTAGCAGCAAAAGTTCCGATTATGAAAGCTCGCATCAATTATCTCCTTTGGTTTTCCTCCGACGGGTATGGTTAATTCAACGATGCAGGTGAAGTTCCATATGGTTAACGTACCAACGCCGATAGCGCGAGGTTGACCGCTGGAGGTCCTCTTCGAAGCTTCGGGCCCCCTGTGGATCTCGATGCAGGGTGTGGGGGGGCCTCTGAGAGATCGCCGAAACCGTGAAGTGCACACGCAACCTTCTCTGAGAATTTTTCGCTGAGAAGTTTTAAAGCGTCGGTTCTCGCAAGGGGATTGCCGACATTAGCCTACCCCACCGCTTGAGCACCCCATCTCTTTCGGCTCTCGCCTTCCACATGTCTTGGGGCGTCGTCTATCCGTGGCCCTGCACTAGAGAAAATAGGTCCTGGCGGAGAGGGCGGGATTCGAACCCGCGATACCCTTGCGAGTATGCCGCATTTCGAGTGCGGTGCTTTCAACCACTCAGCCACCTCTCCGGATTAGCAAATATACGCTTTTCTTGAATTTCGTCGTTAGCCCTCATCTTCGGTGACACGGGAGTGACACCAACTGATCAAACCCTCGTCTGAACCCATCGCTCATGTGACTGCCAATCAGCTCATGGCATCTGACGGCGGGGGCGGTGATACCAACCGGTGCCGGTCGACGCAAGCCAAGCAGGGCCAACATGACCGACGACGATAGCGGCACCGGCAAATGGGCTAGGGCTCGCGCTGTAGAAGCGGCGATGCTGGCCGAATACGTGGCACATGCGCGGCCCGGCGCTTGAGGATTGTTTCCCTCAGGCGGGCGCTCCAGACGTGGTCCGCATGTTCGAAAGCCACGCAAAGGAAAAGGGCGAAACGCTCAGCCCATTCGAGCACCGTCGGCCGGCAACGGGTCAGGGTGCTGACCAAATGAAGGCATGGCGCAGGTCCATTGAAAGCAGAGGGTCGGGTCGGAAGCACTGAACAACCCTCAGTAGGCCCGCTCGGGAACCTCAACCGCCTGAGCGAGTTCCTGTAGCTGGTCAACACCAATCATGGGGGTGCGTTATGGCGGGTCCGCTTGACGGGCATTTGGTTCTTGTCGTCGAAGACGAGCCGCTCGTGGCACTTCATGTCCAAGAATTTCTCGAAGATGCCGGCGCGCGTGTAGCTCGTGGCCCATGCTCTGCCGACAGCTCGCATTCATGCACACCACCCCAATCTTTCTGCGGCGGTCCTCGATCACGGGTTGAAAAGCGACGACACGTCCGAGATCTGCAGCATCCTCAAGGAGCGTGACATCCCGTTTGTCGTCTACAGCGGTTACAGCAAGTTGCAGGGTGACTGCGCGGATGGAGAACTCGTCCGCAAGCCAGCTCCGCCGCATGTTCTCGTCGCGACGCTGGCAGGGGTGCTGGGAGAGCAGCGACGCCCTGAGCTCAACTAGGAACCATAAGCAATGTGGCCGTCACCGTTCCCCGATGAGGGCCACATGATACTAGGTGGTCTGAGCTTGCCTCTACTGCATGTGACTGTCCCAGCGAGCTTCAGCACACTTCTCGTCGATGGCCTGTTTCTGCGCTTCCGTCTCGTTGACCCTGCCCTTTTCGACATGCTCGATGTTGCGTAGGCCGCAGATGTCCTTCCAGGCGGCCTTGAGTTGTTCCTCCACCGACATCTCTAGTGCTAGTGTCGGGGCCTGGAGTGACGCAGAGGCCGGGAGTGACGGAGGGGCCGGGAGTGACGTAATTGACTGCGTCGTCAGTGGCACTGGTTTCTTTTGTTCGGCCGTAGGAGCCACCTGGTGCGCAAACGTTCGCCTCGGCATCGGCTTCTGATATTCAGCACACCCAGCCAAAGCCAACACCGAACATGCAACCACCAGTATTGCGCCAAGTCGTATATGCATGCTTTGCCCCCGTCTCGACGAGCTTTGATCAACTGATTCGCGGCTCCACCACACCTCCACGCCTCTTTTCACCACAGCAAAACGCAGGCCCGGGACGAATGTCCTGGAGCCCGGTCGAACACAACGATGCTGCCGAGCTGCGCTCTAAGCCTTCCGCGTCATTGGCAAAACGCTGGCAGAAGCATCAGTCACGTTGGCCGGTTTGCTGACTTGCCCGACGTGATCGGCCCATTCTGGGGGCCTTGCGCGCCTGCGTTGACGATTCGACCTACAAATCGCCAGGGGCAGAAGATCGCGCGTGCTTTTTATAAAGCTTAAGGGAGATCTCCCCCGAACTGGGGATCGAAAAAACGTTCGACCGCGATCATTTGCCTGTCGTGATCAGGAAAGCCGGTCCGAATGGGCCGCCCGGCTTGGGGAAGTCAGGGCGCGATCCGTTCCAAGTTAGGAGCATCACACGGCACCCGCAGACACACGCCCGGCCTCCCCGTTTTCTGGTCAGGGCACGTTCTGTCACCTTGGACCGCGTCCGGCGAGCTTTTCTCCAGCAGCCCCGGACGCGGTCGCTCCTTTGTTTGCGCCCCAAACAGCGCACCGACCATCGGCACCTTGGCACCTCGCTTGGCCGACATCTGTAAGCCCTCTCAGGAGCAAGCGTTGGCATTGCGCGTGCAGCTTCTGGACCAAGCTCCCGCCATCTCCCTTTCGTGACGCCTGCTCCGTGCAGCGCCCACCGGACTGTCATCCGGGCCGGCTGAGCCACGGCCATTGTTAAACTATTGGTGGATTAACCCACCAACGCGGTCCGCGACGGCAAAAAAGCGTGCCAAAATCGGAGCGCTCGGAGCGCAGCGCATCGGCTGGCCCGTCGCGCCTTTTCTCAACGGTGACGCGCGCGAAGGTCGCCGCAACACCATTGAGATTTCAGGACAGGTGGCGCAGATCGCGCCGGGAGTTGCGAGATGAGCGCGTGTCGAACTTGCAACGCCGTCGCATCCGCTGGGGCGCCAAGCGCTAGGTCGCCTGGTTGGGCGGGGTGACGCAGTGCTTGCAGTGGGGTTGAGTTAGTGCGGTGTGGGTGACCGGATGTCCTGCGTGCGACGAGGCGATCTGGCCTATGCGGCTGTCATCGGCGCTCTTTGTGCCATCCCGTCGAGCGCGTCAGCTGACAGCAAAAACAGCTGGCTGACCACCACATCCGCGAGCACTCGGGTTGACAGTGCTGGCGCCACGGCGTCCGCCGAGCCCGCCTACAGCGTCTCGACATTCGCCCAGCAGGCCACGTCGGTGCCGCTGGAGTTTGGCCTGTTGTTTGCCGGCATTAGCTACATCGGTGTCAGCAACTGGAATTGGGGAAGCTCGCATTTCCGCTTTCACCCCGAAGGCTGGTTTGGCAGCAAAACCGGCAGCGGTGGGACCGACAAGCTCGGTCACTTTTATACGACCTACGTCATGAGCGACCTGCTCACGGCTGCCATCCGCCGCAATTCCTTTTTGCAGAATGGCGCGGAACTGACCGCCGCCACCCTGGCCTTGGGACTGATGTTCTATGTCGAGATTTTCGATGGATATTCCGGTGATCACGGCTTCTCGCGCGAAGACATGACCATGGACCTGCTCGGTGCCGGCTTTTCGGTGCTGCGCAATACCGTGCCGGGACTCAAAGAGACGCTCGATTTTCGCATGGAGTACCTGCCGTCGGGCCATGAGGGGTTCGACCCGCTGACGGACTATGCAGGGCAAAAGTATCTGTTCGCTGTGAAGCTCGCCGGCTTTGAGGCTATTCGCGACCACCCTCTGCGCTTCCTGGAGCTGCACGCGGGCTACTATACGCGCGGCTTCACCAAGGACGAGCGGGCGTTGGGTCTTGAAAAGGAGCGCAACCTCTACTTCGGGGTCGGCCTCAATCTGCAGGAGTTGCTGTTTGGCGCGCCCGCGATCAGCTCGCATTGGGCCGGACAATTGGGAAGGTCCGTCCTCGAATATGTCCAGGTGCCCTATACCTCCCTCAACGTCGAGCACAGCCTGCCATCGCAATAGGTCTTGGCGCCTTTTTCTTCTGTCTGTTCCGCTGGGGCAACGGACTTGGCCAACAACCCACTTGGGCCCAAGGACGAGCGGGACGCTCCCTCGAGTTGAAGAAGCGTCCCTGACCTAATCCAGCTGCGATGCGGGGCGAAGCCGGATCAGACCGGGCCAGGAACGGCCAGGGACTCCAGTTATTCCGCCTTTGTGCAAAAGAATGCTTCCCCGTGAGCCATCTTGAGGCATTGCCGCCGTCGGCACTCCAGGAGAGGCGCAGACCCTCGGTCTTTAGCGAGAGGGCGCCAGGCGACCGAACATTCGCGCCAGATCCTGGCGCACGTCGCGGTCCCAAGCCTTCAGCACAATTGCCACATAGCCGAAGCTCAGAACACCCAACATTGCAAACAGCAGCGCCAGCGCGACTCCGGCCGACTGCAGGACCGCCACCACCGCGCCTCCAGCCAGCATGTAAGCGGCGTTGAGCACATTGACGGCCGCCACAACCCGGGCACGTCGATCAACCGGCGCCCAAGCCTGCACGGCCGCAAAGGCGGGCACAATGAACAGTCCCCCCGCGACGGCCAGCCCGCCCAGCGCCACGGCCACGGCCACGCCGTTGGGCGATGCCATAAACGCGCCAGGTCCAATCGTGCCGCCGTCCGGCGTGAGCACGGCTGCGAGCCAGGCGGCAAACAAGGCAAAGGCGCCCATCAAAAGCGCGCCGATCGGAACGAGCGCCAGGTTCGGCCGGCCGCGACTGGCGCGCGCGGCGATCAGCGAGCCCACGGCGATGCCGACCGTAAACACCGACAAGCAATAGGTGACAACACCCTCGCTGCCGCCAATGCCGTCCTTGATAAGCGTGGGCAGTAAGGACAGCGAGACGAACCCAACCACCCAGAACCAGGAAACGATATGCCCACCTCCCCACAAGCGCCGGTCGGATTTCAGCTCGCGCAAAAGCGCGATGGTCGAGGTCCAAGGATTGGTGTTGATGAGCAGCCGCGGAGCGGCCGGTCCGGCTTCCGGGATGAGGCGCGCCAGCAACCAGGAGGCGACCGCCAGCGCCGCGACAATGAGTGCCACCACCAAGGCGCTGCGCGCCTCCGCCACGGCGATACCCCCGGCGATGGTGCCCGTCAGAATGGCGAGGAAGGTTGCGCCTTCGACCAGGGCGTTGCCGGCGGCGAGTTCGGCAGTTTGCAGCTTTTCCGGCAAAATCCCGTACTTGACCGGACCGAACAGCGCGGCCACGACGCCAAACAGGGCCAGCGCCACGAACAAAACCGCCACCGAGTGCAGCAAAAAGCCAAGCGCGGCGATCGCGGCGATCGGAATTTCTGCCAATCGGATCGTCCGGGCGACGCGGGCCTTATCGAACCGATCAGCCACTTCCCCGCCGATGGCCGAGAGCAGGAAGAAGGGTGCGATGAACACCACGCCGGAGAGAGTAATCAACACACCGGGATTCTGCGCCAGGCCGCCATTGGCCCCGCCGAGGCCAAACAGGATCAGCATACCCAGGGCATTTTTGAGAAAATTGTCGTTCAACGCCGAGCAGAATTGACACCAAAACAGGGGCGCAAAACGCCGTGAGCGCATCAGGGAGGCGAACATGGAGGGCCTATCCAATCCTGGCAATGTGCGATGTCGCAGCCACAACAGCAAATAAACATCGTTCACTTACGCCCGCAGCCCGCCAACCGCAAAGAATTGGCGCGATCGCCATCGCCGCGCCCGCCGGCGCTTGCATCCCAACCCAGGCCATCGCAAATATCTGGCAGCATCGCGGCAACCCTAGACACCCCTTATGCAACTGAGAGTTTTCGTCAACGGCGAGGCGACCGTGACCAGCGCTGGGACCTTGGCTGAGCTGGTGGCTCAGTTCGGATTTGCTGACACCGGCGTGGCAACGGCGGTCAACGGCGATTTTGTGCCGCGCAGCGCCCGCCCGGCCACGGTGCTGGTCGGCGACGATCACATTGAAATCGTATCCCCACGGCAGGGTGGCTGAGGCAGGCTCATGACGACCGCACGGCCAGACCCGCTGACGACGCCACCGTCTCTTAGCCTCTACGGCGTGAGCCTCTCCTCTCGTCTGCTGCTGGGCACGGCTCTTTACCCCTCCCCGAAAATTATGGCCGATTCCGTCAAGGCCGCCGGCGCGGGCATCGTGACGGTCTCGGTGCGCCGGGAGTCGGCGCGAGCCAATTCGGGCATGGGCTTTTTCGAATTGGTCCGCAGTCTCAATGTGCGCGTCATGCCCAACACCGCCGGCTGCCGCACGCCGCGCGAGGCGATTGCAACGGCGCACATGGCGCGGGAGTTGTTCGGCACGGATTGGGTCAAACTCGAGGTCATCGGCAACGATGATACCCTGCAGCCGGACCTGTTCGGCCTGCTCGAGGCCGCCCGCGTCCTGATCAGCGATGGCTTCAAGGTCTTTCCTTATACCACGGAGGATCTCATCGCCGCCGAACGCCTGCGCGCAGCGGGTTGCGAGGTCCTGATGCCATGGGCCGCCCCAATCGGCACGGGGCGCGGGCTCGCCAACCCCTACGCCCTGCGGTCGTTGCGCACCTACTTTCCCGACACGCCGCTGATCATCGATGCCGGCATCGGCGCGCCCTCGCACGCGGCGGCGGCCATGGAGATGGGTTTCGATGCCGTCCTGCTCAACACGGCGGTGGCGCGCGCCGCTGATCCCGTCCGCATGGCCGGGGCCTTCGCGGCCGCCATTGCGGCCGGGCGAACCGCGTTCGAAGCCGGCCTCATGGAAACGCGCGATACCGCCGCGCCATCGACGCCCGTCGCCGGCACACCGTTCTTTGGCCTGGGCAAATCCTGATGCCCGCGCCAGCAGATCGCCTCGACGTCTTCTATCCCATCGTTCCCGACCTCGATTGGCTGGCGCGTCTGGTGCCGCTCGGGGTGAAGACCATTCAACTGCGACTGAAAGATGCCGCACCCGACCGCATTCGCCGTGAAATCGCAGAAAGCTTGCAAATCTGTGCCCGCTATCGTTGCCAATTGATCGTCAACGATTATTGGCGCGAGGCCCTCGAGCTGGGAGCTGATTTTATTCACCTGGGGCAGGAAGACCTCGCCAGCGCCGACATCGGCGCCATCCAGGCCAAGTCCGCACGCCTCGGCATCAGTACGCATAGTGAAGAGGAGTTGCGCATTGCCCTGGCAGCCGAGCCAACCTACGTGGCGCTTGGCCCGATTTACGAGACCAAACTCAAGGTCATGCAATGGGCGCCGCAGGGCCTGCAACGTATCAGCCAATGGAAAGAGCAAATTGGCCCCCTCCCGCTGGTGGCCATTGGCGGCATTACCCCGCAGCGCGCGGATCAGGTTTTGGCCGCCGGTGCCGACAGTATCGCCGTCATTACCGATTTTTATACGCATGCAAATCCGACAGCACGCGTGCGCGAATGGATCGCCTTGTCGCGTGCGCACCTCTCGCGGAGGCCTGCGTAACGATGCGTGTTGGCGTGATGACACCTTTGATCAATGGCAGCATGGGATGAGCAGGCGCGGCGCATAGCCAGCCCATTTTCTCCGTATGGCGTACCGTCTCAAGCTAAAAGCACACTTGGCACTGGAGGTGCGCCGCATTGCGCTGGAGCAAATTGAAATCGCGCGCACTGCGCTTGGCCGGCATGACGACCGGGCCGCGGCCGTGCACGATGCGCGCCGATCGCTAAAGCGGTTGCGCGCCATGCTCCGCCTGGTCCGGCCCGCACTGGGCGAGACCTGGTTCAAGCAAAGCAACCGCCAGCTCGCCGAGCTTGGACAGCGGCTGTCCCGCAGCCGCGACCTCGACGTCATGGTCGTCACCGTGTCCAAACTCGAGAACGGCGCCGGCGGCCTGCCCAAGGGCGTGGCAGACCGCCTGCGACGCTGCGTTGCCCACTCACGCAGCGAGGCCAATGCCGCGGTCGCGTCCGGTTCCAATCGCAGCGTGACCACGAGTTTGCGCAGCGCCGAAAAACTGTTCGCCGCCGAGCGGCTTCGCCGCACGGATTTGCAAGTCATCGCGCAGGGATTGCAGCAAAGCTACCGCAAGGCGCGGCGCGCCTTTCAAGACGCTTACGCGTCCGAGACCGATGAAGCCTTCCACAATTGGCGCAAAGCCACGCAAGCGCATTGGCGCCATATGCAATTGCTGGCACGCAGCTGGCCCGAAAGCATCGGCGCGCGCGCGGCCGAAGCCAAGGAACTGTCCCGCTTGCTGGGCGAGGATCACGATCTCTCGGTGCTGCTTGGGTTTGCCCAGGCTACGGGCAGCGCCGACCTCTCGGCGGAGGATATGGCCGCCTTGACGGCGGCCTGCCTCAGCTGCCAGCGCCAGATCAGAGACATCGCCAAGCCGCATGGCGAGCGCCTTTATGCGGACCGTCCGCGCCAACTCACCAAGCGCATCGTGCGCTATTGGCAGGCAGCCGAGGAGCTCACGAGCTTGTTGCCTCCCCCCCGAGAGCCACTGCAAAGCCCGGCACGAAGGGCGGCCAGCCAGCGCAGCCTCGCGCGCCCCGGCACGCCAGGCTTGCGCGCCGCCTCCAGCAAGACCGCCACTCGGCGGCAGAGCCGCAAACGGCCGCCCGATTGAACGACGGTCTCAAGACTGGGGCGCGCGCGGCGTGCGCGACCGGCCCCGCAGCGGCCGGGCCGGCCCGGGGCGGGGCCAGTCGCCAGGTTGAGGTTGCATGTGACGGGGGCGTTTGCTAGTCGCCTTTGGGTGGCCCCAACGCCCAGCTGAGGCAAACGCTGTGCGCGGGTAGCACCCGCAACGCATTGGCCGGTCGTCGCCAAGCCAACCCGACGATCCGACGCTTTGAGGGACACGAGGCATGCGCATCGCAATGATCGGCACGGGGTATGTCGGCTTGGTCTCGGGGGCCTGCCTCGCCGATTTTGGCCACATCGTCACCTGCGTCGACAACGATAGTGGCAAGATCGCCGCCCTGCAGCAGGGCGAAATTCCGATCTTCGAGCCCGGCCTTGCCGATCTGGTCGCCAAGAACGTGCGCGAACGGCGGCTGTCGTTCACCACCGACCTCAGCACACCGGTCGATACGGCCGAGGCCATTTTCATCGCCGTGGGGACGCCATCGCGACGCGGTGACGGCCACGCCGATTTGACCTATGTCTTCCAAGCGGCGAGGGACATCGCCGCCGCGGTCGATGGCTACAAGGTGATTGCGACCAAATCGACGGTGCCGGTCGGTACCGGCGACGAGGTGGCCCGCATCATTGCAGAGGCGCGGCCGCAGCTGTCGTTCTCCGTCGTTTCCAACCCGGAATTTCTGCGTGAGGGGGCGGCGATTAGCGATTTCAAGCGCCCGGACCGCATTGTCATCGGTGCCGAAGACGACCGCGCCCGCAAGTTGATGACGGACGTCTACCGCCCGCTCTATCTCAATCAGGCACCGATGTTGTTCACGGACCGACGCACCGCCGAACTCATCAAGTATGCGGCCAATGCCTTCCTGGCCACGAAAATAACCTTCATCAACGAGATCGCCGATCTGTGCGAACGGACCGGTGCCGATGTCCAGGACGTGGCGCGCGGCATCGGCCTCGACAACAGAATCGGCGCCAAGTTCTTGAACGCCGGGCCCGGGTTCGGCGGCTCCTGCTTTCCCAAAGACACCATGGCCCTGATGAAGACCGGGCACGACTTCGGCGTACCGAGCCGTATTGTCGAGACCGTGATCGCCGTCAATGATCAGCGCAAGCGCGCCATGGCACGCAAAGTGATCGACGTCTGCGGCGGCAACGTGCGCGGCCGAACGATCGCGGTGCTGGGGCTGACCTTCAAGCCCAACACCGATGACATGCGCGATGCGCCCTCGATCGCCGTGATCACGGCGCTGCAGGACGCCGGGGCCAAAGTACGCGCCTACGACCCGGCCGGCATGAAGCAGGCGAAAAGCCTGCTCGACAATGTCGAATATTCCAGCGACCCCTACGCCTGTGCCGACGGCGCCGATGCCCTTGTCATCCTGACCGAATGGGACGAGTTTCGTGCGCTTGATGTTGATCGGGTGCGCGCAAAACTGAAAAACCCCATCCTTGTCGATTTGCGCAACATCTATCGACCAGAAGAAATGGCGCGCCAGGCTTTCACCTATGTGAGTGTGGGTCGGGCCACGGCGCGCAAGGAGGACTAACGTCGACTGGCGCAGGTTTGCCGCTAGCGCCGCTGCCGGCCCGATGCGCCCGGCTAGAACCAGTGAGGCCCCAAGTGAACGCGCCGGACGCGCAAGGCTCTCTGCAAGCGGCTGGCCCCGTCGACCCCGTCGCGCGGCGTGGCCAGATCGGCGTGCTGCTCCTCAATCTCGGCACTCCCGACGCCACCAGCTATTGGCCCATGCGCCGTTATCTCAATGAATTTCTGTCCGATGCGCGCGTCATCGAAATCCCGCGCCTCAAGTGGTGGCCGATTTTGAATCTCGTCATTCTGCCGTTTCGGCCCGCCAGAAAGGGCAAGGATTACGATAAGATTTGGAATCGGCAAGGCGATGAAAGCCCCCTCAAAACCATAACCCGATCGCAAAGCGAAAAGCTGGCGGCCGCCCTGGCGCAAGATGGCATCGTCGTCGATTGGGCCATGCGCTACGGCAATCCGTCGACCGGCTCGGGGATCGCCCGTCTACAACAGCGCGGCTGCGACAGGATTTTGCTCCTGCCGCTCTATCCGCAGTATGCCGCCGCCACCACCGCCAGTGCCTGCGATCAGGCCTTCCGTGTCCTGATGCAACTGCGATCGCAGCCGGCCGTCCGCGTCGTCCCGCCCTACTACGACCATCCAGCCTACATCGAGGCTTTGCAACAATCTCTGCGCCAGAGCATCGCCGGGCTCGACCAGGAGCCTGAAGGCGTGCTGGTCTCCTTTCACGGCATGCCCAAGCGCAACGTGGAGCTGGGCGACCCTTATGCCAGGCACTGCCAGGAGACCTCTCGATTGCTGCGCGCGAAATTGAACTGGCCCGCGCAGCGCTGGCACACGACCTTTCAATCACGGTTCGGCCGCGATGCCTGGCTGGAGCCCGCAACCATCGAAACCGTCGAGCGTCTCGCCAAGGCTGGCGTGCGGCGCCTGGCGGTGATCGCCCCTGGCTTTGCCGCCGATTGCCTTGAAACCCTGGAAGAGCTGGACATGGAAAATCGCGCCGTGTTCCTGGCCAACGGTGGTGAAAGCTTTACCGTCGTGCCCTGTCTCAACGACAGCGCGCTTGGCATGTTCGTCATTGAACAGATCGTACGCCGGGAATTAGGCGGCTGGATTTGAAAG
The DNA here is from genome assembly GCA_963820375.1 of uncultured Alphaproteobacteria bacterium. Taxonomy (GTDB): domain Bacteria; phylum Pseudomonadota; class Alphaproteobacteria; order Rhizobiales; family Hyphomicrobiaceae; genus AWTP1-13. The sequence goes on along the minus strand of CAWFZX010000016.1, from coordinate 366,961 downwards.
CTTGGCGGCAATTGCCAACGCAGTCTTAACAGCTGAAAATGCTGCTGAATTTATTATCCGTTAATCGGTCATTTACCGCTCCTTTGCCTTCCTACCCTAAAACTTGCCGCAGTTCACGCTTAAATAGCCAGCAACTCTGGACGGCAGGTTTTTTCATGAACATCGGTGGTTTCGAAGCCTTTGTGCTGGTTTTCCTCGTGCTGGCAGCCGTGGCGCTGTGGTCGACCGTGAAGATCGTGCCGCAGGGCTACAACTACACGGTGGAGAATTTTGGCCGCTACACCCGCACGCTCAATCCGGGTCTGCATATTCTGGTGCCGGTGATGGAGCGCGTCGGCGCTAAGATGAACATGAAGGAGCAGGTGATCGATATCCCCTCACAGGACATCATCACCCGCGACAACGCCATGGTTAAGGTCGACGGCGTGAATTTCTACCAGGTCTTGAGCGCCGCCAAGGCGGCCTACGAGGTCGACAGATTGGAAGGCGCCATCATCAACCTGACGATGACGAATATCCGTACCGTCATGGGCTCGATGGACCTCGACGAGTTGCTCTCCAATCGTGACACCATCAATGCCAGGCTGCTGCAAGTGGTCGATGCGGCCACCGAAGCCTGGGGTGTGAAGGTCACCCGCATCGAAATCAAGGATATCGCCCCGCCGCGCGATCTCGTCGACAGCATGGCGCGGCAAATGAAGGCCGAGCGCGACAAGCGCGCCCAGATCCTGGAAGCCGAGGGCCTTCGCCAGGCCGCGGTGCTCAAGGCCGAGGGCGAGAAGCAAGCGGTGATGCTGGCCGCCGAGGGTCGCAAGGAGGCCGCGTTTCGTGACGCCGAGGCCCGCGAACGCTTCGCCCAGGCAGAGGCCAAGGCCACCGAATTGGTGAGCCAAGCCATCGCCAGCGGCAACGTCCAGGCCATCAACTACTTTGTCGCCAACAATTACGTAAAGGCGCTCGAGGCGATCGCCCGCTCGCCCAATCAGAAGGTGCTGATGATGCCGCTGGAGGCGTCGTCGCTGATCGGTTCGCTTGCCGGCCTCGCCGAGATCACCGGCGAAGCGTTCGGCAGGAGTGGTGGCGGCACGGCCGCGACCAGCAGCGGCCGCGGCAACAATCGCAACAGCAGCGTGCCGTCGGCGTGACGTGTGCGGGCGCTCCAGCGCGCGCGGCCAGGACAAAACAAAATGCCCTCCTTGTACTCCTTCCTCTCCGGCTTCGGTGCCTGGAACTGGTTCATTCTCGGCGCCATTCTGTTCGCCTTGGAAACGTTCCTCCCCGGTGTCCATTTTCTGTGGTTTGGGATCGCCGCCATCGTGGTCGGCGGTCTGGCCCTCCTCACCGGTATCACCTGGCCCTGGCAGGTCATTGCTTTTGGCGTCCTGGCCGTGGCAACCGTCTTCTGGGTGCGGCGCTACGTGCGGCCGGATGTGGCCCGCAGCGACCTGCCCAATCTCAATGAACGTGGTCAGCAATATATCGGCCGTCAGTTGATCGTCGAACAGGCCATCCAGAACGGTCGCGGCAAGGTGCGCGTCGGCGACACCCTGTGGCAGGCCGAGGGACCGGATCTGCCCGTTGGCACCTGGGTCAAGGTCACCGCCACCCGAGGAACCATTTTGGTCGTTGAGCGTGGCTCGGCATAGACAGGATCCCGGCGTTTTTGCCTGGATGCTGGCGACCATCAGCCTGGCCTTGCCTTGGCTCGGCGCCGGACTTTGCCTCGTCGGGGCGTTTCGCCTCGCCGGCGGCGAGCGGATGGGGTGGTGGCTGTTGCTGGCGGGGCTCGCCACCATCATCGCCGACATCGCCATCGACTTCGTCTGGGCGCACCCGGCCGTCTCAAAAAGCGATCAGCCCGACCTCAACCAGCGTAGCGCCCAATTGATCGGCCGCGTCTTGATTGTGGCGGAGGCGATTGAAGGTGGGCGGGGCCGCGTGCGGGTCGGCGATACGCTCTGGCAGGTGGAGGGCCCGGATCTTCCGTGTGGCGCCGAGGTCAAGGTGGCGGCGGCAAAGGCAACCGTGCTTCTGGTCGAACGCGCTTGCGCGCACGACGAACCGCCGCCCGCCGCTCCAAGCGCGCCCAGCTGATGGCTGCGCCCTCACAAGCAATGCCATTGCCCCCGGGGGGCCCGCGATCGCCAAACGAAGGCCTGGTCGGCGGCTTTGCCCGATCGTTTGCTCTGGCAACGGCCGACGTGCCCCGAGCGCGCCGAAGCGGTCGCGACGGGACGCCCCTTGGGCCCGTTAGTTCTTTATGTCCGGCGGCTTGCCGAGATCAAACGTTGGCGGTGGCGGCAGCGACAGGCCGGATGGTCCTCCAAACGGTGAGGACTGGCCTCCGGGCCCAAATGGGCTTGGCCCCAGCGGCGGCAGTTGGATTTCGATCGTGCTCGGATCGGTGGTTTGCCCGACCGATTTGTAGTGCATGACCATGGCGGGGAAGGCGATCACGAGCGCCACCATGATGCATTGGATCACCACGAAGGGCACCGCTCCCCAATAAATCTGCCCCGTCGTTACGGGAGGCGTCATGAGACCGGTGACGCGGTCCTTGAAGGGTTCTCTGGGGGCCACCGAGCGCAGATAGAAAAGAGCAAATCCAAAGGGTGGATGCATAAAGCTGGTTTGCATATTGACGCCGAGGATGACGCCAAACCAGATGAGGTCGATGCCCATCTTTTCGGCCGCCGGCCCAAGCAGCGGAATGATGATGAAGGCGATCTCGAAGAAATCCAGGAAGAAGGCCAGCAGAAACACAAGCACGTTGACAAAAACCAAGAAGCCAAGCTGGCCACCCGGCAGCGAGGTCAGCAGGTGCTCGACCCAAAGGTGGCCGTTGACGCCATAAAAGGTCAGCGAAAAGATGCGCGCCCCGATCAGAATGAAGACGACGAACGCCGAAAGCTTGGCCGTCGCTTCCACCGCCGACCTCAGCAGCACCATGTTGAAACGGTTGGGATTGCCATCGAGCCAGCGTTTGAAGATCGCCAGCAGGATTGAGCCTGACGCTCCCATGGCGCCTCCCTCGGTGGGTGTGGCCACGCCGATAAAAATGGTGCCCAGGACGAGAAAAATCAGAAACAGCGGCGGCACCATCACAAAGGTGACCTGCTGGGCGAGCGGCGAGAGAAACCTGAGCCCGGTGACCTTATCGAGGATCCAGTTCACAACCGCCGCGGTAAAGGCCACCACGATGCCCACGGCCATGGTCAGCACCACGAAATCGGCACCGCGGTAGGTCAGTGTCCGCAGATACAGATAGCCGATCGTGCCGGACACGACGGCCAGAATGGCAAGCGATGGCAAGCCACGCCCGCCGTTCGGTTTGCGAAAGCCAACGGCATCCGGCGGCAGACCCGGAGCCGCCTTGGCATCGATGCGCGTAACGATAAACACATAGCTGGCATAAAGGCCGGCCAGCACGATGCCGGGAATAAAGGCGCCTTCGTACATGTCGCCGACCGAGCGCCCGAGCTGATCTGCCATGACGATCAGAACCAGCGATGGCGGGATGATTTGCGCCAAGGTGCCGGAGGCCGCGATCACGCCGGCAGCGACCCGCCGGTCGTAGCCGTAGCGCAGCATGATCGGCAGCGAAATCAGGCCCATCGAGATCACGGAGGCGGCCACCACGCCGGTGGTGGCGGCGAGCAGGGCACCGACAAAAATCACCGCGTAAGCCAACCCGCCCCGGACGGTGCCAAACAACTGGCCGATGGTATCGAGCAAATCCTCGGCCATGCCGGAGCGCTCGAGCACCAAACCCATCAAGGTAAAGAACGGTATCGCCAACAACACATCGTTGTTCATGATGCCGTAGAGCCGATGCGGCAGTGAGCCCAGCAGCGGCCAAGAGAGCGTGATCTCGCCGTGCGACAACGGTGCCAGTTCGACGCCGACGACGAAAAAGATCAAACCGCAGGCGGCCAGAGAAAAAGCGACCGGATAGCCCAGCAACAAGAAAACGACGAGCGCCGCAAACATGATCGGTGCCATGTTGTGCGCAATGAATTCAGCCATCTGAGGGGTTCCGGTGGACGGTGTTGCACGTTAGGGGGGATGACAGTGCCGGCGCGACCTCACGTCGGGCCGCGGTTCTCCAATTCCTGTTTGGCCGCTTCTATCACCCTGGCAGCCTCCGCCTCCGCAGCTGCGTGATGCCCGCCGCCAGAGGTCGTATCCGCCAGCTGACCGCGCATGACCGCGATCCTTTTGATCACTTCCGAAACGCCTTGCACCAGGAGCAGAGTGAAGGCGACGGGAATGATGAACTTCGACGGATACACCGGCAGTCCACCCGCGTTGGTCGACTGCTCATTTTGTTGCAGGGAAAGCCAAAAGAACGGCCAGCTCAGGTAGGCGACAACGGCGGCCATTGGCATCAGAAAAAAAACGTGGCCGAATACGTCGATCGCATCGCGTACGCGTTTCGAAAACATATTGTTGACGATGTCGATCCGGATATGCTCGTTGGAGAGCAACGTCCACGGCGAGCAGAGCAAAAACACTGCGCCAAACAACACCCATTGCAGCTCAAGCCACGAGTTCGAGGAGGTATCAAAAACCTTACGAACCGTGGCATTCACGGCACTCACGATCACCGCTATCAAAATTGCCCAGGCGAAGATCATGGCCGACGCGCGTATTAAACCGGTCGATAGCGCGGCTAAGGTTGAGCCAATTTTTCAAACAATCCTCCGTTGCGGGCGCGGCCGGTCAGCTCATCGACGCCGGCAGTGTAGCGCGACAACCCCATTACATCCAAGGCAGCGTTTCTACCGAGGGCCAACCTCAACAACGCCCTGGACTAAGGGCCGCATGGCCCGCAGGTGAGCCAAAAAATCCTTGCACCAGCCTTAAGCCAGCGCAAAGGGAGGAGGCCCTCGCTCTGGTCTTCGGGCAGCCGCTTTCGCCAACATCGCAGCGCTCCTGCGCCGTGATGGACCTTTCGGACATGGCGGCGCGCCCATCAGGCCAACCGCTGCCTTCCTTTCAGGGCCGACATCGCCTCCCACCGATGTCGGACAATGGCCTCGGCATGCCAGCCGATCCGGCGAAAGCGCCGAACCGGCAAGCCCCCTAAAACTGCCGCCCTTGCAGCGGGCTCAGGGGCACCTGCTCTTTTGCCGCCGACCGGGGAATGCGCCACCGGCATTCTCGTTGCCGCACGGGCTCCTGCACCCCTTCCCCCGATGCCGGGGCGGCTAAGACAGAGGGGAGGCAGGTCAGAGCTGGCGACTTCGCCGCCTAAGGCCTCCTGATCTTGGCGCGGCCCGCCGCATGTGGCAAAAATTCGCCTCGCCTTCCTTTGGCCCCAACTCGGGGTTTTTCTGGGCGAGCCGTTGTTGGCGGCAGGGGGCCCGCGTCTTGTACAAAGCGTTGGTCATTGTACCGATCCTGGGTTGGGTAGGCGTTGGCGCACTCTTGCACCAAACGCGAGGCTGGCCCGCACCCATGCCGGACGAGGGGGTCGTCGTTGTGGTCCCACCACGTCCGGCAACAGGCAAGGCGGTTGAGGCGCAAGCGGCCCTGCCGCGCGCCTCGGATCGCTCTGGGCTTGTGCGCGAGCTCCACAAGGAACTAAAGCGGGTCGGCTGCTACGACGGCGACCTCAATGGCGCCTGGAGCAACGCTTCCCGGCAAGCCATGCGGCGCTTTACCCAAAGCGTCAATGCCAAGCTTCCGATCGAGGAGCCCGATGTCGTCGGGCTGAAGCTTGTGCAGAGCCATGCGCAAAGCGTGTGCAGCCCCTGCCCGACGGATCAGCGGGAAATACATGCCGCCTGCGCTCAAAGTGCTACCACGACAGAGGCCGCCAGGCCGTCGCTTGTCCCGGCGCGGGCCGACGCGGAGACGACCCAAAAGTCGACGCCCCTGATCGTCGGCTCGGCGGCCACCGCCGCCGCTGCCGCAAGCGTGCTGTCCCGGCCCGAACCTCAACCCATCAGCGTCGTTAAACCGGTGAGCGCGGCCGCGCCGGCGCTCGATGACGACGCCCGCTCGCCGCGATCATCGCGCCAAACGGGCCCCCTGCCGCCCGTCGGCCTCACCCAACCGCGCCGCCGCCACGCCGCCCGCCGTGCAGACTCACGTCCGCCGGTCGTGGTACAATCCCTGGTCCGCAACGTGCAGCGCGCTCTGGGATCGCTCGGGATCCGTTGAACCGCACAACTGAGGCGGCCGTCGAGCCGGCATCCCACTGCCACAGGGGTGCGTGCCAGGCGGCGAGCCCACGTCGCGACGTCTTCTGATGCGAAGGCGTCTGATGCCAAGACGTCTGATGCCAAGAGGCGGCTATGCCGACGCCTGAGCCAACCATCACCCGGCAACAAAGTGCCACGCGTGGCCGCTATGTCGCGCGTCTCGAGGGCCGGGATGGGGAGGGCGAGCTCACGTATAGCCGCGCCAGCACGACCCTGGTGATCGCCGAGCACACCGGCGTCGATGATCGCCTGCGTGGCAGCGGCGTGGCGCTGGCGTTGGTGAGGCGACTGGTCGACGATGCGCGGGCGGAAGGCTTCAAGATCTATCCGCTCTGCCCCTACGTCAACGCCGAGCGCCACAAACATCCCGATTGGGCCGACGTCTTCCAGGACTGAGAAATGGCCGCTCCGGCACGTTCGGCCGCAGAGCTTCCACATTTGGCCGCTAGCACAGGGGCGGGCGGGAACCCTTGAGCGCGGACCAGCAATGTCCGCGCCCGCCGGATCGAACCCGCATGCCGACGCTCAGATTGCTACTGGCACTCACGCTTATCGCTTTGGGCACAACCGGCGCCGCCTTTGCGATCAGCGGCTACTTCGACCCGCGGCCGTGGCCGCAGGGCGCGAAAGCGAGCGTGACCACCAGCGAGGCTGCGAAAGCCAAGCTCGAACTGGCGGTGCCTAAGCCCAGGCAGCGCTTTGTTGCCGTCGAAGCCAAGGCGAAGCCGGCTGCGGCGGCGACCACCGCCGTGCCGACGACCCCGTTGCGAGCCAAGACCAGCGTTGCCAAGGCGCCGGTGAAAAAATCACCCTCGCCCCCGCCCACGGCCAAGGACGCCAACGTGCAACAGGCAGCGGCCTGGTGGTCCCTGGGCGATCTCTTCAAGAATTAGGCCTAGGCCACTCCGGCGCGCAGCAGATCGTGCACGTGCAGAATGCCGATCGGCTTGCCCTTGTCGACGACAAACATCTGCGTGCGCTTGAGCGCATTGAAGTGCTCGAGTGCCGTCGAGGCCAGCGTGTTGGCGGCCAGGGTGTTCGGTTTACGCGTCATGATGTCCTGCGTGCGCTGTCGCAGCAGCGTCGGGCCCATGTGCCGCCGCAGGTCACCGTCGGTGATCATGCCAACCAGTCGACCCCTGGCATCAACGACCCCGAGGCAGCCGAAGCTCTTTTGCGTCATGATGACGATCGCCTCCGACATAACCCTGTCCTCGGCAACCAGCGGCAACCGCTCTCCCGTGTGCATGACGTCGGCCACGAACTTGAGGCTCGCACCCAGCGATCCGCCCGGGTGAAAGACGCTGAAATCGTGGGCGGTAAAGCCCTTGTTCTCGAGCAAGGCAATGGCGAGGCAGTCGCCAAGGGCCAGCTGCATGGTCGTCGACGTCGTCGGCGCCAGCCCATGCGGACAAGCCTCCTTGGCCCGCGGCAACTGCAAAACCACATCCGCCTGCTTGCCGAGCGCGGAGTTGGCGCGAGAGGTCAAGGCGATCAGCGGCACTTTGAACCGACGCGAATAGGTCACGATGTTGCGCAGCTCGACGCTCTCCCCCGACCAGGAGATCGCCACGATCACGTCCTGTGGGGTGATCATGCCAAGATCACCGTGACTGGCCTCGCTGGCGTGCACGAAGAACGCCGGTGTCCCCGTCGACGCAAAGGTGGCGGCCAGCTTCTGGCCGATGTGCCCGCTCTTGCCGATGCCGCTGACGATGACGCGGCCTTCGGCGGCGGCAAGAATGCCAACGGCCCGGTTGAAGGGCTCCTGCAGGTCGGCTTGCAGGGTGCCTCTGAGCGCCGCCAAGCCCTCGCATTCGAGGTCCAATGTCCGCGTCGCCGATTGCGACGGCAGCGGCAGAGCAACCCCGCAAGGCACGATCCGCAGCTTGCGTTTGGCACCGCTCATGCGCATGTGGCAATCCCCCTCTTCGACCCGCCGACGCCCGCGTCCCCCTGACGGGTCCTGCCCTACCTGTAGCAGAGCGCACTCTTTACTGCCAATTGCCGATCGGCGGGGCCCGCTCCCCTTCAACAACTCCTTAACCAACCTACCCCTAGGGTGGGCCGTGCACGTGTGCGTCTCTCGGGAGCCAGGGTGTGGGGCGCCGGCGTGATCTGCGACCGCTTCGTTGCACTTTTTTCACGCGTCTCGCTCGCCGCGGCCTGCCTGGCCCTGGCAAACGATGGCGCGCTTGGCCAGGCTGCGCTCGGCATCGACACGCGCATTGCCGCCCCGGCGACCAGAAAGCCCCCTGCCAGCGGGCGCAAAGCTCTACCTGAACCGCTGCCGGAGGACGGCGAGGACGCGTTGGCGGCCGAGCCGCCGCCGCTTGCGGAAGGCGACGAGGACGCCGATGGCGAAGGCGCCATGCGCACGTCCTACACGTCCCCCGAAGCGGCCGCGCCCGATGCCGACCGGGTGGGCGAGCATCAGCTCGACGGCGTGGTGCTCGAGGACAGCCCGGTGACGGTGCTTGACGGCATCGCCGACTTAGGCGTCGACCCGCGCAGCGCCCAAGACATTGCCGCTTTCCAGATCCCGCCCTACGGCTATGATCCCTATATGTTCCGCATCGAGCCGGAGCCCCTGCGCGATCGACGGCCGGCGGAACTGTTCCACCTCGAGCCCTACGATCCGATCGGCCTGCGCATGGGTGGTTTTGTGATTTTTCCAGAATTGGAAATCGGTGCGCTGGCCACCAACAACGTTTTCAGAAGCAACCTCCGGCAAGGCGACGCCGCCGGCGACGTGCGCGCCAATGTGCGCGCCGTCACAAACTGGCCTGTGCATGCCCTGGAGTTTCGCGCCCTCGGCGCCGCCTCGTTTTATGCCGGGCATCCGAGCGAGGACGACCGGGCCTACGCGCTGGACGCGCGCGGGCGGCTCGACATCTCCTCGCGCAGCAATATCGAAGGCTTGATCTCCCATCAGCGTGAAAAGGATGTCCGCTCGGCGCTCAATTTCCCCGTCGCGGCGGCGGAACGCGGCGACCTCGAGGTCGACCGCGCTGCCATCACCTTCAATCATCGTTTCAATCGCCTTGCCTTCCAACTGAGGGGGGCGATCCGCGACTTCGACTTTGCGCCGGTGCCCAGCATCGGCGGCGAGGTCATCAACAATGACGCGCGCGACTTCACCGAACGCGAGGCGGCGTTCCGCACCACCTGGGATTTCGGGCGCGGCCTTGGCGTTTTTGTCGAGACCGCGCTTGCCGACCGCGACTACCACACGCCTCCCGCGGATGGGAGCTTGCGCTCCTCCGTCGGCGAAGCCTATCGCGCCGGCGTCTCATTCTCGCCGCTCGGCAGCAGCGTCCGCGGCGAGATCAGTGCGGGCTGGGGGCGCCAGCGGCCGGACGTTGCCGACCTTCCCCAGCTCGACGGCCTCTTGATCGACGCCAACCTCGCCTGGCGCGCCTCCGCGCTGACGAGCTTCCTGTTCACCGCCCGCTCCACCTTCGCCAACTCGACCGTCCCCGCCTCCAGTGGCGGCCTTGCGCGCCAGTTCGGATTGCAGGTTCGCCACGCCTTCTACCGCCACCTGATCGGCACCGCCGGCGTGCTCTATACTTCGACGCCCTATGATGGCGTCGACTTGACCGAGCGCGAGCTGATCGGCGAGCTTGGCCTCGACTACTACGTTGGCCGCGACGCCATCCTGTTTGGCCGCTATCAGCACATCGTCTACGACACGTCCGTGCCCAGCAGCGATTATAGCGCCGACGTTTTGCGCGCCGGCCTGCGCCTGCGCTACTAGTCGGCCGCTTGGCGATCGGCTTGCCGCAGCAGCCTCTCGAGATCTGCGCGCAGGGTTGGTGCCAAGTCTGCGCGCTCCAAGGCCAGCGCGACGTTGGCCAGCAGAAAGCCGGCCTTGCCACCACAATCATAGATCACGCCGTCAAAACGCGTGGCAAAAAATGGCTCGCGCTCGGCCAGCCTTTGCATCGCGTCGGTGATCTGGATTTCTCCGCCGGCCCCCCGCTCTCCCCGTTCGAGGATCGGAAAAATCGTTGGTTGCAGGATATAGCGCCCCGAAATGTGCAAATTGGAGGGGGCCTGGCCGGGCTTGGGCTTCTCGACCATGGCGGTGATGCGCGACACCTTGGCGCTCGCATTCTCGAGGCCGACAATGCCGTATTGATGGGTCTGATCATCCGGCACCGGCGCCACGGCAATGTAATTGCCGGGCTGCTCCTGATAGGCCTCCATCATCTCGCCGATACAGGGCTTGGCCGCATGATGCAGAACGTCCGGCAGCAACAGCGCAAAGGCCTCATCGCCGACCAGGTCGCGGGCACACCAGACCGCATGGCCAAGGCCCAGGGGGGCCTGCTGACGCGTGAAGCTCGTCTGCCCCGCGGCGGGCAGCTCACGCCTCAGCGCCTCCAGCTCCGCGGTCTTGCCGCGCTCGGCCAGCGTCTGCTCCAATTCGTATTGGCTGTCGAAGTGATCCTCGATGACGCCCTTGTTGCGGCCGGTGACAAAAATGAAATGCTCAATCCCGGCGCGATGCGCCTCGTCGACCACATGCTGGATGAGTGGGCGATCGACGATGGTGAGCATCTCCTTCGGCATGGCCTTGGTGGCCGGCAGGAAGCGGGTGCCGAGACCGGCCACCGGAAACACAGCCTTGCGAATGCGCTTTGGCGTATTGTTCATGTTTGTTATCTCAATGGGTGGCAGGGTATGGCAGCGCTAACTCGGGGCGACCACTGTAGCGCATCCGGCCGAGCGAGGGAAAAATCGTGGGCGACCACGCGGGGCTCTGAAAACAAACAGCAACAGGATTGACAGCATGCCTACGCTTGTGACCGGCGGTGCGGGCTACATCGGCAGCCATATGACGCTCGAGCTTTTGGATGCGGGGAGCCACGTCGTTGTGGTCGACGACTTATCGACCGGCCTTGCCTCCGCCGTCCCCGAGACCGCCCAATTCGTGCGCGCCGACATCGCCGATCAAGCGTTGCTGCAGCGGTTGATCAAGGAGCTCGGCATCGATGCCATATTGCATTTTGCCGGCTCCGTCGTGGTGCCGGATTCGGTGGCCAATCCGCTGGCCTACTATCTGAACAACACCGTCAAATCGCGCACCCTGATTGAGACCGCCATTGCCACCGGCGTGAGGCACTTCATCTTCTCTTCGACCGCAGCGGTGTATGGTATGCCCGGCAGCGAACCCGTTGCCGAACAAGCGGCCCTCAAGCCGCTGTCACCCTACGGCAACTCCAAGCTGATGACCGAGATGATGCTGGCGGACGCGGCACGGGCGCACGAGCTCAGCTACGTGGTGCTGCGCTACTTCAATGTCGCCGGCGCCGACCCGCAGGGTCGCTCCGGACAGTCGACGCCGCGCGCCACCCACCTGATCAAGGTCGCTTGCGAGGCCGCGCTCGGCAAGCGGTCTTACCTCGAGGTGTTTGGCACCGACTATCCCACCCCCGACGGCACCTGCGTGCGCGACTACATTCAGGTGAGCGATCTGGCGCGCGCGCACAGTGCCGCCCTGGCCTATCTGCGGGCCGGGGGCGCCAGTGAGACCTTCAACTGCGGCTACGGGCGGGGCTTTTCGGTGCTCGAGGTCGTCGAGGCTGTCAAGCGTGTCTCCGGCCGGTCGTTCGACGTCCGCCTCGGCCCGCGCCGGCCCGGGGACCCGGCCCAGATCGTTGCCGCATCGGCAAAGATCCGCAACGCGCTTGGCTGGGCGCCCGCCTACCAAGATCTTGATGTCATCGTCCGACAGGCGCTGGCGTGGGAAGACCAACTCGGTGCCCCGAAACAGGCCTCCTGAAGCGCCCCCGCTTCGGCTATGCTAGGACTCGATGGCAATCTTGCAAACGACGTGGGGACCTGGCGTCTTGCCCGAGACAGCAAACATGCGGCCTTGGCGGCAGGCGGTGGCCGCCGCCAGCATCATCATCGTCGGGGGATGGCTGGCCTGGACCGCTGCCACCAGCGCCGTGATGGCGCAGGCCGACGAGGGATACCGGCACTTTCTGCTGCAGCTGTGGCCGGACGCCGAACGCATGGGCGTCACACGCGCCACCTTTGATCGGGCCTTGCTGGGCGTCGAACCGGATCGATCGCTGCCCGACCTGGTGCTGCCCGGGCAAGAGGTCAAGGGCCAACCGGAGTTTACGCGCACGCCGGCGCAGTATCTCGACGCCGACTATCTCGCACGCCTCAGCGAGCAGGGCAAAGCTCTCCTCAAGCTCAACGCCGCGGCGCTGGCAAAGATCGAGCAGGAACTGGGTGTGCAACGCCAGTTCGTGCTGGCGATCTGGGGCCGCGAAACCGCCTTCGGCAGCCACCGCTCGACCTACTACGTGATCAAGGCGCTGGCCACGCAGGCCTACCTGGGGCGCCGCAAGGACATGTTCCGCACAGAGCTCCTCTATGCCTTGAAGATGCTGGAGGATGGCGTGCGCACGCGCGAGAACATGAACGGCTCCTGGGCGGGCGCCATGGGACTGACCCAGTTCATGCCCTCCGAATACTACACCGTGGCCTACGATCTGGACGGTGACGGCCGCAAGGACATCTGGAACTCAACGGCCGACGCGCTGGCATCCGCGGCCAACCAGCTGCGCGCCAAGGGCTGGGTACCAGGACAGAATTGGGGCTTCGAAGTGCGACTTCCGCGCAGCATCCCCTGTCACATGGAAGGGCCCGACCAGCGCCGGCCCCTGCAAGAATGGATCAGGCTCGGGGTGACGCGCGCGGCGGGCGACTTTCCCGCCGAGGCGCTGTCGGCTCAGGCCTTCCTGCTGCTGCCGGCCGGCGTTTATGGCCCCGCGTTCTTGGCACTGGAAAATTTTCTGGTCATCAAGGCCTATAACATGTCGGACCTTTATGCGCTGTTCGTGGGCAACCTGGGCGATCGCATTGCCGGAGGGCAAGCTTTCGAGGCGCCGTGGGCCGACCTCAAACAGCTGTCGGCACCCGGCATCCAAGAGATCCAGGCCGGTCTGCAAACGTTGGGATATGACGTTGCCAAGATCGACGGCAAAGCCGGCATGAACACCCGCGCGCAGATCGGGCTCTACCAGACGGCGAGCAAGCTCAAGGTCGACTGCTGGCCGTCGGAGGCCATGGTCAAGCATGTGCGCGGCAACCCCCGCCGCGGCGCCGCCGCGGCCGGCAAGCCGGCAGATCAGGCGCCCAAGGAGCCGCGCAACTAGGCTTCCCGGCGGTCATGCTGCAGCCATGGTTGGCTGCAGGCCTTCACCTCCCTTGCGACGATGGGCGAACTCACGCATGCTGGGCCGCGCCATCTCCCTGCTGCCGCAGCAGGCGTGGCAGATTTGGTGTGACGTCCTTGGCCTGACGGGCCTGGCGTGACGCGTTTAAGCATGCGTGAAAGAAGCCCCGGTCTTGCGCCTGCGGGGTCCTGGGACCAAAGCAACGAACATGCCGTCTTATTGCCAATACTGGGGAGCGCTGGCCACGGTCGTCTTCGTCCTCTTGGGTGGGGCGAGGATCGCGGTGGCGCAGGACCTCCCCTCGGGGACGAGCTATCTCACGCCGTTTCCGGAGGGCGACACCTACAAGCTGCAGGTCTACGGCGATGCCTTTGCCGAGGGTTTGGTCGATGGCCTTGCGGAAGCCTTTGCCACCGACCGCCGGGTCCAGGTTGCCCGCAAGCATCGCCCCTTGGCCGGCATCGCGCGGGCCGATTTCGACACCGAAATGAAGGCGGAGGAGGCCTCACGCGAGGTGATCCATATCGGCGTCATCATGATTGGCTATGGCGACCGCATTTCCATCCGCCAGGACGCCCGTGAGCGCTTCGTCTTGGGATCGCCGGAATGGCGCGAGGAGTACGGCCGCCGGGTCGATCGCTTTATCAAGGTCTTGAAGCGCCGGAACCTGGCGCTTTATTGGGTGAGCCAACCCATCATGCGCCGCTTCGAGGTCAACGACCCCGCCCAGATGATGAACGATATCGTCCGCGACAAGACCTATCTCAACGGCATCAAATTCATCGACATTCAGGCGCAATTTGCCGACGAGGCCGGCAACTACGCCGCCTATGGTCCCGACATCACGGGCCGCCAGCGCCTGCTGCGGGAGGCCGATGGCGTCTTGTTCACCTATGCGGGCAACCGCAAACTCGCCCTGTTCGTCGAGCAGGAACTCAAGCGCGATCTGTCGCAGGCCCGCAAGGAACGATCGATCCCGCTGGCCGGCAGCGAAAGCGAGCAGGAGCGCATCAGTGCGTTGCGGCCGCGCGCCCCTGCGGATGCGGATGCCGGCAGTGCGAAAAACAGCCCGGCCAGCGCCAGCGATGCCAAGCAAAACCCTGCTCCCAGCCCACCCGCCATGGCTGCCCCGACGGACGGGGTTTTGGACCAGAAAGCCGAGCACGGCCGCATCACCCTGAAAAGCATCAGTGCCACCGGTCGCGAGGAATCCCACACGCTCGACCTGCCACGGCCGGCCATCCCTTCAGCCGTGGTGGCCCTGGTGACCCGCAATCAATCGAGCGAGCGCGCTACTGCGATGGGTGACGTGGTCGCCGACGACATTGGCGGCGGGCTCGTGGTCTTGAGTTCGATTACGCCGGCGACCAGCGGCTCGGCATTGAACCGGCGGCAAGCCCCCAGCCAGGCCCCCTATTATCATGTCCTGATTAAAGGCGAGCGCCTACAGGCAAAGCCCGGCCGTGCCGATGACCTCGCCTGGCCGCGCGTCGAGCCCGACCTACCGGAGCCCGAACCGGTCCGCCGGCCGCGCCCGACCGCGCCGAAGCCGGCGCCACCGCGCAGCTAAGCGCTCCCCTTGCAGGGGCTTACCATCGCATTGGGCGGGCTCATTGAGCGGGCTCGTTGGGCAGGTTGCGCGCGCCGCTTGGTCGGCGGCGACCACGCTCGAGTTTGCTTCGCTGGGTGCGCTTGATGGCCACGCCATCCATCTTGCGCAAGACGACCTCGAAGGCCTCGCGCAAGGCCATCGACAGTTCTTCGCTGGCATGGCTGCCAATGCGCTCGTGGCTAACGACGATGGGCCGTCGGCGCGGGACGCCGATCTCGATCTTGATGTTATAGACCTTCGGCTTGAGCGCGTTGCGCTGGGCGGCTTCGAGCACGACGCGGCAACTCGTCATGCCACCGAAATGCTTCTCCAGCTTGGCAACCTTGTCGCGCACGCGTTGTTCAATGGCCTCACTTTTCTGAATCCCGTGGAAATGCACCTCGACCGGAGCGTTCATGGCATACCCTGCCTGCTGAGATCGGACACGACGTATCTGAGCACGTAGGGCCGGCGCTGGCCAGATCAAGACCACACCCAAAGCTTAAGATTTTCCCTGGCTCGCCTTTTTTCAGCGCGCCAGGTCGCTGCGGCCCATCAGGAAGCTGTCGATGGCGTGCGCGGCTTGCCGGCCCTCGCGAATAGCCCACACGACCAGGCTTTGGCCGCGCCGGACGTCTCCGGCCGCAAACAGCTTGTTTCGGCTCTTGATGCGATAATCGCGCTCGTTGGCGTCGAGCCCCTTGAAGCGCCCGCGCGGAACCACCGTCAGGCCCAGCTCGGCGACCACGTCGTCTTCCTCCGGACCGGAAAAGCCCATGGCGAACAGCACGAGGTCGGCAGGCAACGCGCCCTCGCTGCCGGGAATCGGCTTGAGGGCCTGGTCGACGCGCGTGTAGAGCAGTTTGGAGACCTTGCCATTGCTACCGGCAAAGCCTGTGGTCGAGATCGAATATTCGGTTTTTGCCCCCTCGGCCTGGCTTGAGGAGATGCGCAGCTTGAGCGGCCAGTGCGGCCATGACAACGCCTTGTTCTCCTTATCGGGCGGCTGCGGCATGATCTCGAGCTGGGTAACCGACTTGGCGCCCTGGCGGAAGGAGGTGCCGATGCAATCGCTACCGGTATCGCCGCCGCCGATGACGATGACATGCTTGCCCTCGGCCGTGATCTGCGGCTCATCGCGCTGGGGCTGACCCGCCACCCGCCGGTTCTGCTGCGGCAGAAACGTCATGGCAAACACCAAGCCTTCGAGTTGGCGACCCGGCGCTTTCGCAAAAAAATCGAACGGCCGCTCGGAACCAGCCGCCAACAGCAGCGCGTCGTGCTGCGCCTCCAGCTCTTGCGCCGCCACGTCCCGACCGACGTGCACATTGCAGTGGAAGATGACCCCTTCGGCTTCCATCTGCTTGACGCGCCGCTCGACGATGCCTTTTTCCATCTTGAAGTCGGGGATCCCGTAGCGCAGCAGCCCGCCGGGCGCGGCATGCTTGTCGTAGACGTGCACCTCGTGGCCGGCGCGCGCCAACTGTTGCGCCGCCGCCAGGCCGGCGGGGCCCGAGCCGACGATCGCCACCTTTTTGCCCGTGCGTTTCTCCGGCGGTTCGGCCGCCACCCAGCCCTCGGCCAGCGCCCTGTCGGCGATGGCGCATTCGATGGTCTTGATCGTCACCGGCTTATCGTCGATGTTGAGCGTGCAGGATGCCTCGCAGGGCGCTGGACACACGCGCCCGGTAATCTCGGGAAAATTGTTGGTCGAATGCAGATTGCGGGCTGCCACCTTCCATTGCCCGCGGTAGACAAGATCGTTCCAGTCCGGGATCTGATTGTTGACCGGACAGCCAGTGTGGCAATAGGGGATGCCGCAGTCCATGCAGCGCGCCGCCTGCACCTTGGTGTCCTGCTCTGACAGCGGAACCACGAATTCGCGCCAATGCTTCAGGCGTTCCTCGACCGCTCGATAGCCGCGGTCGCGACGCTCGAACTCCATGAAGCCGGTGATCTTGCCCATCGGTCGCCGACCTCACTCCAAGGCTTTGGCTGGAGCCCGCTCCAGCTTGAGTTCGTGTTCGCAGCGCGCGATCCAGGAGCGGACATGCTGCCGCCGAGCAAGGTCGAAGCCCCCCTCGGGAGAAAGACGCGTGTACGGCAACAAGACGATGTCGGCAATCGACATGGCCTGGCCGACCAGCCATTGCCGCCCTTGCAACAGCCTATCCATGAAATCGAGCGCCTGCTCGCCGCGCTCGACGCGCTGTTGATCGCGCGTCTCTTTCGCCCGGCCGAGATAGACCATGTGAAAGCGGCACACCGCCAGATAGGGCTCGTGGCTGTATTGCTCCCAGAACATCAGCTCATCGATCTTGGCCGCAATGAACCTGTCGCTGGGCAGGAGCCGGCTGCCGTCAGCCAGGTAGCGCACAATGGCGTTGGACTGGGCAAGCCGGCGCCCGTCGCCGAAGTCCACGGCCGGGATTTGCGCCATCGGAAAGGCGGCCAGAAACTGCGGTGTGCGCGTCTCACCCTTGCTGAGGTCGATCGGCACCCAGGCGTAGGAAAGCCCAAGCTGGTCGGCCACATACTTGACCTTCAGGCAGTTCCCAGACCCCAGATCGCCGTAGATCTTCATGACAAAAATCGCCCGTGCCGAACACTGCTGCGCTTGCCGTCGGTTGTGCGCCTCTGCTGCCTTTAGCCTTTGGCCGGCAAGCCGATTTCCAGGACATCGAAGCCGGTTTTGTCGGCGGACTGATGCTTGCTCATCTCCTCGAGCGCGCGCCGATACTCGACCGGCATCACCTTCTTGAACTTCGGCTGATAGTGCGCCCAATTCTCTAGAATAGCCTTCGCCTTGGCGGAATTGGTGTAGTGCGCGTGCCGAGCAATCAGCTGATGCAGGCGCTCGGCGTCCTGCTTGGTCATATCGCCCATGATGTCCACCAGGCCGTGGCTTTCCAGGTCACCCCCCTGATTGGACAGCTGGCGCATGACCTTGTCCTCGGCCTCCACCGGTTCGAGATCGATCATGGATAGATTGCAGCGCCGCTCGAAGGTGCCGTCCTCGTCCAGCACATAGGCGATGCCACCCGACATGCCGGCCGCAAAGTTCCGACCGGTCGGCCCGATCACGACGACGATGCCGCCGGTCATGTACTCGCAGCCGTGGTCACCGGTACCCTCCACGACGGCGACCGCGCCGGAGTTGCGCACGGCAAAGCGCTCACCCGCCACACCGCGGAAATAGCACTCCCCGCTGATGGCGCCGTAGAGCACGGTGTTGCCGACAATGATGCTCTCCTCCGGCGTGATGCCGGACGTGGGGTCCGGCCGCACGATCAGCTTGCCACCCGACAGGCCCTTGCCAACGTAATCGTTGGCTTCGCCGACCAGGTCGAGCGTCAAGCCATGCGCGAGCCACGCGCCAAAGCTCTGGCCGGCCGTGCCCGTGAAGGACAGCCACACGGTATCCTCCGGCAAACCGGCATGGCCGTAGCGTTTGGCGATCTCGCCCGAGAGCATCGTCCCCGTCGCGCGGTCGCGATTGCTGATGGAAAGTTCCTGCTTGACCGGCCGCTTCTCATCCAGCGCCGGTTTGGCAAGCTCGAGCAATTTCACATCCAGGATCTTGTCGAGGCCGTGATTCTGCCGCTCGCGATTGTAGATCGCCACCGTGTCCGGCACATCCGGCTTGTGGAAGAGCTTCTCGAAATCGAGCCCGCGCGCCTTCCAGTGCCCGATCGCCCGTTGCTTGTCGAGGCACTGGGATTGGCCGATGACCTCGTTGAAGTTGCGATAGCCGAGCGTGGCCATGATCTCGCGCACCTCCTCGGCGACAAAGAAGAAGTAGTTGATGGCGTGCTCGGGCTCGCCCTTGAACTTGGCGCGCAGCACCGGATCTTGGGTGGCCACCCCGACCGGGCAGGTGTTGAGGTGGCACTTGCGCATCATGATGCAGCCCAGCGCAATCAGCGGCGCGGTGGAAAAGCCAAACTCGTCGGCACCGAGCAAGGCACCGATCACCACATCACGGCCGGTGCGCACGCCGCCGTCAACCTGCACGGCGATGCGCCCCCGCAGCCGGTTGGCAACCAGGGTTTGATGCGTTTCAGCCAGTCCGATCTCCCAGGGTGATCCGGCGTGCTTGATCGAGGTGAGGGGAGAGGCCCCGGTGCCGCCCTCGAAGCCGGCAATGGTGACATGGTCGGCCCGGGCCTTGGCCACGCCCGCTGCCACCGTGCCGACGCCGACCTCGGAAACCAGCTTGACCGAAACATCGGCGGCCGGATTGGCATTCTTCAGATCGAAGATGAGCTGGGCCAGATCCTCGATCGAATAGATGTCATGGTGCGGCGGCGGCGAAATCAGACCCACTCCCGGCGTCGAATGGCGCACCTTGGCGATGGTGGCATCGACCTTGTGACCGGGCAGCTGGCCGCCTTCGCCGGGCTTGGCGCCCTGCGCCATCTTGATCTGCATGACACTGGAGTTGGCCAGGTATTCCGCCGTCACGCCGAAGCGGCCGGAGGCCACCTGCTTGATGGCCGAGCGCATGGAATCGCCGTTCGGCAGCTTTTTGAAGCGATCGGCCTCCTCGCCGCCCTCGCCGGTGTTGGACTTTCCGCCGATGCGGTTCATGGCAATGGCCAAGGTGGTATGCGCCTCGCGCGAAATCGAGCCGAAGCTCATCGCCCCCGTCGAGAAGCGTCTGACAATATTGGCCGCCGGCTCAACCTCGGCGAGCGGTATGGGCTGTCGACCCAACTCCTTGGCGCTCCTGAGCCGGAACAGCCCGCGCAAGGTCATCAGCTGCTCGGTCTGGTCGTTGATCTCGCGCGCAAAGGCGCGATATTTGTCGGGGAGATTGCCGCGCACCGCGTGTTGCAGGTCGGCAACCACCGCCGGCCGCCACATGTGCGCCTCACCACGAATGCGGTAGGCATACTCGCCCCCCACATCCAGCGTGCTCTCCAAGACCTCGACGTTGCCGAACGCTTGCCGGTGGCGCTCGGCGGTCTCGCGCGCGATCTGGCGCAGGCCAACTCCCTCGACTTGCGTGTGCGTGCCCGTGAAGTAGCGCTTCACGAACGTCGATTTGAGCCCGACGGCGTCGAAGATCTGCGCACCGCAATAGGACTGGTAGGTCGAGATGCCCATCTTCGACATCACTTTCAGCAGCCCCTTGTCGAGCGCCTTGATGTAG
Organism: uncultured Alphaproteobacteria bacterium; assembly: GCA_963820375.1. Taxonomy (GTDB): domain Bacteria; phylum Pseudomonadota; class Alphaproteobacteria; order Rhizobiales; family Hyphomicrobiaceae; genus AWTP1-13. Next base: position 346,804 of record CAWFZX010000016.1, on the reverse strand, counting down.
CGCTTCTGCGCCTCCTTAAGGGTGAGCTTCTCGTCGAGATCGGGGAGCAATTGCTCCAACGTTTCGAACGCCAAGTACGGATTGATGGCCTCCGCCCCGTAGCCGGCGAGCACGGCGAATTGGTGCACTTCATGCGCCTCGCCGGTCTCCACCACCAGCCCGACCGAGGTGCGCAGGCCCTGCCTGATCAGGTGATGATGCACGGCCGAGGTCGCCAGCAGCGATGGGATCGGAATGCGATCCGGCCCGGTCGCGCGATCCGATAGGATGATGATGTTGTAATCCTTGGAGCGCACCGCCTCCTCGGCCTCGGCGCAGACGACGTCGAGCGCATCCGCCATGCCGCGCGCCGCCTTTTCCACCGCATAGGTGATGTCGATCGTCACGGAGGAAAACTGATTGTCCTTGACCAGGCCAATCTGCCGGATGCGCTCCAGATCCTCATTGCTGAGGATCGGTTGGTACACCTCGAGCCGCTTGATTTTGGCCGTGCCCTCGAGATCGAGCAGGTTCGGGCGCGGGCCGATGAACGAGACCAGGCTCATCACCAGCTCCTCGCGGATCGAGTTGATCGGCGGGTTCGTCACTTGCGCGAAGTTCTGCTTGAAATAGGTGTGCAGCAGTTTGGGCTTGTTGGAGAGCACCGACACCGGCGTGTCATTGCCCATCGAGCCAACCGCCTCTTGGCCCGTGTGCGCCATCGGCGCCATCAGGAATTTCAGGCTCTCCTGGGTGTAGCCGAACGCCTGCTGCAGATCGAGCAGAGCCACGTTCGACTTCTTGTGCGCTAATTTCTTCGGCAACGGCAGATCGCCGACCTGCACCTGGGTGCGGTTGAGCCACTGCTCATAGGGATGCCGCGACGCCAGGTCGGCTTTGAGCTCGTCGTCGGAAATGATGCGACCGGCGTCGAGATCGATCAGCAACATCTTACCGGGCTGCAGTCGCCACTTGCGCGCAATGTTGGCTTCCGCGACGGGAAGCACGCCGGCCTCCGACGACATGATCACGGTGTCGTCCTTGGTCACGAAATAGCGGGCGGGCCGCAAGCCGTTGCGGTCGAGGGTGGCTCCGATTTGCCTGCCATCGGTGAAGGCCATCGCCGCCGGGCCGTCCCACGCTTCCATCAGACAGGCGTGATACTCATAGAAGGCGCGGCGCTTGGCATCCATCAGCGGATTGCCGGCCCAGGCCTCCGGGATCAACATCATGGCGGCGTGCGCCAGGCTGTAGCCGCCCATCATCAGGAACTCGAGGGCATTGTCGAAACAGGCCGTGTCGGATTGGCCTTCGTAGGAAATCGGCCACAGCTTGGTGATGTCGCTGCCAAACAGCGGCGTCTTCACCGACGCCTGCCGCGCCGCCATCCAGTTGACGTTGCCACGCAGCGTATTGATCTCGCCGTTGTGGGCAACCATGCGATAAGGATGCGCCAACTTCCAGGACGGGAAGGTGTTGGTCGAGAAGCGCTGGTGCACGAGCGCCATCGACGAGGCCAGCTGCGGGTCGGACAGGTCCAGGTAATATTTCTTCACCTGGTAGGACAGGAACATGCCCTTGTAGACCAGCGTACGGCTCGACAGCGACACCGAGTAGTGGCCAATATCGCGCCCCTTGTAGGCGTAATAGAGCGCATTGGAGACGACCTTCCTAATCATGTAGAGGCGCCGCTCGAAGGTCTGCTGCTCCTTCATGGTTTTCGGCCGACCAATGAAGATCTGCCGATGCACGGGCTCGGTTGCCTTCACCATGTCGGAGAGGCAGCTGTTGTCCACTGGCACGGAGCGCCAGCCAAGAAACTCCAGACCCTCCTCGCGAATAATGCGCATCCAAACGCGCTCGCAGTGGGTCCGCAGGCGCTCGTCCTGCGGCAGAAACAGGTGCCCACAAGCGTAGTGGCCGGGCGGCGGCAGCTTGAATTTGAGCCGTGCGCACTCCGCCTCCAGGAAGGCGTGCGGGATTTGGATCAGAATGCCGGCCCCGTCGCCGGCGATCGGATCGGCGCCGACCGCGCCGCGGTGCTCGAGGTTTTGTAGGATGCACAGCGCATCTTCGATCAGCTTGTGGGTCTTGCCACCTTTGAGGTTGGCAATGAAGCCGACGCCGCAGGCGTCGTACTCGCGCCGCGGGTCGAACAGACCGCTGGGTTTGGCAAAGGTGGCAACGGCATCCGCAATGCCATCGTTGTGCGTCTGATCCGTCGTCATCGGCCTTGGCCTTCCGGCTGTTTACACCTTAAATCTCGGGCCTAGGGCGCTTACGCGCAGGAGCCCCTTCCGCCCCAAAGGCTGGGCGTCGGCAGTGAGCAGCCATGCACGCGGAGCTGGACGCCCCCGGTCCGTTGGGCCGGCCTCTCCGTGCTGCCTTGGCCTCGTCTGCCGGATCGGACGATGGCTCCTTGAGCAGCACTGAGGCCGCGGTCCAGGCGGCTGATCTTACCCCAGATCGTTGGCCAGAAGATCCTGCCGCCGGCACGGGTCGCGCCGCGGCCGGGCCTCCCGACGTAAAGGACAGCATAGCTGACCTATTTCGCGGTGCAAAGATGATTTGCGTCTCGCGCACCCCGGATGCGAGATTTTTTTGCCGTGTTGTGGGCGCAAGGCCCCGAGCCGCCACCCGAGGCCACCCCATGGGAAAAGAGCGCACCCGCTTTGGACATTGGCCCTCGCCGATCACAGCCCGCATGGCCGCGGCCGGCAGCCGGCGCTTCGGCGCGCTGCAGGCGGAGGCTGGTGCCCTCTATTGGAGCGAATCCCGGCCGGAGGAGCAGGGCCGCCAAACCCTCCTGCGCGGAGATAGCCGACGGTACGGTGCGCGAGCTCTTGCCGGCGCCCTTTTCGGCCCGATCGCGCGTGCACGAATATGGCGGCGGTGAATTCCTGGTTGCGGGCGAGATCATCTATTTCAGCAACGACGGGGACCAGCAGATCTATGCCTTCCGGGCCGGCGAGGCCCCCGCCCGCCTCACCAACGCAGCCAACATGCGTTTTGCCGATCTCACTCTGGATCAAGCGCGCCAGCGCTTGATCGGGGTCGGCGAGCGCCATGCGGGCAAAGGCGCAGCCACCGCCCCCCGCAACAGCCTTGTTGGCGTGGCCCTCGCCGCCCCGGCGGGCCAGGTCAGCGAGCTCGCCGCCGCGCACGATTTTTATGCAACGCCACGTCTCTCCCCCGACGGCACGCAGATCGCCTTTCTCGCCTGGGATCTTCCGGACATGCCCTGGGACAGCGCCACCTTATACGTCGCCAAGCTGCGCCCGGACGGTGGGCTCGGGCACGCCCGCCCGATTGCGGGGGGCAATGGCTGCGCCGCCTTTCAGCCGACCTGGCACGCTGCGGATGGGCAACTGAGCTTTGTCCTGGACGACAGCGGCTGGGGACAGCTTTACGCCTGGGACGGCCGCAAGCTGCGGCGCCTGCATGGCAAAAAAGGCGCCGAGCTGTCCCGGCCGCAATGGGTGTTCGGCCTGCGCAGCTATGCCGTTGCGCCCGACGGCCGCATCGGGGCCGTCTCGCTGCGTCACGGCAGGCCCCAGTTCGAGGTGCGCGATCCCCGCAACGGTCGGCTCACCAGCTACCGGCAGATGGCGGCCGCCACCGCGCGCATCGACGACCCCGTTGCCTTTGGCGATGGCTTTGCCGCGCTGATCAGCCGCCCGACAGCGATGCCGCAGGTGATGCGGATCGGCCGACGCGAGCGCAAGGCTTTTGCCGTCTCGCCGCCGACCGCGCTGCCCAGCAAAATCCCGAAAAGCAGCCTGAGCGTCGGCCGCGTGCTGGCCTTTCGCAGCGCCGGCGGGCGCACCGTCTATGGCATTTACTATGCCCCTGCCAACGCCTCGCATCGCGGGCCGGCCGGGGCCTTGCCGCCCGCCCTCATGTGCGTGCACGGCGGCCCGACCAGCATGACCGATGCCGGCTTGAAGATGCGCACCCAGTTCTATACCAGCCGCGGCTTTGCCGTCTTCGACATCAATTACTCCGGCAGCACCGGCTTCGGGCGTGCCTACCGGCAACGGCTCGATGGGCAATGGGGTATCGCCGACGTGGCCGATTGCGCGGCGGGGGCCAAATATCTCGCCCGCGCCGGCCTCGCCGATGGCGCCAGGATCGCCATTTCCGGCGGCAGCGCCGGCGGCTACACGACCCTGATGGCGCTGGCGACCACCAGCGCGTTTGCGGCCGGCAGCTGCCATTACGGTGTTTCCGATCTGGCGCTGTTGCTGGCGCACACGCACAAGTTCGAATCGGGCTATTTGCACCGCCTGCTGGGAACGAAACCTGGCAAATGGCAGCAGGTGTTCGCCGCCCGCTCGCCGCTCAACCTCATCGAAACGATCAACGCCCCCGTCATTCTGTTTCAGGGTCTCGAGGACCGGGTGGTTCCACCCGAGCAGTCCCGTCGCATGGTGGCCAAATTGCGCCAGCGCGGGGTCGAGGTCGGCTATCACGAATTTGCCGGCGAGGCGCACGGCTTTCGGCGCGCGGAGACGATCATCGCCGTGCTCGCAGCGGAGCTGCTGTTTCTTCAGCGCGTGCTAAATCTTTAGCGCCACGCCAGCGAGCGCCCGCTGGGGATGCGCTAGCGCGCGATCGGCGCCGTCGCCGCCGCCAGCCAGGCGCGGTCGGCGGCACCGAGCTCCGGGCCAATCTCCTTGAGCACGCGCGCATGATAGGCGTTGAGCCATGCCAATTCCTGGTCCGAGAGCAGGGCCGCAACAATCAACCGCCGATCGATCGGTGCCAGCGTCAAGGTTGCAAAGCCCATCATCTCGCGCTCGCCGCCAGCAGGCAGGGCTGCCTCCTCCACCAGAAGCAGGTTCTCGATACGAATGCCGTAGGCACCTTCCTTGTAGTAGCCGGGCTCGTTGGACAGGATCATGCCGGGTTCCAAGGCGGTCATGCCGCGCCTGGAGATGTTTTGCGGGCCCTCGTGCACGGACAGGTAGCTGCCGACGCCATGTCCGGTGCCATGCTCAAAGTCGAGGCCGGCCTGCCACAGGGCCCGTCGCGCGAACGGGTCAAGGTCAACCCCGCGCGTCCCCTTGGGAAAGCGCGCCGTGGCAATAGCGATGTGGCCTTTGAGCACGAGCGTAAAGCGCTCCTGCATCTCCCGGGTGGGGGCGCCGATGGCCACCGTGCGCGTGATGTCGGTGGTGCCGTCGAGATACTGGGCCCCCGAGTTGACCAGGTAGAGCTGGCCCGGCTGCAATTTTCGGTTGCTCGCCGTCGTCACTCGATAATGCACGATGGCGGCGTTTGGCCCCGAGCCGGAAATCGTATCGAAACTGATTTCCTTGAGCGCCTGGGTCTCGCTGCGCAGGATCTCCAGCTGGCGCGCGGCGGAGATCTCGTCGACCATGCCGGCTCCCGCTTCGCGATCGAGCCAGGCCAAGAAGCGTGCCATGACGGCGCCATCGCGCTGGTGGGCGGCGCGGGCACCGCGGATTTCCGTGGCATTTTTGCGTGCCTTGGGCAGAACACAGGGATCGACGCCGCGCACAACGCGCCCCTTGCCGCCCCTGAGCTTGCGGAAAAACCAGCTGGCCGCCGTGTGGGGATCAAGCCGCACGCGTTTGCCGGCTTTTTTCAGGCTGGCCAGACGGCGCTCGAGGTCGGCCGGGTCGCTGATCTTGGCCAAGCCCGCCAGATGCTCCCTGACCTCCCGGCCGATCTTGGCCTTGTCGATAAAGAGCTCGGCTTTGCCGGCAACGGGTACGACGGCAAAGGCGAGCGGCACCGGATTGTGCGCCACATCCGAGCCGCGGATATTGAAGAGCCACGCAATCGAGTCGGGTTGTGTCAGGATGACCGCATCGGCAGCTTCACGGCGCAGCGTCGTCTGCAGCTCGCTCAGCTTCTGTTGGCCCGACTTGCCGGCGTAGGCCAGGGCGTGCGGGAACACAACCCCCTGAGGCGGCGCCGGACGCTCGCGCCCCCACACCCGGTCGACGGGGTTTCTTGCCAGCGCTTTGAGCTTGATGCCCTTGGGCTCGAGCGCCTGGCCGAGCTCGGCGATACTGGCCTCCGTGTGCAGCCACGGATCGTAGCCGACCATCTCAGCCGTCTTCAGGGTGGCGATCAGCCAATCGGATAGTTTGGCTTGCGGCACCTGCAGGACTTGAAACAGGCGGGTATCGACCTGTGTGGGCGCCTGCACCAGGTAGCGCCCGTCGACCAAGAGGGCCGCCGCCGAGCGGGCGACGACGGCCAGGCCCGCCGAGCCCGTAAAACCCGTGAGCCAGGCCAATCGCTCCGCCGAGCGGGCCACATACTCGCCCTGATGTTCATCCGCGCGCGGCACCAGCAGGGCATCGACCCCCAGCTGCGCCATCAGCTGGCGCAGCTGGCGCACGCGGTCGCCCTGGCCGCCGCCGGATTGAGGTGCCTCGTAGGTTTGAAACATGCAACTCCTTGGGGGGAGGGCGGCTTTGGCCCGTGCGCACAAGGCCTCGCGCGGCCCCGTCACGAGCGCCAACCGACAACACGACGACGCGCAATCCTGCCCCACTTCGCGCCTGAGTGCGAGCGCAATGCGGGCGCGCCGCTTGCTGCCATTCTAGGCTGCCGCCGGTCCGCCCGTCGCACCATCGAATTCGCGCCCGGCGAACGGCTGATCGGGCAGCTGATCGAGGCATTGATCCCACAGTTTGTCGATTTGGTTGGCGGCGGCGTGCGGCGCAAGCGCCCGCAGCGTTCCGTCAGGCAGCTCCGTGATCAGGCCGTCTTGCTTGAGGCGCCCGAGCGCATCGGAAATGTCGAAGTTGACGTCGAGGTCGAACGTGTCCTTGAGATAGGCCTCGATGGCCTCATCGACCGCCTTCAGGTCCCGCACATGCACCGCCTCCTTGGCGAGCGCGCTGTAGAGCAGCATCTCTTCTTTGACGTCCTCCTCGGCGGCGCGATCCGCCAGCAGGGTCATGACACCGCGATTGTCGGCCAGGGCATGGAAGTAGAGGTTTTGGGCCATCACGATCATGTAGCGATTGCGCTGGTTGATGAAGTTCGAGGCCTGCCGCATCGCCACGCCCCCGAGCCCGGCCAGCGCGCCAAGCAGGGCGAGAGGATTGGTCGAGACCAGCGCAATCTTGCCGACCGTGCCGACCACCCCCATGCCGAGACCGCTCCCCGCCGTGACACCGAATTTGATTTTGTCGAACAAGCGAAATTGCACCTTGGTGTTGGGGAAGATCATTTCGATGTCGGTGCGCGGGATGTTTTTGAAGAGCTTCATGTAGATAAAGTCGCTCTTCACCGACTCCGGCAGCCGCCCACGGATGCGCTTGACAAATTTTTCCGCATCCTTGCGCTCCAGGGCCTGCTCGCGCATGACTTCGCGCACCCGCACCTCGAACGGTTTGAGCTTGAACAGCAGAAAAAGGCGCTGGAACACGGGAATTTTCACTTCCTCGTGCCACAGAAAGAGCCGCTTGGCCGTGCGCCTGCGTTCCGTGATCGTGTTGGCGCCGCGATAAAAGATCGAGATCTCCTCGAACGCCCGCAGGTCAACCTGCAAATCGAGACCATAGTAGGAATCCTTGGTCAGGATGATTTTCACATCCGCAGGGTCAACGTGCTCAAAGTTGGCCTGCACCAGGAAACGTTGCATTTGCTCGACCACCTGCTTTTGCATGGCGAGCTTCTCTGACGGGGAGAAAACACGCGTGGTGAGCAGATCGCTGTCGGGGCTGAACGGTTCATAGAGCTGCTCGAGCTCGAGCAGGGCGCGGGCATAAGAATGTCGGCGCCAATAGTCGAGATAGCGCATCAGCCGGCGAGCCTCGGCAGCCTCGCCGGCGGGCCAGCCCGCTGCGTGCGTCAGCCGGTCGAGCAGGGCGTCACGCGTGATGGGCAGAAACTTTTCGCGGCCGCGCGGGCTGTGCGCCGGCGCCTCGGCCTTATTCGCCGTGCCATTGCGCAGCGCGCTCCACACTCCGCCCCGCACCAACCCTCCTGCCGACGCCATGTCTTTCCCCCGCCAGGCTTAAAAGACTGCCTCGCCTCCAGCACGAAAGCGCAAAAAACGCCCCTGAGGCCCGTTCGAAAAAGCAAATAGCACTTCGGAATTAGTGTGTTGGTTCTAGAACCGGCCGGTGGCGATTGTCGAGAGTAGCGGGTGTTTGGGACCAGGCTGTGACGCAAATCGCACACCGCAGGCCGACGATTGCCGGCGTCAGCGCGACCGCAACAGAAGCGTCTTTTCCACAGCAAAGATCGGGTGCGATTTTGGCCCCCATCCCACCAGGGCGGGGCGGCACCCGGCGCGACCGCCCCCCGTTGGCCCGCCCGGCGCCAGGTCTGCCCGGGAACGGGCGTGCCCTGCTGCGGGCCCGCCGGCGGTTGCATGGCCAGCCAACGATCCCGCGCGCGTGTTCGCTGCGCTTTTTTTTGCGAACGGCCGACGTCTGCCTCGCGCTACTGGGCGCGCTCGACAAAACTGTCCACCACCCGCTTGCGCCCGGCCTTTTCGAAGTCGATGGTGAGCTTGTTGCCGTCGACTTCGGCAACGCGCCCATAGCCAAACTTCTGGTGGAAAATGCGCTCCCCCGGCGCATAGCCGGCATGCCCCGTGGACGCGGCGACCAGCTCGCCTTCCAGCGTGAGGGGCGTGCGCTTCTTGCTGCGGTCCTCGCGCGCCCACTGCTCCTTGGCGCGCTGCCATCCCGGTGTGGCATAACCGCTCTGGAAACCGGCCGCCGGCTCATCGAACCGGCTGTGACCATACGGATTGAAACGGCCGGCGCCGCCGACAGCCCCACCGTAAGGGCTGTTCGACTGGCTCACCTCGACATGGGCCTCGGGCAGCTCATCGACAAAGCGGGAGGGCGCCGCCGCCTGCCAAAGCCCGCGATTGCGCCGGTTCTGCGCAAAGCTGATCTTGGCCTGCCGCTTGGCGCGGGTCAGACCGACATAGGCCAGCCGCCGTTCCTCCTCGAGGCCGGCGTTGCCGTTCTCGTCGAGGCTGCGTTGGTGCGGGAAGAGGCCCTCCTCCCAGCCCGGCAAGAACACGACGTCGAACTCGAGCCCCTTTGCCGCGTGCAGCGTCATCAAGGACACCCGGTCTTTGGCCTCTGCGCCGTCGGCATCCATAACCAGGGAGACATGCTCGAGGAAACCTTGCAGCGTTTCGAACTCGTGCATGAAGCGCACGAGCTCTTTGAGGTTCTCCAGCCGCGCGTGAGCTTGCGGACTGCGATCTTGCTGCCACATCTGCGTGTAGCCCGACTCGTCCAGGATCAACTCCGCCAGCTCGGTGTGCTTCATGCTGCCGACCTGGCCGCGCCAGCGCTCGAACATGCCGACGAGGTCGGCAAGCGACTTGCGGGTTTTGCCGGCCAACTCCTCGGTCTCGACGATTTCGCGCGCGGCTTGATAGAGCGATGTTGCGCGCGCGCGCGCCAACTCCACCACCCGGCGCACCGAACTGTCACCGAGGCCGCGCTTGGGCACATTGATAATGCGCTCGAATTTCAGATCGTTGGCGGGATTGAGCGTAACCTCGAGGTAGGCAATGGCATCCCTGATTTCCTGGCGCTCGTAGAAACGCGGGCCCCCGATCACCCGATAGGCAAGCCCGAGCGTCACGAAGCGATCTTCGAAGGCGCGCATCTGAAACGAGGCGCGCACCAGGATGGCAATCTCGTCCAGCGGCCTGCCTGCCCGGCGCTGCGCCTCGATCTCCTCGCCGATGGTGCGTGCTTCTTCTTCGTCGTCCCAGACCCCCGTCAGGCCGACCGCACAACCCATGTCGTCATCGGTAAACAGCGTCTTGCCGAGCCGGGCCTTGTTGTGGGCAATGAGATGCGCGGCGGCCGCCAGGATGTGGCCCTTGGAGCGATAGTTGCGCTCCAGCCGAATGACCTGGGCGCCCGGGAAGTCCTGCTCGAAGCGCAGAATGTTGTCGACCTCGGCGCCGCGCCAGCCGTAGATCGACTGGTCATCATCGCCAACGCAGCAGATGTTCGGAGCACCCGCGCCGGCCAGCAGCCGCAGCCAAAGATACTGCGCGACATTGGTATCCTGATATTCATCGACCAGAATGTAGCGAAAGCGCCGTTGGTAGTCCGCCAGCAGATCCGGATGATCAAGCAACAGCCGCAGGACCTCGAGGAGAAGATCGCCGAAATCGGCGGCATTCAGCTCCTTCAGCCGCTTCTGATAGGCGCCATAGAGTTCGGCGCCTTTGCCCTCCGCAAAGGCAAAGGCCTCGCCGCGCGGAACCTTGGCTGGCGTCAGGCCACGATTCTTCCAGCTGTCGATCAGGCCGGCCAGCTGGCGCGCGGGCCAGCGATCCTTGTCGAGCCCGGCGCTTTCGATCACCTGCTTCATGAGCCGAAGCTGATCGTCGGTATCGAGGATCGTGAAACCCGATTTCAACCCGACCAGCTCGGCATGGCGGCGCAGGATCTTGACGCCAATGGCATGGAATGTGCCGAGCCACGGCATGCCCTCGACCGCACCACCGACCAAGCCGCCGATTCGGTGCTTCATTTCGTGGGCGGCCTTGTTGGTGAAGGTCACGGCGAGGATTTGCCAGCCCCGCGCCCGGCCCGTGCACAGGATGTGGGCAATGCGCGTTGTCAGCACGCGCGTCTTGCCGGTGCCGGCGCCAGCCAGGACCAGCACCGGCCCATCGACGGCCTCGACGGCGGCACGCTGCTGGGGATTGAGCTCGGCCATATACGGGGCGCTCAATCGGCCCAAAGCGCGAGCGGAGACGGAGCTTTGTGAGCTTGCCGCTGGCGTCTCGTCGGCAGAATTTGTGGTCAATTTGCGATTCGCAGGCATAGAAGTTGACTATAGCACTGCTCCGGCGCGAGCAAACCGCCCGTCAACCTGCGCCCCAGGCGATCCCCGTCGCCATGGCACCAAATTCACGGTCCAATTTGGCGGTCATCCCGTGTATAGTTGCAAGAAAATAAATGCGTGAAATGCGAGCGGGCAAATCCGTCGGCGATGCGTAGGCGAAGCGGCGAACAGACGCGCAATGGCGGCAGGCTGGCACGGCGTCGGTGGCACGTCGTCCGAGCGGCCCGTCGGCATGTCGACGAGACCAGGGCCAGGGGTGGCCCATGAGCAATTTTTTTGTCGGCCTGGCGGTGTTCTTGATCACCATCATCGGCTCGCTATTTGCGATCCCCTATTTCGTCGATTGGAATTCCTATCGCGGCGTGTTCGAAGACGAGGCGACGCGGTTTCTCGCTCGCGACGTTCGTGTCGGCGGCACCATCAACTTGCATTTGCTGCCGACGCCGTCCTTTCGCCTGGAGAGGGTGCGGATTGCCGATGCCTCGAGCGATTTGCGCGAGCCCTTCTTCCGCGTCGAAAGTTTGGCCTTCAAGCTGTCGATCGCGCCGCTGTTCCGCGGCATCATCGAGGCCAATGAAATCGAATTCCGCCGACCGGTGCTAAGGCTGGCACGCGATGATCGGGGAAGCTGGAACTGGCAAAGCTTCGGGCAGGTCTTCGCCAACGCCGCCTATCTTCCTGCCAACATCGCCCTGACCTCGCTGAAGATCACCGATGGGGTGTTGGCCGTGCACGGCCCAGGCGGGGCCGAGCGCCTGCGGCTCGAAGGCATCGACGGGGAGTTGTCGGCTCCAGCCGTCGATGGACCCTATCGCTTTCGCGGCAGCCTCGGTAAAGGCGGCGAGGAACGCGAAATCCGAGTAGCCACGGCCAAGCCCGACGCGGAAGCGGGGGTCCGCTTCCGCGCGTCCGTTCGCCTGTTGGAGACCGGCGCCAGCTACCTGATCGATGCCCGCCTGTTGGACCTGATGGCCGAACCGAAGCTCGACGGCGAGCTCACCGCCCGGCTGCCGCTGGCGGGCCTGCCACGGGCGCAGGCGCGGCGTCAGCCGGCCACCGGCGCGCAGGAGGACGACAGCTCTCAATCGCTGGCGCTCGATCTCAAGGCCCAGCTCAAAGCCGATTTTGCCGGCGGTAGCCTCAGCGACCTGGCGCTGTCGTTCGAACAGGCCGGCCGACCCCAACTCGTCGTTGGCGAGGCCAAGGCAAGCTGGCAGGACGGCCTCAAGCTTGAGGTGGACCTTGCCTCGCGTTGGCTCGACCTCGATCGGCTTGCCGGCGCCGGGGAAGGCACGCGGCCGAGCGAAAGCATCATTCCATTGACGCTGCGGGTGCGCGACATCCTGCCGGCCCACGGCCGCTCGCGCCTCGCCCTGTCTGTCGACCAGGCCAACCTCGGCGGCGAGGCGATCAGCGGTGTCCGCCTCGCCGTCGCACGCGAGAGGGATAGGCTCGAGATCGAGCAGTTGCGGGTCGGCATGCCCGGCGGCAGCCGCGCCGAACTGCAAGGGACGGTGACGGGCCCGACCGACGCCCCCCAGTTCAACGGCAGCGTCAACGTACGCGGCGCCAGCTTGCTGCGGGCGGTCGGTTGGGTGACCGCCAGGCCGCCCACGCCCACCGACGGCAAGGGCGACGGCGCCTTTGGCCTCTACGCCCAGCTCGCCGTTGCCACCGGCCGGGCGGTTGCCCGCAATATCGTCGGCGACGTCTTGGGAACGCCGGTGGCGGGGGAAGCAGACTGGCGCTGGCAGGGCCGGCCGGACCTGTCGCTGCGACTGGAAGCGCCGCAAATCGATGTGCGGCCTTTTGCGCCCGCCCAAGTCAATATCGCCGACGCCTTGCACGCGCTACTCCAAGGGCCTTGGTCGGATGCCTCGAGCGCTGCCGCCACGGCAGCCAAGCGCACCGACAGTCAACAGCCGGACTTCCGACTGAGCCTCGAAGCCGGTCGCCTCATTACCGCAACGCAGATTTATCGCGATGTCGCGCTGCAGCTGAGGATGAAGTCGGGCAACCTCGAATTGCCTCAGCTTCGGCTTGCCGGCGAGCGCGGCGTTCTGCTCGATCTCAAGGGCGCATTGGAAAATGTGGCGACGCGCCCCAAGGGCAGTCTGTCGGGTGTCGTCGCGGCCGCGACGGCCGCAGAGCTGAGCGACCTCGCGCTGCTGCTCGGCGTGCCGGAGGGGCTGCGTCCCGACGATCGTCTGGTTCGAGCAGCAGCACCGCTGCGACTGGCCGGCGCGTTGACGTTCGGCGCACGCGCGGCCAGCTCGCGGGACCTGACGCTTGCTGGCGAGGTCAATGGCACGAACCTCAAATTCAGCGGGCGGCTCGACGGCGCGACCGCTGGCTGGCGCTCGGGAGCGGCCGAGGTCGTGGCTACCATCGATGCCCCGGATGCCCGCAAGCTCACGGCGTTGTTGTCCGACAACGCCGAGCTGGGCGCGGATAAGACGGCGCCAGGGCAGCTGCTGATCAAGGCCAAAGGCGTGCCGGCAGAAGGCCTTTCCTCGGTGCTGACGCTCGCTGCCGGCGATCTGGCCGTCGACTTTCACGGCCTGCTGACCGTCGGCGAACAGGCCAACAGCATTGCCGGGGATCTTCGCCTCAAGGCCGCCGATGCGGAGCGGCTGGCCATGTTGGCCGGCCTGGCACCGCCGCTGCGCCTCACCGGTATCCCGCTCGAAGGCAGCCTCAAGCTCACGGCCGACGCCAAAGCCGTGATGCTCGAGCGCTTGCTGCTCAACGTCGCCGGAACGCAAGTTCGCGGCGCGATTGCACTCAGCCGAGCAGGAGAGCGCCGCCAGGTCGATGCCCGGCTCGATCTCGGCGAGATCAGCGTGCGGTCGATGCTCGCACCCTTGCTCGACCAGCGTCTTGCAGCGATCACCGGTGCCGCAGAGGCCGCCCTGGCTGGCCGGCAAAGTCCTTGGCCCGACGAACCCTTTGACCTCGGCGCGCTGGCCGGCATCGACGGCCACGTGGTCCTTGCCGTCGGGCGCTTGGCGTTGACCGACGGCGTCGGGCTCAAGGACGCCAGGGTCGACGTCGGCCTCAACGGCGGCAAGATCAAGGTCGATGCGATCGAAGGCGCAGCGCTGGGTGGCCGCGGCCGCATCGCCTTCAGGCTCGACAGCGTCAGCGGCGGCGCCGAACTCAACGGCAGTTTCACTCTCGCCGACGGCAGGCTCGAAGCCTTGGCGGGCCTTGCCTCCGGGGCGAAGGCTGGAACGGGCGGCCGCATCAAGGCCGAACTATCCTTTGCCGGCCGCGGTGCCAATCCGCGCAATCTCCTGTCCGCGCTGCAAGGGCAAGGTCGGGCCCAAGTGGACGGCAAGCTTGCCGGCCTGTGGCCGGGCGCCATCAGCCTCGCCACGGAGCAGGTTCTGAAAAGTGATCCCGAGAGGTTGCGCAGCGTTCTCAAGGAGGCGTTGCGCCAAGGGCTCGTCGCCGGGCGGCTGGCGCTGCCCGAAGAGGTTGCCCTGGAGATCGCCGACGGTCAGTTGCATTCCAAACCCATTGTCGTCGACAGCGGCAACGAACGCGCCACGGGGAGCGCGGCGCTCAACCTTTTGACATTTATGTTCGAGTCCGAATGGCGTCTGGAACAAGCGCCGGGCCGAGACACAGCGCTCGGCAACAAGGCGGCACTGCCGGCCGTGCTGGTCAGCTACCGCGGCCCGGTAGCGAGCCTCGATAAGGTCGAGCCGATCGTCAACACCGAAGCCCTGGAGCGGGAGCTGGCGGTGCGCAAAATGGAACACGATGTCGAACAGCTCGAGCACTTGCGCCAGCTCGATGAAGCGCGCCGCCGCAGCGAGGCGGAGCGCTTGCGGCAGGAAACGACCCCGCCGCCGCCTCCCCTGCCGATGCCGGCCCGGCCGGCAACGCCCGGCTAGCCGCCGCGGCAACCGCGGGCACGGTAGTGTGCCAGCAGCCAGACCCGCACCGCGCTGGAAAGACCGCTGCCGCCGCGCGTCGCATCGATGCGGCTGATGAGACGGCTGATCGGCTGCTGTTCGCTCGCTGCCACGTCCTTCAGGGCGTCCCAAAAGGCTTGTTCCAGGGAAATCGAGGTGGGGTGGCCGTCAATCTTGAAGGAGCGCTTCACAGGCCGGCTCATGGCGCCACCCGACAATCGTGCGGCACCCGAAGTGGGAGGTGGCGCCCGTGTGCGGTCCCTCGGGACTACCCAGGCAGGTCAATCCTCACGTTCGGGCGACATTTCTTCACGTCGTATGCCATCGAGGCGTCGCTTGTCCAAGGTGCGCTGCGCGGCATTCTTGGTTCGCTCCACCTTGGGCAGGCCGAAAAGCACGCGCTTCTCATTGGCTCGCCGTTCTCGCGCCGCGCGCTGCTTCTCCTTGCGGTAGCGGTTCAAGTTGACGACGGTGCCCATCACGCCTCCGGTCCGATCATCTTGCTCGGGTCGACGATCGCGTCGAACTCCGCAGCCGAAACATATCCCCCGCCGACCGCCTCCTGCTTCAACGTCGTCCCGTTCCTGTGTGCCGCCTTGGCGATCTTGGCCGCATTGTCATAACCGATCTTGGGCGCCAGAGCCGTTACCAACATCAGCGAGCGCTCGAGCGCAGCCTTGATGTTATCTTCGCGCGGCTCGATCCCGGCAACGCAATTGTCGGTGAAGCTCACTGCCGCATCGGCCATTAACTGCGCCGACTGCAAGAAATTGTAGGCCATGACAGGATTGAAAACGTTGAGCTCGAAATGGCCTTGGCTGCCCGCAAAGGTAATCGCCGCGTGATTGCCGAACACCTGGATGCAGACCTGGGTCAGGGCTTCGCACTGCGTCGGGTTGACCTTGCCCGGCATGATCGATGAGCCGGGTTCGTTTTCCGGCAGCGCCAGTTCGCCCAGGCCGGAGCGCGGACCGCTGCCGAGAAAACGAATGTCGTTGGCGATCTTGAACAGCGCCGCGGCGGTGGCGTTGATGGCGCCATGGCTCATCACCATGGCATCGTGCGCGGCCAGCGCTTCGAATTTGTTCGGCGCGGTGCTGAAAGGCAAGCCGGTGATGTCGGCAATACGCGCCGCCACCTGTTCGGCAAAACCTCTGGGTGCGTTGAGGCCGGTGCCCACCGCCGTGCCGCCCTGTGCCAGCTGCATCAGGTCGGGCAAGGTCGATTCGATCCGGCGAATGCTGTTTGCCACCTGGACGGCGTAGCCCGAAAACTCCTGGCCGAGCGTCAGCGGCGTGGCGTCTTGCGTATGCGTGCGGCCAATCTTGATGATGTGCGCCCACGCCTTGGCTTTGGCGTCGAGCGCCGCCTGCAGATGACGCAGCGCCGGCAGTAGTCGGTGCTGTGTCTCTTCGGCACAAGCGATGTGCATGGCCGTCGGATAGGTGTCGTTCGACGACTGGCTCATGTTGACGTGGTCGTTGGGATGCACGGGCTGCTTGGAGCCCTTTACTCCCCCCAGCATCTCGATCGCCCGGTTGGCGATCACTTCGTTGGCATTCATGTTCGACTGGGTGCCGGAACCCGTCTGCCAGATCACCAGCGGAAAATGCTCGTCGAGCTTGCCGTCGACAACCTCCTGCGCCGCCGCGACGATGGCCTTGCCGAGCTTTGCGTCAAGCCGACCGAGCGCCATATTGGTTTCGGCAGCGGCGCGCTTGACAATACCCAGAGCGCGGACGATCGCCTTGGGCTGCTTCTCCCAGCCGATCTTGAAATTCCCCAGGCTGCGCTGGGCCTGCGCACCCCAGTAGCGATCGACCGGCACCTCGATGCTGCCAAAGCTATCGGTCTCGGCGCGGGTCTGCGAAGGACGGGTCTGCATGGTGGCCATGTGATTTGCGCAGCCAAACGCGCGCGAAAAGCGCCGCTCCCGTAGCACGATCGATATGACCACTCCAGCAACAACGCAGCGAATCGATCAATTTTTCGGCCGGCCTATCGGTGGCGACACAGCAAGGCTAGCAAAGCTAGAGCTGGGACGTGAAATGAACTCTTAGTAACGTTGAGCCATGGATTGACATGCCGAGACAACGATTGCGCCTTGCTGGTGCCAACGGCTGCGAGGTGAGGCCCGCGCGCCAAGTGTAGCGCTCGCGCACGAGGAGCGCGCCAAGACGCAGCCGTCCCCGCCAGCCATCGCTCAGCGCCGCTGCTGGCAGAGGGAGGCCGATGCTCGCAACGCCGGCCCGCGCCTGTGGCCGTCGCCGCCTATGGTTCGGCAGCGGACCATCGATATCTGCAAATTGAATTAAACCAACCTCGCCTCTTTGAGCCGGCGGCAGCACCTGCTGCGGCATTCTCCTTGCCGCGAGGCTCTCGCGGGGACACTGGGCAATGATTGGGCGCGTTCTGCGCCGCTGGGGGCGGCTTTTTGCGGTCGGCGGCGGCCGCGCGCGGCTCACACTTGTCGATGTGGTGCGCGATGATCGGGGGGCGGTGGCGGTTATTTTTATCATCACGTTGTCCGCCATCTTGCTGGCCGTGGCGGTGGCAATCGATTTTGCGCGCACGCAGACCGAGGTCGTTCGGCCACAGCATGTCCTCGATGGCGCTGCCCTGGCCGCCTCGCACAGGCTTGGTCTTCCTGACCAAGATGCCGCCGGCCGACGCGATGCAGAATCCCATTTCAAAGTAAACAGCATTAAGCCCGGGGATGTCGGTGTCCTGACAGACGTGGTGCTGGCTGCCGATAAGGGCGAGGTTTGCCACCGCCAAGGGCAACATGCTGACCAGCCTGCTCAAGGCCGTCGGCATCAAGGCGATCGGCTTTGCCTCCAGCGCAACCGTCGGGAAAGGGAATGGCAGCGTCGAGGTCGCACTGGTGCTCGACAACTCAGGCTCGATGGCCGGCCAACCCATCGCCGACCTGCGGGTCGCGGCCCAGAACCTGACCAGCGTGCTTTACGCCGGCTATGAGGGTACGGACAAAGTCAGGGTCGGCATCGTGCCTTTTGCCGGCTCGGTGAACGTCGGCAGCGCCCATCAGGCGGCGAGCTGGCTGGATAGCGCCGGCCTGTCACCGACGCACTACGAGAACTTCGCCGAGCAGCGCACGCGCTTTCAGCTGTTCACGCAGCTGGGCGTGCAGTGGGGCGGTTGCGTCGAAGTGCGTCCAAGCCCGCATGACGTCAGCGATAGCCTGCCTGCCGCCGGCGTGCCCGCCAGCCTGTTCGTGCCCATGTTCGCACCGGACGAACCCGACCACGCCAACGCCGAAGGCAACGCCTATGCCAACAACTATTTATCGGATACCGGTGGCGGTTGCCCGGCGCCGCCGCAGACCTGCCTGCGCAGCAACCGTCGCGGCAGGTGCACCTCCTGGTCGGCGCCCGCGCTGCCCGCAGCGCAGGCCCAGGCGCGCACCTGCAAATATGATGGCGCCGTCAGCGTCTCTGCGAGCGGGCCAAATGCCTTGTGCGATAGTGCGCCGATCCTGCCGCTGACCGAAAGCAAAAGCGCCGTGCACGACGCGATCGGACAAATGCGCGCCAAAGGCAGCACCAATATGCTCGAAGGCTTGATGTGGGGCTGGCGTGTGCTGTCGCCCGAGGAACCGTTCACGCACGGGCGACCCTACAGCGACCGGGAAAATACCAAGTATTTGATCTTGATGAGCGATGGTGAAAACAACCATCAGGCGATGTCGAACCACAACAAATCGATCTACCATGCCTTCGGCTATGCCGCGAACGGAAGGCTCGGGACCGGCTCCAGCTCCGCGGCGCTCATCAGCCAGATGAACAGCAAGACCCGTGCCGCCTGCGAGAACGCCAAGGCCGCCGGCATCACCATCTACACCATCGCCTTTCGGCTCGAGCAGGACGCCAACACGCGGGCGCTGCTGGCGAGCTGCGCTTCGAGTGCGGCGGAAGCGTATCTGGCAAGCACCGGTGCGGGCCTGGTGCAGGCCTTCGAGGCGATCGCGCGCGAGATCGCCAAACTGCGAATCGCCAGCTGAGGCCTAGGCCGCCCCGGCAGCGCGCTTGCGCGGTCGTGCCAAGCTCCGGCCAGATTTGTGCGCATTGCTCGTGCGCGGTCGTGGGCGCTGAGCGCGCTGGGGCCGGCAAAGGGATGCCCCGCGCGCCTCATCCTCTCGGCAGACGCGCTTCGCGTTTTGGCCTGGCAAGCTGTGGACAGGCTGTGGACAAGCTGGGATTGCCCGCTGCCGCTAGAGCTGAAAGGGCCATGCCGCAAAACTGCCCGCTCGTGTTCTTTCCGAGACTTGTGCGTCGCGGGTGCGGCGGCGTCGGCAAGGCTTCTGCCAGCTTGGCGACAATCAGCGGGGTGAGTTGCGCATGGGGTGCCTGCGCAGACGCAGCACCGTCTGCTGCGCGTCGACAAGGTTTCGGCGCGCCCGCACCTTCAGCGCTGGAATCGAGAATGTCTTGCAAGGTGACGGCGGCGAGAAGCGCTCGCGACCTGGTCGGCCGATATCGGCCATGCCGGCAAACCCGACGGCGGCGATACCCGCTGCGCCCCGGCAAGGGCGACACCGCGGCGGCAGCCCAACCAAGCCCATGCCTGTTGCCGAAGGCCGCGCGCTTGTCTTGCAGGCCCCGTCTGGGTACGGTGTGGCGCAGCCCCGATCCCCCAGCACAAGCGCAACGGAGTCTCGCCGTGACGTTCAAGCTCCCCGAACTGCCTTATGCCTACGACGCGCTCAGCCCGCACATGTCCAAGGAGACGCTCGAGTTTCACCACGACAAGCATCATCAAGCCTACGTCGACAATGGCAACAAATTTGCCGGCCCGGGCACCAAATACGATGGCAAGAGCATCGAGGAGATCTGCCGCGAGGCCTTCGCGGCGAAAGACGCGCCGGTCGTCAACAATATCGGCCAGCACTACAATCACATCCATTTCTGGCAGTGGATGAAAAAGGGCGGTGGCGGCAAGAAGCTGCCGGGCAAGCTGCAGACGATGGTCGACAAGGACCTCGGCGGCTTCGATAAGATGCGCAGCGATTTTGTGCAGGCGGGCGTGTCCCAGTTCGGCTCGGGCTGGGCCTGGCTGGCCGTCAAGAGCGGTAAGCTCGAGGTGCAAAAGACGCCCAATGGCGAGAACCCGTTGATGCACGGCGCCACGCCGATCCTCGGCGTCGACGTGTGGGAGCACAGTTATTACATCGACTATCGCAATGCCCGACCGAAATATCTGGAGGCCTTCTTCGACAATCTGGTGAATTGGGAGTATGTCGAGGCCATGCTGGAGAAGGCGAAATAGCGCGGAACACCGCTCAGGGCCGACGCACCACCGAGCGCTCTGCATCCACGCTAACAGGCAGGCAGCGGCGCCCGCGCAGGCTGGTGCCGAGGCAGCGCTGTAGACGGTCGAGGAAGCGGTTGGCCTCGTTGTAGGCGGTTGCCAGACAAGCGCGGTCGGCGCTGCATTCGGCACGCTGCTGTCGCCAGTCGCTTTGCCAGACGCGCAAGCCAACGTAGGGCCCGAACGCCAGTTGACGCGATGCCCGCGACAGTCGGCGGCTCAGCTGGTCGTCCAGGCGCACCAGGTTGGCATCGGCACAGATGGCAATTTCCGCCGCTGTCATCCTGGACGCCCGACAATCGACTGCGGCCGCCTGGGCCGCGGCGGGTGCCGCAGACAGGAGCCAGATGACGGCGATCATCGCCAAGTGGTGTCGGGTCGTCATTGCCACGCTGCAGAAGGAACGGGCCTCCCTCATCTCTGCCTGGTCCCGCGGCATTGGTCCAGTCCCTCAATGCCCTGCCGGGCGAGGTTTTTACCCGCAATCATGGCGGGGGTCGGTCCCCGACAGCGCCCCCAACTCCCGCCGGCGCGGCCGGACCGGCCCAGACCGACCAAGCCCGGCCGCAGCCAAGCGTCGGCTCAGCAGCCGGCGATGCAGATCGTGGCGCGGTCGGAGCTGATGGCCGGACCGGCGGGCACGGCCTCCCGCCCCGCCTGTTCCGCGGCCAAGGCCGCCCGGGCCCGCGCCGCCGCGGCCTCGGCCGCGCCCGCGGGCTTGGGTTTGGCCAGTGCGCGGGTCTCGCTCCGCTCGCTGGGAGGATCGGCTCGGCCGGCGCTGAAGGGCTCGCCATGGCTCGCGCGCAGCCGCAGCTTGAAGCGCGCGGCCGTCGCCGGGTCAGGTGCAAGGGCGGCAAAGCTCAGCGCCAGCCCGCACAGCCTCAGCCAGCGGCGCCGGCAGCCGCCATTGGCATTCATCACGTTCTTTCCCGCCATCACGAATTGGGGCTCCCGCTAACCCTCGAGCTGCCAACGCCCGCTCGCCAGACGGCAGGCCGTGCCTTCAAATCTTCCCGAGCGCTGGCCCGCGCTCAGGATGACGATGAGTTGGCGGCATACCCTTCCCGCCAGGTCCTTGAAGGATTGCGTCGGCTGCACCAGTCCGCTCAGCTGGCCGCTGCGGCGATGCCAGACATAGGCAGAGCCATCGCCGACTTCCGTCAGCGCCACGCGAATGGCTTCGAGGGCGGCAATCTCATCATCTTCGTCGAGATGGCGCTCGTGGCCGCTGCGTTTTAAGTCCGCCGAGGGCTCAACGCCGATGCCGAAAAGTGCCGACCCGGTCGCCTGCGCGGGATCAAGGTGAGCACTGGTGGCGAGGAGAAGAGCGGCCATTCCAGCCGCCAGCGAGGCGAGATATGCTGAGCAACGCATGACCTACTCACAAGTCGGATCCGCCCGCAACCGGCGCAACTGTGGGGCTGTGGCAGCGCCCCGCCCGACTGTGGACTAGCGTGGTTAACAGCGCCTAAACGCCAACCAGCGAGCACGACCGCCATGGCCGAGGAGAAGGCGAACGACCCCACCGGGCAGCCGGCCGGCGATTTCGCACAAGCCCACGACCCCTTTGCCCTGTTTGAGAGCTGGTTTGCTGAAGCGAGCGCCGGCGAGCCCAGCGACGCCAATGCGATGGCGCTGGCAACCGTCGATGCGGCCGGCCTGCCCAACCTGCGCATCGTGCTGCTCAAGGGCCTCGATCCGCCGGCGCATCCCGCGCGCGGCTTTGTCTTTTACACGAATTTCGAAAGCGCCAAGGGCCGCGAACTGCTCGCCACCAAGCTGGCCGCCCTCAACTTCCATTGGAAGTCACTGCGCCGACAAGTGCGCATTCGCGGCACGGTGACGGTCGTCGACGCAAGGGAGGCCGACGCCTATTTCGCCACGCGGCCGCGCGGCAGTCGGATCGGCGCCTGGGCCTCGCAGCAATCCCGCCCACTCGAAAGCCGCTTCGCCCTGGAGAAAGCGGTCGCGGCCACGACCGCCAAATATCTGATCGGCGACATCCCGCGCCCGCCGTACTGGTCGGGATTTCGCCTAACCCCGCTCGAGCTGGAGTTCTGGCACGACCGTCCGTTCCGGTTGCATGAGCGCGTTGCCTTCCGGCGCGAGGGCATGGGAGCCTGGCACAAAGCGCTGCTTTATCCCTAAGCCCCTCGAGCCAGCGAGCGCGCCAGCGCCAGCTAGCTGCCGCCACCGCTGCTGCGGAAGTAGGGCTCGACCGCGCCCGTGAGCTTGATCGTCAGCGGTCGGCCGTGGCGGTCCTTGGTCGATCCCACGGCCAGCCTGACCCAACCTTCGCTGACGCAGTATTCTTCGACGTTGTTCTTTTCCACGCCCTTAAAGCGCACGCCGACTCCGCGCTCCAGCAGGGCGGCATCGTAGTAAGGACTGCTGGCATCGGCTGAGAGGCGGTCTGGCGGGGTGTCGCTCATCGGGTCAACCTTTTCGGCAGGCAGTGCCTTTGGGTGTAGCGAGCCGCCTGCGCCATTGCAATGTGCGCGCGGGGCCGCCGGCGAGCCGCGCGGTCAAAGCGGCGCCAGATGCCGCTTATCGAGCATCACGTGCACGCCTTTGGCACCGTTCACGACCTGGGTGATGCGCACATCGGCGGCCAGGCTGCACAAGGCGTAGGCCTGCTGGGCCGTGAGCCCGGTCTGGCTGGCGACGAGATCGAGCATTTGGCGCAAAGCGATGACCACGCAGGTGTCGAGGTCGGGGTCGAACGCCATGGTCATGACGTGCGTCGGTGTCTCGGCGCGCGGCCAATCGAGGCGCAGGTCGGGGCGCACGGTCAGCTCGAAGGTGCCGATCAGACCTGTCTCGATCGCCGTGACGCAGACCTCGCCGTCGCCTTGCGCACCGTGGCCATCGCCGACCGAGAACAGCGCCTCGTCAACGTGGATCGGCAGATAAAGCGTGGTGCCGGCAACCAGCTCCTTGTTGTCGAGATTGCCGCCATTTCTTCGCGGCGGCAGCGTGGAAACACTACCCCAGGCCGCCGGCGGTGCCACGGCCATGACTCCGAAAAAGGGGCGCAGCGGCAGCTCACCCCCCCACGGCAGTCGGCCGGTCAGCTTTTGCCGATCGAGCGTGATGTGCATCAGATGACGCTCGGGAAAATCGTCCGGCAGCGCGCCCGTCAAGGGCCCGGAAAAATTGTAGCCCCAGTCGTAAGCGAGCGTGATGTCCTTGATGCGCACCTCGAGCACCTGGCCGGCCTTGGCACCCTTGATCGCCACCGGACCGGTGCAGATGTGGCCCGGCAGTTTGGGCTGCCGCGTCGCCTGAATGGCACTCAGCGCAGCCGGAACGACGAGCGGCGGCGGCGGCATCACCTCGCGACCGCCCGAGACGGTCGAGATGACGACGCTGTCTCCGCTGGCGATACTGAGCACAGCTGGTAGCTTGGCATCGAAATAGCCCCAATGCACGGTCTCGGGTCCGGCATCCAGACGGTGGGTGGTGCTTGGCATGGGCTGGCCTTTGTCTTGCAGTTTTGTCTTTGCAGTTATGCCTTGCAGTTTGTCTTGCAACGCGGCGAAGGAAGCGGGGCAATCGGCGGAAATTGGGGCACATCGGCGCCACAGCCTAACGTGTCCGCTCCGCCGCGGCGATAGCTTGTGCGCCAGGCAACCGATCCTTGAAAAGATGGCTATCGCCGTACCGCCAGCGACAGTTAACCGCCTCTTCATGCGCCAGCCCTAACCTGGACGCGCCGGCAGCGCCGCCGGCACCAGTTGGCGTGAGGTTGGCGGCAGCCATGGGACTGTTGCGTCGGTCGCGATCGGGCAAAGCGGCGCGCGCGCCGCGCCCGTCGGCGCGTCGGCGCACGCTCTTCAAGCGCCTGCCCTGGGAATTCCGCTTCCTCTTGCTTGCTGCCATCTACTTGGGACTTCCCTTGAGCGTCATGCTCGCTTGCGCCTTTGCCTTTTTCACAGTCGCCATTCCCGATCCGATCCAGCTGCGCCGCAAAGAGGCGACGCCCGTCGTGGCGATCCTGGCGCGCGACGGCCAACTCATCAGTAGACGTGGCGGCGATGATCCCTATGTGCCGATCGACTTACTTCCCCAGCACCTTATCGATGCCATCGTCGCCACCGAAGATCGCCGCTTTTTCGAGCATTGGGGCGTCGATTTGGCAGGTGTCGCGCGAGCGGCACTGACCAATCTGCGCGTCGGTCGGCTGGTGCAGGGTGGCTCGACAATCTCCCAGCAGCTCGCCAAGAATCTCTTCCTTGGCCCCGAGCGCACTTTGACGCGCAAATTCGGCGAACTGGTGCTGGCGCTCTGGCTCGAACTCCGCCTCAGCAAGCACGATATCCTTGAGCTCTATCTCAATCGCGTTTATTTCGGAGCTGGCGCCTACGGCATCGAAGCCGCAGCCCAACGCTTCTTCGATAAATCAGCACAAAGATTGACACTCGCCGAGTCGGCGATGCTTGCCGGTGTGCTGAAGGCGCCGTCGCGGTTCTCGCCCGCATCGAGCCCGGTGCTCGCCCGCGCTCGGGCTCGCAGCGTGCTCGCCAAGATGGTGGAAGCGGGACACCTGGATGCGGCAAGGGGCGAGCAGGTGGCGCGCACTCCGGTGCGTTTCGCCGGCTTGGCCAGGCAGCGGCCGGCCGGCAGCGATTATGCGATCGATGCCGTCCTGGAACGTCTGCCGATGCTGGTCGCCGAACACGCGCAGGAGGATCTGATCGTCGACACGACCATCGACGGCGCCCTGCAGCAGCGTAGCCAAACGATCGTCCATGACCTGATGCGCGGGGAAGCGCGCGCGCTCGACGCCAATCAGGCGGCGCTGATCGTGCTCGATTTGGATGGCGCGATCCGCAGCATTGTCGGCGGTCGCGATTATGCCGAAAGCCAGTTTAATCGCGCGTTGAAGGCCAAGCGGCAGCCGGGGTCCGCCTTCAAGATGTTCGTGTACCTGGCCGCCCTCGAGAGCGGGCTCAGCCCGGACAGCGTGGTCCAGGACCTGCCGCTGTTGGGATCGGGCTGGAGCCCGCGCAATGAAGGAGCCGGCTATCGCGGTGCCGTCACGCTGCGGGAGGCGCTTGCCCATTCCATGAACGCGGCGACCGCGCGGCTCCACCTTACGGTCGGAGCGGCCAGGACGGTGGCGGCGGCGCGCCGCCTCGGCATCCGCTCTGAGCTGCGCCAGGATGCCTCGCTGGCACTCGGCACCTCCGAGGTGACATTGCTGGAGCTGACCGGAGCCTACGGCGTCCTCGCCCATGGTGGGCGCGCGCTCGAGCCCCACATCATCCAGCGCGTGCGCACGGGCTCGGGTCGGCTGCTGTTCGAACGCAAACCCGAGGGCGACAAAACGGTAGTGGCGCCGGCGACCGCCAGCGCGCTCACCGATATGCTGATGAGCGTGGTGAGCGGCGGCACCGGCCGGCGTGCCGCCCTCGCCGAACACGCCTGCGCCGGCAAGACCGGCACTTCTCAGGATTTTCGCGATGCCTGGTTCGTCGGCTATACGGGCCAGCTCGTCGCTGGAGTGTGGGTCGGCAACGACGATGCTCGTCCCATGCGCAGGGTGGCCGGCGGCAGCCTGCCGGCGCGGTTGTGGCACGACGTCATGACGGCCGCGCACGAGGGCCTCCCGGCCCGAGCGCTAGCCGGCGCCCTGGGCGGCCGCCGCCCGGCGGCAGCGCCCGAAGTGCCGCCGCCGATCCTCCCCAATCAGCGCCTTGCGCCCAACTTTTCTGCGCGTGCGCTGGAGGGCTCGGAGGCGGCGTTCCATCACAGTGTGCTGCGCTGAAACTTGATGGCTGGTGACGGTGGCGGGCTGCGGTCGACGGCGCCGTAGCGATGCAGGTCGGCACCATCATGGCGCAACCAACGTCGCGCCGCGTCGAGCTCCGGCATCAGGCGCGCGACCAGCTTCCAAAATTGCGGCCCATGGTTCATTTCGCGCAAATGCGCGACCTCGTGGGCCGCCACATAGTCGAGCACGTGCGCTGGGGCGAGGATCAGACGCCAGGAAAACGACAACAAGCCGCTGGTCGAACACGAGCCCCAGCGCGTGGTCTGATCGCGCAGGCAAATGCGCCGCACGCGAACGCCGAGCTGGCGCGCATGCCGGGAGGCACAGGCCTGCAAATCCGCGCGCGCCTCCCGCAACAGCCAGTCCGTCAGCCGCCGCGCGGCATGTTCCACCCGGCCCGCAACTTCCAATGTCGGCGTTTTGGCCGTGGCCCGCACGCGCACCACCGGCCCGCCGCTGCGCGGTCCGATGAAGTGCAGTCGGTGCATGGCTCCGCGCAGCGGGATCAAGGCCCCATCGACGAAGGGAACCGGCTCGGGCACCGAGCCCAGCCGTTCGCGCACCCATTCGATGTGGGAGCGCAAGAACCGGTCGGCCTCTTCCATGCGGCATTGCGCCGGCAACGTCACCACCACCCAGCGTCGGGTATTGCTGACGCGCAATGTCAATCGGCGTGCGCCCGGGTGGCGCCGCACTTCGATGGGCGCGCTGATGCCATGCACTCTCAGCGCAACGGACTTTTTCTTGCCTGCCGGCAATGTGAACCCCCCTTTTGCGACCATGGAGTGCGCATGAGTAAGCAATCACCTCATGTCGCACACGACAGGAATGCTCTTGGCCTAGCAAAATATTGCGAACAGAACAGTGGCGAGAATCGCGTTGCGCGATGCGCTGTGGCGTCGCTGCGACAGACGCGACGAGGCCGGTTGACAGCGCCCGAGAAGCGTGGGTCAGCGCGCCGCGAAACTGAAGGCGAGGGCGTCGAGATCGGCTGCGTGTTGCCGGCGCCGCGGCATTGCCGCCATATGCTCGAGCTGGGCGATGCTCAGGTCTGCGGCCGAGCAGGGGTCATGCGCGCGCATGAATGCGCTGATGCGCGGCGCGATCTGGGCGCGAAACCGCGAACCATTGAAGATGCCGTAGTGTCCGACCCTTGGGCATTCGAAATGCAGCTTCCGCGCCTCGGCGATGCCGGTGCACAGATCGAGGGCGGCGCGGCATTGCCCGCTACCGGTGATATCGTCCTTCTCGCCTTCCACGGTCATCAGCGCCGGGCGGCTGATGGCGCCAAGATCGATGCGCCGACCGCGATGCGTCATCAGCCCGCGCGGCAGCAGGTGCGCAACGAACACGGTATCGACGGTTTGCAGATAGAACTCTGCCGTGAGATCCATCACGGCCAAATATTCGTCATAGAATTCCCGATGCTTTTCCGCCGAGTTGCCGTCGCCGCGCACCAAGTGACCGAACATGTCCTTTTGCGCCTGCATGTGGCGGTCGAGATTCATGGTCATAAAGCCGGAGAGCTGCAGGAAACCGGGATAGACCATGCGGCCGTGCCCAGGGCTCGGCCAGGGCACATTGGTCACCACCGTGCGCCGGAACCAATCGGTGCCGCGTCGCTCGGCCAGTTCGTTGACCACGGTTTGGTTGATGCGCGTGTCGATCGGCCCACCCGCCAAGATCAGGGACAGCGGCGCGTTCGCATCGGCGTCCTCCTCCATCAGGGCCGTGGCGGCGAGCACCGGCACCGCCGGCTGACAGACGGCAAAGACGTGCACATCGCCCTGGAAGAAGCGGAACATGCCGATCATGGTGTCGATGTAGTCGTCGAGGTCAAAGGATCCCGCCGACAGCGGCACCGTACGCGCGTCTTGCCAATCGGTGATGTAGACGTCGTGGTCGGGCAGGAAGGTTTCGACCGTCCCGCGCAACAGGGTGGCGAAGTGGCCCGACATGGGCGCGACCAACAGCAAGCGCGGGTCCCGCGCCGCCTCATTGGGATCGATGTCTCGGCGAAAACGCAGCAGACGGCAAAAGGACGTTTGCCAGACGGTTTCCTCCGTGACTTTCACGGTTCGACCGCGCACTTGGGTGTGGCTAATGGCAAACTCCGGCTTGGGATAGCGGCGCGTTGCGCGTTCAAACACCTCGCAGGCGGCAACCGCACTGCGGCCGACCGGCGTGTGCGTCAACGGATTGAGCGGATTGAAAAACAGGCGGCAGGAATTGGCGGCGGCCCGGGCCGGCCGGAACGCAGCCCGACCGAGCTCATACCAGTGATAGAGCACGAAAACGATCCCCCGATTTTTTCAGTCCCTACGCCAACCACGCCTTTGTGCGTCGATTGCGGCTGACGCCGTCTTTGCGCGTGCTTGGCGGCAAGATCCTGACATGGCGCACAAAGAACAGTGCACTGATTCGACCGAACCTAAAAGAGATGTGACCTCAGGGCAACAGCTTGCCCAGGCGCTCCGCCATGGCGTCGACGCTGGTGGCATGCGTGAAGTGGGTGAGGTAGGCCCCATCCGGCCCCATCAGGTAGATGATGGCCGAATGATCGAAGCTGTAGCCGGCGCTCGACTTGGCATCGGTCACTTTTTTCACATAGACCCGGTAGGCCTTGGTGACGGCCTCGATGTCCGCGCTGCTGCCGGTCAAACCGACGAGGCGCGGGTGGAAACTTTTTAGATAGGTGGCAAGCTGGGCAGGGCTGTCGCGCTCGGGATCGACGGTCACGAACACGGGGGTGATCTGCCGCCCCTTGGCACCCAGTTTGTCGAGCGCGCCCGCCACCACCTGCAACGCAGACGGGCACACGTCCGGACAATACGTAAAGCCGAAGAACACCAGCGTATAGCGGCCGCGGAAGTCCTTGTCCGTCACGCGCTTGCCGGTCTGATCGGTCAGCGCAAATGGACCGCCGACCAACGCCCGCCCGGCCGACGTTGTCCCCGCTGGCAGCAGGCGTTCGCGCGCTTGCGGAAAAAGCGCCAGCGCCGCTGCCGCACCGATCATCAAGCCGGCCAGCACGATGAGCGCGAGCTTCAAGCTCGAATTGGTCACAGCTCTGCTACCTCATTCGCCCATCTGCACCAGCGTTCCGTGCCGGCGGGCACTCTGCAGGAAGAAGCTGAAGGCTGCAAA
Organism: uncultured Alphaproteobacteria bacterium; assembly: GCA_963820375.1. Lineage (GTDB taxonomy): Bacteria > Pseudomonadota > Alphaproteobacteria > Rhizobiales > Hyphomicrobiaceae > AWTP1-13. The sequence continues at coordinate 317,821 of CAWFZX010000016.1, read as the reverse complement.
CCCAAGCGCGAAATAGATCATGTTGAGGACGAAGGCCTTCAGCATGAAGGAGGCAATGAAATTGCCCTCCAGCACAATCGCACGCAGACCTTCAAACACGTAGGTCGGCGGCAGCGCCAACGACACCGGCTGCAGCCAGGCCGGCAGGGTGGCGACCGGATAGTACACGCAGCACAGCGGCAGCAACACGAATACGATCAGCCAGGCGAAGCTCTCCGCGCCGAGCCCCCAGCGCAGCACCACCCCTGTCGAAATGAGACCTAGCGACCAGCTCGTGAACACCAGATTGGCGAAGAAGGCCGCGAACGCCAACCCCAGCGACAGGACGTTGAAGCCGAAAAAGGCATAGGCCAGGCCGGCGACCGGCACCATGGCGACCAGCAGCTTGATGAAGCTGACGGCCATCAAGGCGGCAACCAGTTCGACGGGGCGCAATGGGCTCATCATCAGGTGACCGAGGTTGCGCGACCAGATCTCCTCGAGGAACGCCACGGCAAAGCCGAGCTGGCTGCGCACCAGAATATCCCACAACAGCACGGCACCGATGAACAAGCCGGCCGCCTTCGCAGCAAGGCTCGTTGTGCTGGCAAGATAGCTCTGCAGAAAACCCCACATCAGCATCTGCACGAGTGGCCAGTAGATGAGCTCGGCGGTGCGCGGCCAGGAGGAGCGGATCACGTACCAGTAACGCAGCACCATGCCCCAAATGCGCCCGGCCGAGGCGGCAAGCGTCGTCTGCTCGCGCAAGCGCGGCGACGGCAGCCCGGGCTCGACCCTGCGGTTCATCGCACCGCCTCCTCGGCCTCGGACGGGCGCCGCGCAATGGCGAGAAACACCTCCTCCAGATTGCTGCGCCCGAAGCGCCTGATCAGCTCGTCGGGGGTCTCATCGGCAATGACGCGCCCTCGCTCCAGCATGATCACGCGGTCGGCCAGCCGCTCGACCTCGGCCATGTTGTGGGAGGCCAGCACGACGGTGGCGCCGCGCGCCCTCAAGTAGTCCTCGAGCTTGGCGCGCACCCAGTCCGCGGTATCGGGATCGAGCGAGGCGGTGGGCTCGTCGAGAAGCAAGAGCTCCGGCTCGTTCAGCAGCGCCTTGGCCAGGCTGACGCGGGTTTTCTGTCCCGCCGACAGCTTGCCGTAGGGGCGGTCGAGAAACTCGCCCAGGCGCAGCTCCTCGGCCGTGGCAGCGACGCAGGCCTTGAGATCGCGCACGCCGTAGAGGCGTCCGTAGATTTCCAGGTTCTGCCGCACGGTCAACCGCATCGGCACGTCGACGTAGGGGCTTTCAAAATTCATGCGATGCAACACCTGGTGACGCTGGCTTGCCATGTTGGCACCGAAAACGCGCGCCTCGCCGGAGGTCGGGATGACGAGGCCCATCAGCATAGAAATGGTCGTGGTCTTGCCGGCGCCATTGCCGCCCAAGAGCGCCGTGACCGCGCCTTCCTCGAGGCGAAAGTCGATGCCCGCCACGGCGGCAACGTCGCGATAGACCTTGCGCAGGGCCGTCACCTCAACGGGAGGCGGTCGGCCGCCATGGGCGGAAGGCATCGGCTTCTGCATGGGGCTGGTAACGGTTCTGGCCAAGCTGCAGCTAAGGATCTCCCAGCGGCATCGGGCCCAATGGCTGGTAACCTCGCCCTATCTGGGGTAGCAAGACCCACCGCGCAAGCCAGCAGAGCGTCGCGCTCCCTTGCCGGCGGTTCTAGCACAAACGAGCGCTTCGCGTGATGCTGCGGCCTGAAAAACACTGGGATGATGCGGCCGGCAGCAGGTTGCGCCTGCAGACGGCCGTGCGGCTGCGCTGGTTTGGCGTGATCGGTCAGCTGTTGACCGTCGGCGTCGTCTACCTGGTGCTGGGCTTTGCCCTCCCGCTCGGCATCTGCCTGGCCTTCATTGCGCTGTCGGCATGGCTCAACGTCTTCCTGCGCATCCGCTTTCCAGCCCGCACCCGACTTAGTACCGGCTTCGCCACCAGTCTGCTCGCCTACGACATCCTGCAGCTGGCTGCCCTTTTGTTCCTGACCGGAGGCGCGGACAATCCGTTCATTTTTCTGTTGGTCGCACCGGTGACGGTGTCGGCCGCGACGCTGCCGCCGCGCAATACCATTGCGCTTGGTCTGCTCGGCGCCGGCACCGCCGTGCTCTTGCTGTTTTACGCCATGCCGTTGCCGTGGTATCCCGGCCTCCGCCCCGATCTTCCCATGCTTTATAGCGTCGGTTTGCTGGCCTCGGTTCTATCGGGCATGGTGTTTCTCGCCCTTTATGCCTGGCGGCTGGCCAAGGAGGCGCGCCAGATGTCGGATGCGCTGGCTGCCACCGAACTGGTGCTGGCGCGCGAACAACAGCTGCACGCGCTCGACGGCTTGGCGGCTGCTGCGGCGCATGAGCTCGGCACGCCGCTTTCGACCATTGCCGTCATTGCCAAGGAACTGGCGCGCGAGGCCAAGAACGGTAGCCAATTCGCCGAGGACGTCGCTCTGCTGCAGGCGCAAGCCATGCGCTGCCGTGAGATTCTGACAAAGCTGACACGCAGCCCGACGGAGCCCGATCCGTTGCACGCACGTATGAACGTCACGCAGCTGATCGATGAAGCCGCCGAGCCCTATCGCGGCACCGGCTCACGTTTGAGCGTTACCGCTGAGCCCGCGACCCGGCGTCGAGGGTGAAGCGGCCCTTGAGCCGGTGGGCGAACGCAAGCCGGGCGTCATTTATGGGCTCAGCAATCTGATCGAGAACGCCGTCGACTTCGCCGGCGAGCGCGTCGAGATCACCGCCAGGTGGTCGGCACGGGAGATCACGCTGACGATCAGCGACGACGGTCCTGGCATTCCCCTCGATGTGCTCGATGCCCTGGGAGAGCCCTACATCACCACGCGTGGAACGCGCCGCTCCGGGCAGATCAAAGATGGTGAACCCGCCGGACTCGGCCTTGGCTTTTTCATTGCCAAGACCCTCTTGGAACGGTCCGGCGCGACCGTGACCTTGGAAAATCGTCCGCGTCCTGACCACGGCGCCATCGTCACCGTCACCTGGCCGCGATCGACCTTCGAGAGCCAGCGCAGGACCGAAACTGGCTGGGACGCCCAAGCGCCGCGGGCGTTGGTTGCTGCGCATGAACGCAGCATCGGTTAATAAGCCTACTTCCTAAACAGCGTTGGCACAGCGCCGAGGCTCGCTATAATACCCGGCAAGGAGAGCAGCAGTGGTCGATGATCTCGCTTTCAAGCCGGACGAACTGCCCGATGATCGCTCATTGGTGCTGGTCGACGATGACCGCTCATTCGTATTTCGGCTGGCACGCGCCATGGAAACGCGAGGCTTCGAAGTGCGCACCGCCCACTCGGTGGCCGAGGGTCTGGAGCTGATCCGCCAGAAGGCACCGGCCTTTGCGGTGGTCGACATGCGCCTGGAGGACGGCAACGGCCTCGACGTCATCGCCGCCCTCTCCGAGCTGAGACCGCAAGCGCGCACCATCGTGCTTACCGGCTATGGCAACATCGCCACCGCCGTCTCCGCCGTTAAGCTCGGCGCCGTCGACTATCTGGCGAAGCCCGCCGATGCCGACGATGTGACCGATGCTCTGTTGGCGCCGCATGACGCGAAGGCTCGACCGCCTGAAAATCCGATGTCGGCCGATCGGGTGCGTTGGGAGCACATCCAGCGCGTCTATGAATTGTGCAATCGCAACGTGTCGGAAACCGCGCGCCGGCTGAACATGCATCGGCGGACCTTGCAGCGCATTCTCGCCAAGCGCGCGCCGAAATGACGCCCCTCCGAAGCCGGCGCAATGCTAGGCCGGCAGGGCAACAAAACCTTCGTTGACCAGCGCCTTCAGCATCACCGCCGCGCCGCATTGCCGCGACACCGCATTGGCGTCCCAGACGTTGTCGGCGACGAATTTGCCTTTGCTGTAGTGGTTCGAAAAGCTCCACAGATAGGGCGTATTGATGCCCCGGGCCCGGCTGCGCCAGCCGTTGTAGCCCTCCCAATTGTAGAGCGTGCGCGCCAGGCTCCAATCCGGCTGATCGGCGAATTGGTCGAAGGTGATGGCATCGAGCGCACTCGAGGCCCAGTCGTTGGGCGGGTTCCAGACCGGCGGCCGGCCACTGGGCACTTGCACGGTTTTGGCCTTCAAGGGATCGCCGTTGTGCAAGTGGGTGCGAAAATCGAAGCTTGCTTCCATGGCATGGATGATGCCGATGAAATACCAGGGTGCGCAGGCCTCTTCGGCAACCCGGTTGTACTGCTCGCGATTGTCCGGATCGGTGAGCTTGCCGATGCACCACTTGACGTCGGCTGCGTGCTGCTCGCGGATCGTACAACTGTTGAAGAGCTCGAGATAACTTTGGCGAATGTCGCCGAATTGCGGCCGCGCCGCGGTCGCAGCCCCCGCGCCCGACATGGGATCACGGTCAGCCGGGCTGCGCTCGGCCCGGTTGAGCTGTTGCAACAGGGCCGAGGTGCGGTCCAGCAAGGCTTCCAGGTCCGCCGGGGAGACCGCACTCGCCTTCGCCGAGGCCTTGATATTGTCCATGAAGTCGACAATCGCCGGCATCAGCTTGTCGAAATCGGTACCACCCTCAACGCCGGCCGACAGCCTAGGCACGGAAAGGCCGAGCCGTTCGGCCTCGGCCGCAATGGCGCCAAGCTCGCGATAGGGATTGAGGGGCGCGGCCTGGCCGGTCTGCTGGGCCAACGCGCCGGGGATCGGCATGCCCGCCATGGCCGGGGCGGCCAGCAGCGCGCCGGCGCTGGCAAGAAAACGGCGGCGATGCACGGGCCGCCGGCTGCCGATCGTCATGTCTACCCCCTTACGCTCAACGCCACGCCATGGCGGCCGATCGATCCCGGATGGACGTGGGCATGGTTGTGGCCAGTGTAATGCAAGCCATGCGGGCGCGCCACGCCCTCAGGCCGGCGCGCGGTCCCCTGGGCGACCGCGCGGCACCCCGCAGCGGATGGCTCCCGCGTGTCGTGTTGGCAACACTGGCGCGGGATCCTGGCCCTGCCGCCGATTGCAAGCGATCCGTCAACCGGCAATCGGGTACACTGGCGCCAATAGGTCTGACTTGCTGGGAAACCCGATGCACCGTGGTGGAGCCAACAGCATACTTGGCGCGGCCTTGGCGGCCTGCGCCGGGCTCGTGTGCGCAGCGCCGTCGGCCGCCGCGCAAGATCGCTCCGACCTTTTTGGCTTTGCCGGCACCGCCTGGCAGGTCGGCGGCTTTGTCTTCGTGACCCCCAAATTCGAGGGCTCCAAGTCCTACGATGTCTTGGGCTTTCCTTTTGTGGCGCCGGCAGGCTTCGGCCAGGGCGGCAGCACCGTCGACGTCCGCGGCGCAGACGACGTCCGCTACCGGCTCATTCAGCGCAACGGCTTCGAGGCGGGCCCGCTGGCGGGATGGCGCTTCAGCCGTGATGAGGACGATGACGCCCGCTTGGCCGGTCTTGGTGATATCGACGGTGGGCTGGTGGTTGGCGCCTACGGGGGCTATCGCGCCGGCCCATGGTTTTTCTCAGCCTCCTATCATCACCAAGTGACCGGCGACGACGACACGGGCGGCCTCATTCGCCTCGCCATCGATCACACCTGGCGGCCTGCGCCGCACTGGCAGTTGGTGACGAGCATCGGCACCGCCTATGCCTCGAGCGACTACATGCAGACCTACTTCGGCGTTAGCGCCGCCCAGGCGGCAACGTCGCTGGCGGGTCTGCCCCAATTCGACGCCTCCGCCGGCTTCAAGGATGTCAGCATCGGCGCCACCGCCAGCATCGACCTCGATCCGCGCTGGACGCTCTATCTGACGGGACGCTATTCGCGCCTGATCGGTGACGCCGCCGACAGTCCCGTGATCGAGACCGAAAATGCCTTCTTCGGCGGCGCTGGGCTCTCCTATAAGTTCAACCTGGGTCGCTAGCTCCGGGCATTGCCCTGCGTCAGGCCGCCGCCGCTGTGCCACCCCGGTTCCAGCCACGTGCGCCTTCGCCGTAGATCTCGAAGCCCGTGTCGGTGACCACCACCGTATCTTCCAGCTTGATGAAGCCCCGCCGGGGATGGTGCAGGGTGGTTTCGACCGAAATCACCATGCCGGCCTCGAGCGGGTAGTCGGCATCGTAGGGATCGTAGGGCATGCTTCCGCGCGGGGCCAGGCGGGGCGCCTCGTGGCTGACAAGACCCATGCCGTGCGCCAGGAAATGCAGATGGTTGTGGTTTTTTGATTGGCGCAGCAGCGGCGTGGCCGTGTCATAGATCACGGCACCGAGCGCACCGGCCTTGATCGGCGCCATGGCAGCGCGCTGGATCTGCTCGATCTCGCCCAGCAAGTCCTCCAGTTCCGCGTCCGGCTCGCCCTGGATCGCCATGCGGCAAAGGTCGCCGATGTAGCCGTGATAGTTGCCGCCGGAGTCGAGAGAAATAATGTCGCCCGTCTCCCAGCGCTGCTCGGAGGGGGCGCGATTGAGGCTGGTGCCGGCCGTGAGCAGGCAATATTCGAAGGTCATGCCGCGATTGACCTCTTCGCGCCGCAAGGCCTCGAACAGTTGGCGCTTGCTGGTGCCGGGACCATGCTTGCTGATCACCGCCAGCATCGCCTCGATCACCAGCTCGGACGCCCGACGCAGCAAGGCGAGTTCGTCCGGGCGCTTCTTGGCACGCAACCGCTCGAGGACAAAGACGCAGTCCTTGATCTGGCTATCGGGCAAGCCGTCGCGCAAGGTTGCGGCAGCATCGGCGGGCAGGAACGGCAGCTCGACGCCGATCCGTTTCGCCTTCAGGCCCGCCTTGCGCACATAGGCGATGGCCTTCTGGGTCGCATCGGTTGACCCCGAACTCGAGGTCAGGGCTTCCGGCGTCCAAAATGGCTCGACCTCCTTTTGGTGGCTTTCCAGGCGATGGCCGATATAGGCGGCCTGATCGGGTGCCCCCTTGGGATAAACCAGCACCGGCAGATAGCGCGTGACGCCAGTGGCATCCATGTAATCAAAGAAGATCGAGCGGTGGCCGCCCAACAGGTACTGCACGTTGTGCTTGGAGGTGCTGAGCAGCAGGTCGATACCGGCCTCCTCCATCAGCCGATCGAGGCGGCCGGTGTCAAAGGGTATGGCGGGCCGGGCTGCGGCCGGTTTGGCAAGGTCGAGCATGATGCGGCTCCATTGGCGGCTTTGTCGCTGGAAATCATAGCTGCCTCGCCGGCGCTCCGAAAGACGGCAAGCAGCGCCGTCTCGGGGGCGGCTCCCTTGGCGGCCTCGCCCGGCGGAGGCCCCTGAGCCAGGGCGCTGCGACCTTGCCGGCTCAATTCAGAAGCGCGTATCCTGGGCCACGGCGCCAGGGCGGCCCCCAAGGTCTGCCGGTTAGCGCGCTGCCAGGGAGGCACCGAAGGCAACATGATTTACGAGTTTCGCACCTACACGCTGCAGCCGCGCGCGCTGCCCGAGTTCCTGAAGCGCTTCGGCGAAGCCTTGCCGCCGCGGCTGGCGCTGTCGAAACTCGCCGCCTTTTGGTACACCGAAATCGGGCCGCTCAATCAGGTGATCCATGTCTGGTCCTACGAGGACGTGCTCGAGCGCTCCCGCATTCGCGCCGAAGCGGTGAAGCAGGGGATCTGGCCACCGAAGACACATGAGCTGATCGTCGAAATGCGCTCGGAGATCTTCGAGCCGCTGCCCTACTCGCCGCCGCTGGAGCCCTCCAACCACGGGCCCTACTTCGAAATGCGCAGCTATACGCTGAGGCCAGCCAGTCTGGCGCTGATGGCCGAGCGCTGGGCCGAGTACCTGCCTGGCCGCCTCAAGCTATCGCCGCTGATTGGGGTCTTCACCTCGGACATCGGTGGGCTCAATCAGTGGGTGCACATCTGGGCCTACAACAGCCTCGATCAGCGCCTCGACGTGCGCAGGAAGGCGACGGCAGAGGGAATCTGGCCGCCACCCGGCGACAGTCCGGTCGTGAAACAGGAATCCAAAATCCTGCTCGCCGCACCGTTCTCTCCCATCAAGTAGCAGCCCCGGCAGCGGCAATTCGAGGATAGCGGATGCGGTGCGAAGTCATTGCGATCGGCACCGAGCTTCTGCTCGGCATTATTGTCGACAGCAACTCGGCCTGGATCGGCGAGCAGCTCGCCCTCAACGGCATCGACTCCTATTTTCAGGTCAAGGTCGGCGACAATTTCGCTCGCATCGAGGCCTGTATTCGCCAGGGGCTGGAACGCAGCGACGCCGTGATCTGCTGCGGCGGGCTCGGGCCGACGCAGGACGATATTAGCCGTGACGTGATCGCGCACGTCATGGGAGTCGGCATGCAACGCGACGCGGCAATCGCCGACAAGATCCGCCGCATTTTCGAATCGCGGGGCCGCGTGATGTCGCAAAACAACCTGCGCCAGGCGGATGTTCCCGTTGGCGCCGCGCCGATCGCACAAATGCCGGGCACCGCCCCTGGCCTCGTCTGTCCGATTGGCAGCAAGGTGATCTATGCCGTGCCGGGGGTGCCGAGCGAAATGCGCGAGATGATGCTGGGAACCATCCTGCCCGATCTGCGCCGCCGCGCCGGGCAGGCGGCGGTGATCCACAGCCGGGTGCTGCGCACCTGGGGCATGAGCGAATCCGGCCTGGCGGAGGTGCTTGCCGATCGCATGGCCGAACTCGACCGGCTTGGCAATCCGACGATCGCCTATCAAGCCAGTGGCATCGATGGCATCAAGGTTCGTCTCGTCGCCAAATGCAAGGACGCGGCGACGGCAGCGGAGCTGCTGAATGCCGAGGAGGCCCTGATCCGGCACCTGCTCGGCGATGTGATCTTCGGCGTCGACGAGGAGACCATGGAGGTGGCGGTGCTCTCCGCCATGCGCCGCCAGGCCATGACCTTGGCTGCCACGGAACAGGTCACGGGCGGGCTATTGGCCGCGCGCCTGAGTGCGGCCGACCCGGAGCTTGCCACCTTTCGCGGCGCACGCATTGCCCCGGAGAGCGGCAGCGACGCAGCCGGCGCGCTCGCAGAGCGCGCCACCGCCGCGGCGGCGCGGGCGCGCGAGGAGTTTGGCACCACGGTCGGCGTGGCGGCCATTGCCGGCGCAGCGCGCGAAGCCGACGGGCCGCGCACGGCGCCCGTCGTGCTGGCGGCAGCGCTCGGAGATCGCCATCATTCAGAGCCGATCATCCTTCCTGCGGACCGCGGGCGCCTGCGCGATTTTGCCGTGATCAGCCTCCTCAATATGCTGCGCAAAGCGTTGGCGGCCTGACGCCGGCAGTCCGACCGGAGGATCCAGTTGCGGGCCTTGATTTGCCCGCCAACTGGGCGGAAAAAGGAGCGGTCGGGCACGGCAACACGATTGGAAGGCAACGGCCTTGGAGAGCTACGACTACGTGATCATTGGTGCAGGTTCGGCCGGCAGCGTGCTGGCCAATCGTCTGACTGAGGACGGCAACGCATCCGTGCTGGTGCTGGAGGCCGGACCCCGCGATTGGCATCCCTACATTCATTTGCCCGCCGGCTTCATCAAGACCTTTCACGATGCCCGTGTGAACTGGCTCTATAGCATGGAGCCCAGCCAATGGACGGGCGGCCGGCGCATCCTGGCGCCACGCGGCAAGACGCTGGGCGGCTCCAGCTCGATCAACGGCAACGTCTTCAATCGTGGCCAGCCCATGGATTTCGACACCTGGGCCCAGCTCGGCAACCGCGGCTGGGGCTATGCCGACGTGCTGCCCTACTTCAAGCGCCTCGAGCGCCGGCTCGGAGCCGGTGACGACACCTACCGAGGGCGCGAGGGCAATCTCACCGTCACTGATATGGATTGGCGCCACCCCCTGTGCGAGGCCTTCATCGCCGGTGCGATCAGTCTCGGCATTCCGCGCAACGACGACTACAACGGCGCCATCCAGGAAGGCGTCTCCTACGTCCAGCGCACCATTCACAAGGGTCGGCGGGTCAGCGCCGCAACCGCCTTCCTGCACCCCGCACGCAAGCGCCGCAACCTAGCGGTTCTGACCCACGCCCATGCCACCGCGATCCTGCTCGAGGGCAAGCGCGCCACTGGCGTGCGCTTCAGCCGGGGCGGCCGCGGCGGCGTGGAACGCAGCGTGCGGGCAAACCGCGAGGTGATCTTGTCGAGCGGCGCCTATAATTCGCCGATGCTGCTGCAGCTGTCCGGCATCGGCCCAGCCGCGCTGCTGCAATCGCTCGGCATCCCCGTGCGCCACGCGCTGGCGGGCGTTGGCGAGAACCTCAAGGATCACTACGCGCCCCGCTTCGTGGCGCGGGTGAAGAACAGCGATACCATCAACGAGAGATCGCGTGGCTTACAGCTTGCGCGCGAGGCGCTGCGCTGGGCCACGCACGGCGATGGCATCCTCTCGCTCAACCCGACGCTCGTATATTGCTTCTGGCGCTCCGAGCCGACGCTGGCCAACTCGGATTTGCAGCTGACCTTCACGCCGGCCAGCTACCTGGAGGGTGTGCAGGGCCAGCTCGAAAGCGAGCCCGGCATGACGGTCGCCTCCTGGCAGCAGCGACCCGACAGTAAGGGCTATGTGCGCATCCGCTCGGACGATCCGTTCGATCCTCCCATCATTCAGCCAAACTATCTCAGCGAGGACGGCGACCGGCGCGTGCTGCTGGCGGGCATGAAGCTGGCTCGGCGGCTGTTGGCGTCCAAGCCGCTCGAGCCGTACTACGAGCGGGAGGATTTTCCAGGCCCGCACGTCAGGACCGACGAGGAGCTGTTGGAGGCGGCCAAGCAACGCGGCACGACCACCTTCCATCCGGCGGGCACCTGCCGCATGGGCCCCCGCAGCGACGCCAGCGCCGTCGTCGACGATCAGTTGCGCCTATACGGCCTCGAGGGCCTGCGCGTGGTCGACGCCTCGATCATGCCCAGCATGCTGTCGGCCAATCTCAACGCCGCCACCTTGATGCTGGCCGAGAAGGCCTCCGACCTGATCCGCGGTCGCGCCGGCCTCGAGCCAATCTTGATCGCCAGTTGAGCAGCGCCGGCTGCGGGTTCTTCGCTTTAGCCAAAGCCTCGCTCAGACCCTCGTTCGCCGCGCCGGTCCTCGGGCCGAGCCACACCGGGAGGCTTGGGCCGATACGCTTGGGCCGATACGCTTGGGCTGGCTGGTCGCCGGCTCGGCCCAAGCGCGCGCTCGGGCCGTTGCGGCTCACGCCGGTGTCCTAGCGCGCCAGACCCTTCATGATCTCCGCGCCCGGAGCCGCCTCGGCGAAGCCCTTGAAGCTGCCCTCCGTTGCGATCAGCTTGACGGTGCGCATGACGCCACCCCAGGCCGCGCGGGCGAGGGCCCCGCCAACGCTGACCCGGCGCACGCCGAGGTTGCTGAAATCCGCCACGGTGAGCTCGCCCGGCCCGCCCATCAGGAAATTGACGGGCTTCGGCGCTACCGCCTGCACGACGGCGGCAATCTGCTCGCGCGTGCTAATGCCCGGGGCGTAAAGGCAATCGGCACCAGCATCGGCATAGGCCTTGAGGCGCCGGATGGTTTCGTCGAGATCGGGCAGACCACGGATGAAACCTTCGCTGCGCCCGGTAAGCAGCACGTCGCCGCCAGCTTTGTCGATCGCCTGCCGGGCCGCGCGCACGCGCGCCACGGCCAACTCGAAATCATAAAGCGCCTTGCCCTTGTCGCCGGTGTAGTCTTCGATGGAGAGACCGCTGACGCCGGTCTCACAGCACAGCCTAACGCTCTCGGCCACGCCCGCCGGCTCGTGCGCATAGCCACCCTCGAAGTCGGCGTTGACGGGCACGTCAGCGGCCGCCGAGATCTCGGCGATGTGCGCCAACATCAGGTCGCGGGGCACCGCCCCATCGCCAAACCCCTGTGACCAGGCGAAGCCGGCACTGGTGGTCGCCAGCGCCTTGAAGCCCATGTTCTGAAGGTAGCGGGTGGTGCCGATATCCCAAGGATTGGGAATGACGAAGCAGCCGCTCTGGTGCAGGCGACGGAACTCCTTGCGCTTATCCGCGACGGTCGGCATGGGATGTGCTCCATTCATCCAGGTGACGGCCGCCGACTATAGACGCCCGTGGCCCACGCCTGCCACCTCGAAGGTCAAAGCCACGCCCCTGGCAATCGCGGCAATTGCCCGCGCTGGCGTGCTTGGCCCGCCGGCCCGCCAGCAAAACCGCGGAGGGCGAGCCGCGAAGGGGCCGCCAGACACAGCCGTTGGCCGGCGCGGCCCTCACTTTGCGGGCCGTCCGGCATCCGCTATAAGCCGCGCAGCCAACCCCAACCTCTAGCTCGGCGCGACTTGCATGGCCAAATCGAACAAAAATGCTGGCCCGGAAGCCCGCCTGCCGAAGGGCTTTCAGGACACGCCCGCCGAGGACATCCGTGCCACCGGCCGGATGCTGGCCACCATCCGCGAGACCTACGAGCGCTATGGCTTTGAGCCCCTGGAAACGCCGGCCATCGAATACACCGACGCGCTCGGCAAGTTCCTGCCCGACCAGGACCGGCCCAACGCCGGGGTGTTTTCGTTTCAAGACGAAGACGCCCAGTGGATGAGCCTGCGCTACGACCTCACGGCCCCGCTGGCGCGCTATGTGGCCGAGAACTTCGAGCGCCTGCCCAAGCCGTTCCGCCGCTATGCGGTCGGCCCCGTGTGGCGCAACGAAAAGCCGGGACCGGGCCGTTTCCGCCAGTTCATGCAGTTCGATGCCGACACGGTGGGAACCGACAACATCGCCGCCGATGCGGAAATCTGCATGCTCGCGGCCGATACCCTGGAGGCGCTGGGGATCAAGCGCGGCGACTACGTGATCAAGGTCAATGACCGCAAGGTGTTGGACGGGGTGATGGACGCCATTGACCTCGGCGGCGAGGAGAACGCCAAACGGCGCCTGGTGGTCTTGCGAGCGATCGACAAACTGGACCGCTTGGGCGAACCGGCCGTGCGCGCCTTGCTTGGCGGCGGCAGAACCGATGACAGCGGCGACTTCACGGCCGGGGCGCACCTCAATGGCGAGCAAACCGACACCGTGCTGCGCGTGGTCAGCGGCGTTGGCGGCAGTGGACAAGACCCTGCCACCGCCATGGCGCTGCCCAGCAATCCGGCTTTGCAGGCGGGGTTTGCGGAGCTCGAGGCGATGAGCAAGCTGGTTCGCGCCAGCGGATTTGGCGAGGATCGCATCCGCATCGACCCCTCGGTCGTGCGTGGCCTTGAATACTACACCGGACCCGTGTTCGAGGCCGAACTCAGCTTTGCGGTGAAAAACGACGACGGCCAGCCCGTTCGCTTCGGCTCGGTCGGCGGCGGCGGGCGCTACGATGGTCTGGTGGAGCGCTTTCTCGGCAGCAAGGTGCCGGCGACCGGCTTTTCGATCGGCGTCTCGCGCCTACAGGCGGCGCTTGCCGTCCTGGGCAAGGACAAAGCCGCCAGCGCCGCCGGCCCCGTGGTCGTGCTGGTCATGGATAAGGCCGAGCTGCCGCGCTACCAAAGGATGGCGCAGGCGCTGCGCCAGGCCGGCGTCCGCGCCGAGATGTATCTCGGCACCGCCGGCATCAAGGCGCAAATGAAATACGCCGATAAGCGCGGCGCCCCATGTGTCGTCATCCAGGGCGGCGAGGAGCTTGCCAAGGGCGAGGTGCAGATCAAGGATCTGGTCGCGGGGGCAAAAGCTGCCGCCAGCATCAAGGATGCCAAGGAATGGCGCGAGGGCCGGCCGGCGCAATTCGCCGTTCCCGAGGCCAATTTGATTGCCGCCGTGCGCGACCTGCTTGCCCGTCACAAGGACTAAAAACCATGGCTAAGCTTGCCGCGTTCGTCCCCAGCCGCCGTGCGGTGGCCGAGCAGCGCGCCGGGGAGCGGCAAGCGTCGCCGCCGCACGCCGCCGATGCGGGCACGAACGCCGCGGCAGGGGCGGGTGCTTTGTGGACCTTTGCCTGGCCGGGAGGCGCCGCAAAGGCGGCCGTCGCTTCGATCTCTGCCATACGTGCAAAACGCTGCTGGCTCACATGATCGCCGAGACCACACGACGGTTCGAGGCCCTCGAAGCCCAAGCGCAGCGCCTGATGGCGACCTTCACGCGCGCCGGCTACGAACACGTGGCACCGGCCATCATCCAACCTGCCGACATGTTCCTCGACGTCGTCGGCGAATTGCTGCGCGCGCGCACCTACGTCTTCACCGATCCCGATGGCGAGGAGTTCTGCCTGCGTCCGGATTTGACCGTGCCCACCTGCCGCCTGCACCTCGCCCGCCATCCGCAAGGCTCGGTGCCGGCACGCTACTGCTACAACGGCTCCGCCTTCCGATATCAGCCGGGCGGTGATACCAGCGCGCATCCGCGCGAGTTCAGGCAGGCTGGCATCGAATCCTTTGCAGCCGTCGACCGCGAGCAAGCCGATGCCGCGGTCTTAGCCTTGATCGTTGAGGCCGTGCGCGAGGCCGGTGTCGACAGCTTTCGGCTCCGGTTCGGCGACCTTGGGCTGTTTCGCGCGCTGCTCGGCGCTCTGCCGATGCCGGAGCGCTGGCGCCGCCGTCTGCAGCATCAGTTTTGGCGACCCGAGGCCTTTCGCGCCGAGCTCAACCGCTTGACTTCGGCGGAGGCGTTGCGGGCGCCGGCCCTGCAGACGGAGGTGCTCGATCGTCTCGATCCGGACCAGCCGGACGCCGCGCTGTCTCAGGTCGAAGATTACCTGGAAAAGGCCGGCTTGGCGCTGCTGGGCACCCGCACGCTGCCCGAGATCACCGAGCGCTTGCTCGCCGCCGCCGCCGATACGCGCGAACCCCCGCTCGCTGCCGCCACCGCCAACGTCATCGAGAGCTACGTCGAGGTGAAGGCCCCGGCACGCACCGCCGTGCGCGCGTTGCAGCACTTGTTCCGCGACCATCGCCTGGATTTAACCGAGCCGCTGCGGGCCTTCCAGCGCCGGCTCGACGATCTCGACGCCGCCGGCGTCATCACCGATGCGGCGGAGTTCTCCGCCGAGTTTGGCCGCAATCTCGAATACTACACCGGTTTCGTGTTCGAGATCGTGGTGCCGGAACTCGGGCCCAAGAGCCCACTCGCCGGCGGTGGGCGCTACGATAGCCTGCTGGCGGAGGTCGGCGCCCCGGTCGAGGTGCCCGCCGTGGGTTCCTGCATTCACACCGAGCGCCTGTTGGCCGTGCTGCAGGGGGCCATATGAGCGAGAAGCTTGTCTTGGCGCTGCCCTCCAAGGGGCGGCTGATGGAGCAGTGCTCCGAGGCGCTGGCGCGCGCAGGGCTGTCCGTCAGCAAGTCGGGCTCGGCACGCGGCTACAAGGGTGAGATTGCCGAACTGCCCGACGTGGAGGTGAATTTCGTCTCCTCCTCCGAGATCGCGCAATTTCTGAGACAGGGGACGGCCCACCTCGGGATCACCGGAGAGGATCTCGTGCGCGAGACCATTGCCGATTGCGAGCAGCGCGTCGCCTTTCTCAAGCGCTGCGGCTTCGGCCGCGCCGACGTCGTCGTTGCCGTACCGACGTGCTGGATCGATGTGCGCAGCATGGCCGACCTCGAAGAAATGTCGCAGGTCTACCGCCGTGTGCACGGCCGCCCGATCCGGGTCGCCACCAAGTATATGAACCTGACGCGCCGCTTCTTTGCCCAGCGCGGTGTGACGGGCTATCGCATCGTCGCCAGTCTGGGTGCGACGGAAGGCGCCCCGGCGGCAGATCTGGCCGAAATCATCGTCGATATCACCACCACCGGCGCCACCTTGCGGGCCAACGGGCTCAAGGTTTTGAGCGACGGGGTGATCCTCAAGTCGGAAGCCAATCTAATCGCCTCCAAGCTTGCCTCCTGGTCCGATTGCGCGCAGGCGGCGCAACAGGCGATCCTGGCCCGGCTGTCGGCCAAAGCCGCCGAGCCACCGCCACCAGCCCCGCTCTAGTCCAAGCGATAGAACCGCTTGGCCGTGTCGCGAAAGAGCGCCGCCTTTTCCTGCGCGGAAGCCCCCGCCGCCAGCCGTTTGAAGGCGTTCCAGTAGACGGCATAGGAGCCGGAGATCTTGTCGACCGGGAAGTTGCTTTCGAACATCGAACGGGTCGGCCCGAAGGCCTCGATGGCGGTTTCGACATAGGGCCGCCAGGCATCGGCCAGCTCCTGCGAGGAGGGCGGCTGCTGGCGACGGTGGAAGGCAAAGCCATTGATGCGCATGCCAAGGCCACCGAGCTTCACCGTGACGTTGTCGCAACCGGCCAGCTCCCGCACATCCCGCCGCCAGGCAGCGAAGATCTCTTCTCGCCGGTCGGCATACCAGCCCAGACCGAGCGGCCCGCCGACGTGATTGAGGACGATCGGTTGCTGCGGAAAGGCGCGCGCCAGCGCAGTCAGGTCGGGGATTTGCGGATGGTACAGCCAGGCGTCGAAGCTGAGGCCCAGCCGGCCGAGGACCGCAAAGCCTTCGCGAAACTTGGCGTGGTCGCGATAAAGGTGGGGCGGCGGATTGGTGTGGGAGTTGTGGATCTCGGCGGCCTTGTCCTCCCAGGCCGCCGCGTGCCGGATGCCCTTGAAGCGTGCACCGGCAGCAGTCATGTGCGCGCGCAGCACCTCTTCGGCACGGGCCCCCAGCGTCAGGTCAACCAAGCCGACGATGCCCGCGGCCACCCGCGTCGGCCCATAGGCGCCGCTCGCCGACATGGCGGCGATGCCATTGACGAACTCGGTCTCGCCCAGCGGACGCAGCTCCTGGGGAGCCTCGGCGCGATAGCAGGCCGTGCATTCGATGAAGACCGTACTTTCGATGTTGTGGCCGCTGCCGGTGTCGGCCAGCAGGTCCGGCAGCAGATAGCGATGCGAGGGAAAATCCCATAGGTGATGGTGCGGATCGACGATCGCCAGATCGGGTTCGAGTATTTCCTCTCGTACCTGCGCCAACCAGTCCTCGCGAATGCCGGACATGCGCGTGGCGACGGTGCTGTGCGGCTTGCTCGTGGACATGCTTCCTCCTGAACCAGCGGCGGCGGCCGCTCAACTCGAGGCGACAGTACAGGTGGGGGAAAAGCTGGCAAGGCGGCCGTGGCCCCCTAGCCTTCGCTGCCGGGCGGGAGCTGCCAACGGCCCGCCGCCCGTTCATCGCTGGCGCGGGCCTCGACCCACGCGCCGCGGCCGTCGGCGCCGATTTCCTTCTTCCAGAACGGGGCATTGGTCTTGAGATAATCCATCAGGAACGCAGCGGCACTGAACGCCGCTTGGCGATGCGTCGAGGCAGTGACCACCAACACAATGTTGTCGCCCGGCTTGAGCGCCCCGACACGGTGCACGATCAGGCTCGCCTGCAGGGGCCAGCGTTTGCACGCCTCCGCCTCCACGCGCGCGAGCTCGCTTTCGGTCATGCTGGGATAATGCTCGAGCATCATGCCGGCGATCGCCTTGCCGTCATTGTCGGCGCGCATGATGCCCGTGAAGGTGACGACGGCACCGATATCGGTGCGTCCGGCGGTTAGGCCAGCGATCTCGGCGCCGACATCGAAATCGGCGGTCTGGACGCGCACGCTCAGGGGTCAGCCTCCCGTCACCGGTGGAAAAAAGGCAATCTCGGAAGCACCGACGATGCTGGCCGCCGGCCGCACGTGCGTCCGATTGACGGCGGCGCGGATGACCTCGGCGCGTTGAAACGCCTCGGCGTACTCGGGCCCTCGCTGCTTCAGCCACTCGACGAGCCCGGCAACGGTGTCAATATGCGAGGGCAGCTCGACGTGCTCTTCGGCCTTGCCGGTTTTTTCGCGCACCCAGGCGAAATATAAGAGCTTTACCCGCATCGGCGTGGCCCACTAGTTCTCGATCGCCGTGCGCACGGCGGCCTTCAGATAATCAAAACCGGTCCACAAGGTCAGCAGCGCCGCCACCCACAGCATCGCCAGCCCCGTCGCTGTGATGCCCGGCAGGATCTTGTCGCCGGCCGGCCCGGCAAGCAGCACGCCCAGCGCGATCATTTGCACGGTCGTCTTCCACTTGGCGAGCTGCGTCACATGCACGCGCATATTCAGCTCGGCGAGAAATTCGCGCAATCCCGACACCAGGATCTCGCGACACAGGATGATCACCGCCGCCACCATGTGCACGCCGCTAATGGTATTGTCAGACGTCAGCATCAGCAGCGTGGTGCCGACCAGCAGCTTGTCGGCGATCGGATCGAGCATGCGCCCCAGCGCCGACTGCTGGTGCCAGACCCGGGCCAGAAAGCCGTCGAGCCAATCCGTCAGGCAGGCCACAACATAGACGGCCAGGGCCCACCATCTGCCGTCCGTGCCGTCGATCGCCATGAGGCAGAGGACGACCGCCGGCACCGCCAGAATGCGCAAGTACGTCAATACGTTGGGCAGACTGCCAAGGCCTGGTGTGGTCACCGCGCGTTCCATTGGGCAGAAAAAAGCACTTGGGTCCGAGAGCGTCAATGGGGCCTGGTCGTCACCATGAACGCGCCAGATCGCGCGCCCACGCTGCCGCCGACCTAGTCGCGACGCTCGTGAAAGAAATCATAGATGGTCTGCGCCATCTGGGCGCTGATACCGGCCACGCTCTGGAGATCCTCACGGCTGGCTCGCGACACAGCCTTTGCTGAACCGAAATACTTGAGCAACGCACGTTTGCGTGTGGGTCCGATGCCGGCGATCTCGTCGAGCGGATTAACGCCCAGGGCCTTGCTGCGCTTGGCGCGATGCGCGCCAATCGCAAACCGGTGCGCTTCGTCGCGCAGGCGCTGAACGAAGTAAAGCACCGGATCGCGCGTCTCCAGCAGCAAGGGCCTGTCGCGCCCGGGAATGTGGAAGTGCTCGCGCCCGGCGTCGCGATCTGGACCTTTGGCGATGCCGACCACGGCGATGTCGAGACCAAATTGGGCCAGAACCTCGCGCGCCACAGCGAGCTGCCCCGAGCCGCCATCGATCAGCAGCAGGTCCGGACGCGCCGGAAAATCGTCGCTCACTGCGGCATCCTCCGCGTCCGCGCTCTCCCGGGCAGATGCGGCTCCGGGCGCATCTGCGCCACGATCCGCACGCAACACGCCGAAGGCAAGGGCGCTGCCGCCGCGCCGATCAACCGGCGGTGGCTCCGCTGGCGCGATGCGCGAGGCGCTGCCCGGCTCACCACTGTTTGGCGGCAGCGGTTCGGTGGCGGCCGCGGCTGTGGTTAGGCCTTGCTCCAACACCAGCCGCTTGCAGCGTCGGGTCAAAACCTCACGCATCATGGCATAGTCGTCACCAGGGACGAGATCGGCAGACTTGATGTTGAATTTTCGATACTGCGACTTCACGAAGCCTTCCGAGCCCGCAACGATCATCGCCCCTACGGCGTGCGTTCCCATGATATGGCTATTGTCAAAGACTTCGATGCGGCGCGGCGCACACCCAAGACCAAGACGGTTGCCGAGCCCTGTGAGCAACTGGCGCTGTGATGCGCTTTCCGCCAACCGGCGTGCCAGCGCCTCCCTGGCGTTCTGGCTGGCATGCTCGACGATACCGACCTTGGCGCCGCGCTGCGGCGTGTTGACCTCGACCTTGCGCTCCGCTTTGGTCGACAGTGCTTCGGCCAGCAGCGCCTCGTTCGGCAATTTGTGCGAGAGGAGGATGCACGAGGGCACCGGCTTGTCATCGTAGAACTGGGCGATAAAGCTCTCCAGCACCTCGGCGACGCCGAGCGTCCGATCGGCGCGCGGAAAGTAGGCGCGATTACCCCAGTTTTGGCCGGAGCGAAAGAAGAACACCTGAATACCGATCTGCCCTGCTTCCTGATGCGCGGCGAAGACGTCTGCTTCCTCGATGCCCTCCAGGTTGATGGACTGATCGGCGGTAACGTGAGCCAGCGCCCACAGCCGATTGCGGTAGACGGCGGCCCGCTCGAAATCGAGATTGGCCGACGCCTCCTCCATCAGCCGCTGGTACATCTGACGCGCATTCTGACTTTCGCCGCGCAGAAAGCGGCGCGCTTCCTCGACCAGCGCATTGTAGTCCTCGAGGCCAATCAGGCCCGTGCACGGCGCCGAACAGCGCTTAATCTGATGCAGCAGGCAGGGACGGCTGCGGCTCTCGAATACGGCGTCCGAGCAGGACCGCAGCAGAAACGCCCGCTCCAGCATATTAATGGTGCGGTTGACGGCGCCGGCCGACGCGAACGGGCCGAAATATTCGCCTTTGCGATTGCGTGCGCCCCGGTGTTTCAGGATTTGCGGCGCCCGGTGGTCGGTCGCGATTAAGATATAGGGAAACGACTTGTCATCACGCAGCAGCACATTGTAGCGCGGCCGAAAGCGCTTGATCAGGTTGGCCTCGAGCAGCAGCGCCTCGGCTTCGGTGCGCACCGTGACGAATTCCATGGCCGCGGTCGCCGCAATCAAACGCAGGATGCGGGCGGGATGATTGCCGGCGCGGGCATAACTCGTCACCCGCGCCTTCAGGTTGCGCGCCTTGCCCACGTAGATGACGACGCCAGCGGCATCGATCATGCGGTAGACGCCAGGACCATTGGGCAAGCTCTTGAGGGTGCCGGCGATCACCGCGACCCCGGTCGGCGGCTGCCCCGCCGCCGCAGCGGCCTGGGGCGCTGGGGTCAAACCGAGAGGCTTTGCGCGCGCCGTCGTATTGGACATGAACCCTGACTTAAGGGGGCTGCCGCCCTAGGTCCAGTGCCGGCGCTCTTGGCGCCTCCGGGGAGAGGCGGCCAGGACCTGAGCCGAGGTCCGCTGGCCGCTGGCGCCGGGCGGTGCCCCAGGGCTCGGCTCCAGCCCCAGGGGGGCTCCCTTTCTTGTCGCTCGGCATGGCCTCAGACCTGAGGCGGCGACTTTGGGTCCGACGGGGCCAGAGGCCCTTTCCGCGGTGCCGGCAGCGACGTTGCCTGATGGCGGGCGGCGGATCCGCCAGCGCCTGCCCGCGCGAGGCCTTGGCCAAATGCGGGCTCGCGGGTCCCCTCGATCGGGCGAGGGACGGCGCCAAACAGCAACGGGCCCCAAAAGGGGCCCGTTGGCACTGTTGGCGGCTGGGCCTCAGTAGGTAAATTTGAGCGTTGCCACGAAGCGCTCGTCGCAGGCAAACAGAGGGCCTTTGCAGTCATCCGCCCGGTCGATGTTGGTATCCCAATAGCGCAAATCCACCGACCATTTCTCCAGGAAGCCGAGGGTCAAGCCGGCATTCCAATAGACGTAGTGGTCGTCATCCCCGGTGACGTTGCCGAGGTAGCGTGCTTTGTCCGCTTCGTTGCCGGTGGCGGCCTGATAGCCAATGAGGGCGCTGACGCTTGGCGACCATTCACGTCCGATGAACATGAACTTCCGCAGGTTCTGCGTGAAGGCGGCCTCTACGGTCCACACGTTTCCGGTCTCATACTGGTAGTCCGGCGAGAAGAATCCCGTCACCCCCAGCGTGCCATCCTTCCAGAGTTCGGCGCTGGCACCGACTTTCAGTTCGACGTAGTTGAAGTCTGCCTTGACGATGGTGGGGTCCGTCAGGGAAACAACTGCAATGTCAGCCCCTCTGGGATAGGTGTAGTAGATCACGCCCACATCCCAGGCGATGCGGTGGGTGTTGAATTTGATGCCAGCGTACCAATCCATCTCGATATTGGCGATGTTGGTGCCCTCGTTGGCACCCCAATCGAGGTTGGAGGCCCAGACGCCGGCATAGAACATGCCGCAAGTTGCGTCGAAACCACCCTGGACCGCCGGCCCCTCCTGCGTTTGCGAGACGCCGCGGAAGACGTATTCGGTTGCCAGCCCGATATTGGCCGAGAGCTTGCAACGTTCCTGCGGCGGGGGAGGTGGTGCATCCTTGACGCTGCCGCGGCGCATGCCGTCGGCATGGGCCGATCCAGCCAAAAATGCGAGCGCGAACGCAGCTGCGGATGGCGCCGCAAGTGCCGGAAATCTTACTGTCATGGTAGCTTCCCTAGCGATTCGTTGTTTCGCCAATGTCGCGCATTTGGCCCCGGACGCAATAAGAATTGGCGCACGTTCGCGTTGAGCAGACAACAACGTGCCAAGCCGGCAACAGGCGGCTGGCAATGGGGTTTTTTCACGCTGCGGTGCCTAATTATCGGGCGCTTTGAGCCTGTCCCGGTGCCGATCCGGTGGGCAATGCCGGCAGCGGACGTGGCCGATCAACCGGCGCCTTAACGCCTTGCGGTTTTGCCGGCCGCCGGCCGATGCGCTAAGAGCACCAGCTGGCCCGCCCGGCGCAGGCTTCGTGGGCGAGCCCGGGCGCCGAAAGCCCGCTGGCGTTGCCTTCTGCGCCCTCTGGAGGATCTGTTGCCGGATCATACCGCCCCGACCGTCCTCATCACAGGCGCGGCCCAGCGCATCGGCCGGGTGCTTGCCGGTGACTTCGCCGCGCGAGGCTGGCGGGTGGCGATCCACTGCCATGCCTCGCGGCAGCAGGGACAAGCGCTGGCCGAGCAGCTCGGCCGCGCCGGCACCCCCACCGCGGTCTTGGGCGCTGATCTGAGCTTGTCGAGCGACGTCGAACGCCTGGTGCCCGAGTGCAGCCGGCTGCTCGGCCCGCCGACCTGCCTTATCAACAATGCCGCCATGTTTGCGCCCGACGCCATCGGCACGCTGCAAGCGGGGCTCTGGGACGCCCAGCTCGCCGTCAACCTGAAGGCCCCCGTGTTCCTGGCCCAGGCCTTTGCCGCGCACCTGCCGGCAGGCGCGAGCGGCAACATCATCAACATCATCGATCAGGGCGTCCTAAAGCCGACGCCGCAGTTTTTCTCCTACACCGCCTCCAAGGCAGGCTTGTGGGCGGTCACCCGCACCTTGGCGCAGGCGCTTGCCCCCCGCATTCGCGTCAATGCCATCGGGCCGGGCCCGGTGTTGCAAAGCGCGCATCAGACCGAGGCGCAGTTCCAGGCCGAATACCAAGCCACCCTGCTCGGCCGCAGCACCCGACCCGAGGAGATTGCCGCCGCCATTGCCTTCATTCTCGACGCGCCGGCCCTGACCGGACAGATGCTTGCCCTCGACGGCGGCCAGCATTTGGCCTGGCAAACGGCCGACGTCACCTCCAGCGGCGGCTGATCGATATGCCGACATCCCCACCGCCCGCAAACCCCGGCACGGCCAAGCCACGGCGCCCAAGCGGCCTGCGGCGCGTCTTCGTGCGAGATTTTGAGATCGTGGCCAGCGTGGGCGTGTTCGAACACGAGAAGCGCTACGAGCAGCGCATCCTGCTGTCGGCGGATTTGGCCGTGCGCGACGACTATGATGGCATTTCCGACCGGCTGGAGGACGTACTGGACTACAGCAAGCTGGTTGAGGGCATCGCCCTCCTGGTGCAGCAGGAACACGTCAATTTGCTCGAAACCTTGGCGGAGCGCATCGCCCGGCACTGCCTGATGGATCCGCGCGTCGAAAACGTCAGGGTGCAGATCGAGAAACCCGACGCGCTGCCGATGTGCCGCTCCGTCGGCGTGGAGATCGAACGCAGCCGCGCCTGAGCAAAGCGGGGCTTGCTCGCGGCCGCTAAGTCGCGGGCCGATCGCCCAATTTGCGCCCAAAAGTGTAGTGCACATTGAAGCTTACGGTTCGCGGCGATTCGCCTTCGACGCAGCCGGGGGATAGGGGGAAAAGGCCACGTGGGAGGGTCAAGCGGCCGCAACAGCGCACCTTGTGCGGGGACGCTAACTGGCCCTTAACGTTAAGGGCCTATCAACAGATCGGAACTCCGTGTGCCCACCAAGCCGGGGGCACGTGGATGAACTTAGGTGGGTGTTCCATGCCGCGCCGCGTCGGAGCGTTTTTCCTTCTCGCTTTGCTTGCTAGCCCAATTCCAGTCGCCGCTGCCGACCTGCCGGCGATCAAGGTCACGCGCGGCAATAGCGTGCCGCAATGCGTCACCCCTGGCCGGCTGCTCGCCTACCTTGAGAGCCGAAACCCGAACCTGGACCCGCGTTTCCAGGCCATCGCCGGCGAATACATGAAGATCGGTGAGGCGCTTGGGGTGCGCTGGGATTATGCGTTTTATCAGATGCTGCTCGAGACCGGATCGCTGAGCTACCGCAACGGCAGCCGTGCCGGCGATGTGAAGCCGAGCCAGAACAATTTTGCCGGCCTCGGAGCCACGGGGCGCGGCGCGCCAGGCGAAAGCTTCAAGGACATTACCACCGGCGTGCGCGCGCATCTCCAGCACCTGCTGCTCTACGCCGGCGAACGGGTCGACCAGCCGGTGGCGGAACGCACGCGCAAGGTGCAAGAGTGGGGTGTGCTGACGGATTGGCATCAGGGCTTCACGCGGCCCGTCACCTTTGGCGACCTGGCCGCCAAGTGGGCCCCCGGCACGCGTTCCTATCGCCACATGATCGAAGGCATCGCCGAGCGCTTCGAGGCGTTCTGCGCCAAGCCAGATCCCAGGCCCGAGCTACAGGAGGCTTCGGCGCGCAAGGAAACGCGCATGGCCGACGCCAAGCCGGCGGAAGGTAAGCCCGAACGCTCAGCTGGTGCCGAATTGGCGCAACGTGCCATCGCCGCCGGCAAGGTGGAAAGCGCTGAACAACGCTCGGCGCTCGGCTTGCAGCCAGCCTCGGCGCCAGCGGCGACATCGGCGACCACACCGTTCCGGTTGCTCAACGCCCCGGGAGCCGAGACGATCAAGGAGGCCGCGCAAGTTGCCGCCGATGATGGCGGCAGCGCCAAGCTCGAGCGCAGCGACAGGGCCGCCAACGCGATGGCGGCCAGCACCGCGACGGCGGCCAGCGCAAAGGTGGCGGCCCAGAGCGGCAAGGTGGAAAAGGCTGGCAGCGCGGACAAGGGCTTGCAGACGGCATCGACGGCCGCTGCGGCCAAATCCGGTTCGGCGCCAGCAGCCGCAGCCGCCCAGAAATGTCGCGTCTGGACGGCAAGCTATGGCGGCCAGAAGGCGATGATCATCAAGTCCCAGGGCGACAAGGTGGTCAATTACACGGTGCTCGACGTCAACGAGGGCGCTGAGTCGCGCGAAGCGGAGGCCTTCATCTCCGCCTATGCCAAAAACGGCGCCATCGCCGGACAATTCGGCAGTCAAGCGCAGGCGCTGGAGAAGGCCTTCGAACTCTGTCCCGAAGGCTAGCGGCCCTGCCGTGTTAACGGCTGGGCCTTGCCCGGCGCGGCGGCCAAGCCGCAAGGGCCGGCACGGGCCGGGCTTGGCGCTGCGATCAGGGGTTCAGCCATGCTGCCGCCGCAATTGGCACATTGACACGGGCTTGGCACGCGGCGGGGGGTCGGCGCACGCGGGGTGCGCTGCCGACCACGCCAGAAACGGCTATACCTCCCGCAAAGGGTTAGCGCGCGCCCCGGGGAAGCCAGCGCATGGAGGGTAGCTCTCGATGCTAAAGCAGTTCTGTCGGCTTGGCCTGGCTGGCCTTGTCGGGGCCGGGCTCTGGACGGCGCTCTGGGCCTGGGGATCGCTGCTGCCGGCGGCCGCCGAACAGGCCAAGGCGACCGCGCCAAACAACCCCGACTGCCGCAACACCGGCAATTTCGAGGCTTGGCTGGATGGCTTCCGTCAGGAGGCACGCGCCAACGGCATCTCGCCCACCACCATTGCCGCGGCGCTGGGCGGCATGAGCCTCGATCCCGGCATTATTCAGCGCGATCGCCGGCAGGGCTTTTTCGCCCAGACGTTCACGGCGTTTTCCGGCAAGCTCATCACGCCAAACCGGATCCAAAACGGCATCGCCAAACTGAAGCAGCATCGCGAGCTGCTGGCCCGCATCGAGGCGCAGTATGGCGTCCCTGGACCCGTGCTCGTCGCCTTCTGGGGGTTGGAAAGCGATTTCGGGTCGATGATGGGCAACCTGCCGGTGCTGCGCTCGCTGGCCACGCTGGCCTATGACTGCCGCAGGCCCGAACTGTTTCGCGGCGAGCTGATGGCGGCCTTGCGCATTATCGAGCATGGCGATTTGCGCGCAGAAGACATGATCGGCTCTTGGGCCGGCGAGCTGGGCCAGACGCAGTTTCTTCCCGCCCACTACATGCAGCATGCGGTCGACTACGACGGCGACGGCCGGCGCAACTTGCTCGAGAGCGTGCCCGACGTGCTGGCATCGTCGGCCAATTTCATTGCTGTGCTTGGCTGGCAACGCGGGCAGCCCTGGCTGCAGGAGGTGCGTCTGACCCGCGAGTTGCCCTGGGAGGAGGCGGACCTTGCCATTCAACATCCCGTGGAAAAATGGGGAGCTTGGGGCGTGCGAACGGTTGACGGGCGATCGCTGCCGGCCACCGCCCCACCGGCTTCCCTGCTGCTGCCGATGGGGCGGCACGGCCCGGCATTCCTCGCCCATGCCAATTTCCAGGTTTACCTGAAGTGGAATCAGTCTCTCAATTACTCGATCACGGCTGCGCACCTGGCGGATCGGCTTGCCGGCGCACCGGCGATGAACAAAGGCAACGGCACGGTGCCCGAGATGAGCGCGGCACAGATCAAGGAGCTGCAGGCGTTGCTGGCACGACGTGGCTATTTCAGCGGCGAGGCCGACGGCAAGATCGGCGCGGCCACACGGGCCGGCGTGAAGGCCGCACAATTGAAGCTGGGCCTGCCTGCCGATTCCTATCCGACGCCGGAATTGCTCGAGCGCATGCAGGCGCAGCGCTAGGCCGGTCAGGGCCCGGCGGCGGCTGCGAGGCGCGCCGCGCGCAGTGCCGATTCCAGCCACGCCGGCTCTGCGCACGGCCAGGCACGCGTGCGCCCGGTCGGTCGATCGAGGGACAAGGAGGTGCAGCCGGCCCCGGCCGGCGCCTGGGTTGCATCAGCCGGCGCGCCGATCAGCACGGCGCCCGCAAGCTGCCAAAGGGCAGCGCCATTCCACAGGACGGCACCGATCAGGAGACCGGCGATCGCCGCCCGCCGCGGACCGCTCACGCCCATGCGACCTCGCTGCTTCGGCTCAGTATGCCCGTGCACGACCACTCCTGAGCGAACACGTGCCGGCGCGCAGACGGCAAGTTGAGCGCGCCGCTTCATGCCTTTAGCGGCCGGCGGCGGCAGCGGGCAACGCCAAGCCAGCCCGCAACCGCCGTTGCTCCCCAGATATCCGCGCTATCCACAGGCAGGCAGCCGGCGCAGGCAGGTGTCCCTACAGCCGGCGATCGTCCCGCGGACCGGGGAGGATTTCGCGCGGCGATGGCGGCGCCTGGCCTGGCGGCGCGGTGCGGCCCGGCCCGGAGCGCACGGGCGGCACGTACATGAGGTTGGCCGAACACAACCGGCGCGGGTTTTCGTTGCTGCCGCAGGCGCGAAAGCTGCCAGCCTTGTCGAAGCAGATGCGCACCTCCCGCAACCGATGCCCCGGCCCGCCGCATTCGACCGCCAGCATGTCCGGCTGCAGGCCCGGATTGACCTCGACGAACTCGCGCACCAGCGCGTCGGGCGACAGCATCAGCCGCTCGTCGCTCAGTCCGATGAAGCGCTTTGGGATGATGACCTTGTCGTGCAGCAGCCGGGCAAGATCGAAGTAACCGTCGACGCCCAAGCCGCTGCAGGTGCCATGCTTGCGGTACTCGTTGAAAATCAGCTTATCGCTCGGCATGATGTCGAGCATGCGATTGGCCACCGGCCTCGGCACATAGCCGCGATCGGGGCTGCGGCAATGCTCCGGCCAGCCGCGTGCGTATTGCGGCCACAAACCATGCAGCACGAACGCGTAACGTCGCTCACCGCCGGCATGGCACTGAGGGTCATAGCGAGTGTTGCGCAGATCGGCGCAATAGGTCGGGCTCCAGGATAACGCCAGCACGTAGTAGTCGAACGCGCCGGCGCGATGCTCCCGGTCCGTCGCCCGCGCGTCCTCGCGCCGATAGCCATCGGGGCGTTCGCGGTAGGGTACGCCCTGGGCAAAGGCAGCGCCGCTCCAACAGGCGCAGGCGAGCAGGGCAGCCGCGCAGCGCTGAGCCTGCCGATGTCGGGCCAAGGCGCGCGCGGTTCGCATGGCAAATCTCCATGACCCAAAAAAACCTGCGGCGATCCTAGCTCGGCGCCGAGACGGTCGCTAGCAATGCTATGCGCGGCGGCAGCGTGCCTGGCCTCGGCCAGACGGCTGCCCGCTGCCGCCATGCGGTCGACCTAGGCCGCAAGCTTGTCCAGGATGCGCGCCCAGCTGCGTGCGCCCTTGCGGAACGAGGACAGATTGTATTTCTCGTTGGGCGAATGGATGCGGTCGTCGTCGAGGCCGAAGCCGACCAGCAGGCTGTCCATGCCGAGCGCGGTTTTGAACGAGGTGACGATCGGGATGGATCCGCCCATGCCCACCAGCGCCGCCGGGCGGCCCCATTCCTCGGCCAGCGCCTCGGCCGCGCGGGCGACGAATGGCGCCTGCGGATCGAACGCAATCGCCGGGGAGCCCTGGCCGCTGTGAAACTCGGCCCGGCAATCCCTAGGCAACCGAGCGCGCACGAAGGCCTGCAGGTTCTGCTGGATTTTTGCCGGATCTTGTCCTGGCACCAGGCGGCAGGTGATCTTGACGGAGGCGCGCGCCGGGATCACGGTCTTGGTACCGACACCCTGGTAGCCGCCGGTGATGCCGTTGAACTCGAGCGTCGGTCGGGCCCAGATCTGTTCGAGCACGCTGTAGCGCTGCTCGCCGGCGGGTGCACTCAAGCCGACATCGGCGAGAAACTCGCGCGCGTCGAAACCCAAGCCCTGCCACTGCTTGAGCACCCGGGCCGATGGCTTGCGCAGGCCGTCATAAAAACCCGGCACCCGCACCTTGCCGTTGCCATCGTGCATTTCCCCCATGATGCGCGCCAAGACACGAATGGGATTTTGCGCCGCACCCCCGAAACTGCCCGAATGCAGGTCACGACTGGGCCCGGTGACGACGATCTCGGTGGCGCAGATGCCCCGCAGCTGCGTGGAAATGGCCGGCGTGTTTTTGTCCCATTGTCCCGTGTCGCACACCAGCGCCAGGTCAGCCGTCACCTCCTGGCCGTGCTTTTTGAGAAAGCCTGGCAACGAGGCCGAACCACATTCCTCCTCGCCTTCGAACAGGATGCTGATCGGCAGCGGCACAGCGCCGGCTACCGTCTTCCAGGCCCGCACGGCTTCGAGAAAGGTCATCAGCTGACCCTTGTTGTCCTCGGCACCACGCCCAAGGATGATCTTGCCGTTGACCTTGTCATTGGCGAGCCGCGGCTCAAAAGGCGGCGTTTTCCACAGCTCGAGCGGCTCGGGAGGTTGCACATCGTAATGTCCGTAGAACAAGACGTGCGGCGCAGCCTTGCGCGCGGGCGGCTTATCATGCGCCACGACCATGGGGTGACCCGTGGTCGGCACCACCCGGGCGTCAAAGCCCATGGATTTGAGCTGGCCGGCGCACCATTCTGCCGCCTTTTGGCAATGCGCCTTGTAAGCGGGATCGGTGGAAACACTGGGAATGCGGATAAATTCGAACAGCCGATCGAGCGCCTCGGTTTGCGTGGCATCGAGCGTATTCAGCACGCGGCGGAGCTGCGTCGACATGGGGTCGGTGCACCTTTCAAGGGCGGTAAACACTGAGTTGGGCGCGTAGAGTGCGCAAACACTAGGCCTTCGTCAAAGTATTCCAGGCCGGGAGCGGCAATGCACCGTCGCCACTCCTCGAGAACTTTTGCTATTGCTAAACGTTGCCGAGGACGATTTGCAGGACCTCCCCGCCGGAAAAGGGCGCCAACGTGACATGGAGAGAGCCATGAAGGCACGCACTGGTCCCAGCGGGGCAGCCGCCCAGCGGCAGGTGTACCTGTTCGGACCCAATCGGACGGACGGCAGCGCCGACATGAAGAGCCTGCTTGGGGGCAAGGGCGCCAACCTGGCCGAAATGGCGAGCCTCGGCTTGCCGGTGCCGCCCGGGTTCACCATTACGACTGACGTTTGCAGCGCCTATTACGCCAATGGCAACGCGCTGCCACCGAGCCTGCAAGGGCAAGTCAACGCCGCCCTCGCCGAGGTCGGCGCGGCGGTCGGAGCTAGCTTCGGCGACCCCAAGGCACCGTTGCTGGTGTCGGTGCGCTCGGGTGCCCGCGCCTCAATGCCGGGCATGATGGATACGATCCTCAATCTGGGTCTCAACGACGCCACCGTCGAGGGTCTGGCGGCGAAATCGGGCAACGCGCGCTTCGCCTACGACAGCTATCGGCGCTTCATTCAGATGTATGCCAACGTCGTGCTCGATGTGGATCATGGCGTGTTTGAGGACATTCTCGACAATCACAAGAACCTCAACGGCTATGCGTTGGACACCGATCTTGCGGCGTCGGACTGGCTGCAGGTGATCGACGGCTACAAGCGGGCCGTCGCCAACGCGACGGGAAAGCCGTTCCCGCAGGCCACCAACGATCAGCTCTGGGGCGCGATCGGGGCGGTCTTCGAGTCCTGGCACAACGCCCGCGCCAAGACTTACCGGCGTCTACATGGCATTCCCGACAGCTGGGGTACCGCCGTCAATGTGCAAGCGATGGTGTTCGGCAACCTGGGTGACACATCTGCCACCGGCGTCGCCTTCACGCGCAATCCATCCACCGGTGCCCGCGAACTGTACGGCGAATTTCTGCTCAACGCCCAGGGCGAGGATGTGGTCGCCGGCATCCGTACACCCCAGCCGCTGAGCGAGGCCGCGCGGCAAGAGGCGGGTGAGAGCCTGCCCTCGCTGGAGACCTTGATGCCGGAAACCTTCGGCGAACTCGTCGGCATTCTGAGCAAGCTCGAAGGCCGCTACCGCGACATGCAGGACGTGGAGTTCACGGTGCAGGAAGGCAAGCTGTGGATGCTGCAGACCCGCTCCGGCAAGCGCACCGTCAGGGCTGCCCTGAAGATTGCCGTCGATCTGTGTGCCGAGCGTCTGATCGACGAGGAGGAGGCGGTGATGCGCATCGATGCCAATGCGCTCGACCAGCTTCTGCACCCCACCATCGATCCCGGCGCGCACAAGCAGATCATCGCCAAGGGCCTGCCGGCCTCGCCCGGAGCCGCAACCGGTGAGATCGTGTACGACGCCGACGAGGCGGAGGCCTTGAAGAGCCAGGGTCGCGAGGTGATCCTGGTGCGCATCGAGACCAGCCCGGAGGACATCCACGGCATGCACGCGGCGGCGGGCATCCTCACCACCCGCGGCGGCATGACGAGCCACGCCGCAGTGGTGGCGCGCGGCATGGGCCGGCCTTGCGTCTGCGGCGCCGGCAGCCTGCGCGTCGATTACAAGGCGGGCACCATGACGGCCGGCAGCGTGACGCTGCGCAAGGGCGACATCATCACCATCGACGGGGCCAAGGGCGAGGTGCTTGCCGGGCGCGTCGAGATGCGGCAGCCCGAGCTCTCCGGCGACTTCGCCAAGATCATGGCCTGGGCCGATCAGACGCGGGCGCTGCGCGTGCGCGCCAATGCCGATACGCCCCGCGATGCCAAGCAGGCGGTCGCCTTCGGCGCCGAAGGCATCGGCCTGTGCCGCACCGAGCACATGTTTTTCGAGGCAGGCCGCATCCTGGCCATGCGCGAAATGATTTGCGCCGACGACGAAGCCGGTCGCCGGCGGGCGCTTGCCAAGATCCTGCCCGTCCAGCGAGCGGACTTCGAAGCGCTGTTTGAGATCATGGCGGGCCTGCCGGTGACGATCCGGCTTTTGGATCCGCCCTTGCACGAGTTCCTGCCACACGAAGCCAAAGAGGCGGCGGCCGTGGCCCACGAGCTCGGCGTGCCGGTCGAAAAGCTCAACGCGCGCGTTGCCGAACTGCACGAGTTCAATCCCATGCTGGGTTTCCGCGGTTGCCGGCTCGCCGTGCGCTATCCCGAGATCACCGAAACCCAGGCGCGCGCCATCTTCGAAGCCGCCATCAATGCCGGTCGCAAGACCGGCAAGCCGGTGGTGCCCGAGGTAATGATCCCGCTCATTGCCTATCGCACCGAGTTCGATCTGTTGCGTACTACGATCGTCGCCACCGCCAACGCGGTGCGCAAGGAGACCGGTGCCGAACTCGAATTTCAGATCGGCACCATGATCGAGTTGCCGCGCGCGGCGCTGCGGGCGGGCGAAATCGCCGCCGGCGAAGAGGGGGCGGAATTCTTTTCCTTCGGCACCAACGACCTGACGCAGACCTGCCTCGGACTGTCGCGCGACGATGCCGCGCCAATCCTTGCCAACTATGCCGAGCGGGCGATTTTCGAGGTCGACCCCTTCGTCTCGATCGACCGCGACGGCGTCGGCGAGCTGGTGGCGATTGGCACCGAACGCGGCCGCGCCGTGCGCAGCGACTTGAAGGTTGGCATCTGCGGCGAGCACGGCGGCGATCCGGCCTCGATCGCCTTTTGTCACGCGACCAAACTGGACTACGTCTCCTGCTCGCCCTTCCGCGTACCCGTGGCGCGGCTGGCCGCCGCGCAAGCTGCCATCAGCGAAAAGCGCGGCAAGCGGTAAGTGCTAGCCGCTTACAGAAAGCGCCGCTCGTCCGGCTCCAGCTCGTCGAGCCCCGGACGTCGCGGACGCGGACCGCGGTTGGTGCGCAGCAACAGCAGCACCAGCAGCATGGGCGGAAACAGGAAGCTCCAGGCTGCCCAGAAGGAATGGTCGCGCCGCTTCAGGCCCGCGACGACACCGGCAACGGCGGCGCATAGAATAGAGATGATGCCCCAAAAGGCGATGACCTTGACCATGCCGTCCTCAGTACGCAGCCCACGCGGATCTGAGCGTGGATGGCGCTCAATATACCGCAATCGTGATTGAACGATGGTGGGCTGATCGAGCCTCCAGCAAGCCTCGAACCGCCCCCCTTGCTTGTCGTTACCTGCTTGTTGTCACTTGCTTTCCTCAAGCCGCAGCCGGCGGCGGGCGCCTTACTTGAACTGGGACGGATCGAAGGGCGGCGGCATCGCCGGCATGGGCACATTGATTTCGATTTTGCTGGGATCGACCTTCGGGCCCTTGTCGAGCCAGTAGGTGACCGAGGCCGGCCAGAAGATCAAGATGATGACCAAGATCAGCTGCAGGAAGAGCCAGGGAATTGCGCCCCAATAGATATCCGAGGTCTTGATCGAGGGTGGCGCGATGCCGCGCAAATAGAACAGGGCGAACCCGAAGGGCGGGTGCATGAAGCTGGTTTGGATATTGGCGCAGATCAGCACGCCGAACCAGACCAGATCGATGCCGAGCTTGTCCGCCACCGGCGCCAGCAGGGGAATGATGATGAAAGCGATCTCGAAGAAATCCAGGAAGAACGCGGCCAGAAAGATGAAGGCGTTGACGAACACCAGGAAGCCGAGTTGTCCGCCGGGCAACGCGGTCAACAACTCCTCGATCCATTCCTTGCCGCCGACGCCCTGAAACACCAGGCTGAATACGCGCGCGCCGATCAGGATATAGACGACCATGGCGGTGAGCCGCATGGTGCTGGCCATGCCCTGATACAGAAACTTCCAGGACAGCGTTCCATAGGAGGCAGCGAGCGCGATCGCTCCGACCACGCCCATTGCCCCCGCTTCGGTTGGCGTCGCCAACCCCATGAAAATCGTGCCGAGCACGAGAAAGATCAGACCCAGGGACGGGATCATGCCGCGCAGGCATTTGAGCAAGAGGGCCGAACCGCGCAGCGTCCTGGCCTCGAGCGGCAGTGCCGGCAGATCGTTTGGCCGCAGCACGCTGAGGATGGCGACCCAGGCGCAAAACAGGGCGACCTGGATGAGGCTCGGGCCAATGGCGCCGGCGTACATATCGCCGACCGAGCGACCGAGCACGTCGGCCAGCACGACCAACACCAAGGAGGGCGGGATCAGCTGGGTGATGGTCCCCGAGGCGGCGATCACGCCCATGGTATGGCGCGTGGAATAGCCGTACTTGAGCATCGGCACCATGGAGATGACGCCCATGGCAATCACGGAAGCGGCAACGGTGCCGGTGATGGCGCCGAGAATGGCGCCGACGAAGATCACCGCGTAGGACATGCCACCACGCACCGGCCCAAACAGCTGGCCGATGGAATCGAGCAGGTCTTCCGCGAGACCGCAACGCTCCAGGATCGCACCCATGAAGGTGAAAAAGGGAATCGCCAGCAACAGCTCGTTGGAGATGATGCCATACAGCTGATAGGTCAAATTACCGAGGAAGTCGGGCCTGATCAGGCCCAATTCGATGCCGAGAAAGCCGAAGAACAAGCCGGTGGCGGCGAGAGAGAACGCCGCCGGATAGCCGATCAGCATGAACAGCACCATGCCGCCGAACATCAGGGGCGCCATGTTGTGCGCGATAAAACTCATTGCAGCGGCTTCTCGTACTTGAAGTCGTCCTCGATCAGATGCTCGATCGCGGCCACGCGCTTGATGATTTCGGAAATGCCCTGCAGGGCCATCAGGGCGAAGCCCAGGGGCAGCAGCAATTTGACCGGCCAACGCAGCAAGCCGCCGGCATTGGAGGAGCCCTCATGGCCCTGCCAGGAGGCAACGAACCAGGGCCAGGTATAGTAGATGAGGATCAGGCAGATCGGCAGCAGGAACAGAAAACCGCCGATGATGTCGATCCAGATGCGCGCGCGCTCGGAGACCATGCCGTAGACGAGATCGACGCGCACGTGCTCGTTCATCTTGAGCGTGTAGGGGGCGCCGAGCAGCACCATCCCAGCAAACAGGTACCACTGGATCTCCAGCCAGCCGTTCGAGCTTTCGCTGAACAGGTAACGGCTCGCCGCGTTGCCGGCGCTGATCAGGCAGGCAAGCAGCACGAACCAATTGGCAAGCACGCCAAATTGCGCGTTCACCCAATCGACGGCTCGGCTAAACCGCAAAAGAATGGACATGCATCACCATTGCCCGCGCTGGCGACCCGCAGCGGCCGGCCCGCCGAAGCGACCACACCGCGCTCTGATCCAGGAGTTCCCCCCGGGTAGGACCTGGCCCCTTTTGGCTCGGCACCACCCCAGGAGTGCACAGTTAGCGCAAACCCGCCGCTTCTGGAAGTGCTTGCTTTGGCACAGAAACTTTGTCCGCGAGCGCATGGAGCCTCGACCCGCCAGAGCCTGCTGGCAGGGGAGGCGACGCCCACCTAGCCTTTAGACTTAGGGTGACGGCTGGGCTCGGGAACTTGCGCTCCCGGGCTGCGGCAACGGCGCGGGCGCGGCGCCTGCTGGCGGGCGGCCAAATCCGCTGGCCAGCGCAAGGCCGCCGAACAGCAGCGCGTTCAGCAAAGCCACGGCGTGCAGCGCCAGCGCGCTCACCATCGCATCCTCTTGCGGCACACCCGCCCAGGTCGTTGCCAGCACCCAGGCGGCCTGCGCGGGGCCGAGGCCGGCAAGACCGTTGATGGGTAAGGCAAAGGCAATATTGCCGGCCGCCGCGCCCAGCATGGCAGCCGCAGGCGGTACGGTTTCCACCACGGCGTCGGCGACCAGAACGGCCGCCAGCGAGAACACCAACCAGATGGCGAAGCCAAGCCCCACCGCTAGCCGGGCGGGCCCGCGGGCGATGGCTGGAAACGCGGCCCGCAGATCGGCGCCGCCCTGAGCTATGCGCGCGACCCTGAGAAGGCGCGGCCAGAGAGCTTCCCCCAGCAACGCCAGGGCAAACGGTGCCAAGGCAAAAAGCAGCGCGCCCAATCCCAAACCGGCGCGGCCGGCGGGCGTGGCGCTCAACAGGGCGGCCGCGCCCAAGAGGATGGCGACCACGGTCGCCAGATCGAACAGGCGGGCGAGCAGGAGCACGCCCGCCGAACGCACCAGGCCATAGCCGTACTGATGACGCATGAGCGCGGGGTAGCTGAGCTCGCCCAGCCGGAACGGCAGCACGAAATTCAGGAAATTCAGTTGCAGGGCGATGCGGATCAGCGGCCGCTCGGGCAGCGCCAACCGGCCGGTGCTCATCACCGCGAAGCGCCAGGCGCGGAGCCATTGCACCAAGGCAATAAGCGCGAAGGCCACCAGCAGCGGCATGAGCTTTGCCTGCGACCCCAGGCGCCCCAGCGCCGCCAGAACCTGTGGCGTTAGCAGAAGCCATAGGCACGCTGCGGTGATGCCGGCGGCAAGAACGGCCGTCAAAACTCGCTTCATGCGCTCATCGGGCCTCGATGCTGCGCTACCAAGTGACGCGTTTCAACCGGCCGCTGTGTGCGGTGGATGATGAGCTCCGCCAGCATGCCGAACAAGATCAGTTGCATGCCGACAATGACGGCCAGCACACCCAACAGCAGCAAGGGTCGGTTGCCAATGCTGGCGCCGGTCAACACCTTGAGCCCAATCAAATAGGCCAGCGCCGCCGCACCGCTGGCGGCCAGAACGGTGCCGATGCCGCCGAACAGATGGCCCGGTCGATAGGCAAAGCGGGTAATCAGCACCACCGTCAGCAGGTCGAGAAAACCACGCAGGTAGCGTGCCACGCCGTACTTGGAGGTGCCGAAGCGCCGGGCGTGGTGGCGCACAGG
This sequence comes from uncultured Alphaproteobacteria bacterium, assembly GCA_963820375.1. GTDB lineage: Bacteria > Pseudomonadota > Alphaproteobacteria > Rhizobiales > Hyphomicrobiaceae > AWTP1-13. The sequence goes on along the minus strand of CAWFZX010000016.1, from coordinate 281,512 downwards.
GATCTCGGCGATGCGATAGCCGAGCGCGTTGGCCAGCACGGGCACGTAGCGGTGCAGCTCGCCGTAAAGCTGGATCGAATCGAAGATCTCGCGGCGGTAGGCCTTGAAGCCGCAGTTGAAATCGTTGAGCGCAACGCCGCTGATGACGGCGGTCACTTTGTTGAAGAAGCGCGACGGCAAGGTCTTGTTGAGGGGATCGTGACGCTCCTTCTTCCAGCCCGAGACCAAGTCGTAGCCAAGGTCGAGCGTCTCGACGAAACGGGCAATCTCGTCGGGATCATCTTGCAGATCGGCATCCATGGTGATGATCACGTCGCCGCTGCAGGCGCCAATGCCAACCATCAGGGCGGTGGCTTTGCCAAAGTTTCGGCGCAGGCGGATGGCTTGCACCAGCTCGCCGTCAGCGGCCAGCTTCGACATGACTTCCCAGGTGTTATCGCTGCTGCCGTCGTCGACGAGCACGATATCGCGCAGCGTCTGCCCGCTGGCGGCGCTGGCGGCGATGATGCGCGCCACAATCAGGGGCAGCGATTCCTCTTCGTCCTTGGCGGGAATGACGACGCTCAAGGCATGCGCGTTGCTGGCCGCGCGCGCGGCCTTTCTCACTCAAAGTGTGGCTCATCGGCATTCGCCCTGGCTCTCCTCATAGAGTCGATAGAACAGGCGATACGGGCGCGCCCGCGAGCCTTGCATGGGGACGGCAAACTCGCCCTCGTGTCGCCGCGCATCGCCCGCCACGCCCAGATGTTGGGCAAGATAGGCCTCGAGCGCGCTTAGCGCGTTGGCTTTTGCGGCCCAGAGCACGAGGCATTGTCCCCGGCCGCGAGGTCGAGGCCACACCCGCGGCGGATAACCGATCTCCACCACCCTGGCCTGCGGAAATTGCACACGCAGGTTTCCGCCGATGTGAAAGTCGGACACCACGATCGTGCCGTTGCCGGCAAACCCGGCGGCGCGCAGGCGCTCGGCGATCTCCTGGAAGGGAACCAGCGTGCGGCAAGCACCCAGACATGCGACGGGCATGAGGAGGCGTGCAATGAGGGCAATGGCGACCACACCTGACAAGGCGATTGCATAGCGGCGGATGGCGCGGGCCGACGCGGCGCCGCGTTCCACCAGCATGAACAAATACACCGGCAAGATCTGCAAGGCGGGTTGCAGCAAGCGTTCCGAAAAGTTGGTGGCGCCCGCCAGCGGCACCAGCAGCCAATGCAAAAAAATGCCGATGGCGATGGTCATGCCGACCACACCGACGCCGACGATCGGCTCCCGCGGTCCCGGCTCAACCTCGGCCTGCCAGCCGCGCCAGGCAGCGCTTCCGAGGATGAGCAAAAAGATCGCCAGAAATGGCATCGGGTAGACGAGGACGGCGAGAGCGAGATCCGCTGATCCCAGCAGCAGGCCACGCAGGACGCCGCCCGCCGGCGGCCCCAGCAGCGTTCCCAGCCCATCCCCGACCGCTGGCCCGACGTGCATGGCCCACAGGACCGAGGGCAGGGCGATGGCTGCGCTCACGAGGGCGGCGGGCAGCACCCGCCAATTCAGGATCAGGCCGCGCTGGCGGGGCTGCGTCAGGCAGGCAAGCGGCAGCGCCAGGGCGAACATGAAAAAATTCCATTTGCCGAGCAGACCCAGGCCAAAACAGCCGCCAAGCACGAGGTAGCGCGGCAGTGTCGGCTGCTCGCACAGCCGCACGAAGGCATACCAGCTCGCGGCCACGAAAGCCGAAAGCACGGTGGTGTGCGTCAGATCGTGGTGGCTGTAGTAGCCAAACACATAGATGGCCGCGAAACTGAAGGTGGCGAGGGCGGCAAGCGAGGGATCGCGGATCAGGCAGCGTGCCGTCAGGTAGGTAAAGCCCGCGATCATCCCGAGCAACGCGTAGCGCAGCAGGCTCAACAGCAGCACGTTCGTCTCTGTCAGCGCACCGGTCGCAACCAGGGCCCAGGTAAAAAGCGGCGGCGCACGCAAGCGGTAGTTGGGCAGCCATTGCTGGGCGAACAGCGCTTGCTCGGCGTCATCGAGCCCAAGCGTGGGACCCATCCACAGGCGCACGCCCAGGTGGAGCAGAAGATACGCCAAGATGATGAGCGTGACCTGCCGTGGTCTCGCCCAGGTGGGTTGCGATGCCATGCAGGACCGAAAGTAGTGGTTGGCGCCCCGTTATAGGATATCCGGCCAGCGGCCGCCACCCGATGCGCCCTGGGGCCTCACTTCGATCGACCGGCGGCAACCGCCAATCTAGAGACGCCCGTGCTTGATGCGCACGCCGGGCGCCAAGCGCTCGAGCAGCACATCCGGCCGGAAGCGGTAGAGCCGCGCCGGTCGCCCGCCGGTGCGGAAACGATACTGCGCGGTTGGCTCGACCAAACCGCCACCCTCCACCAGCCGGCGAAAATTCTGCTTGTGCAGGTGGGGACCGAGAATGGCTTCCACCGTTTTCTGCAGCTCGAACAGGGTGAACACCTCCGGCATCAGCTCGAACACCACCGGACGGTATTTGATCAGACGCCGCAGTTCGGCGATGGCGCTGGCGAGCACGCGCCGATGATCGCCCAACGCGGCCTGCCGAAATGCCGACAAACCGCGCACAACGGGGCGTTGCTCGGCACGTGCGTGCTCGCCGTCGTGGAGCAAGCCGGCCGCACAGAGCAGCTCGTAGCGCTCGACCACCTTTTCTTCGTCCCAGGCGGCACCCTCGCAGCCAAAACACAGCCGCACGCGCTGGCTGCGCCCGGGACCGTCGCTGGCGCAGTCTGGCTCGGCAGCGGCCCAGGCGCGCAAGGCCGGCTCGATGTCCTGCTTGAGACAGGCCGGCCGTCCCTGGCGCCAGTCCTCCCAGGGAAAGTAATGATACCAGCTCTGCCAGGTGACGCTGCCGCGGGGGTTCAGCTGCTCGGGTCCAAGCAGGGCAAGGTAACTGATGGACAGGACGACGGAGGCGACCGGGTCGTGCCCGCCGTTGGCCCCGCCGCCGCGAGCACTGGCGGTGGAGATCTGGCGCGTCTGCCGCAACTCGAGCCCGGTCTGGCGTTCGATGCAGGTCCGCAAGCCGGCGTCGAGGCTGTCATGCTCGTCGGCGCTAAAAAGGCCGCCGGGCAACGCCTGTCGTTGCGGCTCGTCTGCGGCTGCGGCGGCCAACACCGCCACCACAGGTTCATCTTCGCGCACGGCAAGAACGACGGCAGTCAAGGCGACAGCAATCGTACCCATGTCGGGGCCGACGCCGGCATAGCTCATGGATCTGATCGCGCCTTCCGAATGGCGCTGGGGCCAACTCATGCGGTGCCTCACGCAAATCTGGCGGGAACGGCTAGATTGCGACGGCAATCGTGGCAATTTTCCGCACTAGCTGAAGGTGGTAGGAAAAATCAGCTCGGTGGCGACAGATCTGCCGCAATGGCAAAGGGGAGCGCCTCACCGGCAACGACCCCGCGCCCGATCGCGTCGATGGCGCGCACCATACGCCCGTTTCTGCCGAGGGCCTGGTCGGCAAGGCGTATCATCAGGCGGTTCGGATAGGCCGTCGGTGAGGCCTGCCGCAGGCGCTCGGCGATCAGCGCCTCGGGGAGGTCCGGATTGATGCTGCACAAGGCGGTGTAGGCGGCCGCCGTGGACCGGCTGATGCCGGCCCAGCAATGCACCACCATGGGCCCTTGTCCCGCCCAGGCGCGGGCAAAGGCGATAATTTCCTCAACGTGTGTCGCGTCGGGGTGCACATGGCCCACGAGCGGCTCACTGATGTCATGGACATGCAGGCGCAAATGCCGCTCCGGCAGGATGCTGTGCGGCCGCGCCACCAGGATCTCATCCTGCAGCAAGGTGATGAGATGCGAGGCCTTGGCGCGCTCGACCAGCAGCGGCAGAGCGCTCAGCGGGCATACGTGCAAGACGCCCGTCTTGGCATTCGCTTTGCTCTCTTGCATCGCCATCCCCGGTTGCGGCCATACTGGTGGGGCCAGGAAAGCTCGTTGCCTAGTCCTGTGACAAGTCCTGAAAGCGCGCCAGAAACTCGGCCTGGGCGAAACCGATCGCCTTGGCATCGATCGCCTCCAGGCGCCGGCGTAGATCATCGGGCACGCCGCGCGGCACCCCGAAATAGCGGTTTGCTTCTGCCAGCGTAAAGCCGGCGAGCCCTACGGCCTCGTAGTAGGCGGCGACGCGGTCGGCCGACTTGATGGCATTGGCGATCCGATCGGGAAGGGATGGCGGCAGACCGAAACGGCGATGAATGGCTTGCAAGAGCTTGTGCTCGAAAGCTTTATAATCGAGGCCGAGGGCTGCCTTAAAGGGACTGATCAGGTCGCCGATGACGTATTCGGGGGCATCATGCAAAAGCGCAGCGAGCCGCCAGCGCCGCGTCAGATCCGGGTGCATGCTTTGCGCAATATCCTCCACCAGCAGCGCGTGTTGGGCCACGGAGAAGGCATGCTCGCCCAAGGTCTGGCCATTCCAACGGGCGACGCGGGCAAGGCCGTGCGCGATGTCCTCGATCTCGATGTCGTTGGGGGAGGGATTGAGCAGATCAAGACGCCGACCGGAGAGCATGCGCTGCCAGGCCCGCGGCCGAACCACGCCCTCCCCGGCGGCTGGCCCCCGGTCGGTCATGCTGACGGCCGCGCGCGCAGGGGTTTGAAACGGCGCTGCAGCTTGGCACACACCGCATGCCGGTGGCAGCTGACGAGGTGGTCGTTCACCATGCCGGTCGCCTGCATGAAGGCATAGACCGTGGTTGGACCGACGAAGCGAAACCCTTGTGCCTTGAGCGCTTTGGAGATGGCAAGCGACGTCGCGGTCTGGGCCGGCACGGTCTTGGCGGAGCGATGCGCGTTGATTTGCGGCCGCCCATCCACCAACCCCCAGAGAAATGCCGCCAGGCTACTCCGCTCGCGGAGCTGCAAGAGGGCACGGGCATTGTCGATGGTGGCCTCAATCTTGAGCCGATTGCGCACGATGCCGGCGTCCGCCAGCAGGCGCGCCACATCCTTGGCGCCGTAGCGGGCGATGCGCTCCGGGTCGAAAGCGTCGAACGCGACGCGAAAGTTTTCGCGTTTCTTGAGGATCGTCAGCCACGACAAACCGGACTGGAAGCCTTCCAGCACCAGCTTCTCAAACAGCGCGCGATCGTCGCTCTTGGGCACACCCCATTCCTCATCGTGGTAGCGCGCATACTCCGGATCGGCGATGCCTACCCAGGCGCAGCGCTTGGGGACCTCGCCCGTCATCTCGCCTCCGTGCGCGTTGCCGCCATGTCGAAGCTGGCCCAGGCCGGTTTTATTAGGCTAATGGGGATGCCCGCAGCGGTCAGGACGGCACCGTTGCCGAGCGCCTCGGCGGCACGGTCGAGGCGAACGAGCGCCAAGGCGCGCCGGCCGCTGACCGAGCCAAGCGAACCTAGCGGCGTCGTGCCGGCCCTGATCGGCGCGTTGGGCACCAGGTCGGCTTGGCCCTCGACGAGGACCACGCGCTTGCGGCCGCCGCCGCGATGTTGCATGCGGCTCGCCACCTCCTGGCCGATGAAGCAGCCCTTGCTGAAGGAGACGCCGTTCAGCTGATCGTAGTTGGCCTCGTGCAGGAAGGTGTCGCCGAGCGGATAGTCCTTGCCCGCCTCCGGCACGCCAAGCGCGATGCGGTGGGCATGCCAGTCTGCCGCCGTCGCCGGCAGGGTGTCCGGACCGCCGGCGACCTCGGCTGCAACCGCGGTCTCAACAATGAGGCGCTGGCCGAGCTGCGCCAATCTGGGATCGACAAAGGCCTGGCTGCCGCCGCGATCGCGCGAACCCAGGGGCGGTTCTCCCCACAGCGCAAACACTCGGTATTGATCGGCCGCGTCGACGATCTCCGCCTTGGCGCGCAATCGGTACAGCAACAGTCGCCGCAGCAGATCTTGGCTTTGCGCGCGGGCGGTCTCGAGCAGGAAGCCGGTGCCAGCCGTTGCCACAAAGAACTCAAACAGGATCTTGCCTTGAGGGCTCAGCAGCGCGCTGTGGATCGCCGGTTGCTTGCCGAGCAGGTCCATGTCGTTGGTGATGACGCCTTGCAGCAGCTTTTCGGCGTCCTCGCCGCCGACGCGCACGATGCCGCGGTCGGCCAGCAGCGCAATGTTTGCAGGTCTCATGGAAGCGTGCTGTCTCTTGCAGCCCCCGTAGTGCTGCCGCCTGGTCTTCAGCAAACAGGTAAGCACGCGCGGCGCCCGAGGCAAGCCTTTGCGGCACGCCATACACCAGCATCGGCGCCGACGCCGGGCAAGGCGTCCGGGCGGGCCGGACGCGGGGGGGCGCGCGCGGGCCGGGCCGTCTCAGAAGCGTTCTAAGGACCTGTTGGCGCGCTGCCGGTAGGCGTCACCGCTTTGCCGGTAGGGGTCACCGCTTTGTTGCGCCACGACCCTTTCGAGCTCGGGCGGCAATCGGTGTACGACCGCGACCTCCGTACCAATGTCCACGCGACTGGCGAGATCGACGATGTGGGCGTTGAGCATGCGGAAACATCCCGATGAGGCTGCCTGGCCGATGGACTTGGCGTCGTTGGTGCCGTGGATGCGATAAAGGCTGTTGCCAAGATAGAGCGCCATCGCACCCAGCGGGTTCTTAATGCCGCCGGTCATCTTCTCGGGCAAACGCCAGTCGCGATCGCGCATCTCCTCGGGCGGGTGCCAGTCGGGCCACTCCGCCTTGCGACTGATCTTCTCCGTACCGGTCCAGGTAAAGCCTTCGCGCCCGACCGAGATAGGGTAGTGCAGGGCCGTGGTCGGCGACTGCACCAAGAACAGCCGGCGTCCCCTGGTGTCGATCACAACGCTGCCAACCGGATAACTGTTGGGAAAATTGATGCTGGCCGGGGCCTGCGGCGCGATCGCAGGACGCGCCCCGCCCGACTGCTGCGAGGGGCCCCGCGAACGCGGCCGGTAGAACTCGTCATCGTCGTTGTCCCACCAGCTGAAAAATCCGTACTGCGGCGCGGGCCGATAATACGAATAGCCGCGATTGTAAGACGAACCCCACTGGGCGTTCCCCGCCGCCGGCAGCAGCGTCAGAAATCCCAAACCCAACAGTCCCAAGCGCCACATGATTCTGTCCCTCGGTTGGCCGATGGCGGTCGCAGGAAGATGACAGCACCGCGCGGCCCGCGCGCGGACGTCCCTCGGCAAGTTACCTGCGCATTTAACGAGGCGCCAGCATGTTAGTTCCTAGGGACAAGCCCTTATGGCATTTTGTGAAAAGAGTGCCACACACCATCGGCGCCGATGGCGATGCGCCAGGAGGAATAGCGGCCTTTGGTCTTGGCTTCGCCAGCCGCGGCCGCGCCCATGAGCCGCAGCAGCTCGACCTCCTGAGGTGGCGTGAGGTGCACGAGCGGCAGCTCGGCAAAATAGGGCCACACGTAGATCCGGTTGTTTTCCAGATCGCGCCCCGTGGGCAAGACGACATAACCCGCATCGAGGATTTGCCCCAGCGCGGCCAGCACCTCCAGCCCACGCCCGTCAGCGGAGATTTCCTTCCAAAACGCCACCGGATCGGTGACCGGCGCGGCCGCCAAGTGCGGTTTCAGCTCATTGAGCTCATAGGCCACGCGCAACTCCTCAATGCGGCCAGACTGAACCGCGCTTAGGATCGCCTCGCGCATCTCTTGCACCGGACCTGGCAGCCCGCTGGTGCCGTAATAAACGCGCGGAGCGGGTTGCGACGGTTGCGGCCCAAGGCGTTGCGCCAGCGTTGCTCCGGTCCAGCCAACGCAATGGACAAGGGCCAAGGCCATCAGTAGGAATAGCGCCAGCGCACCCGTATGCGGTCCAATCCGCATCTTCTGCCGCATGGGAGGTCCTTTGTTTGGCCGGGCTGTTCGCTTGCGGGCGTGCGAACACGCAAGGCACCACCGGGACCGTTGCGACGGTGTAGGACCGCCGTGAGCTATATCCCCAACCCCTTTATCATTCCGGTCGGCATTGCTATGGGCATTCTGCTGGCAATGCCATTCGGTCCCGTCAATCTGCTGGGGATTCAACGCGCTGTCGAGCGCGGCTTTTTCGGCGGCATGGCCGCCGGACTTGGCATCATGGCCGGCGACGGGCTGATCGCGCTTGGGGCAGCCCTCGGCGTCAATGCCATCTCAGGGGCTATCAGAGACTATCGCACCGCCATTCAGATCGTCGGCGGGCTTGCCCTGCTGGCCATGGGCCTGACGCTGTATCTGACGCGGCCGACCATCACCACCGAGACGCATCGGGACAAAGCCTCCCTGTGGGAGTATGTCTGGGATATTCCGCAGACCTTCTTTCTGACGCTGACCAATCCGGGCGCCGTGATCGGGCTGGTCGCCATTTTCGGCGGCGTCAGCTCGTTCGTCGAAGTGGAATCGCACATCGACGCTCTGACGATGGTCGCCTCGATCATGGGCGGCAGCTTCAGCTACTGGTTTGTCGTCTCGCAGTTCATCAGCACGATCCGCCACCGCCTCGACGTGGTGCGGCTGGGCCAGATCAATCGCATCGCCGGCCTTGTCATGATGGGGTTCGGCTGCGTGTTGATCGGCGAGATGGTGATCAAGCGCCTGCGCTTCTGGTGACTGCGCGACGACGGCAGCGTCCGGGCTTCAATGGCGTGCGCGATAAATCGTGAATTCGCCCTTTTGCACGCGCGGACCGAGGCTGGCCACCAGGCTCACCACCGACTCCTCCCCGAACGATGCCACCAAGTCGGTCAAGGCGGTGTAAAGTGCCGCATACGCCATGAGCTCGGGCGCGATACCGCTCTCGGTGCCTTCTTCCCAGGCCTCCAAAATGTAGTTGAGTGCTTTTACGCTGGCATCGTCGGTCTTCACCGGCCCAAGTTCCATTCTATCATCTCCCCATTCCCCCGCGTCGACTTAAGCAACGCTTCTGACTCGCCGCCGCAGCCTCCGAGCCGAACGCCGCCCGTGCCTATCACGGCCCTACCGCCAAGGTGTCTGCTACAACAGTTAACGATTAATTGTCGCCAACCTTGCCCGCTACGCTCAAGGCGCGGTCTTGACCAAGGTGTCGGCCAGTTCGGCGCCTTCGCTGAGAAAGCGCGTAATGGCCGTCTGCGCGGAAGCGGTACAGCTATAGTAGGTGCGACTGTAACTGCGATAGCCGTCGTTGAAGCTACGCGTGAGCTTGGCCCGGCGCAGGGCCGAGGAGCCTTCCGCATTCATCAGATCCTTCATGCGGTCGCGCCAGAGCTGACCATCATTGTTGCCACACAGCTCGCGCAAATAGTGTACGGCGCCCAAAATCTCCGACAGTCGCAGCAGCTTGTCGTCATAGGGGCGGTTTTCCGGGGAGGCAATCGACGGCTGGGCCACGGCCGCAACCGAAAGCCACACCGAGCAGCACAGTCCCAGACAGGCGCAGGCGATGATTCGCATGACCTCACTGTCGCGGCAGCCCCGCGCCAAGGAAAGGGGCATTCTAGGTGCCGTGGCGGTGCGCACAAGCGCAGGCCTTGCCGCACGGCGGCATCAATGATCCCCGCCCTCAAGGCGGTTCCAGGCGCGCAGGATCAAGGCGGCCGCCCCGTCCGTCAGGGGGTATGCGGCCGCCTCAGCGACGGCGATGAACCGCGCAGCGGCCGCGTCGCTGCCCGCCACCGGCTCCCCGGCGGTCCAGCGCCCGAAGAAGACGGCGATCAGGTAGTGCGCCTCGAGGTCGCCGTGGCGATCCTTAAGCAGCACTTCGTGGATGTCGATGAGACCGGCGATCTCGGCCTCGATTCCGGCTTCCTCGCGCACCTCGCGCAAGGCCGCCGTGCGCGCCAGCTCACCGGGTTCGATATGCCCGCCTGGCAAACTCCACTGGCCCTTGAGGGCCCCCCTGCCGCGCTCGACCAACAAGACGTGTTGGCCCCGGAAGATGGCGGCACTGGCCCCGCAGCGCGGCCAGACGGGGTCGATGCAAGCTGAGGTCGAAGAAGCATTTGAACCGGTCATGCCGATCGCAGGTTAACCCACCGGCGCCGCCGCCGTCGACGTGCTGGCCTGAAAATTGCCTGTCGCAGCCCAGGTGCCCCAGCAATGGCAAGAGTGCGCCAGCAATGGAAGAGAAAGAATGGATCATCCGTTACGGGGTGGCCGAGCTCGGCCACGGATTGTCGTCCTGATTGCCGGTGGACCGCTCGCCAACATGTTGGTTAACGGGCTGGCTCAGCGCTTCGGCTCGCTCAGCATCTTGAAAGAGGATCCCGAGCCCAAGTTCGCGATCGTACGGCGTCGCGCCCGGCTGGTCGGCTGGTCCCAAGCGGCCGGTCAGGCCGCCTTCGGCCTGCTGCAGAAAATCGTTCAGCATCGCAGTGCCGCGCGCCTGGCGGCGATCTGGCAACAGCACGGCCTCAATCCGTGCCCGCCGCGCCTCGGCTGGCAGCAGGTCGGTTCCGTCAACGCGCCCGCCTGCCGCGCGGCCTTGCGCGAACTCGATCCGGACGTGGTGGTCGTCTACGGGACACGCATCATCAAGTGGCGCACGCTGGGCTGCGTGGCAGCCCCCTTCATCAACTATCACGCCGGCATCAACCCCAAGTATCGCGGACAGAACGGCGCCTACTGGGCCCGCAGCCAGCACGACCGGGCCCATGCCGGGGTGACCGTGCATCTCGTCGATCAAGGCATCGATACGGGAAGCGTGCTCTACCAGGCGCCTGTCGACTTTGCGCCTGACGACAACATCGCCACCTATCAGCATCGCCAAATGGCCGCCGCCCTGCCTCTGCTGGTGCGCGCCATCGAGGATGCCCTCAAGGGACAGTTACGACCGCGCCACATCGACCTGCCATCGAAGCAATGGTTCCATCCGACGCTTTGGGGCTATCTCAAGACCGGGATGGTGCAGCAGGTATGGTGAGCGAAGCCTTGCGGCGCACCATCAGCTTGGACAGGAACGGGGTGGCGGTGCCTTCGGCTTTGAGGCCCGCGGCCGCAAACATGGCGTCGAGGTCATCGCTGACATAACTTCGATAATAAGGCTCATGGAAGCGATAGGGGAAGCTTTCCAAGAGGCCGTCCCAGCCGGGTCTATCACCCAGCTGCAGGCTGTCGAGGAACACGAATAGTCCGCCTGGCTTCAGCACGCGCCCAATGTCCCGCGTCACCTCCCGACGCACGTCCGGCGGCAATTCATGGAACAGGAAGATCGCGGTCGCCACATCGACGCTGGCGTCGGCCAGCGGCATGCGCTCGGCGGCCGCCTCGATCCACTCGATCGCCCGCAATTCACCCAGATGCGAGCGCGCCTCATCGAGATAGGGGCGTGACAAATCGAGGCCTTTGAGTCGCATGGCCGGATAGGCCAGTCGCAGCTGCCGCAGGAAGCGGCCGGTGCCGCAGGCCACGTCAAGGAGCGTCATGCCGCGCTGATCGCGGCCGCGCAGGAAGTCGGCAATCGGCGGCAATGCCGCCCGCCGCATGGGGCCGGCGGCCCCCATGAACAGGGTCTCTACCTGCACGTCGTACAATTTGGCCGACGCGTCGCTGAGATAGCCGCCGGTCTGAAAGTGGAAGTCTTGTGCGTAGTAGGCGGGCACGGCGCCTGCCGCCTGCTCCGCTCTGGCGCTGGTGGCATCGTTGGCAGCCCGGCGGCTCAGCGCTTCGGGCAGATCGGCAAACATGCGCTCAATCCGCGCCAAATGCCGCAGGGCAGGCGTTGCTTCATCGTCCATGGCGGGGTAGAGGCCGGCGCGCACGGCCAGCGCATCCGACAGCAGCAGCTGCGCCTGGCTGGCGAGCAGATCCCGCAGCGACGGCAGCGGGCGGCTCGGCTTGTAGCGCGGCCCCCTGCCGAGCTGATCGGTGCGCCAATCAAGCAGCCGATTGAGCGCGAAGTACCAGCCAAAGCGCGCCGATTGGCTGGCCAGTTGCGCCGCCATGCCGATCGTGTTGGCCATGCGTCCTCGCCTTGTCGGGCCGTGACGTCCGCTCACGCCTGGATCAACAAAATCTCAAGATACAGGCGGCCGGCCGGCGGCTAATTTCGCCTGCCGCTGAGGAAAGCAAACCATGAAGCGTCCTGCAAGTGATGTGGCCTTTACGCCGGCCGTGAAAGCGGTCCAGGAGCGGCGCGGCTCACGCGCAAGCTTGGCGCGCATGGAAGAAAGGGGGGGATGGCGCACCGACATCACCGCCGAACTGGCCGACTTTCTGGGCGTGACACGCTCGTTCTACCTCGCCACCGCCAGTGCCGAGGGGCAACCGTATATCCAGCATCGGGGAGGGCCGCCGGGGTTTTTGCGCGTGCTCGACCGGCACACGCTCGGCTTTGCCGATTTCACCGGCAACCGCCAGTATATCACCACAGGCAATCTCGCCGAGAACCCACGCGCGGCAATCTTCGTTATGGACTACGCGCAGCGCCGCCGCCTGAAGCTGTGGGGCAAGGCGCAGCTGGTGGAAGAGGACGCCGCGCTGCTGGCCCGCCTTTGGCCGCAGGGCTACGCGGCACGTCCGGAGCAAGCCATCCTATTCCACGTCGAAGCCTGGGACAGCAATTGTCCCCAGCATATTCCCCAGCTGTTCCCGGCCGCAGATGTCGGCCAAACCATTCTGCAGTTTCAGGCGCGCATTCGCGAACTGGAAGATGAGGTCGCACGCCTGCGCGCCCAAGCCTCGACCTCACGGCCGGCGCCGGAGGGCGGGGCAGGCATCGGCGGAGCCGCCCAGCACAGGCTTGGCCGATGGTTAGTCCGCCCGCGGCGGCCGGTGCGCGGTCGCAAGGGATGCGCGCGAACGGGCAGCGCGCTCAGCTGCGGATCCAGCCGTTGCCGGTCAGTTGCTCCTGCGGCTGAAACCGCCGCTTGTAGTTCATTTTCGGGGAGCCATTGATCCAATACCCCAAATACAGATAGGGCGCGCCAAGCCGCTTGGCGTAGTCGATGTGATCGAGGATCATATGGGTGCCGAGCCCGCGGCGGCCGGCCTCGGGATCATAGAAGCTGTAGACCATGGAAATGCCGTCCGAGAGACGGTCGCACAGCGCCGCTGCAACCAGCGGCGCCTTGTCGCGCCGAGAGTTGACGCCGGCGGCCAGCGGCAGGCGATATTCGGTGAGGAAGGTATCGATGATGCTGTCCTCCACCATCATCGCATAGTCGAGAACCGTCATGTCGGCCATGCCGCCTTCGGCATGACGCGCATCGATGTAGGAGCGAAACAACGCGTATTGCTCCGACGTCGGCGTTGCCTGCAGATGCCGCACCACCAGATCGCGGTTCATGTCGACGACACGGCGCATGGACCGGCTGGGTTTGAACTCGTCGACCAGCACGCGCACCGAAATGCAAGCTTGGCAGCCCTCGCAGTAGGGCATGTAGGCGATGTTCTGGCTGCGCCGAAAGCCGCCCTTGAGCAGGTTGTCGACGAGGGTAGGCGGCTTGTCGTGTGTGAGATGGGTGAAGAGTTTGCGTTCCAGCCGCCCTGCCAGATAGGGGCAAGGCTGCGGCGCCGTGACATAGAACTCGGGGAAATGCTTTTGCTGCTCGGTCATGCTTACGCGTCACTCGGCGCTGCCTGAAGCGTCGGTTTGATGAGACCCTTGGTCGCCATCGCGCGACGTCAGCTGGCTTCGAACATTACCTGTAGAGCATTTGGCTGCGGTCGTCACACCGCTGCAAGCAGCACGCGATCGGCAGCCATCTTGCCCTACGCGGCGTGATGATAGGTGAGGGGCGCGCCTGCAAGCAAGTGCGACACGGATCCAGCCGCCGCCTGGCCTATGCAACGTTGCGCGTCGGTCAATCGGCGCGTGGCCGCACCGCGCACGCCCCGAGCGGGGGCGCCGGCGGCCGACCCTAGCTCAGCAGCTTGGCGGCGCGTGGCGCAAAGTAGCTCAGGATGCCGTCCGCACCGGCGCGCTTGAACGCGAGCAGGCTTTCCATCATCACTTTGTCGCCATCGAGCCAGCCGTTCTGGGCGGCCGCGGTCAGCATCGCGTACTCGCCCGACACCTGATAGGCAAACGTCGGCACGCCGAATTCCTCTTTTACGCGCCGCACGATATCGAGATACGGCATGCCGGGCTTGACCATCACCATGTCCGCGCCCTCGGCGATGTCCAGCGCCACCTCGCGCACGGCCTCATCCGTATTGGCGGGATCCATCTGGTAGGTGCGCTTGTCGCCGCTCAGCGTTGCCGAGGAACCGACCGCATCGCGGAATGGACCATAGAACGCCGAGGCATACTTGGCCGCGTAGGCCATGATCTGGACGTTGTGATGCCCGTGGGCCTCGAGCGCCCTGCGAATTGAGCCGACGCGGCCATCCATCATGTCGGAAGGCGCAATGATGTCGCATCCCGCCTCGGCCTGGACCAGGGCCTGCCGCACGAGGGCTTCCAGGGTCGGGTCGTTGACGATCTCACCCGCAACCATCAGACCGTCATGACCGTGGCTGGTGTAGGGATCGAGCGCGACATCGAGCAGGATACCGACGTCCACCCCGGCCTGGCGAATGGCGCGGGTGGCGCGGCACACCAGGTTGTCGGGATTGAAGGCCTCGCGGCCGTCCTCGGTGCGCAATTCGGGATCGGTGTATGGAAACAAAGCAATGGCCGGAATTCCCAGCGCTGCCGCTTCTCGCGCGGCGCTCACGGCAAGATCGACGCTGAGGCGATCGACACCCGGCATGGACTCAACGGGCGTGCGCCTGCCGGTCCCCTCGGCGACAAATATGGGCCAGATCAGATCGCTGGCGGTCAAGACGTGTTCCGCCACCAGTCGCCGTGACCAGGCGTACCGACGATTGCGGCGCAGGCGCACGGCGGGAAAGGCACCGGCCTCGAGCGGGTCGGGGGCCGGCCCCAGCGGTCGTGCGGGTTGCAGACCAGGCCGCGCGAGCGGCTTCCTGTCGCTCATGGTTGCTCCTTGCCCCGCCCCTACGGCACCCCCGCCAACCGCGCCAAGTCTACCCGCCGCGGCGCGCCCAGACTACTCGCAAATCGTGCCGTGCGGGCGTTGCGCCATGTCAATATGGAAGTGATTTTTGTGCGCATGGTTGGCTTCGGGGCCCAAAACCGTGCCGAACTGCCTGCAGGCGGCCGCATGCACGCCGCGCAAAAAGTCGAGCCGCACGTCGACCGGCGCGGCGGCAGGCGTGGTCTTGGCCTTGGGACCACCGAGGCGCTGCGGCGGCGCAAAGGCCGAATCGGCTGCCTTGTCCGAACTGCCGCCGATTTGCACCAGCACCCCGGGAATGCCGAGGCGCAAACCGGTGCTGGCCGCCGCGGCGGCCGCGCCGGGGGGCTCGGCGGATGGGGCAACACTCAGGAGGCGCTGCGACCTGGCGGCGCTGTCGACAACGGTGCCCACCGGCGGCGGGGCCGAGCCCGCGGGGGGCGGCTGAGCCCTGGCTGCAGCGGCCGCCGCAGCCGCCACCTCGCGCGCGGTCAAGCCCCAATCGGACACGACCAACGCGGCGTGGCCGAGCGCGGTCACGAACGAGCCGATATCCACCGCGTTCGCCCGGCCGTGCTCACTGAGCCGGCCGTGGGCGCGGCCATAGGCGTTGCGGCAGGAATAGGAGCTCATGGTCTCTATGCGCACGATCGGGGCGGCCAGCAGCCGGCGGGCCAAGGGCTGGACATCGCGTTGCACCCACTTGTGCAAGGCCGCAATCATGTCGCAGGTGAGCGTCGGTGGAGGGGAAAAGGCCACTTGCGGTCCCTTGCCGACGCTGATCAGGCGCATCGGCGCGGGAGCCCCGCATTCGCTGCCTTCGCGCACAGGACCGTCCGGCACGGCCACCACGTCGAGGCCTTTGAGCAGGACGGCGCAGCGCGCCTGGGCCAACTGGATATCCTGCTCCGACCAGCCCGCGTCGACGGACCGGCTGCCGCCGGGTTCAGCCGCGGGCGCCAACCCCTGTGCGCGCGCCGATGCGGCGGCCAGCAGGCAAAGGCCGACCGCTGCCAGCGCACTCATGCCACGCATCGTGACATTCCCCCTCACGACCCCAGCCAACGCCCCCACGAATCGGAACCAGGAGTATGCTGACATCAATCGGTCATACATAGCTTTGAATTGTGTCGACCACGATATTTTGCCGGTCCCTGGCGCTAGGGCGAACAAGTTGTGGACCAGGCCGGAGCAAAGAGCAGCGACGCACACGCACCACATGCAGACCTTATTGGAAGAAGCTAACGAAATCATAATCGCCTGCCAGGGCGCGGCTGGACTGGTCACCCTCAACCGGCCGCGCCGACGCAACGCGCTCAGCACCGCCATGCGGGCCGAGATCGCCCAGGCTCTGCCAGGCTGGGTGCGCGATCCCAACATTTATGCCGTGGTGATTGGCTCGGCAGCTCAACAGACGTTTTGCGCCGGCGGCGATCTGCGCGAGCTGGCCGAATGGGGGCGCACCGCCAAGGGCAAGGCACAGGCGTCACTGGCCGCCGAATATGCTCTCAATTGGCGCCTGGAGTGTTTCACCAAGCCGACCATATCGCTGATCGACGGGCTCGTGGTCGGCTCCGGCGTCGGCATCAGCCTCTACGGAACGCACCGGGTTGCCGGCGAGAACTACCGTTTCGCCATGCCCGAGACGGGGATTGGACTGTTTCCCGACGACGGGGTCTGCCACGCCTTCGCGCGCATGCCGCACGAGATCGGCACCTATCTGGCCCTGACGGGGCGCGCCGTCGGGCGCGCGGACGCCTATCAGTTGGGGCTGGTGACGCACGCCATTGCCGCTTGCGAATTCGGCCCCATCCGGGCGGCCATCGCCGATGCCGAGCCCGTCGACGTGGTGCTCGACAGCCGGCATCGCCATCCCGGCCCCGGAGAACTGGAGCCCTTCAAGGACGTCGTGGAGCGATGTTTCGGCGCCGCCACGGTTGAGGAAATCATCGCCCGGCTGCTCGGCGAGCGGGGGGCGGCGAGCGCCTGGGCGGGAGCGGTCGCCGAGGAGCTCCTGCGCCGCTCGCCGTCCTCGCTCAAACTCACCCACCGTCACCTGCGCCTGGCGCGCGACCTCGACCTGCGCGGCACCCTGGTGCAGGACTTTAGAATTGCCCTGCGCTGTTTGGAGGCGGAGGATTTCTACGAAGGCGTGCGGGCAGTGGTGATCGACAAGGACGGCGCACCGAGGTGGCATCCCGCACGCCTGGAGGACGTCACGGAGGCCAGCGTGGCCCGCTATTTTGCCCCGCCCGAGGGCGGCGATCTGGCGCTCGCCAGTCGGGCGGAAATGCAGGCGCTGCAGACCTGAAAAAGCGGGCCCGTTAACCCTTTGCCTTAAGTTTGCCTTAGCGCGTTTCGGCTAGCCTCCCTCACAACCGGGAAAAACACCGGAAGCGTCAAACGGACCGAGGGCTGGTACGATGAGTCTTGCGTTGGAGGCCGCGCGCCTGCGGGCGCCGGCGGGCGAAGAGACGTTTCGCGGGGAATATCTTCGCTCCTTGCGGTTGATCGAGCGTCTGCACCGGCTGCTGCTCGATGTCATCAAAGATGAGTTCGATCGCCGCGGCGGAGCCGAGCTCAACAGCGTTCAGGCTCTGTTGCTGTACAATATGGGCGAAAGCGAGTTGACCGCCGGCGAACTCAAGACCCGCGGCCACTATCTGGGCTCCAACGTCTCCTACAATTTGAAAAAACTGGTGGACATGGGCTACCTGCACTACAAGCGCTCCGACAAGGATCGCCGGTCCGTGCGGGTGAGCCTGACCGCCAAAGGCGTGGACGCCCGCGAGGTGATCCAAAAGCTCTACAGCCGCCAGCTCGTCTCCGTGGAAGCGGTGGGCCAAGTGACGGCCGAGGATTTCCGCGGCCTCAACAAGGCGTTGCTGCGCCTGGAACGCTTTTGGACCGATCAGATCCGCTACCGCCTGTAGGCCGGTTTTTCCGCTTCGCTCTCCGGGGCTTGGGACGCCGCGGAAGTTCTACGCCGGCGCCCGCCGCGCCTTGGTCTTGCGCCGGGCCCTTGCGGCGACAGACGGAAAGCCCGTGTCTGTGCCGTTTCTCGCATCACAGATCCGTTTCGGAGAAGGACCTCGCGCTTGTGGCGCGCAGGTCCTAGAATTGCGTTTTAGGGGTGGGTATCGGGCTCGCAAGAGCTGACAGGGCGGACGGCGAGTGCGCATGAAGGCCAGGCGAATAGGCATCCTCATCACTGGCGCGGCGGTCGCCGCGGCGGCCTATTTTTTTTGGCCGCAGTGGACCGCACTCCTTGCAACGTCGGAGCCAAAAGCCGCCGCCAAACGCGATGAGGGCAAGGCCCGGTCCGCGCCGGCACCGGTCACGGCGGCCGCCGTCGTCGAGCGCGATATGCCCATTATCCTGAAGGCGCCCGGCACCGTGGAGCCACTGGCCAACGTCGCCGTTAGACCGCGGGTGGACGGGCAGATCGTCGAGGTGGCATTCCGTGAGGGCGATCTCGTCAAGGTAAGCGACGTCCTGTTCCGCCTCGATGACCGCATTGTCAAAGCGCTGATCGCGCAAGCGGAGGCAGCCATCGCCAGGGATCAGGCGAGCCTGCGCGACGCCGAGGCCACGCTGACGCGGCGCGAGGCGCTGATCGAGCGCAAGATCGTGAGCGAGGCCGCCCTCGATCAGGCGCGCTTTGCGGTGGAAGGCTTGAAGGCCAGCATCAACGCCGGCAAGGCCCTGCTCGACTCGCAGCGGACCCAGCTTGACTATCTGACGATCCGCGCGCCGATCACGGGCCGCACCGGCAGCCTCGCGGCCAAGCTGGGAGCAACCGTGCGCACCGCCGACGCGCAGGCCCTGGTGACGATCAATCAGACGCAACCCATTAATGTTGGGTTTGCCGTGCCGCAGAGCGAACTCGGCGCCTTGCGACGGGCGCTCGCGAGCAAGGCGCCGGCCGAGGTCATTGTCGCCGACGCCGGCGAACCGACCGTGGTGCGGGCCACCATCGGCTTTGTTGACAACCAGGTGGATCGAACCACGGGGACGGTGATGGCCAAGGTTGTTGCCGACAATGGCGAGGAGATCTTGTGGCCGGGTCAATCGGTCGAGGTGGCCTTAACCGTGGAAGTGAGGCAGCGTATGCTGTCGGTGCCCGCAGCGGCCGTGCTGCCGGCGCAGCAGGGCATGATCGCCTGGGTGATCGGCCCGGACAGCAAGGTGACACCGCGGGTGGTGACGGTGACGCGGATCGTTGGTCAGATGGCGTTTTTGAGCGGCGGCGTCGAGGTCGGCGAGCGCGTCGTGACCGACGGCCAGATCCGGCTGGCGCCTGGCACGCGCGTCAATGTCGAGGAGCCGCGTCGCCCACCCGCTCCAGCACCGGCCGCGCCCGAGCGTAGCGCCAACGGCAGAGGTTAGCGCAAGGATCGAACCCGCATGCGTCTTTCGGAGCTGTGCATTCGCCGCCCGGTCATGACCACGCTGCTGATGGCTTCGCTGCTGTTGGCGGGCTTTTTCGGCTATCGGCAGCTGCCGATCGCGGCGATCCCGCGCATTGACGTGCCGACCATCACGGTCTCGGTGCAATATCCCGGCGCCAGCCCCGACACCATGGCAGTCTCGGTGGCCGCTCCGCTCGAGCGGCAGTTCTCGACCATTGCCGGTGTCACCTCCATTACCTCGCTCAACACCGAAGGCCGCACGCAGGTCACCCTCGAGTTCGAGCTCAACCGCAACATCGACGCCGCCGCGCTCGATACCCAGTCGGCCATTTCCGTTGCCGCCTCCCGCCTGCCTGAAGACCTGCCGACGCCGCCGGCTTACCGCAAAGTCAACCCTGCCGACACGCCCGTCATTTTCCTGGCCCTGACCTCTGAGACCGCGCTGTCACAGGAGATGAACGAGTTTGCCGACAAGGTGATGAGCCCGCGCCTGTCGATGCTGCCCGGCGTGGCCCAGGTCAACATCCAGGGCGCGCAGAAGCAGGCGGTGCGCATCAAGTACGATCTGGATGCCCTGGCCACGCGCGGCATTTCGGTAGAGGACATCCGGCTAGCGGTGGCGGCGCAGGCCAACATCTCGCCGATCGGCAGCGTCCGCACCCAGCACCAGATCTACATTCTGGACGTGAAGGGGGCAGAACCGACCGCCGCCTACTTCAAGCCTCTCATTATCGCCTGGCGCAACGGCGCCCCCGTGCGCTTGCAGGACATCGCCAAGGTCGAGGATTCGGTGGAGATCGAGGAGGCGCGGGCGGAGTTCAATGCCATGCGCTCGATCATCGTCTCGGTGCAGCGCCAACCCGATGCCAATACGGTGGCGGTGACGGATGCCGTCCGCAAGATTCTTCCGCAATTCGAAAGCGAGATGCCGCCGACCATCAAGCTCTCGGTCCTGAGCGATCGTTCCGAATCGATCCGCGATTCCGTGCACGACGTGCAAATCACCCTGCTGTTGACGGCGGTACTGGTCATTCTGGTCATTCTCGCCTTTTTGCGCAACTGGCGCGCGACATTCATTCCAGCCCTTGCCCTGCCGCTGTCGATCATCGGCACCTTCGCCGGCATGGCCGTGTTCGGTTTCTCACTCGACAACGTCAGCCTGCTCGCCCTGACGCTGGCGCTCGGCTTTGTCGTCGACGACGCCATCGTCGTGCTGGAAAACATCGTGCGCTACGTCGAGCAGGGCATGAAGCCGTTCGATGCTGCCATCAAGGGCGCCAATGAGATCGGCTTCACGGTGCTGTCGATCACCATCTCGCTGGTGGCGGTGTTCATCCCGATCCTTTTTATGGGTGGCATCGTCGGCCGCTTCTTCTTCGAGTTCGCGATGACGATCAGCATCGCCATTCTGTTGTCGGGCTTCGTTTCCCTCACCCTGACGCCGATGCTCTGCTCGCGCATGCTCAAAAGCCAGCATGTCGTCGCGCGCAAGCCGGGCTTGCTCTCACGCGCCTTCGAGGGCGGATACAATGCCATGGCGACGGGTTACCGCATCACGCTCGACGCATCGCTCAAGGTGCCCGGTTTGATGATCCTGCTGGTGCTGGGGACCATCGTCGCCACCGTCTTTGCCTTCGGCATCGTCAAGAAGGGCTTCTTGCCGACCGAGGACACGAACATCATCATCGTGCGTACCGAGGCGGCGCCCGACATTGCCTTTCAAGCCATGCTGGATCGCCAACGCATCGTCTCGGAGCGAATTCGGGCGGATCCCGACGTGCTGTACGTGAATTCCAACGTGCAGCAGACGAGCTTCAACCCGACGCTCAATCGCGGCTCCATCTTCGTACAGCTGAAGGCGCGTCCCGATCGACTGAACCGAGGCAGCATCTCCGACGTGCAAAACCGCCTGCGCCGTAGCTTGGCCGGAATTCCGGGCATTCGGACCTTTCCGGTGCCGCTGCAGAACTTGCGCATCGGCAGTCGCAGTGGCGCGGCGCTCTATCAATACACCCTGACCAGCGTCAATCAGACGGAGCTCTACGACAACGCCCAGCGGCTGATCGAAAGCGTCAAGCAGGCGCCCGGGTTCACCGATGTCACCAGCGATCTGACCCTGGGTGCCCGGCAACTGACGCTCAACGTCGATCGCGATGCGCTCGCACGCTACGGCGTCACCATGGATACCTTCCGATCCACGCTTTATTCCGCCTTCGGTACGCGTCAGATCGCCACCGTCTATACCCCGTCCAACGACTATTCCGTCATTATGGAGACGGACAAGGCGCGCACGCTCGACCCGAGCGTGCTGTCGAAAATCTATGTCCGTTCGAGCACGGGCCAGCAGGTGCGGCTCGATTCCATGGCGACCGTCACGCTGGGTGCGGGCCCCGTCTCGGTTGCGCGCCAAAGCCAGCTGCCGGCGGTCACCATCACCTTCAATCTGGCTCCAGGCTACACGCTGGGCCAGGCCGTGGCCGCCATGCGCGACCTCGAACGCGAGGTCAAAATGCCGGCAACCATCACCGGCCAGTTCGCCGGCACCGCACAGGTGTTCGAAAGCTCCTTCCGCGATCAGCCGCTGCTGATTGCCGCCGCCATTCTTACCATCTACATCGTGCTCGGCATCCTGTACGAGAGCTTCATCCACCCGATTACGATCCTGTCCGGACTGCCGTCGGCGAGCCTGGGTGCCTTGCTGATCCTTTGGCTGTTCGACGTCGAGCTCACCATCATCGCCGTGATCGGCATCATTCTGCTGGTCGGCATTGTCAAAAAGAACGCCATCATGATGGTGGACTTCGCCATCGAGGCCCGAGCGCGCGGCGCCACACCGCCAGAAGCCATCCGCGAGGCCTGCTTGCTGCGCTTCCGGCCGATTATGATGACCACCATGGCGGCGCTGTTCGGCACCATGCCGATCGCCGTCGGCTGGGGAGCGGGGGCGGAGTTGCGCCAACCCTTGGGTTTGACGGTCGTCGGCGGACTGGCCGTCTCGCAATTGCTCACCCTTTACATCACGCCTGCCATCTATCTGATGATGGAAAAGCTGGGCGCGCGCCTTGGCGCGGGACGGCGCGAGCACATCCCGGCCGCAGAGGCGACCGATACCGAGCAGCGACCGCTGGCGGCGGAATAGCTTGCGCCAGGAACGATGGCGGCGGCGGTGTCCTGCCGGTCTCGGCTCGCCTCGCCAAGAGCAACGGTCAACCGCACGGGACAAATTTGCTCGCAGGCTCTGTGACTTGACGTGTTGGCGAGGCCCGGTTGGCTGCGGCCAGCCGGGCCGCCTCAGGCGGCCGGCGCAAACCGGCCTAGCCCCGCCGCCATTTTCGTGCGTATTGTTCCGTCCACGACGTGTGACCGGGTCCTGTGGGGAGGGCTACTTCATGCTGAGGGTGATGTTGCTGATCCTGTCCGCCGCGCTGGCTGTGGCGGTGAGTTCCGTTTCGGGCTTGGCGGCGCCAGAAAAACGGGTCGCGCTTGTCATCGGCAACGCCGCCTATTCCGGCATCAGCCCTTTGCAGAAGCCGCTCAACGACGCGCAGAAGATGGCCGAGGTGTTGCGGGGACTGGGCTATGAGGTGATCGTCGGCGAGAACGCCAGCAAGCGCCAATTGGAAACCTTGGCGCAAAGGTTCCGCTCCGCCCTCAAGGGAGCCGACGTCGGTTTCTTCTTCTATTCCGGCCACGGATTTCAGACCAACCGCATCGAGCAGCAGCATCCGGTCAACCACATTGTGCCGATCGACTTCAATGTGCAGGAGGTCAGCACCGCCGTCGGCTCGCTTGCCCTCGACGTGATCATCGACGCGATCCGCAGCCAGGCCCGGGTCGGATTCATTTTCATGGATGCGTGCCGCAACGATCCGCAGTTGGCAGCCGCCTCGGAGCGCTTGGCCAGCAATACGCGCAGCGTAACGATCGCGCGCGGCTTCGCGCCCGTCAGCGTAATCGAGAAGGCGTCGGCGACGAAGGCTGGCGTCGGCAAAGGCCCGACCGGGCTGCTGATCGCCTACGCCACCGATCCCGGCAACGTGGCGCTGGAAGGAGAGACCGGATCGCTCAGCCCGTTCACCGGCGCGCTTGCCAAACATTTGCTGGCGCCAGGCCTGAGCGCTGCCGAAATCATGGGCCGGGTCTCGGCGGAAGTGGCCTCGCAAACGCGCGGCCAGCAGACACCCTGGAACGTGTCTTCGCTGACCGCCGGCGCCTATCTATTTACTCCCAAGCCGCCGGTTGCCCCCGCCGGCGGCACGGCAACCAAGGGCACGGCTGCGCGCCCCGGCGGAGGGACGCTGCCTCCCAACTTGGGCGTCGGCGTCGGCAGTGGCTTGTGACATCTCGATGGCGCCCGCCGCCGGCGTCACAGGCGGAGGCGAACCTCATTTCACGATCTCGTAGCTGGTGATGGCATAGCCCCAGCGCTTCAGCTCATCGCGCTCGCTGCCGCCGCTGCGGGCGCGCAAGGAGAGCGCGACCTCGATTTGCCGCAGAATGCGCATGAGAAAACTCGGCGGATCATTGACCGGTTGGAAGCCTTTGCTGACGACGACCTTGTCGGCGGCGAAGCGCTCGATATCGAAGTCCTCGGGCACGACCACGGCCAACAGCTCGCCCTTGCCGGTCGGCTCGACCGCCTGGAAGGCCGTAAATCCAGGATAGTCGGGTCCCGGCACGGCCACCTGTTGCGCGGCCCGAACGCGGCCGGGATCGGCCGTGGCCACGAAGCGATTGGGGTAGATCAGCGTCACCTCCCGGCTGGCATTGATGTCGAGGATGATCAGCTTCCCGGCGATCTCGCTAAAGGCTTCGAAGATCACCTGCTGCCCCAATCGCACACGATTGCCGCCACGAATGCCGATCCTGACCCGGCCTTTGGTGGCACCTAACATGCTCTCGAGTTGCTTCAACCCTTCTGAGAGCAGAACAGGGCTCAGGGCGCCGGCGCCTGTTGGCTGCGGCGCCGGCGCGGCCCCGCTGAGGGGACCGGTGTGCTTTTGTATCCAATCGGCGTAATGCGAAATGCGCGTATACACCCCATAAGCATTCCTTTCCGCACAGCCCTCGCCCCAGCTGACGATGCCGACTTGCCACGGACAGCCGTTCGCGTCGTTCATGATCAGCGGTCCGCCGCTGTCTCCCTGGCAGCTGTCTTTGCCGCCGTCCTCGAGACCCGCACAGAGCTGCCCGGCACCGATGCTGGCGTTGGCGTATCGGCCTTTGCACTTGTTCTGCCGAATGGCTTCGACGGCGGTCTCAAGCAGCACCGCGGATCCGGCATAGAGCTCGCCCCGGCCATCGGACCGGCCGAAGCGCTGTAACTGTTGCTGCTTGGTGTAGCCGAATCCAGCAACGCGAACCTGTGCGCTCGACGACGGCTCGGGATCGGTGGTCGCCGACAGAGATAGGCGGCTGAGCTGGCCGCGCCAAGGCCGACCGAGTTTGATGAGCGCAATATCATCGCCCTGGCTGGGGGCAATGCTTTCCAGGGCGCGCGCCTGTTCGGCTTCTGCCATCTTGAAGGCGGCGTCGACCGCAGCGCGATAGCGCTCGTGCAGCACAACCTGCTCAACCGGATAAACGTGCTGCGCGTTGGCCGTCCGCAGGTCGCCCACGCCCAGCACGACCTCCAGGCGACCTTCATGATCCTCCCCCCTGGAATTGCGCAAGGGGTTCGTCAGCTGGGCGACATAGTCGGGCAAGCAATGCGCGGCGGTCAAAATCCAGCGCTCGCTGATCGCCGCCGCACCGCAAAAATAGCGCGACACCTGTCCCGTATCGGAGTGTAGCCGCAGGCTGGCAATCCCCGGCCAATCTGGCAGGCGGGCATTCTCCCCGCCGACGATCTTAGTGCGCGCGCTGCTGCATTGGCGCTCCTGCGCCGAGCCGGCATCGGGGTGCCCAAGCAGCGCCCATGACAAGCCAATGACAGCGCCAACGGCCCTCCAACACATCTGCCCCTCGCATCTTCGCGACCCATCGGTGGGGCGACAGTATCGTGCGCGCGTCTTCTCTCCAAGACGCCAGACTGGGGCAGAGGGCGTGGCTGGCTTGCCGTCCTCGGGGGGCCAGCCGCTGGGCGCTGGGCGCGCAGCCCTTATGGAGGATCTGCAAGCTCTGCCGGGCGCCCATCAAGCCGGCCGGCAGAGCGCGCCACGGCAAACCCGCCGAGCCTCAGAGGGGCGCACGTCCCATTAAAGCCATGAGCAGGACGACAACCAGCACCACGCCCAGCAGGCCTGATGGACCATACCCCCAGGCGCGGCTGTGGGGCCAGGACGGCAAGGCACCGACGAGGGCCAAGATCAGGATGATCAAGAGAACAGTGGAAAGGGTCACGGCCGGCTCCTGTTAGTTGGGGCAAGTGATCGGCGGACCAATGCGCAGGGTCGCGGCAAAGTTCCTCGGCGGGTGGTGAAGGGGGTTAATGGGTGCTTAACGCCCAGCCGGCGTCATTGCGGCGCGGCCCCGCAAAGCCTTGAAGCTTGGAACAAGTGACGCGCGCCGGTGTTCGCCTCGCAGCGTAACTGCGCGAGGAGTATGTCCAATGGCGCCACGGTATTCCAAAAAAGCCGCCAACACCGTCAAGAGTGCGATGAGCCGGCGCAAGCGCGGGACGCTCAAAAGCGGCCGCAGCGGCAAGACCGTCAAAAGCCGCAAGCAAGCGATCGCCATCGGGCTTTCGGAGGCGCGTCGCAAGGGACAAAAAGTTCCCGCGCGCAAAAAGGCGGGAAAGAAGAAGTAGCCGCCGTCGAAGCATCTTGTCAGTGCGCCCAGCACCGGGCTGATGGCGATCCACCTCAAGGTCGAGAAAGCTCTCGACAATGGAGCCTTCGGGCGCAAGTTCCCGTTCGCCAGGCGTCGAACGCCGTTCTCCGACACCTAGTCGGCGACGACCACGTTTGCCTCAAACAGGGCCCGGCGCGGCTCGACGCCGACGAAGCGGGAGCCCTCCTCGAACCAGGAGCGCGGCGCCGGCTGACCCCAAAGCGTCTGCCGACGAGGGTCGCGCAAGCTCCAGCGGAGCGGTTCGTGATCGGGATCCATGGTCTGATAATCGCTGCTGTAGACTTCGATGCGATGACCGTCCGGGCAACGCACGTAGAGGAAGAAGGCATTCGATATCCCGTGCCGGCCGGGTCCGCGCTCGAGATTGGAAAGATAGCCGCTGGTCGCCATCACATCGCACAGGTGAATGATCTGCAATGGTGTCGGTACCCAGTAGGCAAAATGGTGCAGCCGCGGTCCATGACCATTGGTGAAGGCAAGGTCGTGCACATTGCCCTTGCGATGCATCCAGGCCGCGGCAATGCGCCCCCCTGGTTTGTCCTCCTCGGCGTACTCGGTAAGACGAAACCCCAGCGCCGCATAGAAATCGATCGAGCCCTGCACGTTGGGCGCAAAGACATTGAAATGATCGAGTCGCTGCGGGTGTGTGCCTTTGTAGCTGGCGTACCGCTGCAGCAGCAGCTCGCGTTTTTGCATGGCAAAGTAAAGCTCGAAAGGCATGCCGTGGGGGTCGGCCGCCAGCAGCGTGCGGCCTTGGTAGGGCCGCTCGACAAAGGCGTGCTCCATCCCCTGTGCTTTGCAGTAAGCGGCGGCCTTGTCGAGATCCTCCTCGGAGCCGACCTTGAACCCCAAATGCTGCGCCGCCGGGGCCGCGGCCTTGTGCAGGACCAGCGAATGATGCTGCCTCTCCTCAACGCCGCGCAGATACACGGCATCCTCGCCGGCATCTTCGACGTGCAGGCCGAGCGTATCGGCATAGAAGGCGCGGCTGCGACCAAGGTCGGTGACGCGCAAGGCAAGATGACTGGCGCGGATGATGTTGAACGGCGGAGTGAAGGTGTGCTGCGGAACGGGCATGATGTTTTCCAAATGGCATCCCTGAGCCTCGCCCGCATTCTAGCTTGAGACGCGAGGTGCGGATATTCGTTGCTGAAGCCTCGACCTCAATGCTAGGTGATGCCGCTGGCTGAAACCCGCGCTGGCGGCGGCGTCGCGGCCAGGTCTAGAGCAAAGCTGCAGCGACGGACGGAACAGAGTTAGACGGAGCCATGGCCAGGCAGTCCGAGCGCGGGATGGGACTTTCGACCTACCGGCAGCGCGCCCGCGTCGAAATCGAGATCGGCACCTGGGGTAGTCTGTGCGCGGCCCTGCTTTTTTTCATGTCCGGTATTGTTGACTATTTCACCACCGAGGACGTGAGCTGGCTCAGCACGCTTGGCTGCATTGTCGGGCTCGCCACCATTGCCAGCATCATCATCCGGGCACACCTGTCGAACGCCACGGTGCGTGCCCGCAAGGCCCTGCGCAGATTGCGCACACACTCCTAAACCAGCAGCCGTGCCGCCGGCCTCCAGGCCTGCTGCGCCAGGTTGTCAACCGACCAGCTTTCTTGGCCGCTGTCGACTGAGATCAATCAAGACATCCTCGGCCGCGAGGGCGCACGTCTGCAAGGGGTTCGGCGCCCCCTACGCAAGGCTTGCTGGCATTGCCGCGTGCGCGGGCTTGGGCAATGACAATGCCTTGCCGCTGGCGTGGCCTATTGCGGCTGCGCCGACATGGCCGTCAGGCACGCCCGGCTGCAGGCGGGCGGGGCATGTGCTGGGCCAGGAGAATGCCGCCGACGACCAGCACCAGGGCAACCGCATGGAAGGCGGCGAACGGCTCGCCGAGCAGCCCAACAGCCATGATGGCCGAAAACACCGGCACCAGGTTTATGAAGATGCCGGCACGCCCGGGGCCGATCAGATCGACGCTACGCAACAGGAAGATTTGGGCGAGGCAGGAGGGAAAGATTGCGACATAGGCGATGATCAGCCATCCCTTCAGCGTGGGCGCTGCCGCTGCCTGTGTGCTGGCCTCGAGCAAGGCCAGCGGAAGCGAGGTCGCGGCGGCGATCAGCGCCAACACGGTGAAAAAGGCAGCGCCTGGCATTTCCGGACGATCGCGCAAGGCCACGGTAAAGAAAGCATAAAGCACGCAGGCGAGCAGCATCAGGATGTCGCCGACATTCAGCTCGACCTCCAGGACCGAAAGGGGAGCCCCACGCGTCGCGATCACCACCACGCCCAGCGCCGTAATCAAGGCGCCGGTCACCTGCACCAGCGTGGCACGTGTGCCGTGCGCTAGGAAGGCGCCGGCCAGCACAAACATCGGCATGCAGCCTTGCAAGATGCCGATGTTGATGGCTGTGGTGTAATGCGCCGCCACATAATACAGCGCATTGAAGGCGGTGAAGCCGAGGGCTGCCATCAGCACCACGCGCAGGAGGCGCTCGCGAACATTGGGCCAATACTGCCGCACCTGCTCCCCGTAGATCGGCCACAAGACGGCAATCACCAGCACCCATCGCAGGAAGGTGAGCGTCATTGGCGTCACCTGGTCGACCGCCAAGCGGCCGGCGATGGTGTTGCCGGCCCAGAACACACACGTCAAAGTGAGCAACAGGCTGGGCCAGCCGTACAGGCGTTGAAGCACAGGTTTTGAGCCGTTGCGCATTTGCCAGCCGATTGTGCGGGAAGCAGAGTTGGAGCCGGACCACTAGCAGAAATTCCCGCACCGTGACACGGCCAGCCGCGCCGCACGCCGCTTGGCCTCAATCCGGGCGCCAACCGTAGAGCCGATCATAGCCAGCCATCAGCCAGGCGCCGGGCAGCAGACGCAGGGCGGCATCACGGATCCACGTCAGCGGCGCGTCAAGGTGGTAGAGCTGGCCGTTGCGGCGGCTGAGGGCCGTGACGCGGGCGGCACGACCGCGCCGCTCGCTCTCAAACCGGCGCAGGGCCTGGACCACGTCGGCTTTGTCGTCGCCCAAAAGCTCGCCGAGGACCAAGGCATCCTCCAGGGCCAAAGCGGCCCCTTGCGCCAGGTGTGGCAGCATGGGATGGGCGGCGTCACCGATCAGGCCGATACGGCCTCGGGACCAACGAGGCAACCTGGCCAAGCGATGTAGCGACCATTTGCGGTATTCGGGTGCCTGGGCCAAGACCTCGATGAGGGAGGGGTGGAAGGTTGCCAGCCGCGCCAACACGCTCGCGGCGTCGACGCGATTGTCCCAGCCGCTCGCCAGCCAATCCTCGCGGGCGATGATGACAAGGGCGATCTCCCGGCCGGCGCGTACGGGGTAGTGCACGACATTGGCGCCCGGGCCAAGCCACAGCCCCACGTGCGGCCCGGCAAGCCGCTCCGCCGCTGCTGCAGCAAGCACCGTGCGCGCCGCCGTCGCGCCGGCAAACTGCGGCGTGGCAGACGGGCAAATCGTTTGCCGGACGCTGGACCACAGCCCGTCCGCGCCCACCAAGGCCGACCCCGCAGTGCGCGCGCCGGATCGGTCAATTGCCAGCACATCGCCCGCCTGCTGCCGCACCGCCTCCAGCGCATAGCCGGTACGCACCGCAATGCGCGGCTCCTCGGCTGCCGCCGCGGCAAGTGCTGCGTGCAGATCGCGACGATGCATGGTCCAGTAGGGCGCTCCATGTCGGGCGGCGAACCAGGCTCCGAGTGGCAGCCGGGCCAGCTGGCGCGCCGAGCGTCCGTCGAAAACGAGGAGCTGCGTGGGTTCGCCAACCTGAGACCGCAGCCGTTCGGCGATGCCCAAGCGCTGCAGCACCCGAACCGCATTTGCCCCCAGCTGGATGCCGGCCCCGGTGGCCTCCAAGCGCGGCCGGCTCTCGAGCACGACCGACGCGCGCCCCAGGCGTGCCAGGCTGATCGCCAGCGCCAGCCCGGCGATGCCCCCGCCCACCACCAGG
The DNA here is from genome assembly GCA_963820375.1 of uncultured Alphaproteobacteria bacterium. GTDB lineage: Bacteria > Pseudomonadota > Alphaproteobacteria > Rhizobiales > Hyphomicrobiaceae > AWTP1-13. Next base: position 251,449 of record CAWFZX010000016.1, on the reverse strand, counting down.
ATCGGCCGCTCGCTCGCCACGGCGGAACGGTCTACCTCAAGGTCCCACCCGGTCCTCACGGACGAGGCACCCCGGCGGGTCGGATTGATCGGCCGCCAGCCGCGCATCGTGCAGATACAGGGTCGAGCAATAGGGGCACAAAATCTGCGGATCGGCCCCCATATCGAGAAAGACGTGAGGATGATCGTGAGGCGGCCGCGCGCCCATGCATTGGAATTCGCGGACGCCGATATAGATCTTTTCCACGCCCGGATCGTTGGCAAGATGCGGGATGATCATGTCTGCCATGGGCGGCCCTGCTGGACGGATCAAGAACGAGGCAATCATAGGTGCTTGCCGCTGCCGATGATAGGGGTTGGCAGCGTCGCAGGGCGCCCCGCGAGGAGATGCACGCCGTGCAGGCCTTCGATTTAGACGGCATTTCAATCCGCTTCATCGACGAGGGCGCCGGAGACCCCGTGCTGCTCGTGCATGGGTTCGCCTCGAATGTGAAATACAATTGGCTCGACCCCGGTTGGGTCAGCCTGCTCACCCGCAATGGCTACCGCGTGATCGCCTACGACAATCGCGGACATGGTGAGAGCGAGAAACTTTACGAGCCTCAGGCCTATCAGCCGTCGGCCATGATGGAGGACGCCCGGCGACTGCTCGATCATCTCGCGATCGCACGCGCCGACGTGATGGGATATTCGATGGGTGCGCGCATCGCCGCGTTCCTTGCCCTTGCGCATCCGCTCCGCCTGCGCAGTGCCATCTTCGGCGGTCTCGGCGGCAACATGATCCGACCGATGGCCGGCACGGGGCCGATTGCGCACGCTCTGGAGGCGCCCTCGATCGAGGCGGTGGTCAATCCGACGGCGCGCACCTTCCGGGCCTTTGCGGAAAGGACCGGCAGCGATCTCAAGGCCCTGGCCGCTTGCCTGCGCGGCTCCCGCGACCCAATCCGTCGCGAGATGGTCGCCCAGATTGCCTGCCCGGTGCTGGTGGCAACGGGGACAGAGGATGTGATCGGCGGTTCGGCTGAAGAGTTGGCCGCGCTCATTCCCGGCGCCGAGGCCTTGCCGATCCCGGGCCGCGATCACATGCTGGCGGTGGGGGATCGGGTCTACAAAGACGGAGTGTTGGCGTTCCTGCGGCGCCGGCCCTAGCCGCCGGTGCGCCGCCGACCGCTCGAGGCCCTCACCGCTAATAACCTCGCTGCCACTCGATGACGTTGCGCAGCGGCCGGCCATCCAAATAGGCGCGCAAGTTCTCGCAGAAAACGTCGATCGCGCGGTGCCGGTCGCGATCGCTCACATTCGAAATGTGCGGCGTGATCATGACCCTGGGATCCGACCACAGCCGCGCATCCGGCGGGCGCTCGAACTCGCCGGTGTAAACATCCAGCAGGACGCCGCGCAGGCGATCGCGCTGCAAGGCATCGACCAGGGCCTCTTCATCGATGATCTCTCCACGCGCGACATTGACCAGCACGCTGCCCGCCTTCATCAGGGCGAAGCGCTCGGCGTTGAACAGTCGGTCTGTTTCCGGTGTCCAGTGGCAGCAGATCGCCACGAAATCGCTGTCGGCAAGGAAACGGTCGAGATCGTCGGGCCCACCGATCTCGCTGAATCCTGGCGGCAGGGGCGCAGCGGCGCTGGGCCGGCGTCTCGTGCCGATCACGCGCATGCCAACGGCGGCGCACAGCCTGCCGACCTCGAGCCCGATGCCACCGGCGCCGACGATGCAGGCGGTCTTGCCATCGAGCAGCAGCGGCCGATAGGCACGATGGTTGAACTCGCCCGCATCGCGATCGATCGCCGAGCGCTGCAGGCCCTTGGCAAAATGCAAGATGCCGGCCAGCGCATATTCGGCCATGGCCAGTGTATTGCCCGCCCCACGCGAGGTGGTTGCGATCACCTCGCTGCCCCACAGGTCGCCCAGCATGAGGTTGCTCGCCCCTGCCGGTCGCTGATGGAACCATTTAAGCTTGGGGGCACGGGCACGCAGGTCACGCGGGAACGGCCAGCCACCGAGGATCACTTCCGCCGCCGCGAGCAGGCGATCGCGCTCCTCGCGGCTGCCAGAGCCAGCGGCGTTCGGCGGCAGGTAGCGCGCCGACGTAAAGGCAGGCCAGGTCGCGCGAATCTCGCCGTCATACCAGCCACCGGCATCGGTCAGGCGGACGGCCGCATCCACGGCCTCGATCTGCCGCCGTTCCTCGGGGCTGATACGCTGTATGCTCAAGACGTTGATGTGGCGCATGCACGCTCCTCGCGGGCTCACTCCCAAGGCGGCATCATCGTCTCCAGGTCGAGGCGCGGTCGAGTACTTTTTTGACCTCTGGGCAGCAGCGCCGGCAGCACAAAAAGAACGCTGGCGCGGCGCGCCAGCCGCCCGCGGCGCTTTTCGCTTGAGGCTATTTGCGCATGGCAAAGGCCGGCATGTTGCGCACGCCATGGGGTGCCTGAGGGTCAACCTGAAAGTCGATCGTCATTCCCACCTTGCGGCGCGACTGCGCGCCCGAATATTTATGCGCGGCCGCCAGACCCAGCCGCGCATAGAGCCCAAGGCCGGTCTCCGGCCGGGGCAGGCGCGCGAACCCTAGCGCTCGGCGCAGAACTCCGTTGGCATAGTTGACCGCGTAAGCATTGCGCAGCTCGCGCGTCATATGCTCGGTCGTGAAGGACACATTGACACAATCTGCATTGACAATCCGATGCGGGCAATTGAGTGGCCAATGCAGCATGCGCCCGGGTTCGAGGTCGATGACCTCGGCATGCGCATCGAACCAGGGCTCGTAATTGAGCGAGATTTCATGCGCCTCGCCCAACACGATTTTCTCAAGTGCGGCCTGCGGCAGAAACGGCGGCGTGTTGGGATAGACGTAGAGACGCTTTGAGCCACGCACTTGCCACAACGTCTGTCCCGGCACATCGGCGTGGTAATAGACCTGGACCTTGGGCGAGGAAATCAGGATCGACATCTTGTGATTGAATGACTTGAAGCCGGGCACCCGCACTTCGAGCTCGGCATAGATGGAGCGCAAGACGTCGCCGTAACGGCTATCGATCTCATGGGGTTGCTGCAGCAGGATCCAGATGTGGCCGCTGCGAACGGCATCCAGTGCCGCCGCGCCGCGCACGCCCTGCAGGGTGCCTTCACGCCGCGTGCGAGGGTCGTGGGTCGTCACATCCATGGTGTTGACGTGATAGGCCTTGCGCGGTGTGCGCTCGATCAGGTCGGCCAGCGCGCCATCGCCGAACAGCCCATCGGCCTCGTCAAAGCGGTGGCCAAGCTCAAGTGTGTGCCTGCCGAAGAGATCGGCATGGTGCGGGGCGAAATCGGTGAAGACGGGTTGGCGCATTGGTGGGTCACTTCGGCACGGTCGGGATTGAACGATCATCCGCAGGTCACATCGGCAGGTCACATGCGCAGGTCCCGATGCATGAATTAGGCCAACCAGCCCACTTGGCCCCCCTGCATCGGCCCTCGCGCAAGCGTCCCGGAGCCCGCAAGACGCCCGCCGGTCCGGGCGCAACGCAAGGTGCAGCGTAGCCTCAAGGGTTAATGCGACGGCGGCGCAGGCCAGGGTGGGATCGGATGGGCCTGCCGGGTCGCACGCCCGGGCGCCGCATCAGCTATCCGTGCCGAGCCCGACGGCGCGGCGCGCGTTGTCGACCTGCACGCAGTCCTGCGCCGTGACGCCGGCCGCCGCTCCCACCAGATCCGTACAGGCCGCCACCAACGAATCGGCGGCGTGCACCAAGCCGGATGTGGCATTGAGCTTGGTCGTCAAGGTGCGATAAGCAATGCGCGCGAGCTTCTGGCGGCCGATACCGGCAACCGTCTGGCCCTTGTGCTCGCCACCCTCGGCGATCAGATAGGCGAGCTTGTTGAGGACCCCGCTGTTGAAGTGAACGCAGCCGTTCAGATAGTCCCAGGTCGTGTCACATAGGGTATCCGTGCGGGCGACGTACTCTGAATAGTGATCAGGCTGCCCGCGGTTGGTCACCGAAAATGGCATGGCCTTGTTGAAGAGCGACGCGCTGCCCTGCCCCTTCAGGTGCGGCTCGGCCATGCTGCGCATGGGGCTGGCTTCCGAATAACCTGGCAGCGTTTCTCCGATCGCCCAGTTGCCGGCCCCGTCTCTGGCCTGAAACTCGATTAAAGTCCCGAATATGTCGGCCAGCGCCTCGTTCACGGCACCCAACTCGTCGGCATACACCAGGTCCGCCTCATGCGCGATGATGCCATGCGTTACCTCGTGACCGACGACGTCGAGCGCACCCGCGAATCCCGGTCCGTACACCATAACGTTGGCCTTCGGGCAGTTCACGCTCTGAGTCTTGCACCAGCGCGCATTCTGCTCGCTGCTATAGCGGACATAGGACTCGAGCGGCATGTTCGCCTTGGTGCCGGGGGCCTCCAGCCCGCTGCGACCGAGCACGATATAAAAGAAGTCACGCACGAAGCCGGTGTTCTGGAAGGCTCGCATGGCATCCACCGGCACCAGATCGACGCGCTCGTTGGTCTCCTCATCCAGCACCTTCTGGCCGGGGAAGACGTTGTTGCTCGACAGGTCATAGACCCGCCGCACCATGATCGACGGATGATCCCGATAGAAGAACACGACATTGCGGTTCTCGGCGTCGACGAACACACGCAGCGAATCGACCGACACCAACCACGTGAGACGCAGTGGGCCCGGGGTGGCGGCGCGCGTGCGCAGCAGCGCCGGATCGAAAATTGTCAGTTCTGACTTAGGCTGGATGCTATCCAGGCTGGCGAACAGCCGATCTAGGCCGGGGTCGCGGGCACGCTTGGATAGCAGGTCGCGCACGTGGGCGCGTGCGACCTCGGTCGCCTCGTCGGCGGTGATGCTGGGGGTCGTGCTGCTGATCGCAACGGTCGAATAGCTGGCGGTGATGTCGGTCACCGCCAGGGCGGGATTGACCACATACTTGGCCGAAGAGCCAAACACGGGAATGCCATTGAGACGCTGCGTCACATGGGCCACGCTTTGACCCTTGATATCGGGATCGCGCCGCACCTGCGTCACGACCTTGCGCTCCTGAGCGTTGCCTTGCGGAAAGGCAGAGCGAATCTGGCTCGTCGCCATGAACGCCTCGACGGCGCGCCGCACATCGTCTTCGCTGGGCTCACCGGTGAGGCTGCGCGTCGCAGTCAAAGCGATCGACGGATCGGGCCTTGGGGTCAGCCCTTTGATCGACGTCGGCAGTCCGGTGTTGCCGTCGATCTGAACGGCAACGCTTTGGTTGGTCTTGCGGATGTCATCGACCGCGCGGGTCACTTCCGCACGCACGTCCTGGGCAGAGGCGTGCGGCATGCCGCTCATTAAGCCGCCGGCCAGAATGATGCTGCCCACGGCAGTGATGATGCCGGCGAATGGGACTGGCCTAAGCATGGCCCGCGTTCTCCTCTTGGCCAAGGTGGTCGCTAATGGCAGGCGCCGGCGCGCGCCGGGATCGAGCCTGTGATCGGACCGGGCGTGTCAGGGCGCGGTCCGGCCGGGACACTGGCAACGAGGCCCGAGCCAGCCTGCGCCGTTCTCCATTGCGCAATCAATTGCTCCAATCCGACCTCGTTCATGGCCGCCTTAAAGGCCTTGACCGCATCGGTCCAGCCGTCCTCCAGCATCTGCAGGTCGGTGCGCGCCGAGGGGGCCGCGGCCGGGTTTGGCGGGTCGAAATAGAGGGCTTTGCCGGCACCGACAAAGTCGATCAGCGGCCAACACCCTTCGCTCTCGTTCACGTCGCCGTCGCCGTTGAGGTCGATGGCGATCTGCGTGCCGTTGCGCTTGGCATCGTCAAGGACGACCAGATGGGTCTTGAGGATTTCGAGGTCGGCGCTATCGACCTTGCCATCACCATTGAGATCGACCAGATATTTGATGTTGTCCTTCGACAGTTTGAGGACGGCGGCGAGGGCGTCGGCGCGCGGCGTCTTGCTTTCCAACCCGGGCTGCGCCGAACTGCGGATGATTTCGGCGACCTCGGCGGGTGATTTCTTTGGATCAAGTTCAAACAGGATTGCCGCCAGCGCCGTCACGTGCGGGGTCGCCTGCGACGTGCCGCTGCACAGCCCGTACCCGTCGCTGACGCCGGCCAGCGTGCTCATGATGTCGACGCCCGGTGCCGCAACGTGACCACCGGAGTTGGAAAACGAAGCACGTTTGCCGTCGCGGCCGAGCGCCTCGACGATCAGGATGTTGCTGGCCTTCTGGTAGGTCGGCGATTCGTGCGTGGCGGCAAACCCGAACGGGCTTGCGAATTCCGCCCAATGGGGATTGCCCAGGCCTTCCGAGTCGTTGCCGGCGGCGGCCACGATCAAAATGCTATCCTTGTATTTCGCGGCCAGGCGCTGCACCGACCGCGCACTGTTGAAGATGTGCGCCTTGACGTTTTCGTCCTCGTCCGGGTCCTTGCCGAATTCGAAGCCGAGCGCCGACCAGTTGTAGCCGAGACTGGCGTTGACCACCCGCCGCTCCCCGGCCTTCAGCGGGTACTGATCCATAAAGTCGATCAGGCTGTCGACCGCGCCGCTGAACAGCATCGCCCGTTGGATGAGCTGATTGGTCAGGCCGAGATTGGAGCCCTCGAGCCACACCTCGCTGCTGACCGGGATGGCATCGATCTTGGAGTTGGGCACCATGCCGTCAATGCCGCGTCCCTTGCCGAACAACGCGCCGACGATCCCGGCGACGTGCGTCCCATGACTGTAGGTACATTCGGCCTTGGGTGGATTGGCAGGCATGCCACCTAACACGGCGTTGTAGGTGATGTGACTGTGGGTGCCGAAGCCGACGTCGAGAAAGGCCATGCGCGTGCGCGACCTGTCGGGATCGATTTTGCGCACCCGATTGAGGATGGTCCAGACCGGCGGCATGCGCATCATCTTCAGGCCCCAGTTGCCGTCAGCGGTGTCGCCGACACGCCAATTCCAGCTGTAGGTGTTGCCACCGGACTGAACCTTGGTGTCGGTGCGCCTTGGCAGCGCCTTCGGGGAGACCAGAAAATCCACGTAGGCGGCGTCGACAAACGGCTCGTTGCGCAACTCCTTGATGATTTTCGGCTCCAATGCCGCGCCCAGCGATTTGCTGGCCGCCGCCGGAGCTGGGCTGCGCGTGACGGGTCGGCGCGGGGAAACGCGAATTTCACCCAGCTTGTTGGCACGCGTGATCTCCAGGTTGTACTTCTGGCTCAAGGTCGCCAGCGCCTCATCGAGCTGCTGCCCATCAAGGTCGGTCTTGAGAACGATCACGTAGCTGTCGCGTCGCGTCTGCACGCGCTGGGAGCCACGCGGTGCCGTCGCCGCAGACGGCTGCCGTGCGCCGTCACCTTCAGCTGCCTGTGCCGGGCCGATGCCCATTAGCGCCGGCGCATCGTAGGAGGAGCGCTTGCCCGGATGGGCGCCGGGATTGCCCTGTCCCTCCTGCTCGCGGCGACGAATGGAGTAAAAATCGTCGGGCCGCAGCGGCCGCTCGCCTTTCGTCAATCCCCGGGTGCGCGGCGCCTGCGGAATGCGCTCATCCAGCATACGCTTTAGTCGGTCCAAGTCTTCCGGCGCGGAGGCTTGCGCAAACGCGCTTGCGCTCCACACCGCCCCGGCCGCAGCGATCAATAGCGCACGCATGATGTGCCTCCGTCTCCAGCCGCCTCAATGCTCAGACCGCATCGCTTAGGCCGCGCCGCACCGTCGCACCGGGCCATTTCATTTCCACCAGCGGTTCCACAGCTCTGTTGCCTTGTCGACGCCGCGCTGCCACCAGCTTTTTTGTGGCTCAGGCGCCGGGGGCGGGGTCGGTGCCGGAGGTGGTGGCGCCGGTGTCGGGGCCGGCGGCGTGGGAGCTGGCGGTGTCGGCGCGGGAGCGGACGGCGGCGGGGTCGGATCCGGCGCGGGAGCCGGCGGCGCGGGAGCTGGGGCCGGGGGGGCGGCGGCTCGGGCGCGGAGGGAGGCGGTGGCGACGGCGGCGCCGGACTTGGCGGCGCTGGGGGCTCGGGCGCTGGCGCGGTGGGAGCAGGCGACGGGGTAGGCTCTGCGGGCGCCGGGGCTGGCGCGGGCGGCGTTGCTGGCGTCGGTGCGGGATCGACGGGCGCCGGTGGCCGGAGGGGTGGGAGCCGGGGTCGGTTGCGGGTCGCTTGGGGTTGGTGCCGGCTGCGGGGGGGCCTGCGCTACGGCACCGATCTCGAGCATCGGATCGGGGGCAAGATCGCCCATGGCGTCGATGCCTGAGTCGATGCCCTTACTGCGGCGATAGGCGGCAATGAGAGAGGTGTAGGGTGGGACATAGACCTCCAGCACCTTGTTGCCGACCTGAATGCGCTGGCGCACATTGAAATGCAAATGATAGGTCGTGCTGCGCGTGCCGCCCATGTACTTGGAGACGCGCCCCACCACGTCGCCCTGCTTGACCTTGCTGCCCTCCGTCACCGTGATCGAGTTGGGATGCATGTGTAAATATTCGTAGACGGTGCCATCGTTGCCTTTCAGCTTCACGGTCGTGTTCGAGGTCACGAGCGTGATGATGCCGTCGACGACCGCCACCACCTCCCAAGCGTTGTCCTTGCAGCTCGGTGGGCGAATGTCCTGACCCTGATGGCCCGCGCCGCTTGGGCATAACGGCATGCTCCAGCCGCGCACCTCGCAGAAGTTGTCGCGCTGGTGCATGGGATCATAGTTGCGCGGATCGCATTCCGTGCCGCCGGCCTCGCCGACGCCGTTATAGCCGCCCCCGCCGTAGCCCCAGATCTGCGAGTTCATCGCTGCGAAGCGGCCGGGCTCGAGCCGGATGGGAAACAGCATGTCCGGCACGTAGACCTTGCGGTCATCGTTGCGGCCGCGCCTGGCCGTGGCGTCGCGGTCGGCCAGCACGCCAGGCGGATTGTAACGGAAGCCCGGATCCAGCGCTTGCTGCGGCGGATTTGCGGCTTTCCCCGGCTCATTGGCGTTGGCGGGTGTCGGCGGTGAGGCGGGAGCCGGCGCGTTCGGCTCGGCCGGCACGGGCGCCGGCGTGTCGGGCGCTTTCGGCGTCGCCGGGGTCAGGATTGGACCCGTGACCGGCCCAAGGCCGCCGGGCGGGATCGTGCAGCGCACCGAGTGCAGATCGCCGCGAGCCGATGTTTGCGGCGCCTCGGCGCACATGGGATGGGGCGCGCGGGCCGCGCCGAAACCGGTCTGGCGCAGCAGGTCGGCAATCGACAAATAACTGATGAGGTCACGCCCCCTGACGCCTGCCGCGAGGGGAGAGTGTGCACTGCCGCTGACATTGGCGCCGACATTGGCGGCGACGTTGCCGGTGGGGGTGGTGAGCTGTGCCGGTTCGGACGCCCAGGCCAGACGGAACGGCGAAAACACCAGCACCATGGCGCCGACCGATAGGCCACAGGCACGCAGACGCTGGTTACTTGGCCGCACTGCCCCCAACCCTCCCTCACACCCCAAGAATCGGGCTAAGCCAAATCGCCTTGTCGGTAACCGTCCGCCGAGCAGCATACCTTTTTCGGTCCCGCCAGCAAGGCAAAATGGCCCACACGCGTCTGGCTCGGTCGCAACGCTCCGTCCCACAAGTCTCTCGAAATTACCGCCTCGGTAGGCTAGCTTTCGTGCCACGGCCCTTTTTGACGGTGCGACGCGCGCAGGAGGTTCTTGTGGTGTTGAAACTCTACTATGCCCCGGGTGCCTGCTCGCTCGCAGCCCATATCGTGCTGGAGGAAAGCGGCGAGAAATATGACGTTCAGCGCGTCGATCTTGCAAAGGGCGAGCAGAGAACAGCAGCCTACCTGAAAATTCATCCCCAGGGCCGTGTGCCCGCCTTGCAGCTCGATAGCGGCGAGACCATCACCGAGAACACGGCCATCCTGCCATATCTCGGCAAGCGGTTCGAACTCTGGCCGCGCGATCCCCTGGCCGAGACGCGGGCCTTGTCGCTGATCGGCCTGTTCGCAGCCAGCGTGCACCCGGCCCACGCCCACATCAGCCGGCCGGAGCGATACGCCAGCGACGCGGCGCACTTTGCAAACATTCAGGAAACCGGTCGCCAGGCGTTTCACGGCTATCTAAAGCAAATCGACGGCATGCTGAAGGGACGGCAGTGGCTGTCAGATCAGTATTCGGTGCTCGATCCTTATGCGCTGACGTTTTATGCCTGGGGTCTGCGGCGAGAGCTGCCGCTCGGAGATCTCGAGAATTACCGCGCCTTCAAGGATCGCATGCTGGCCCGCCCCGCTGTGGCGCGCGTGCTGACGGAGGAAAAGGTCAAGGTTTGACAACTGCGCCGGTGGTGGCGCGGCGCTGGCCCTCGACGTGAGGCCGGCGCCAGCGCACGCAAGCCGACGGCATAACGCGGAGGTTGCTGCCATGCGTTTGCGCAAATGTGCCGGCCTTGGCGCCGTTGCCACCGCCGTTCTGGCGGCTCAGCTCGCCCTGGCGCCGGCCGCCATTGCCGACAGCACCTTGAAAGTCTCGCTCCACTCCGATCTCAAGATCATCGATCCGATTTGGACCACGGCCCTGATCAGCACCCATCACGGGTTCATGATCTACGACACGCTCTTTGCCCTCGATGAGCGGTTGGAGGTCAAACCGCAGATGGTCGAGGCCTGGACCGTCAGCGACGACAAGCTCACCTGGACGTTCACGCTGCGCGACGGCCTCGAGTGGCACGACGGACAGCCAGTGACGGCTGAGGATTGTGTGGCCTCGCTCAAGCGCTGGGCGGCGCGGGACGGCATGGCCCAGAAGCTGATGAGCTTTGTTGGCGAGTTGAAGCCGATCGATGCCAAGACCTTCCGCCTGCAGCTGAGGGAGCCCTACGGCCTGGTGCTGGCAACGCTTGGCAAGCCGACGTCCAACGTGCCGTTCATGATGCCCAAACGCGTGGCCGAGACGGATCCCAACACGCAGATCACCGATACCACCGGCTCTGGACCCTTTATTTTCAAGAAAGACGCCTGGCAGCCGGGCGAAAAGGCCGTCTACCTGAAAAACCCGAAATACCGGCCACGCCCCGAGCCGCCGACAGGCTTTGCCGGCGGCAAGGTGGCAAAGGTCGATCGGGTGGAGTGGATCTGGATCGCCGATCCGCAGACGCAGGTGAACGCCCTGATCAACGGCGAGATCGATTTTCTCGAGGCGCCACCGCACGACCTATTGCCGCTGGTGGGGGCCGATGCCAACGTGCGGTTCTTGGTGGTGGCGCCGATGGGGCGGCAATACGCCTTCAGATTCAATGTTTTGCACAAGCCGTTCGACAACGCCAAGATCCGCCAGGCCGTCGCCTATGCGCTCAATCAGAAGGATTTCCTGGAGGCCACGGTCGGCAACGCCAAATACTACGTGGTGTGCAAGTCGCTCTATCCGTGTGGCTCACCGCTCGAGACCAGCAAGGGCTGGGAGGGCACACTCGAAAGCAATGTTGCCAAAGCCAGGCAGTTGCTGCAGCAGGCCGGCTACGACGGCACGCCGGTCGTGCTCATGCAGTCGACCGACATCGCCTCGCTCTCCAATCTGGCGCCGGTCGCCAAGTCGCTGATGGAGAAGGCGGGTTTCAAGGTCGATTTGCAGGCCATGGACTGGCAAACGCTGGTGGCGCGGCGCGCCAAGAAGGATCCGCCCACCTCGGGTGGATGGAGCGTGTATCTCACCTCTTGGGGCTCCGTGGACGTGCTCGATCCCGTCTCCACCAACTTCCTCAACGCCAGCTGCGAAAAAGCGACCTTCGGCTGGCCCTGCGATCCGGAGCTGGAGCGGTTGCGTGACGCCTTCGCCAGGGAGACCGACGCCGCCAAGCAGAAGACGCTGGCCGAATTGGTCTCCCAGCGCGCTGCCGAATACCCGACCCACGTCCCCTTGGGACAATACTTGCAGCCCTCCGCCTTCCGTAAGAACATCGACGGTGTGTTGGTCGCAACCAACGTTGTCTTTTGGAATGTCGAAAAGAAGTAACCGCCTGAGCGTCGCCGCTTTTTCGCTATGACCTGGTCCATCGTGGCGCATGATCCCGAAAGCGGCGCCTTCGCGGTCGCCATTGCGACCTGCGCCTTCGCCGTCGGCGCGCATTGCCCCTACGTGCGCTCGGGCGTCGGCGCCGTGGCCACGCAGTCGATCACCAACCGCTATCTCGGTCCTGCCATCCTCGACCTGATTGAGGGCGGGGTAGCTCCCGCGCAGGCCATCGAGCGCGCCCTTGCCGCAGACGAAGGCCGGCAACTCCGTCAGGTCCACGCGGTCGATCGGCTCGGCCGCACGGCCGCCTGGACGGGCAGGCACTGCGTCGAGTGGTGCGGGGATCGCACGGCGGCACACATCTCGGTGGCCGGCAACATGCTGGCCGGTGAGGCCGTCCTCACGCACAGCTTCGAGGCAATGCGCAGCCGCGGCGATCTGGCGCTGCCCGAACGGCTGCTAGCTGCCATGCAGGAGGGTGAGCGCCAAGGCGGCGACCGTCGCGGCAAGCAATCGGCCGCACTGCTGCTGACGACGAGCGAAGATTTTGCCGATCTCAATATCCGCGTCGATGATCATGCTGACCCGCTTTTGGAGCTCAGCCGCTTGCTTGCCATTTGGCGCCAGCAATGGCCGGGGCGGGCCGCCTGGGCGCCGAGCAAGGCCAATCCCTCCGGCTGCACGGACCTCAACGTCATCGAGGCCGCCTGGAAGGCGCAAGGTCTCGACCTTCGCTTTCGCCGATAGCCGGCCGGGCGCCGCCAGGGCCGGCCGCCTTGACCCGTTTCAGCCGATTTGCTTCCCTGCGGCGCGGCCCGCTCCGTTTCTACGTCCCCCGCGGGGCCGCCTCCCAAGGATATCAGCCATGCCGATCATCAATCGCGCCGCCGCCCTGCAGGACGAAGTCTCGCAATGGCGGCGCGACATTCACGCGAACCCGGAGGTTCTCTACGAGGTGCATCGCACCGCCGCCGTCGTCATGGACAAATTGCAAGCGTTTGGTTGTGACGAGGTGGTGCCCGGCATCGGCAAGACCGGCGTGGTCGGCGTCATCAAGGGCCGCCGACAGGCCTCCGGCAAGGTGATCGGGATGCGCGCCGACATGGATGCCCTGCCGATGACGGAAATGACGGGGCTTCCCTATGCCTCCAAGACGCCGGGCAAGATGCACGCCTGCGGCCATGACGGGCACACCGCCATGCTGCTCGGCGCCGCCAAATACCTCTGCGAGACGCGCAACTTCGATGGCACCGCCGTGGTCATCTTTCAGCCGGCCGAGGAAGGCGGTGCCGGCGGCAAGGCCATGGTAGACGACGGCCTGATGGAGCGCTGGCGCATCCAGGAAGTTTACGGCATGCACAACATGCCGGGCATTCCGGTCGGACAATTCGCGCTCCGTCCCGGACCCCTGCTGGCCGCAAGCGATGGCATCCACATCGAGATCACCGGCAAGGGGGGGCATGCGGCGCGGCCGCACCAGTGCATCGATCCCGTGCTGATTGGCTCCCAGATTGTCACCGCTCTCAATGCAATCGTCTCGCGCAATCTCGATCCCCTCGACAGCGGCGTCATTTCGATCTGCATGTTCCACTCCGGCGAAGCGCTCAACGTGATCCCGCAAACAGCCGTGCTCCAGGGCACCGCCCGATCCTTGACCCCGCAGGTACGCGATCTGATCGAGCGTCGCATCATCGAAGTGGCCGAGTCGACGGCCCGGCTGCACGGCGCCAGCGCCAAGGCGACCTACGAGCGCAAATATCCCGTGACGAAGAACCATGCACCCCAGACCGAGTTTGCCGCGGGTGTCGCCGCACAGGTCGCCGGCATGGACAAGGTGAACAGCAACGTCGCTCCGGTGATGGGCGGCGAGGACTTCTCGTTCATGCTCGAGGCTCGTCCAGGCGCCTTTATCTTCATTGGCAACGGCGACAGCGCAGGCGTGCACCATCCCCAATATGATTTTAATGATGCTGCCATCCCGTCGGGCATTTCCTATTGGGCGCGCCTCGCCGAGACGGCGATGCCGGCGTGAACAGCAACCGGCCAAGCCCTGCTGGGGCCGACCCGGCCGCAGCTGAGCCGGCGGCCATCGTCGATGCGCTCGACAGCAAGGCGCACAAGCTACGCACGCCCTGCGGCGACGGCACGATGGTGTGGCGGGTCTGGGGCAGCGGCGCGCCGCTGCTGCTGTTCCACGGCGGCTCAGGCTCGTGGACGCATTGGCTCCGCAACATCCCCGAGCTGTCGCGCCACTATCAGCTCTGGGTACCCGACCTGCCCGGGCTCGGCCAATCGGCGATGCCGCCCGAGCCGTGGATTCCCGCTAGCAGCGCCGATGTCATTGTGGCCGGGCTCGAGCAGCTCTTGCCGGGGCCGCGCCCGTTGCGGCTCGCCGGCTTCTCCTTCGGCGGCCACATCGCCGGTTTGACCGCCGCCAGGATGGGCGACCGCATCCAGGATCTCACATTGATCGGGGTGGCGGCGCTCGGCCTGCGCGCCGATCCGCGCGAACCTTTTGCCAAGCAGCGAAGCGGCATGAGTGCGCAGGAGATCGCCGCGGTCTTCCAGCAAAACTTGAGGGTGCTGATGTTTGCCGACCCGGACAACATCGATGCGCTCGCCATTCATCTGCAAGCCGAGAACATCAAGCGCGCACGCTTTCGCAGCCGGCCTTTTGCCGCAACCGATGGGCTCGCCAAGGCCCTGGCCGAGGTTACGGCACCGCTCAAGACCATATGGGGCACACACGATATCATCGCCCGCGACTCCCTCGAGCCAAGGCTTGCAATCCTGCGACAGCATCATCCCGAGCTCGAGGTACGCCTGATCGAGGGCGCGGGCCATTGGGTCGCCTACGAGGCAGCCGACCGCTTCAATGCCGCCCTGCTGGGGTTGCTGTCACCGATCCGACGCGAGACTTGAGAGAAGCTGCCGCGCCGCGCGGCCCACCGCTGATGCCCCTGGCCCTGGGCCGAGATTTGCGGCAATCATTGCCCGCGGCCGATAGGACAGGGTCGCAGCATCGGCGTTGGAGGCAGTGTGTCACGGCTCATAACGGTGGGTGTCTGTCAGCTCGGGCCGATCCAACGCAGCCAAAGCCGCGCGGCCGTCGTCAGGCGGCTGATCGATCTGTTGCAGCAGGCCGCCCAGCATGGCTGCGAGCTTGTCGTCTTCCCGGAACTGGCCCTGACCAGCTTTTTTCCGCGCTGGTGGATGACCGAGCAGGAGGAGATCGATGCCTTCTTCGAACGCGACATGCCTTCGAGCGAAACACTTCCTCTTTTTGAGGAGGCCAGGCGGCTCGGCATCGGTTTTTATCTCGGCTTTGCCGAAATCGAACGGCGCGGCGCTCGCCTGCACCGTTTCAACAGCTCAATTCTCGTCGACAACGCAGGCCGGATCGTCGGCAAGTATCGCAAGATCCACTTGCCCGGCCATGCCGACCACGAGCCCTGGCGCGCTTTCCAGCATCTCGAAAAGCGCTACTTCGAGATCGGCGATCTGGGCTGGGGTGTCTGGAAAACGATGGGTGCCAACATCGGCATGTGCATCTGCAATGATCGGCGCTGGCCGGAAACATACCGGGTGATGGGGCTGCAAGGGGTGGAAATGGTCCTCGTCGGCTACAATACGCCTCGGCACAATCCGCCGGCGCCCGATCACGACCGTCTGAGCGAGTTCCACAACCAGCTTTCCCTGCAGGCTGGCGCCTACGCCAACGCAACCTGGGTAGTGGCGGCGGCCAAGTGCGGCGCTCGAAGAAGGTTGTGAAATGATCGGCAACTCCTCGATCGTGGCACCGAATGGGTTGCTGGTGGCGCAAGCGCTGAGCCAGGAGGACGAACTGGTGGTCGCGCGCTGCGACCTCGACCTCGCCAGCAGCTATAAGGCGACCACCTTCAATTTTGCAAGGCACCGGCAACCACAGCACTACCGCTTGATCGTGGAGCGCACGGGTGCCATAGCGCCCGAATAGTCGGGTATCCACCGGGGGCATGCATGGCCTACGATTTGATCCTCAAGGGCGGCCACGTCATCGATCCGTCGCAGCATCTCGACGGCGTGATGGATGTGGCCTTTGCCGGCGGCAAGGTGGCCGCGGTCGGCGTGAACCTGAAAGCGGATGCGGCGAGCGTCAGCCGCCGCGTCGACGGCCAGTACGTGACGCCTGGCCTCATCGATCTGCACACGCATGTCTACTGGGGCGGCACCTCGCTCGGCATCGATGCCGAACACTTCTGCCGCTTGTCCGGCGTGACGACCGCCGTCGATACCGGCAGCGCCGGACCCGGCAATTTCGCAGGCTTTCGCAAGCACGTGATCGAGCCTTCGCAGGTCCGCATTCTGGCCTACCTGCATGTCTCGTTCGCGGGCATCTTCGGGTTCTCCAAGACCATTATGGTTGGTGAAAGCGAAGATATTCGCCTGATGGCGCCGCGCGAAGCGGTCGAGGTTGCGGACGCCAACCGCGACGTGATCGTCGGCATCAAGGTCCGCGTCGGTCGGCACTCCTCGGGCGATCAAGGGGCGGCGCCGCTGCAGATGGCCCTGCAGGTCGCCGACGAGGTCGGCATGCCCCTGATGGCGCATATTGATCATCCGCCGCCCTCCTATGAAGACGTGGTGGCAATGCTGCGCCCAGGCGACGTGCTCACACACGCCTTTCGGCCGTTCCCCAATGCCCCCTGCACGGCCCAAGGCACGATCAAGCCGGTGGTGCTGGAGGCACGCAAGCGCGGTGTTCTGTTTGATATCGGCCATGGCATGGGCTCGTTCTCCTTCAAGACCGCGCGCGCCATGCTGGCGAATGGCTTTTACCCGGATACCATCTCCTCAGATGTGCATGCGCTGTGCATCAATGGGCCGGCGTTCGACCTCGTCACCACCATGTCGAAGTTTCTCTGTCTCGGCGTGCCATTCGAGGAAGTCATCAGACAGTCTACGCTCAATGCCGCTTTCGCATTGAAGCGGCCGCAGCTCGGCTCATTGAAACCGGGCAGCGTCGGCGACGCCTGCATACTCTCGGTCAGCCAAGGAAAATTCGACTATGTCGATGTGCTGGGCGAACACCTTGAGGGCGATCGCAAGATCTGTTGCGAGGGCGTGGTGATCGCCGGCAAGTGGTGGCATCCGCGGGATTGACCGCCGCCAGACGAACTCGCGCGCGGCGGCTCAAATGCCCAGCAAGGAGCGGAACATGCCAAGCCAGCCCCCGGTGTTGGCCGGCGCCGGCTCTGCGCCGGTGCGAGACCGGGCCGCTGCGGACAAAAGCCGTGCCAACGAAGCCTCAATGCGGCGTCCCTCGGATATTGCACACTGCGTGCGAGCAATATGGCTGGCGGCGCGCAACGCCGCCTCCCCGTCCTTGTCTCGGCCGAGGCTGAATAAGATTTCGCCGCGCACGCGTTGAATGCCGGCCAGCGCTTGCTTCTCGCCGGTGCGATGCGCGAGGTCGATGGCCTCCTCGAGGAGGTCGAGTGCGCGTGGGCAATCGCCAAGCTTGGCATGGGCGCCGGCGAGCGTTGCCAGTTGCGCTGGCCTGAACAGCCGCGAGCCCAGCGCCTCGGCGGCTGCAATTGCGCCCTGCATGACGTCCATGCCGCCCAGCACATCGCCACGCCGCGTCATCATGGCGCCCTGCGCAAAGCGCGCCCAAACCTCAAAATTCTTCAGGCCGTGGCGGGCACAGAAGCGCACTGCTTCCTCCGCGCGTGCGCTGGCGCCCTGCAAATCCCCGGGGTTGGGGGTCAATGTGTCCGTGACGATGGCCAGAGCGATGGACAACGGATGCTGGATGGCGTGCGCCCGCTCGACGGCCTCGACCATGGCTGCACGCGCTTGCTCGTACTCTCCCAATGCGAAATGCACCCCGGCACTCAGTGCCAGTGTCACCACATGCTGGCTCGCCATCACGCCCCAGGTGCCGGCGACCTCCGGATAGCGCGCGAACATGGCCAATGCCTTGTCAAAATGCTGTTTGGCCTCGGCGAAGGCTCCCATCGCCGAATAGCTTTGGCCCAGCAGGCAATGGGCTCGGCTTTCGCCGCTGCCGTGCTTCTCAGACAGGGCCAGATGAGCGCGCGCCACCTCCAAGGAGCGCTCGATTTCGGCCCTGCCGTAGTGCACGTTGAAAAGGCCCAACAGCACGTCGAGTTGTTCCGATACGGTCCCCACGCTGGCGACCAGTGTATCCGCACGCGTGAATACCTCGAGGCATTCCGGGGCGGCGTAACCTCTGGTTGCCATCAGCGCCGGCCCGAGTGCCATCTGCAAATCCAGTTCCTTGCGCGCCCGCGCGGCGGGATCGGGCAGCAAGCGCGCAACCCGCACACCTTCCGAGAAATGCTGGATCGCTTCTGCGAATGCCGAGCGATCCGCGGCGCGAATTCCAGCCTCCAGCCAATGCCGCACGGCAGGCTCGAAAAGCTCGGCCTTGCTAAAGTGCACCGCCGCGATCTCCGGCTGCATCGCCACCGTATCTGGGAGCAGCTCGGCGAGCGTGCGGGCAATGCGGCCGTGCAGGCTGCGTCGCTCGGCGCGTAACAGCGTGCTATAGGCGGCATCCTGGATGAGGACGTGGCGGAAGGAGAACGCTGCCCAAGGCGGCGGTCCGATCGGCAAAATAAGCTCGGCCTCAATCAGCTGCTCGAGGGCGGCTCGCAGATCCGATGGGCTCCAGCCGGTCATCACGCCAGCGAGATGATCGAAGGCAAATTCGCGACCAAACGCGGCGGCGGCCTTGGCAATCTCGCGCGCCGGCCCGAGCCGATCCAGACGCGACAACAGCGACGCATGCAGGCTGGCGGGAATAGCCACAGTGGGTGCGGAAACATCCTCCAGGCCGGAACTGGCCGAGCGCCCGACGGCGCCGGCTTCGAGCGCCGCCTTGGTCAGCTCCTCGATGAACAGCGGCACGCCGTCGGCGCGAGCGACGATGCCCCGCAGCGTGCTGTCGCCAGCGGCGGAGATACCGGAAATGCGCTTCACCAGCGCCTCGGCGCTGCCTTGATCGATCGGGCCAAGATTGAAGGTGTGAACATTTGGCTGGTCGATCCAAGACGGCGGCTCTTTTTCCGGACGCGAGGTGACGACCAGCAGCGCGGGTAGCCCGCTGAGGCGGGCAATAGCCGCTTCGAGCAGTTCCAGACTGGTCGGATCGATCCAGTGGATGTCCTCGACGACGATGATCAGCGGTCGCCGTTGCGCCAGTTGCTCGAACGCCAGCACCAGGATCTTGAAAAGCAGCTCGCGCTTCTGCCGGGCATCGAGGTGCTGGAGCCTGGTCCGCTCGGGCACGGGCAAGGCCAAGAGGTCGGCCAGCACGGCGGTCAATATCTCCGCCGATTCCCCGGCCCCCACCAGTAACGTCTGCAGCTTATCGAGCTTGACGTCGGCCGCGTCGGTCACATCGATTTGGGCCGTGCGCTGCAGCTGCGACAGCAGCGGATAGAGCATGCTGTCCTTGTGGTAGGGAGAGCAATAGTGGCGCCTGACAATCGGGAACTGCGTGCGCAGACGCTGCAGCAGCTCCAGCGCCAGTCGGGATTTGCCGATGCCGGGCTCGCCACGCACGAAGGCAACGGCGCCGACGCCGGCCTTGGCTTGCTCCCACAGCGCCAACAGCCGCTCGAGCTCTTGATCGCGTCCGACCAGCGGCAGGTTCGAGCGCAGGGCGGCAAACCGGTTGGCTACCTCACTCGGTCCGAGCACCTGGAAGACCTCGAGCGGCGTCGTATAGCCCTTGACGCCGGCGAGCTCGTGGCGGCGGTACTCGAAGAGGCCGCGCGTCAGCCGTTGCGTGCTCGCGGCAATGAGGACGGTGTCGGGTTCTGCAATCGCCTGCAGGCGGGCGGCAAGATTAGGAGTTTCGCCAACAATCGAGGGGTTGTCGGCGACGCCCGAGCGCAGCAGATCGCCAACCACCACGATCCCCGTGGCAACCCCGACCCGCACGCGCAGGACCTCCTCGACCCCGCTGCCGTCGTTAATGCGCCGGCTGAGCTCAAACGCCGCGTTCACGGCGCGCTCGGCATCGTCCTCGCTGGCGGCCGGATAACCGAAATAGGCGAGAATCCCATCGCCTTGATAGCGCGCAACCATGCCGCCGAATGCCTCGACGATCTCGGTCGCACGGCGCTGATAGACGGTGAGAACCTCGCGCAGGTCTTCTGGGTCGAGCCGGCCCGCCAAATGCGAGGATTTAACCAGATCGCAGAACAGGATGGTGAGCAGCCTGCGCTCGCCATGCACGGCCAGAGACGGCGATCGCCCGCTAACGCTCATCGGCTGCCTGCAGCGTCTGGAACGGCGACCGGACGGGTTGCGGCCGTTACGCACGGGCACCAGCGCCGCCGGCGGCAGCTGCGGTCCAGCCGAGCGGGTGGTGCGTATTGTGAAGGCAGCTCTTGCATAGCAAGTACGAAAAATTTGCCCATCGAGGAAGCAGCGGCTGTCACTCAAGTGACAGACCTTAGCAGCGGATGAGCGCTACATGAAGGCGCGTTGGTCGGCGGCAATGGGCAATCCATGCCGATTTGTCCGGTGCGGGGCTGCGGCGATAGGATTGCCCAGGCGGGCCACAGGCGCGGGGTCCTGTGGCCCGTACGCACCAGGACCCGTCGGCAGCGGGGCTCAGGGTTGCTCCAGGGCGGCCACGCGCAGCAAGGCTGCTTCATCACAGAATAGCCGGCTACGGGCGCGCCTAATGGCGCCGGCCCCCTCTAGTGCGTGCAGCGCCGCATTGACCTTTTGCCGGCTGGCGCCGATGAGCAAGGCGAGTTCACCTTGGGTGATGCCCAGTTCGATGGAGGAGTGTGTCGTACCCGCGTCGGAGCGTTGCCGTTTGAGCGCCGACAGCAGGAAACGCGCGAGCCGCATCTCGATGGGATGCAGAGCGATACCCTCCGCCAGTTCGCTGGTTTCGCGCAGGCGCGCGCAGAGAAACCTAATGGCGGCGCGTGCCACCCGCGGATTGCCCTCGAGCAGGGCATTGAGCTTGCCGCGTTGCAAAGTCATGACTTCAACCTTGGTGAGGGCGGTGGCATCGGCCGTCCGCGCGCCGCCGTCCAAGGGGCCGATCTCGCCGAAAATGTCGCCGGCTTCGGCATGCTTGAAGGAGAGCATGCGGCCATCCAAGGAAAAAACCGAGAGACGAACCCGGCCTTTGAGCACGAGGTAGATGTCGTTACCGGGATCGCCGCGGGCGAAAATCAACTGCTCGGCGCCGAAACTCGCGGGGGTCATCTGCCGGGCAATCACGAGGCGGTCGCGCTCGGCCAAGGACTTAAACAGAATGGTGCGGCCAAGCATAACCGCGACTGGACGGTTCATCGTCATGAGGGTCGCACGTCGCGGAGACCCAAGAAACGCAAAGGGATATCTCCCTGCGTCGGAACATCATGGAATGCGCCCTGCAGCACTCCCTGGCCTGCCCCAGGGAACGCTTATGCGGCGCACACCGTTCCGGCGCCCAAATGGTTAAGCAAAATACCGGCCTGGCCACTGTCGCTCGCGACAAATCCTTAAGCAAGAGATTCTCATGCGTACGCTTAGCGTTGCCCAGCAGCCGCCCCCGCAACGGCACGACAGAAGGGCCTCGCCGGCAAGTTGATCCCTCCTAAAGCGACGTCCGGCAGCGCCAAGGCTCGGCAAAAGCGTGTTCGCTGCCATGCTGACGGCCGGGGGGCGGTGCGGGCTTTGCTGTCAGCGCGCGCGAGCAAAAAAGCGCTGCCTCGCCAGCGAAATTGCCATCGCAGCGTTCTAGGCGCGGCCCGAAAGCCGCCGATCGAGCCGGCGCGTCGCCTCAAGCAGCACGCGCACGCCGAGGTCGGCATCCTCGGTGGTGATCGACTCGGCTGGATTGTGGCTGATGCCATCCTTGCAGCGCAGGAAAATCATCCCGGCCGGGCAATGCTTGGCCATGATGCCAGCGTCGTGACCGGCGCCCGACGCCAGGCGCACCGGCGCTTGGCCGCAGACCGCGATCGCCTCGCAGACGGTATCGATGACGAGGCACGCAAGGGGCGTGGCGGGATTCGTCTGATAGGTGCTCGCCTCGAGGCGGACGCCGCGCCGCGCTGCGATCTGTTGCAGCGCTTGCCCTAACGCCTCATGCGCCCGCTCGCGGACAGCATCACTCCTCGCCGAAGGCCGCCACCTCGATGGCGTGCTGCAGCCGCTCGCCTGTGCGCGCCAGCTCCGCGACGACGGCGATGGCGGCCAACACGCCAAGGGCGCCGTCGTAGCGTCCCGCATCCAAGACCGTATCGAGGTGGGAGCCGAGCAGAATGGCCGGGGCGTTCGGCCGTTGCCCTTCGTAACGGCCAAACATGCTGCAAAGGGCATCGGTTGATACCTGCATGCCGGCCTCGTGCATCCACGCTTCAACCTGCCGCATGGCTTCAAGGTGCGCCGGACTGAGGTAGCGCCGCGTGAGCTGGCCAGGGACCTCGCTGAAGGCTGCGAGCTCATCGAGACGCAGCATCACCGCCCTGCCCGACGATTGTGCATGGGCTGCAAGGTGTTGGTGCATGCGCCGGATGGTAGAGCTGCAACCGGCCGCTGCCAAGCAGAGGGCTCCCCTTGGCGAGCAAGTTGTGCGACTGCTTGGGGGCATCCACGTCAGACCCTTGCCGAGAACGAGAGCCATGACCCAACCCAACCCCCGCAAGTCGTTTCCGGTGTCCTGGGACCAGTTCCACCGTGATGCGCGCGCGCTGGCCTGGCGCCTCGCCGACAAGGGGCCCTTCGAAGCCATCGTCTGCATTACCCGGGGTGGTTTGGTGCCCGCCGCGATCGTGGCGCGCGAACTCGGCCTGCGGGTGGTCGAGACCGTGTGTGTGGCGAGCTACCACGACTATTCGGTGCAGGGCGAGATCGCCATTATCAAGACCATCGCGCCCGCCGTCCTCGCCATCGGCGACGGCCGAGGCAAGGGTGTGCTGCTGATCGACGATCTCACCGACACCGGCAAAACCGCAAAGCTTGTGCGCGAGCTGCTGCCGGAAGCACACTTTGCCACCGTCTATGCCAAGCCGCAGGGCGCGCCGATGTGCCATACCTTCATCACCGAGGTGTCGCAGGACACCTGGATCTTTTTCCCTTGGGATCTCGATCTAAAGTATGTCGAGCCGATCAGGGACGGCAGCAGGCCTGATCGGGCGGCCAGGGGCCGGTGAGGCCGTGCCCATGGCGGCAGGGGTGCGCAATCGACACGTTGCGATAGGTGCCGCGCGGGCAGGTTGAGCCCCTGACTAAAATGCGCCCCTTGCGGACGCCCGCGCTCCCCCGGGGGGGTGCCGCCGCAGGGGGAGCCAGCAGGAGCCGGGCGCAGGAGAGCCCAGGCGGAAGCCTGGCTTGCCCCGGGGGCGGCCGGGGCGACCCTTGGCGCAAACTTCGCCAAAAAAGAATGTGCAGCAGCAACACCAGGCCGCCGGCGCCGGGGCAGGGGCTGCCCTTGGCCCGAGCCCCTGGGGGGTGAGGGCCGGGGGTCTCTTGCCCCGCCGGTTTGGGGAATTTGCCGGTGCCGAGCGCAGGCGTTGTGGGCTTGCGGCCGGCCCCGCGGCGGGGCCAAGCGCGGCGCTGCCGGCAGCGCGTGGCCGATCGGGCTGCCAGCCAGCGTATCGGCAACTCCGGTCCGCCGGCAGGCTTCGCGCGCCGCGCGGTGGGACATTCATGCTTTGGTGAGGATTTGCGCAGTAGGTTCAAAGCACAAGGGCGTGCGGTTGATATTAATCGGCACCTCCCCCCGTGTCTTTGCGTACAGGCGAGATGATGGCCCTGCCACGGGCCCCCGACTTGCTGGCCAACCTCGGGAACGCAAGATGACCGCAAATTTGCAGATCGTCCCCACTGCCATCATCCCGACGTTGCGGTACAGCGACGTGCCCCGGGCCATCGATTGGCTGTGCGATGCCTTCGGCTTCCAGAGGCATTTGGTGGTCGCCGCCGATGATGGTGACGGGGTGGTCTATGCCGAGCTCACGATCGGGAGCAGCATGATCATGGTCGGGCCCGCCGACGGGAGCGCTTTCGGGGGGCTGATCAAACAGCCCGATCAGATCGGCGGCGCCGCGACGCAGATTTGCTACCTCCACGTCGAGGATAGCAACGCGCATCGTGACCGCGCCGTGGCGGCGGGCGCCGAGATTGTCTTGGACTTCGACACGGCGGGGTGCCCGGGGGGCGGCTATTCCTGTCGTGATCCGGAGGGCCACATCTGGAATTTCGGCACTTATAATCCGTGGCACACCCTGGCGGCCGCCAGCCACGGCGGCCGCCGCAAGCACCGAGCCCTGCTGCTCAGCAGCCTGCTGCTGCTGATCCCCGTGGCGCTCGGGTTGCTGTTTGGAAATCCCGAGCAGGTGTTCGCCGAACGGGACAACGCCAGCTTTGCCTGGACCGAGCCACGGCAGGCGGCAGCGCCTGAAAGCGACCAGGAGGTGCGCAAGGCGCTTGCGACCCTGCGCGCCGCCAAGGAGGCCGGAGAGCAGGCCCTGCGCGCGGTAGAGGAACAGTTGGCGCTTGAGCGCAACGCCCATCTCATCGCTGATCGGTCCTTGCAGGACGCCCAGGAGCAGCTGGCCAAACAGCGCATCGTTGTGGCGTCCATCGGCTCGGGCGATCGCGCCCAGAGCGAGGAGCTCGAGCGGGAACGCGCCGCACGTCTCAGCGCCGAGCGGAGGGTGCGCGAGATTGACGAGCAGCTGCAACGGGCACGCAGCACAACCGCAGCCAGCGAGCGGAGCTTGCAGGAGGCGCAGGGCCGGTTGGCCGAGGCCATCGCCGCCCGGGAGGCTGCCTGGCGCCCTGCGCTGGAAGGGGCTGGCACCGAGGTGCGCGAGCCATTGGGCAAACGGGCGGCGGCCAAGGCCAGTGTCTCCTTTAAGGCAAGAGTGGCCCGTTACCGCGCGGCCAGGGCCGCGTCCAGGGCTCGGCTGAGGCGCATGCGCGAGGCCAACGCACCGCATATCAAGCCGCCGTTGCCCTTCTTTTAGAGCTGTTTGCGGCCTGCGGGCTCTTGTCCGCCGTGGCCGCCCAACAGCGCCGGGCTGGTCCAGCCGCACCCAGATCTGGTATGCGTTCAAGCCTCTGCGTAGCTCCACCGCGGCCCTCGCTCACATGGACAAGAAAAGGCGCCCCGTCCCTGCCGACCCCGCTGCTGCATCGGCTGCACGCGCGGAATGGACCAAGGCGCGCCGCATCGTCGTCAAGATCGGCTCTAGCCTGCTGGTCGATCGCGCCAGTGGAGAGCTGAAATCGGCCTGGCTGGAATTGCTGGCTGATGACCTGGCCGAGCTGGTGCGCGGCGGCAAGGACGTCATTGTCGTCTCCTCGGGTGCCATTGCGCTGGGACGCCACGTGCTATCGTTTGCCACCCCGGCGCTGTCGTTGGAGCAGTCCCAGGCCGCCGCCGCCGTCGGGCAAATCTTCCTCTCAAGCGCCTATCAGGCCGTGTTCAAGGCGCGCGGCTTGACGGCGGCGCAAATCCTGCTGACGTTGGGAGACACCGAGCAGCGACGGCGCTATCTCAATGCCCGCCAGACGATCGATACGCTGCTTGGCCAGCGCGCCATCCCGGTGGTGAACGAAAACGACACCGTGGCGACCGCGGAAATCCGCTACGGCGATAACGATCGGCTTTCGGCACGGGTCGCCACCATGATGAGCGCCGACTGCCTGGTGTTGCTGTCTGATATCGACGGCCTCTATACGGCGCCGCCCGGCTGCGGCATCGAGAGCCGGCTGCTGGCCGAAGTGCGGCAGATCACGCCGGAGATCGAGGCGATGGCGGGCAGCGCGGGCAGCGAGCTGTCACGCGGCGGCATGGTGACCAAAATCCAGGCCGCCAAAATCGCGTTGGCCTCCGGCACCCATATGGTGATCACCTCCGGCACCGTGGCGCATCCTTTACGCCTGCTCGCCAGTGGCGGCGCCTGCACCTGGTTTTTGGCCTCGTCTGATCCGGTCGCAGCGCGCAAACGCTGGATCGCCGGCCAGCTGGAGGCCAAGGGCAGTGTCCACATCGACTCTGGAGCGGTGAAGGCATTGCTGGCGGGCAAAAGCCTGCTGCCGGCCGGGGTGACGCGGGTCGACGGCACCTTCGAGCGCGGCGACGCGGTCGCCATCCGCGACGCCGGCGGGCGCGAGATCGGCCGTGGCCTCAGCGCCTACGCCTGGACCGACGCCGTGCGCATCATCGGCAAGAAGAGCGGCGAGATCGCCGCCATTCTTGGCTACGAGGGCCGAGCCGCCTTGATCCATCGCGACGACATGGTTCTCAGTAGAACCTAAAAATGCTAAGCCGCGACCAGCGCCAAACGAGCAAACGCCTTTGTCCAGCCAACGCCAGCCCGAACCGCTCACCGATATCGGCGCAGCAATGCGCGCCATTGGCATGGCTGCCCGCGAGGCCGCGCGCAGCCTTGCCCAGGCCAGCACGCAGGCAAAAAACGTGGCGCTGGCCACGGCGGCGCGCGAGGTCCGCGCGCAGACGGCCGGCATCCTGCTTGCCAATGAGCGCGATCTCAAGGAAACCCGCAGCGAGGATGTTAGCGCCGCGTTTCTCGATCGCCTCATGCTCGATCCGCAACGCATCGAAGCCATCGCCAAGGGCCTGGAAGACGTCGCCGCCCTGGCCGATCCCGTGGGCAACGTGCTTGCCAGCTGGACGCGCCCCAATGGCCTCGTCATCGAGCGCGTGCGCGTGCCTCTCGGCGTCGTCGGCATTATCTACGAAAGTCGACCGAACGTGACCGCGGATGCCGGTGGATTGTGCCTCAAGTCCGGGAATGCGGGAATCCTACGTGGCGGCTCCGACAGCCATCACTCGAGCCGCGCCATCCAGGTATGTCTCGCCCGTGGCTTGCGCGAGGCCGGACTGCCGGAGACCGCCGTTGCGCTCGTCCCCACCACCGATCGCGCGGCCGTCGGGCTCATGCTGAAGGGGCTCGACGGCAGCATTGATGTGATCGTGCCGCGCGGCGGCAAGAGTTTGGTGGCGCGTGTGCAGGAGGAGGCACGCGTGCCGGTGTTTGCCCACTTGGAAGGCATCTGCCACACCTACGTCGACCGCAGCGCCGATCTTGACATGGCCAAGGCCATTGTCCTCAACGCCAAGCTGCGGCGCACCGGTGTGTGCGGGGCGACGGAGACCTTGCTGGTCGACAGGGCGGCGCCTGCCGGCCACCTTGCCGCGCTGGTCGGCGCTCTCGCCGACGCCGGCTGCGAGGTGCGCGGCGACGCGGCCACCCAGGCCGTGGACAAACGCGTGGGCGCGGCCAGTGAAGAGGATTGGTCGACCGAATATCTGGACGCGATCATTTCCGTGCGGGTCGTTGACGGCGTCGACGGCGCCATTGCTCATATCCAGAGCTATGGTTCACAGCACACCGACTGTGTCGTGGCCAACGACAGCGCCGCGGCGGAGCGCTTCCTCGCCGGCCTCGACAGCGCCATCGTGCTGCACAATGCCTCCACGCAATTCGCCGACGGCGGCGAATTCGGCATGGGCGCGGAAATCGGCATTGCCACCGGGCGCCTGCACGCGCGCGGACCCGTCGGCGTCGAGCAGCTGACCACCTTTAAATACCTGGTGCGCGGCAGCGGCCAGATCCGGCCCTAGCCGCAGCGGCTCACGCCAACGGGTGACGTCTCGGCGGCTTCCCCTTGGGAGCTAGGCGCGTTTGATTAGGCCAACCACGAACAGCACTATGATTGCGCCGATCGCGGCATGCAGGATCGGGCCGAGCAAGCCCCCGAGCGGCCAGAAATTCGGAAACAGCCAGCCAGCAACAAATGCGCCGATGATGCCGACGACGATATTGCCGATAAGGCCGAAACCTCCCCCGGTCATGACCATACCGGCGAGCCAGCCGGCGAGGGCGCCAATGATAAGAAAGATAATGAGTGCCTGCGGATCCATGCTCTTGCTCCCGGATGTGGGAGGGCTCAGGCAAAATGCCTGCCCTTCCATGTTGCCAAATCCCGCGGACTTAGACCCCGTACGACCGTCAGCACGCTGCAAGCTAAACTGCTTTGCCCTCGGACGCCATCGTCCTCGGCCGCAGCTTGGCGCCCGGCTTGGGGCGCCGGCGCAAGCAGCCAAGTCGTGGCGATCCTGATACACATGGTGCCAAGCAAGTTCTGTCATGCAAAGCAAGGGGTTCTGATATGGCTGGTGTTCTCGATGGCATTCGCGTGTTGGATTTTGGCCGCTACATCGCCGGCCCTTACTGCGCTGCAATGCTGGCCGAGCACGGCGCCGAGGTGATCCGGATCGAGAAGCGCGAGGGCAGCGAGGATCGATTTCAGGCTCCGGTCGCCGACACCGGCGAGGGCGCCTTGTACCTGCAGATCAACCGCAACAAGCTCGGCATGACGCTCGACCCCATGCGGCCAGAGGGCCAAGAGGTCGTCCGCCGGCTGGTGCAAAGTGCCGACGTGGTGATCGCCAACCTGCCGCCGCAGACCCTGCTGGCCATGCAGCTCGACTATGAGAGCCTGAAAGCGGTCAAGCCGGACATTATTCTCACCACCGTCTCCGCCTACGGGCGCGGCGGGCCCTATAGCGACCGTGTCGGCTTCGACGGCATCGGCCAGGTGATGTCGGGCGCGGTCTACATGACCGGTGAGCCGGATCAGCCCTATCGCGCGCAAGTTCCTTGGGTCGATTTCGGCACGGCTCTGCACTGCGCGTTCGGCACCATGGCGGCGCTGATGGCGCGCAAGACCACCGGCCAGGGACAGTGGGTCGAAGGTGCCCTGCTGGCTACGGCGGTGACGCTCGGCAATGCGCTCCTGATCGAGCAGGCGGTGATCGCTCCCGATCGCGTGCCAACCGGCAACCGCGGACAGACGTCGGGGCCGGTCGATATCTTCCGCACCAAGGACGGCTGGATCCTCGTGCAGGTGGTCGGCAACCCGCTGTTCAAGCGCTGGGCCGAGCTGATGGGCGAGCAGCATTGGCTGAGCGATCCGCGTTTCAAAGACGACATCTCGCGCGGCGACAACGGCGCCATAATCAGTGAACGCATGCGTCGCTGGTGCGCCGCTTACAGCAATGCCGAAGCGCTGGAGCTGTTGGCCAAGGCGAAGATCCCCTCCGGCCCGGTCCTGAAGCCGCAGCAGACGCTCGACGATCCCCACATCAAGGCGGTGGGCTTCCTGCAGCCGATCGCCTTTCCCGGCGCCCCCAAGCCGGCACCGATCGCCAAAGTACCGGTCTGGTTGTCGCAGACGCCGGGCTCGATCCGCCGGCGCGCACCCCTGCTGGGCGAGCACACGGACCAAATCCTGGCCGAGCTTGGCTACGACCCGCAAGCCATCGCCATGCTGCGGGAGAAACGCGCCATTTGAGGCAGCGGGCGCCGCCACGACTTGGCTGCCGCCCAGCAGGCACAGCGGGGATCAGACCCGGGCAGGAGACAGCATGAGCGAACCGATCGGCAGCGAGAGCTTTCCCTACTTGGGCGAAGAGCACACGCTGCTGCGCAGCACCATCCGACGCTTCATCGCCGATCGCGTGCTGCCCGCGGGCGATGGCTGGGAAGACCAGGGTTATGTGCCGCGCCCAATTCTGCTGGAGATGGGTGGGCTCGGCCTCCTCGGCATGCGCTACGCCCCGGAGTATGGCGGTTCGGGCCTCGATACTTTGGCCAACGCCGTCCTGGCGGAGGAGCTCGGCCGCTCCACCTACGGCGGCTTTGCGGTCACGGTGCTCGTGCACACCGACATGGCCTCACCACATCTCTATTACGCCGGCAGCCCGGAGCAACTTGAGCGCTGGATGCGCGACATCACGGCCGGCCGCAAGATCACCGCCATCGCCATGACCGAGCCGGACGCCGGCTCGGACCTTGCCTCTATGCGCAGCACGGCGCGCAAAACGAGCGGCGGCTATCTCATCAACGGTGCGAAAATGTTCATCACCAATGGCGTGCATGCCGACATCGTTTTCGTCGCCGCCAAAACCGGTGAGGCGGGGCGGGGGCGCCACATGACCATGTTCGCCGTCGAGAGCGGCACGCCCGGCTTCCGGGTGGCGCGGATCTTAAAGAAACAGGGCTGGCTCTCGAGCGACACGGCCGAGCTGACGTTTGAGGATTGCTTCGTGCCGGATGCGAATGTCTTGGGGGAGGAAGGTCGCGGGTTCTATCAGCTCGTCAAGAACTTGCAGAACGAACGCATCGTGCTTGCCGCCCAGGCTTTGGGAGAGGCCATGAAGGCCCTTGAGATCACCCTAGACTGGGTGAAGCAGCGCAAGGCCTTCGGCGCTCCCTTGTGGGACAAGCAGACCATCCGCCAGCGCCTATCGATGCGCCTGGGCCAAGTCGAGGCGGCTCGCGCGCTGCTGTTCAATACCGCCTGGCGCGATACCCGCAACGAGAACGTCGTCAAGGAAGTGTCGATGCTCAAGGCGCTCGCCGGCACGCTTGTCAACGAAGTGATGTACGACTGTCTGCAATTCCACGGCGGCATGGGCTACATGCGGGGACTGGCCATCGAGCGCATGAGCCGAGACGCGCGCGTGCAGTCGATCGGCGGCGGCGCCACCGAGGTGATGCTGGAAGAGGTCGCCAAAAGAACTCTGATCGCGGCGCCGGCGCCGGGCGCCATGCGGGCGTTTGGCGAGCCTGCGGCGGCGATGGCCGCGAAAACTGATGCCCTGCCCGCACCGGCGCACTCGCTGGCCTGCGCTGCCCACCGTTGCCGTTGCCGCGGCGGTGGAACTTTAAAGGCCGCTCCGCCTTGATGAGGGATCATGAGCCCAACACGAAGGAACAAACAAATGCCGGTCATCTTGTGGCTTCTGGGCGTGCCGTTAAGCCTGGTCTTGATCCTGATGCTGGCGGGTGTGGTGCACTTCTAAAGCGCAGCCTCGCCATCCCCGCGGGCGGCCGTGGCGACCGCCTGGCTTTGCCCGTAGCGCTGCCGTCACACCGGCTCAGTCCATGAGGTGGCCGCCGTCATAGGTGGAGGCCACGCGCCCCAGCGCGGCGCGAAACGCGTCGGTTGTCAGCAGCGCCTCGACGTCAGCGCTCTGGCTTGGCGCGTCGGATGCTGCCGCGCCGCCAAGCAGCGAGGCGATGGCGTGCGGCGTCAAACCGCCTGGTGCCGTTGCCGCCAAACCGCGCTCGAGGAGGCGGTGCAAGAGCGCCGTGGGCAGGCAGGGCAGTTCGGCAAGGAAGCCGTGTAGCAGCACCTGCGCCAGCGCGTGGTCGGGGTGATCGGACCGTAACGGCGCCCGGCCGTGGTCCCACAAGTGCTGCACGCCATGCCACGGCGCCGGTTCGGGCGGGAAGCGTGCCAGCAATTCGCTGGCTTCCTCGGCAACATAGAAGCGGTTGAGCCTGTCAAAAAATGCGAACCGGTAAGCCTGCGCCAGCAGCATGGGCTCCCATTGCGCCCAGGCTGCGGCCAGGCTGCCCGGTTGCATGGCTTCGATCAGCAGGATGCGCGGACGCTGGCGTGCCAAATCCATGCCGGCGAGAACGTCCTGTTCGGCGCCCTCGACATCTATTTTCAGGAAATCGATGGCGCCAAGGCCAGCCTCGTCGATCAGCGTGCGCAGGGGTCGCACGCGCTTGCGGATCGTCTGATAACTGGCACCAAACTGGCTCGCGCCGGCGGCGTGCTCGCGCACGGTGGTGGAGAACCCATGCAGTTTGTCGACCACATGAAAGTCGATCTCGCCCTCGGCGCTGCCCGCCAGGCAGGACACGGCAAGGTCGCGCGGGCGCACGTGGGCATACAGATTGGCGAGCTGGACCTGCGGCTCCACCACCAGGCCGCGCCAGCCCTTCAGGTAGAAATGGAAAGAGACATTGTCGGCGACGGGATGGCCACCTCCGACATCGACATAGGTGCCGCGGTCCTGCCCGGCGAAGATCAGATCGAGGTGGTAATCCTCCATATTCTGCGCGTAGGAAAGGTGCATCATTTCGCCCGTTGTGTTGCGCCGGCTGCCCGCTTCTAGTGGCCTTGAGCGTATTCGTCGAGACCATCGCCGCAGCATTTCGTCCAATCCATGACGCCCGTTATTCTGAAGCACGCCGGCCCCCTGTTGACGCGCTACGACGCGATCTTCTGCGACGTCTGGGGGGTGCTGCACGACGGACGCCAGGCCTACCAGCCTGCCGGTGAAGCCCTGGCACGGTTCCGCCTGCTGGGCGGCACCGTCATTCTTGTCTCCAATGCTCCCGTGCCGGCCGACGGTGTCGAACAGGTGCTGGCCCGGACGGGTGTGCGCCGGGATGCCTGGGACGCGATCGTGTCCTCCGGCGATATCGCGCTTGCGCATATCAGCGAGAAAGGCTATCGGCGCATGCATTGGGTCGGGCCCAGCGAGCGCGACTATAAGCTTTATCTGCGGCTGCAGCAGCCGCAGGCGGAGCTTGCAGATGCCGACGCCATCGTCTGCACGGGCCTCAGGGATGATCGCCACGAGACGGTTGCGGATTATCGCGGGCTGATTGAGGCTGGCGTGCGACGGCAGCTGCCGTTTGTCTGTGCCAATCCCGATCTGGTGGTCGATGTCGGACCTCTCAGGCTGCCGTGTGCCGGTAGCATCGCCGCCGAGTACGAGCGTCTGGGCGGCCAAGTGTTCTGGGCCGGCAAGCCGCACCCCGTTGCCTACGCCACGGCCGTGCAGCGCGCCGGCGAACGGCGCGGCGCGGCGCCGGCATTGAGCCGGATCCTTGCCATCGGCGATGCCTTGCGCACCGACATGGCGGCGGCGCGCGGCCTCGGCGTTGCCGGGCTGTTCATCGCCGCCGGCATCCACAGCGACGACCTGCTCGAGGGCGGCGAAATCGATCCGGCGCAACTTGGCAAATTGTTTGCATCCGCAGATGGCTCGGCCGCCGTAGCCGCCATGCCAGAGTTGCGTTGGTGAAGAGCTCTCATCCGTAGGCCGGGCCGCCCGGCGACAGCGCTACTGCTTGGCCGCTCGGCCGTCCACCTGATCGCTAAAGCCGCTGAACAGCAGATCGGGCGAGCTCGTATTGTGGCGCGAAGGCGAAACGCGCCCGGCCCACAGCTCGCTGGCGGTGGCGCCATTGAATGCCATGACGCCCTGTTCGCGCCAGCCGGTGGCGCCCTTTTCGCGCACAGCCACGCGCGCCACGTCGTTATTGAAGTCGGTCACATACATGGAGCGCAGGGCGGCGAACGGCCGGCCGGCGATGGGCGTGTCGAAGGCCACCTCAAGGGTTTGGCTATTGTGATCCAGCTGCGCCAACCGCACGGTAGCCGAGCCGCCGCGCTGATAGCGCAGCGTAAAGGTGCGCAGCTTGGGATCGAAGGCCACCTCGCTGAGCTTGACGATCGGTCGCCCCTCCACCTCGATGGGGCCGATCAAGACCGAGGAGCCGAAGGCCGTCGGCGCCCGTTCGGCGGGCGCCTTCGGGCGCAACCGCCAATAGCCATCCTGGGGGTAGAACACCAGCACCTCTTCGCCCCCCATCGGCCGGATCATCCACAGCTGCAGGAGATGGATCTCCTTCTCAATACGCTCGCCGATGCGCACGCTGGCCGTGGCCGGGCGCCAGAAGTCTCGAAACGTCAAGCCCACCAGCCACATCTCGATGTCTTCATAGAGCGTGGTGCGTTTCGGCGGGGCCGCGGGGCCGGCGCGAGGGTCCCCAGGAGCGTTGCAGGCTGTCCAATCCGCCTCGAAGCTGTCCCGCTGCAGGGTGCCGATGTAGGCCGGGTGTACGGCGGCAACGCGAAAGCCGCGCACCGTGGCCGAGGCGAGGTTCAAGGTGACGTTGTCCTTTTCGGCGCAGAGCACCGGCTCGCTCGCATTCGTCACCGCCACGGCAAGGGGCTCGGCCAAAGCGCTGGGCGGCACCAGCGCCCAACCCAGCAGCAGCGCTGATAGGACGGCGAGGGCCGCCGCGGCGCCGGGAAGGCCACGGCGCGGGCGCCACGGCCGACCGGCGGCGCCATGGTTCGCCAGGCCCGTCCCGGGCAAACAAAGATCACCCGTGCAGCACACAATAAACATCCCCGGAATTGGCCTCGTGCGACAGCGCGGCGATGTGCGCGGCCATCTCGGCGCGGCTGAGCCAACGGTTGAACGTCAAGACTTGGCTTTCGCCGAGCGCGATATCGAAGCCGTAGCGGCCCAGCGAGCCTAGCCGATCGAGGCAGCGATAGGCGACCTCGCGCTGGATCGTGGTGAACTCGAAGGATAGCGCCGGCAGCGGCCGCGACAGACCTTGCAGCACAGTATCCTCGAAGCCCTCGACGTCGATCTTGGCGAACGCCGGAGCGCCATAGAGCGCAATCAACGCATCCAAGGTGGTGCCGGGCACTTCGACCTGCCGATCCCAAAGCTGGCCTTCCCAACCGCCGGCACCATCCGCAGCAGCGACAAAGTCCGCCGACGCGGTGGAGACGGTCGGATTGGTCGAATTGATCCGGAGCGTCAAATGGCCGGGCTTGTCGGCGCAGGCGGCTTCCACAACCAAGACCGCGCCGTCATCGGCATAGATGCGACGGATCGCCTGCGCGCACAGGGGCTGCGGCTCCAGCGCCACCACCCGGGCCCCGAGCCGGCGGAAACTGCCGATGCGATCACCGACATGGCTGCCGATGTCGAAGGCAAGCTCACCCGAGCCAAGGAAGCGCCCATACAGGTTGTCCATCGCCGCATCGCGGGCAAGATTGCCGTAATAGACCTCCAGGGAGCGGCTCAGCGTGGCAAACGCCGGATCGTTTCGGACGGCAGCGATTCGGGCAGCAAGGACCATCTCTCAGCTCTAGCTCTCAGCTCTCAGGTCACGGCCGCGCGGGTGGCGGTGATTTCCGGCGGCGGACGAAAATCCTCCGGGATGCCGCAAATGCCCAGGCGCTGCAGGGTGGCGCCGACAGCCGGCTCTGCCGTCACGACAGCGAAGGGAACCGCCAGCAGGTAGCCGGCGGTGAGCGGCAGGCTCCACCACAGCACGGCCGGGGCGATCAGCAACAGCGCCCCGCAGACGATCACCCCAAACACGGTCTGTGGCCACAGATGCCGCGCGGCCTCGCGCCACGACAGGCGCTGGGCGTCGCGCGCCTGGCCACCCCAGACCACGGATTTGCCCACCAGCAAGCCCAGCATGAAAATGCTGGTGCGGATGGTGGAGACGGCGCCCTGCAAGAATGAGAACGCCAACTCGAGGGCGGCACTCGCAGCAAAGCGCAGCGCGCCGCCGTAGCGCGCCACGCCACCGCGGGTCAGCACGACATCGACAAGCCCGGCGATCTTGGGCATCAGGTACATGATGAAGTAGGCAATGTAGAGCGCCTTGGCGGCACCGATCGGAAAATCGGCGACGTCCCGGGCCTGCCAAGCGGCCACCGGCAGCAGGGCGATCATCAGCGTCCAGGCTGGGATGCCGACGAACATCAGGATCGCCCACAACAACTGAAACCGACTCATCGGATAGAGTCCCGGCAGATCCAGCAGCTTCAGGTACTGCATGTTGCCCTGGCACCAGCGCACATCGCGCCGCGCGAACTCCAGCATGGTGGGCGGATTCTCCTCCCAGCTGCCGACCTCCTCGGGCAGCACCCGCACCTCGTAGCCGGCCCGGCGCATCAAGGTGGCCTCCACCTGATCGTGCGACAGCACGTGGCCTCCGAGCGGCGGTTTCCCGGGCAGCACGGGCAGATCGCATTGGGCGCGGAATGGGCCGATGCGCACCAACGCATTGTGTCCCCAGAACGGGCCGCAATCGCCCACCCACCAGGCCTGGCCCATGGTGTAGGAGCGCATACCGTGGCGCATGCCGAACTGGAAAATGCGGGCAAAAGCGCTGGGCGAGGGCATGCCCACAACCAGGCTTTGCAGGATGCCGATCTTGGGATGGGCCTGCATCATGCGCACCAGGCGCACGATTTCCGCGCCGGACATCAGGCTGTCGGCGTCCAACGGCAGCATCAGGTTGAACTGGTCGCCCCAGCGGGCGCAGAAGTCGCGCACGTTGCCAGCCTTGTAGCCGACGTTGTCGCGGCGCCGGCGATAGATGATGCGATCTGGGTCGCTAGCGACGCTCTTCCAGGCCGCAACGGCCGCCTCCTCGGCGGCCACCGCGCCAGGGTTATTGCTGTCGCTCAGGATAAAATAGCTAAAGGCGCCGCTCTCGCCCGTGCGCTCGAGACTGTCGGCAACGATTTTGAAGCGTTGGATGGCCCGCGCGGCATCTTCGTTACGCAGGGTCATGAAGATAGCGGTCTTGACGCGGATCGGCGCTGGCTGGTCGCCGGACGCCGCGTAGGGCGCGACATCAAGCCGGGCGTCCTTGCCGCGAAAATGCAGAAGCCACAGCCCGATCAGCGCGTTCCAGAAACCCAGCACCGCCCAAGGCGTGCCGAGTGCAAAGCAGCCAAAGAGAATGCCGTCGACCCAGGTCCAGCCACCGGCGCCAAGGATCAAGCCTGCCCAGCCGAGCACCCCGGCATAGGTCGCGGCATTGAGGCCCAACACCACCCGACGGCGGCGGGTCAGCTCGTCGATGGACTGGAGGCCGGTGGGTGTCGTAAGGCTCAAGGCGGGAGGAGGCAGTGCCCCCTGCGCGGGGGCATCGAGACTGTCGCTCATGCAACGTTCATCCGGGTGGTTTATGGCAGCGGCGCAATCCTGGCAGTTCGGAGCGGTAACATGATGGCGCGCCGATCAACCGGCAAGTCCCGCGTGGCGCGGGCCCTGTGGTACGTCAAAAAGGGCGCCGTGGAGCTGCGCAGCGCGCCGCTGCCGCCGCCGGGGCCGGGCGAAGCCCGGGTGCGCAGCCTTTTCAGCGGCATCAGCCGCGGCACGGAACGTCTTATTTTTGAAGGCGCCATCGGCCCCAGCGAATGGCAACGGATGCGGGCGCCCCTGCAGGAGGGCGCCTTTCCGTTCCCGGTCAAATATGGCTACTGCGCCACCGGCATCGTCGAGGACGGTCCGGCCCATCTGCTGGGAGGCCAGGTTTTCGTCTTGCATCCGCACCAGGACTACTTCAACGCCCCGCTTGACGCCCTGGTGCCGATACCGGCGGACATCCCGGCGCGGCGCGCGACCTTGGCCGCCAACATGGAGACGGCCCTCAACGCCATCTGGGACAGCGGCGCGGGCCCGGGCGATCGCATCGTGGTCGTCGGCGCGGGCGTGGTGGGCCTGTTGGTGGCATCGCTCGCTGCCCGCCTGCCCGGCGCTGTCGTCACCGCCGTCGATGTCGCCGAAGAGCGCAAGCCGCTGCTCGAAGGGCTTGGCGTGGGCTTCGCCAGGCCGGAACATACGCCCGCAGATGCCGACGTGGTGTTCCATGCCAGCGCCACTGCGGCTGGTCTCGATGCCGCCATCAGCTGTGCGGGGGTCGAGGCCAGCATTGTGGAAATGAGCTGGTATGGCGACAAGACCGTCGCGGTGGGGCTTGGCGGCGCCTTTCACAGTCGCCGGCTGCGGATCCTTGCCTCTCAGGTCGGACAGGTCTCGCCCAGCCGGCGCCCGCGCTGGAGCTTTCGCCGCCGTCTGGAAGCCGCTCTCGGGTTGCTGGCCGCGCCAGCGCTCGATCAGCTGGTGGCCGAGGAGATCGCCTTCGAGATGGCCGCGCAGGCCTTGCCAGTGGCGCTCGCTGCCGGCGCGCGCGGGCTGGCCCCCGTCATCCGCTATCCGCAGCTCTGATCCACAGGAGATACCGCATGTACGCCGTCGAGGTGCGCGACCGCATCATGATCGCTCACAGCCTGCCCGACCCCTTCTTCGGACCGGCGCAGGGCATGCACGGGGCAACCTTCGTGGTCGATGTGGCCTTCTATCGGGAGACCTTGACGCGGCAGAATGTGGTGGTCGACATCGGCGCCGCCCTCGATGTGCTCAACCGGACGCTGAAGCCGC
Organism: uncultured Alphaproteobacteria bacterium; assembly: GCA_963820375.1. Taxonomy (GTDB): domain Bacteria; phylum Pseudomonadota; class Alphaproteobacteria; order Rhizobiales; family Hyphomicrobiaceae; genus AWTP1-13. The sequence goes on along the minus strand of CAWFZX010000016.1, from coordinate 213,639 downwards.
TGGCCTACCAGAACCTCGACACGCTGCCGCAGTTCAAGGGCACCCTGACGACCACGGAATTCCTCTGCCGCTACGTGTTCGAGGCCATGGTGAAGGCGGCGAAAGACGGTGCCTTGGGAGAGGACGGCAGGGGCCTTGCCAAAATCAAGGTGACCCTACATGAGACCGATCTGGCGCGGGCCTCCTTCGAAGGGGCGGTGTGACCATGGCTCACCTGGCAAAGCAACAGACCACCGGCATCGCCGCGGCGCCTGTGCCGGGGACGCGGCCAGCCCTGCGGTTCGCAACCGCGGCATGGGATGGCGGGCCAAAGACGCCGGACCCGGCGCGCTGCGCGAGCAGGCCATGATCGAGGCGGCGTTCGCCGTTCCCGGCGATTTAAAGCAGCGCACCGGCGGCTACATCTACGCTCGGCGCGTGCTCGAACTGCTGGCGCAGTTCCGCATCGCTGCCGACCACCTTGCCCTGCCTGACGGCTATCCAGCCCCGAGCTCGAACGAGCTCGCCACAACGGCGCGTATTTTTGCTGAGCTGCCGCCTAGCAAGGTGCTCTTGGTTGACGGGCTGGCCTATGGAGCAATGCCGGCCGAGATCATTGCCCGCGCGCAGTGTCCCATTGTCGCGCTGGTGCATCACCCGCTGTGCCTGGAGACCGGCCTGTCAGCCGAGCGACAAGCCCAGCTCAAGGCCACCGAAACGGCGGCCCTGGCCCTCGCCCGCCGCGTGATTGTGACAAGCCCGACGACGGCGCGTGTGCTGCTTGGGCAATTCGCCGTGCCCGCCGAAAAGCTCACCGTGGCCGTGCCCGGCACCGATCCAGCAGCCTCCCTGAGCGTGCGCACGAGGCTGGCACCGGCGGCGATGAGGCAGAGCCCTGGCGCCGGGTCCGCACCGTCGGCCGGGGCCGCGGGCAGCGGTTTTGCCGGTGCTGCCGCCTCGGCTCGGCTTGAACTTCTGGCCGTCGGATCGGTGGTGCCCCGCAAGGGCTATGACCTCTTGGTGCAGGCGCTCGCCGACTTCAAACATCTTGATTGGAGGCTGACGATCGCCGGCGATCGCGACCGCAGTCCGGACACAACCATCGCGATCGAAGCCATCATCAAAGGGTGTTGCGTATCCGATCGCGTGCGCCTGATCGGTGCCGTCGATGAGAGCGTGCTCGCCGCCCTTTATGCGCGCACCGACTTGTTTGTGGCCGCATCATTGTATGAAGGTTATGGCATGGTGCTGAGCGAAGCGCTCGCCCACGGGCTGCCGATTATCACCACGACTGGCGGGGCGGCGGCCGAAACCGTGCCGGACGCCTGTGCCATCAAAGTGCCGCCCGGCGACGTCAAGGCCTTGGCAGCGGCATTGCAGAGGGCCATGCACGATGCGCCGCTGCGCCGGCAGCTGGCCGCTGCCGCCTGGTCTGCCGGACAGAACCTGCCGCGCTGGGAGGAGACCGCGCGCATCATCTCCCTCGTCCTCGAGGAGGTCGCGCCATGAGCGGGTTTAGCCCCAATTGGCTCGACCTGCGGGAGCCGGTCGACCACCGCTCGCGCAACCGAGCATTGGCCGGCGCCCTTGCCCGCTATTTCGACGGGTGGCAACCGCTGATGGTGGTAGATCTCGGCTGTGGGACCGGTTCGAACCTGCGGGCAACGGCCCCCCTGCTCGGGCCCGAGCAGCACTGGACGCTGGTCGACCACGATCAGGCCCTGCTGGATGCGGCGGCCGTACGGCTCACCGCCTGGGCCGACGCCAGCAAGGACGCCAACGGCGAGCTCAGCTTGCGCAAGGGCCAGCAACGCATCAACGTTGCCTTCCGCCGTGCCGATCTCGCCGGCGACCTGCAGGGCGCGCTCGATCCGGCCGCGCATCTGGTGACGGCCGCGGCGCTGTTTGATCTTGCCTCTGCGGACTTCATTGCCAAGGTCGCGGCCGCGGTGGCGGCGCGCAACTGCGCCTTCTATACGGTGCTCACCTACGACGGCGATCAGCGCTGGCAACCCGAGCACGAGGCCGACGCGGCCATGTGCGAAGCCTTCCACGCGCATCAGGGCGGCGACAAGGGCTTCGGGGCGGCAGCGGGGCCAAGCGCTCCCGACCTTCTGAGCGATGCTTTTGCGGCCGCACGCTACACGGTGAGCGAAGCGGACAGCGCTTGGCGCCTAGGTCCGACGGATCAAGACCTCATCGACGCTCTGGCGGACGGCTTTGCGGCCGCCGCCAAAGAGACCGGGCGCCTTGCGGCAGGGAGGCTGGCAAGTTGGCGTGGGCTGCGCCGCACGGCAGCGGTGGTCGGCCATGCCGATACGCTTGCACTCCCGCCAATGCGCTAAAGCGCCGGGGGCTGGCTGTGCGCAACGGGGCACGACAGCTGGCGGCTCAAATGCACAGGGCCGTCGCGGATCGCGCGACGGCCCTGTGCCTGAGAGTTTGTGAAGAAGGGATCTCGATGCTGATGTTGTTGCCGCATCCCTTGGCAGACCTGGCAACGACCTACTCTCCCGCGTCTTAAGACGGAGTACCATCGGCGCTGGGGCGTTTCACGGCCGAGTTCGGAATGGGATCGGGTGCAGCCACCCCGCTATAATCACCAGGTCAGCAAAGGGATGAGGCAAACTGGTCTGGCATTCTACAGGCGATTCTCACGCTCATCCAGCACCCACCAGAGGCGGGCGCTGTCGCAAGCGCCCACGCTGGCGTTTCGACACGCCGCCGCGGGCATTGCGACCAGATGAGCATTGCTTAATGAGAGCGTTCAAGCTCGATCGAGCTATTAGTACCGGTAAGCTACACGCCTTGCGGCGCTTCCACACCCGGCCTATCAACGTGGTGGTCTTCCACGGCTCTCAAGGGAGTACTAGTTTCGAGGTGGGTTTCCCGCTTAGATGCTTTCAGCGGTTATCCCGTCCGCACATAGCTACCCTGCGGTGCCGCTGGCGCGACAACAGGTACACCAGAGGTGCGTCCATTCCGGTCCTCTCGTACTAGGAACAGATCCTCTCAATACTCCTACACCCACGGCAGATAGGGACCGAACTGTCTCACGACGTTCTGAACCCAGCTCACGTACCACTTTAAATGGCGAACAGCCATACCCTTGGGACCTGCTTCAGCCCCAGGATGTGATGAGCCGACATCGAGGTGCCAAACGATGCCGTCGATATGGACTCTTGGGCATCATCAGCCTGTTATCCCCGGCGTACCTTTTATCCGTTGAGCGATGGCCCTTCCACGCAGGACCACCGGATCACTATGACCGTCTTTCGACTCTGCTCAACTCGTCAGTCTCGCAGTCAGGCGGGCTTATGCCATTGCACTCGACAGCTGATTTCCGACCAGCTTGAGCCCACCATCGCGCGCCTCCGTTACTCTTTGGGAGGCGACCGCCCCAGTCAAACTGCCCACCATACAATGTCCCGGACCCGGATGACGGGCCGCGGTTAGATAACCATATCCGCAAGGGTGGTATTTCACATTTCGACTCCACAGAAGCTAGCGCCTCTGCTTCAAAGTCTACCACCTATTCTACACATGCAAACACGATTACCAGTGTAAAGTTGCAGTAAAGGTGCACGGGGTCTTTCCGTCTAACCGCAGGAACCCCGCATCTTCACGGGGAATTCAATTTCACTGAGGATGTGCTGGAGA
>CAWFZX010000016.1:0-205000 GCA_963820375.1 uncultured Alphaproteobacteria bacterium | reverse complement strand
TGGTCGTGATCGTTGGCTCAATGGATCAGCGGGAAGCCCAAGGCGGCATCTTGTCGGCGTTCGCCCGCCTGGGGGATGCCCCCCTGGCCTCCTTGCGCCTGCCGTCGGTGCGCGTCGATGGACTGCGCTGGGCGATCCCCAAGACCGATCGCCTCTTAATCGGCAGCGGCGCCTCCGTGACCAAGTCGGTCATTCTCGATCACATTCGCCAGCGCCGCGGCAGCCGGGATTACATGATGAACAAGCCCTATGCGCGGCTGGCCGCCCGCCTGGCGCCCCTGTCGAAGGCCGATGCACAAAAGGTCCCTCCCTTTAATCCCTTCAAGCTCTATGCCAACCCCGACCCTGTCGATGCCGCCGACCGACGCGAGGATGGCCTGCAGGATGCCACCACCAAACTCGTGGAGCTTTTGGGCGGCATCCTGCCGACCGAGGATGGTCAAGAACTCACCAGCCAGGATGTGACCGACCTTGTGGCGCGGCATCAGCTCGCCGACGACGAGGCGACCGGCCTGCTGCCAGGCTCCGAGAGCGGCAGGGTCGCCGGCGAACTCCTGGCCGGGCGCTCGGCCCGTGCGGTTCCCGAGGTCCTGCCGCCCAACACGACCGCGCTGCAGAAAACCGTGTTCGAAACCGAAGACACCGGCGAGGACCTGGAAGGGCGGGAGGTGCGCGTGGTGCGGGCGCAGAAGGGCGATACGCTGTCGCGCGTCGTCCTGCGCCTGGGCGCCGAGCCGTGGCAGGCGCGCGCCATCACGGATGCGGCCAAGACGATCTTTGCCGACACCGCCATGCTCCCGGGTCAGGAGGTGCACGTCACGTTGGTGCCCTCGGTGACTCGGGCCAATCGGGTCGAGCCGGTGCGTTTCAGCGTTTTTGGCGAGGGCCACGATCACAAAGTCACCATCGCCCGCGACGCCGCCGGCGAGTTCGTGGCCAGCGCTTCGCCGATCGATGAACGCGTGGTCAGAGCCCCCCTCGTCGATGATGATCAGCCGCGGGCTTCCAGCCTCTACACGAGTTTGCACTACACCGCCGAGCGGCAGGGCGTGCCCGCCGACGTGGTCCTGCAAATCCTCAAAATCCACGCCTACGAAACCGACTTTCGCCAGCGCGTGCGGGTGGGCGATGGCTTTGAGTTCTTTTTCGACGTGAAGGACGAGGACAAGGCCATGGAGGGTGGGCTCGGCGAGCTGCTGGCGACCTCCGTGACCGCCAGCGGGGAAACGCACAAGTTCTATCGCTTCCGGAGCTCGGAGGGGGTGGTCGACTACTACGATGAGCAGGGCAATACGTCACGTAAGTTTCTGATGCGGCGGCCGGTGCGGGGCGAGGACGTGCGCATCACTTCGGGCTTCGGGGTGCGCCGCCATCCCATCCTGCAGATCCCCAAGATGCACACCGGTGTCGACTGGGCCTGCGCCACAGGTACACCGATCATGGCGGCCGGCAATGGCGTCATCGAGGAGGCCGGCCGCAAGGGCGAGTACGGCAACTACATCCGCATTCGTCATGCCAACGGCTATAAGACCGCATACGGGCACATGTCGCGGCTCGCAACGGGCGTCAGCGAGGGCGTGAAGGTACGACAGGGCCAGATCATCGGCTACGTTGGCACCACCGGACTGTCCTCAGGGCCGCACGTCCATTTCGAGGTCCTGGTCAACAACAGTTTCGTCGATCCGATGTCGATCCAGGTCACACGCGAGCGGCAACTCAGCGGCAAGCAGCTTGCCGACTTCCAGAAGGAGCGTGCACGCATCGACGAGCTCATGCGGCGCAACCCGGTGTCGACCCGGGTGGCCAACGCCATCGTCACGCCCTAGCCGCGGCTGCCGAGCTCGCTCGCTCGAAGCGTGCCCCAACAGCGGCGCCGCTACGCTGCCGCCTTCACCGGCTCGCCATTGACCACCAGCGTGCCGTCGCGCACGGTGAGCTTGACGCTGTCGCCGTCCTTGATGCGTCCGGCGAGGATTTGTTCGGCCAGCGGATCTTGCACCCACTTCTGGATCACGCGCTTGAGCGGGCGGGCGCCGTAGGTGGGATCATACCCCCGATTGGCGAGCCAGGTACGGGCCTGCTCATCGAGCCCCAGCGTGAGCTTGCGTTCCGCCAGCAGCTTCTGCAGCCTGGCGATCTGAATATCGACAATCGCCGCCATTTGCTCGCGCTTGAGACGGTGGAACAGGATGATCTCGTCGATGCGATTGAGGAACTCCGGCCGGAATTTACTCTTCATCTCCGCCATCACGTAAGGGCGTACCGCCTCGACGTCCTCGCCCTCCTTCTGATTGGCGAGGAATTCCGAGCCGATATTGGAGGTCATGATAATGAGCGTGTTCTTGAAGTCGACCGTGCGGCTCTGACCGTCGGTCAAGCGACCGTCATCGAGCACCTGCAGGAGCACGTTGAACACGTCCGGATGCGCCTTCTCGATTTCGTCAAAAAGCACGACCTGGTAGGGTCGCCGGCGCACGGCCTCGGTGAGTGCCCCCCCCTCTTCGTAGCCGACGTAGCCCGGCGGCGCCCCGATCAGACGGGCGACGGAGTGCTTCTCCATGAACTCGCTCATGTCGATGCGCACCATGGCCGTTTCATCATCGAATAGAAAGGCCGCCAGCGCCTTGGTCAGCTCGGTCTTGCCGACGCCGGTGGGGCCCAAGAAGATGAACGAGCCGATCGGTCGGTTCGGGTCCTGCAGGCCGGCGCGCGCGCGCCTGACGGCGGTGGAAACGGCTTCAACCGCCTCACGCTGACCGACGACGCGCCTGGACAGGACCTCCTCCATGCGCAGAAGCTTCTCGCGCTCGCCCTCGAGCATGCGATCGACGGGGATGCCGGTCCAGCGCGAAACGATCTGAGCGATGTGGTCGGGCGTGACGGCTTCCTCAACCATCGCACCTTGACCGTCGCCCGCCTCCATTGACTTGAGTGTCTTCTCGAGCCCGGGAATGACGCCATAGGCCAGCTCACCGGCGCGCGCCAGATCGCCCCTGCGCTGCGCCCGCTCCAACTCGGTGCGGCGCTGATCCAGCTCCTCCTTGATCTTTTGCGCCTCGCCCAGCTTGTTCTTCTCGGCCTGCCAGCGCTGGGTCAGCACCTGACTCTTGTCCTCAAGCTCGGCGATCGATTTGTCGAGGCGCGACAACCGGTCCTTGGAGGCCGCGTCGCTCTCTTTGCGCAGCGCCTCACGCTCGATTTTCATCTGCATGAGATCACGATCGATGGCATCGAGCTCCTCGGGCTTGGAATCGACCTCCATTTTGAGGCGCGAGGCCGCCTCGTCGACGAGATCGATGGCCTTGTCTGGCAGGAACCGGTCGGAAATGTACCGGTTCGACAGGGTTGCCGCCGCCACCAGGGCGCTGTCGGTAATGCGCACACCGTGATGCAGCTCGTACTTCTCCTTCAGGCCGCGCAGGATCGAGATGGTGTCCTCCACGCTCGGTTCGGCAATGAAGACGGGTTGAAAGCGCCGAGCCAGGGCTGCGTCCTTCTCGATGTGCTTGCGATATTCGTCGAGCGTCGTGGCGCCGACGCAGTGCAATTCGCCGCGCGCAAGCGCCGGCTTCAGTAGATTGCCAGCATCCATTGCGCCCTCGGCCTTGCCGGCGCCGACGATGGTGTGCAGCTCATCGATAAACAGGATAATGCGCCCACCTTCGGCCTGTACCTCCGACAGCACGGCCTTCAGCCGCTCCTCGAACTCGCCACGATATTTGGCGCCGGCGATCAGCGCACCCATGTCGAGAGCCAGCAGTTTCTTGTCCTTCAGGCTTTCAGGCACATCGCCCTTGACAATGCGCTGGGCCAGTCCCTCGGCGATCGCCGTCTTGCCGACGCCCGGATCGCCGATCAACACCGGATTGTTCTTGGTACGCCGTGACAGCACCTGAATGGTGCGCCGGATCTCCTCGTCGCGGCCGATGACGGGGTCGACCTTGCCTTCGGCCGCCGCCGCCGTGAGATCGCGGGCATAGCGCTTGAGCGCATCGTAAGCCTGCTCGGCGCCCGCACTGTCTGCGGTCCGCCCTTTGCGGATGTCGTTGATGGCCGCATTGAGCGAGGTCGGCGTGACACCAGCCGCCTTGAGCGCACCGCCGGCCTCGCCGCCCGGTTCCAGCGCCAGCGCCAGCAGCAGGCGTTCGACGGTGACGAACTTGTCGCCGGCCTTATCGGCGATTTTCTGGGAGGCATCGAACACGCGCGCAAGCTCGGGCGCCAGATACACCTGGCCGGCACCGCCGCCCGACACCTTGGGTCGCTTGGCCAAGGCGGCTTCAACCACCGCCAGGGCCTCGCCCGGTTGGCCGCCGGCACGCTGGATCAGTCCCGCGGACATGCCTTCAGGATCGTCGAGCAGAACCTTCAACAGATGATCGGTGCCAAACTGCTGGTGGCCTTCCCGCAACGCCAGGCTCTGCGCGGCCTGGATGAAACCTTTGGCGCGGTCGGTAAATTTCTCGAAATCCATCGATCCTCCTCGGCACGGCAAGCCCGCCCCGAACGGGCACGGATTGCTACCGCCTCTCGACAGGATAAACCTGCATAATCTGAAGCCTGCGGTGACCCTTACGCGGCATCGCCAGCCGGACCAGAGCTAGTGATATAGTGTGGGTTCGCAAGCGCAAAAGAGGCACTATGCTGGGATCGAAACGGGAAAATGCTGACGCCCAGGAGGCGCCGTCGCCCCAAGCACGGGTGAGCGCCCTTTATCGCTATCCCGTCAAGGGACTGAGCCCGGAAGCGCTTCAGCGTGCTAGCCTTGCGCCCGGTGCCAGCGTTGCCTTCGACCGGGCTTATGCCATCGAGAACGGCGGCGGGCGGTTTGATGCCAATGCCCCACGCCACCTGCCCAAGATCCATTTTCTCATGCTGATGCGCGATGAACGCTTGGCGAGCCTTGCGACCAAGTTTGAGGACACGACCGAGACGCTGAGCGTGCTGCGTGACGGCAAGCAGGTGGCGCGCGGCCAACTGACGACGGCGATTGGTCGGCGGCTCATCGAGCAGTTCCTTGCCGCCTACATGAAGGCAGAGCTGCGAGGCCCGCCCAAGATCGTGTCCGCGGCGGGCCATAGCTTCTCCGACGTGGCAGCCAAGTGTCTGCATATTGTCAACTTAGCCAGCGTGCGGGAGCTCGAGCGCACGCTCGGCCGGCCGGTCGATCCGCGGCGGTTTCGCGCCAATCTTTACTTTGACGGCCTGGAACCGTGGGCAGAGTGCGGCTGGCTGAACCAGGAGATCGAAATCGGGCCGGTGCGGCTGGCGGTCTTCGCGCGCACCACACGCTGCGAGGCCATCAACGTCGACCCGACCACCGGCGCCCGCGATATGGCAATCCCGGCGCATCTCCAGCGGACCTGGGGCCACACCGATTTTGGCGTGTACGCTCGGGTGGTTCAGGGCGGCGAGCTTGCCGTTGGCGCACGCATCACCACCGCCGCCTGATCGGCGGCGGTGCCGGGGTTAAGAGCAAGCCCGTCCGGATTGCCGGCACCGCGTCAGTCGCGCGAAGGCTCGTCCTTGCCGTTGGCGTCCGGCGTTTCTTCCTCGTTGCGAGCGCGCCGCACCGGACGGCGCAGGAATTCCGGCTGCTCGTGGGCCTGCTGCGGCTGGAAGCGTTCCCGTCGGCGCGGCTGTTGCTGCTGCTCTGCGGCTGCGGGCGGGGCGGCCTCTGCCGGCGGCTCTGGGGGGCGCGGCTCGGGTTGGGGCTGGGGCTGCTGAGCGCGGCTCTCGAAGCCCTGCCTGTCGCCGCGATCGCGGTCATTGTGACGTTCACGATCCGGGTTGCGGTCGCGGTCCGGGTTGCGGTCCCTGAAGCGACCGTGATCGCGCCGGAAGGGTCGCTCGTGGCGATTGTTGTCATAGCCGCCGTGCTGGCGCGGCTGCGAGTGCGACGGGGGATGCTGCGGGGGCGCCTGGAAGGAGGGCTGCGGGAAACCGGCCTCATCGAGCAGGTCCTCTCCGTCATCCTCGGCGAAATCGTCGCCGCCCTCGCCACCCTCGTTCGGCCCGCGCAGGCGTTGCTGGCCATTGCCGTTGTAGCCTTCGCCCGACTGATGCATTTGGTCCCGGTAGGCCATGATGATGCGGCTGTAGTGCTCCGCATGCTGTAGGTAATTCTCGGCCAAGACCGGGTCGCCCGAGGATTGGGCGTCGCGCGCCAAGGAGATGTATTTCTCGGCGATATGGGCTGGCGTACCGCGGATCTTTACATCCGGCCCGTTCAATTCAAAGCTGCGCGATAGCGGATTTTGACTTTTTCGATTGCGCCCGCGACCACGGCGATTCTGCTGTCCCTGCCTCACTGCGCCAAACGCTCCATATGATCTGACCAAACCATGCGCGCGCCGCTCGCTTGCGCGAACACGGCCCTGCTCCCAACTGGCGCTCGCAACCATTCGGTCCGAGCTCTCCAGCCACAACCAACGACGATGGCCTCGCCCTCTTCAGCGCCCTCAGCCCCACGCCTGGGGGAGAGCGTCCCTACCCGGCAATTATGCCATCAGTGCTTCTCTATGGACGGTAAGTGGTGCTGACGATAGGTCGCCCTGTTGCGAGCAAATCAACCTGCCTCGCGTCGATCCTCGCATCCAACAGCCTCCACAAGACCAGGAGGAACAGCCGTATACGAGAACGATTCCACTACGACCCAGCCTAGCGCGCCTAACGTCGGATTCCAAGGGGTTTGTAGGCGTATGCTCAATTCCGTGTTCTCACAGCAACACAGCGACGCTTGCCGGAAACATCCGTATAGAACTTGACATTGGCTCGGCACCCTGCCGGCCGTGCCCAGCGCAGCAATTCGGCCACCTGGTCGGCCTGATCGTGGCCGACCTCCAAGACGATCCAACCCTCGCCAACGACCTCGAGCACCCGCGCGCTGAGCCTACGGAAGATCTCAAGACCATCGGCACCACCATCGAGCGCCAAGCGCGGATCGAACCGGCTCACCTCAGGCTCGAGCGTCGCTATCTCAGCCGATCTCAGGTAGGGTGGATTCGATAACACCATATGGAACGGCCCATCGACATTTTCAAGCAGGTCTGAGACACGCCAAGCCGCCCGGTCCTGGACGCCCAAGGCTACGGCATTGCCGCGCGCCACGCTGAGCGCAGCAGCACTGAGATCAGTGCCCAGGCCCGTGGCCTGCGGCAGCTCGCACAGCAAGGTGAGGAGCAGGCAGCCGGTGCCGGTGCCGATGTCGAGGATGCGCAGCGGTTGCGCCGACCAACCCTCCGCGCTGATCAGCTGCAGCGCCGCCTCGATCAGCGTCTCGCTGTCGGGCCGCGGATCGAGGGTTGCACCGGAAACGGCAAAGCTTCGGCCATAGAACTCCCGACAACCGAGAATGCGCGACACCGGTTCCCGGCGGCGCCGCCGCTCGACAAAGCCGACAAAGGCTTCGGCCTGTTCGGGCAAAAGCGCAAATTCCGGCCGCGCCAAGATCTGCGCTGGTGACAATCCCAGTGCAGCCGCCAGCAGCCGACGCACATCGCTGCCAGCGTCGTCGACGCCGGCAGCGCGGAGCGCTGCAATCGCCCAGCGCCGCGCCGCGGTGAGGGTCAACGTGCCCTCGAGGTTCTCAAGCTCTGGCATCTTCGCTCATCGCCGCCAGCTGGTTGGCCTGCCGATCCGTCACCAACGCGTCGATCAGCTCGTCGAGGGCGGTTCCCTCCAGAACCTGATCCAGCTTGTGCAGGGTCAAACCGATGCGATGATCGGTGACACGGCCTTGTGGAAAGTTATAGGTGCGGATGCGCTGCGATCGATCACCGGAGCCGACTTGATCCTTGCGCTGGGCGGCCCGCGCATCGGCGGCCTTTTGGCGCTGCTGTTCGAACAGTCGCGAGCGCAGCACCTGCATGGCAAGCCTGCGGTTTTGATGCTGCGATTTCTCGGCCGATACCACCACAAGCCCTGTTGGCAGATGCGTGATGCGCACCGCCGAGTCCGTCTTGTTGACATGCTGGCCGCCGGCGCCGCCCGCGCGCATGGTGTCGATGCGGATGTCTTCCGGCTTGATGGCGAGGTCGATCTCCTCGGCTTCGGGCATAATAGCCACGGTGGCCGCCGAGGTGTGGATGCGGCCGCTGGCTTCCGTCAACGGCACGCGCTGCACCCTGTGCACGCCCGATTCGTACTTCAGGCGGGCGAAGACATCTTTGCCCGCGATTGACGCTACCACCTCCTTGTAGCCACCCAGATCATTCTCCGACAGGCTGATGATCTCGGTCTTCCAACCGCGCTGCTCGGCGTAGCGCGTGTACATGCGGAAGAGATCGGCAGCAAACAGGGCCGCTTCGTCGCCCCCGGTACCGGCGCGCACTTCAAGGATGGCGCTCCTTTCGTCGGCGGCATCCTTCGGCAGCAGGTGTAGGCGCAGCGTCTGCTCAAGCTCGGCCAGGCGGGGCTCGAGCGTGGCCAGCTCGTCGTGGGCGATAGCGGCCAGCTCCTCGTCCGCCGCCGGATCGGCCAGGAGCTCGGCGAGCTGATCGCGTTCGGCCCGGGCCTTGCGCAGCAGGCCAATGGTCTGCACGACCGGATTGAGTTCGGAAAATTCCTTGGCCAGTGCCACGTAGCTGGCCTGACTGACGCTGCGGCTGAGCTCCGCCTGGATTGCCTCCCAGCGCTGCACCAGCTGATCGAGCTTTTCGGCGGGGATGGCGGTCATGGTCGCAAACTCAAGATTGCAAGAGTAAGGGCACCTCTACCCCTACCGGGCGAGCGGCCGCCAACAATAGGATCGCTACGGAACGCGGGGCGGCAGCTTGTCGACCTTGCGCGACCGCGGATCGCTGACTTCGATCCAGGTCAGGCCGTCACGGCTTGGCGTTGTCAAGCCCACAAGGTAGTCAAAGCCAGCACGCAGCGGCCCCGCGATCGGCACCGGAAGCAAGGCAATCGCCTGATAGACAGGTTTCGAGGCCGACTGCCCCAAGTAAACCAGTGCGACGGCAAACACAATCGGGGTACTCAGCACAAAGAGGGTGCGGGCCCTGCGGCGACGGCGCCGCGGCCTCGCGCTCGCCGCTTCGGCTGGGAGCATAATTTCGCGCGTGGATCCCGGACGCGCCATTGACGGGGGGGCTTGCGCCTGCGGCAACGGCGCCGGCGCCGGTCGGGCGTAGTTGGCCACCGCTTGCAACTGGCTGCGCAAGCGCCACAGGACGGGCTCCGGGTCGAAGCGCAGCAGGTCGCAGTAGCTGCGCACAATGCGCTCGGTTTCCTTCCAGTGCGGCAAGGCGCTGATGGCGCCGGCCTCGAAGCTATCGATCACCGCCGTGCTGGTCGCCAGGCGCCGCGCCAAAGCATCGCGCGGAACCTTGAGCGCCGCGCGCATATTGCGAAAGATCTTGCCGACTTGTTCATCACGACCAGCAACCAACTCGCCGCTGGCCCTGATGTCGAGGGGTGCGGGACCGGATCCTGCCAAGCGACCATCGCGCTGGTCTACGAAGCCGTTGTTCATACGCGTCACTCACCGCCATGCATACGCCTCACGCGCCGCACTTTTCCGACGTGCGCGACAATCTTTTGGTGAAACCTGCCTATTTGTCAAAGAAGAGAAGATTGCGGCAGGTACAAGGCCCTAGATTTCCACAGCGTGCTCCTCGGCAAAGCGCTTGAGCTGGCCCCGCAGATTGCCCTCCCCAGCGTCGAGAAGCCGAAACAGCCATGGCTGCAGCACCGAGACGTCGAGGCTCATGATCATCGATTTGACCGGCCCGATTGAGACCGGAGCCATCGAAATGGAGCGGTAGCCGAGGCCGATCAGCGCCATCGCCTCGAGTGGGCGTCCGGCAATTTCGCCACACAGGGACAGAGGCGTGCTATGGCGCTCCGCCGCCTGGGCGATGCCACGCAGCGCCCGCAGCGGTGCCGAGGAGAGCACATCATACCTGCCAGCCACCCGGGCGTTGTTGCGGTCGGCGGCGAAGAAGTACTGCAGCAGGTCGTTGCTCCCAACCGAGACGAAGTCAACGAGCGGCAGCAGGGCGTCGAGCTCGAACAGCAGGGACGGCACCTCGATCATCACGCCCAGCATGACTTGGCTTGGCAATAGCGAACCACGCCGGCGCAGCAGGTCGATCTCTCGGTCGATCAGGGCGCGCGCCATGCCGATCTCGCCGACGACCGTCACCATCGGCAACAGCAGCCGCAGCTCGGCGCCCGCGGTGGCCCTCAGCAAAGCCCGCACCTGCGTGCGCAAAAGGCCGGGACGATCGAGTGACAGGCGGATGGCGCGCCAGCCAAGCGCGGGATTCTCCTCCGCCGACTGCCGCAAATACGGCAAGACCTTGTCACCCCCCACGTCCAGGGTGCGGAAGACCACCGGTTTGCTGCCGGCGTCCATGCGTATGGAGCGATACATCTGCGTCTGCCGCTCCAGGCGCGGCAGCGTCGCCGAAATCATGAACTGCAGCTCGGTGCGGAACAGGCCGATACCATCGGCGCCCGATTCGGCCAGGTGCGACATATCCACCAGGAGGCCGGCGTTGATGTGCAGCCCGACGCGCTTGCCGTCTTTGGTCACCGCCGGCTTGTCGCGCAGCGCCCGGTATTTCCGGTGCCGCCTGGCTTGAAAACGGGCCTTGTCGGCATAAGCGGCAATGACATTGCCCGGCGGACGGATATGCACCTCGCCGGTGTTGGCATCGATGATGATCGGATCGCCCTGGTCGACCCGCTCCATGACGCCGCGAGCGTTGCCGATGGCGGCGATGCCCAGCGCCTTGGCGACGATGGCGACGTGGCTTTGACCGCCCGTCTCCTCGATGACGAGGCCACGCAGCCGTGACCGGTCGTAGTCAAGCAGATCGGCCGCGCCCATGCTGCGCGCCACCAGGATGGTGTCATGCGGGAGATTGGCGGCCACGGCGTGGGAGCGGGGCCGGCCGGCCAGGATGCGCAAGAGCCGGTCCGACAGCTCGTCCAGATCGCGCAGCCGGTCATGCCAGTAGGCTTCGGCTTGCCGCAACATGCGCACCCGCGTGTCATTCTGTACGCGTTCGACCGCGGCCTCCGCCGTCATGCCGCGTTTGATGGCATCTTTCATGCGCCGAAGCCAACCGCGGTCGTGGGCGAACATGCGGTAGGCCTCAAGGATATCGCGATGCTCGCCGGAGGCCGCCAGTTCGCCTTGGTCGAGCATTTCGTCGATCGAGGCCTTCAAGTCCTCCACGGCGATGTCGAGCCGCCTCGCCTCCTCCGCCGGCTCCTTAGCCTCAAGTTCGGTGACCACAACTCGCGATTCGTGCACCGCGGCATGGCCGAGCGCCAAACCTTCCGACAACGGCTGGCCGCGGATCAGGTGTGGAACCGCGCGGCTAAATTCGGCTGCCGTGTTGACGCCCGCGACGGCGCCGGACAGGAGATGTTCGGCCAGCACCATAGCCGTGGTCTGCAGCACTTCCACGTCTTCGTCGGAATACTCGCGCTCGGTCTTGTTCTGGATGGTGAGAACGCCCAGCACTTCGCCGCCGCGCAGCAGCGGCACCGCCAGGAAGGAATGGTAAATCTCCTCGCCCGTCTCGGGCCGATAGGAAAAGGCGGGATGGTTTTGTGCATCCGGCTCATTGATTGGCACAGCCAGTTCGGCGCAGCGCCCGACCAGACCTTCGCCGCGTCGCATGAAGGTGTTGTGCACCGCACCGGGGTTGAGGCCCTCGGTCGCGAACAATTCAAGCGAGCCGTCCTGGCGCTTGAGGTAGATCGAGCACACCTCGGCGACCATCAGGCCGGCGATCTGGCGCACGATCTTGTCGAGCCGGGACTGACCGTCGGACGGCTCGGCCATAATCTCCCGCAACCGGCGCATGATGATGCGCAGCGCCGGCTCGGAAGAAGAAAGCCTCGGACTATCCCCGCCTCGGTTCTGCATCGGCAAGCTGCCGCGTTTCCGCTCGATTTTCCAACCTGGCGGCAACCACGGGCGGGCGGCACTGCCGTACCCCGCCCAGCGACGCCGCAGTGAAATTCCCGGGGCGCGCGCGCGCTGATGCGGCCCGCGGGAAGCCTGGCATCAATCTTTGCCCAAGCCGTAGAGGCTATGCAGCGTCCGCACCGCCAGCTCGGCATAAACGGCATCAATCAATACACTGATTTTAATCTCGGAAGTGGTGATGGCGAGAATATTGATGCCCCGCTCGGCCAGGGCCTTGAACATCTGGGCGGCGACACCGGCATGGCTGCGCATGCCAACGCCGATGACGGACACTTTGGCGACATCGGAAGCGCTCTTCACCTCAAAGTAGCCGATCTCCTGCTTGGCGCCGTGCAGGACCGTAAGCGCCCGCTCCAGGTCCGATCCCTGCACGGTGAAGGTCATATCCGTGTGCTTGCCGTCCGAAGAGGTGTTTTGCACAATCATGTCGACGTTGATGTTGGCCTGCGCGAGCGGACCGAAGACGCGTGCCGCAACCCCCGGCTTGTCCTCGACCCTGATGAGCGAGACCTTGGCCTCGTCCTTGGCGTAGGCGATGCCGCTGACGACGTGCTGCTCCACAATCTCATCCTCACTACAAATTATGGTGCCGATTTCATCCCACGATTCCGCCTGCACCGGTTTTAGCTTGTCGGGAGCCACAAAGCTCGACAACACGCGCACGCGCATCCGGTGCACCATGGCAAGTTCGACCGACCGGGTTTGCAACACCTTCGACCCGAGGGAGGCCATTTCCAGCATCTCCTCGTAGGAGATCTTGGCGAGCCGCCTTGCCCTCGGCACGATGCGCGGATCGGTGGTGAACACGCCGTCGACATCGGTGTAGATGTCGCAAAGGTCGGCCCGCACCGCCACCGCCAGCGCCACCGCACTGGTGTCGGAGCCGCCTCGCCCGAGCGTCGAGATGCGATTGCGATTGGGTTCAATGCCTTGGAAACCGGTGATGACGGCGACCTCGCCTTGCTCGAGGCGGGCTCGGATCTTGTCACCGGGAATCTCCGTGATACGCGCGACGCCGTGCGCATCGTCGGTCAGAATCGGGATTTGCCAGCCCTGCCAGGAGCGCGCAGGGATCGCCATCGACTGCAAGACGATGGCGAGTAGCCCTGCCGTCACCTGCTCGCCGGTGGCAACGACGGCATCGTACTCGCGCGCATCGTGCAGCGGGGAGGCCTCCCGGACCCAGGACACGAGCTGGTTGGTCACACCGGCCATGGCCGAAACCACGACGGCCACATGGTTACCGGCGTCGAACTCACGCTTGACATGGCGCGCGACATTGCGGATGCGCTCCAGGTTGGCCACCGAAGTGCCGCCGAACTTCATCACCACAAACGACATGTGACCCGCTCGAGTCCTACCGGCTGCCGCTCCAACCTGCGACCGCGGCAAGAATGCTCACCCCTCACGTGGGCTATCGCGGCACTCATAGAGCCAGATGGCTCCGGATGGAAGCGCTTCAAGGCCGGCCCGCGTGCGCAAGCGGCCGGCGACAGCCAGAATGGCAAGGTTTCGGCCCGGAGGACGTCAGGCTCGCGCGCCGAGGCGGTCGAGGCCGCCTCCTAACGCCGGCCGAACAGCCGCTCGATATCGGCAAGCTTGAGTTCCACATAGGTCGGCCGACCATGGTTGCATTGGCCTGCGTGGGGCGTCACCTCCATATCGCGCAGTAGCGCGTTCATCTCCGCCGCCGTCAATCGGCGGCCGGCGCGCACGCTGCCGTGGCAGGCCATGGTGGAGCAGGCCGCAGCCAGGCGCTCGGCAAGCAGCCTGCCCGCCATTTCGTTGACGGCTTCCCGCGCCAAATCCTTGATGAGAGCGGTGATGTTGCAAGCGCCGAGCACAGCCGGCACCTCCCGTACCAGCACGGCGCCGGGCCCGAAGGTCTCCAGCAGCAGGCCCAGGCCTAGCAAGACCTCGTTGGCTTCGGCGAGAGCGGCGATTTCGTCATCATCCAACTCCACGATCACCGGGATCAACAGCGCCTGGCGCACCACGCCACCGGTCGCAAGCTGAGCCTTCATGCGCTCATAGACCAGCCGCTCGTGCGCGGCGTGCTGGTCGACGATCACCACCGAATCTCTGGTCTGGGCCACGATATAAGTCTCGTGCAGCTGCGCGCGTGCCGCCCCCAGTGGCCGATCGAGCAAATCGGCCGCCGCCGGGAGAGTGCCGATGCTGGCATCCGCGCTTGGCGCGGCGATCCCGGTGAGCGGCGCTTGCATGGCCTCGACGAGCCCGGGCGACAGGCGCGACCGGACAGCTGTTGGCGACCAGGCGGGAAGGCGGGGCCCGCTAGCAGCCGCCCCGGCCTCGCCGGCAGCGGCCAGCCGTTGCGCCAGCGCGTCGAGGGTGGCGCTGCCGCCCGTGGCAGAAGCCCGATGTCCGGCGTTCTCCAGCGCCTGCCGCAGCGCGCCTGCAATCAGGCTGCGCACGCCGCGCACGTTGCGAAAGCGTACCTCGGCCTTGGTCGGGTGCACATTGACGTCGACCTCGCGCGGCGGCAGGGCCACAAACAGGGCAAGCAGCGGCGAGCGTCCCCGCGGGATCAGGTCGCCGTAGGCGGCACGCACGGCACCGATCAGCAGCCGGTCCCGCACCGGCCGGCTGTTGACGAACAGGTACTGCTGGGCGGCATCGGGCCGATGCAGGGTCGGCAGGCCGGCAAAGCCGGTGATGCGAACACCCTCGCGCTCGGCCTCCACCGGCAGGGCGTCGGCCATGAAGTCCCGGCCCATGATGCGGCCAAGGCGACAGAGATGTGCATCTGCTCCCAATGGTTCGCACGGCAGGCGCAGGCCCGTACGCTCGCCGCTTGTCAGCGTGAAGGCAATGCCAGGATGCGCCAGCGCGATGCGCTTCACCACCTCGGCAATGGCGGCATTTTCCGCCCGCTCGCTTTTTAGGAACTTGAGCCTGGCCGGCGTCGCCGAAAACAACTCGCGCACCTCGACGCGCGTGCCGCCGTTGAGGGCCACCGGCCGCAGGTCCTGCTTGTGGCCGCGATCCACCACGATTTCGTGGGCCGCGGCCGCGGCCGGCAAGCGTGAGGCGACGGCGAGGTGCGCGATGGCACCGATCGACGGCAAGGCCTCGCCGCGGAAGCCAAGCGTGGCGATGTTGAAAAGATCTTCTTCGCTCAGCTTCGAGGTGGCGTGCCGCTCCACCGCCAGCGCCAGATCGGAGGCGCTCATGCCGATCCCATCGTCACTGACGCGGATCAGCGATAGGCCGCCCGCCACGGTGACGATGTCGATGACGGTGGCGCCGGCATCGATCGCGTTCTCGATCAGCTCCTTGACGACGCTGGCCGGCCGCTCGATCACCTCGCCGGCGGCGATGCGATTGATCGTCTCGGCACTGAGCTGGCGAATCGGCACGGGGCGCTGCCTCCTCGGCACTTGCGAAATGCCGTCACGCCTTCAAGGCGGCAACCCGTTCACGCGTGATGACCTTGGCCAGCTCCACCGCCGGCTGGTCGAACGGATCGACGCCTAGCAGCCGCCCGGCGAGAATCGTTTCCAGCATCAGATGCATCATCAGCGCGCCAAGACTTGCCTCGTCAAGCCGATCGAGGTCGAAGGTGCGCACCGGACGCCCGGCGCGGCCGAGCGCTTCGGGCACCGCCACGGCTTGGGCGGCAACCAAATCGCCCACGGTTTTGCCGCCGAGATAGTCGAGCCCGGCCACGCGCGCGAGATCTGTGGACAGCCGCGGGCCCTCACCGGCGGTGGCGGTCCGCACCACCGTGATCAGGTGCTCGCGCGGCCCATCCATGAATAGCTGCAACTGGCTGTGCTGGTCGACCGGGCCCAGGCAAGCGAGCGGCGTGGTACCCTCTCCATGCTTGCCGAGGCTCTCGGCCCACAGTTGCACGAACCAGTGCGAGAAGCGGCTGAGGCGATCCGTGTAGGGCATCATCACCTGCGCGCGCACACCCCGCTCGCGCGCCATGCCGACGGCGAGGGCTGCACCCACTGCGGCCGGGCAGTCCTGCGGCGCCTGCGCGGATAGCATGGCCTCAACCACGCTTCTGGCGCCGGCACGCAAGGCACGCACGTCGAGGCCGCGCGCCATCGCCGGCAACAGACCGACGTTGGTCAGCACGGAGAAGCGCCCACCAATGCCGGTGGGATGATCGAGCAGCGCAATGCCGTGTGCCTCGAACAGCTGGCGCAACCCATTGCTCTTGCCTGCCAGCCTGGGCTCGGTGATGCCGAGGAAGAGCTCGGGAATGCGCGGCTCCAGCCCCATCCGTTTCACCGCATCCAGCGCCGCGAGCGCCTGCACCAGGGTCTCGGGCGTACCGCCAGACTTTGAGGTCACGACAAAGCGGGCCGTGGCAAGATCGAACGTCGCCAGCGCGGCGCCGAGCGTGTGCGCATCGAGATTGTCGTAAAAGCGCGTGCGCGGACGACCCTTTTGGGCCTCGTCCGCCGTCCCGGGGATATTCCAACCACCAAGCTGGGCCAGCGCCTGCCCACCAAGACTGGAGCCGCCGATACCGAAAAAGACGATGGCGCGGGCCCCCCGCACAAGTTTGCGATAGGCCTGCTCGGCGGCTTCCAGATCCGCCGTCTCTTCGGCGATGCGCAGCAGCGGTAGCGTGTGCTGGCGATAGTTCTGCTGCAGCTCCGCCAATGGCGCGGTGAGCTTGGCGAGCCAGATCTTGAGCTGCGCCTCGGTCAGCCCATGCTCGCCAATGCTGGTTGCCAGGCAACCTGCGATCGATTGCCTGATAGGTTGGGCGCTAGGAACGCTGCTGCGTGTGCTCATGCAGCGAGGCCTAGCGCGAATTTTCCTGGGAGGGAAGCGCGGCCTGCCTGCGCCACCGCCCAGCCACCGGCCTAGCGGCGCGCCACCTCGTCGAAAATCTGCGCAAATTCGACGGCGCCGGGCTTCTTGATATTGACCTCCATGCGCTGTTCGAGGGCGGCCAGCAGCTCGGCGGCAGTCTTTTCACGCACAATCGTGTTGCGATAGTAACCGCCCTCGCTGAAAAAGTTTGCTGTCGGCATCGTCCGCCCCAGGGCTGTCATCATTTCCAGACCGGTCCGTGGACCGGCCAGGTTCATGAGTTCGATCTCCGCACCGGCGAGCTGCGTGCGGCCGGCGGCCTCGGCCGCCTCCTTCAATCCCTTGAGCTTGAGGACCTGCAGCCATGGCCCGACATCTGCGTCGAGATTGAGCGCGTGGATGCCGAGACCGTTCGGCGTGCCGCCAAATCGCACATGCGCGCTCCATTCGTTGGGGACGCTGCGGGCCGCCCGCAGCATGCGGCGGAGAATGCTGGCCTTGTCGCGCAGCCCGGTGGCCCGTGCCGGCGGTGTGCCCGGCACGGCTGCCAAGCTGAGAAGCCGCTGCGCGAAGGTTGTCCCATGCTTGACGAGTTCGCTCACGGAGTTGCCGTTGAGAAGCTGAGCGTAGCCCAGGGCGGAGGAGATAGGACGGCCCTGCTTGGTCACCGGGTTGATGCCGGATTGCATGTCATAGGTGCCCTGGCCGCCGGTCTCGAGGGCATAGATGCGCACCACCTGATCCTTGCTCAAACCGACCGCCAGCGCCTCGCGCGCATAGCGCCGTTTGAAGTCCAGTTCCGTGGTCGGCGTCGGCACGAAACCGTATTGGACTTTTGCATGCGTCAGAAAATCGTTCAGGTCCGGCAACGGACGCGCCGGCGCGGGTGGCGCCAGCTCGGTGACGATTTTGGCAATGTCGGCGGGCAGCTCTGGCCCGGCATATCTCGGGGGTTGTTCCCTCACGTAGTCGTCGGCGCTGTAGGGCTGTGCCAGCAGGTGCTTGGCGCGGCGGGCATCGCGCTTGGCATCCACACGTGCCCAATAAGCGCGCAGCCGCGTCTCAAACCCGTCGCGGGCGCGGCGATAGTCGTCATAGGTCTGACGCTGCGAGGGGGTCAACTTGGCGCTGAGCTCGTCGGTCGCGCTCTGCGTCGCCGCCGCCGCAGGTGTCAGCAAAGCCACCAGTGCAATGAGGCCTGCACTCACATCACGCCGTCTCACGAGATCCTGCCATCCTCTGTTGCCGGGCGCCGGGCTGGGCGCCAGACCCGCCCTGGATATTGACCGCCGGTTCGGCGCCGAGAAAGAAAGAACGCAACGCCTCGCGGGCCATTTCGCCCTGCGCGCGATCGAAAGCATTGACCACGGCGACGCGAAAGCCACCCGGCGGCATAGCATGCAACTCGGCGGCGCGCCCCTCATGAAAGGTGATCTGCACGCTGGACACACCGGGCATTTGCTCCACCCTGCCAATGAGCTCAGCCGGCGGATGGCGGTACTGGCGGTCCGGCGGGCCGCACAGAACCAGGCTAAAACCGTCGCGCCGGTCCGCGTCCGGATAGGTCCAGATCTGATCGCGATAGAGGCCGACGAAAGCGTCGATCCAACCCTGGCCATAAAGGTCGGGCCACTGGTCGGAGAGGCGCAAATGCGCCTCGATGATGCGCCCGCCGATGGTCTCGAGGTTCAGCATGCCGGTGTAGCCTTGAAGATTGTCGCTGATCCAGCTGCCGCAATAGCCCTCGATCTCGGCATCTCGAGCCGCATGCACGGTCCAGGTGTCGAACATCCCCTCGCCCACGGCAAGGCCGGTTACGTGCCGCCACCAGCGCGGCTTCCCCGCCACCACCGCCACGTCGGTCGAGACGTGACGGCCTTCCAGCAGGGTCATCCAAAAGTGTCCCGGCGCATGGTGCAGGTCGTAGTCTTCGGCGCTGGCAAGGATGCGGCTGCCGGCGCCGAGACCACGGAAGTTCATGATCGGTTTGGAGAACACCGGAAACCGGGGCGGCTTGGTGCCGTGTGGACCTGCAGGCAGGCCCTGACTGAGCGCGACCTGCAGCTTGTCGAAGACCCAGCGGTGCCGGGGGTTCCACTCCCACGCCTCCGGGTCGTCGGTGGGAATGAAGAGGTCGTGCGGGCAGGCGACGTCCGCAAAGAATTGGTGGCGCCAAGGGGCCGGCTCGATGATCGGCACAGGTCGACGCTCCGCCGCTCGTCAATAGCTGGCACGAGCTTACGGCAGCAAGGGCACGGCGCGAACTGCTTTCTGAAGCGCCGCGCCGCTCGCCAGCGCAAAGCATCGACCAGACGCCGCGGCGACCTGTCGGCCGGCAGCGCTTGCAGGGCTGGCGAGGCTAAGCGTGTTCCACGTGAAACAGTCGCGGCCGCCCCCTGTTAGGCCGGGCCAGCAGCAGCGGCGGAGGGACGGCGCCGGAGCAGATATTTTTGCCTGCCCTCCAGCACCAGCTCCCGCTTCTGGTTGTGGATGGTGCTGGCCAGCGTCAGCAGCCCGGTCGTTCGCTGCGCCACGAGCTCCGCTACCGTGAGCCGCGGATAAAGCGTGTCACCTGCATAAACCGGTAACAGGAAGCGCGAAGACTGCTCAAGGAAGGCAATGAGGGAATCCTCGACCAGAAACGGGAACAGGCCCGCCCCGGCCGCGGTCTGTATCAACACCTGATAGCCGTGCGCGAGCAGCTCGGGATGAGCGCGCCGGCGGCAGTACTCGCGATCGTAATGGATGGGATGGTTGTCGCCCGACGCGGCCTGAAAGGCCAAAAACTGGGCCTCGGTGACGGTGCGCGAAGGCAGGGGGAAGGATTCACCCAGCGCAAACTCCTCAAAGTAGCGGCTCGCGGCCAGACGATGCCGCTCGGGGTCAAAGGCTTCGCTCATGGCTGCTTGCTGCGCGGCCGACCAGCCAGAGGCGGCGGCAAGGTCGAGGTCGATCGGCCGGCGCTTTCTCCCCTCAGCCTGGCTGCGTCCTGCGCTTGCGGGTGACGCCCCGTATGCAACAAGGCGAGCATGTATTCGCGATAGCTAAGGCCTGCCGCCTGCGCTCGGGCAACCCGCAATTTCATGACCGCGAGCGGCGGGTTCTTCCACACCTCGGCATGCGCCTTGCGCCAACGGTAGCGCACGAACGCATCGGCCACGGGTTCATGCAGGGGCGGGCCCTGGTTATGGCCGATCCTGGCCGGCGCCGTCAGCCCCCAGCCGATGATCTCGGGCGGCGGCTTTGGCAGCCCGCGCAGCATCGGGTGGAGCCCCTGCCGGCGCGTTCTGTCGTAGCGATCACCCATAGCCGCGCGCCTATTTTGCCGGTGCGGACGCTACGCGCCGCTGTTGGCTCATCAGCCACAGCGCCGCTCCGGTGACAGCAAACATCAGCGGCACGGCCGTCAAGTTGATGACGGCCCAGCCGGCCTTGGCGGCGAGAATCCCCGATACTGCCGCGGCCAGTGCCGTCGCGCTATAGACCGTGAAGTCATGGCTCGCCTGCACTTTTGCGCGCTCGGCCAGGGTGTAGGTGGTCGTCAGCAGCGTCGAGCCGCCGACGAAGGCAAAGTTCCAACCGATCCCCACCAGCACGTTGGCGAGCAAGAAATTGCCAAAGCCGACGCCGGATAGGTTGACGAGCGCGCACCCCAGCTCGATCAACCCGCCGGCGGCGATAACGGGAAGCACGCCGAAGCGGGCGATCAGATGCCCTGTGAAGAACGACGGCAGGAACATGCCAATGATATGCGCCTGGATCACCGTGGCGCTGTCGCGAAAGCCAAAACCACACGCCAGCATCGCCAACGGCGTGGCCGACATGGTGAGCGTCATGACCGCATAGCCGAAGACCGAGGAGGCCAGCGCTACGCGATAGGCCGGCTGGCGTGTAATCAGCCGCATCGGCCGCCCGCCCGCGGCCCGTTCGGCTGCGCTCAGGCGCGGGATGCGGATGAACTGGACCACGACGCCGATGGCGACGGAAAACATTGCCATCGCCAGGTAGATGCCCGCGAACGTCACCGGCCAAAGCCAGTCGACCGCCCACTTGGCTGTTTGTGGGCCGAGGAAGCCGGCCAGCACACCGCCCGCCATCACCAAGGAGATGGCCTTCGGCCGGAAGGCCGGCTCGGATGCGTCGGCGGCGGCCAGCCTGAAATACCAGAAGAATGCCGCCTGCATGCCCTGCAACACGGCCGACAGGCAAAGGAGCGGGAAGCTGTGCTCAAAGAGCGCGAGACAGCCGACCAGGCCGGCAAGGGACCCCGACACGGCACCCATGGCGAAGCCCGCCCGCCGACCGATGCGGGCCATCAGCAGGGACGCCGGCACGGTGGTACCCATGATGGCGAGGTGCACCAAAAATATCGGTGCCGTCGCCAGCCATTTGTCGCTCTCCGCCAGCAGCATGTGTCCCGCCAGCGGGGTAGCGGAGATGCCCATAGCCTGGACCGACATGAAGAGCGCCTGCGCGAACGCCAACAGCGCCACGTTGCGGCGTTGGGAGTTGGCGGATGGCGGCACGGCGCTCATGCGTTGAACGGTCGGCGGAGGCGAACTGCTGCAGGGCTAATTCGTCCATATCCCGCGCCGGCGGCTGTGTCTCCTCGTTTTTTGTTGGCGTGGAGCCTGGCCCGCACCGCCAGGCCCTTCAGGATTTGCCCAGAGATTTGCCCAGGGTTTTGCCCAGAGATTTACGCAGAGATTTACGCAGAGATTTGCCAAGCCTTCCGGCACGTTGCATGATGCCAGGGGGAGACGGGAAGCCGTGCTCGACAAGACCAACGTCGACAGCGTGTTGCACAGCTGCGGCCTGCCTGCGCACGCCAGTTTGAAGGCGTGGCGCCGCCGCGTTTATGAAATCATCGAGATTGGTCAAGGCGACGATCGCGCCAGCCGCATCGTCGATGCCGGCATCATCAGCCTGATCCTGCTCAACATCGCCGCCTTTGTCGCCGAAACGGTTCCGGAGCTTGCGGCCCGGTACGGAAGTTGGTTCCACGCCTTTGAAGCCTGCTCGGTGGCGATCTTCACCATCGAGTATGCGGCACGCCTGTGGACTGCGGTCGAGGTCCCGTTCCTGGCGCGCCTGCCGCCGTGGAAGGCGCGGCTCAAGTGGGCCACGCGCGCCTATCTCGTCATCGATCTAATGGCCATCCTGCCCTTCTACCTAGGGGCGTTGTTGGGTCTTGATCTGCGGGTTCTACGCGTACTGCGGCTGTTGCGCTTTTTCAAGCTGTCGCGCTACTCGCCGGCGGTGCACACCTTGCTGCGCGTGCTGCGCAGCGAGCGCCGTTCGCTAAGCGCCGCCAGCCTGTTGCTCTGCACCGCGCTGCTGTTGAGCGCCACCGGCATGTACTACATCGAAGGTGAGGGGCAGCCCGACAAGTTCGGCTCCGTGCCGCAAGCCGCCTACTGGGCGATGACCACGCTCACCACCGTGGGCTACGGGGACGCCACGCCGCTGACGCCGCTTGGCAAACTCTGGTCGATGCTGACGATGCTGTCGGGACTGTGTGTACTGGCGCTGCCGGTCGCCATCATTTCCAGCGGCTTTGCACAGGAGGTCAATCGCCGCGATTTCGTCATCACCTGGTCGCTGATGTCGCGCATCCCCATGCTGGCCGAGCTCGATGCTGCACAGGTGGCGGAGGTGATGCCGCTACTGCGCGCCCATAACCTGCCGCCGCACGTGGAGGTGATTCCCGACAGCGGCCACAGTGACGCCATGTATTTCGTGGCCTCCGGTCATGTGCGCCGCAAAGCACGCGAGTACGAGGAAGTATTCCGGACAGGCGATGTCTTCGGCTTCGGTGCCATGCGCGACGGCGAGCTGAGCCGGGGCGCCTTTGTGACCACATCGCGCTGCCGCCTCTTGAAGCTGTTCCGCGAAGATTTCCATCGGCTCGAGACCGCCAACCCGGACATTGCCGGGCTGCTGCGTGAGGCCGCGAAGAAGCGCCGTCTGCAGCGCGGCCCGGACAGCGCCTGACCCGACGGGCCAGCGGGCCCGTGGAACTTCGGCCTCGCCCCGGCGTGGCATGCCCGCTCCTTGCGCCGCACCGGCGCACGACCCCATCTGGCTGGTTTGTCCCAAGACCCAAGAGGAGCCGTCATGCCAACCCCTGGCTCAGCAAAGACACCGCTCATCCCACGCGCGAAACTGTTCGGCAATCCGACGCGAGCTCAAGGCCAGATCGCGCCGGATGGGCGCTGGCTCTCCTGGCTCGCCCCCCAAGACGGCGTGCTCAACGTCTGGGTGGCGCCCATCGAGGCCCCCGACCGCGCCCGCCCCATCACCGACGACAGGAAACGTGGCATCCGCTTTTATGCTTGGGCCAACACAAGCCGACACCTGCTTTTCATGCAAGATGAGGGCGGGACCGAGGATTGGCATATCTATGCGGTCTCAATCGACGGCGGCCCGGCACGCGACCTGACGCCGTTTGCTGGGGTCAATGCGCGCATCGAGCAGTTGAGCCTCGAGCACCCCCATTTGCTCGCCGTTGCCATCAACGACCGGGATAAGGCCTGGCACGATCTTTATCGCATCGACATCAACACGGCAGAGCGCGAACTGCTGTTCGAAAACCGCCAACAGCTTGCTGGCATCCTCACCGATCGGCAGCTCGTGCCACGCCTCGCCAGCAAGCCGCGCGGCCCCGCGGGCGGCAAAATCATCTACCGCATCGACGGTGCGAGATTGCAGCAGATGCTGGTCGTCGAGCACGAAGACGATCTCACCACCCGTCCACTCGGCTTCACCCGCGACGGGCGCACCTTCTACAGCATTTCGTCGATCGGCCGCGACAAGGCCGCGTTGTTTGCCACCACCTGGGACAGCGGCACGACGCGGCTGTTGGCCGAGCATCCGAAGGCCGACATCAGCCGCGTGATCTCCCATCCGCTCACCGGCGTGGTCGAGGCGGTCGGCGCCAAGCACCTGACGCTCGATTGGATTGCGCTCGATGAAGGCATTGCCGCTGATCTCAAGTATCTGCATGGCGCACTGCCGGGAGAGGTCGCCATCGCCGACCGGTCGCTCGATGACCGCTATTGGGTGGTGTCGGCGAGCGCCGCGGAGGCGCCGACCACCTATCACCTTTATCAGCGTGAAACAGAGGAGATTAGCCAGCTGTTCACCACCCATCCCGAACTGAATGTCTACGCTCTTTCCCCCATGCGCGGCGCCGTGATTTCCTCACGCGACGGGCTCGAACTGCCGTCCTACTACACGCTGCCCGCTGGCGAGCATTTACGGCCCCTCGCGCCGCTGCCGATGGTGCTCCTGGTGCACGGCGGCCCGTGGGCCCGCGACGAATATGGGTTCAATGCCACCCACCAGTGGCTGGCCAATCGCGGCCTTGCCGTGCTGTCGGTCAACTTTCGCGCCTCCACGGGATTTGGCAAAGCGTTCGTCAACGCCGGCGACCGTGAGTGGGGCCGCAAGATGCACGACGATCTCCTCGACGCGGTCGACTGGGCCGTCCGGGAGGGAATTGCTGATCGAGGTCGCATTGCCATCATGGGTGGCTCCTACGGCGGCTATGCCGCGCTCGCCGGCCTGGCCTTCACGCCCGAGGTGTTCTGCTGCGGGGTGGATCTCGTTGGCCCATCTAACCTGGAAACGCTGCTGGCGACGATCCCGCCCTATTGGGCCGCTTTCTTTGAGACCCTGGCCCGACGCGTCGGCGATCCGCGCACCGAAGCGGGCCGCGGCTTGCTCAAGGCGCGTTCGCCGCTCCACGCCGCCGGCAGGATTGCCAGGCCTTTGCTGATCGGCCAGGGCGCCAACGACCCGCGCGTCAAGCAAGCCGAGTCCGACCAGATCATCGCTGCCATGCGCGCCAAGGATTTGCCGGTCACCTATGTCCTCTACCCCGAGGAAGGCCATGGATTTGCCGAACCTGCCAACCGCATTGCCTTTTACGCCATTGCCGAAGCCTTTCTTGCCAGCCACCTGGGCGGCCGGGTCGAGCCGATTGGCAAGGATTTTCAGGGCGCCAACTTCGAGGTACCCGAGGGTTGCGATGTGATCCCCGGCTTGGCAGCGGCTCTCAAGATGGCCTCGTAAATCTTTGCCGACCCTTGGTCGACGACGACCGCCGGCCTCTAAACTGCGCCGCGGCGGATCGACTTGCCCCCTTTTGGGCGCCACACCCGTGCCATCGAGGAGTGGCAAGATGGTTAACAGTCCATTACGATCGCTAGGGTTTCCGCGCTGAGGGCGCGGCATGAGGCGGGGAGTTGGGATGGAATCAAATACGGCCAGGGCCTCGGTCGCAACCGTGCTGGCGGGCGGCCTCGGTTTCGCGGTCTATGCGGTCACGCTGCAGGCTGGATCGCACAGCGACGGGCGCATCATCATGGCGACCGGCAATCCGCACTATCAGCAATTGGCCGAGAGCTATCGCGCCGAACTGGAGCGCAATGGAGTGCGCCTCGAATTCAGGGACAAGGAGGGCTTTGCCACCCTCAGAGCCCTGGTCGACGACGACTTCGACATCAATGCCGGCTTCGTCAAGGGTGGACTGGTTGGCAGCATGCAAGGGCGGCTCGCCACCGACAGAGCAAAGGGGCGCCACCTCGAGTACGCCAAGCTGCAATCGCTGGGGCGGCTGTTTTATGAGCCAATCTGGGTGTTTACCCGCAACGATACGCCCATCCAGAGCCTGCGCGAGCTCGATGGTAAGCGCGTCATGGTTGGCACCAAGGACAGCGGGGCGCGGCGCATCGCCAGCCAATTGCTGCGCGCCAACGGCATTAGCATTGTCCGCGACGATCCCAAGCTCATCGACAAGGAGCTTTCCGCCGATGCGGCCGAACTCCTGGAAGGGAAGGCCGATGCGGCGATCCTGATTCTGCCGGCAAACTCCGACAAGATCCAGGCGCTCTTGCACGTGCCGAACATTCGGCTGATGGACTTCTCAGCCGAGGGCGATGCCTATGACAATCGCTTTCCTGCGCTCACCAAGCTGGTGATGCGCACGGGTTCGGTCGAATTCAACCCGCTCATCCCATCGGCGGACATTACCTTGCTGGCGACCTCGGTTGCCCTGGTGATCCGGCCGAGCCTGGATGCCTCGTTGGCGAGCCTGCTGACGCAAGCCATCATGAACAATCCTAAACCGGGCTTCGACAAGAACGGCGATCCGGTGCTGTTCTACAAGGCCGGCGAGTTTCCCAGTGCCAGCGATCCCGAGTTCGAGGTGCCCAAAGAGGCTCGGCAGATCTACAGGACCAATGAGCTGCCTTTCCTGTTGCGACTGATCGCCCCGTTCAACAAGCGGATCGGCCTGCCCTACAACATCACAGCCTATACCAGCGCCCACGCCGCCAAGCTGGTCCTGCTGATACCGGTGTTGGCCGTGCTGCTGCCGCTGATGCGCTTTTTGCCGACCGCCTATGCTTGGAATGTGCGGCGGCGCCTGTTGTACTGGTACCGCCAGTTGAAGGCGCTGGAGCGCAGCCTCGACAGCGGTGGCGCCCAGTACGACCTGGCCGCGCACCAGGCTGAAATCGAGCGCATCGACAGCCACGTGCGCCGGCTCCGCGTCCCGCTCTATTTCTCCTGGCAGCTCTATGATTTGCGCGGTCACATCGATCTGGTTCGGCATCGACTTGCCGCACGCCCACAGGACATGCGCATGGCCGCCGAATAGCCGGTCTGGCAGGCAGCGCTTCTGACGGCCGGCGCCTTGGCGACCGCCACGCCGGCAGGTTGAGGTGGGGCAGAGATTGCCGCGTTTGCGGGTGCCCTTGGCGCTGGCGCGTTGGGCCCGCACCACTTGCCAGCCCCGGCGTGCGGCAATAGACCTAAGGCGGCTTGGCGCCGTCGGCCGAGAAAAGCATTTCGCAGCCGTGCCCCTCTGGCCGTATCGTCGTGGCCGGTCATGCGCCGCGTCCTGGCTGTCAGCCCCTAGTCCACGAGGCAATGCTTGCGAGCCCCACCTGAGCCCGACGTCGCCTTGTCGGTCCCGCCCGCCGACGAGATCAAGACCACCACCTGCTACATGTGCGCCTGCCGCTGCGGCATTCGCGTCTTCTTGAAGGACGGCAAGGTCCGCTACATCGAGGGCAATCGCGACCACCCGGTGAACCGAGGCGTGCTGTGCGGCAAGGGCGCGGCCGGCATCATGCAGCACTACTCGCCCGCGCGACTGCGCGCGCCCCTGCTGCGCGTTGGCCCGCGCGGCTCGGGCGACTTCAAGGAAATCTCGTGGCAGGAGGCGCTGACGCTGGCCAGCCGGTGGCTGGGTGAGGTGCGCCGCAAAGATCCGAGGAAACTAGCCTTTTTCACCGGCCGCGATCAAAGCCAGGCCTTGACAAGCTGGTGGGCCATGCAGTTCGGGACACCCAATTTTGCCGCGCATGGCGGTTTCTGCTCGGTCAACATGGCAGCGGCGGGTCTGTACACGTTCGGGGGATCGTTCTGGGAGTTCGGCGAGACGGACTGGGAGCACACCCGTTATTTCATGCTGTGGGGCGTGGCCGAGGATCACGCCTCCAACCCGCTGAAAATCGAGCTCGGCAAGCTGAAAAAGCGCGGCGTCAAGGTGGTGAGCATCAATCCTGTGCGCACCGGCTATAGCGCCATCGCCGACGAATGGATCGGCATCAAGCCAGGCACCGATGGCCTGTTCGCCGGGGCCCTGGTGCACGAGCTTCTGCGCACGCAGCAAATCGACGTCGACTATTTGCGCCGTTACACGAATGCGGGCTGGTTGGTGATTCGCGCCCCCGGCGCAGCCGATGACGGTCTATTCGCGCGCGACGGCGCCGGCAACCCGCTCCTTTACGACAAGCATTCTGGCAAGCTCACGAGCGCATTGGCTGGGGATCTGTCGCCAGCCTTTTCCGGCACCTTCCAACTTGCCGACAAGCGCAGCGCCGTGCCGGCGTTCCAGCTGCTGGCAGAGCGCTTTCTGGCGCCGGACTATGCGCCCGAGCGCGTTGCCGCGGAAACAGGAGTGGCTGCCGGCAGCATCCGCCGCATCGCCGCCGAGCTGGCGCGTGCCGCCTTTGCTGAGCCGGTGGTGCTCGACATCCCCTGGACCGACTGGACCGGGCGGCGCCACGACCAGACGATCGGGAGACCCGTCGGCATGCATGCCATGCGCGGCATCTCGGCCCACGCCAACGGCTTCCACACCTGCCGCATCCTGCACGTGCTGCAGATCCTGCTGGGCGCGATCGATTGCCCCGGCGGCTTCCGTTACAAAACGCCCTATCCCAAGCAGACCCCGCCAACCCTCAAGCCCAGAGGCAAACCCGGCGAGGTGAAGCCAATGCAGCCCCTTGAGGGACCGCACCTCGGCTTCCCGACCGGTCCGGAGGATTTGCTGATCGACAGTGCCGGCGTCCCGCAACGCATCGACAAGGCCTACAGCTGGGAGGCGCCGTTTGCGGCCCATGGCCTCATGCACACGGTGATCGCCAATGCGGCGCGCGGCGACCCTTATCCCGTCGACGTCTTGTTTTTGTACATGGCCAACATGGGCTGGAACTCGGCCATGGACCTGCCGGCCACCCTGCAGCACTTGAGCGCAAAGGACCCAGCCAGCAACGACTACAAGATCCCGAAGATCATCTACTGCGATGCCTATTTCTCGGAAACAGTGCCCTACGCCGATCTGATCCTTCCCGACACGACCTATCTGGAACGCTGGGATTGCATCTCGCTGCTCGACCGGCCGATTTCCGAGCCCAACGCGCCCGCCGATGCCATCCGACAACCGGTGGTCGTTCCCGATCGCGACGTGCGGCCGTTCCAAAGCGTGCTGATCGATCTCGGCGCGCGGCTGGCGCTGCCGGGCTTCAGCAATGCCGACGGCTCGCCGAAATACCCCGGTGGCTACGCCGACTATATCGTCAATCATCAACGCCGACCGGGCATTGGCCCGCTGGCGGGACATCGCGGCAAGACCGGTGACGCCTGGGGACGGGGTGAGCCCAATCCGCGCCAGCTCGAACAGTACGTCGCCGCTGGCTGCGTGCACGTGCACCAGCTGCCGCCGCAGCTGCGCTATTTCAAGCACGCGAACCGGCAGTTCATCGACTGGGCGGTCGACATGGGCTTTCGCATCACGCCGACGCCGGTGATTTTCCAGCTCTACAGCGAACCCATGCAGAAGCTGCGGCTGGCGGCACTGGGGCACGGGCCGCTGGTGCCCCCTAGCCAGCATCGTCGGCGCGTCGCCACCTACTTCGATCCGCTGCCCTTCTGGTATCCGCCGTTCGAAGATGCCGCAGCCTCCCAGCAGGACTTTCCGCTCCATGCGATCACGCAGCGGCCGATGGCGATGTACCACTCGTGGGGCTCGCAAAACGCCTGGCTGCGCCAGATCCATGCCTCGAACCGCCTGTATGTGAACCGGGCCCGCGCCGAAGCGCTTGGCATTAAGGACGACGACTGGGTGTGGATCAGCAGCCGCAGCGGCCGCGTGAAGGCACAGGTCAAACTGATGGAGGGGGTCAATGCCGACACGGTATGGACCTGGAATGCGATCGGCAAACGGGCCGGCGCCTGGGGTCTTGATGTTGAGGCGCCGGAAGTGACGCGCGGCTTCCTCCTCAACCATCTGATTGCGGAGCTGCAGCCCGAACAGCCCGACGGCTTTCGCTATTCGAACAGCGACCCCGTTACCGGGCAGGCGGCCTGGTACGACCTGCGGGTACGGATCGAAAAGATTGGCGCGCATGAGGCACAGACAACGTCACCGCGGCCGGCGCCGCTGCGGCCACCACCTGGATTGGCTGCATCCAACAGCCACGGAGCGCAGCCATGACCGCGCTGCCTGCTGCCACGGCCAAAAAACTCGGGCTGGTCATCGACCTCGATACCTGCGTCGGTTGCCAGGCGTGTGCCACGAGCTGCAAGGAGTGGAATGCCGGCGGTTATTCGGCGCCCTTGACCGATCAGGACCCCTACGGCCCCGACCCGCACGGTGCCTGGCTCAATCGCGTGCACGCTTTCGAGGCCGGCGAGGGTGCCGCGAGCTGGACCGTGAATTTTCCGCGCTCGTGTCTGCACTGCGAGGAGCCGGACTGCGTCACCGTGTGCCCGACCGGCGCCTCCTACAAGCGGGCCGAGGACGGCATCGTGCTGGTCGATCCGGACACCTGCATCGGTTGCAAGCTGTGCTCCTGGGCGTGCCCCTATGGCGCGCGCGAGTACGACTATGGCCACGGTGTCATGAAGAAATGCACGCTGTGCGTCGATCGCATTTACAATGCGCATATCGTTCCCGAGGACCGCATCCCGGCCTGCGTGCGTGCCTGTCCGACCGGGGCTCGGCATTTCGGAGACTTGGGCGATCCGCAAAGCGCGGTGTCGCAGCTGGTGGCTGAGCGCGGCGGCTTCGATCTCCTGCCCGAGTTCGGCTACAAGCCGGTCAACAAGTATCTGCCGCCGCGGCCACGGCAAGATGCCGTCAGCGCATCGGCGCGGGAGTGGGGCGCGGCGAGCAAAAACGGGAGCGCCACCAGCGCGTCCGCTGCGGTTGATGCTCACCCCCCCAGCGCGGCTGCCGAGCGTCTGTTTGCCTGGCTCGATCAGATGCTTTCGCGGTGAGGCGTCGTGAACCGACCGGCGATCCCCACTTCCTATTGCCTCGCGCGCGGCAGCTCGCGCGCGGAGGCCGTAGGCCACCGGCGTCCGCCAACGCGTCTCGATTGGGGTGGGGACCTCACCCCGTCGCCAGCTGGTCGCCCTCAGATCGAGGCGAAGCAGCCGGCCCGCAGGTTTGGCTAGGCGCCTAACCTCATGCATCCTGCCTACTCCGTCATCGTCTTCACCACCGCCTCCGGCGCGGGCTACGGTCTGTTGGCCTGGCTTGCGATTGCGCGCTTGTTGGCTGTCGCGCCGGCACAGGGTTGGTTTGCCTTCACTGCATTCGGGCTGGCCTTTCTCCTCATCACGGTAGGCTTGCTCTCCTCGACAGCACACCTTGGCCGACCGGAGCGTGCCTGGCGTGCCTTCTCGCAGTGGCGCACATCGTGGCTCTCGCGCGAAGGTGTGATGGCGGTGGCGACCTACGTTCCGGCCGGCCTAATGGCGCTCGGCTGGTTCGTGTTTGAAAGCACCAGCCCAGCCATGAGCCTGCTGGCGCTGCTGACCCTGTGCTGCGCCCTGCTGACGCTGTTCACAACCGGCATGATCTACGCCTCACTGCGCACCATCCGGCAATGGCATCAGCCGCTTACGGCGCCGATCTATGTCGCCCTTGGCCTCGGCAGCGGCGCCGTGCTGCTCAACCTTATGCTGCAGGCTTTCGGCCTGGGACGCCCCTGGGCGGCGTGGCTGGCGCTTGCCAACGTCAGCGCCGCCGGCATTTTGAAATGGACCTACTGGCGCACGATCGACGGCGAGCTACGCACCTACTCGGTGGAGGCGGCGACCGGCCTCGGTCACCTCGGCAAAGTGCGCCCGCTGGAGCCGCCACACACGCAGCCAAACTACATCATGCGCGAGATGGGCTACAGCATCGGGCGCAAGCATGCCAAAAAGCTGCGCAGGCTTGCGGGCCTATTGGCTTTTGCCGTTCCGATCGCCGCTTGCCTGCTGTCGCTCGTTCCCGGGCTGGGCCTTGCGGGTGCCACCCTTGCCGTGCCGGCAATGGCGGCCGGATTGCTCGTCGAGCGCTGGCTGTTTTTCGCCGAGGCCGAGCATGTTGTCATGCTCTACTACGGCGCCGACGTGGCTTGAGCGGATCTCGGCGCCACCGCAGCGGGCGGCCCACTCCGGGCCGATAGGCCAGCCGGCAAAAATCCCTCGGCTGCGCAGGCCCAGCTTGCCGGTCACCCGTGCCCGTGCCTGACCCAGGCGACCAGCTCGTAGCGATGCGGGCGCGGCTCGGCATGCAGCATCTCGACCAGCATCTCGCCACTGTCGGCCAGGCGCGGACCGGGCCGGTTGAAGAATGAATTGCCATCCGCAAAGTAGACGCGGCCGTTGCGCACCGCCTCGAGCCCCGCCCAACCGGGCTTGGCCTTGAGCAGGGATAGTTCCTGTAGGCAGCGCGGCAGCCCGAAGCCGCAGGGGGCAACGATGATCACCTCGGGGTTCGCCGCAACCAGCTCGCTCCATGGCATCCAGCTTGAATGTTTGCCGGCGACGCCGAACAGATTTTGGCCGCCCGCCGCCTCGATCAACTCCGGCATCCAGTTGCCGCCCGCCATCAGCGGTTCGACCCACTCGATGAAAGCAACCCGCGGCTTTCCCCGTCGCGCGGTCGTGCCGGCTAAAGCGCGCAACCGGCTCTCGATCGCGGCCACCAACGTCTGGCTCTGCGCCTGCGCCCGCAAGGCAAGCCCCACGCGGCGCATATCGGCGTAGGCGTCGGCGAGAGAGTCGGGCCGCAGCGATATAATGCGCACCTGCCGATCGCTCCAGCTGCACAGCGCCTTTTCCACATCCGTCAAACTCACGGCGCAGACTTCGCAGTGATCCTGTGTGACGATTACATCGGGCGCCAACGCCCTCAGGGCCTCTGCATCGACGCGGTAGACCGACAAGCCATCGCGCACGATTGCCTGGACGCGGCGATCGATCTCGAGAGAAGAGCCCTCAACCCCGAACTTGGGCGCCGTCAGCGCCGGCAGGCTCAGAACCTGCGGTGGGTAATCGCATTCGTGACTGCGGCCGACCAGCCAGTCGCCACGGCCAAGGGCGCAGACGATTTCCGTCGCACTGGCGATCAAGCTAACAACACGCAACGGTCCGCGGTCAGTCATGGCCGTCGCCTCGCCGGGCTAGGGTCTTTCGCGCCGGCCGCGTCGCTGGCGCGGCCAACCCGGCGATCGCAGCGCGACCGGCTGCTGGCCGCTAGCGCCTGTGCTGGCCGCAGGTCGCAAAACACAAAACCCTCCCGCAAAACCACCTCACCAAGCGTGACGGCGATAGGGCGATCGAACATAGGTCCGGCGCAGGCGAAGGTGTGGAATTCGCCGTTTTCACCGCAAGGATCGACGCCCGCCGGCAGTTCGCCCAGCAGTTCGGCGTCGAAACCCCGGCCGGCAAAGCGCGCCGGTAGGCGATCGGGATCCAGCGCGCTGATGTAGCCGGCGAGCCCGGCTGCGACCATCTCACGCGCAAGGACGGCTGTATCAAGACCCCATAGCGGGAACAGCGGGGTCATACCGGTGCCGGCCAGGGCTTGCTCGCGATAACGGCGAATGTCTTCGAGAAAGAGATCGCCAAAGGCGATGGCCTCCACGCCGGCGGCCCGCTGCCGGGCAACAAACTCGGCCATGCTGCGCTGGTAGACCTCGTTCGGACAGGGATGCGGGATCGGCAGCTCGAAGAGGGGCAGGCCCGTTGCGGCGGCCTGCTGCTCGAGCAGCTCACGCCGCACACCGTGCATGGCGACCCGCCCGAAGGCCGCATTGATGGTGGTCACCAGGCCGACCAGTTGCACGTTGGCGTCTTGCCGCAAGCGATGGAGCGTCCAGGCCGAGTCCTTGCCCGTGCTCCAACTCAGCAGGGTTTTGCGGGGCAGCATGTTGCGGTCCAGGCGCTGGGAGGAATGCTGCGGCGCGCAGTTGACGTTCGCCTGCGCCGCTGCCAAACCTTGCCCCTCACATATAGCACGCGCACGGGGCGCACGCATGGACAGCACGAGCCTCATCGCCGATACGGCCTCCCGCATCCTGCGCGATCACTGCGATCCACAGACGCTCAACAGCGCAACCGGCGATGGTTGGCAGGCGCCGGCCTGGGCCGCCTTGGAAGACGCTGGGCTGCCGCTGGCCTGGGTGCCGGAAGAACTGGGCGGCGCCGGCGTCAGCGTGCAGGATGGCTTTGATGTCCTTCGCGTTGCCGGTCGCTATGCGGTGCCGCTGCCGATCGCCGAGACGCTGCTGGCTGGCTGGTTGCTGTCGCAAAGCGGAATTGCCGTGCCAAGGGGAGCCATGACCTGCGCGCCGACACGGCCCGGTGACAACGTGATCCTGACGGCCGCCGGCGCTTTGAGCGGTCGCGTGCGGGGGGTGCCTTTCGCCAAAACGGCCAAGCACTTGGCGCTGGTCGCGCAGCGCGAGGACGGTGGCGGGCAGGCCATCGCCCTCCTCGACTGCGGCAGCGTGCGAGTGGCGGACGGCAGCAGCATTGCCGGGGATGCGCTGAACACGGTGCACCTGCAGCAGGTGCGTCCAATCGCCAGCAAAGACGCTAGCCTCGACGCCCAGGCCCTACTGACCATGGGCGCCGCCGTACGGGCCGTGCAGATGAGCGGCGCCTTGGAAGCCATTCTCGAGATCGCCGTGGCCTATGCCAACGAGCGCGTGGCTTTCGAACGGCCGATCGCCAAGTTCCAGGCCGTGCAGCACAATCTGGCACGCCTGGCTGGTGAGGTGGCCGCCGCTATGGCGGCGGCCGGATCGGCGGCCGATGCCATTGCCAACGCGCTCAGCTGCGGCACGGCCGGCACCTGCGCCGGAGGCTTCGACGATGCGGTCTTGCTGGAAGTGGCGGCCGCCAAGATCCGGGTCGGAGAAGCGGCGGGTGAGGGTGCTGGCATTGCGCATCAAGTGTTGGGGGCCATCGGCTTCACGCGCGAACATGTCTTGCATCGCTTCACGCAACGGCTCTGGGCCTGGCGCGATGACTTCGACAATGAAAGCGCCTGGGCCGTGCGCCTGGGGGCGCTAGTGGCGGCAGGTGGCGGCGAAGGACTATGGCCGCTGCTGGCCTCGCGGTGAGGACGGGACATGACGGCCGAGCTCAGCTTTGATCCGATCCGCTTGCCGCCCGAGTGCGACGCGCTGCGCAAGGACGTGCGCGCCTTTCTCAACGCGGAAATCGCTGCTGGCACCTACAATCCCCAGGAGCCGGGTAACGATCATGGCTTCAGCCCGGAGTTCAGCCGCAAGGTTGGGGCCAAGGGTTGGATCGGCATGACCTGGCCCAAACAATACGGCGGGCGTGAGCGCAGCTTCCTTGAGCGTTACGTCGTCACCGAGGAATTCCGTGTCGCCAACGCGCCGGTGCGCCTCCACTTCGTCGCCGATCGCCAGAGCGGCCCGGTGCTGATCAAGTATGCGAGCGAGCGCATCAAGCAAGACGTGCTGCCGCGCATCTGCCGCGGCGAAGTGTGCTTCGCCATCGGCATGAGCGAACCCGGATCGGGATCTGACCTGTTCGCCGCCTCAACGCGAGCAACCAGGAGCAAGGGCGGGTGGCTGATCAACGGGACCAAGGTATGGACCAGCAACGCGCATCAGGCCCACTACCTCATTGGCCTATTTCGCACCTCGCCTGCCAGCAAGGACAACCGCCGGCACGGCCTCACGCAATTCCTGGTGGATATGAAGGCACCCGGCATCACCGTCAATCCGATCTATCAGATGACGGGCCAGCACGACTTCAACGAGGTGGTGTTTCAGGATGCCTTTATGCCCGACGACCACGTGCTGGGCGAGGTCGACGGGGCCTGGAAACAGGCGACCTCGGAACTGGCCTACGAGCGCAGCGGACCGGAGCGCTTTCTTGAGACCTTCTACGTGCTACAGGAGCTTGTGCGTGTGCTGGGCCGCAACCCCGACGTGCGTGGAGCCGAGGGCCTAGGTCGGCTGGTGGCGCAACTCCATGCCTTGCGGCGCATGTCGGTTTCGGTGGCCGGCATGCTGCACGCGGGCAAGGAACCGGTGGTCGAGGCGGCGATCGTGAAAGACGTCGGCACGATTTGGGAACAAAAGCTGCCGCAACGGGCGCGCGACCTGGCTGCTTTCGTTGAGGAGGGCGCGGCCAACCGAGCGACCTTCGAGGAGCAGCTCAGGTTCGCCACCTTGATTGCGCCGAAGCTGACGATCCAGGGCGGTACCACCGAAATCCTGCGGGGCATCATCGCCCGCGGGCTGGGGCTCAGATGAGCATGGCCGCCATCCGCAATCGATCTGGCGGGCTTGTCAAAGCAGAAGGCCCCGGAGCTAGGGCCGGGGCCTCTAATTGGGGGTACTGGGGCAGCGCGAGATTCGCGCGTTCTCAGCGTCCCTCATGTCCGGATACCGGGGCCGCGCACCAGGCGCATTCTCAGCGTCCACTTCTCGATCGTCTGGCAGCCCAGTTTGTTCCGGAAAGTATTAATTTTTGCTGGAGAAAAGAATGCCCACCTTCAAGGATATCGACGTCGCGTGCGCAGGCGCCGTGGCAACCATCGAAATACGCCGGCCGCCGCACAATTTTTTCGACATCGACCTGATCCGGCAGATCGCCGAGGCCTGCGAAGAGCTCGACAAGTCCCAGGATTGCCGGGCAATCGTCCTGGCTGCGCAAGGAACGGCCTTTTGCGCCGGAGCCAAGCTCGGTGATGGCGCCGACGTGCGCGACGTGCTGGTCAAAAAGTCAGAGACCGGTCAGGCCGGGCATCTTTACATCGAGGCGGTGCGCCTGTTTCGCACGGCCAAGCCGATGGTTGGGGCCATTCATGGGGCGGCGGTGGGCGGCGGCCTCGGGCTGGCCTTGGTTCCCGATTTGCGCGTCACCTGCCCCGAGGCCCGCTTTTCCGCCAACTTCACCCGCCTCGGCTTCCATCCCGGCTTCGGCCTGACGCATACCCTGCCGGCACTGATCGGGCCGGGGCCGGCCGCCATGATGTTCTACACCAGCCGTCGGATCTCCGGTGAGGAGGCCTATCGCATCGGCCTTGCCGATGTCTTGGTGCCGCAGGCAGAGGTCCGGGCGGCGGCGCAGAAGCTCGCCGCTGAAATCGCCGAAAACGCGCCACTGGGCGTGCTCGAGACCCGCGCCACCCTGCGGGCGGGCCTTGCCGAGCGGGTCCGTGCGGCAACCGACGTCGAACTGGCAAAGCAGACCAGGTTGCGCCAGACCGCCGACTTTAAGGAGGGCGTCGATGCCGTCAACGAACGCCGCTTGCCGAGGTTCATCGGCAAATAGACCTGTCGGGGGCAAATAGACCTGTCGGGAGCGTGGAGGGCAATTGCTGCAGCAGGCGCACCATCGCATCTTGGTGTCGACCCGCGGTCCGGGCTTCACCGATCTGACGGCACAGGTTGCTCACTGGCTCGGTCAGATCGGCGCCGACGCCGGACTGCTGACGATATTCGTCCGCCACACGTCGGCCTCACTCACCATCCAGGAGAATGCCGATCCCGACGTGCAGCGCGACTTGCTCATTTGGCTCGGGGGCGCCGCGCCGCGCGCTCGACGCTACCATCACAGCAGCGAAGGGGCCGACGACATGCCGGCCCACATCCGCTCCATGCTGACGGCGACATCGCTGTCGATTCCCGTGGCCGGCGCCAAGACGGCGCTTGGAACCTGGCAGGCGATCTATCTCATCGAGCATCGCGACGGTCGCCACGACCGCGAAATCGCCTTGCAGTTCCTTGGCACGCTCGCGGCATGAGCCGCCTTTTCTCCGTGCTGCTGCAGGCGCCGCGCCCGGCGATCAGCCAAAAACCAAAAACCCCGCGCCGCCGCAACGCGCCCTAAAAACGCAATAGACGCAGCCAGCGCATCACGTCGAGAACGCTCATGGTGGCGGCGGCGACGTAGGTGAAGGCGGCGGCGCGCAGGATTTGCTTTGCCGCCCGCATGTCTTCCGGCTTGATGTAGTTGCCGGCCTTCAGCACCGGCAAGGCCCGCCGAAAGCTGGCGTCGAACTCCACCGGCAGCGTCACGGCATGCAGCACAATCGCCATCGCGAAAATCAGGACGCCACAGCAGACCTCGATGAGCATGAGGTGGGGGGCCTTGGCAATGGCCAGCACGATCGGCGCTGCCAGCATGACGACCGCTCCCACTTTTTCCATTTGCATGGCCTGCTTGGCTATGCGCGTGCGCGCCTGCAGCGGTTGATAGCCGGTGGCGTCCTGCATGGCATGACCGGCCTCGTGCGCGGCAATCACGACGGCCGCCAGCGACCGACCGTTGAAATGCTTGGCCAGCAAGCGCACGGTCTTGGTCTCGGGGTCATAATGATCGCCGAGCTTCGTTTCCTCGACACGCACGTGGCCGAGATCCATCTGGTCGAGGATGTGGCGGGCGAACTCGCCACCCGTGCCGGGAAAGTCGGCGCGCTCATGCGAGTGCCGCTCGATCGTTCGGCGGACCCACATTTGCGGGAGCACGGCCAAGCCGAACACCAGAGCGAGCAAGAGCATCATTGCGGCCACAGGACGACTCCGGGGCTGAAATCAAAAAAAACAGGCTCAGGCCACCAGCTGGCCTCGACGATGCCCGCGTGCGCCCGACCGGCCAACGCGCCACACAATCGCCGCCGCCAGCGTCGCCATGATATCTTAAATGCTTTACGGCGATTGGGGTATGGTTCCTTGCAATCGCCCTGCACACGGGAGCCAGCGCATGGCCAATATCGCCCTGCTCGACGACTATCAGAATGTGGCCCTCAGCATGGCCGACTGGTCGCCCCTGAGGCAGGCCCATCAGATCAAGGTTTTCAACGAACCGATCGGCGGCCTTGATGCCTTGGCGCGGGCCCTTGCGGGCTTTGAGGTGATCGGCATCATGCGTGAGCGCACGCCATTTCAACGCGCCCTGTTCGAGAAGCTGCCGCAGCTAAAGCTGCTGGTGACGACGGGCAAGCGCAACGCCTCGGTTGATCTCGAGGCCGCCAGGGCGCACGGCGTGACCGTCTGCGGCACGGGCGGCGGTGGTCTCTCGACGGCCGAGCTGGCCATCGGCCTGATGCTGGCGTTTGCGCGCAATCTGCGCGAAGAGTTCCAGACCATGCGGCCAGGCGGCGGCTGGCAGACCACACTCGGCTTCGATCTCGACGGCAAGACGCTCGGCATCCTTGGGCTTGGCAATCTCGGCGCCAGGGTCGGCAGGATCGGGGCGGCGCTGGGCATGCAACTGATCGCCTGGAGCCAGAACCTGACGGAGGAGCGCGCGCGCCAGCATGGCGCCCAACTGGTTGGCAAGGATGAGCTGTTCCGGCGCGCCGACGTCATTTCCATCCACAGCGTCCTGTCGGCGCGCACGCGCGGCCTGATCGGCGCACACGAGCTTGGCCTCATGAAGCCGAGCGCCCTCTTGGTCAATACCTCGCGAGGGCCCATTGTCGACGCGGTGGCACTGCTGGCAGCCTTGCGCGAAAAACGCATTGCCGGATACGCCGCCGACACCTTTGACGTGGAGCCGCTGCCGGCCGACCAGGCCTTGCGCAGCGAGCCACGGGCCCTGCTGACGCCACACCTGGGGTACGTGACGGCGGAGACCTACCGCAGCTTCTACGGCGGCATGGTGGCCAGCATCGAAGCCTGGTTGGCCGGCAAGCCGATCGGCGTTCTGACCTGAGCCGGCCAGGGCTATTTCAGCACCAGCAGCGCGTCGGCGGCGACGACACCTTCGCCGACGGCGCCAACGAACACCGGATTGATGTCGAGCTCCTGCAGGCGGGGAGCGAGCGCCGCGGCCATCTTGGCAACGGCCACCAGAGTTTGCGCAAGTGCCTCCTTGTCGGCGGCGGGCTTGCCGCGATAGCCATCGAACAGGCGGGCGCCGCGCAATTCGGCAATCATTTCCCGCGCGGTGTCGAGATCGAACGGGGCGATGCGGTAGGTGACGTCCTGCAAGACCTCGGTCAACACACCGCCGAGAGCCAGGGCAATGGTCGGGCCGAAGCTCTCGTCATTGATCACGCCGATCAACACCTCGATGCCTTGCGCCATTTCGGCGACGAGAACGCCGTCGATCTTGGCGCCGGGCTTTGCCTTGAGGGCGCTGTCGATGACGCTGCGGACGGCAGCGCCGAGGCCCTCCTTCGCCACGCCGAGCTTGACGCCGCCCGCCTCGGTCTTGTGGGGGATGTCGCGCGAGACGATTTTGACGGCAAAGGGGGGCCGCAGCCCGGCGGCGGCGGCGTTTGCATCGGCCCCCAGGGATAGCAACACCTCGCGGGCAATGGGAACATCGAAGGCACGCAACACCGCCTTGCTTTCCGTTTCGCTAAGACTCGCGGCCGCGGCGGGTAGATCCAGGTCTGCCGGCAGCCTCACCTGTGGCGCGCGGCGCGGTAGCAAACGTCGACGATCGGCGGCGAAGCGCGCGAGCACTGCGGCCGCGCGCGCCAGTCGCACGGGTGTGGTGATGAATGGGACGCCGGCAGCGCTGAAGGCCTTGATGGCTTCGGGAGATTTGGCGTGCCGTCCCGACCAGGCGACGTGCAGCGGCTTATCCGTGCGATTGGCCACCGCGGCGATGGCCTCGGCTGCGCGCTGCGCCGACGGCCCGGAAATCGATGCCAGCAGAATCGACAGCTGGTCGAGACGCGGGTCGGCCAGCACGATCTCGAGCGCACTCGTGAACAGGCTCATGTCGTTGAAGAAGCTGGCGGTAACATCGGCGGGGTTTTCGGGCGATCCGAACGAGGGAACAATCTTGCGCAGGGCCACCAGTGTCTGTTCGGAAAAGGGCGGCAGCGTCATGCCGCCACGCACGGCCGCATCGGCGTAGACGATGCCGGAGCCGCCTGAGATCGACAGCACACCGACGGAGTTGCCGTTCGGGCTACGTCCCTGAGCGAACAGCTTGGCGATGTCCACGATCGGCTCGACGTCATCGACCTCGATCAGCCCTGATTGGCGCAAAGCCGCGCGATAAAGATCGTAGCTGCCGGTCATGTTGGCGGTATGGGAAGCCGCGGCCTTGATGCCTGCATCGGTGGTGGCGGCTTTCCAGATCATCACCGGCTTGCCGGTCTCGAGTGACTTGCGGCCGACATCGAGCAGGCGGCGCGCATTGGGCGTAC
This sequence comes from uncultured Alphaproteobacteria bacterium, assembly GCA_963820375.1. GTDB lineage: Bacteria > Pseudomonadota > Alphaproteobacteria > Rhizobiales > Hyphomicrobiaceae > AWTP1-13. Next base: position 164,519 of record CAWFZX010000016.1, on the reverse strand, counting down.
CTTCCAGATAGGTGAAGATAGCCGAAGTGCCGACATCATCGAGGAAGGCCGCCAGCAACTCCGGCGTGTCGATGTCGGTCTCGTTGCCGGAGGATACGCAGTAGCGGAAGCCGAGACCCTGCGCCTCCGCCAGGTTGACGATGGCATAGCCAAAGCCGCCCGACTGGAAGGCACACGAGACGTTGCCGGGGCGGAAGTCGGTTTCGTCGGCGACGCTGCCGAAGGCAGCCCAGACACGCGCCTCGAGCGAGAGCATGCCTTGACAGTTGGGCCCGACCATGCGCACGCCGCTTTCCCGGACCGCGCGCTTGAGTTCCGCTTCGAGCTGGCGACCCTCGGCGCCGGTTTCGCGGAAACCGGCCGTGAGAACAACGGCATGGCTGATCCCTGCCCGACCGCAATCACGAATGGCGTTGGCGACCGCTGGGGCGGGAACGGCGATGATGGCAAGATCGCACTGCTGCCCGATCGACTGAGCGTCGGGATAGCACTTGAGGCCGTGCATCTCCTGATACTTCGGATTGACCAGGAAGATGCCGCCTTTGTAACCGGCATTCTGCATGGCCTTGATGGGGTGGCCGCCGATGCGAGTGAGGTCGGATGAGGCACCGATGATGGCCACACCGCGCGGATGAAAAAGGCGGTCAAAACTCACGTGCTGCCTCCCGTCGATCGCCCGAGGAACCGCAGATAGCAGATTGCCGTTCTCTATTGAACTATGAACACGACCGAGCCTAGCAGCCATGACCCGTCGTACGTCCAGGTTGGTTTTATTGTTTGTGAGCCTGCTGGCGGGCTTGTGCCAGACCCCGTCCGCGCGGGCCGAGACGCCAGCGGAGACAGCGGCCGCCTTTGGGCTGTTGGGCACGTGGGCGGTCGATTGCCGGCTGCCGCCCAGTCTGGGCAACGGCTATCTGACCTACGCGGCAGCCCCCGGCGGCAACATCGCGCACGACCGTGATTTCGGCTCGCAGCGCAACGTCGGCGAAGTTGTGCGCGCCTCCTTGACCGCAGGCGGCATCGATCTCGTCGTGTTTTTTCCCGTTTCCGCACAAAGCCGGCAAATCACCATTGCCAAGGCAGCGGACGGCCGCGTGCGCACGATCGCCGACAGTTTCATTAGTGCCAACGAGTATGCCATCCGCGACGGCAGGCTGCTTGCCACCGGGGCGGAGATGCCCTGGCAGATGCGGTGCCGCTAACGCCGGGGCGCCGTGAGGCTAGCCGCCGGGAGCGCCAGCGCCCTCGGGCGTCGATAGCGGCAGGCCGAGCGCAGCGCGCCGCTTGAGCCACGGGTTGGGGCGGTAGCGCGGCTCGCCGTAAAAGGCCTGCAGGCGTTCGAGGATGAACAAAACGCGCCTGGCGCCGAGCCGATCGCCCCACTCCAATGGCCCGAACGGATAACTCAAACCCAGCTTGGTGCCCTTGTCGATATCGGCCGGGGTGGCGATGCCACGCTGGGCCACGCCGCAGCCGATGTTGACGATCATCGCCACCACGCGCTGAGCGATAAAACCCGGGCTGTCGTTGATGACGACAACCGACTGGCCGTCAGCGGCCAGTAGCGCGTGCGCGCCGTCACGGAATTCTCGGTCGGTGGCCGGCGTGACCATCAGCGTGCGCGGCCCCTTCATGCCGAACAACACGTCGATCGCCACCGTGCGCGCCGGATCGAGCTTGAGATCGACGACGGCGGTGGTGAGATCGTAGCCGATCGGCGTAACGACGATCAGCGCCTCCGCACTCGGCTCACTGCCGGTCTCCAGTGTTGCCCCGGCCGCAACCAACAAATCGCGCAAGGGGGCTTGCAGCTCGGGATGATGCGGGCTCGGGCGCAGCCAAACCGATCGTGGGCGTTGCGTCGGCACCGGGGCAACGGGGGGTTCGATTTTCTTGCCGTTCTCGTAGCGGAACCAGCCGGCGCCGGTTTTCTGGCCGTAGAGGCCGGCGGCGACGCGTTGTGCGGAGATCGGGAAGGGAGTGAAGGCCGGCTCGTTGTAGAACAGGCCATAAATCGATTCCATCACCGCGTGCTGCACGTCGATGCCGACCAGGTCGGCAAGCGAGAACGGGCCGATGCGGAAGCCCGCGGCACCGGTGAGGATGCGGTCAATGTCCGCTGCGGAGGCAATACTCTCGCTAAGAATACGTTGCGCCTCGGGGACGAAGGCGCGACCGACGTGATTGACCAGGAAGGCTGGGCTGTCGGTGCACAGCACCGGTTCGCGCGTCATGCGCCGTCCGAGCGTCATCAGGGCATCGGCGACCCAGCTAGCGGTCTTCAGCCCGGGGATGATCTCGACCAGGCGCATAAGTGGCACGGGGTTGAAGAAGTGCATGCCACAGACGCGCTCGGGCAGCTTACAGGCGGAGGCAATGGCAGTGATCGGGATCGAGGAGGTATTGGAGGCAATGATGGTATCGGGCCCGGTCATGCCGTCGAGACTGGCAAACAGCTTTTGCTTCAGGTCCAGCCGCTCGATGATGGCTTCGATGATGACGTCGGCCTTGGCGACGGCAGAAAGCTGGTCGGTGACGCTGACACGATCGAGCGCGGCACGCCCAGCAGCAGCCGGCAGGCGGCCCTTTTGCACCTGCCCGTCGAGCATCTTGGCCATATGGTCCTTCGCCGCCTCGCCGGCACCCGGCTTTTCATCAAAGGCGATGACGCTGAGGCCACCCTGCGCGGCGACCTGCATGATGCCGCGACCCATAGAGCCGGTGCCGACCAGACCGACCATGAGATCGGCAGCATTGGGATCGAAGGGCATGAGGGTTATCTCCGCGAGCGCTGCCACCAGGCGTAGTCGTTGACCCTCGAAACTAGGCCGTGCCATGGTCCGGCCGCAACCGGCTGGCATCGGCTCCCCCGGCTGGCATCGGCTCCCAAGGGCGTTTCCACCATGATCACGGTCGAAGAGGCCATCAGCGGCCGGCACAGTGTCCGCGCCTTCTTAGCAACGCCAGTACCCCGGCAGCTGATCCTAAAGATCATGACGATCGCGGGCCGTGCCCCTTCGGGCAGCAACGTGCAGCCGTGGAAGGTGTGGGTGCTCGAGGGCGCGGTGAAAGAGGAGGTGGCGCGCGACCTGGCGGACCGCTACGACCGGGGTTCGGTGGCGCCACGCGAATACAATTATTACCCGGAAAATTGGCGCGAACCGTACCTGGCGCGGCGCCGAGCCTGCGGTTGGGGCCTCTACGGATGCCTCGGCATCACCCGCAGCGACAAGGACAAAATGCACGCCCAGCACCGGCGCAACTTCCTCTTCTTCGATGCGCCAATCGGTCTGATCTTTTCCATCGACCGCGACCTGGAGCTGGGCTCCTGGCTCGACTACGGCATGTTCCTGCAGTCGATCATGGTGGTGGCGCGGCAGTTCGGGCTCGAGACCTGCCCGCAGGCCGCCTTCCTAATCTTCTACGACGTGCTGCAGCGTCGGCTTGGCATCCCAGCCGAGCAGCAGATCGTCTGCGGCATGTCGTTGGGCTATCCCGACCCCGAGGCGAAGGTCAATGCTTTTACGCCTGACCGCATGCGGGCGCAGGACTTTGTGACGTTTGTCGACAGCTTGCAGCAATAGCTGCTCCGCCGCAGCACCGTTGCCGAACCCATGAGCTCGCTGGCAGGCCGGAGGCGGAGCGAACCTTCCAGCAGAAACGCAATGGCCGCGCGGGGTTGTGGGGGCAGATCACCCGCCAAGCGCGCTCAGCGCACGCGGCGCGGGTTCATATAAAGATCGACCTCCTGCTTCTCGAGCTTGGGAGCGAACGTCCCGCTGGCGATCGCGCGCGCCAGCCGGCGCATGTGCCGGCGGCAATCGCCGTTGAAAATCAGCATGCCGCAAAACAGCTTGAGCACCACCATCAGGCGGGCATCGGCATACTGCGCCTGCACCCGGCCCCGCCATTTTCCGCCGATGGAAAACACCTTGCCGTCAAGGCTACCGATCCGCTGGTTCTGGTGGTTGTAAAGGCCATAGTCGCCGCCGAGATCGATGACATCGCGGCGCAGGCGGAAGAATTGAGGTTTGCCGGCATCGAGCAAAAAGAACGAGAAGTGCTCAGGCAGCAGCGGCCATTTGTTGGCTGAGCGCTCCAGATAAACGACGTTCTCATGATCGCCGACATTGATGGAGAAGCAGGTGACGGGCAAGCCGCGGGCACCGAGGGTGAGCTGTAGACTGCGGCCGATCATCAGGTCCATGGTCGCGCGCCAGTTCACCGTTTCGTTGAACAGCTTGAACACCAGACGCTTGTCCATACCGGTGTTCTTGCGCCACAGATCCTCACGATAGCCAAGCAGGCCGGTGCGCTCGCCGTTCTCGATCACTTCGGCGAAGATATCCATGTCGGTGGTGAACTGGCGCGACTTGGCGCGGTTGCGGCTGTGTTTGTAGAGGCCGAACTCCACGGAGTTGAGCGAGGTAATCCAGACGTCAACCAGAAATTCCGCCCATGGCGAAGACTTGGTCTTGCCGGATGGGTTGGTCGCTGGCGCTTTTGGCAGCTTTTCCGCGCTCTTGATGGTGAAGCTGCGCTCGAGCACCTCGGCCTTGGCCTCGCGCGCGGCTTCGGCCGCGGCGGCGTCCGCTTCCATTTCCAGCACCGATGACCTGCTGCCATCCGCCATGACGCCCGCCTCCTGGCACTTGCGCAGGCTGCTCCAGATACAATCACCTTGCTGCGGAAGCGGCGAGGCGGCTGCAGCCGAAACCCTGCTCCTCAATCTGGGGTGCGCCGGCACATGCGGGACAGGTGGCGCGAATCAGTGGTCGGAGCCTAGCAGGTCGGCGCCAGCTAGTGAGCCAGCAAGTGACATTGGGCGGGGAGGTTGTGCGCAAGAAAAACACCGGGCCCTTTGTCCGCCCCGCGTGGCATCCCAGGCGTAACCACAGCGGTTTGTGGCCCCGTGTCTTGGCGCGCGCCAGAGCGGGCTTGTGCTAACCGCGTTGGCCAAAGATTTCCGAGCCGATGCGCACATGCGTGGCGCCAAACTGGATCGCCGTTTCGAAGTCCGCGCTCATGCCCATGCTGAGGCCGGCCAGACCGAGCTCGCCGGCCAGCTTGGCCAGAAAGGCAAAATGCACCGCCGGCGCCTCGGCGATGGGCGGGATGCACATCAAGCCGGCGATATCGAGCTTGAGCTCCTCTCGGCACAGGCGCAGCAAGCCGGCGGTCTCAGTTGGCAGCACGCCCGCCTTCTGCGCCTCCTCGCCGGTGTTGACCTCGATGAAGAGTTGAAGGCAGCGGCCTTGCTTGGCCATCTCCGCGGCGATCGCCTCGGCGATCCGGGGACGATCGATGGTGTGGATGGCGTCGAACAGGGCGACCGCCTCCTTGGCCTTGTTGGATTGCAGCGGCCCGATCAGGTGCAGCGTGCTGCCGGGATAGCGCGCCCTGAGCGCGGGCCACTTGGCCTTGGCCTCCTGCACGCGGTTCTCGCCAAAGACGCGGTGACCGGCGTCGAGGACGGGGGTGATCGCTTCTGGAGGGAAGGTTTTGCTGACCGCGATCAGGGTGACGCCTGCGGCATCACGCCGATCGGCCGCCGCCGCGGCTGCAATGCGGGAGCGAACGGAGGCGAGGCGGGCGGAAATTTGGCTCATGATCTGGCCTGGGTCTTCGGGCTTTTAACGCGCCTGGCGGCCGGTGCTTGGAGCGGGCCTGCAAAGTGTGCTCGTCGCTGCACAGGAGGTCCAGATATTTGTGGGCCAGGAAGTGTCCCTCGCCCTCCGTCATGGGACGGCACGTCGCACCCTGTCCGGCTCTGGAGGGGGGCGCCCCTGTCGCAGCCCTGCCAGGCCGACCGCAGCGCGTGCCGCCGGCTTGCGGGTCGCGCGCATGGCCGTGGGCCACGGGTGCCGTTCGGTCGGCGCGGATCAGCGCCTATGCCACCGGTCCCACGGCAAAGGCGATGTCGGCCAACCCTGGGCCCGCTCGGCGGCGGGCGCAACCAGACCTTGCTGCAGGAGGCCTTGCCCACCAATTCGAGCGCCGGGCTGGGGCGCAAAGATCGTGCACGGCCGTCGGCGGGCCAATCGTGCCGAGACGGCGGCAGGCTCGCCCGGCGCTCCCGGACTTCGATATCGACAAGGGCCAACTTTTTCGCCATGAGAGGGGCCTCATGTCGATGCTGGCGCCAGGCGCGTGTTTGTCAGGTTGTTTTTGTTCCACTTCCGCCATGATCGTTGCTTCGCGCCACGCCCTCCCCAGGACACGCGCGCCATGGCAGGCCGGTTCCATCATTGTTCCATGATAAGACGCGGGTTCTAGCTCGGAATACGGAAAGCACCATGGCAAGCGAACGCTACAACGCGCCCGTGCGCGAAAAGCACTGGCAGCAGGCGTGGGAACAACGCCAAACCTTCCTGACCCGCGAGAAGAGCAAAAAGCCCAAGCGCTACCAGCTCGAAATGTTTCCTTATCCCTCGGGGCGCATCCACATGGGGCATGTGCGCAACTACACCTTGGGCGACGTGATGGCCCGCTACATGCGCGCCAAGGGCTTTAATGTCTTGCATCCCATGGGCTGGGACGCCTTCGGTTTGCCGGCCGAGAACGCCGCCATGGAACGCAAGGTCCACCCCCGCGCCTGGACCTACGAGAACATTGCCACCATGCGCGCCCAGCTCAAGGCCATGGGCGTATCGATCGACTGGAGCCGGGAGTTCGCCACCTGCGATCCCTCCTACTATGCGCATCAACAGCGCTTGTTCTTGGATTTCCTGAAGAAGAAGCTCGCCTACCGCAAGACGGCAAAGGTGAACTGGGACCCGGTGGAAAACACCGTGCTCGCCAACGAGCAGGTCATCGACGGGCGCGGCTGGCGCTCGGGCGCGGTGGTCGAGCAGCGCGACCTCACCCAGTGGTTCTTCAAGATCACGGCCTACGCCGAGGAGCTGCTGATGGCGCTTGACGGCTTCGAGCGCAAGTGGCCGGACTTCGTGTGCGCCTCACAGCGCAATTGGATCGGCCGCTCGGAAGGGCTGGAGCTTACGTTCGCGCTCGCCGGCGCGAAGCTGCCCAAGAAGCTCGAGAAGTTGGTGGTCTTCACCACGCGCCACGACACCATCTTCGGCGCCTCGTTCATGGCGATTTCGGCCGAACATCCGCTGGCGCAACACGTTGCCAAAAAGGACAACCAGCTTGCCGCCTTCATCGAGGACTGCCGCAAGATCGGCACCAGCGAGGAAGCCCTGGCTCGGGCCGAGAAGAAGGGCTACGACACCGGTCTTGTGGCCGTGCACCCCTTCCGGCCGGAGCAGAAGCTGCCGGTCTATGTCGCCAACTTCATTGTCATGGGCTACGGCACCGGCGCCATCTTTGGCTGCCCCGCGCACGACCAGCGCGACCTCGATTTTGCCCGTAAATATGCATGTCCCGTGCTGCCCGTGGTGCTGCCGCCAGAGGCAGATGCCGCCACCTTCACGATTGCCGCGGACGCCTATCTAGGCGAAGGCAGCATGATCAATTCGCAATTCCTGGACGGGCTCACGATCGAGCAGGCGAAGGAAGCGATCGCCGCGCTCGCGGAAAAGCAAGGCATCGGCGCGCGCAAGGTCAACTACCGCTTGCGCGACTGGCTGATTTCGCGCCAGCGCTATTGGGGTTGCCCCATTCCCGTCATCCACTGCGCAACCGACGGCATTGTCCCGGTCAGCCCTGACCAGCTGCCCGTGCTGCTGCCCGAGGACGTGACTTTCGAGAAGCCCGGCAACCCTCTCGACCATCATCCAACCTGGAAGCACGTGCCCTGTCCCAAGTGCGGCGCGCCCGCCGTCCGCGAGACGGACACCATGGACACCTTCGTCGACAGCTCCTGGTATCAGTTCCGCTTTACGGCGCCGCGGGCCGAGACCCCGACCGACAAGAAGGCCATGAAGTATTGGGCACCGGTCGATCAGTACATCGGCGGCAAAGAGCACTCCGTCCTGCACCTGCTCTACGCGCGCTTCTTCACCCGTGGCATGAAGGCGACAAAGCACCTGCAAATCGACGAGCCGTTCGCCACCATGTTCTCGCAGGGCATCGTCATCCACGAGACCTACCGCAGCGAGCGCGGCGACTGGCTGCTGCCGACGGACGTCAAAATCGAGGGCGAGGGCGCCGAGCGCAAGGCCACGGCCATCAGCGATGGCCGGCCGGTGAGCATCGGCGCGCCGGAAAAAATGTCGAAGTCGCGCAAGAACGTGGTCGATCCCGACGACATCATCGAGCACTATGGTGCCGACACGGCGCGGCTGTTCATCGTTTCCGACAGTCCGCCCGATCGCGACATTATCTGGACCGAGGCCGGGGTCGCGGGTGCGGGACGCCAGGTGCAGCGCATTTCACGGCTGGTCGACGAGGTGGTGCAACGCACCAGCGCCGCCGCGCGACCGGCCGCCTTCGGGCCCGAGGCCAGCCAGCTGCGCAAAGTCGCGCACAAGGCGCTGAACAGCGTTTCGCAAAATATTGAGGCGCTTCGCTACAATGTTGCCGTAGCTCAGCTTTATGAGCTGACCAACGCCCTGTCCCTGGCGCTGGATAAGTCGGGCGATGGGTTGGCGTGGGCCGTTCGGGAGGCCACGGAGTTGCTGGTGCAGATGATGGGTCCGATTTTGCCGCATCTGGGCGAGGATTGCTGGGAGCGGCTTGGCTACAACACACTCCTGGCAGATCGGCCGTGGCCGCAGCCCGAGGCGGCCTTGCTCGTTGACGATACGATTACCATTGCCGTACAGGTAAATGGCAAGCGACGGGATGAACTTACGATCGCCCGCACGGCCACCAAGGACGAGATCGAGGCCGCTGCGCTGGGTCTTGAACCGGTGGCACGCGCATTGGCCGGCCGACCGGTGAAGAAGGTGATTGTGGTGCCGCAGAGGATCGTGAATGTCGTCGGATGAGGCTCGAAAGGCTCAGACGCTGAGCCGCCGAGGTCTTTTGCGCGGACTTTCGCTGCTGCTCGCCTCCGCTCCGGCGTTGGGTGCCTGCGGCAACGGCGGATTTCGGCCGCTCTACGGGACGACCGCCTCCGGGGCGGGGATGCACGAGCGCCTGGCGCAGGTTGATTTCGCCCCGATCCCTGGCCGGGTCGGACAGCGCATCAGGAACGAACTGGTGTTTGATAGCACCGGCGGTGGCAATCCGCTTCCCTCTACGCATCGGCTCGAAGTGGTCGTCAAGGAATCGGTGCTTTCGACGCTGGTCAACAACGAAGGCGAGGCGCTCGGGCAGATCTATGCCATCCAGGCCTCGTTCCGATTGATCGACGTCAAAAGCAAGGACAAGAAGGTGGTGCTGCAGGGCACGAGCCACGCCCGTGCCGGCTTTGAGCGTTTTCAATCCATCTATTCCAATGTGCGGGCGCGCGAGGACGCGGAAAACCGCGCCGCGCGTACGGTGGCCGACGACCTCAAGATCCGCCTTGCGACCTATCTGTCCGGCGCGGCGTGAGCGCCAGCAGCGTCCGCTCGCCGCGATCCCGCAGCTTGAGCGCCGTCCGGGTGGGACATGGTCGCCATCAAAACGCACCAGGCCGAGGCCTTTCTGAGGGCGGTTGATCGTCTGCCGCGGGCGGTGCTGCTCTATGGCAGCGACTTGGGCCTGGTGTTGGAACGCGCCGCGCAGCTTGCCAAGCGTCTCGCCGCGCAGGACGACCCGCCGGGCGAAATCCTCAGGTTCGATGACACCAGCCTTGAGGACGATCCCGACCGCCTGTTGGTCGAGCTCAATACCGTCCCGATGTTCGCGGGCCGCAAGATCCTGCGCGTGAGCACGGGCCGCCGGATCACGGCGGCCACGCTCAAGCGGCTCCTCGACGACGGTCCGCTGGAAGGCTATCTGATCGTCGAGGCCGGCAACCTGCGCCCGGACGAGGCCCTGCGCAGCTTGTTTGAGAAATCCGCCACCGCCGCCGCCATCGCTTGTTTTCCCGACGAGGCGCGTGATCTGGAGGCCGTGGTCCGGGAGGTGCTGGCCGGCGCCCGCTTGCAGATCACCCCGGAAGCCATGCGCCTGTTGCTCACGCGGCTAGGTGCCGATCGGGCACTTTCGCGCGCCGAAATCGAAAAGCTCGCGCTCTATGCCAGCGGCAAGGGCACGATCCAAGAAGAAGACGTGGAGATGGCTGTCGGCGACGCAGCCGAACTCGCCATCGACCGGGTGGTGCTGGCCGCCGGCTCCGGGCGCCTGCAGGCCGCGCTCAGCGAATGCGACCGCTGCGTCAACAGCGGCGAGAATGCGCAAGCCATCATTGCGGCCCTGCAGCGCCACTTCCTGCGCCTGCACGGCATGCGCAGTGCCTTCGACGCCGGTCGGTCGCTCGAAGACATCCTGCGCCAGCAGCGGCCACCCCTGCACTTCAAGCGCAAGGGTGTGATCGAACAGCAGTGTCAGAGCTGGACGCTGGCGGCGCTCAACTCCGCCCTCGCCCGTATCAACGAGACCGCCAAGGCCGCACGGCTCAGGAGCAGCCTCGATGAGATGCTGGCCGGCAAGCTGTTGCTGGATCTGGCGTCGATCCTCCGCCAGCGCCCGGCCGACCCCGGGGCTTGATGGGCGAGCCGTCCCGGGCCGAGCACTTTTGCGTTTCACGCGACAATACCCGGGCCGCGGCACGGCGTCGGCGCGCCCCGGCGCCGACGTCGGGGCTGATCTGTCATGCCGGCCTGAGGCCCGAGGCACGCGTCAGGACGTCCGCGTCGGAAGGCAGCAGGGCTTCATAGCCGAGCACCTCGCAAACCTGCTGGGTGCTCAACAGGATGCCTTCGCTGGCACGTCGGCATTTTTCCTTGGCGACCTGCACCACATTTTTGGTGGGGTAGGTACCGAGAATAGCGATTTCGCGATCCAGCAGGCCGACCTGCTCGCACACTTCTTCTTCCAATTGTTCGATGCGCAGACGGGCGCCGTAGCTTCTGATTTGCGTGTAGGGACTGCCCTTTTGGAACACCTTGAGACAGCGGTGCAGGCGTTCGACTTGATCGCCCAGCGTCTGCGCCTCGGCGGCCGGTTCGGGGCGGGCCTGCATCTCGGCCATCTTCAGGAGCACAAAGGCCTCATCGCGCATGGCGGCGGCCGCATCGGCGACATACTTCTCGAAGGGTTGCTCCTCGGCGCGCGTTTTGTACTGCACCATCCAGGCCGATCCCGCCAAGGCCATGATGGCGGTGGTGACCCCGGCAATACCGCTGTCGATGGCAAAGCCGTGGAAGAAGACCATCCAAGCCCAGCCCATTTCCAGCCCCACGCACCAGGCCGTCAGCACCAGCGGCAGGGAGCGGGACTTGAGGAGCTTGCCAAAGCGGCCGAGCTTGCCGCGTCTTCCCGTGCCGCCCGCCACGCCCATTGTCGCCCCACCCCGCCATTGCGCACCCTCGCGCACCACCGCTGAGCGTCGGCGTTTCTAGCCGATTCGGGGGCAGAGCCGCTGCACCAAGCGCAAACAGGGGCCAGCGCTGCCGTCAGCAGCGCTCGTCGCTCAGCGTCCCCAGCCGGCGTAGCCGCCTTCGAACAAATCCTCGTTGTACCAAAACGGCTTGGTGCCGGGTGCACCTTCAGACGGACAACGTTGCACGACCTTGTTGTTGACGAGTGCGTAGAAGGCACAGCCACGCACTTCGTAGCCGCTCACAGGGGAGGCTGCGACAACCGTTCTTTTTGCGTTGTTGGGCGCGGCAGCCTTGACCACGGGCTTGCCAACGGTGGCACTCGCCAACGTCTTCTTCGCGATTGTGACCGGGGCCGGCGGGCAGCGCATACCGGGCGCATAGACGGTCTCGATCATCTTGCAGGCCTCACGGAGGGCATCGGGCATGGTGGCGTGGGGGGCGCTGCTCCAGGCGACTTCGTCCGTGCCCGCCGCGGCATCGCCTCGCCGCACTTCCGCGCGGTAGTTTCCAGCCGGTAGGCGTTGCGCAGCGGGAAGATACTGCAGCGTGTCATTTTTGGCGCTTGCCGATGGCGGCGGTGAGGCAGGCAGCTGCTGGGCGGACGCCGGCGCGATCAGCATCAGACTAAGCAACAAAAGCATTGGGCTCTTCATATCCTACCTCCAAAACGGGCAATCGACTGTCCCCGCCAACGCAAAAGGTGAGTATTGGTGCAAGCACAAAGGGTCGGCGTTAGCCGCGGCAAAATTTTCAATGCGCGAAGCCTCCGATCGCAAGATCGGCGCAGTCAACGCCAGGAAAATGGCGCGAGTACGGATTTGTGCGGGCTTTCGCCTATTCGTGAGCATAAAAGGGCTCCAAGCGGCCCCGTCCCGGGCCTGCTTTGCCCTGGGGTGCATCCCCGCTTGACCCTGCCCCAGCCGGCCGCGAGTGTGGGCTGCGACCGGCAACCGCGAGGCCAGCAATGACGATCGCCGTCGGCGTGGGTTTGATGGAATATCCGTTCCAGGACGTCAGCGCCTATTGGCGCTGGGTGGACCTGTGCGAGGCAGGCGGCGTTGATTCGCTGTGGCAAACCGACCGCGTTGTCAGTAGCGAGCCGATCCTGGAGTGCATGACGACCATGGCCGCGCTCGCCGGGCGAACGCGGCGGATCAAGTTCGGCATGAACGTGGTCTCTCTCGCCTTGCGCGACCCCGTGCTGGTCGCCAAGCAATGCGCCACCATTGATGTCCTCTCCAACGGCCGGTTGCTGCCGGCCTTCGGTATCGGCAGCCCGCGGGCACCGGAGTGGGCGGCGCTCAATCTCGACACCGGCACGCGCGGGCGCAGAACCGATGAAGGGCTGCAGATCATCGGCCGGCTCTGGCGAGAGGACAAGGTGGACTTTGCGGGAGTGCACTATCGCCTGACGGGCGCCAGCATTGCACCCAAACCGGTGCAGGCGGAGCTGCCAGATTTGGATCGGCGGGTCATCGCCGGCGGCGATCCGGCGCACCGCGCGTTACGGCACCGGCTGGCAGGCGGGCCCCGAGACGCCAGCCGAAGCAGAAGGCATCGTCGCGGCCATCCGCACAGCCAGCAGGCAACTGGGACGCGTGATCGAGGAGGATCACTATGGCGCCGGCTTCCCATTCTATTTCGGGCGGGTCGGCGGACCGGCCGTACCACAGATGATGGAGGCCTACCGGCGGCGCACCGGGCGGGATCCGGCATCCTACTTCGCCGTCGGCGATGCCGACACCATCGTCGGGCGCATCGGCGAGTACGTCGCCGCTGGCATATCGAAGTTCGTACTGCGCCCGCTCGGCGCCGACGGCGCAGAGGTCACCGCCCAGACGCAGCGACTGATTGCAGAGGTCCTGCCGCAGGTCGCTTCGCGTTGGCCAAAGCCGCCGAAAGCGGCGCGGCTGTGATTGGGCCGTCGCCAGCTTTCCTCGGCGCGCGATTTTCACAGTGCCGCCGGCGGTGACGCTCTCACTGGCCAAGGTCGACGGCACAGCGCTTTGGGCAACCGACAGCGCGGCCTACTTGTGCCCGCCGGAGCGACGGCCATCGCGGGTATAGGGATACATTTGCGTGATATCGGCGCCCGGTAGATCGGCGTTCATTTTGTCCCATACGCCAACCACCGTGCTGGCGACGTCATCGGCGATGCCGACGGCGCGCGCATTCTCCAGATAAAGTCGGATGTCTTTGAGCTGAAGCTTGGCCGTGAAGCCGGCATCGTATTTGCCGTGCATGATGCGGCGGGGAAACTTGTCATCGGTCGCCGAATTGCGCCCGGTGGACGCGTTGACGATATCGAGAATGGTTTTCATCTCGATACCCTGTTGCGTGCCGAAGGCGATGGCCTCCGAGGTCGCCGCCAGCGCGGTGGCGGAAAGAAAATTGTTCAACAGCTTGACCGCCTGCCCCTGACCCGGTTTGGGCCCGACATGGAAAGGCTTGCCCATCAAAGCGATCAGCGATTTGAAACGCTCGAAGCTGGCGGTCGGGCAGGCCATCATAATGGCAAGCGTTGCCTTGTCGGCGCCGGCGGTACCGCCCGAAACCGGCGCATCGATGAAGGCAATGCCGGCCTTACCGAGGATCGCGTTGACCGCTTCGGCCGCCTTGATGCCGATGGTCGACGTGTCGATCACCGTGCTTACCTTGCGGGGTGCGGCCGCCGCCAGCTCACGCGCCACGGTCTCGCTTACGGCCCCATCTGGGAGCGAGAGGATAATGGTATCGGCCAAGGCGGCCACTTCAGCGTTGTCCTTGGCGATGCGTGCCTCTGGCGGCGCGCGCTCGGTACTTTGCGCATCCGCGACCACAAGGGCGTGGCCGGCCGCCACCAGATGTCGGCTCATGCGGTGGCCCATGCTGCCGACGCCGATCCAACCGATTGTGTCTGCCATTGTGCGGATCCTCAAGCCGGGGGGGCGGCGACGACGTCTTCGTAAGCGTGCCGCTTGCTGATGAGGCCGGCATGCTGGAAGATATCGAGGGTCGCGGCAAAGGCGGGGCGCGTGATGTCCACGTGCGGCGTCCAGTTGCCAAGCTTCTGATAGGTGGCGATCGTGGCGGTCAGCACCGCTGGATCGATATCGGGGAAAAAAGCAGCCTCGGCCTTGGCGACCTCGGCTGCTGGCGTATTGATGAGCCAGGCTCGGGCTTTGCGATAGGCGCGCATGAAGGCCCCGGCCATGTCGGTCTTTAGCCACTCGCGCGTGGCAGCAAGGCTCGAGAACGCACACGGACCAATGGCATCCCCCAGCGCGGCCACAATATGACCGACGCCGTCGTGCACCAGCTGCTGCGGTGCCGGTCCCTGCAGGTGAATAAAGTCGGCCTCGCCGTGGCGGAACGCGGCGATCATCTGATCGGTCGAGCCGGCGTCAACGGGCACGAGGTCGGCGAAGTCGAGGCCTTGCTTGAAACAGGCGTACTTGAACATGGCCATCGGCTGGCCGCCATGATCGATGATCACTTTCCGGCCTTTCAGTCTGTTCCAACTGAAGCTCGGATCGGCGCTGCGGCCGGTGAGGAAGAAGCCGTCCTTCTCATTGATCTGGGCAAAGTGCACAGCCGGCGGCTGCTTGCCCTGCTCCAGCGGACCGAAGCCTTGGGACGGCGCAGATTGGGCCACATGCACGCTGCCATCGAGCAACCCAGCGATGGCAGATTTGCCGGGGGCCGAAACGGAGTGGCGTGGCCGCAAGCCCTCTTCTTTTAGAAAGCCGCCCGCCATGGTGGCGATGAGCGGCGAATAAAAGGCTGAAAAGCGCGTGAATTCGATGCTGATGTCCTGACTCAAAGGATCCTCCTCCGGAGGGGGCGTCGATTGCAAGTGCCAGAGGCCATCTTCGCCCAAGCCGGGGCGCCCTCAAAGCGAAAATCTTGGCCGCCAACGCAGCCACGCGGCAAGCGTCGGCCTAGCCGGCTTTGTGGATCAGGTCTGCCGGCGAGATCAGCACCGAGAACTGCTCGCACCAAATGATCAGGCTCTGGTAGTTCGACAGATCGAGCCCGGCGGGCAAGGCGTAGCGTTGGCTGCCCTTAAAGGCGCGCAGCCGGCCGAGATCGACGAACATCTGTGCGCTCACATCACCCGAGCTGCGGATTTGTGCTCGCGGCACCAGGTAGACGTGGAACTTGGGACCTGGTCCGACCTCGAAGTCAGGACCCAGAAACACGCTATCCCTGCGCACGGTCACGCCGCCCTTGCCCCAGTGCACGGGATCGCTGGGGTTGGCATGGCTGAACCTGCCTTCGGCCACGACGGCGCTCGCCAGTTCGGCAGCGCTCAGCTGATCGGCGGCTGGTGGCGGCGGGAAAACAAACGGAAACAGGAAAAAGCCAAGGGCCACTCCGAAGGCCGTGCCGAGCGTTCCGCCCGCCAGGAAATAGACCAGTGATCGTCGCATTGATCGTGCCCTGCTGCGCTTGACCACTTCACATCGAGGCGGCCCTGCCCCACCATAGCGCGTCTCGCTTAGCAAGGTGCCTGATGTCCCCACCGGGAATGGATCCGCCGGCCAGAATCCTGCTCACCAAGATTGGCCTTGACGGTCACGACCGCGGCAGCCGCGTGGTCGCCGCCTTCTTGCGCGATGCCGGCATGGAGGTGCTCTACACGCCGCCGTGGCAGGAGATCCGCCACGTGGTGCGCCTGGCGGAGGAGGAGGATGTCGATGCCATCGGCATCTCTTCGCTGGCCACCGATCACTTGCTGGTGCCGAAACTATTGAAAGCACTGGCGAATGCCCGGCTCGGCCACGTCCCTGTGGTGATCGGGGGTATCGTTCCTGACGCCGATGAAGCCGTCCTGAAAAAAGCTGGGGTCCGCCACATCTTTCATCCGGGCGCCTCACGCGAGGACATCGTCGAGGTCATGGCGCGGCTGGCCGCACAAGCCCGTGCGGCAAAGGCGAAGGACGCGCGCGCTTGAGGTCTGGGGATGGCCGCACTGTGCGCGGGTCGAGCGCGTGTCGCCGCAACAGCCGGCCTCGCCTCGCCGGCGCGGGTTGCCAGCTGCGCTCGGATGGACAAAAACAGGGCCACAAATTCTGGCCACAAATTCTGGCACGGCGGCGGGCTTAAGGTGATGCCCGTTTGAGGGACCTAAAGATGGCAAAGCGCACACGATCGGCGGGCACGGCCACAACGCTCACGCTGCCGCTTTGCGCGTTTGAGCAGGCGCGCGCTGAGTGGCGCAAGACGCTCAAGGCGGGGCTGGGCGACCAGGCCAATCCGGTCAACAGATCGGGGGTAGAAATCAAGCCGATCTACACACCCCAGGACCTCACCGGGCGAGACTATCTGGACGATCTGGGCTTTCCCGGCCAGTTCCCCATGACGCGCGGCATCTACGCCAGCATGCACCGTGGCCGTACCTGGACGCAGCGCCAACTGATCGGCCTTGGCGTGCCGGAAGACTACAACGCCCGTCTCAAGGCCATCCTGGCGCATGGGGGCAGCGCGGTGTCTCTCATCCCCTGCAACTCGGTGTACCGCGGCTATGACGCCGACGACATGCCGCCGGAGATCCTCGGCACCTGCGGCGCCATCGTCAACACGGTCGAGGACATGGAGATTTGTCTCGCCGGCATCCCTATCGGCGAGATCTCAACCGCGCTCAACGATCCTTCGCCCTTCACCCTTTTGGCCCTGGAGTTGGCGGTGGCCAAGCGCCGAGGCATTGCCTGGTCGCACCTGTCGGGCACCTCCAACCAGTCAGACTACCTGTCCCATTTCGTCGCCAACCACATGTTTTTCCGGTTGGCGCTGCCGGGCGCCCGCCGCGTGCTGCTCGACCATATCGCCTTTGCCCACCGCCGGCTGCCGCGCTGGAACCCGATTTCGATCGTCGGCCAACATATGCAGCAGGCGGGTGCGACGCCGGCCGAGGCGATGGGATTGACGCTCGCCTCCGCAATTCAATACGCCAGCGACTGCCTGGCACGCGGTTGGCGTCCCGACCAGGTGCTGCCCCGCTTCACGTTCTTCTTCGACATCTCGATCAGCCTTTTTGAGGAGATCGCCAAGTTCAGGGCGGGCCGGCGCATCTGGGCACGGCTCACGCGCGAGCGTTTCGGCGCCGAGGACCCCAGGTCCTGGCGCTTTAAGTTCCACGGTCAGACTTCCGGGGTGGACCTGACGCGTGAGCAACCCCTCAACAATATAGCCCGTGTCACCGTGCAGGCGATGGCCGGCATCTTTGGCGGCTTGCAGTCGCTGCATACCGATGCCTACGACGAGGTTCTGTCGGTGCCAACCGAGAAGGCCGCGCGCATCGCCATCTCGACGCAGAACATCCTCAAGGAGGAGGCGCATCTGACGGACGTGATCGATCCATTGGGAGGTTCGTACTATGTGGAGGCGCTCACGGATCAGATGGAGAGCAAGATCCTAGAGGTGATCGCGCGCATCGACGCGGCGGGCGGCATGTATGCGGCGGTTGAGGCCGGTCTGGTACAGCGCATCTGCGGCGAGTTGGCGTTGACCTTCCAAGAGAAAGTGGAAGCTGGTGCCGAGACGGTCGTCGGCGTCAACAGGTACCGTGTGCCGAACGAGGATCGGCTTGAGCGCGAGGCCTTGAAGCCGCCGCCAAGGCGCAAGATCGAGGCACAGATAAAGCGTCTGAAACGCTTCAAGGCCGCGCGCGGCAGGGACAGCGTGGCGCGGGCTCTCGCCGCTCTCGGACGCGCCGCCGCAAGCCGCGATGAAAACGTGTTCGAGGCCGTGGTGGAGGGAGCCTGCGCGGGTCTCACGCATGGTGAGATCTGCGCCACGCTGCGCAAGGTTTACGGCTTCGGCGAGCCGTTGATCGTGGCTTGAACCGCACGCGGCCTTGCCGATAGGCAACCGGCGGCCGCTCTCGATCAGGCGACCTCGGACGCCGAGGCAATGGCTGCGCGGGGTTGGCCACGCAGCCGCCGGTGCAGCTTGTCGAGCAGCAGGTAGATGATCGGTGTCGTGTAAAGCGTCAGCACCTGTGACACCAGCAGACCACCGATAATCGCCACGCCCAACGGGCGGCGTAATTCGGAGCCTGGGCCAGCGGCGAGCGCCAAGGGTACGGCCCCCAGCAGCGCGGCAAATGTCGTCATCAGGATCGGCCGAAAGCGCTCGCGGGCGGCCTCCAAAATCGCGCGTTGCGGCGATAGCCCATGCTGGCGTTCCTGCTCGAGTGCGAAATCCACCAGCATGATGCCGTTCTTCTTGACGATGCCGATCAGCAAGATGATGCCGATGAAGGCAATGACGGTGAGATCCATGGCGGCAAGTCGCAGCGCGATCAGGGCACCGAGACCGGCGGCCGGCAGGGTCGAGATGATGGTCAAGGGATGAGCAAGGCTCTCGTAAAGAACGCCGAGCACGATATAGACCGCCAGCAGGGCGGCGATGATCAGCAGGACCTGCGAATTGGCCTGTTGGGCAAAAGCCTTGGCATCCCCGGCCGAATCAGCCCGGATGGAGGCGGGCAGATGCAGTTCGGCAACGGCAGCGCGGATCGCTTGCGTGGCCTCGTCGAGCGACATTTGCGGGCGCAGGCTGTAGCTGATCGTGAAGGCGGGGAAGGGACCTTGATGGTTTACCACCAGGGGCGCCAGCGTCTTTTCCGTGCGAATGAGGCTGGTGAGCGGGATCTGCGCGCCATTGCTACCAGGCACGAAGATGTGCGCGAAATCGCCGGGGTCGCGCTGGTAGCGAGGCTCGACTTCGAGGATCACGCGGTACTGGTTGCGCTGGGTATAGATCGTGGAGATCTGGCGCTGCGAGAAGGCATTGGCCAGCACATTGGAGATGTCCTCCACGCGAACGCCCAAACGCGAAGCTGTCTCCCGGTCGATGCTGATGCTGGCCTGCAAACCACCTTGTTCGCGATCGGTGCTGACATCGGTAATGCCGGGCACCTGCTTGACGCGCTCGACCACCTTCGGCAGCCAGGCATAGAGCTCGCCAATGTCGGTACTCCACAACGTAAACTGGTAGTCCGAGTTGCTCTGGCGTGCGCCGGTGCGGATGTCGCGCGCCGGCGACAAGAAGACGCTTAATCCGCCAATGCGGCTCAAAGACCGACGCAGACGTTCGACGACGCCTGCGGTCGTCATGCCATCACGCTGCTCGAGCGGCTTCAGGGCGATGAACATGCGGCCCTGGTTGACGGAGGCATTGAAGCCCGACGCGCCGACGGAGGAGCCCACGTTTGCCACCGCCGGATCGGCCAAGATTCGCTCCAGCGCCTCAGTCTGCAGCTTGTTCATCGCCGCAAAGGAGATGTCGGGCGAAGCGCGCGTGGAAGCGAAGACCAATCCCGTGTCATCTTGTGGGAAGTATCCCTTCGGGGTTTTCAGGTAGAGATTGACCGTCAGCGCCACGGTCAAGAGCGTGACCAGCAGCATCATGACTGGGTGCCTGAGCGCTACGGCGAGCGTGCGCATGTAGGCGCGCACCATCCATCCGAATATGGCCTCCACGACGCGGTCGAGCCGTGTCGCATTGCGGCTCGGCACCGACTTGACGAAATGCGCACAGATCATGGGCGTCACCGTCAGCGACACTACCGTCGAGACGGCGACCGCGAAGGCGAGCGTCACGGAAAACTCGCGCAGCAGCCGGCCGACCACGCCGTCCATGAGCAGGAGGGGGATGAAGGCCGCGACCAGCGACAGGCTTATGGCGATGACGGTAAAGCCGATCTGCCGCGTGCCTTCGAGCGCGGCCGCTAGCGGCGGCAGGCCGTGCTCGAGCTTGCGGTACATATTCTCGATCATGACAATGGCGTCATCGACCACAAACCCGACCGAAACCGCCAACGCCATCAAGGTCAAGTTGTTGACCGAGAAGCCGGCGCACCACATGGCGGCGCAGGTGCCCGCCAGCGACAGCGGAACGGTGATGCCGGCGGCGAGCGTCGGGCTCGGGCGGCGCAGAAAGACGTAGACCACAAGCATTACCAGCGCGATCGACAGCGCCAATGTCAGCTGCATGTCGTGCACGCTGGCACGCAACGTCAAAGTGCGATCGGACAACACGGAAATATCGATGCCAGCCGGGATCCAGCGCTTGACGTCGGGAATGATCTCCTGAATGCGATCGACCGTCTCGAGAACGTTGGCGTCTGCGCTCTTGACGATGGTGAGCAGCACAGCCGGTTGATGATTAAAGCGCGCCGCGGAGCGCGTGTTGCGCGTGCTCTGCTCGATGTTTGCCACCGCTGCGAGCCGCACCGCGGTGCCGTTCGCCACCTTGACGATGATGTCCTTGTAGTCCTCGACGTTGCGCAGCTGCGCGTTCGTCTCAAGCGCGACCGCCCGCTGATCGCCGTCGATGATGCCGAGTGGCGCCAAGGCATTGGCGTTGGCAATGGCGGTGCGCACATTTTCGATGCTGACGCCCATGGCTGCCAGCCGGGCCGGATCGACACGGATGCGAATGGCCGGCTGCTCGGCGCCGGCGACCTGCACCTCGGCCACGCCATCCACTTGCGAGATGCGTTGGGCGATGACGGTGTCGGCGGCATCATACAAATCGCTGGCCGGGATCGAACTAGACGTGAGCGCCAGAATGAGAATGGGCGCCGCAGCTGGATTGGATTTGCGGTAGCGCGGTAGCGAGGGCATATCCGCCGGCAAATTGCGCGCGGCGGCATTGATGGCAGCCTGCACATCCTGGGCGGCGCCTTCGATGTGGCGTCCGAGGTCAAACTGCAGGCTGATGCGAGTGGAGCCCAGCGAACTCACCGATGTCATTTCGTTGAGGCCGGCGATCTCACCCAGATGTCGCTCCAAGGGGGCGGCAACCGTCGCCGCCATGATCTCGGGGTCGGCGCCCGGGAGCTGGGCCGTGACGTTGATGGTCGGGAACTCGACCGTCGGCAGGCTGGCGACGGGCAAAAAGCGATAGGCGACGATCCCCAGCAGCAGAAGCCCGAGGGCGAGGAGCGAGGTGCCAATCGGTCGCTCGATTGCGGGCTGGGAGAAATTCATCGGCGCTTACTCCGCGGCCTGCCCGGCGGCCTTTGCCGCCGCCGGCGCGCGCGGGCCCGGCGCCAAGCGCGTCCGCACGCGCTCCATGGCGAGATAAATCACCGGCGTCGTGTAAAGGGTCAGCAGCTGGCTGAGCAAGAGGCCGCCAATGATGGTGATGCCGAGGGGATTGCGCAACTCCGAACCGGTGCCGCTCTCCAGCGCCAGGGGTAGCGCGCCGAACAGGGCGGCAAGCGTCGTCATCATGATCGGCCGGAACCGCAACAACGAGGCCTGCACGATGGCATCGCGGGGCTTGAGACCCAGCGTGCGTTCGGCCTCTAGCGCGAAATCGATCATCATGATGGCGTTCTTTTTGACGATGCCCATCAACAGCACAATGCCGATCAACGCCACCAATGACAGGTCGAGCCCGCACAACATCAGAGCAAGCAGCGCACCGATACCCGCCGATGGCAACGTGGTCAGAATCGTGAAGGGATGCACGAAGCTTTCGTACAGCACGCCGAGCACGATATAGATGGCGATAATGGCCGCCAGAATCAGCCAAGGCTGTCCGGCGAGCGAGCGCGTGAACTCATCGGCATCGCCGGAGTAGTTGCCCACCACGGAAGACGGCATGCCGATCGCTTCCTGTGCCTTGCCGATCACCGACACGGCGTCGCTGAGAGAGGCGCCGTGCGCGAGATTGAAGCTGATGGTGACCGAGGGAAATTGGTCCTGGTGAAAGATGGCCAGCGGTGCGGTTCTGCGCTCAATGTTGGCGACAGCGCTCAACGGCACTTGCGCGCCGGCAGTACCGGGGACGTACAGCCGGTTCAGTGCATTGGGATCGGTCTGATATTGCGGCATGGCTTCCAGCACGACACGATATTGGTTCGCCTGGGCATAGATGGTCGAGATTTGGCGCTGGCCGAAGGCGTCGTTGAGCGCATCGTTGATAGCCTGCATGGAGATGCCCAGCCGACTAGCCACCTCTCGGTCGACGCGGACCATCGCACGCAAGCCGCCGTCCTGCGCCTCCGAAACCACCTCGCGCAACTCGGGCGCGGCGCGCATGCTCTCGAGTAGCTTGGCCGACCAGCTGCGGACCTCGTTCTCGTCGCTGCCAACGAGCGTGTACTGGTACTGCGCCCGACTGATGATGGTACTGATCTGAATGTCCTGCACCGGTTGGAAGTAGACGGTAATGCCTGGGATGCTGTCGACCGCTTCCTGCAGCCGCTGCAGCACGGCTCTGACGCCAGACGTGCGTGCTTGGCGGGACTTGAGCGTGATCTTCAATTGGCCCGAGTTGGGCGTGGGATTGATGTTGCTGACCCCGACCAGCGAAACGACATTTACCACATCCGGGTCGCTGCTGATGGAGGCGGCGGCCTTGGCCTGCAGCCTTTGCATCTCAGCGAAGGAAACTTCTGGGCCAGCTTCCATCACCGCCGTGATGGCACCCGTGTCCTGCAACGGCAAAAAGCCTTTGGGAACGATGATGTAGAGGCCCACAGTGATGGCGACCGTGGCCAGCGTGGTCAGCAGCGTTGCACGTTCATGCCGCAGCACCCATTCGAGGCTGCGTCGATAGCTCTCGATCACCGCGTCGACGGCGGAATTGAAAAAGCGGCCAACACGCCCTCCGCCGTCGTGCAGCCGATGGCGCAACAACCGCGAACACATCATCGGGGTCAGGGTCAGCGACACCACGGCCGAGATGACCACGGCGACGGTGAGCGTGAGCGCAAACTCACGAAACATGCGCCCGACCAGGCCGGTCATGAACAGAAGAGGGATGAAGACGGCGATCAGGGAGAGCGTCAGGGAGATGACGGTGAAACCGATCTCGCGCGCACCGTTCAGCGCAGCCTCAATCGGTCGCTCGCCCTTCTCCAGGTGGCGGACGATGTTTTCAATCATGACAATGGCATCGTCGACGACGAAACCGGTGCCAATCGTCAGCGCCATCAGGGAGAGGTTGTCGAGGCTGAAACCGCAGAACCACATGACGCCGAAGGTGGCGATCAGGGATACGGGCAGCGCCACGCCGGCAATAATGGTGGCGCGAATGCTGCGCAGGAACAACAGCACTACGAGCACCACCAGCGCCACACTCAAGACTAGGGTGAATTGCACATCGCGCACGGAGGCGCGGATGGTGCCGGTGCGGTCGTGCACCAGGGTCAGCTGGGCGTCGCTGGGGATGGCGCGCTGCAGGCGTGGCAGCTCCGCCTTGATGCGCTGCACCGTCTCGATGACGTTGGCGCCCGGCTGCCGGTGCACGTCGATGATGACAGCCGGGACGTTGCCATACCAGCCGCCGACCTTGGCGTTTTCCAGGCTATCCACAACCTGGGCCACGTCCTTGAGCAGCACGGGCGCGTTGTTGCGGTAGGCGACGATGACCGCCTGATAGGCCTCCGCATTGGTGATCTGATCGTTGGCGGCAATGGTGTAGGATTGGTGCGGACCATCGAGTGAGCCTTTTGGGCCAGAGACGTTGGCTGCCGCAATCGCCGTCCGCAGGTCTGACATGCTTAAGCCATAGGAGGCGAGCCGCGCGAGGTCCGCCTGGATGCGCACCGCGGGCCGGATGCCGCCCTCGACGGCGACGTGACCGACGCCGCCGATCGAACTCAAGCGCTGGGTCATCAAGGTGTCGGCAAGATCGGAGAGTTGCCGCAGTGAGATGCTGGAGGAGGTCAGCGCCAGGGTGATGATCGGCGCGTCGGCGGGGTTCACCTTGGCGTAGGTAGGGGGATAGGGCAGGCTGCGGGGCAATGTCGAGCCGGCGGCATTGATCGCCGACTGCACGTCCTGGGCGGCCGCATCGATGTCCCGCGTGAGGTCAAACTGCAGCGTGATTTGGCTGATACCGTAGGACGATGACGAGGTCATGCGAGTGAGCGCCGGAATTTGTCCGAGCGGCCGCTCGAGCGGGGCAGTGACGAGGTTGGCCGTGGTCTCCGGATTGGCGCCGGGCAAGAGCGTGGTGATTTGGATGGTCGGGAAATCGACCTGGGGCAGGGAGGATACCGGCAGCCACCAATAGCCGAGCCCACCTGCCAGTGCGACGGCGAAACCCAAAAGCGAGGTGGCAATCGGCCGCTGGATGAACGGCGAGGAAACGCTCATTGCGTGGCGCTTCCTTCGGGCTTGCGCGTATCGGCTTCACGCGACTTGCTGCCGCCCGGCTCGGCCGCCTGCTCTCGCTTGCGCCGGCCTTTGCCATGCTCGCGTGGTCTTTCGCCAGCCGCCTCCGCCGCCGGCGCAATCGCGCTGCTGATCGTGGCGCCCTGCGGGGGAACACCGTTGGCTCCATCCGGCCGCGCTTCGGGCTCGCCGACCGCAACCCGGCTGCCATCCTTCAGGCGCACAAAACCGGTGATGACGACGCGCTCGGAGGCGCCGATGCCGTTCGCCACTACGGCCTGCGTCTCGTTCTGCAGCGCCAGCGCGATGGGACGCAGGGTCACGCGATCATCGTCTGTGATGACATAGGCGAAGGTGCCGTTCGGCCCCCTTTGCACGGCCGGGGTCGGGATGACCACGACCTGGCTCAAGGTCCTGACCAGCACGCGGGCATTGACGAACTGGCCTGGCCAGAGCTGCAGGTTGGCATTGGCAAAATCCGCCTTCATGCGCACAGTGCCGGTGGTCTGGTCGACCTGATTGTCGATGACCTGCAAGCTGCCGCGGTCGAGGACGGTTTTGCCATCCGACTCCAGCGCCTCGACGCTGACGACACCGGCGGAGAGCGCGGCGTTGATGTCCTTGAGCTGCTGCTGCGGCAAGGTGAAGAGTACGGAGATCGGCCGCACCTCGGTAATGACGACGATGCCGACATCCGACGCGCGCACCAGGTTGCCCTCGTCGACCATGCGGATACCGGTGCGACCGTCGATCGGGGCAACGATATTGGTATAGTCAAGAAACGCCTTGGCGTTGGCGATGGCGGCGTCGTCAGCCTTGAGCTGTGCGGTAAGCTGGCCCACCAGCGCGCGCTGGGTATCGATCGTTTTTGGTGCGACGGATAGCGCCGTCAAACTGTTGTAGCGCTCGAGATCGCGCTGCGCATTGGCGAGCTGCACCTCGTCGAGCGCCTTCTTGGCAAGCGCTTGGTCGAGCTGGGCCTGATAGGTCGCCGGATCGATCTTGGCCAGGGTTTCGCCCCGCTTGATATCCTGCCCTTCCTTGAAATGGAGGCTGAGAATGCGCCCATCCACCTGGGGACGGACGGTGACGGTGTTGCGGGCCTTGGCGGTGCCGACGCCGTAAAAGTAGACCGGCACGTCGGCGACGCGGGCAGAGGCGGCAAGCACCGGCACCGGACCCTCACCGGCAAACCGCGCGGCGCGTCGATTGCCGCCTTGCTTTTGCTCCGACGACATTCCCGTCAGGTAGAGCACGGCGGCTGCCGAGAGGCCGATGATGGCGAGCGCTACGACCTGTTTGAGCAACCTGGTCACGGGGTTCCTTTCCTGGCGTCGGCAGTCGCGGGAGGGCGCCCCCTGGCGGGTGCTGGACCCAAACAAT
This sequence comes from uncultured Alphaproteobacteria bacterium, assembly GCA_963820375.1. Taxonomy (GTDB): domain Bacteria; phylum Pseudomonadota; class Alphaproteobacteria; order Rhizobiales; family Hyphomicrobiaceae; genus AWTP1-13. Next base: position 138,637 of record CAWFZX010000016.1, on the reverse strand, counting down.
GAACGCATGACCCCCGCTTTTACCGTCGAAAGCGCCGCTTACACCAATCCGGGGCGCGCGCGACGCATGAATGCGCGTTAATGTAGCCGATCCGAGACACCGAAAGCTCGAATCGGCGCCTGGGCCGGGGTCGTCTGAGTACGGAAAAGGGGCCTGGCTAACGCCAGCGGCCCCTCAATTTGCCCAATACAATCAGCTGCCTGCCTTGGCTCGAATGGCCGCCCGCGCCGCCCGCGCCGCCTGGCATGGCGCCGACAGCTCGGCCGCATGCGCTTGAAAGCACGCGCGCATGCCGCCGGCGGTGCCGCGTTCGACACCCGCACAGAACTTCTCTCGATCGACAGCACAGGCCGCGCGCACCTTGGCGCGCGCCTCCGCGGCGCTCTGCGTGGGGTCTCCGCCGGCATCCTGCGCCAGCGCTGGACCGCACAGTGCGCCGAGGACGACAACGGCGCCGAGGATCGTATTTTGCATGACTTCCATCTCCAGGGTGGGGACGCGGGGTTGCCGGCGCCGGCAACAGGAACCGTGGCCGGGTGCTCAATCTAACGCAGCGCCCCCGCTAGGCCCGTCGCTCGTCGCTTCAGGCAGTGAATAGAAGGCATATCCGTTGCAGACGAAGGCCGGCGCGGACATGGCCGCAAGGCCTGCTGGTGTCAGTGCAAGCCTTGCCTGATGAGGCTGGTTAAGCCTGCCATCGCTGGCACACGGGCAGCCGCGCCTGGCGTCGCGCGCTCACCTGCAGGTGGCTTTGCACCGTTGTTAACGCCGCTCGCCGCAATGGCATTTGCGGCGGTTGCCAGCGACATCCTGCTCGGCCCTGGATTGGGGCACGCTTAGGCCAAGCACAAACAGGGCCGCGGCAGCCGCGGCCCTGTCTTGAACTGCCGCCAGACCATCGACCTATTGCAGGCCCTCGACGCACACGCGGGCAAGGCCTTTGAAGTTGGGGATCGTGCGGTAAACCATGTCGACCCGGTCGATGCTACGCTCCCAACCTCTAAGATCGAGTGGGCGCGTCCGATCGCCCTGGCGGATGATATGGCGCACCGAGATGTCGTCGGGCTCTCCATTGGCGTAGATGACTTTCAGATCCAGCATCTCGACGTCCGCGCCGCGCACGTGCAGGCGAATCGACTTGAAGCGACCCTCGCGGCGTCCGATCGGAATGGTGTCGCGATCCCTGCCGAACAAGGAGACTTGCTTGCAGCCGAGTTCAACCCAGGCGCCTGAGCTCGGTGGCGGGGCTGGCGGGGGTGCCGCATGCGCCAAGCCTTCCACACAGACCACCGCCTCTCGGCCCCGGAAATTCGCGACCGCGCGATAGACCATTTCGACGCGATCAATCGAGCGTTCGCCACCTCGCAGATCGAGCGCATTTGTACGCTCTCCGCGTCTTAGAATGCGGCGCACCTGAATGTCGTCGGGCTGTCCGTTGCTGTAGACCACCTTGAGATCGAGCATTTCGACGTCACCACCGCGGGCGTGCAGGCGGATGGCGCCGAAGCGACCGTCGCGGCGTCCGACGCGCAGCACGTCTCGGTCCGCCCGAAAGGAAACGGTCTGACACCCAAGGTCCACCCAATCGCTATCTCGATCTCGATCTCGATCTCTATCTCTGCGCTGGGCAAGGGCATCGCTCGCCATCATCGCGGTCAACACCAGCGCCGCAGCCAGTACAGCGCCTCGTCTCGATTGCATTACTGCCTCCTAAGCAACAACCTGTACGTCGAAGATCGCCCAGCATTTCGCCGCCATCTGGGCGCCAACAAGGCCGACGCAGGGTCATAGTCCTAACGGGGCATGAACGACAACTGCAAATTGGGCGCGAAGTCTTTGAAAGAACTGAAGTTAATGGCAAAAGAGCGCACCTGTTAGGCGCGGACCATGCGATCGCGCCGGGGGCTGACGATTGCGCCTTGCGTGCAGCGAGCCTGCGCCCGCCGCGGGCAAGGTTTAGCGCCCTATGTCGGTGCCGCGCAGCTGGCCGCAAGCATCAACAATCCTGGGGCGCGGCCAGGCCGCGCGAGGTCGGCGCATCCTCAAGCCGGTGCGAGCGCGCGCGATGCGAATACGACGCTGCGGCGCAGGCCATAGACCACCACGAAGCTGGTGCTTGCCGCACACAGCTTCGCGGCGATAGCGCCGAGCCCCAGCGCGGAGGTCGCGAGCCAAATGATGCTGCCGGTGACGGCCACCCCGGCAAACCCGCTCAAGACAAATTCGCTGAGCAGTCGTGCGCCGCCCTTTTGCGTTGCCGCGGCGTCGAACACGAACCGCACAGACAGCAGGTAGTGCAACCCCAACCCCGCCGCGTAGCCCAGAATACCCGCGGCTGCAGGTGGCGTGGCATGGCCGATCAGGGTCAAAAAGATAGTCCAGTCGAGCGCCATCGCCAGCAGGCTGGCAAGCCCATAGCGCGACAGCTGCCCTGCCAGCGCTGGCAATTTGTGCGCCACCATGCGGCTCAACCCGCGCCGATACGGCGTGGCACGAGGCGCACGCTTTGCAGCGCTGCCTGCGCCCCGGCAGGGCCCGCCTCGTGATACTCGGCATCCTCATTGACGTTCCAGACGTCATAGAGGGGCGCATTGGCGAGGATATTCTTCACCGTCAGCATGCTGGTCATCATCGCGTGATCCTGGTTGTTGTACTTGTGCATGCCGTTGCGGCCGACCAGATGCAGCGTGGGATACTTTTGCGCCAGCTCGCTGCGAATACACGCCACGTTGGCTTTGTAGCCATCATCATAGACCGGGTAGGCCTTCTTCTGGCGTACGACGCAACCGTCCTTGACCTCGTCCTCACGGACGAGACCGATGCAGGCCAACTCCCGCTTGGCCAGCGCGATCAGCTCCTCGTCTGTCGACGTCCACAGGCCGTCGCCTTCGAAGCAGAAGTATTCCAGGCCAAGGCAGGCGAGCTTGTCGTCGGGTACCATCTCGGGTGACCAGGAGCGAAAGTTCTGGATGCGGCCGACTTTCACCTTCGGCTCGTGAACGTAGATCCAGTTGTCCGGAAACAGATCGGACTTTTCGACGACCAGGGCCACGGTGAGAAAGTCGCGATAGCGCAGCCGCGCCGCTGCCGCCTGACACGCCGGTGCTGGCTTTATGCTGTCAATCAGTTCGGCAATCGGCGCCGAGGAGATGACCTGCCGAGCCGTGAAGACCTTCCATTCGCCGTTTGCCGCGACCGCCGCAATCGTCCACAGCCCGGTCTTGGCGTTCCAGCGTAGGCTCTCGAGCCGGTGGCCCATGTGAATTTGGCCGCCGCGGGCAATGACCTGCCGGGCGGCCGCTTCCCACAGCATGCCGGGACCCTTGCGGGGATACTGAAACGACTCGATCAAGGACTTGATCTGTTGTCCGGGCTTGCCGGCTGACTTGGCCGGTGCGATCGAACGGCGCAGGGCATTGGCCATGGCGCTCCAGAGGTCGAGGCCCTTGATGCGCTGGGCCGCCCAGTCTGCCGAGATCTCCTCGCAGCTCATGCCCCACACCTTTTCGGTGTAGGTCCTAAAGAAGATCGAGAACAACCGCTCACCGAACTGGTTGGCTACCCAGTCGTGGAAGTTCGCGGGCTTTTCGTGCGGGAAGGCCTGGGCCTGCAGGTAGGACAACACGCACAGGGCCGACTCCATGTAACCGAGGTTGTTCAGGGCCTCGAACGCCTTCAGCGGGTAGGAAAAGTAGGTGCCGTTGTAGTAGATGCGTGACTGCCGCGGCCGCTCGATGAAATCGTTGGGCAGGATCTCCTTCCACAGATCGACGACCTCCTTCGATTTTGAGAAGAAGCGATGGCCGCCGATATCGAACAGAAAGTTTTTGTAAGTGGCGGTGCGGCTGATACCACCCACGTAGGCCGGATCAACCTCGATCACCGTCGTCGACACAGCCTGCTTGGTGAGCAGGTAAGCGGCCGTCAGTCCCGCCGGTCCTGCCCCGATGATGAACACATCCGAGTGGGACATGCACGCAACCCTTGACTGAGCAAGCAACGCCGATGTGGTGCGGCAAGGAAGCCCAGCCCCAGGCGGCAGGCGTCTCCCCGAGCACGTCATGAGCCAGCGACGATAGGGATAAAGCCTGAACAATCCCTTTCGCGGCCGGCACGCCGCCAGCGGAAGGCACGGGGCTCTAGGGACGGTTGCGATCGTTTACGCCACCCTAACGGGCGCCGCTTTAAGGTTGCCGGCTAGCACTTGAAGGTGGTTGTCGTGTCGATCTCGCAGAGCGCCGTGCTGACACGGCTCGGGCTGTCGCCGCCGTCTGCCTTGGCGCTAGCGGTTGGCTGGGCTTCGGCAGCGGTCGTCTTTGTGGCGATCGCCACTTTGGCCGGCGGCGGACCGGCGCTGCGCGATTGGCTGGGCGATCCCGACGATGCGTTGCGCCTCGTCAGCGTGCGGGCGCTGCTGGAGGGAGCCCCCTGGTTTGATCCGACGCTGCCGCGCGTCGGCGCGCCCGATCCGCTCATCTCGCACTGGTCGCGGTTGATCGATCTGCCCCTCGCCGCGCTGATCGGCGTCCTGCGGCCGCTGCTGGGGCAAGACCTCGGCGAACTGCTGACGCGCATGTTCTGGCCGCTGGCATTGTTTGCCATCCTGCAAGTCCTGGTCGTGCGCGAGGCGCTCCGCCGCGGCGGAGCTTGGGCGGCGGCTTGCGCGGCCGTGTTTGCCGCCACATCGATCGCTGCCATGGGCCAATTCCGGCCCGGGCGCATCGACCATCACAACGCACAGATTCTCTGCGCCGTGGCGGGCCTCCTCCTGCTGGTGCGCGCTATCGACGAGCACCGCCAGGGCTGGCGTGCCGGCGTCCTATTCGGTCTAGGGCTCGCCATCGGTTATGAGGCGATCGCCCTCGTCGTGCCGGCCCTCGGCTTGGCGGCGCTGATCGCGCAGGTCAATCCTGCCCAGCGCCAGGCGGTATTGTCTGCAGTCACCGCAACAACGGGCACGCTGTTGCTGGCGTTCCTCCTCACGCTGCCACCGTTGCGCTGGGTCAAAAGCAATTGCGACGCGCTGTCACTCAATATGCTCGTCCTCGCCGGCTGCTGTAGTCTGGGTTTGTGGGCGGCACACCGCTTTGCCGTGGGGCTCTACGCACGTCTGGCGATCCTGGGCGTCGCGGCTACCGCTGGCGCCGCCATCTTTGCTGCCCTCGAGCCGACCTGCCTCGCCGGTCCGTTCGGTCAGGTCGATCCGGCGCTCAAATCCATTTGGCTTGATCACGTGCTTGAGACCAAGAGCCTGCTGTGGCTCGGCGGCCGGCAGCCAGCACTCGCTCTGGCGCAGTGCGTCTTTCTCTTCGCCGGCGCTGGCGCACAGATCGCGCTATGGAGGCGGCGTCGCGATGCGGCCTCGACGCTGGCGACCGGCATCGTCCTGCTGGCTGTCGCGCTCGGCTGCTGGCAGATGAAACTCGTTCCCTACGCGACCTGGTTGACGCTTCTGCCCTTGGCCGTTTTTTGCGCCGGCCTTGCCGGCACGGCGCAGGTTTCGGCACCGCTCGTGAGGGTTACCGCACTGGTGCTACTGAGCCAGGCCACGCTTGCTGGCGCACTGAGCCTGGCAGGCGCCAGCCTGCCGCAGGCGGCAGCGCGGGCTGCCGCCGCGGCGTCGTTGGATCCGCGCCGTGCCTGTTTTCAGTCCGCAAGCCTGCGCCAGCTCGCCACGCTCGGTGCGGGCCTGGTGGCCGCCGACATCGATCTTGGGCCCTATGTTGTCGCCCTAACGCCGCATCGGGTGGTGGCGGCGCCCTACCATCGTCTCAGCCAAGGAATTCTCGCCAACCGCGCCATTCTCGATGGCCCCCTGCACGGGGCAGAACCGGCCATGCGGGCCCTCAGCGTCGACTACATTGCCTTGTGCAACGTCCCAGCTGAGGCGGTCGATGGCGCTCGCCAGTCCCTTCGCCAGCAGCTGCTCGGCGGCCGGTCGGTCGACTTTTTGCAGGAGCTGGCGGCAGGTCCGGATGCGCCCCTGCGGATCTGGCAGCGTACAATTCCTTAAGATGGCCGGCCCACGGCATGCTGGCCCGCCGCGCTCCCCGCCTCAATGGCAGCGATTGTCTGTCCGAGGGTGCCGCCGTCCGGATCCTTGACTGCCGCCAGCCGCGCCTGCAGCACCGCGTCGGCGAACGCAACGCCCTTAAGCTGCCCCGCCAGCGCCGGTTCGATGATGGCCGCTGCGATCCGCGTCCAGTTGGCTTGTCCGCGTTTGTAGGTCTCGGCATAGCCTCTGACCAACGCGGCCGTGGCGATCACCTCGCGTGCGGCTGCCGGGTCAACGGCAAGAGAGCGCTCGACAAGGCCGAGCCAGCGCCGCACCCAGGCCTCTTCCTCGGCAAACTTGAGCGTGCGCGGGCGCCACCGCTTGAGGGCAGCCAGCGCCTTCAGGCGCAGGAAACCGGACAGCCGCGTGCTGCGCACCTTCAGCGGCCAGCTGCGATCGGGGCGCACGCGGCCTAATAGCCAACGCCCGAGACGGGGCGGCAGCAAACCCAACACCTCCTCGGGCCCGGGCTTCAGGTATTCGGTGACGTCGATGATGTCGCCGCCGTTGGCGCTCGACTCGCGCCGCAGGCGCTCGACGCGCGTCGCGCGCAATTTGAGCTGGGCGACGCGAATCACGTCTTCGACACTCATGCGCAGGGCAAGATGCCGAGCCAGCTCGCGAATGAACGGCCCATCGCTGCCGCGCCGCCCGACAAAGCCACCGACACGCGCGAGGTAGAGTTCAGCGTAGCTCGCATCCTGATAGTCGGTCAGGCGCGCCACGGCGGAGGCAAGCACGCTGCGCGCTGCGGCGGGAAACTCGCTCAACGCAGCCTCGGCCATTGCAGCGGTACCGCTGGTGGTGTTCGCCGGCAATTTACGCGCCGGCAGGCAATCCGGGCCTGCGCCTAGGTCGGATCCTTCTACGACCCCCGCCAATCCCGCCTCAAAGCCGCGCAGGTTGGCAGCGACCGACTTGCCTTGCCGGCGGATAGCGTTGCGAAAATCTTCCAGCGCAATCGGCAGCACGCCCGCCGCGGCGAGTGCACCAAGCAGCACGGCATTGAGCAAGCTCTTGGACTCTGCTGCGGCCCGCGTGTAGTCGGCGATCAGGAGCCGTCGCGCAAAGCGCCGGGCAAGCTCGCGCATGCGCTGCGCATCCAACCGGCCGTCACCTACGGCTGACTTCTCATCGATGGTAAACACGCGCGCGCTGGAGGCAATCAACGTTGTCCGGTCGGGTGTGACGAACCCGGCCTGGATCGCGCGCACCGCCTCCAGCAGCTCGCTGGCAACCATGACATCGACTTCGCCCGGCGCTGCGTTCAACGCCAGCACGGGGCGTCGTACCGCAGCATGATGCTGTGCGGCCGCCGCTGGCACGATCTCGAGATAGTATGTGGTCGCCCCCGTGCGCTGCGCCACGCCGGGGATAAATGTTCCTTGCACGTAATGTCCGCTGGCAATGGCCGCATCATGCAGCCAAGACGCCAAGACGTGGCCACCTTCCCCCCCGAGCGCAGCAAGCAGTAGCTTAATGGACCTGGTTTCGCTCATGGCCTTACTCGGCCGGTACGATGGCCGGCCGCTGGGCGGCCCTGCGCTCTGAACAGACGCATGATGGCGGCGCCGGCACGCCAGCGCAACCGGTCCCACCAAGTCGGATTCTGAATGATGTCAATCTGCGCAAACGACGGGCACAGCTGCGCTGCATGCGCGACCTCGCCGCACAAACCGCAGCCGACGCAGTCGTTGTTGACGTGCGCCACGGGATCGCTGCGGAGGGGATCCTCGTTGGCTTTGAGCGTGAGCGATGGGCAGCCGGAGAGCCGGATGCACGAATGATCCCCGGTGCACACCTCCGGATCCACCCAGAAGCGGGTACGCACCACGCGCTTGCCGGCGCTCACGAGCCGCGCCATCTCCGGCCGCACCCGACGTTGACGTGCGAGCTGGCATTCGCCGTCAGCAATAATGACCTTGAGGCCCTTCTGCCCCGAAAGCATGGCCTCGCGCAGTGTCGCAAGCACACTTTTGACACCATAAGTGCGCACGCGTTTGATCCAGGGAGCGCCCAGGCTTTGCAGCGTGGCCTCGATATCGAGGCCCTTGCCTCGACCGTCCTTCTCTGCCTTGCTCGAAAGGATATCCTGCTGACCGGTGGCGCTGGAGTAACCGTTGTTCATCACCACCAGAACGGTATCATCGTTGTTGAACACCGCACCGGCGACGCCGGTCAGCAGGCCGTTGTGCCAGAAGCCGCCGTCACCCATGACGCTGATCGGACGCTTAACCTGCGTGCCCGACACCGCGGCGGCCGAGGCCAACGACATGCCGTAGCCGAGGATCGAGTTGCCTTGACTGAATGGCGCGAAGGTTGCGAAGGCATGACAGCCGATGTCGGCCGCCACGTGCACTGGTCCCAGCTCCTTTTTCAAGAGTTTCATGGCGGAAAATACCGGCCGTTCCGGGCAACCGGTACAGAACGTCGGCGGCCGGGCCGGCAGCGGGGCGCCGAGCAGGCTATCGACCTCGGCGCGCTGGGCGTCGATCTTGCCGATCCACTGCGCGAGCGCTGGCGTGGCGCGACCATAGGCTGCAAGGAACGCGATCAAGCCCCTGCCGACGACGGCGGGGGTATATTCGCCCCCCATCGGCAAAACATCTTTGCCGTGCAGCTTGGTGCTGAGCTCGGCCTTGCGCAGGATCTGGCCGATGGCCTGCTCGATAAAATCCGGGCCACCCTCTTCGATGACGAGCACGGCCTGCTTGCCTGCACAGAACCGGGTGATCTCTGCCGGCACCAGCGGATGCACCACATTCAGCACTAGTATTGGTATTGAGGCATTGCCGTAAGCGTCGCTGAACCCAGCGAGTTGCAGCCGGCCGTTGAGCACGTTGAACAGGCCGCCCTGCACGATGATGCCGATTTCGCCCTCGGCAGGCCCCATCCGCTCGTTCAGCCCCTGCTCGGCAATGAATTTCTGCGCCGCCGGCAAGCGGCGTGTCACCTTGTCGATTTCCTGGTGAAAGGTAACCGGAGGATGGCTGAGCCGATCATACTTGAAAGCGGCAGGCGCCAATCTGTGCCGAGCCGAATGCGCGGCGGCCACATTGGTCTTGGCTGGAAAACTGCCGAACACGTGACAGGCACGAATACGCAGCTCGATGATTACTGGGGTATTGGAAGCTTCCGAAAGCGCAAAGCTTTGCTCGACGGCGCGCACCAACATCGGCAGGTCCGGGCGCGGATCGATCAGCCACAGTGACGACTTCAGCGCCATGGCGTGCGTTCGCTCCTGGATCACGCTGGCGCCTTCCCCATAGTCTTCGCCGACAATGATCACCGCACCTCCCAAAACGCCGGGTGAGGCCAGGTTGGAGAGGGCATCGGCCGCGACGTTAGTGCCGACGATCGACTTCCAGGTCACCGCACCGCGCAAGGGGTAGTTGATGGAGGCGCCGAGCATGGCAGCTGCGGCGGCCTCATTGGTGCAAGTTTCCAAGTGGATGCCAAGCTCGCCCAGCAGATCTTCCGACTGCACCAGCACATCGAGCAGATGGCTGACCGGAGCGCCCTGGTAGCCGCCAACGTAGGCGACACCCGACTGCAACAAGGCCTTCGTCACGGCGAGGATGCCTTCGCCGTAGAAGGTGTCGCCGTCGCGCAGACGCAGGCTTTCGATTTCCCGTCGGAATGAGACTTCAGCCATGCCGACCTCACCCCAGCTCGCTGTAGAGCTTGCGCAGCATCGCCAGCAAGCGTCCCCTGTCACGGGGGCCGACGACACGGTCGAGATTTTGCTCATGCCGGGCCGCGCACACCGTCAAGCGGGCGAGCAGCTGATGGCCAGAGGGCGTGAGCGCGAGTTGATAACTGCGGCGGTCGCTTTTGAGGCGGCCGCGCGTGATCAGGCCGCGCCGCTTGAGATCATTGAGCGCCGGAGTCAGGGTCGACTTGTCGCTGCCATGCGCGCGGCTGAGCGTGGTCTGGCTGATTCCCGGGTTGCGCCCGATCAACATCAGTAGCGCAAATCGCCCCGGACTGAGATCGACTTCTTGCGTCTCGCTAGCGAAGGCCTGGAAGGACGCGATCTGCGCCAAGCGCAAGTGGAAACCGAGCCAGTCCGCCAGCGGACCGTAGTCGAGCCCCGCCGCGCGCTCCTTGCTTTTTTGCCCGCTAGCATGGCGCTCGGCTGCTGCGAGAGAGCGTGCTGTTTCATCAAGCTGGGCCATGGTCGTTCTCCTGGACGATGCCTCGCCAGTCGGGAAAATCGCCGGCTGCGTGCAAGCGGCCTGTGCAATCTCGTCGCTCGATAAGTAGATAGTTTTAGCTCCGACTATTCTGCTTTACAACCGCCTGCGCATGAGGCTGAATGCCGGCAACGCCGCGGCGATGGCATTCAAGAATCCGCGCACGATCTTTGGCATCGGAGGAACGAGGAGGAGAACATGCGCAAGCAGGCGGTGGCCGCATTTTTTGTTGCGTTCGCCCTGGCGGCCTCTAACACGGCGCCCGAGGCGCGGGCGCAAGACAAAACTTTCGATCTCAAGCTCGCGCACTGGGTGCCGCCCTCGCATCCGCTGCATAAGGCGCTGGAGGATTGGGGCACTTCCGTCGAGAAGGCGTCGGGCGGCAGCATAAAGTACAAGGTTTTCCCGGCGCAGCAGCTCGGCAAGGCCTTCGACCATTACGACATGGCGCGCGACGGGATCGCCGACCTCACCTACGTCAATCCGGGCTATCAACCGGGCCGGTTCCCGGTCATCGGCGCTGGCGAATTGCCGTTCCTGGTCGCCAACGCCAAGGGCGGTTCGCAAGCACTCGATGCTTGGTATCGCAAATATGCAGATGGCGAGATGAAGGACGTGAAATTCTGCCTCGCCTTCATGCACGATCCAGGCACCTTCCATTCAAGAAGCAAAAAGATCGTGGTGCCCGGCGATCTAAAAGGGATGAAGATCCGACCGGCACATGCCACCATGGCGACATTCGTCAACTTGCTGGGCGGCACCACGGTGCAAGCGAGTGCCCCGGAGGTACGCGATATCATCGAAAAGGGCGTGGCCGACGCCGTGACCTTCCCATGGGGATCGATCCCGCTATTCGGCATCGACAAGGTGACCAAGTACCATATGGACGTGCCGCTCTACGCCACCACGTTCGCGTTCGTGTTCAACAAAGCGGTGTACGGGCAAATGTCCGCGTCGCAAAAAAAGGTCATTGATGACCATTGCACCAACGAATGGGCCGGCAAGGTGGCGGGCCCGTGGGCCGAGTTTGAGCATGCCGGCGTGCAGAAACTCAAAAGCGACCCAGCTCACGAAGTCTATTCGCTTTCCGAGCAGCAGGTCGCCGAGTGGCGCAAAGCGGCCGAGCCATTGGCCAACACCTGGGCCGAAAACGTCAAGAAGGTCGGCGCCAATCCGGAGGCGGTCATGAAGGAGCTGAAGGAGTCCCTCGCCAAGCATCAGGCCGCCTACTGACGGCGCCTTAAGTCCTCGAGCGATGCCGGCGGCGGATGTTCGCCGCCGCTTTGACGAACAACGGGTGCCATGTCCGAGCGCCAGGGCGATGCCAACGCCACTGCTGATCCGGCGGCAGCGGAGCCGCGTCCCCGCATGGACCGGTTCATCGACAACATCGAGCTGCTGGCCGCGGTATTCATCGGCATCGTCGCCGCCGACGTGTTCATCACCGTGCTGCTGCGCGCCTTCGGCATGTCGATTCCCGACAGCTACAATTTCGGCCAGTTCCTGCTCGGTATCCTGATTTTCTGGGGCATCGCCGCGACCTCTTATCGCGGCACGCACATCACCGTCGATCTGCTGTGGGCCAACGTCGGCCCCAAGTGGCAACGCGCCATCGACGTATTCGCGACCCTGGTGTTGCTGTTCGTCGTCACGGTGCAAACCTACACGTTGTTCGACAAGACGCTGAGCACCTACTCCTCCAACTTGGAAACAATCGAACTGCGACTGCCGGTGTGGCCATTTTTCGCCGTGGCCTGGCTCGGCGACGTATCGGCCGTGATGTTAATCGCGGTGCGTACCTACCGCCTCGTCGTTCAACCCGAGGCGATGGCCCGGTTGGCGCAACAGCCTCGGGTGGTCGAATGAGGCGCTGGCCATGAATGGTGACGTCGTGGCTCTCCTCGGCTTCATCGCCTTGTTCGTGTTGATGCTGCTGCGGGTGCCGGTCGGCATGGCCATGGGCCTGGTCGGTGTCGCCGGCTTCGGCTACTTGAGCGGCAGTGGACCTGCCCTCAAGATTGTGGGCCACACCTCTATGCGCACGGTGACCGATTGGAATTTCGCCGTGGTGCCGCTGTTTTTGTTGATGGGCTCCTTCGCTACCACCTCCGGCATGAGCCGGGAGCTGTTTCGCGCAGCCAACGCCTTCCTTGGGCACCTGCGGGGGGGACTTGGCATCGCCACCATCGCGGCCTGCGGTGGCTTCGCCGCGATTTGCGGTTCATCGGTGGCGACGGCGGCCACCTTTTCCCGCGTCGCCTACCCCGAAATGCGCCGCTTCGGTTACCCACAGAGCTTCGCCACCGGCGTGATCGCCGCCGGCGGCACGCTCGGCATCATGATCCCGCCTTCGACCGTGTTGGCCGTCTACGGCCTCATCACGGAGCAGGACATCGGCAAGCTGTTCGTCGCCGGCATCGTACCCGGCATCGTGGCCGTACTGATGTACATGGCCACCATTACCGTCATCGGTCATGCGCGGCCAGGCTATCTGCCGGCAGGCAAACGCGCCGCCTGGAGCGAACGGCTGCGCGCCATGCGCGACGTGTGGGCAACGCTACTGCTGTTTCTGTTCGTGATCGGCGGCATCTACGGCGGGCTGTTCACTGCCACCGAGGCGGCCGGTATGGGTGCGGGCGGGGCCTTTCTGATCGGCGTCGCCCGGCGCCGGCTGTCGCGGGAGGATATTCTTCGCTCTCTGCTCGAGGCAACACGCACAACGGCGGCGGTTTTTACCGTGCTGATCGGGGCGATTTTGTTCGGCTACTTTCTTGCCATCACGCAGACCCCACAGAAGGTCACGGAGTTCCTGACCGGGCTGGGCCTTGGCCGCTACGGCGTGCTGGCGCTGATCCTGCTCATGTACCTGGTGCTCGGCTGTCTGATGGATGCGCTGGCCATGATCATCCTGACGGTGCCGATTATCTTTCCGGTGATCAAGGAATTGGGCTTTGATCCGATCTGGTTCGGCGTCATCATCGTCATGACGGTGGAGCTCGGGCTGATCCATCCACCCGTGGGCATGAACATCTTCGTGATCAAAAGCGTTGTCGAGGATGCCAAGATTTCCACCATCTTCTACGGCGTGTTACCCTTCATCATCACCGACATTCTGCGCCTGGTCCTGTTGATCGCCTTGCCGATGCTGGCCCTCTGGTTGCCGTCGAAAATGTGAGGTCGATCGCACGGCCTCTCTTCCCTTGTGCAGCGGGAGCCATTAGGAACTAGTTTGCGCCGGTTGGCGCAGGAGAGCGGCCATCCAAGGTCCAGGCATCAGAAAGCCAAACCTGCCGCGCCGGCAAAAGGCGCGCGCTGCGGCGGCGGAGCGACAGCTCGATTTCGCCGAGTTGCCGACCTATGTCGGGTATCAGGTGCGCCGGGCCCAGGCGGCGATCTTCGGCCAGTTCGAGACGACGCTGGCGGACTTCGAGCTGACGCCGGGCTCGTTCGGCGTGCTCACCCTGATCAAGGCCAATCCTGGCATTACGCAGGTCGCATTGGCGGCTGCCTTTGGCGTCGACAAATCGACCATGAGCCCCGTGATCGTCCGGTTGGAAAAGCGCGGACTGATCCGACGGGAGGTGCTGCTCAGCGATCGGCGTTGTCATGCCCTGTTCTTTGAGCCCTCTGCGGGGGCGTATTATGCGGCAGCACGCGACAAGGTGCGCACGTTCGAAGAGGGGCTGGCAGCGCGCTTGTCAAAGGCCGAGCAGCGTGAGTTCGCCCGACTGTTGAGCAAGCTGCAGGGGGGTAGCCCGACGGGCTAGTCAGCGCTTATAGGACGGGAAAGCATTTTTTCTGTTTTGACATGTTCTATTTTTGTTCTTATATTGAGAAGCAGCCTCCTGCTCGGTCTTCAACAAAAAACATCTTTTATTTCAATGCGCTATCCTGCGACCCCGCCGACGCGGCAAATCTATCTTCTCGGCCAAGGGCTGAGCCCACCCGCACGCCTCCCCGCGCCACGGCCCAACGTGCATCTGCACCGCATGGCAAAGCTCCCGCGCCAGGTCATTGCCCAGGAGCAAGACGACGAAAACGGCAAGCTCCCGATCCAACAGCCCCTGGACGAGCAGACCGAGGCTTCTGGCCGAGCCGGGAGCCAGCGTCTGGCGCACCTGCGACGCTCCATTGCAAAATTGGAGACCTCTTTCTTCCGGGCTGAGCCAAACGCACTCTCGCTCGGCTTGCCCGAGGTCCACCGACATCTTCCAGGGCCCGGTCTTGCCTGCGGCGTGCTGCACGAGGTGATCGCGGCGGCTTACGGTGACGGACCGGCTGCCCTGGGCTTCTTGTTTGCTTTGACGTCCCTGGCGCTGCAGGCAAAGCCAGGTCTTGGCGTCCTGGTCGCTTCGCAACGGGCCTTCGCCCAATGGGGCAGACCCTATGGTCATGGTCTCTATCGGCTCGGGGTTGATCCCGGCCGGCTCGTGCTCGTCGAAACGGGCAGCGATCAGGAGGCACTTTGGGCAATCGAGGAGACTTTGAGATCACGTGTGCAGCCTGCCATGGTCACCGGTGCTCTTGAAAAACGCCTCGATCTGACGACCAGCCGCCGATTGAATCTGGCGGCCGCCGCTTTGGCCACGCCGTTGGCATTGGCGTCCGCAAAAAAGACAGCCGGCACGAATGCGGCAGCAACGTGCTGGCGCATTGGTGCCATGCCGGCATCGCGGGATCGCTTCGGTTCGCTCTCACATCCCCGCTGGAGTGTGGACCTCGAGCGCTGCCGCCAGGGTCGGCCCGGGAAATGGGTTGTCGAGTGGAACCATGTCGCGCATCGTTTCAGTTTGGTTGAGGGATTGGCCGATCGCCCGTCTACTCAGGGCACAGGCCTCCGCATCGCCGGTTGCCGCCAGGATAAAATACCGGCTTGATCCGAACCGATCGCTGGTGCTCGTCGCTCCCGGCAAGGGTGGCCAGCGCATCGTTTCCCTCAACAGGGCGGCGCAAGATGGCGGTCTCAGCTTGGGTGAGCTCCTCTCCAATGCCCGCGCAAAAGTCCTGGATCTGCAGGTGTGCGATGCCGATCCGGCTGCCGATGTGGCGGCCCTGCAGAAGCTGGCACAATGGGCGATACAGTATTCTCCGGTCGTGGCGGTTTGGGATGAGGCCAGTGGCGGCGACGGCTTGTTCTTGGACATCACGGGCGGCGCGCAGCTTTTCGGCGGGGAGGAGCGCCTGCTTGCCGATCTGCAGCGGCGGCTGCGCAGCTTTGGTCTCTGCCCGCGCCTCGCCATTGCCGGTACGGCCGGGGCCGCATGGGCCCTGGCCCGTCATGGCAAACGCGATCGGATGATCTTCCCGTCGGGAGCGGAGCGAGCGGCTATCGAAAACCTTCCGCTGATCGCTCTACGACTGCCTGCAGAGGCACTGGCAGTCTTGCGCCGGCTCGGCTTGCGCCGAAGCGGCGAGCTGATCGATCAACCTCGCGCCCCGTTCGGTGTCCGCTTCGATCACAGGCTTTTGTCTCGGCTCGATCAGGCCCTCGGCCGCACACCCGAGCCGCTCGTCCCCGTCGTGCCGCCGCCCGTCTACCGCGCGCAGGCGCATTTCCTCGAGCCGATCCTGGATCAGGAGCAGGTGCTCGCGGCGACCGCGCGCCTGCTTGAGACGCTGATGCAGGATCTTGCCCGCGATGCGGCCGGTGTACGCCTGTTAAGACTGCTGCTGTTCAAGCTGGACGGCGAAACTGTATCTTTGGATTTGGGACTCGCCGCGCCGAGTTGGGATGCGCAGCATGTCGCCCAATTGATCGGCTTGCGTCTGCACCGCCTCCGCTGTGAGTTCGCTACGGACTTCGGCTTCGAGGCAGTGGCCGTCCATGTGCTGACCGCCGAGGACATGGCTGAGCAGCAGAATTCTCTTGCCATTGCCGCACACAACGCTGGAGCGGAGGAACTTGCCTGTCTGATCGATCGGCTACAGCAACGGCTTGGGGCCGGCGCTGTACGGCAACTCATCGCATTCCAGAGCCATATCCCGGAACGGGCGGTGCAAAAAATCAAAGGCTTCGACTTACAGCAGACTATAGCCGCGGCGGAGTGCACACGCACATCCTCCCCCATCTCGCCGCAGACACGTCGTCGCCCTAGCTATTCGCGGCACGCGGAGTTTGCTTCGTCAACACGGCAAGGTGGCCGAGATGCGTCTTCGATCAACCGCGCAAAAGACACCCATTCACTGCCGTGGACAGCGAACATGCCACCAGGCCCACGTCCTCTCATGCTGCTGCCGTGTCCCGAGGTAGCAGACGTCGTAGCCCTCGTTCCGGAAGGGCCGCCACGACAATTCCGCTGGCGCGGTGCACTACATCAAGTTGTCGACGCCAGTGGGCCGGAACGGATTGCAGCAGAGTGGTGGCGTCGGACGGGAGAGGCAACCCGCGATTATTACATGGTTGAGGACACAGCTGGGCGACGCTTCTGGCTTTTCCGCGCTGGCCTTTACGACCGCGAGACCGAAACTCCGCAATGGTTCGTACAGGGGGTGTTTGCATGAGCAGACTGCCGGCCCTCCACTTTCCCGTTCCCACTATGGCACACGTCTTCAACACGACCGGCCACAAACCCGTCTTCGACACGACTGGTCACAGGCCCGTCTTCGACACGACTGCTCACGGGCGCGTCTTCGACACGACTGGTCACGGGCGCGTCTTCGACACGACTGTCACGGGCGCGTCTTCGACACGACTGCTCACGGGCGCGTCTTCGACACGACTGCTCACAGGCGCGTCTTCGACACGAGCGGATAAATAACGCTGGCGATGTGTACAGCCAAAGCGGAGAGAAACATGGCTGCCTTCGCTGAATTGATCACCGCCACCAACTTTTCCTTTCTGCGCGGGGCTTCACATCCGCACGAGATGGTGGCGCAGGCTGCAAAATTGGGACATGCCGCCATCGGTATTGCCGATCGCAATACCCTGGCCGGTGTCGTACGCGCGCATCAGGCGGCGAAGGAATATGGCACTCGCGTACTCGTTGGTGCGCGGCTCGTCAGCACGGATGGTTTCGAAGCAGTCTGCTATCCGACCGATCGTGCGGCCTACGGTCGGCTCTGTCGGCTGCTTACCACCGGCAATCGGCGCGCCGTTAAAGGCGAATGTCACTTCACTTTCGAGGAATTGCTGGCCGAGAGCAAAGGCCAGATCTTCATTGCTGTTCCACCCCGAGACTTGCCGGCAAGCCATGTCGAGCGTTTGTTGGCGCTTGCCAGAGCTGCGCCCGGTCATACCCATCTCGCCGCCACCTTCGCCTATCGCGGCGATGAACAGCGCCGCTTTGGCGAGCTTGCTGAGCTGGCGGCGAAAACACGCACACCCCTGCTTGCCACCACCGATGCGCTTTATCACCACCCCAATCGCCGGTTGCTCGCCGACGTGCTCGCCTGCATCCGCGAGAAATGCACGATCGCGCAGGCAGGCTACCGCCTCGAGGCCAATGCCGAGCGGCACTTGAAGTCCCCCTCCGAAATGGCGCGACTGTTCGCGCGTCATCCCGCGGCCATCGCCCGCACGCTCGAGCTCGTCAGCCGCATCACTTTCAATCTCGATGAGCTGCGCTACGAGTACCCGGAAGAGCCGGTACCAGCCGGCAAGATGCCGCAAGCCTATCTCGAAGAGCTGACGGCACGCCACGCAAGACTGCGCTATCCCAATGGCGTGCCCGGCAAAGTCCAAGCGCTCATCGACAAGGAACTCGCTCTCATCGCCCGGCTCGACTACGCGCGCTATTTCCTCACCGTCTACGACATTGTTCGCTACGCTCGTGAAGAGCTGGACCAGCCGATCCTTTGTCAGGGTCGCGGCTCGGCCGCCAACAGCGCCGTGTGTTATTGCCTCGGCATTACCTCGGTCGACCCCACTCAGATCGACCTCCTGTTCGAGCGGTTCATCTCCGCCGACCGCCGCGAGCCCCCCGACATTGACGTCGATTTCGAGCACGAACGGCGCGAGGAGGTGATCCAGTACATCTATCGGCGCTATGGCCGCGAGCGAGCCGCCATCTGCTCGACCGTCATTCATTACCGGCCGCGCATGGCGATCCGCGAGGTCGGCAAGGCGATGGGCCTCAAGGAGGACGTGACGGCAAGCCTTGCCGGTCTGATTTGGGGCGAAGGTGACGGCGAGATCCCTGACGCGCACATCACGGAGGCAGGTCTAGATCCCGACAATCCTGATATCCAGCAGGCTATCGGCCTTGCCCGCACACTGCTCGGCTTTCCTCGCCATCTTTCTCAACATGTCGGTGGCTTTGTGTTGACGCGCGAGCGCCTCGACGAGACCGTGCCGATCCACAATGGCGCTATGGAGGACCGCACCTTTCTGGAATGGGATAAGGATGACATCGATGCGCTCGGCATGCTGAAGGTGGATGTGCTGGCACTCGGTATGCTCACCTGCATCCGTAAAGCTTTCGACCTCATCGCCCAGCATTACGGGAAGCAATATTCGCTGGCCAGCGTACCGCGCGAGGATCGCCAGGTTTACGAGATGCTCTCGCGAGCCGATTCGGTTGGCGTGTTCCAAGTCGAGAGCCGCGCACAGATGTCGATGCTGCCGCGGCTCAAGCCGGGCTGCTTTTACGATCTCGTCATCGAGGTGGCGATCGTGCGTCCCGGACCTATCCAGGGCGATATGGTGCATCCCTACCTGCGCCGCCGCGACAAGATCGAGCCGGTAACCTATCCCTCCGAGGCGCTTAGGGCGGTGCTGCAAAAAACCTTGGGCGTGCCGTTGTTTCAGGAACAGGCGATGCAGATCGCCATCGTGGCCGCGGGCTTCACCGCCGATGAGGCCGATAGGTTGCGCCGCGCCATGGCCACATTCCGACACGTTGGGACTATTCACACCTTCCGTGAAAAGTTCATCGCCGGCATGGTTGGCAACGACTACGATCAGGAGTTTGCCGAACGCTGTTTCAACCAGATCGAGGGCTTCGGTGAATACGGTTTTCCGGAGAGCCATGCGGCAAGCTTTGCCCACCTCGTCTACGTCTCGTCCTGGATTAAGTACCACTACCCCGATGCCTTCTGTGCAGCGATCCTGAACAGCCAGCCCATGGGTTTTTATCAGCCGGCGCAACTCGTGCGCGATGCCTGCCAGCATGGCGTGGAGGTACGCCAGCCCGACATCAATCTGAGCGACTGGGCCTGTACGCTGGAACCTTTGTCTTTCCCCTCCTCCCCTTCCGAGCCGGAAGGCGCGACCAAGCAACGCCGGGCGGTTCGGCTCGGTTTACGTCTGATCGGCGGGCTGGCGGAAGAGGTAACCAACACGACGATCCTGGCAGCACGCGGCGAGGGTTACGCGGACATCCCGTCGTTGTGGATGCGCACCGGCGCCCCCGTAAGCATGCTGGAACGGCTCGCCAATGCCGATGCATTCCGTTCGACCGGTCTCGACCGGCGCGCCGCCCTGTGGGCCGTCAAAGGGCTCGCCGGCGGCGCCTTGCACAAAAAACCGAAGCGGATTGCCGCCACACCGTCGCTGCTAACGCATGGCAAAACCGGCGATCTCTTCGCCGAGCCTACCGTGACGCTCCCCGCCGTTAGCTTGGGTGAGCATGTGGTGGAAGACTATGCCGCCATCAGCCTTTCCCTCAAGGCCCACCCAATTGCCTTCTTCCGCCAGCAGTTGGCCTCCCGCGGCATTCTAACCAGCGCTGAGCATTGGAACCAGGAATTGGCCGGTCGCCGTGTGTCGGTCGCCGGCCTCGTGCTGGTACGGCAGCGCCCCGGCACCGCCAAAGGCGTGATCTTTCTTACCCTTGAGGACGAGACCGGTATTGTCAACGTGGTGGTGTGGCCGAAGGTGTTCGATAACAACCGACGCATTGTGATGTCGGCACAGTTTCTGGAAGTGCACGGCAGAATAGAACGCGAGGGGCTCGTCATCCACCTGGTGGCCGAGCGACTGCAAGATCATTCCGAGGCATTGCGCTCGCTCGCAGAGGGCACCGCCAGCATGCCCCACACCAGCAAAAAAGTGCGCGAGGGCTCCTGGAAACCGCACAAGAGCCGCGATTTCCATTGAACCGCCCAGCCTCGAGGCTGGCTTTGCTGTAACGGCCGCCTTGCCAGCCGCATCACATCCCCCCTTGATCATCTCCCCAACCTCTGCTGCAAAGCGCCGGGGCGTGCCATGCTGCCAGATTGCGCACGCGGGAGGAAACCACCATGGCCGAACCGATCATCACCTGCGTCGAGGACTTGCGCATACTTGCGCAACGGCGCGTGCCAAGGATGTTTTATGATTACGCCGACTCTGGCGCCTGGAGCGAGAGCACCTACCGAGCCAATGAGTCCGACTTCCAGCGCATCCGCCTGCGCCAGCGCGTTGCCGTCGACATGTCAAACCGCACCCTCGCCACCAGTATGATTGGCCAGCCGGTCTCCATGCCGGTGGCGCTGGCCCCCGTCGGTCTCGCCGGCATGCAGTACGCGGACGGTGAGCTGCTGGCCGCGCGTGCCGCCGCGGCAGCGGGCGTTCCTTTTACGCTTTCCACCATGAGCATCTGCTCGATCGAGGACGTGGCGGAGAACACCGACAAGCCGTTCTGGTTTCAGCTCTACGTCATGCGCGATCGTGATTTCATCGATCGCCTGATCGGCCGCGCCAAGGCGGCGGGATGCTCGGCCTTGGTGCTCACCCTCGATCTGCAGATCCTCGGACAACGTCACAAGGACGTAAAGAATGGCCTCAGCGCGCCGCCGAGGATGACCCTCGGCAATATCATCGACATCGCCAGCAAGCCGCGCTGGTGGATGGGTATGCTCGGCACCAAGCGGCGCACCTTCCGCAACATCGTCGGCCACGCCAAGGGCGTCAAGGATACGCGCGCACTGTCGGCATGGACCGCCGAGCAGTTCGACCCCACCCTCAGTTGGGATGACATCAAGCGCATCAAAGAGCGCTGGGGCGGGAAGCTTATTCTCAAGGGCATCCTCGATGCTGAGGATGCCGAGCTCGCCGTTAAGAGCGGCGCCGATGCCCTGATCGTGTCCAACCATGGCGGCCGGCAGCTCGATGGCGCACCCTCATCTATATCGGCACTGCCTGAGATCGCGGGCGCGGTCGGCAGTCGTATCGAGGTGCTGATGGACGGCGGTGTTCGCTCGGGACAGGACGTAATCAAAGCGCTGGCGCTGGGCGCCAAGGGCGTCCTGATCGGCCGCGCCTATGTCTATGGGCTCGGCGCCCTGGGTGAGGTCGGTGTCGCCAAATCTCTCGAAATCATCCGCAAGGAACTCGATATCACCATGGCATTGTGCGGCCTGCGCGACGTGAAGCAGGTCAACGCCGATATCCTCGTGAAACACAACACCTGACGACCGATCTGCCAAGCCGGCTGCACTCTACCGCTCTGGCGGCATTGCCGGTAAGCTTGGCAAAAAGCACGGAAGGAAGACGCCAGGCATGCGCCTTAGGAGTTCCCAGGATTTCGCGACCGGCCTGTTGCTGGTGGCGTTTGGCCTGGCTGGGTTGTGGATCGGCGCCGACTACCCCATGGGCACAGCGCAGCGCCCCGGTACCGGCGTGCTGCCCCGCATTCTGTGCTGCTGCCTGGTCGGAACCGGCGTGCTGCTCTGGATCAAGACCGCCATAGCCGGCAGCCCGCGCCTGACGCCGTGGGCCTGGCGACCTGCCGTCATGGTCACACTGGCGACGGTGGCTTTCGCCTTGTTGGTCGACCGGCTGGGCCTGGTGGCAACCATGATCGTATCGATGACACTGGCTGCCCTCGGCACACCGGATACGCGCTGGCGCGAGTATCTCCTGTTTGCCATCCTCATGATAGTGCTCGGCGTCGGCTTATTCATCTACGCTCTCGGCATGCCCATCCCCGCCCTCCCTGCGGGGTTCCAATGGAAGTAGCTGGCCTGGTCGCGAATTTGGGGCTCGGGTTCTCGGTGGCGCTCTCGCTGCAGAACCTGCTGTGGTGCCTGGCCGGCGCCATCATCGGTACCTGCATCGGCGTGCTCCCGGGGGTCGGCCCCGTAGCCACCATGGCCCTGCTGCTGCCCGTCACCTACTTGCTGCCGCCCGAAGGCGCGTTGATCATGCTGGCCGGCATCTACTACGGCGCGCAGTACGGTGGTTCCACCACGGCCATCCTCGTCAACCTGCCGGGCGAATCGAGCTCGGTCGTCACGACGCTGGACGGCTACCAGATGGCGCGACAGGGACGCGCCGGTCCCGCGCTCGCCATCGCCGCTCTCGGATCGTTCTTTGCCGGTTGCGTGGCGACCATCACCATCGCGCTTGCGGCCCCGCCGCTGACGCGGTTGGCCCAGCAATTCACCCCGCCCGACTACTTCTCGCTGATGACGCTCGGGCTGGTGTTTGCCATCGTGCTGGCGCGCGGTTCGGTGCTCAAGGCGTTCGGCATGGTATTCCTTGGCATGTTGCTCGGCCTGATCGGCACCGACGTCAACACCGGTAACCTGCGCTTTACCTTCGGGATCAGCGACCTGTTCGACGGCATCGGCTTCGTGCCGCTCGCCATGGGCGTCTTCGGCATCGCCGAGATCATCGCCAATCTGACCAATCCAGAGCGGACGCACTTGGTGAGCTCCAAGGTCAGCGGGCTGCTGCCGAGTAGAGAGGACATCAGGCGCTCCATCGCACCGGTATTGCGAGGGACCTTTCTGGGCGGGCTGCTTGGCATTCTTCCGGGCGGCGGGGCGATCCTTGCCTCGTTCTCGGCCTACACGCTGGAGAAGAAACTTTCGCGCACGCCGGAGAAGTTCGGCACCGGTATGATCGAGGGTGTCGCCGCGCCCGAGAGCGCCAACAACGCGGCGGCGCAGACGTCCTTCATTCCAATGCTCACTCTCGGCATCCCCTCCAATGCCGTGATGGCCATGATGATCGGCGGCATGATGATTCATGGCATCATCCCCGGACCGCAGGTGATGGAGCAAAGGCCCGGGCTGTTCTGGGGCATGATCGCCAGCATGTGGTTGGGCAACCTGATGTTGATCGTGCTAAACCTGCCACTGATCGGCATCTGGGTGCGGCTGTTGCTGGTACCTTATCGGCTGCTGGCGATCGCAATCTTGTTCTTTTGCTGCATCGGGGTTTACAGCCTCAACAACTCCGCCAACGAAGTCCTGATGATCGCGGTGTTCGGCCTGTTCGGATACCTGCTGATGAAGCTCGATTGCGAACCGGCACCGCTGTTGCTCGGCTTTCTGCTCGGGCCGATGATGGAAGTCTACATGCGCCGCGCCATGCTGCTGTCGCGCGGCGATCCGTGGGTGTTCGTGCAGCGACCATTATCGCTGTGCTTCCTCCTGCTGGCTGCCTTGCTCTTGCTGTTTGTCGTGCTGCCCAACGTGAGCAAGCTAAGAAAGACGGCATTCCAAGAGTAGATTTGCCGCACATAACTTCGCGGCGGCATGCTGCTATTCTCAGGCCCGCACAACTCATGGAAAGGACCAAGAATGCGTCGTCGTGAATTTCTCGGTATGGCCGGTGCGGTCGTGGCGGCTGGCGTCCCCTGGAAGGCGTCGGCCCAGGCACAGAACTGGCCCGATCGGCCTGTCAAGCTGATCCTTCCCTATGCACCGGGCGGCGGCACGGATCTGATCGGTCGGCCATGGGCGGAGAAATTGGCGCAGAGCTTCGGCCAGCAATTCATCATCGAGAATCGCGGCGGCGCCGGTGGCATGATCGGCACCGAGGCTGCTGCCAAGGCGGCGCCGGACGGCTACACCTTCCTGCTGACACCGAATGCGACGCTGTCCGTGCTGCCCAGTCTGCGCAAGACCCCCTACGATCCGCAAGCTTTTCTGCCGGTGGGCCGGGTCGGCGATTTCGTGACCGGCTTTTCCATGCATCCGGCGGTGGGACCAAAGACCTTCAAAGAAATGATCGACTATGCCAAGGCCAACCCCGGTAAACTCTCCTACGGCTCGGCGGGCCTCGGTACCGCCACCCACCTGCGCATCGAGATGCTGAAGTATCGAGCAGGTATCGATATTCTGCACGTGCCCTATCGCGGCAGCGCCGATGCGCTCAATGATCACCTGCCCAACACCGTGCAGATGATGAACGAGATCAACACCATCCCGCACGTGAAGGCTGGCAAGCTGCTGCTGCTCAATATCAATAGCACGACCCGCCACCCGGATTTCCCGGAGGTGCCGACGCTCACGGAATGCGGTTATGCCAACTCGGACGTGCCGATTTGGTACTCGCTCTTCGCACCGGCTGGCACGCCCAAACCGATCGTCGCCAAGCTCAATGCCAAGGTCGTGGAAATCGCCAAGACCGACGAGATGCGAGATCGCATGCGCGCCATCAATACCGTGGTGCCAATACAAACGCCCGAGGAAATGGCGAGCTACCTCGAGGACGACACCAACCGCAATGTCGAATTGATCAAAGCCACCAACCTGAAGCTGGAGTAGATCGTCGGCAGGTGATTTATTTGCCCCGATAGCGCGGCGGCCGTTTTTGCACGAATGCAGCACGGCCTTCGGCCCAGTCCTCGCTGGCAAAGATCGTGTCGATGTCGGCCCGGGCAATGCCGGCGATCTCACTTGGGCTTTTGGGCAGCGTCTCCGCCACAAAGCGTTTCAGGGCGCGGGAGGGCAGTGGCGCAGTGGCAGCTATGCGTGCCGCGTACGCCATCGCGGTCGGCATCAGCTCAGCTGCTGCCACCACCTTGTTGACGTAACCGACCTCGTAGGCGCGCTGTGCATCGATCGGCTCGCCAAGCAACAGCAATTCCATGGCGATCTTGTGCGGAATGCGCGAAGCCAGGTTGCTGATGATGCCGCCGGTAAACCCCACCTTGACCTCGGGATAGGAAAATCGAGCGTTATCGGCGGCAATCAGGATGTCGCACATGGTGGTGAGCACCATGCCGCCACCTACCACCCAGCCCGCCACCGCGCCGATCACCGGCTTATCGACGGCAACGCCGACGCCCGGGATGCCGCGGTAGAGGGTGGTAGGCAGCGCCTTGAGGTCGGCACCGGCGGTGAAAGCCTTCTCGCCGGCGCCCGTCAACACGGCCACGCGATCTTCCTCGGCAGCCATCAGCCGCTGCCAGGCGGCGCGCAAACCCTCGACGATGGCATCGTCGAGCCTGTTCATGCGCTCCGGCCTGTTAATGGTAATGACCGCAATGCCGTTGCCGGATTGGTAGTCGACGGGGGCTTCGCTCATGGTGCGCCTCATGCCGCAATCGCGATGCCCAGCCTAGCAAGGCCTTGCACATGGCTGCAAAGGTTTGGAAAGTACGCGGAGACGGACCCCAAATGCGGCCGGGAGCGTGGAAAACATGACGGAGCGCAGCGAAAACCTCGGCTTTGCCCCGGCGCACGACGAGCCAATCGCCTACCGGCAAAGGATACGCGACTATTACATGGCGCTAGGCTATGGGACACCCTACGCCTGGGCGCACTACGCCGACGTGCCCTTCGCACCGCTCAAGCAGCCGCTGCGGCACAGCCGCCTGACGCTCATTACCACGGCGGCCCCTTATCAGCCCGACAAAGGCGATCAGGGACCGGGCGCGCCTTACAACTCCGCGGCCAAGTTCTATACGGTGTATTCCGGCGACACGACCAAGGAGCACGATCTGCGCATATCCCACGTCGGCATCGATCGCCAACATACGACGGGGGAAGACCCCGGCACTTACTTCCCATTGCCCGCACTGCGGGCTGCCGCCGCGGCCGGCCGCATTGGTGCGCTTGCTCCCCGGTTTCACGGCCTGCCGACCAACCGCAGCCATCGTGTCACACTCGAGGTCGACTGCCCGGAGCTGGTCGCCCGCTGTAAGGCCGACGGGGTCGATGCCGCGCTGCTGTTGCCCAATTGTCCCGTCTGCCACCAAAGCGCTTCGCTGGCCGCGCGCGCACTGGAAGCGGCGGGCATGGCAACGGTCGTCATGGGCTGTGCCAAGGATATCGTCGAATACGTAGGTGTACCGCGCCTGTTGTTCTCGGATTTTCCGCTCGGCAATCCGGCGGGTCGGCCGCGGGATCCAACTTCGCAACGTGTCACGCTGGGACTGGCCCTCGATCTGCTGGCAACGGCCACCGCCCCGCGCACGAGCGTGCAATCGCCTTTGCGCTGGAGCAGCAATCCCGACTGGAAACTCGACTTTTCCAACATCGCACGGCTGTCGCCGGAGGAGATTGCACGGCGCCGCGCCGAGTTCGACAAGCAAAAACTCATCGCCAAGGACTTGCGCGAAGAAGCCGGCGTCACGCGCGGAGCTGCCAAGGCCACGGCCTGACCGGGCCCGGCACACGCGCGGCGGCTGCCTCGTTGACACGTTTGCCGGGCACAGGCTCAATGGCCCGCTATCGACTGGGCCGCAAGGTCCGCCGCAACACATCGCTTAAGCCGTGTCGGGCAGCCACAGCCGCAGCATCACATGGAGACGCCAATGACAGGTCGCGCGCAACGCATCGGCTGGATCGGCACGGGCCGTATGGGCTATCCGATGGCGGAGCGCCTGCTGAAGGCCGGCCATGACCTGTCGATCTGGAACCGGACCGCTGCCAAGGCCCAGCCGCTGGCGGCAGCAGGCGCCAAGCTCGTCCATGCGCCGGCCGATCTCGCCGGCGTCGAGGTCTTGTTTTCCATCGTCTCGACGGGCAAGGACCTCGAGCAGATCTACTTCGGGCCCGGTGGGGCGGTGCCGGCTACCGGCAAGGCACCGACCATCGTTGTCGACTGCTCGACCATCGGCGTCGAAGAGTCAGCGGCGATCCGCGCCAGGCTGAAGGAAATGGGCGTCGACTACATCGCCGCGCCGGTCAGCGGCAATGCCAAAGTCATTCATGCCGGCAAGCTGTCGGCAGTTGCCTCCGGCCCCGAGCGCGCCTTTCGCAGGGTGGCGCCATTGATCGAAGCCTTCGCCCCGAACGGCGTCTCCTACGTGGGAGACGGGGAGCTGGCGCGCGTGTGCAAGATCGCCCACAATGTCATGCTCGGCGTCGTCATTGAAAATTTGATCGAGATCACGCTGCTGGCGAACAAAATGGGGGTTCCGCGGCATGCGTTCCTGGCGTTCATAAACAACAGCGTCATGGGCTCGATGTTCACCCGCTACAAGTCGCCTGCACTCGTGAACCTTGACTGGACCACGACCTTCACGCCGGAGCTCCTGCGCAAGGATCTCGATCTCGGCCTGGAGCTGGGTCGAAAGCTGGAGGTGCCGATGCCGGTGACCGCGGCCGCCCGCGAGATGCTGCAGAGCCATATCGGCAGCGTCCGCCTGAAGCCGGATGCCAACAGCTATCTGGCCGCCGATTTCGCCGCCCTCTTGGAAACCATGGCGCAGGCGTCAGGCCTGCGGCTGGAAAGCGAGCAGCAAACGGTGCCGACCGGCCTCGAGAGCTGATGCCCGGCTGGCAGCACAGGCGCAGGCGGACAGCGGACACACCCCGCGGCGGTCCCGGGGAGCCCCGCCTGGGCCCGTACATCTGCTCCTACCTGGCAGCCTCGCCGCAGCCGGCACCAGGAGGTTACAGCTCCGGCGCAGAGCCCGGCACGAAGGCTCTACACCTGCCGCGGGGAGGCCGCCAAGGACCCGCGCTTGCGCGCCGTGCACCCGTGGCCGGCTGCTGGCGCGGCCCAGCCGGCAAGGGAATATCGACACCGGTTGCCCCCGGGTTGAGCGGCTTTCAAATGCTTGCGCATGTTCAGGCGGCAGCGAGCTTCATGGTCACTTCACCGCAATCGTCGATCACGCCTTTGAGATCATGCCGACCCGTAAGCCAGTTCATGCCGATCAGGCTACCGGTAATGACGACCTGATCGGCCTCGAGGCGTCGGCCGTGCCGTGCCATAGCGGGCGGCAGCAGCAGCAACGCCGCCACGGGGTCGACGCTGTTGCCCTCGACATGCACCCTGCCGTCGACCAGAAGCCGGCCCGGCCGCGCCTTGAGATCCCGGTCGCGCCAATCGGTTATTTCCGAGCCAATGACGATGCCGGCGTTGGCGATGCAGTCCGCCAGCAGGACGTGCCGCGGCAGGTTGCCCGGATCGGCGATCCGGCTCTGGCACAGCTCAAAGACGACGTGGGCGGCGGCGACGGCGTCCAGCACTTGCTCGGCTGTCGCATCGGGCGCTACGGAGCGGCGCATCCGAAAGGCGATCTCCAGCTCCAGGCCCGCCGGCTCACCGCCCACCACCTGCCAGAGGCCATTTGCCTCGACGCGACCAGATTTGAGGATGGGAGCGTAAATCACCGGTCCGTTCGCCACCGCCATGACCTTCCAACCGATGATCGAAGACGCCAACGCGGCAACGACCTTTTCTTGGATCGCGAATCCTTCCGCAAAATCCTTCGGCGTATCCGCCGCGGAAAGCCAGATGCGCGCGCCCTGGCGGCGGGCCGTAACGAGCCGTGCGGCGATGGGATCGAGACGATCGCTGGACATGAACGTTCCTCGCTTGCCTCTCTGCGCTTGGCGGCGCCAAGCCGATATCGCATCCCCGCACGGGATCTGAACGAAATAGCCGTGTCGACCCCGTGCGGCCAGCCGTTCGGGGCTTGCCTGGCGCGGGCGCCGGCCACCAAACTAGCACAGAACGGGCAATCGGCAGAGCAAGGAGGACGGTATGCGCCGCTTGTGTGAAGGACGGGTCGCGATCGTGACGGGGGCCGGCCGCGGGCTTGGACGCCAACACGCGCTGTTGCTCGCAGCACATGGAGCCAAACTCGTCGTCAACGACATTGGCGCCGGCGTCGATGGCAGCGGCGCGGATGCCTCTCCGGCACTCGAGGTGGTCAGCGCCATCAAAGCGGCCGGCGGCGAGGCGATCGTCAATGCTGCGGATGTGAGCAACTGGCAGGACGCCAAGGCGATGATCGACCAGGCGGTTGCCGCCTTCGGCAGGCTCGACATTCTTGTCAACAATGCCGGTATTCTGCGCGACCGCATGCTGACAAACATGGCCGAGGAGGAGTGGGATGCGGTGATCAAGGTGCATCTCAAGGGCACTTTTGCGCCGTCGCGGCACGCCGCCGGCTATTGGCGTGAGGAGAGCAAGAGCCGCAACGCGCCGGTCAAAGGTCGCATCATCAATACGACGTCGACCTCGGGGATCTACGGCAACGTCGGGCAGACGAACTACGGGGCCGCCAAGGCCGGGATCGCCGCCTTCACCATCATTGCCGCACGCGAGCTGCGCCGCTACGGCGTCACCGTCAATGCCATCTCGCCCTCTGCGCAGACGCGCATGACGGAAGGTCTGCGCGAGCTGAGCTTAGAGCAGCGCGCCGCGCGCGATCCCAAGTGGGTTTCGCCAACGGTGGTGTATCTGGCGAGCGAAGAGGCGCAGGACATCACAGGGCGCGTGATTCAGGCGGGCGTGGGCCGCATTGCCGTGTGCGAGGGTTGGCGCCGCGGCGCCGAGGTGCGCCAGGTGGAGGACCCCGCCACCGCAGGCCTCCTCGTGCGTGAGATGATCGCGCAAGTCCGCAAGAATTCCGGCATGGATGGCCTCGAGCTCGATTGATCGGCGCGCGCCGGCTGGCGCCCCCGTCAGCAAGCCGGAACGGGTTGCAGCCTTAGCCGCTGCTGGCGCGCCGCAGGCTGGCTCCGGTGGTGCCATCAAACAGGTGCACGGCCGCCGGATCGACGGCAAGGCCATCTGCGCCGTCGGCTTGCGTCGAGGTCGCCACCGCGACCACCATCGGCGCCCCGCCGACGGCCCCGTGGATCAGGCGGGTGGCACCCAACTCCTCGATGAAATCCTTGACGAAGGGGAGCTTATCGCTTGCGCCCGTCGTCGAGACCTGCAGGTCCTCGGGGCGAATACCGATGTCCACCTGCTGGCCGAGCGCAACGTTGAATGCGTCGGCCTGGAAGGCGATGCGTCCACCCTCGATTTGCGCTAGCCCGGGACCAGCGATGCGTCCGGGTAGCAAGTTCATGGCGGGCGAACCAATAAAGGTTGCAACGAAACGCGTCGCCGGCAGCCGATACACCTCGGTCGGCCCGCCGGTCTGCTCGATACGGCCCGCGTTCATCACCACCACCATGTCGGCCAGCGTCATGGCCTCCACCTGATCGTGCGTAACGAAGATCGAGGTTGCCTTCAGCCGATTGTGCAGGCGCCGGATCTCAACCCGCATTTGCACGCGCAGCTTGGCGTCAAGATTGGATAAGGGCTCATCGAACAGGAAGGCTTGCGGCTCACGCACGATCGCCCGTCCCATGGCGACGCGCTGCCGCTGGCCACCGGACAGCGCCCGTGGTTTGCGCTTGAGGAATTCCTCAATGCCGAGCAGTCGGGCGGCTTCGGCGACCCGGGCGGCGATGTCGGCTTTCGGCACGCCACGATTGCGCAGGCCGTAGGCCATGTTGTCGTAGACGCTCATGTGCGGATAGAGCGCGTAGTTCTGAAACACCATGGCAATGTCGCGGTCGGCCGGCTCGACCTCGTTCACCATCCGACCAGCGATGCTGACGGTGCCCTCCGATACGGTTTCCAGGCCGGCGATCATCCTCAGCAGCGTGGATTTGCCGCAACCTGAGGGGCCCAACAAAACGGTGAAGGAACCGTTCGGGATGAGCAGCGATACCCCCTTCACGGCTTCGACGCCGCCGGGGTAGATCTTGCGCACTTTATCGAGTGTCACCGTGGCCATCTGGCGCCCCACGCCGGCAGCGCAAACCGGGCGCGGCCAGGATCCAGCATGCCTGGTTCGCGCGCCGCCGGTAGGCTGAGGCCTACTCCTCGGCGGGCTGCGCCATGGCGCGCGTGCCCGGCTGCGCCGCGAAATGCCAGCAGCGGCCTCACTTTTCGGTCTCCACCAGGCCCTTCACAAACCATCGCTGCATCAGGACGACGACGGCAACGGGGGGCAACATCGCCAGCATGGCCGTCGCCATCACCACGTTCCACTCCGTCAGCGCATCGGCGGTGACGATCATTTTCTTGATGCCAATGACGATCGTTTGCATATCGTCACGGGTGGTGATCAACAGCGGCCACAAGTATTGATTCCAGCCATAGATGAAGAGGATCACGAACAGGGCGGCGATGTTGGTGCGCGACAGCGGCAGCACCGTATCCTTGAAGAAACGGAACGGTCCCGCCCCGTCGAGCTTGGAGGCCTCGATCAACTCGTCGGGAATGGTCATGAAGAACTGGCGGAAAAACAGTGTTGCGGTGGCCGACGCAATCAACGGCAGGGCGAGCCCGGCGTAGGAGTTGAGCAGCTGCAGATCGGCGGCGATCTTGTAGGTCGGATAGATCCGCACCTCGACCGGCAGCATCAGCGTCATGAAAATCAGCCAGAAGGCCAGCATGCGAAACGG
Source organism: uncultured Alphaproteobacteria bacterium (assembly GCA_963820375.1). Classification (GTDB taxonomy): domain Bacteria; phylum Pseudomonadota; class Alphaproteobacteria; order Rhizobiales; family Hyphomicrobiaceae; genus AWTP1-13. The sequence goes on along the minus strand of CAWFZX010000016.1, from coordinate 107,083 downwards.
AAACTTGAAATAAACCACCGCGTATGCCGAGATGATCGAAATCGCGATCTTGCCGACGGCGATCGTCGAAGCCATCACGAAACTGTTGAGCAGCATCTGGCCGACGGGCTCGCGCGTCGTACCGCTGGTGCCGATGAAAAGCGTCTTGTAGTAGGTCTGCAGGAACAAGTTCCCCGGCGTCATCGGCATCTGGCCGTTGGCGATGGTGCTCTGCTCATGCGTCGAGCCGATCAAGCAAAGATAGACCGGAAAGGCGATGATAAAGACGCCCAACGACAAGATGAGATAGGGGAAGACATTTCCGAAGCGGCGACGTTCGACCATCGGTGCTCAGTCCCAGGTTTGCGGATCGTGCAGCACCGCGACCATCGCCTCGCAGCAGGCCGCCAGCAGCTTTTCGCCCTTCTCGCGCGAGGCGCGGCGTGCATCACCCACGACACCGGACTCGGTGAAGTCGCGGAATGATCGATATTGGCCGAGCGCCAGCGGGCGGCGATGCACATGCGCCGGCCCGTGCGCCAGCCGCAGCGCATCGAGACGCACGCTCTCGGGCGCCAAGACCAGCATCATGGAGGTCTCGGCTTCGCAGGCGTGCCGCACGCCATCCTGGTCTTCCAGGATGGCGGGCATGGCCGATTGCGCCAGCTCGAAGTAGGTGGTGGCGCGAATCTTGAGCGTCGACTGACGCGCAAGGTCCGGCAGCAAGGCGGCAAGGGCGGCAATATTGCCGCCATGGCCGTTGACGATCAGCATCTTCTTGAAGCCATGGCGTTCGATACTGTTGCTGAGGCAGCAGAGCACGGCGCGATAGGTCGCAATATCAAAGGTAAAGGTGCCGCCGAACGCCATATGATGTTCGGCCATGCCGCACCACAGCGTCGGTGCGACAACCACCGGCAGCAGCGACGAGACCGCCTCGGCGGCGCGGCGGCAGACGCCCTCACACAGAACGGTGTCGACCCCGACCGGCAGGTGCGGGCCGTGCTGTTCCATCGAGGCGACGGGAAGGAGCACGACGGCATCGGCGCGCGCCTTCTCGCGCAGTTCGGCCGCGGTCAGTTCCCGCCACATCACAGACTGCGACATCAATAGATCACCCTGCGTTCGATGAAACGGAATTGCACGCCCGTGAGCGCGATCACCATAATCATCAAGATCACCGACTGTGCCGCCGAGCCGCCCAGATCACCGCCCAGACGACCATCGAAGAACACCTTGTAAACCAGCGTTTCCGTGGCCTTGGCCGGCCCCCCGCCCGTGATGGCGTCAATAATGCCGAAGGTGTCGAAGAAGACGTAGACGATGTTGACGACGAGCAAAAAAAACGCCGTGGGGGACAGCAGTGGAAAGATGATGGTCCAAAAACGCCGCACCGGGCGGGCGCCATCGATGGCGGCCGCCTCGATCACCGATTTCGGAATCGACTGCAGACCAGCCAGAAAGAACAAGAAATTGTAGCTGATCTGCTTCCAGGTGGCCGCCATGATCACGAGCACCATGGCATGCGTGCCGTTAAGCAGCGGGTTCCAGTCCATGCCCAGCGATCGCAGCCCGCGCGCGATCAGCCCCAGCGAGGGCTGAAACATGAAAAGCCACAACACGCCTGCAATTGCCGGGGCCACCGCGTACGGCCAAATCAGCAAGGTTTTGTAGACGCCAGCACCTTTGATGGTCTTGTCGGCCTGCACGGCAAGTAACAAGGCGATGGACAAGGAGAGGATCGTCACGGCCAAGGAAAAAATCAGCGTTGTCGCCATCGCCCGGTAGTAGTCGCCCTGGCCGAGCAGGTGGCGGTAGTTTTCAAGCCAGACGAAGTCGGTCCTGAGCCCAAAGGCGTCCTGCAGCAGGAATGACTGCCAGAGCGCCTGATTTGCCGGCCAGTAGAAGAATACGAAGGTGATGAGGAGCTGGGGCGCGAGCAGCAGGTAGGGCAGCACCTTTCCCCCGAAAATCGCCCGCTTTTGCATGCGGCGTCCCCTTGCTCGCCGACCGCCGCACCGCAACGGCCGAAGCCGAGAAGGGGTGCGGACCATTTCCTCCCCATCCCATAGCGTGCCGCGCGCCGGTCTGTCATCGCCTTTCCAATGAGTTGCCGGCGGGGCCGGGCGCATGGGTGCCTTGGCGGCGGGTGGGCACGGCACCGCCGCCCGATAGACCAAGCGATCCTGGCAGCCGCCGCTAGGCCCGAACCCGTCGCCAGCGCAGCTTCGTCAGCCGCAGCTTGGTGGCTCGGGGCGCGACTTCCGCAATCTCGGTCACGAGCTTCTTGAGGATGGCATCGGCAAAGGTCTCATACGATGCGGCGGCAACAACGAAGGCGTTGGGTCCGCCGATGACATTGTGCAGAAAGTATTGATCGAGGTCGGGATCGAGGGCGAGAATCGGCAGACCATTGATGCTGACGCCCGCCTTAATGGCATCGTCACGCGCCTCGGTCACCGGCCGGCCACGGTTGTTGACGCCGTCACCGGAAATGTCGATGACGCGCCGGGCGCCTTTCACTTGCGGCCTCGGAAACAGCGACATGGCATAGTCGATGGCGCCGCTAATGGAGGTGCCGCCACCGAACAGCTGGCGCGGCACGGCTTCGATCGCGTCCGCCAGGGCATGCATGGAGGCTTCGCCGCTGATCAACTGCCACGGCACGACCTGGACTTGCAGCACCGGCCCAGTCCATTGCAGCATCGTTACGGCGATGCGTTGCGTGGAACCCGACTGGATAGCCTGCAACAGCCGCGGATTGCGAAAGGCTGCGACGTAGCCACGCTTTTGCAGCTCGAAGCGGGCCTCACTCACGCTACCTGAGACGTCGACAGCCAGAACCAGCTGCAGGTCGACATCCGTCTGGGCGGTGGCCCGATGCGAGACAGCGGTCGCCGCCAACAGGCTCAGCGCCCAAACGAGAGCCACCCAAGGCAAACTCCGCCGGCGCTTCACCGGCGATCGATATTCCATGGTACCCATCCGCTTTCTGGACTGGGCCGGGCCACGTTGAGACCCCGCCCGCGCCCCTCGCAGGGGTAGCTTACAGCGCCACATTGTGGGCATACGAGGGACAATAAACATGCTCAAGGCCGGCATTACGCTATATTTTGTGCGGCATGGAGAGACCGACTGGAACCTGGCGCAGCGCTATCAAGGCCGCCGGGACATTCCGATTAATGCGACCGGCCGGCTGCAAGCAAAACACAATGGTCTCAAGTTGGCGGCAGCGCTGGGCGCGCGCGCCGCCACACTCGACTATGTCTCAAGCCCTTTGCTGCGCGCCAGCGAGACCATGGAAATCCTGCGCGCTGCGATCGGTCTCGACCCGCGCCTCTATCACACCGACGAGCGATTGATGGAAGTCGACTATGGCAGCTGGGAGGGGCAGCTCTGGCACGAGATCGCTCGGCTGGATGCCGATGGCCATGCAGCGCGCCAAGCCGATGCCTGGAATTGGCAACCCCAGGGCGGCGAGAGCTACAAAATGGTGGCAGACCGCGTCGGCCGCTGGCTTGCCGAGATCGTTGGCGACACCGTGGCAGTCGCGCACGGAGGCGTCAGTCGCGCTTTGCGCGCCCTGCTGCTCCAGTTGAGCGCGAGCGAGATGCTGCGGCTCGAAGTTCCGCAGGACCGGATCCTGGTCGTGGAAGCCAACAAAACGCGTTGGCTGTGAGCGGCCGGCGCGCAGGGCGGGCATGACGCGTGCGGCGTCATGCGCCTACCTACATAAGCGTCAGGCTATTTCTTGGCCTTCTTGGGCGCTTTGCTGGCGGTCTTGCCGGCATACTTAGACTTACCAGCGACGCATTTGCCGTCGGTGGCGCTCCAAACTTGTTTGCCCACCTCGCAACCCATCTTGGATTTCGCGGCGCTTGCCGGCTCGACCATCAGACACGCCGCAAAAACGGCCAAACTCAGCGCAACGATCATTGAACGCATGATTGCCTCCGTCTTCAAAAGAACGCCCCGAGTTATAGGCGCTATTTACGGCCGTTGTCAGCAGTCAATTGCCATATCTTTGCCGCGTGACCCAGCGGCCACAGACGCATACTTTCAGCTCCCGGCCGGGCGCCCCGGCGGGTAAAAGCGCTCCTGTCGGCGGCGCAAGGTGCCGACAAATGCGGGCAGGAGCCGGGGGCTGACCGCGGACAAAATGAAGCGACGCTGAAACATGACAAGGCGATAACATGCGTTCGAGCTCCGGACGGTCAAAGCTACCCGCTAGCCTCGGGCTGGCCATGTTGTTGGTGCTGGGCTGCGGACCGAGCGCGGCCCAGACGGTCGCCGACCACTTGGCCGCCTGCAAAAGCGACAGCCCCGACCTCAAGGGGCGCATCCAAGCCTGTGGCCGTGCCATCGAAGGGGCCCAAGACAACGAAGAGCTGCGCGCCGAAGCCTTGCTGCAGCGCGGGGTGCTCTATGAGATGTTCGGGGATCAGGAGGCGGCCATCGCCGACTACAGCGAAATTCTCAAAATTGATGCCAGCAGCGCCATTGCCTACTTCAATCGCGGCAACGTTCGCGATCGGCTCGGGCAACCCGATCTTGCCCTCAAGGACTATACGGAGGCCATCCGGCTCGATCCCACCGATCCGGATATGTTCAACAATCGCGGCCAGGTCCATGACAGCCGGGGCGATTTCGATCTGGCGATTGCCGACTACTCCGAGGCCATCCGGCTCGATCGCGTCAACAGCCGGGCCTACTACAACCGCGGCCTGTCCAATTTCAGCAAAGGTGAGTTGAAATCCTCGCTGGCCGATTTCAACCAGGCCATCAGCCTGCAGCCGCACGATGCCGATGCTTTTGCCGCCCGCGCGGCCACCCACGAGGAGTTGGGTGACAAGGCCGCGGCGCTGACGGATTATCGCAAGGCCCTGGAGATTGCCCCCGAGCATGCGGAGGCGAAGGAAGGGCTCGAACGCTTGAGCCACTGAGGCTCACTGCGGCTCGTTGTGCACCTGCGGCGCGCAACCTCGGCCGCCGCGCCAGCAGCCCGGGCGGGTGGCGATTCTTGCAGGAGCCCGAGGCTTCAGGCTCCTGCAACGAGGGTCACCGCTACTTCTTCAGCCGCGCATCCGCGCACTTGCGATCCTTTTTGCTGTAGTACATGTAGGCGCCGCACGAGCCGGGGCCTTTGCTCTTGGCTTTTTTCGCAGACTTTTTCTTGCCCTTCTTGGCCTTCTTCTTCGCTGCTTTCTTCGCCACCTTGACAACGGCGTTGTCGACGCCGGGGTTGGCGCCCGGGCTCATAGTGGCGGCCTGAAGCTCCGACAGCGGCGAGAAGGCGATGGCAATCGCCAGGGCCAAGACGGCGATAAGAGTCTTACTGATGCTCATTCCAAATACCTCCCATTTCGATAGTCGGCGTCGGCGCGCCGCAGGACACGCGATTGTCTCCTGCCCGTACGCGACAGCGCACTCGCGAGGCTAGAGGCGGCTAAATGAATGCACAATGAATTGTGGTGCGCATTAACCTCTCGAAGTGGCGCAAAGGACACGATATTCGTAACCAAGGTTAAAGTGGCCGCTGGCGGCTCTCTCGCATTTGCGAGAGAAAGGGCGGCGCTGCGGCTGCGTTGCATTCTTGCCATTGTGTCGCTAAAGACCGCCTCGGCGGAAAGAAGCCACCACCATGTCGCACAACACCTTTGGACACCTGTTTCGGGTGACGACTTGGGGCGAAAGCCACGGCCCGGCAATCGGCTGCGTCGTCGACGGCTGTCCACCCCTGATCCCGCTCGAGGCCGCCGAGATCCAGCATTTTCTTGATAAGCGAAAACCGGGGCAGTCGCGCTTCACGACGCAACGTCGCGAGCCCGATAGCGTGCGCATCCTGTCGGGCATCTTTACCGATGAGCACGGCCGCCAGGTGACGACCGGTACGCCGATCTCGCTCGCCATCGACAACGTCGATCAGCGCGGCAAGGACTACACCGACATCAAAGACAAGTTCCGGCCCGGGCACGCGGATTTTACCTATTGGGCGAAGTACGGGATCCGCGACTACCGCGGGGGCGGGCGCTCCAGCGCGCGTGAAACGGCCATGCGGGTTGCCGCCGGAGCGATCGCCCGCAAGGTGATTGCCGGCGTGAGCGTGCGCGCGGCACTTGTGCAGATCGGACGCCACGCCATCGACCGCGGGCGCTGGTCATGGGACGAGGTGGAACGCAATCCCTTCTTCGCGCCCGACGCCGGTATCGTCGACACTTGGTCGCGCTATCTGGACGAGATCCGCAAGGCGGGCTCCTCGGTTGGGGCCATCATCGAGGTCATCGCGGAGGGAGTGCCGCCGGGCTGGGGCGCGCCGATCTATGCCAAGCTCGATCAGGACCTGGCCGCGGCGATGATGAGCATCAATGCCGTGAAGGCTGTGGAGATCGGGGCCGGCATGCGCGCCGCCGAGCTCACTGGGGAGGAGAATGCCGACCAGATCCGAATGGGCAACGACGGCAAACCACAGTTCCTGTCCAACAACGCCGGCGGCATCCTGGGCGGCCTCTCGACCGGCCAGCCAATCGTCTGCCGCTTTGCCGTGAAGCCCACCTCATCCATCCTGTCGCCGCGCCAGACAATCGATCGGCTGGGGCGGGAAACGGAAATCTCAACCAAGGGCCGACACGATCCCTGTGTCGGCATTCGTGCCGTGCCTGTAGCCGAGGCCATGATGGCGCTGGTTCTAGCCGATCACTTGCTACGCCATCGCGCCCAAGTGCCTGGCGCCTAGACCTTGCCCCGGCGACGGTTGGCGAACCGCGGCCGGGCCGCCGCGGCGTCGGGCATCGGCCGAGCCGACGAGGCAGCGAGAGGGGGCGGCCAGACACCGGCTGTGGCCTCGCCACAAGCAGTTCGCCGCCGGCTTGGCGTTGCGGATGCGGCTTGTTTGGGCGTCACGCCGGTTGCATGATCCCCTCCTGCTGCAATCGCGGAGGGCGCCGTACTCGCTGACCCACAAGAGGACCGACGATGACCGCTAAAAACGATGTGCACGCCCTATTGTTCGACGTTTTCGGCACTGTGGTCGATTGGAGGACCAGTATCATCGACGATTTGTCCCAGTTCGGCGCCGAACGCGGCCTCGAGGTGGATTGGGCCGCCTTCACCGACGACTGGCGGGGTCTCTACCAGCCGGCCATGGAAGAGGTGCGCAGCGGACGGCGCGCCTGGACCGTGCTCGACGTTTTGCACCGTGAAAGCCTCGACAAGCTGCTTGCCAAACATGCCATCAGCGGCCTCGACGACGCCGACCGGGATCACATCAACAAGGTCTGGCATCGCCTGAAGCCATGGCCGGACACGGTGGAAGGTCTTGAGCGACTGAAAAAGCGCTACATCATTGGCACCCTATCGAACGGCAATGTTGGCTTGCTCACGCGCATGGCCAAATACGCAGGACTTCCCTGGGACGTTGTGCTCGGCGCCGAGACCGCACGCGCCTATAAGCCTCTACCGCAGGCCTATTTGGCCAACGCGGAACTCATCAATCTCAAACCAGGGCAGGTGATGCTGGTTGCCGCCCACAATGGCGACCTGGCGGCGGCCGCCAAGGCCGGTCTACGCACGGCCTTCGTGACGCGACCGAGCGAACACGGACCGCACCAGAAGCTCGATCTCAAGGCCGACGGCGATTGGGATGTGGTGGTCGATAGTTTCGTGGGCCTCGCCAAGGCCATGGGCTGCTGAGGTGGCAGCCGGCGCGCTGGAAAAGCCGCACCGCAGCCTGGCCGGTGGGGACTGGCGAGGCAGGAAGGGCCACCAGCTGCGCATCGCCCCTTAAGGATGAACCGTAAGCAGGTGCGGGCGGCAAGCGCGCCGGTGCTTTCGCCGGGTCATCCCGCCGAAGGCGGTTAAGCGCGGTCGACTTTTACGTACTCGAAGTCTCCCGGCTTGTTGTCGATACCGACCCGCGGCGGCGCGATCCAGGAGGCGAATTTGCCGCGCTCCCAGCAGGGCGCCATGAGCCCGGCAATAAAATCGCCGTCATCCTTCGACGGTAGCCACTGCTCTTTTTGCTTTGCCCAATTCTCCGCGCTCATGACCTCCCCGGCAGGGGATGCCTCAATGTTGGCGAATTCGCCGATGCCGCGATGAAAGGCGACGTGGGGAAGCTTCAGACGGAAATTGACGCCGGATTTCTCGATCACCTTGTTCCAGCGCTGCACGCCCTTGGCGCAATCGTTCACATAGTCGTCGCGTAGGCGCATGTTGATGGCCGTGAGCGCCGGCTCGTCTACCATGCGGATACGACCGTCGATCAGCTTACTGACGGGATACGTGGCGTTGTTGAGCTGGTGGTCATCTTCGATACGCGTTTCCTGGAAGCGGCCCTTGACGCCGGAGGTGTAATAATTGGCGGCGTTGGTCGACACCTCCGAGCCGAACAGGTCAAGCGACAGCGAGAAGTGCAGGTTGGCCTTCTTCTGCATGGTCGGCAGATCTATCACACCAAGTTTGCGCACGGCGGCGATGTCGTTGGGGTCCTCGATGCCCGCCTCCTTCATCGCCTGGCAAGTGCGCTCGATGGCGCGACCGACACCCGTCTCGCCGACGAACATGTGATGTGCCTCCTCGGTCAGCATGAAGCGGCAGGTGCGCGACAAAGGATCGAAGCCCGATTGGGCAAGGCTTTCGAGCTGCATCTTGCCGTCGCGGTCGGTGAAGAACGTGAACATGAAAAAGGAGAGCCAATCAGGCGTCTCCTCATTGAAGGCCCCCAACATGCGCGGCTTGTCCTGATCGCCAGAGCGGCGTTGCAACAGTCCTTCCGCTTCCTCCCGACCATCCTTGCCGAAGTATTTCTGCAGGAGATAGACCATGGCCCACAGATGCCGGCCCTCTTCGACGTTCACCTGGAACAGATTGCGCATGTCGTAGAGCGAGGGCGCAGTCTTGCCGAGATGGCGCTGCTGCTCGACGCTGGCAGGCTCCGTGTCACCCTGCACCACGATCAGGCGGCGGAGCATGGCGCGGTATTCGCCTGGGACTTCCTGCCAGGCTTGCGCGCCCCTATGGATGCCGAAATTGACCTGCCGATCCTCCAGGCGCGGCGCCAGCAGAATGCCCCAGCGGTAGTCCGGCATCTTCACGTAGTCGAACTTGGCCCAGCCCTTGGGATCGATGCTGATGGCCGTGCGCAGGTAGACGTCGGAGGTCTGGAAACCCTCCGGTCCCATGGTCATCCACCAATCGATATAGCCGGGGTGCCACTGCTCCAGTGCCTTCAACACCCGCTGGTCATCCATCAAGCCGACGTTGTTGGGAATCTTGGTGGAGTAGTCGACGTTGGTTGTTTCGGGCATCTGCTGCGTCCTTGGGTTTCGTCGGATCCGCGGCCGACTAGACTCGCTCGGGATTGAAGTTGGCCTTCACGCCACTGCCGTAGCGCTTGAGCGCGCCCTCGGCACCGGCGGCATTGGGCCGCTGAAAGATCCAGTTCTGCCAGGCCGTGAGCCTGCCGAAGATCTTGGTCTCCATGGTCTCCGGGCCGGCAAAGCGCAGATTTGCCTCCATGCCGGTCAGACCGTCGGCGGAGAAGCTCGCGCGCTCCTCCAGGAAGATGCGCACCTCGTCGTCCCAGTCAATGCCATCGAGCGCGGCGGTAATGAGTCCCAACCTCTCGCAGTCTTCCGCTTCCAGCAGCGTGCCGCTTACAGCCTTGGCCGTCTCAAGGCTCGCCGGCTCGCCAAGAAAGCGCGTGGCAAGCCGAGCAAGGCCGTTGCTCATGGCGTAAGTCCCGAAATTAAGGCCCGATAGCGCCAGCGCCGCCGGCCGCCGGTTGTCGCCCTGGAAACTGCCGATCAACATGAAGCAACGGTCGCAGGCGAGCACCAGCTCGGCCAGGGTACCGGTAAAGCAGCTGCCGGGCTCCACCAGGGCCACCAGCGAGCGCGAGGTGAGATCGATCCGCTTCAGCACACGCTTCCAGTAATGCAGGATCTCGCGCGCCAACCAATGCTCCTGGTTGGCTTCGAGCAAGGCGTCGTAGGCCAACACTTGCGCCGGCTCGCCCTGGCTCTTGAAGATGAGGACGCCAATCTGCGGCTCGTTGAGCCGCAGATGCAAAATGGCATCGTCGAGCTCGCGCGCCACGCGCAGCGACCAGAAGGCGGCACCCTGCTGCTGCATGGCTTCGACAGAGGCGGGCGGCGGGGCGCTCGGGCCCTGGATCGTGAGGGTTGCGCGCCGTCTGCTGCGGTCGATATCAACCTTGACGGTGGAATAGGTGATCCCGTCGGACTGAAAGGTGCGCTCAAGCGCCGTCAGGCGGATCCCGCGCGCGTCCGCCGGACGATCCGATTGGGCTGCCAGCCGCCCCGCCGCGTCCCGTACGCTCTGTTCGAACTTGGAGTTGGGGGTAACCTGGTCGACGAGCCGCCACTTCACCGCGCGGTTGCCTTTCACACCTTCTTCCACCGTACAGAACGCGTCGGCCAGATCGCGGCGCACCTTGCGCTTGTCGGTGACCCGCGTCAGACCGCCGGTGCCCGGCAGCACCGCTAGCAACGGCAGCTCGGGAAGCGCCACGCTGGAGTTGCCGTCGTCAGCCAGGAGGATGTGATCCGTGGCAAGCGCCAGCTCGTAGCCACCGCCTGCAGCCGTGCCCCGGATGGCACACAAATATTTCTGTCCCGACTGCGTGCTCGCATCCTCCATCGCGTTGCGAGTCTCGTTGGTGAACTTGCAGAAGTTGACCTTGTGGGCGTGCGAGGCGCCGGCCAACATTCGGATGTTGGCGCCGGCGCAGAAGACGCGGTCCTTGCCGGACTTGAGCACGACGACTTTCACCTCCGGGTGCTCAAAGCGCAGGCGCTGCACAGCATCGGCGAGTTCAATGTCGACGCCGAGATCATAGGAGTTGAGTTTCAGTTGGTAGCCTTCGAACAGGCCCCCGTCCTCATCGACATCCATGACCAACTCGGCAATCTCACCCTCGAAGGTCAGCTTCCAATGGCGATAGTGCGCGGGCTCGGTCTGGAAATCGATGCGCGTGACCATGGGTCGCCTCACTCCCCCGCTTCCAGCCCGTCCCGCTCCGGCGCTGCGGCCTGGGCCTCGCCGGTCACATGCATTATTATGCCGGCTGTATAGACAATAGTGCATAATAATGCAAGGCGCGCCGTCTCCGGCCCTCGCCTTATAGCGCAGGATCGATCCCCCGCGCGACCGGCTGCGCGGCCAATTTGGGTGGTTTGCCAACGGCACAGGCGGGCCCATGGGGCCCATGCGCGTGCGCTGGCGCGCGTGGCCTCGCTTGCCCGCGGGCTCGCCAGCCCTGGCGCCGGCGAGGTAGCGGGGCTCGGCGGCGGCGGCATGCACGGCTGCCGCGCCCTCGCGGGCAGCTGCCTTGGCGGCTCCCTGTTCTCGGTCGGGTGGCTGGCCGCGCGGCGGCGTAGGCGGTGCGCCAAAAACAAAAAGGCGGGGCGCCCTTATAATACGGGTGGCTGCGCACGCAGGCGCGCCGTGGCAACGGCATCGACGTCGCCGGCGCCATCGACCACCACACGGTAATGGCGCCGGGCAAACTCGGCGCTGATTTTTCCGTCCAGCAGATCCTCCTGGATCAGGTGCGGTTCGCGCGCTAACGGCTGGCCGAAGCCGCCGCCACCCGCCTGCTCGTGCACGATCAGGGCATTGTGTGGCACGCTCATCGTCGTCTTGCCGGGCAGCGCCTCGCGCCGGTCGTCGATCTCGATGAAGTTACGTGACGAGCCGCCGGGCCCGCCGCCCGCCAAGCCGTAGGGTTGGAAGACCACCCGGTCCGTGCGCAATTGCAGCAGCGCCTCCTGCGCCAGGATCCGGTAGGAGCGCCGCAAGCCCAGTCCGCCGCGCCAGCGGCCGGCGCCGCAGGTATCGGGCACGAGGGCGTACTCCTCGACGCGCACGGGATGCTCCGCCTCCATCACCTCGACGGGCATGTTGGACAGGTTTTGCGAGGCATTGGTCACGCCCTCCAGGCCGTCCTTGTCGGGCCGGCCTCCCCAGGCTCCGCAGATCATGTCAACGATGATGAAGGGCTTGCGATTGGGCCGCAAGCCGCTGATGCAGATCACACTGTTGCCGCCTTCACCAGCGGCCGGCACCCGCTCCGGTACGATTTGCGCCAGGGCGCCCAGAACGGTGTCGAACACGCGATACCCCGTAAGCGCACGGGCCGCGCAAGCACCCGGCAGCACCGGGTTGAGCACCGAGGCTTCTGGCACCTTGACGGTGATGCAACGGAACACACCGACATTGTTCGGGATCTCGCGTGAAAGTACGCAACGCACGCTCAGGTAGGTGAGCGATTGCGTAAAGCTGAGCGTGGAGTTGAGGGCGCCTTTCACCTGCGGCGCGGAGCCGGTGTAGTCGACCAGCAGACTGCCATCCTCGCGCACGGTGATCGCAGCCTTGATCGGAATGGGTCGATCGGAGAAGCCGTCGCCGTCGATGTGATCGACAAACTCGTAGCGGCCCTTGCGCCATTCCTTGATCTCGGCGCGGGTCAGACGCTCGGCATAGTCGAGCAGTTCGGTCATATAGGCGTCCACTGCATCGGCGCCGTAGCGCTGCCACAGCTTGTCGAGGCCGCGTTTGCCGACCTGCGCCGCGGCGTACTGCGCAGACAGATCGCCCCAGACCCGGTCGGGCACGCGCACGTTTATTCTGATCATCGCTGCCAGCGTATGGTTGAGCGCGCCGCGGTCGTAGAGCTTGAGTGGGGGAATGCGCAGTCCCTCCTGGTAGATCTCGGTGGAATCGGAGGCATTCGACCCTGGCACGCGACCGCCGACATCGGTGTGATGGCAGATGACGACAGCGAAGGCACGGCGCTTGCCGGCGTAAAACAGCGGCATGAACATGAAAATATCCGGCAGATGCATGCCGCCATGATAGGGATCGTTCATGATGACGGCATCGCCGTCGTTGAGATCCTCGCCGAACTTGGCCAGCACGGCGTCGATCGCTTCGGGGATGGCACCAAGGTGCTGGGCGATGGTCCTGGCCTGGGCCACCATCTGGCCATCGGCGGCGCAGATCGCCGCCGAGAAATCCATCACGTCCTTGACGATCTCCGAGCGGGCGATGCGGACCACCGTGTACGCCATGTCGTCGGCGATCGCATCGAGGCCGCTCTTGATGACGGCGAAGGTGATGGGATCGATCTGCATGAAGCTCACATTAGCTCGAGTACGATATTGCCGATGCCGTCCAGGTGCGCGGCGGCGTCGGCAGGCACCGCCACGGTAGCGTCGAATTCCTCGATGATGAGCGGACCACGTCGCGGCACCGGCGACAAGGCAGACCGCGGCACAACCTCGGTCGCGCTGGCGGGGGCACCGCGTGCAAAATGCACACGCCGGCAGGCTGCCGCCGGCGCACCGGCCCGGGCGGCGATGGCCAGCTGCCTGAAATCGAGGCGCTGTTCGCGCAGACCACGACCGACCACGCGCAATTTCACGAGTTCGATCGGACTCTCGTCCACATAGCCGTAGGTTTTGCTGTATTCGGCGATGAAGCGGTCGCGCAGCTCGATCGCATCGTCGCCGTCGTAGTAGACCGTGAGCTCGCTCGCCTGCCCTTCGTGGCGCAGGTCCGCCTCCCAGTTAAGTGCGACGCGATCGCCGCTAAAGCCGTCGGCCGCAAGCCGCGCGGCGACCTCGCCCGCGAGCCCGGCCTTGATGGCACGCAGGCGAGCCTCGCTCAGCTCGTCGAGCCAGCAGGTGACGGTTTTGAGAACGACGTGCTCGAGGTCACAGGCCAGCATGCCGACGGCGCTGAACACGCCGGCGAGCGGCGGTACCAGGATGCGAGCAATCCCGAGATCGCGCGCAAGATCGGTGGCGTGAATGCCGCCGTTGCCACCAAAGGCGACGAGCGTCAGATCGCGCGGATCGCGGCCACGCTCGACGGTGACGGCGCGAATGGCGCGCGCCATCGCCGCGTTGGCGACTGCGCGGATGCCGTGCGCTGCCTCTTCCAGGCTAAGGCCGAGCGGCTGGCCGACGTGGGTGTGGATGGCACGCTCGCTTAGGCGGCGGTCGATGCGCAGGCGGCCACCCGCCAGGGCGTGCGGATTGATCAGGCCGAGGACGAGGTTGGCATCGGTCACGGTGGGGCAACCGTTGCCCAGGTCATAACAAGCCGGCCCCGGTATGGCGCCTGCCGATTGCGGACCGACCTTGAGCAGGCCACCCTTGTCGATGGCAGCCAGCGAGCCGCCACCGGCGCCGACCTCGGCGATGTCGATGGCTGGCACCTTGAGCATATAGCCCCCTGCCTTGACGAACCGGCTTGAGGTCGAGATGCCATCGCGGAACTCGTATTCCGACGTCATGCTGGGGCGGCCAGCCTCGATGATCACCGCCTTGGCGGTGGTGCCGCCCATATCGAAGACAACAAGGTCGGGCTCAGCGCGCGCGGCACCGAGCCGGGCGGCACCGATGACACCGCCCGCCGGTCCCGATGCCACCACAAATACCGGCGTCTCGCACGCGGTCTTGGCTGCCAGCATGCCGCCGTTGGAGGTGATGACCCGCACCGGGGCTGCAACGCCGATGCCGCGCAGGCCGGCCTCGAGGTTGTGCAGATACGTGCGCATGGCAGCCAGCAGATAGGCGTTCACGACCGTCGTGCTGGTGCGCTCGTATTCCTTGCGCTCCGACAACACGGCAAAGGACGCGGTTACCAGCAGTTGCGGAAAGCGCGCTCGCAGCAGGCTTTCGACGCGCTGTTCGTGCAGCGGATTGCGGTAGCTGTTGATCAGGCACACCGCCACCGCCTCGATGCCGGCGCCGGCCAGGCGTTCGCCGGCAATGAGCACATCTCGTTCAGCGAGCGGCTCGACGATGCTGCCGTCGGCGGCAATGCGCTCGCCGACCTCCAGGCGATAGCGGCGCGGGACCAGCGGTTTCGGCTTGTCCCAGCCGAGATCGAACATGTCGGGCATGCGGATACGCCCGATCTCGAGCACGTCGCGAAAGCCGCGCGTGGTGATCAGTCCGGTGCGGGCACCGGTACGCGCCAGGAGGGTGTTGGAGCCAACGGTGGTGCCGTGCAACACCTCCTCGACCTCGCCTGGCGCCATCGCCAGTTCGCTCAGCAGCGCGCCCAATCCGGCGACCACGGCCCGGCTCGGATCAGCCGGGGTAGTGGCGATCTTGCTTTCGTGCAGAACGCCGCGGCTCGACAGCACGACGATGTCGGTGAAGGTTCCGCCGATGTCGATTGCAACCCGTACGCCCAACAACGCCTCGCCTCGTGTCAATTCCGCCGCCGCGCACCTGAGCTTAGCGGTTGAGCCAGCGCTTGGCGAAGCCGAGCAGGCCTTGCGGCATGAAGATCACCATGGCGATGAAGATGATGCCCACGGGCACGAGATAGGGGAATTCCGCCAGATAGGGAAGATTGAACGTGCTCGCCAGATACGGGAACAGGCGCGACAGGCCTTCACGCAAGCCGAGGAAGAAACCGGCCCCGACGATCGGGCCGACCAGCGTGCCGATGCCGCCCATGACGTTGAAGATCACCACCTCGCCGGAGACCACGAAATAGACGAAGTCTGGCGCCGCAAAGCGATTTTGCAGGGCGTAGAGCACGCCGGCGAGCCCTGCAAATAGGCCCGACAGCATGACCGCCACCATCTTGTAGCGTTCGACCGGATAGCCGATGGCGCGGGTGCGGGCTTCGTTTTCCCGGATCGATTGCAGCACCATACCGAACGGCGACTGCGTGACACGCCGCAACAGCAGGTAGGCGGCGGCCACCACCGCCAGGACGAACCAGTGCAAGGTCGTGGAGGTGAATGGCGTCGTCCAGACGCCCGGAATGCCGAAGCCGGGCCGCGAGAACGCCAGGCCGTTTTCACCACCGGTCACCTCCGTCCAAGTGAAGATGATGACGTAGAAGATCTGCGAAAAGATCAGCGTGGTGATGGCGAAATAGATGTCTCGCAGCCGCGTGGAAAAATAGGCGACAAACAAAGCCACGGCCGCCGAGCCGGCGAGGCCATAAACGATGGCGAGCCAGAGATTGGGTGGCTTGACCGTCAGCAGCGCCGCGGCCGCGCCGTACATGCCGAGACCGAAGAACGCCGAATGGCCGAATGAGACCATGCCGGTGTATCCGATCAGGATGTCGGATGACATGGCCAACAGCCCCCAGATCAAGATCTCGGTCAGAAAGCGGCGCCAGAACTCAGGCAGCACCAGTGGGGCCACGGTCAGCAAAGCGATCGTGACGGCAAAGCCGATCCAATACAGTTTGGCGTGTCGGGGGAGGCTCATTTGGGTGTTGGTACGAACAGGCCGGTGGGACGGAACAGCAGGGTTAAGATCAGGACGACCGAGGAGACGATAATCGCTTGCGAGGGGCTGACCCAGATCGAAGCATAGGCTTCCAAGAGGCTGATGAAGATGGATGCGGCAATGGAGCCGCCGAGATTGCCCATGCCCCCCACCACCACGACGATGAAGGCCTTCAGCACCCAATCGAGGCCCATGGCGTGGTTGACACCCACCAGGGGACCGAACAGCACGCCGCTGGCAGCCGCCATGCCCGCGCCCATGGCGAACACGCCCGTGTGCACCCAGGGCACGGGAATGCCCATGGCCTGCGCCATCACGCGATCCTGCGTGGTGGCCCTGATCCAGATGCCATAGCGCCCGTATTTCAGGAACAGGTAGAGCCCGCCGATCATTGCCGCCGATAACGCGGCAATGAGCAGGCGATACCAGGGATACTGCAGATAAAACAGGTTGAACTGGCCGGTAAACGGCTCCTGGATCTTGCGCGCGACCGGCCCGAACTGCCACAGCGCATAGTTCTGCAAGACCAGCGAAATGCCGAAGGTTGCAAGAATGGTGTAGAGCGGGTCACGCCCAAGCAACGGGCGCAGTGTCGCCACCTGCAGCACCGCGCCGAGCGCTGCGATGATGAGAGTTGCAACGATCAGCGCCAGCCAGAAATTTCCGGTGCCGGCCAGCGTCAGCACGCCCATGTAGGCGCCGAGCATGAACAGTTCGCCATGCGCGAAGTTCACCACATCCATGATGCCGAAAATCAGCGTCAGCCCCGACGCCACCAGGGCCAGGATCATGCCGGTGACGATGCCATTGACGGTCTGGATGATGATGAGGTCCCAAGGGATCTCCATTGCGCTTCAAACTCCCAGGTATTTGTGAATGACGGGATGGTCGACCGTCAGTTCCGAGGATGCGGCGTGGTACTGGACCGCACCTTTCTCCATGCAGTAAACGCGTTGGCTCGCCGCCAGCGTTAGCGGTACATTCTGCTCGACCAGCAGGATCGCCACTCCGTCTTTGTGCAGGATCTCGATAATCTCGCGAATCTGCGAGACCATGCGCGGCATCAGGCCCTCGGTCGGCTCGTCCAAGAGAATGATCTTCGGCTCCAGCATCATGGCGCGACCAATGGCCAGCATCTGCTGTTCGCCGCCCGAGAGCGTACCGCCGGCCTGACCGCGCCGCTCGGCCAGACGGGGAAAGTAGACAAACAACTTATCGAGCAGCTGCTTTTTGCGCGCTTCCGAAACGCCATCTCGGTCAAGCCCGGTGCGCAGGTTCTCCATCACGGTAAGCAGCCTGAAGATGCGCCTGTCTTCGGGCACGTAGGCAATACCGATGCGCGCCAGTTTGTGCGATGGCAGACCGCTGATGGGCCGGCCCTCGTACACCACCCGCCCCGCGCTGGCGTTGACGAGACCCATGATGGTCTTGAGCGTGGTGCTCTTGCCAACGCCATTGCGGCCGATGAGACCGACGACCTCGCCGCGCCCTACCTGGAGCGAGACGCCGTGCAGAATGTGGCTCTTGCCGTAGTACGTGTGGACGCCTTCGACAGAGATCAGTGGCTCCGCTGGGATCTCAACCGGGCTCATGTCTTCAGGTAGACCTCCAGCACCTTCGGATTGTGCTGGATCTCCGAGGGGGTGCCCTCGGCCAGCACTGCGCCGTAATGCAGCACCGTAATGCGTTGCGCCAACTGCATCACCACCTGCATGTCGTGCTCGACGATCAGGATGGTGAGATTTTCGCCGATCCGGCGTACCAGCTCCATCGTGCCATGCGTCTCCGCGGCACTCATGCCGGCGGTGGGCTCGTCAAGGCACAACAGCTGAGGCTCGGTGGCGAGCGCAATGCCGATCTCGAGGTTGCGCTGTTCGCCGTGCGAAAGATTGGCGGCCAGCTCGTCGGCCTTGGCCGCCAGCCCGACCGCGGCCAGCACCGCCTCCGCCTTGTCGATGACGTCGTGAAAGTCGCGATGATGCTTGAGCATGTTCCAGCCGTGATGGCGGGACTGCACGGCGATCCGCACGTTTTCCCGAGTGGTGGCATTGGGCAGGATGTTGGTGATCTGATAGGAACGGGCGATGCCCCTACGCGAGATCCGATTGGGCGGCAGGCCGGCGATATCCTGACCATCGAAGACGATCCGCCCCGACGTCGGCCGCAGCACGCCGGTCAGGCAATTGAAAAAGGTGCTCTTGCCCGCCCCATTCGGACCGATGATGGCGCGAATTTCCCCCCGCCGCACTTCGAAGTTGACGGCATTGAGGGCCGTCAAACCTCCGAAGCGCACCGTCAGGCCTTGCGTGCGAATGATCGGATCGGCAGCGCTCCCCCGGCCGACCGGGGAAGGCGTTGCCACGGCGGCACCGGCGTTCACTTAGGCAAACTTGCAGGCCGGCGGGAAGATCGTCTTCTCCTTGGGAATGACGTCAAGGATGCGGTGTTTGCCGTCTTTGACATCGAAAATGAATTGCCGGATGAACGCCTGATGGTCCTCCTTGCGGAGCACCTTGTCGCCCTGCGGGAAGTCATCGCCTTCCTTCATTTCCAGACCCTCGAGGGCCTCGATCAGCTTCATGGTGTCCGGTCGGCCTTGGAACTTGGATTTTTCCATGCCGAGCTTGAGGGCATTCATCGCTTCATAGTTCGACTGCACGTAGCGATCGGGCAGTGGTCCGGATGAGTCGATGGCCTTCAGGCGCTTGAGCGATTCTTCGAAAAACTTCTTGTGGGCCGGCGTGTCGAGCGGTGGGTCGAAAACCGGAATATAGCGGTTGATGCCGACGAAGCCCTCGATTTTGTTGCCGAGCGCCGGCAGGTTGGTCGATTCGGCGATGGCGCCGTCACCGGCCCATTTGTATTTCTTGGTCAGGCCGAGATCGTAGGCCTGATTGCCGATCGTGACGCCGTCCTTGCCGAAGAAGATGCCGAAGAAACCATCGAAATCACCGGTGATCTTGGAGAGGAATGGCGTCATGTCGGCCGTGCCGAGCGGGATGCCGGTGGTGCCGACGATGGTGCCGCCGGCCTTTTTGATCTCGTCGGCGTAGGCATCGCGCGTCGACTGGCCCCAGGAGTAATCGGCATAGGCGATGTGCCACTTTTTCCCGAGCTTGTTGACGAGGTAGGGCGAGAAGGCCACGGCCTGGGCCGGCGCGTAGTCATAGGGTCGGAAGCTGTAACGGTTGCACTTTGTGGTGGTGAGCGTGGTGTCCAGGCACACGCTGATCATGTTGACGATCTTGGCCTCTTCGAACACGGGCATGCAGGCGAGGCAAATGTTGGAGAGGAAGCCGCCCAAGTGGACGTCGACGTTGTCTTCCACCACCAGCTTCTCGGTCTTGCGACGACCGACATCGGGTTTGGACTCATCGTCGGCCACGATCAGCTCGACCGGACGCCCATTGATGCCGCCCGAGCCATTGATGCGATCCACCGCCATCTGTACACCGACAAGAGCGGTCTTGCCGCCGGCGGCCGCGGCACCCGAGAGCGGCTGCAGCGAGCCGACCTTGTAAGGCTTGGCTTGCCCAAACGCCGCGCGCCAGGGGGCCGGCACCAGCATGGCCGCACCGAGCGCGCCCGCCGATGTGCCGTATCCTATCATTCGGCGCCGCGTGACTTTGCCTCGGTACCAGGGTTCCTTGGCCTGATCATTTCGGTCGTCTGACATGCAATCTCCTCCCTTGCTGTGTTTCGAGCCACGCCGCTAACGGATGAACCGCGAGCGTGCCTCTTCATACGGAAGTTGGCGAGCGGCTTCTTTACTGAGATGCTAGCGGAAAGGTGTTGTGGCAACAAGCCGGGAAGATGGGCAGAACGGCCCGGTGCTGCCTGTCAAGCGGGCAGCGCCTGCGGCCGCGGCACCATTTGCTGTGGTCCGAGCCGAGCCTGGATATAAACGGGAGCCAAGCGTGACCTATCCGATTAGTCCTTGTGAAGAGCAAGCCGGCGGTGCGAGCAACGCGTGCAAGCCCGCCGCGTTCGCAACCTGGCGGGCAGCCATGCTGCGCACGGGCGCGGTTGCGTTGAACAGGTGAGCCCGTGCGCCCGTTCCTGACCCTACACCATCCGGCCCAGGCGCTGCGCTACTACCAGCAAGGCCGCTGGCGCGCCGACACCTTCTATGCCCTGTTGGCGCGCCACGCCGCCGAGCGCCCGCTGGCCGTCGCCCTGCAGGACGGGCGGCGCGCGCTGAGCTGGGCGGAGCTGCGGCGCTGGGTCGATGCTGCCGGCGCCGATTTCCGGGCGCGTGGCCTTGTCGGCGGTGACCGGCTTTCGCTGTGGATGTCGAACCGGGCTGAAGCCATCGTCAGCTTCCTTGCCTGCGCGCGTGAGGGCTTGGCCTGCAATCCGTCCCTGCATCGCAGCCACAGCTGGAGCGAGATCGGCAGTTTGCTGGAGCGATTGAGCGCACGCGGCCTGGTGACGGAGCCCGGCTGGGGCACCGAGCGGACGCCCGTCGACACCGACAACCTCGCCGCAAAAATCAGCTCGCTGAAAGCGGTCTACGATCTGGAGCGGTTTCCCAGCACCGGCGACAACGACCATGCCCCCTGCACTGACCCCGATCGGGTCGTCTATTTGGCCTTCACGTCCGGCACCAGCGGCACCCCTAAGTGTGTGATGCACTCGCATAATACGCTGCTGGCCAATGCCCGCGACCTGGTGGCCGACTGGGGCCACGGACCGGAGACGGTGCTGCTCAGCCTATCGCCGCTGTCGCACCACATCGCCTGGGTTGGGGTGGCGCAATGGCTGCTTGCAGGCTGCCGGTTCGTCTGCAACGACCCGCCGGCAGGGAGATCGGCGCTGGATTGGATCATCGAGACCGGCGCCACCTACGTGATGGGCGTGCCGACCCATGCCATGGACGTGCTGGCCCAGCAGCGGGCCAGGCGCCTACCGCGGCTGGGTCAGGTATCGCTATTCTACATGGCCGGCGCGCCGATTCCGCCGTCGCTGGCGGCGGCCTTCGTGGCACAAGGCATCACGCCGCAGAACGTCTATGGCATGACCGAGAATTCTTCGCATCAGTACACGCATCCGAACGATGCTACGCAGACGATCGTCGGTACCTGCGGCCGCGGCGGTGCCAGTTACGAGATACGCCTGTTCGACCCGGCCAACCGCGACAGTGAGGTCGGCGCTGGCGAGGTCGGTGAGATCGGCGGGCGCGGGGCCGCGCTCATGCTCGGCTATTTCGACAATCAGGGAGCTACCGAGGACAGCTTCAATCGCCACGGCTGGTTCATGTCGGGCGATCTCGGCAGCATGGACGAGCGCGGTAATCTCAAGGTCGAGGGTCGTCTTAAGGATCTCATCATTCGCGGCGGCCACAATATCTACCCCAGCCATATCGAGGCGCTGGCATTGCGGCATCAGCAGGTGGGGCGGGTCGCCTGCTTTGCGGTGGCCGACGTGCGGCTGGGCGAGCGCGTCTGTTTGGCCGTCTCCGGCAACGTCGCAGCGCAGGACCTGCTCGACCATCTTGGCCGTGAGGGGCTGTCAAAGTACGACATGCCCGAGTATTTCCTCCGGCTCGAGCAGTTCCCGCTGACCGCCAGCGGCAAGATCTTAAAGCGCGAGCTGGCGGAGATGGTGAAACGCGGCGAACTGTTGCCCGAGCCAATCCGTTACCAAGCCAAGAAAGGAGAGGCCTGATGTCTGTCGAGCTGACCACGCAGGCGGACTGCGCAGTACTAACGCTCAACCGACCCGAGGCGCTCAACGCCCTGTCGAGCGCCATGCTACGCGACATTGGCGAGGCCTTCGACGAGGTGGCAAAAGCCAAGGCGCGGGCGCTGATCATCACCGGCGCCGGCAACAAGGCCTTCTGCGCCGGTGCCGACATCAAGGAGTTCCGCAATCAGGCCATGCTGGACTCGAAGGCACGCACTGAGCTCGGCCAAGCCACCTTCGCCAAGCTCGATACCCTGCCGATCGCTTCGATTGCCGTGATCAACGGTTATGCCTTTGGCGGCGGCCTGGAGCTGGCGATGGCCTGCACCTTCCGGCTGGCTGCGCGGCATGCGAAGCTGGGCCAGCCCGAAATCAAGCTCGGCACCATACCGGGCTACGGGGGTACGCAACGCCTGCCACGCCTTGTCGGCGAGGCACGCGCCTTGGAGCTGATCCTGACCGGGCGCACGCTGGACGCCGCGGAGGCGGAGCGCATCGGGCTCGTCAGCCGCATCGTCGACGGCGATGCCATCGCCGCGGGCATCAACTTCGCGCACCAGTTCACCTGCTACAGCCTGCCAATCCTGGCTTTCGCGCGCGGCGCCGTGCAGCGCGCCCTCGACCTGCCGATCAACGAAGGGTTAAAATTGGAGGCCGATCTTTCCACCCTGTCGTTCCAGACCAAGGATGCCGACGAAGGCGCAGCCGCCTTCGAACAGAAGCGTAAGGCGAGGTTTGTCGATGCCTGAGGGAACGGTTCTCGTCACCGGAGCCAATCGCGGCATCGGCGCTGCGATCGCCACCGAGCTTGCTGCCGCCGGTCTGCGCGTGGCGGGGCTGACGCGTTCGGGCGCCTCCGCGGCCGGTGAGGGCTTTGTCTGCGACGTCACCGACGAGGGCGCGATCGCCCGCGCCGTGGCGGCGGTGGCGGCACGCGGGCCGATCGCCGGTCTCGTCAACAATGCCGGCCTTTATGAAGCCCAGGTCAGCGCGGCGCTGCGGGCGGACGATTTCGAGCGCATCATGCGCACCAACGCGACATCGGTGCTGGTGGCGGCGCGTGAGGTCTATCCGCATTTGCGGCGCGCCGGTGGTGGTCTGATCGTCAACATCGGCTCTTACTACGACAAGCTGGGCGTGGCCAAGACGGTGGCCTATTGCGCGTCGAAGGCCGCCGTCGGCGCCATCACGCGCTGTCTGGCGGTGGAGTGGGCCACCGACAACATTCGTGTCATCGATGTGGCACCGGGCTACGTCGCCACCGAGCTCAACGCCAAGTTTCGCGCCCGGGAGGCCACGCAGCGCTGGATTGAGCAGCGCATCCCCGTCGGCCGCGCCGGCAACCCGGCGGAAATCGGCAGGCTGGTGGCGACGCTTTTCACCTCGCCGATCGCCTATCTCACCGGCGAAACGATCTATATCGACGGTGCGCTGGGCATGAGCCATTGACCCCGGCGATACCCCCTTGTCCCTTGACCCCGCGGCACGCCAACCGCACAGTGCCGCGACGCGACCTGGAGATGGATCATGCCTCGCCATAAATCCTACACCCCGCACGGTGTCATCCCCGCGGTGCTGCTGCCATTCGATGCCGATCTGGCCATCGATGAGGCGAGCTTTCGCAAGCATCTGAGCGACGTTGCCGCGACATCTGGGATCACCGCCATCACCGTCAATGCGCACTCGACCGAGGTCGCCTCCTGCACCTTCGAGGAGCAGCGTCGCGTGCTCGACATCGCCCAGGATGCGATCGGTGATCGCTTGCCGCTGATCAACGGCATCTGGGCCGACGGCAGTCTCGAGGCCGCTCGGCTCGCCCGCATGGCCGCGCAGGGCGGGGCCTCGGCACTCCTGGTGTTTCCGCCTGCTCCCTTCGCGCTCGGGCAGTCGCCGGCCATGGTGATCGCGCACTTCAAGCGCATTGCCGACGCCACCGACCTGCCGCTGATCGCTTTTCAATACGCACTGTCAACCGGTCAGGGCTATCCGCGCGATACGCTGTTGCAGCTGTGCGAGGAGGTGCCTTCTCTTGCCGCCATCAAAGACTGGATCGGCAACGTCCCCGCGCACGAGTGGCACATCCGCACCCTGCAGAACCTGCCCCGTCCCGTGCAGGTTCTCTCCACCCATAGCGCCTGGCTGTTATCCTCGCTGGTGCTCGGCTGCAACGGGCTACTGTCGGGCAGCGGCAGCGTCATCCCCGATTTGCAGAGCGCCCTGTTCCAGGCGGTGGCGGAGAACGATCTGGCTCTGGCCAAGCGGCTTAATGACCGCATCGAACCGCTGATGCGCGTCTTTTACGCCGACCCGTTCGTCGACATGCACAATCGCATGAAGGAGGCGCTGGTGCTGCTCGGCCGCATCCCGCGCGCCTACGTGCGGCCGCCGCTGGTGAAGATCACGCGGCCCGAAATCAATCGCATTCGCCAGGGCCTGATCGATGCCGGCCTCATGGCCGTGGCTCACGGCCGCGATGCGGCGTAAGATGGCTGCGCTGACCTTATCCGAGAGCAGCACGGACGGAGTGCGGCATGCCCGGCATCCTTGCCGTCTTTAATGATTGCGCCCCAGAGGGGCGCCAGCATTTCGAGACATGGTACAACCGCGAGCACCTGCAGGAGCGCGTGGCGGTGCCGGGGTTCCGCTACGGGCGGCGCTACCAGCTGGTGGCCGGTGGCGACCGCCAGTTCTTTGCTTTTTACGAGGTCGATGCCGCGAGCGTGCTCAACTCTGACGTCTATCTCGCCCGCCTCAACGATCCCACGCCCTGGACGCAGCAGGCGATGAAATCCTTCCGCAACATGGTGCGCACGGTCTGCGAAGTGCACGCCACGGCGGGGGACTTGATCGGCTCGCATGCGGTCTTGTTGCGCGCGGATGAGGCGATGGTGCCGGCGCCCGCTGCGGCTGCCTGGGTCGAGGAGCTGGCAGCGCAAGAGGGGATCGCGCGCGTCGCGATCTGGACCAGGGCGGCGCAGCAGACCAATGCCGACACGGCCGAGATGCGGAGCCGCGGCAAGGATCGGCTGGCCGCCGGGGCCTTGCTGGTGGAGTGTGTACGGCCAACCGATGCCGAGCGGATCATGGCGATGCTCAAGACCCCGCCGGCGGCGCTCGGCATCGCCGGTGCCAGCGCGCTTGGCACTTATGCGCTGCTGTGCCTCTACCAACGGGCGCACTGAGCCCCGACACCGCGGGCGATGGCGCAGCCTAACGAAAATCCCCGCGCGCGTGCCGCCCAGGCGCTGCTCGGCGGCGGGCGCTGCTGGACGGTCTTGCTGGGCCCGTTTGTTCCCGACCCTGCCCGGCGGCACTTCCTCTCGGGCCGCCCTTTTTCCCGGCCCTCCGCGGCGGGCTTGCCAACCAGGGCGGTGTTAGCGCCGCGCGGGTGCGACGCGCAAAAAGCTTGGCCGTACTCGAGCCTGCGGGCCTAGGCCTCGCGCAACTTGAAGCGCTGGATCTTGCCGGTAGCGGTCTTGGGCAAGATTTCAACGAACTCGATCCAGCGCGGATATTTCCAGGCGCCCGCCTTCGTCTTCACCTGCTCCTTTAGCTCCTCCTGCAGACCATTGGCCGCGATCTTGCCGGGCTTCAGCACGATGAAGGCCTTGGGCTTGAGCAACCCATCGCTGTCTTGCTTGGGCACCACGGCGGCCTCCATCACCGCCTCGTGGCCGAGCAGCGCGCTCTCGACTTCGAAGGGCGACACCCAAATGCCTGAGACCTTGAACATGTCGTCGGTACGGCCCTGGTAGGTAAAAAAACCCTCCGCGTCGCGGGTGTACTTGTCGCCGGTGCGGGTCCAGCCGCCTTCAAAAGTTGTGCGGGTCTTTTCACGCTGGTTCCAGTAGCCCTCCGAGTTGGTGAGGCCGCGCACAAGCATCTCGCCAACTTCGCCGTCGCCCACCTCAGTGCCCGCTTCGTCGACGAGCCGGATTTGGTAGCCCGGCACGGGCTTGCCGGAGGTGCCGTACTTGAGGCCGGCCGCACTGTTGCAAACATACTGATGCAACATCTCGGTGGAGCCGACGCCGTCATAGAGGTCGATCCCGAACTTGCTACGGAACGCCCTACCGACCTCGGCCGGCAGGGCCTCGCCGGCCGATACACACACGCGCAGACGCTGGGAGCTGTTTTCCGGCGTGCCCCCCGGGTAGGCCAGCATGGCCGCATAGAGAGTTGGCACGCCAAAGAAGAACGTCGGCTGATGCTGCTTGAGCGTACGGAACACCAGCTCCGGCGTCGGCCTATCGGGCACCAGCACCGCAGTTGCGCCGACCGACATCGGAAATGACATGGCATTGCCCAGACCATAGGCAAAGAACAGCTTGGCGGCAGAATAAACGAGATCATCCTCGCGCATGCCAAGGCACTGCTGACCGCACAGGCGCGCAGTCTCCATCAGGCTCGAGTGCACGTGACGCACACCCTTCGGCATGCCGGTCGAGCCCGACGAATACAGCCAGAACGCGGTTTCGTCGCAACAGGTGTCGGCGGCCTTTGCGGCAGCCGCCTGCAGGTTGAGCTCGTCGCGGAAGGAAAGCGCAAAGGGTGGCGGTTGGCCACCGCAGACAAAGATGTGCTTGAGGAAGGGGAGCTGTCCCAGGATAGGCTGCACGACCTGCAACAGCGGTGCGGAGATGAACAGCGCCTTGGCGCGGTTGTCGGAGAGAATGTAGGCGTACTGTTCGGTGGTCAAAAGGGTGTTGAGCGCAACCGGAATCACGCCGGCTTTGATGGCACCCCAGAAGGCGACGGGAAAGTCGACGCTGTCGAACAGCAAGATCGCCACCCGCGCCTCGGGCGGGATGCCGTAGGTGGCGAGCAGGTTTGCCATCCGGTTGCAGCCGATCGCCAGCTCGCCATAGGTCATTTGCTCATGGGGGTCGATGAAGGCGACCTTGTCGCCCCGTCCCTCGGCGACGTTGCGGTCGACCATGTCGACGGCCGCATTGTAAATGCGCGGATAGCTCATCGTTCCTCCCCAGCGGCGTTTGGGCAGAGTTTGCTCCCGCCGGCCTGCCGGCTTGGCGCCGCCAGGCAAACGTCTCTTCTGCATCATACTGCAAGTCTTGTCCGATTGAAGCCGATTGCTTGGCCTCGCTGGCGGCCGAAGATGTAGTATACTGCAGGATCATCCGCGACACTGGGGCTGACGACACACGACAGATGGCAACGCTACCTGAGACCGGCCCTGAGGGCCGCCGCGGCACAGCGCCGGCGGAGGAGGCCTACCTCAAGCACGTTGGGGAGCGGGTGCGGATTGGCCGCGCCCGACGCGGCATGTCGCGCAAAAGTCTTTCCAGGGCATCGGGGGTCTCCGAGCGCTACCTCGCCGAGTTAGAGCGCGGTGCGGGCAATGCATCGCTGCTGGTGCTGCGGCAGATCGCCGAAGCGCTTGGCCTCGAAATCGCGGCTCTCGTCAGCGACCGGCCGGAACTGCCGCTGGAACTGGCGCTGGCAATGCACCAGCTCGAGCGCCTGACGCCGGCCGAGCTCGCCCAGGCGCGGCACTTGCTCGCCCAGCGCTTCGCCGCCAAGGCCAACACCGGCGATGGGCGAATTGCTCTGGTTGGTCTCAGGGGCGCGGGCAAAACCAGCCTCGGTCGGTTGGCGGCTGAAAAGCTCAACATGCCCTTCATCGAGCTCGATCGGGAAGTGGAACGGGCGAGCGGCATGGAGCTGTCGGAGATCTTTTCCATGCATGGCCAGACCATGTTTCGCCGTCTGGAGCATCAGTGTCTGGAGACCATCGTGGCACGTTTCGACCGCGTCATGATCGCCACCGGCGGCAGTCTGGTGACGGAACCGGCCACCTATGATCTTCTGCTCTCGACCTGCTTCGTCGTCTGGCTCAGCGCATCGCCCGAAGAGCACATGAGCCGGGTCTTGGCGCAGGGCGATTTGCGCCCGATGGCGGACGGACCACAGGCGATGGATGATCTCAAGGCGATCCTGGAGAGCCGCACGCCGCTCTATACCAAAGCCAACGCGGAGGTGATGACCAGCGGCAAGTCCGAAAGCGAGGCGCTGGCGAGCCTGGTGGATGTGATCACGGGCGCAAACAGTCACGTCTGATTGCTGCCGGCAGCGCCGCGGACGGACGGCCTTGCGAAAGGCCATGCTTGTGCTCACCATGCGGGCTGATTGCGGCAACGCGCGCTGCCGGCAGCAGCCGCGCATTAGGAGACAACCCATGGCCAAGCCCCGCAAAGTCATCATCACCTGCGCCGTCACCGGATCGATCCACACGCCCTCCATGTCGCCGCATCTGCCGATCACGGCCGAGGAGATCGCCGACGCCGCCGTGGCGGCGGCGGAGGCGGGCGCTGCCGTCGTGCACCTGCATGCACGCAATCCAAGCGACGGACGGCCGGACCAATCGCCCGAGGCATTCGCGCCCTTCCTGCGGGTGATCAAGCAACGCTCGGGCTGCGTCGTCAACATTACCACCGGCGGTGCGCCGACCATGACGATCGAGGAGCGCGTGAAACCGGCAGCCACCTTCAAGCCTGAGATCGCCAGCCTCAACATGGGCACCATGAATTTCGGTCTGTTCCCGATGCTGCAGCGGCAGAAGGAATTCAAATACGACTGGGAGAAGCCTTATCTCGAAGCCTCCAAGGCCGGTCTGTTCAAGAACACGTTTGCGGACATCGAATACATCCTCACCACCTGTGCCAACAACGGCTCGCGCTTCGAGATCGAGTGCTACGACATCGGCCATCTGTATACGCTACGCCACTTCGCCGACCGAGGTGTGGTGCAGCCGCCGTTTTTCATCCAATCGGTGTTCGGCATCCTCGGCGGTATTGGCCCGCATCCGGAGGATGTTGTGCACATGAAGCGCACCGCCGATCGCCTGTTTGCTGATCAGTACCACTGGAGCGTGTTGGGCGCTGGGCGCAACCAGATGCCGATCGCCGCCATGTCGCTCGCCATTGGTGGCAACGTGCGCGTCGGCATGGAGGATTCGCTGTGGATTGGCCCCGGGCAGCTCGCCAAGAGCAATGCCGAGCAGGTCACAAAGGTGCGCCAGATCATCGAAGGGTTGGGCCTCACTGTCGCGTCGAGCGACGACGCCAGGCAAATCCTCGCGCTCAAGGGCGGTGACAAGGTGGGGTTCTGAGGCCAGGCCCCGCGCTGTGTCGTTGCGCTGGCGACCGCCCACCGCGGGCGCCCAGCGCCGCAGCAGCAAGACAAGCTGCCGCCTTGCTCGAGCAGCCGTGCTGCTGCGACAGCAGAACGAGCGGTCCGGTGCTTAGCCGGCCTCGCCTGCCGCAAAGCGGTATTTGCGCGAGCAGAACTCGCAGGTGACGGTGATTGCGCCATCCGCCTCGCGCATGTCCGCCAACTCGTCGGGCCCGAAACGCTCGAGAAACATCTGGATGCGCTGGCGCGAGCAGCGGCACACCGCCGCCACCGGGGTCGATGGCGTCACCCGCACCCCCTCCTCGTGGAACAGCCGATACAGCAACCGCTCCGGCGAGAGCGTCGGATCGAGCATCTCATGGTCTTCGACCGTCGCGGCCAGGTGACGCGTGCGGTTCCAATCTTCGTCGTCCTCACCTTCCAGCGAGGCATCACGTTGCTCGTCGCTCAATTCGCTGCGCTTGCCCCCGGCGCGCGGCAGCTTCTGGATGAGCAGTCCGCCGGCACGCCAGCGCCAGGCGGGCGCCAGGCGCGGGCCGGCTGAGCCGTAGTGACGGGCGACTGCCAATCTGATGAAAGTGGGGAGCTGCTCGGATTGGCGGAAATAGGTGTGTGCCACCTGCACCAGCGGCTCACGTTCGATGGCGACGATGCCCTGATAGGTGTTCTTGTCGCCGGTCGGATCGATGGTCATGGCAACATGACCCGAGCCCAACAGCGCGCCCTGATCGCCGCGACCTTGTGCCTTGGCGAGCTCCGCATCCTTCTTGTCGTAATTGGCATAGCCGCGCACGTTGCCAGGGGAAACGTAATCGGCGACGAGGAAGTCGAGGGCGCCGTCGGTTTTGGTCTGCAGGATGAACTTGCCCTGCGTCTTGAGGGCACTGCCCAGCATGGCGGTGAGGACCAGCGCCTCGCCGAGCGCGTAGCTCACCGGCTCGGGATAGTTGTGGCCAGACAGCACGGTGTCGATGGCAGTGCCCAGCCGCACCACCCTGCCGATCACATCCGACTTGACCGTGCGAAACGGCAGCACCAGATCGTCGGCGGGCAACGCCGGTGTTGTTCTGCCAGCAGCCGGCATCAATTGACCCCTAGGCACCAGGCCAGGATGGCTTTCTGCGCATGCAGACGGTTCTCGGCCTCTTCCCATACCACCGACCGCGGCCCATCGATCACGCTGGCGGCCACCTCGAGGCCGCGGTAGGCGGGCAGGCAATGCATGAAAATCGCGTCCTTGTGGGCCCTGTGCAGCAAGCTCTCGTCGACCGCGTAGGGTCCGAGCAACTGTTTGCGCCGCGTTGCCTCTTGCTGCTGGCCCATCGACACCCAGGTGTCGGTGACGACGCAATCGGCGTCCTTGACCGCCTCCTGCGGTTCCTCGGTCAGCTCTACGTCAGCGCCCTGCCGCCGAGCCCACTCGAGCACGGCTCTGTCGGGGTTGAGCTGCGGCGGACAAGCGAGCGCCAATTTGAAGCCGAAGCGCGCCGCCGCCTGGATCCAGGAGGCGGCGACATTGTTGCCGTCGCCCGTCCAAGCCACCTTTCGATCTTTGATAGGCCCGCGCGCTTCTTCGAACGTCATGATGTCCGCTATGATCTGGCAGGGGTGCGTCCGATCGGTGAGCCCATTGATCACCGGCACGCTCGCATGCTCGGCAAATTCCGTCAGTGTCTCGTGCTTGTTGGCGCGGATCATGATCGCATCGACATAGCGCGAAATCACCTTGGCCGTATCCGATATGGGCTCGCCGCGACCAACCTGCAAGTCGGTATGGTTGAGGGCAATCGTTTGCCCGCCAAGCTGACGCATGGCGACATCGAAGGATACGCGCGTGCGGGTGGAAGGCTTCTCGAAGATCAACATCAGCACGGCGTCGGCGATGCCGGCGGGTTTGAGCTTCGCCGGCACGCGCTTGCCTGCCTTTTTCATGGCATGCCCCATGTCGACGATGCGCCTCAGCGTGCCGGCATCAATGCGATCGATATCCAGAAAGTGCCGAGGTGCCACGGACATGGCCACGTCTCTCACAGGCGCGCGCGCTTAGGCCGCCGGGTTGGCGAGCCGGCGCAAGGCTGCCGCCAGCTTGTGCGTGGCTTCGGCGATCTCCGCCTCGGTGATGTTGAGCGGTGGCAGCAGGCGCACGACGTTGTCACCGGCACCCACCGTCAAAAGCTTTTCTGCGCTCAAAGCGTTGACGACGTCGCCGTAGGGGGGTTTGACCTTGAGCCCGATGAGCAGCCCACGACCACGCACCTCCTCGACCAGCCCCGGAAACTCGTCCTTGATGCGGGCCAGCTCCTGTTTGAAGCGCAGCGAGACGGCCTGCACATGCTCAAGAAAGCCCGGCTCGAGCACGGCATCAAGCACGGCGTTGCCGACCGCCATTGCCAGCGGGTTGCCGCCGAAGGTCGAGCCGTGGGTTCCAGGCACCATCCCCTTGGCCGCCTCGTTGGTGGCGAGAAAAGCTCCAACCGGAAAGCCCCCGCCGATACCCTTGGCGATTGCCATCACATCGGGCGAGATGCCAGCCCATTCGTGGGCAAACAGCTTGCCGGTGCGGCCCATGCCACTTTGCACCTCATCGAGGATCAGCAACAGACCGTGCTGGTCGGCGAGCGCGCGCACAGCCTTGAGGAACGGCAGGTCGACAACGCGGACGCCGCCTTCGCCTTGCACCGGTTCGAGCATGATGCCGGCGGTATCGCGGCCCGATGGCCTTTTGCACCGCCTCCAGGTCGCCAAGCGCGACGATGTCGAACCCGTCTGCCGGCTGACCAAAGCCCTCCAGGTGCTTTTCGTTACCGGCAGCCGCAATGGTGGCGAGCGTGCGCCCATGAAAGGCACCCTTGAAGGTGATGATGCGCCAGCGTTCGGGATGCCCGGCGGCGAAGTGAAAGCGACGGGCAAGTTTGATGGCGCCTTCGCAGGCTTCCGCCCCGGAGTTGCAGAAGAACACCTTGTCGGCAAAGGTTGCCGCACACAGCCGATCGGCAAGCCGCTCCTGGCCGGCCACGCGATAAAGATTGGAGGAGTGCCACAGTTTTTGCGCCTGCTCGGTGAGCGCGGCAATCAACTTGGGATGAGCATGACCCAAGGCGTTCACGGCGATGCCGCTGCCAAAATCCAGGTAACGATCCCCGTTCGTCGCCACCAGCCAGGCGCCCTCGCCGCGTTCGAAGACCACGTTCTGGCGCGCGTAGGTGGGCATGACGGCCGCAGAAGGCGCGGCTGGGACAGACTGCTGGCTAGCGGTATGCTTGGATGGTTTTTGGGCGGTAGCGGACATGGTAGAGACCTATCTGGCGACACAAAACGAAAAAGGCCGCGCTTAGGCGCGGCGCTGTTTGACGATCCGGCGACGGTCCGTCATCGCAGCCGCGCGAACGCGCGAACGCCAGGACGTCGGTTGCGCTGGATCGAATAGGTCATGGCGCACTTTATGAGGCTGGGAGCAGGCGGTGTCAATGCCGTCGCCGCTGTCGGCAGCGGCGGTAAAAAAATGAGAGCCAGGAGCCACCTTGGTGTTCCCGGCTCTCTCCCCGCGGCTTGCGGTTGGCCCCTGGACGGGGCAAAGCCTGTGTTCAGACGGCAACCTTGATTTTGCCCGACGCGGGTTGTCCCGCCGGCTCGCGTGGGCCAGCGACGGGTTCCGCACCGCTCGGCGCTACCACCAGCATCGGCGCCGGCACCTCGCGGTCACGACGCCGCGGCTGCGGCGGCTGGAAGGCACGCCGGGCGTGAAATTCGCAGTAGGGCAGGCCCGTCACCTTGGACTTGCCGCAGAAGTGGAACTCCGCGTGCTGGGGATCGCCGATCGGCCAACGGCAGGAGATTTCCGTGAGGGTCTGGATGTATTTGCGCTCATTGAGAGGAATTTCGAGTTCCTCCGCCGGCGGGGTGTAGGGTTCGGTGTCACCCAGGTAGAGGTTGCGCAGCGCCGGATTGCCGATGTTGGCAAAACGGGGCTTCATCAGGCGCTTGGCGGATTGGGCACGCGCCCGCGGCCGATGCGACTTCATGCGCGAGGTCGTCGCCCGGCCCGACAGACCCAGGCGATGGACCTTGCCGATCACGGCATTGCGGGTGACGCCGCCAAGGCGGCCCGCAATCTGACTGGCGCTCAGCCCGTCGGCCCAGAGCTTCTTCAAGAGTTCGACGCGTTCATCGTTCCAGGCCATGCCCTGGGTTCTCCCGTGTGCACTACGGCTGAATCCAGCGCGGCTTGCGCAGATTCTCGCCTACTGCGGACGGGCCTGGAGAGACGATCGGGCGCAGCAACGGGCACCTCGAACGCCGACAGCCAGACCGGCCGACGATCAACGCGAGACTGATTGTGACGCTGAACTTGGAACTACTGACGCGTACGGCTCAAAAGCGCGCACACAACGGTGTGCGACTACGCGTAGCTGCCAACCAACTTGGCGACCGCTTGCTGCACGCAAGCGATCGCTCGCCAGCAGCGGAGGGAAGATTACTATGGGGTTAACAGGCATCTCAAGGCCATGTCCGGCGAATCGATGAGCATGCCGGGAAGACGTGGCATACCCGCCACACGACGCCCTACAACCTGCGCAGGCCGTGGGCGCGACCGGTTGCCCACCGAGCCGTCGGCGGCGGCAGCAGCTGTTTGCCGTTGCCGCCGCTGTTGCAACCCGTCAATCCGTTGCGGCCGGCAGAACGGCCGCAAAGGTGGAGCCTTGGCCGACGGTGGACGTAATGATCAGCTCGCCACGATGCCGGTTGAGGATGTGCTTGACGATGGCCAGGCCAAGACCGGTGCCGCCCTTTTCACGGCTCGCCGCCACGCTGACCCGATAAAAGCGCTCCGTCAGCCGCGGCACATGTTCGGGCGCGATACCAGCGCCGTCGTCGCGCACTGACAGCACAAAGCGGGCGCCGCGACCCGCTCCCTGCGGCTCATGGGCAATTTCGACGCCCACATGCCCACCGGGCCTGCCGTATTTCAGCGCATTCTGAATGAGGTTTTGCAGCAGTTGCACGATTTCATCGCGATCGCCACGGATGATTGCCGGCGCCGGCAACTCCGTCAAAGTGATGACGGCGCCGGCGGCGTTAACGATCGGTTGCAAGGTCTGGATCACATGGGCGGCAGCTTCGTTCAAATCCACCCGCTCTGCCGGCGTCAAATGTTCGCGCATCTCCACGCGACTAAGCGACAGCAGGTCGTCGATCAGCCGCGTCATGCGCTGGGCCTGCTCGCTCATGACCGCAAGGAACCGGTCGCGCGCCTGCGCATCGTCCTTGGCGGCACCCTGCAGTGTTTCGACAAAGCCGCGCAAAGAGGCCAGTGGCGTACGCAATTCGTGGCTGGCATTCGCCACGAAATCGGCGCGCATGCGCGCCAGCCGGTCCTGCTCGGTCAAATCGCGGATCGAGATCAGCAGGGCAGGAGCGCTTGGCTGCTCGGCTTGACCCAATGGTTGAAGCGTCATCAGCAAGCGTCGCTCGACCGGCACGCGCGCGTGCAGTTCGACGACACGGGATTGGCGTGTCGCCAGCGCCTCTTCGACGGCGGCCAACAACTCGGGATCGCGCACCATCGTTGTGATGTGTCCACCTCGACGCCGGGCCCCGAACAGCTCGAGGGCCACGCGGTTGGCATGCAGGATTTGGCCGGCATTGCCGAGGACGATCGCCGGTTCCGGCACGGCATTGACAATGGCGCGCCACAGTTTGTCGTCGGGCGCCAGCATGCCGCGCGGCGTGGAGCTCGCGGGCGTGTCGGGCGATGGCCAGAACGCCGCCCAGGCACCGACCAGCGCCAATCCCAACACGGCCTGCAGGCCCGACAGGGCTCCGGTCAAGAAGAAGGCCGTCAGCAATACGGCGAGCGCGAGCTCGCGCTTGCGCGCCGCAAGACGGCCCACGGCGGGGGCGTCGGCCAACTGCTGGCGGACCCCCTGCCATCTGCGCGCAATCTGATCCTGCACCCGGTGCATGCGACAAGTTGTTGTTGCATGCCATCCTAGCACAAACCTCAACCTTGCTGCAGGCTCGCAATTGCATGGTCGCTTGGAAATGTTGGAGCATGGGCGGCGGTAACCAAGAGATGAGGCAGAACCCGTGAGCAAACCGGCGGCAAGTGAGGCAGGCGATGGCAAGGCGCCGAAAGCCTTCGATCTCGACGACCCGGCGCTGCCGAGGCAAATCGAGGAGGCCGCCCTGACGAGCGGTGGCTTCCCCTACTCTGAGAAGCTTGGGCGCGCAGCCTATGCGGAAGCGCTCGAGCTGCTGCAGATCGAGCTGATCAAGCTGCAAGCCTCATTGCAGAAGCGGGGCGAGCGCCTGGTGGTGTTGTTTGAAGGCCGCGATGCGGCCGGCAAGGGGTCCACCATCAAGCGCTTCATGGCCCATCTCAACCCGCGCCGGGCGCAGGCGGTGGCGCTCAGCAAACCGACAGAGGTCGAAGCTGGTCAATGGTATTTCCAGCGCTATGTGCCGCATCTGCCGGCGGCAGGCGACATCGTCCTGTTCGACCGCTCCTGGTACAACCGTGCCGGCGTCGAACAGGTGATGGGGTTTTGCACGGCCGACCAGCTCGCCGACTTCCTGCGCGAGGCGCCGCAATTCGAGGGCATGCTCACACGCGACGGCATCCACCTTTTCAAGTTCTATCTCGATATTGGTCGGGAAATGCAACTGAAGCGCTTCCACCGCCGTCGCCACGACCCTTTGCGCCGTTGGAAGATCACGGACATCGATTTGGCTGCGATTGACAAATGGGACGACTACAGCAAGTCCAAGGAGGACATGTTTCGCTTCACGCATACGGCGGCCTCGCCGTGGACGGTGATTCGCGCCAACGACAAGCGCCGGACGCGCTTGGAGGCCATTCGCAGCGTGCTCTTCGCCTTGGACTATGAGGGTAAGGAGCACAAGGTGGTCGACAAGCCGGACATGAAGATCGTCGGCTCGCGGCCGGACCTGCTCTACGGTTCGCGCACGGGCTGATGCCCGGCGCCCGAGCCAGCAGGCGGTCATCTTGCCTGGGCAACCGACAGCAGTGGCAACAGAAAACCTGCCGGATAAGCGCCAACGGGCACACCCGCCGGCGGCGGACCAGTGATCCGCTTGGCGCCAACGCCACGTGACACATCCATCGTCGGCGCACTCACAACCTGCCCGCGCGCGTGCCCCTTGGGGGTCGGCGAAAAAACCTCGGTATTGTCAAAATTGCACACGGGCTCTGCCGCATTTGCGCCGGCGCTGGCCAATCATCTGCCGCAATGATTCGGCATCCTACAAACATTGCCTCTCGGCTCGATCCACGCCGAGGCCACGGACACTAGCCCCCCAGCCCCCCGGGCCTCGTCGGCGGATCGAGCCAAATATAAAAAAGGGATGAGGCACCAGGAACCAAGCGATGAACTGCTAAGGCCGGCCGCAGCCGGCCGATGTTTTTTTTGCACCGCCGATCCAGCTCTTTAGAAACGGTTGAGCAGTGCGGCACCGACGATGGGCCCGGCGTGTCCTTGCTGCAATAACACCGCACAACGGTCGGCCCCCGGTCGCAGGATGGCTTGGCGCTCGAGCTCAACCGTCAGGGCCTTGCCGCTCCACGAGCCGATCGGCATCAGCTCGCGCACCACATTGGTGTAGGTGACCTTCTTGCCCTTGTTTTCGCCGCGCCCAATCGATACTTCCACCGTCGGCGCAATGACGGCCAGCCAAAGCGTGGCATCTTTCACCACGCTGCCCGGTGCAGCGGCGCTGGCTTCGACCACCAGCTTACCTTTCTCCTGCGATAGCCGAAGGGGAACGCGCTGTGCGGCGACGGTCTTGCTGGTCTTGTCGATCGCCCGCAGAATCTGCCCTTCGTCGCTGCCGTTGACGTGCGCGAGGCCGTTGACGACGATCTGCGGCGTATAAATCGCCCCGTCACCGCGCGCCTTGGCATAGGCTCGCTGACGTTCCGTGAACTTCGAGTTTGCCAGCGTGTCCCTCCAGCCAAGATAGTCCCAGTAGTCGACCGACAGGGACAGCGCCACCACCTCACCCCGGCTGGCCAGTTGCGCAAGGAGCGCATCGGCGGCCGGACAAGATGAGCAGCCTTGGCTGGTATACAACTCCACCACAGCCGGTGTTGGCGGCAGCCCCGCAGCGCTGCTGGGGCCGCTGGCGCCCTGGGGCTGAGCGAGACCCGGTCCTGCGGCAAAACCAATGGCCAGGCCGAGGAGCACAAAACATCGCATGAGGCAATGTGATCCTTGTTGAACCGCGCCCTTCGCCTGCAGCAATATCGGCATTTGTTCCTTCAATAGCGAGTCACGAATGGGTGAGCTGGGTCATGGCCATAGACCGGCACCTTACGCCAAGCTCAGCTAACGGATTGTCCTAGGCAGCGCTGGCCAGGTTACGCAGCACAAATGGCAAAATTCCTCCGTGCCGATAATAGCTGAGCTCCTCCTCGGTATCGATCCGACACAAGACTTGCAGCTGGCGCGATGTGCCATCGGCGTAGGCTATGGTTGCCCACAGCTTTTGCCGGGGCTTGAGCGATGTCACACCGGCAATACTGACCTTCTCGGTGCCGGTGAGGCCAATGCTTTCCCACGACTGGCCGTCCTCGAACACCAGCGGCAGCACGCCCATGCCAACCAGGTTCGAGCGGTGAATGCGCTCGAAGGAGCGGGCGATGACGGCGCGGATGCCGAGCAGGCGCGTGCCCTTGGCCGCCCAATCCCGACTGGACCCCGTGCCATATTCCTTGCCGGCAAACACCACCAGGGGCACGCCTTCCGCCTTGTAGCGCATGGCGGCGTCGTAGATCGACATTGGCTCGCCCGAGGGATAGTGGATCGTCATGCCGCCCTCCTTGCCGCCCAGCAGCATGTTCTTGATGCGGATGTTGGCAAACGTGCCACGCATCATCACATCGTGATTGCCGCGTCGCGCGCCATAAGAATTAAAATCCGACGGGCGTACCTGGTGCTCGATCAAATACAAGCCGGCCGGACCATCGCGTTTGATCGAGCCGGCCGGCGAGATGTGGTCGGTGGTGATGCTATCGAGGAACAGGCCAAGCACGCGCGCATCGACCACATCGCTGATCGGCGGCGGCTTGGCCTGCATGTCCTCGAAGTAGGGAGGGTGTTGCACGTAGGTGGATCCTGAGTTCCATTTGTAGGTCAGGGTCGGCCGCGCCTTTCCCATGGCGCGCCACTTCTGATCTCCTTCGAAAACCGCGCCGTAGCGCTTGGCGAACATCTCCGGGGTGACGCAGGTGCGCACGATCTCGGCGATCTCGGCCGAGCTCGGCCAGATGTCCTTCAAGTATACCGGCTGACCGTCGGCGCCGGTGGCGAGCGGCTCCGACGTCAGGTCTCGGTTGAGGGTCCCGGCCAGTGCAAAGGCCACAACCAGCGGTGGGGAGGCAAGGTAGTTGGCCTTCACGTCGGCATTGACGCGGCCCTCGAAGTTGCGATTGCCGGAGAGCACGGCGGCGGCGACCAGATCGCCTGCGTGGATGGCGGCGGAGATGTTTTCGGCCAAGGGGCCGGAGTTGCCGATGCAGGTGGTGCAGCCATAGCCGGCCAAATTGAACCCCAAGGCATCGAGGTCGTCCTGCAGGCCGGCTTTGGCAAGATAGTCGGTGACGACCTGGGACCCGGGCGCCAGCGATGTCTTCACCCAGGGAGCCGGCCGCAGACCCCTGGCGCGGGCATTGCGCGCCAGCAGTCCGGCGGCGACCAGCACGGATGGGTTGGACGTATTCGTGCACGAGGTGATGGCGGCGATGACGACATCACCATGGCCGATGTCGTAGTCGGTTCCCTGTACCGGCACGCGCAGCTTGGGATTTGCGCCCTTGACGATTTCGGGGAGGGCCTCGGCAAAGCCTCCTTTGGCACCGGCCAGCGCCACCCGATCCTGCGGCCGCTTTGGTCCTGCCAACGAGGGCTCGACGGTCGCCAAGTCGAGTTCCAGCACATCGGTGAACAGAGGTGCCACGTCGCCCTCGCGCCAGAGGCCCTGCGCCTTGCAATAGGCCTCGACCAGGGCGACACGCTCGGGGCTGCGGCCGGTGGCTTTGAGGTATTTGAGGGCATCGGCATCGACTGGGAAGAAACCGCAGGTGGCACCGTACTCGGGCGCCATGTTGGCGATGGTGGCGCGATCCTCGACGGAGAGGTGGTCGAGACCCCGGCCGAAATACTCCACGAACTTCTCGA
This sequence comes from uncultured Alphaproteobacteria bacterium, assembly GCA_963820375.1. Lineage (GTDB taxonomy): Bacteria > Pseudomonadota > Alphaproteobacteria > Rhizobiales > Hyphomicrobiaceae > AWTP1-13. The sequence goes on along the minus strand of CAWFZX010000016.1, from coordinate 67,782 downwards.
CCACCCCCCGCTTTCTCAACATCTGCGTGCAGGTCAGTACGAGATCGGTGGCGGTGACGCCTTCCTTGAGCTTGCCCTTGAAGCCGAAGCCAATCACCTCGGGGATCACCATGGCGACCGGCTGGCCGAGCATGGCCGCTTCCGCCTCGATGCCGCCGACACCCCAGCCGAGCACACCCAGCGCGTTGACCATGGTCGTGTGGCTATCGGTGCCGACACAGGTATCGGGAAAAGCCAACTCGGGTCGCCCGGCCTTGGTCCACACGCTCTGGGCCAGATATTCGAGGTTGACCTGGTGGCAAATACCCGTACCCGGTGGCACCACGCGGAAGTTGTTAAAGGCGCCGGCGCCCCAGCGCAGGAACTCGTAGCGCTCCTTGTTGCGCGCATATTCGATCTCGACGTTCTTGGCGAAGGCGTCGGCCGAGCCGAAGAAATCGACCTGGACGGAATGATCGATGACAAGGTCGACGGGCACTAACGGGTTGATCTTGGAGGGATCGCCGCCGAGCGCCTTCATGGCATCGCGCATGGCGGCGAGATCGACGACGGCAGGGACGCCCGTGAAGTCCTGCATCAGCACGCGCGCCGGCCGATACGGAATCTCCACATTGGAACTCTTGGTCTTGAGCCACTCGAGCACGGCCCGAATGTCCTCGGCCTTCACCGAGCGGCCATCTTCGTGCCGCAGCAGGTTCTCCACCAGCACCTTGAGCGAGAACGGCATTCGGGAGAGGCCCGCCAGCCCGTTCTGCTCCGCATCGGGCAGCGAAAAATAGGCGAAGGACTTGGAGCCGACCTTCAGGGTCTTGCGGCACTTGAAGCTGTCGAGCGTGCTCATGAGCGGGCATCTCCTATCTGCGGGTCGCGCCTGTGCAAAGCGCTTTTCTGCCTGGCCTCGAAGCCAACCAGGGCCCTATAAAACGGTTCTAATATGTGCCTCCGGGCCGGGGAAGCCCTTATGAAACTGATGGTCGACAAGCTGTCGGTGCTGCGGGACGGCCGCGCGATCCTTGCCAACCTGTCCTTTGCGGTGGAGGCGGGCCAGAGCCTGCTGCTGATCGGGCCGAACGGCGCTGGCAAGACGACGCTCATTCGCACGCTGGCGGGCCTGCTGCCAGCGGCCGCCGGCCGGTTTTGGTTGGAGGCGGGCAGGCCGGACCAAAGCGTCGGCGAGCTGTGTCACTACGTGGGCCACCTCAACGCCGTGAAGTCCACCCTGACGGTGGCGGAAAACGCCGAGTTCTGGCAGCGCTTTCTCGGCGGCGGCGGGCAAGACCTAAAGCTCGCCCTCGATGCCTTTGGCCTGTCGCGGCTGATGCACATTCCGGCCGGCTACCTGTCCGCGGGGCAAAAGCGCCGCCTCACACTCGCCCGCCTGCTGCTGGCGCCACGGCCGATCTGGCTGCTGGACGAGCCGGCGGCGTCGCTCGACGAGGATGCCCAGGATGCGCTGAGAGGCGCCGTCGCGGCACGGCTCGGCTCGGGCGGCCTTGTCATTGCCGCCACGCACCAGCCGCTCGGCTGGCCCAATGAGCACACATTGCGGCTGCCGCAGGCAGCGCGCGCCGCATGAGCGCATTCTGGCAGCTTGCGCGCCGCGACGTTGTGATCGCGTGGAAGGAAGGGGGCACCATCGGTGTCGCCCTGGGCTTTTACCTCGTCGTCGTCGTGCTCCTGCCGTTGGGGCTTGGGCCCGATCTCAATTTGTTGTCGCGCATCGCGCCCGGCGTGCTGTGGATTGCCCTCATGCTTGCGGCGCTGCTTTCGCTTGGGCGCCTGTTCGAGGCAGATTTCGAAGACGGCTCGCTCGACATCCTGGCCACGGGAACGCTGCCGCTCGAGGCCGTTGTCGCGGCCAAGGCGCTGGCGCACTGGCTGACAACGGCATTGCCTCTGATGGCCCTGGCGCCGCTGCTGGGCCTGCTCCTCAATCTTGCGCCCGAGGCCTATGGCGTGCTGTTGGCAACGATGCTGGTCGGCACCCCCGCCGTCAGCTTCCTGGGGGCGATCGGCGCGGCCATGACGGTACGCACGCGGCGCGGCGGCCTGCTGCTCGGCCTGTTGTTACTGCCGCTGTTCGTGCCAACGCTGATTTTCGGGATCGAGGCCGTCGGCGCGGCATTGACGGGGGCCGACAGTTTCCGAGCCTCCTTTCTCATTCTGATCGCCATTTCGCTCGCCGCCGTAGCGCTGGCGCCGCTGGCAGCGGCCGGTGCGCTCAGGTTTCAGTTGCAATGAGCGTCTGCAACGAATTGCACTCGCGGCCACAAAAGGCTTAGATGCCGGCCATGCAAACCTTCACCCAGCGGCTGGCCAATCCCAGCAATTTCATGGCGCTATCGGCGCGCCTGCTGCCGTGGTGTTGGGGCCTCGCGGGCGCCTTGATCGTCACCGGCCTCTACATGGCGTTTTTCGGCTCGCCACCCGACTACCAGCAGGGTCAGACCGTCAAGATCATGTACATCCATGTTCCGGCGGCCTGGCTGGCGATGATGATCTATGCGCTGATCGCCATGTCGAGCTTCGGTTTGCTGGTGTTTCGACACCCCCTGGCGGATGTATCGGCCAAGGCGGCGGCGCCGATCGGGGCCACCTTCACCTTTCTGGCGCTGGCGACAGGATCGCTCTGGGGCAAGCCCATGTGGGGAACCTTTTGGGTGTGGGACCCGCGGCTCACGTCCGTGTTGCTGCTATTTTTCCTCTACCTCGGGCTGATCGCGCTACGCTCCTCGATCGAAGACGAGACGCTGGCCTCCAAGTTGACGGCCGTGCTCAGTCTGGTCGGCATCGCCATTTTGCCGGTGATCAAGTTTTCGGTCGAATGGAACAGTCTGCATCAGCCAGCGAGTGTCATGCGACTTGGCGCCCCGACCATTCATGCCTCGTTGCTGCGGCCGCTCCTCGTCATGGCGCTAGGCTGTACCGTGCTGTTCGTCGCCCTGCACCTCAAGGCCATGCGCAACGAGATCCTGAGGCGACGCGTGAAAACCCTGCGCAGACGTGCAGCCGACAGCGCCGGCGGCCTGTCGCAGCTGGCAGCCGAATGACACCATGGAATTGGGCCCGCACGCCGCTTACATCTGGTCAGCCTACGCCGTGGTGGCTGCGACACTCGCCGCCCTGATCGGCTGGTTGATCGTAGATGGTCGTCGCCAGCAACGTTTGATCGACGAGTTCGAGGCCCGCAGCACCCCCCGCAGCCGGAATTGACCGCAGTTTGATGAAGCAAAACCTCATGTCGCAAGACCTTGTCGCACAAGCCGCTGTGAGCCCACGGCGACGGCGCTTGCTGTTGTGGCCGCTGGCGCTGTTCGGCGTGCTGGCTGCCCTGTTCGCCTTCGCACTGCGTACGGGCGACCCCTCCAAACTGCCCTCGGCGCTGATCGGCAAACAGGTGCCACCGATCAGCTTTGCGGCCCTGGAGGGGCTCAGCGACGGCAGCCGCCCAATCGGCGGTTTTAGCGCTGCCGAACTTGCCTCCGGCGGCGTCACCATCGTCAATTTCTGGGCCTCATGGTGCGTGCCCTGCGTGCAAGAGCACCCCTTGCTCTACGCCCTCAAGCAGCGGACCGACGTGCGGCTGTTCGGCGTCAACTACAAAGACGGGACCTCGCAAGCGCGCCGCTTCCTTGGACGCTACGGCAATCCTTTTGCGGCGGTGGGGGTGGATGACGACGGGCGCGGTGCCATCGAATGGGGTGTCTACGGCATGCCGGAGACGTTTGTCATCAACGGCCGGGGTGAGATCGTCTACAAGCACGTCGGACCGATCACCGCGCAGAGCCTTGAGACGAAGCTCCTGCCTGCAATTCGCGCCGCGCAGGGGCACTGAAGCGCAACACCAAGTAGCCGGCAATGGCCGACACTAGGGAGGCTACCAGCACCGCCAGCCGGAGTTGGGTGCCCTGCCTTGCATCGGTAAAAGCCAGCATGCCGATGAACAGGCTCATGGTGAAACCGATGCCGCCGAGCATGCCAACACCGAGAATCTGCCACCAATTGGCGCCCTCCGGTTTCGGCGCCAATCCGCTGGCAACCGCCAGCCAAGTGGCCACGAAAATGCCGAGCGGCTTGCCGACGACGAGGCCAGCCAGAATGCCGAGCGGTATCGGAGCGATCAGCTTGGCAAGTGACAATCCCGCCAGCGAGACGCCGGCGTTGGCAAAGGCAAAAAGCGGCAAGACCGCGAAGGCGATCCAGGGATGCAAATTCTCTTCCAGCTGTTCGAGCAGCGAGGCAGCCTCGCCCTCGGCTTTGGCAAGCGGAACGGCAATGGCGACCACGACCCCCGCCAAGGTCGCATGCACGCCCGAATTCAGCACGCACACCCAGATGAAGACTCCGGTCACCAGATAGGGCGCCAGACGCCGCACGCCGCCCCAGTTGAGGGTGCCCAGCACAGCACAGCCAATGGCCGCCAGCAGCAGGGCGCTGCCATGCAGATCGGCGGTGTAGAAAATGGCGATGATGACAATGCTGCCCAGGTCATCGAGGATGGCAAGCGCCAGCAGGAAGACTTTCAAGGAGACCGCAACCCTGTCGCCGAGCAAAGCCAGCACCGCCACTGCAAAGGCAATGTCCGTGGCTGCCGGAATCGCCCAGCCCCTCAGCGCCACCGCGTCAGCGCTATTGATCGCCACGTAGATAAGCACCGGCATTGCCATGCCGCCGACGGCGGCGATGCCGGGCAAAGCCGCCCTGCCGAAGCCGTGCAGCTCCCCCACCAACAGCTCGCGCTTGATCTCCAAGCCGACCAGAAAAAAGAAGATCGCCATCAGGCCATCGTTGATCCAAAGCAGCAACGGCTTTTCCAGCTCGATGCTGCCCAGGCGCAAGCCGACCGGCGTAGCGAAAAAATACTCATAGAGCCCGGCCAGCGGCGAATTGCAGACCAGCAAGGCGGCGATTGCCGCGACCAGCAGCATCAGCCCGCCGGCGGCTTCGTGTTGCACAAAGCCGAGGGCGCCTTTGCGCCCCTCGCCAACCGCCGTCATGCCGAACCTGCCGACAGGGCGCTAAGGTCCAGAACGGTCTTGTGCTCGCTGGCTTGCAGCACCGCATCCAGATCGCTCAGGCCATTGGCGAAGGCATCCGGCACCGGTTCGCCGTTGAGCATGCGTCCCAGCAAAAGCCCGGCAAACAAGTCGCCGGCGCCATTGGGGATTGCGGCCCGCCTGGGCAGCGTGCGGGCCGTGCTAGCGCCGGCGGTTACCAGCGCCGTGGTGACGGCATGCTCGGTCACGCTGGCCGACGTCACCACCACGGTTGCCACATCCAATCGCCGCGCCGCGGCGGGCAGGTCTTGAATGCTGCCTGGCGGCTGCCCCGTCAGCCAGCCGAGCTCGAATAGATTGGGCGTTGTCACCGTCGCCAGCCCCAGCAGTTCATCGCGAATGGCCGCGGCGGTCTCGGAAGCAACGTACAGGCGGTCCGCATCACCCAAAATCGGATCGACACACACCAGCACGCCCGGCGTGGCTTGCTTGACCCGGGTGATCGCTGCGGCGGCGGCCGTCACGGATTGCGGCGAAGGAAAATAGCCGGTGAAAACCGCGTTGAGCCCGGCCCAACAGCCGTCGGCCTCCAGGCCAGCCAGCATGGCGGCAAGATCAGGGCTGGGGACGGGGATCTTCACCAGGGTACCCAGGCCCGGTCTGCTGGCGAGCATGACCGTGGGCAAAGCCCAAACCTCATGGCCCAAGCGCACGAGCGCCGGGACGGTGGCGGCGAGGCCAACGTGTCCGCGGGCGACGTGCGATGAGATGGCAAGGACGCGTCCCATGCGCCGTCATAGCATGTTTAAGCGACCTTCATGCTGGCGGCCAAGAGGGGCTTTGCCTACCCTAGCGGCGGTTCAGGATGGGAAAGACGCCATGCCAATTCGCCCACGCCGCAGCGTACTCTACATGCCGGGGTCCAACGCCCGTGCCCTCAAGAAGGCCCAGTCGATCCCCGCCGATGCGCTGATCCTCGATTTGGAAGATGCGGTGGCGCCGGAGGCCAAGGAGATGGCGCGAGGGCAGGTCTGCGAAGCCGTCAGGGGCGGCGGCTATGGCCGGCGCGAGCTCAGCATCCGCATCAATGCGCTGGAGACGCCATGGGGCGAAGCGGACCTTGCTGCCGCCGCGCAGGCGGCGCCGGATGCCATCCTGCTGCCCAAGGTTGGCAGCGGTGCCGATATCGTGACGGCCACGGAGCGCCTCGAGCGTGCCGGGGCAGCAGCGAAAACCCGACTGTGGGCGATGATCGAGACCCCGCTTGCCATCGTCAATCTCAAGGACATTGCCGCGACGTCGCAGCGAGCCGGCGCCCGGCTTGACTGCCTGGTGCTCGGCACCAATGATCTCGGCAAGGAAACCGGTGCCGATCTGGGGGCCAAGCGCCTGCCGGCGCTGTATTGGCTGTCGGCGACCATCACGGCCGCGCGTGCCTATGGATTGGATGTGCTCGACGGGGTTTACAACGATATCCGGGACGCCGATGGCTTCCGGCGCGAGTGCCTGGCTGGTCGCGCGCTGGGTTTTGACGGCAAGAGCTTGATCCATCCCGACCAGGTGGCAGACGCCAACGACGTGTTCGCGCCGGCCGCGGCTGAGGTTATTTTCGCGCGCAAGATCATCGCCGCCTTTGCCCAGCCGCAGAACCAAGGCAAGGGCGTCATTGTTGTGGAGGGCCGCATGGTCGAACTGCTGCATGCCACCATGGCGCAGCGCACCGTTGCCATTGCCGAGGCCATTGCCGCGATGGGCGCCACATGACTCTAGCCAAGACCAATATCGGGAACTTCTTCGAGGATTTCCGCGTCGGCCAGGTTTTCGAGCATGCCAGCCCGCGCACCATCACGTGCGGCGATGTGGCCGTCTACAATGCTCTTTATGGAGCACGTTTTGCGGTGCAAGCGTCCGAGCCTTTTGCGCAGGCGATCGGCTATGCGCGGGCGCCGCTTGACGATCTCATCGTCTTTCATGTGGTGTTCGGCAAGACCGTCCCCGATATCTCCCGCAACGCCATTGCCAATCTCGGCTATGCCGACTGCCGCTTTCTGCAACCGGTGTATGCCGGCGACACGCTCACTGCCGTCTCCGAGGTGATCGGTCTCAAGGAGAATTCCAACCGCAGCTCCGGCGTGGTCTACGTGCGCACCAGCGGACGCAATCAGCACGGCGCGCTCGTCCTGCAGTTTGTGCGTTGGGTCATGCTGCGCAAACGCGACCCTGCCGCCCCCGCCCCCGCAGCGGTGGTGCCGAGACTTGCCGAGCGCGTCGATGTGGCGCTGCTCGGGCAGGCGGTGCCCCAGCTTGATGTCTCCCGCTACGCATTTGCCCTGGCAGGCAGCCCGCACCGTTGGGCAGACTATGCGCCCGGCGAGAAGATCGATCACGCCGCTGCCATGACGCTGGAGGAGGCCGAGCACCAGATCGCCACCCGCCTCTATCAGAACACGGCCGGGGTGCATTTCAATCTGCACGAGCAGGCGCAAGGCCAATTCAAGCGACGCCTGGCCTACGGCGGCATCGTCATTTCGCTCGCCCGGGCGCTGTCTTTCAACGGCCTTGCCAACGCCTTTCAGATCGCCGCCATCAATGGCGGCCGACACGTTGCGCCCTGCTTTGCCGGCGATACCATCTATGCCTGGTCGGAGATTTTGGAGGCGTGCGAGATCCCTCATCGCAGCGACATTGCGGCCGTGCGCACGCGTCTTATTGCCACAAAAAACCGCACCTGCGCGGATTTTCCCTTTAAAACGCCGACCGGCGAATACAGCCAGGGCGTGATCCTCGACCTCGATCTGTGGCTGATCCTGCCGCGCTGAGCCTCCCGGCGGGGCGCCTCGCCTCTGGTATACCAGCTCTGCGTGCATTGCTTTCGACGCCGGCACAGCCCATGTGATGTGTGATGACATTGCCGCCCCTGCTGCAGCGCGCTAAAAGCCGCTGTGCTGCAGCCACGCGGGAGCTACCTAGGCATGGCCGAGACCAGGCAGGGCGTCTCACGCCCCTTATCGCCGCACTTGTCGGTGTATCGCCCCCTTATCAACATGGTGATGTCCATCCTGCACCGGATGACGGGCGTGGCGCTCTACCTTGGTACGCTTTTGCTGGCAGCCTGGCTGGTGGCTGCCGCCGGCGGCGAGGGGCAATTCGCCGTGGTCAATAGCGTGTTCGCGCACCCGCTAGGCAAGCTCGTGTTGTTTGCCTACACCTGGGTGCTGCTGCACCACATGCTGGGTGGACTGCGCCACCTCGTTTGGGATACCGGGCGAGGCTTTGGCATCGCGCAAGTCAACGCGCTCTCCTGGGGGACGATCATCGGCTCGGTTGTCCTGACCCTGGCGCTGTGGCTGATCGCCCTAATGCTCAAGGGAGCGTTGTAGGATGACCGGCTATCGCACGCCTCTGGCTCGTGTCCGCGGCTTGGGATCTGCCAAAGGCGGCACCGATCACTTCTGGAAACAACGCGTCAGCGCCGTCGCCAATCTCATTTTGGTGTCGTTGGCGCTTTTTCTGATCGTGCGGCTTGCCGGTGCGGACTATCTTACCGTCAAAACGACGCTGGCGCGGCCGCAGAATGCCATCATGCTGCTGCTGCTCATTCTTTCGGGGATCGTGCACATGCGGCTCGGCATGCAGAACATTATCGAAGATTACGTGCACTCTGAGGGTTACAAAGTTGTGGCGCTGCTCCTCAACACGTTTTTTGCGGCTCTGGTGGGGCTGACTTGCGCCTATGCCGTGCTGAAGTTGAGCCTCGGAGCTTGAGTGATGGCCGCCAACGACCTCAGCAAAGGCGACGGTATCGCCAAGCCTGCCCTCAACGGCAAGGCCTACCCGCTGACCGACCATGTCTACGACGTTGTCATCGTCGGCGCCGGCGGAGCCGGTCTGCGGGCAACGCTCGGTTGCGCGGAGGCGGGTCTCAAGACCGCCTGCATCACCAAGGTGTTCCCCACACGCTCCCACACCGTTGCCGCCCAAGGCGGCGTCGCCGCCGCCCTTGGCAACATGGGGCCAGACGATTGGCGCTGGCACATGTACGACACCGTCAAGGGTGCCGATTGGCTCGGTGATCAGGACGCCATTGAATATCTGTGTCGCAATGCGCCGGAAGCAGTTTATGAGCTGGAGCATTACGGCGTGCCCTTCAGCCGCACCGAAGATGGCCGCATCTACCAGCGCCCCTTCGGAGGCATGACGACGCAATATGGTGAAGGCCCGCCGGCGCAGCGCACCGCGGCGGCGGCGGACCGCACCGGCCATGCCATGCTGCATACCCTTTATGGCCAATCGCTGCGGCACGCCGCGGAATTTTTCATCGAGTATTTCGCCATCGACCTGATGATGGATCAGGACGGCGGCTGCCGCGGGGTCATTGCCCTCAAACTCGACGACGGCACGCTACACCGCTTCCGTGCCAAGAAGACCATTCTGGCAACGGGTGGCTACGGCCGCGCCTATTTCACCTGCACGTCGGCGCACACCTGCACCGGCGACGGCAACGCCATGATTCTACGCGCCGGGCTGCCGCTCGAAGACATGGAGTTCGTGCAGTTCCATCCGACCGGCGTCTACGGCGCTGGCGTGCTGATTACCGAAGGGGCGCGGGGCGAAGGCGGTTATCTCACCAACGCGAACGGCGAACGCTTCATGGAGCGCTATGCCCCGCACGTAAAAGATCTCGCTTCGCGCGATGTGGTCTCGCGGGCCATGACCATCGAGATCCGCGAGGGTCGCGGGGTCGGCCCGGACAAGGATCACATCTTCCTGCACTTGGACCACTTGGACCCGAAGATCCTGCACGAACGCCTCCCCGGCATCACCGAAAGCGCCAAGGTCTTCGCCGGCGTCGACCTGCGCCGCGAGCCGATTCCGGTCCTGCCGACCGTGCACTACAACATGGGCGGCATTCCCACCAACTATCACGGCGAGATGCTTACCCTCAAAGGCGGCAATCCCGACTATGTCGTGCCCGGCCTGATGGCGCTCGGCGAAGCCGCCTGCGTTTCGGTACATGGCGCCAATCGACTTGGCAGCAATTCGCTGATCGATCTCGTGGTGTTTGGCCGCGCCGCGGGCTTGCAGTGCGCCAAGACGGTAGAGCCCGGCGGGGCGCAGGCCGATCTTCCCACCGACGCTGGGGATCTGGCGCTTGCCCGTCTCGATCGCTTTCGACATGCCAAGGGCGCCACGCCGACGGCAGCGCTGCGCCTAAAAATGCAACGCATCATGCAAATGAACTGCTCGGTGTTCCGCGACGGGCCCGTGCTCAAGGAAGGCCTGGAAAGGATTACCGATGTTTGGAAGGGCGTCAGCGATATCCATGTGTCAGATCGCTCGCTGATCTGGAATTCCGATTTGGTCGAAACCTTGGAATTCGACAATTTGATCGCCCAGGCGGCGGTGACGGTGGCTGCCGCCGAGAACCGCACCGAAAGCCGCGGCGGGCATGCGCGCGAAGATTTTCCCGAGCGCGATGATGCGAACTGGATGAAACATACGCTAACCTGGGCCGACGACGCGACCAGGACGGTGCGCATCGACTACCGCCCCGTGCACACCTACACCATGACCAACGAGGTGAAGTACTTCCCGCCCAAACCCCGCGTCTACTGAGGCTCGATCAGCCAACGCGCCACATTGCCTTGCTGAGCCGGCAAGAATTTAGTGCTCCTGGGCAATGCCGGGCGGACGATGCGGCCAATCAAGATCGCCATTGCGGGTGCGGGGACGGCGGGACTGGCGGTGGCAGCTTTTCTCGCCCGCGACGGCCATGCCATCCACCTGTTTGAGCGCTTCGATCGGCCCAAACCCATCGGTGCCGGCTTGTTGCTGCAGCCCACCGGCCTTGCCTGTCTCGCCCGACTGGGCCTCGACGGCGCGGCGCGGCGCTACGGTCAGGCCGTTTCCAGCATTTACGGTGAAACCGTCGACGGTGTCCGCATCTTCGATGTCGGCTACCGCGAGCTCGGGGCGCAGGTCTTCGGTCTTGGCATACATCGCGGCACGCTGTTCTCCTTGCTGCACCAGAACGTCATTCGGCTTGGCGTACCGCTGACGGCCGCAACCCAAATCGCCCGCAGCCGCTGCACGGCCGAAGGCCGCATCCTCGTCGACCGGCAGGGCAACGACCTTGGTCTCTTCGACCTGATCGTCGACGCTACCGGCATCCGCTCGCCGCTGCGCGCCGCCGAAGCAGCCATCCGTTTCGACCGGCCTTATGCCTTTGGCGCGGTCTGGGGCACAATGACAGAACCTGCCGATTGGCCGCACAAAGATCGGCTCGTGCAGCGCTACGACGGTTGCCACACCATGATCGGTATGCTGCCGGTGGGCCGGGTGCCCGGTGACGCGCAGCGCTTGATGGCCTTGTTCTGGAGCCTGCGTGTCAAGGATCGTCCAGCCTGGCAGGCCGCCGGCCTGGAGGCCTGGAAAGCACGGGTGATGCAGGTTTGCCCCGAAGCCAAACCGTTCCTTGCGCAGGTGCAGTCGCTCGACGACATGACGTTTGCAACTTATGCCGATGTCGTCTTGGCGGAGCGCTTTGCTGAGCGCCTTGTGTTCATCGGCGATGCCGGGCGGGCGCTGAGCCCACAGCTCGGCCAAGGCGCCAACCTCGCCCTGATCGATGCCGCGACGCTCGCCGACTGCCTTGCTGCGGCATCCTCGATCGAGGCCGCCCTCGCCGCTTACAGCCAGCGCCGAAGGCGGCACGGCAACTTCTATGCGCTGGCGAGCCGCTGGCTTACGCCCTTCTTCCAATCCGACAGCCGCGCCGCCGCTGGCCTGCGCGACCTCGCATTCCCACTGATGGGCCGCGTACCTTACCTGCGCCGCCAGATGGTGCGCACCTTGGCGGGCATGAAGACGGGGGTGTTCACGCATCTCGACCCCGGTGTCTGGCATCGAGACTATGCGCTGCGGCCAGCAGCAGCGGCGCCGGCGCCCGCACGACGCCGCCGGCGCTGGAGCGGTCGGGCCTAAAACCGCCGACGTGGGGACTTTGCGGCGCTGGCGGGCGGTACCCGCCGCCGACCGCGCCTTAGGCGCTGCGATAGAGCTTGGTCATGACGAACTCGCGATGACCCAGTGCTTCGGCCGCGGTCAGACGCCCGTTGGCCGTGCGCACGACCATTTCGATCAAGGCATCGCCGGCCGTCTCGAGCGTCAGCTCACGCCGCAGGATGCCGGAGACGTCAACGTCGATGTGCTCGGCCATCGTGCGCACCGTCCTGGGGTTGCCGCTGATCTTGATGACCGGCACGATGGGGTTGCCGATGATGTTGCCCTGCCCGGTGGGGAAGGTGTGCACAGCATAACCCCCGGCCGCCATCAAGGTGACGCATTCTGCCGCCGCCGAGGATGTGTCCATATAGTAGAGGCCCGGTCCGGAGCTGGGTGTCTCGGCCGGCTCCAATACCTCGATATACCTGCACTTGCGCCCGATCTTTTCCAGGTTGCCGAGCGCTTTTTCCTCGATGGTGCTGAGGCCACCGGCAATGTTGCCCTTGGTCGGCTGGCTCTCGGAGAGATCATCAACCTTGTGCGCTTCGATCACCTCGGCCTGATAGGCCTGGAAGGTCTGCATCCACTTCTCGCCGACCTTGGCATTGAGGGCGCGACTTTTGGCAATATGCTCAGCCCCCGTGATCTCGGACGTCTCACCAAAGCAGCCATAGATGCCCTTGGGGATCAGCTTGTCATACATATTGCCCACCGTCGGGCAGGATGCGAGCCCGGTGGTTGTGTCGCTCTCGCCGCATTTGGTCGACACCCACAGCTCGGCAATGTCACACTCCTCGCGCTCGAGCTCGGAGGCCCATTGCAGAAACTCCTTGGCCTTGTGCGAGGCCATGGCAATGGTGGCGATGTCCCCGTGCCCCTCAATTCCGAAACCCACGACAGGCTTGCCGCTCTTGGCGATACCGTCGACGACCCGTTTGGTCCAACCATCTTCGATGCCGATGACGACGACGGCTGCCACGTTCGGGTTAGAGCCGGTGCCGATCAGCGTGCGGAAATGCAAGTCCAGATCGGCGCCGAATTGCAAGCGCCCATAGGCATGTGGCAAGGCAAGCGTACCCTTGATGTTGTTGGCCACCGCCTCGCAGGCGGCGTTCGACAAGTCGTCGAGCGGCAAAACGATGACGTGATTGCGCACGCCAACGCGCCCATTTTCACGGCGCCAGCCGCGGAAGCTCAGGTTGGTCTTGGCTCTACTGCGCTTGCTGGTGGGCTTGCCCGGCATGTGAGGTGCCTTTCACCAACGCTTGGTCTTTAGATTCTGCACGTGCACGTGCTTGCCGGTGGTGACGTCGGCAATCATCTTGCCGATATCTTCGCCGTACTTGATCACGGTATCGCCCTTCTTCAACGGCTTGAGGGCGACCTTGTGTCCGATCGGGATGGCCTCTTTGGCCTCGAGCTTGAGGGTCTTGTCCGTTTCGGTAATGACGCCCAGCATCTGCGTTCCCGCACGCAGGTTTTCGACTACGATGACGCCAACGTTGTCTTTGGGGCTGTGAACCAGAAAATGAGGCGCCGGCACGCTTTTCCCCTTGTCGCTTGAATTAGGGCGATGTTTGGTGGCCATGCGAGGCTCCAAGAAACTTATATAAGACTTCGTGGTGTGGCAACAGGTGTTTCCCAGTATGAGCCCCCCCGATAGCCTGGACCCTCGCCCGCTTTACGCCAAGGTCAGGGAGCACCTCGTCGAGCGGATTCGCTCGGGCGTTTGGAAGCCTGGCCAGCTCATTCCCAATGAATTCGAGATCGCGGCCGAATTTGGGGTCAGCCAGGGCACCGCGCGCAAGGCCATCAGCGCGCTGGCGGCGGAACGCTTGGTGATGCGCCAGCAAGGCCGCGGCACATTTGTCGTCGAACACACCCCCGCGCATGTCCTCTTCCGCTTTTTCAACATGTTCGATGCGGCCGGGCAACTGATCACGCCAGACAGCCGGAAAGCCACCTGCACGGTGGCCCGCGCAAATGCGGCCGAGCAGGCGGCATTGCAAATTGACGGCGGTGCCGAGGTCATTCGCATCGGCCGCATCCGCACGCGCGAGGGTGCGCCTTTCATCTGCGAAACCATTACGCTCCCGCGCCAGCTATTCCCTGATCTTGCCCTACGCGAAGAGCTGCCAAACACACTTTACGACCTATTTCAGAAAACCTATGGCATTCTGCTGGTGCGCACCGAGGACCGCCTGTCGGCAACGGCGGCTGACGCCGAAACCGCCAGCGTCTTGCGGCTGGCCGTCGGCACGCCTCTCTTGCGGATCGATCGCACCGCCTTCGGCCTCGACAACCGCCCGATCGAATGGCGCGTGAGCCTGTGCCACTTGCAGGGAGCGCATTATTTGGCGCGCACTTAAGTTTCTGCTTGCTAGCATCGGCTGGCCCGCGAGGAGAGAGACAGGCGATGACGATTTCGATGTATCAGGCTGCCGTGCAGCCGTTCGTGCAGCACCTTGGCGCGCTGTCGGCCCTGCTCGCGAAGGCAGAAGCGCATGCGGTCGCCAAGAAATTTGATCCAGCCGTTCTGCTCTCCTTGCGCTTGGCACCCGACATGTTGCCGCTCAGCCGGCAGGTGCAGATCGCCTGCGATTTCGCCAAGAGTGCGACAGCCCGTCTGGCGGGGGCCGAAGTGCCAAATGGGAAGGATGACGAGAAAACGCTGGCTGAGTTGCGGGGGCGCATCGGCAAGACGCTGGACTATGTGCGCTCGTTCAAAGCCGACCAGATCGATGGCTCCGAGGAGCGCGATGTGACCATCACAGTGGCCGGCAAATCCGTCACCTTCAAGGGCCAACCCTACCTCATCCAGTTTGTGCTCCCCAACTTCTACTTCCATTGCACGGTGACCTACGCAATCCTGCGCCACAACGGCGTGGAACTCGGCAAGCGCGATTTCATGGGCAGCGTCCCCGGCCTCACCGCCTAACCTGGCCCCTGCCAGCGGCGCTGGGCGCGCGCGGTTTTTCTCAGTTTTCGAGCATCCCCATCCCGCCGCCGGCGCTTGCGGGTTCCTGAAAACCCGTTGTCGATGGCCCCGTCGTCGGCTCGCCGTCGGCAAAAAGGGCAAGCGCGCGCACACCTCCGACCCCGTCGGCGCCCACCCCCCGCGCCAAATTGGCGCAGCACGGCTGCCGCCCGCGCGTCGCTGTCACCCCCGACCCACGCCGCCCCCAGCGCAGGAAGCGCAACGAAATCGCCGCCGCAGCAAGGCCAAGGCCATGAGCTTGAGCTTTGTTAGTGCAACCAATAGTTGAAGAAAACAGCGCATCGCCTTGTCAGAGCTCATTTTTGCGCGCTTTCGCCGCACGGTGTCTGCCATACAACCCGGCGCTTTGGGGCGCAGACGAGAGGCTGTTGGATCTCTCTCGACGGGGGGATTCCACCACACAGGACTGTCAGCGGGGTCGGCAAAAACCGAACCGAGGTCGCGCTTCGGGCGTGCTTCGGTTGCGCATGGAGTATTAGGTGATGACTGCACCCACTCAGACGCTATATGCGAAAATACCCCCGCGAATTTGCCCGGGAGCAACCGCCTCCCGGACCCGCCTGCAGGCGACCTTGCTGCCCGCGGTTATGCTCGGCCTGACCCTGCTCCCCGCCTCCGCCGCCCTGGCGTCCGGCAATGAGGCCTGGGCCAGCGAGACCATCGAACACATGCGTCACCAGACGTTTGACGTGGCGGCCGCCTCGCGCCCGAGAGGACGCCGATCGGCGGTGGAGCGCTTGCACACCTTCATGGTCGACGAAGAACAGGTCCGACCGCGACAGCACGCGCGGCGCCACGACCGCACGGAAGAATACCACTCTTCGCGCCGGACGCGGACGCATCGGGAGGGCGGCAGAAAGCTCGCCAGTCTTAATCGGAGCGCTGCCCCGGCAGCCGCCGCGCAGCATTCCATTGCGCAGGACGCCAAATCCGAGGCACCGGCGCCCGCACCGGTGCCAGCCAACGGACAGGTGGTTGCCAGCCTGGGAGCCGCGCCAGTGGAGTCGCCGCCGACAGCACAGGCGGCGCCCTCGGCCGGCCCCATCAAATGGGTTGCCTCGGCGAATTGTCTGGCGAGCCCGCTGCGCAGCATCCTCGCCGAAGTGGCGGCGCTGTTCGGCACCGTCCGGGTCAATTCGACCTGCCGCAGCAAGGCGCACAACGCGCGCGTGGGTGGCGCTTCGCGCTCTTACCATCTCACCGGCCAAGCCGTCGATTTTCGCATCGCCGGCAACCCCAAGGCGGTCAGCCAGTTCCTGCTGGGCAAGAAGACGGTGGGTGGGTTCAAGCACTATGGCTTTGGCGTTTTCCACATCGACACCGGTCCGCGCCGCACCTGGGCATCCGCCCGCCGCGGCCGACGCAGCTAACGCCAGGCGTCTCCCACACGGAGGGGCGGGTCGGCCCTGGCCCGCCCGACGGCGCGGCAGGCGTGGTGATATTTCGGCCACGCTTCCGCGCCGGGCCATGTGCTGCTTCTTCCTTCGGCCGGATTAAACCGCCACCTTAGACCCGGTCGGCACGGCGGATTGCAAGGGAACTGCAAGCGGGAGGCAGGACATGGAGCTCAGTCCGCTACGCCAGCTGCGGAAGGGCATGTTGCCAAGGATGGTGTCTTGGTACGATCCGCGGCAGCTGGCACGGGTCGGCATCCGCACCTTGGTGTCGTCGGTGTTCGGGCAATACGCCGACCAGCGCTTGATGCAGGCGGTAACGGACACGGCTGAGGACGGGGAGCTGGTCGGCCGTTACGACTATTGCGGGAGCGCCGGCAGCGATCCGCAAAAGTGCCTCGGCATGGATGAAGCCGGCGCCTATTGGATCGACTATGTCGCCGATGTCGGCGAGGGGTTCGAACCCACCTACACGCTGGCGTATCTGCTGGCGCAGGACAGCCTCGACGTGCGCGGAGCCGGCACGCTGCGGCACGGCGAGATTCTGATCATGGGTGGGGACCAGTGCTACCCGCAGGCCACCCGTGAAGAGTATCGCAGCCGGCTGCTGTTGCCCTTCAACTGGGCCTATTCGGTATCCGAGCCGGATCGCAAGTTGTTTGCGATCCCTGGCAACCATGACTGGTACGACGGCCTGACCGCATTCGACAGCCTATTTTGCTCCTCGCGCGACAAGCTCTCCCATGCCAAGGGCAACATTATCGGCGGCTGGCAATGCCAGCAGCATCGCAGCTACTGGGCGATCCGACTCCCCTACAACTGGTGGATCTGGGGAGCCGATATCCAGTTTTCCAAATATCTCGACACCGCCCAGGTGAACTATTTCGAACGCGTCGCCGAGCAGATGGGAGCCAATGACAATCTCATCATCTGCCTGGCGGAGCCGTCGTGGCTGCTCGCCGACCTGCAGGGCCAGGATGAGGAAGAAAACTTTTTCAAAATTACCACCATCGCCCGCAAGCGCGGGGCGCGCGTGGTCGCGGTGATTGCGGGTGATTGGCACCACTACAACCGCTACTACGCCCACGAATTGGACATTCATTTCATGACCTCGGGCGGCGGCGGCGCCTTCCTGCACCCGACCCACGTCCTGCGCAATGCCATCTCCGTGCGCTGGCCCGAGCACCCCGACGAAGCCAACGGCGCATCGGTGCAATCCACCGGCGTTCGGCCTGGCGAGGCCTGGAAGGCAAAGGAGTACGACATTCGCCTGAAGCGCAACACCAGAGCTGCTGAAGGCATCGTCGAACAGGCAGTCCAAGACGTACAGGACGCCATCGAGCCCCTCAAGCAGGAGCGCCTAAGTCTTAAGCGCCGGCGCGCTCCCATCAAGCCGCAAGCCCCCAAGTGCTACCCCAACAAGGGCCGCAGCTATTTGCTAAGCCTGGGCAATATCCTCTTTCCGTTCTTCAATCCAGCTTTTGCCATCGGCATCGGCCTGCTCTATTGGCTGATCACCTGGCAGTTCCAGAACCTGGTCAGCCAATACCGCATCTCGTCCGGCAAGATCGACGCTCTGGGCATGGGAACGACGCTCGCCAGCGTCCTGCCGTTCATGCCTTTGTATTTGCTGCAGGCAATGGTCGCCTCCATCAGCCTGGTCGCCATGCTTGGCGCGCTCTACGCCACGCTGCTGTGGTACGTCGACGCCATCGAGCGGCCCAAGCTGCGCCGATATCTGACCAAGTTTGGCGTCGGCACCACGCACTTTCTTGCGCATCTGGTCGTGATGTTCACGCTGTCACTGCTGGTGGTCAGTCTGAATAATCAGATGGCGGGACCCATCGAAAGCGCTCTGGACACGATTTACCAAACACGCGAAGCGCAGGCGCCGATCGTGCGCGATGTCATCCAGGAAGGTCTCGAACCGCTGCAGCAACGCCAAGCCGAGCAACGCGGCGAGGCGCTCGCAGGCGGTCGGCCGAATCAATCTTCACGCCCACCCGCCGTACGCGAGCTGGTCGGTTTTGTATTCTATCCGCTGCTGATGATCGTGCTCGGAGCCTTGCTTGGCGGCTCATTGTGGGGTTTGTATTGGGTGATCACTGGCGTTTTTGGACGCATGCATTCCGAACAGGCGTTTGCAGCCTTGCGGATCAAGAACTACAAGAATTTTCTGCGCCTGAAATTCGAGCAGGACCAGCTCACCATCTATCCGCTTGGCATCGACAAAGTCCCTGGGCCGGATGGATGGCTGAATGCGGCCCGCGGCAAAGCCAATCCGCTGCCGCACAATCCGAAGCTCATCGCCGCCAGGCCGATCGATGTGAGACTGATCGAGAATCCGATCGTCATTAGCCGCCTCGATCAGAGCGTCGAGTAGCCGGGCGCTGCTATTAGCGCATCGGCGCGTCGATGGCTGGCTCGCGGCGAACAGCGGGATCGGTCCAGGGCCCGCTCACGCTGAGCACGGCGGTTGCCGTCGACTCGGCCGGCACTTGGCTCTTGTCGGCCGCGGCGCTGGGTTGCACCAGCAAGCGCAGGTCAAGCGTGCGGTCGAGCAAATCCGCGCTGCCAGTAGCGGTGATATTCAGGGCACCGGTTCTTGCCTGCACATATTCGCCAACGACGACGCCGTCGACAAGATTGGCGCGCGCTTCCAGCCCCTCGATGCTCGTGGCTGTCTTGAGCAGTTGACTGGCGCTCACCGACGTCTCCTGACCGGCGCGAATGGCCCGCACATCCAAGCCCAGCTTACCGCTCTCGGCCTGGCTGATGCCGATCTTGCCGGACAGGCTTCTCAGCACTTCGGCAGGCGTTTGGCCTGCCGCCCGCAAGTCGATTTTCAGGGCCGAACGCCCGGACAGCATGGGCAGGCCCGTCAACATCGCCGCCGCCGGCGCGGGGTCGAAATTGTCGATCTTGCCGCGCAAGGCATAACGCGGCACGAACTCCGTCATGTCGGCTGTGATCCGGCCGCTTGCCGTCCCCGTCGGCAGCTCAAGCTCGACAATATTGGCGATCAGCTTGCCCGAACGCACGGAAATGCTGGCCGCGCCGCGCCCCAGTGCGTTGCCCTTGAAGCCCAAGGACGCGGCAGAGAGCCGCAAGTCGGCATCGAAAGAATTGAGGATCGGAAAGGAGAAGTCGAACGCCGACCACGACCAGGTGTGGCGATCGAAGACATACGACTGCGAGCGCATTGCCTCGAAGTAAGGCGCAAGATCCAGCGTGTTGAAAGCCAGCGTTCCGTCGACCGTCGGATGCTCACCGCTGTAGGCGAAGGCCACCGTGCCCGCCGCCTCACTGCCATCGACGGTGACTTTCGCCTTCTCTACGGCAACGGTGCCACGTGCCCAAGTGAGCTGCCCCTTCAAGGTAACGGCAGCAAGACCTGCAGACATCGGCACTGGCACGCCGAACCAGCGCACAATTTTGCGCAGGCTCGAGGTTGCCAGCTCCATGTGGCCCGTGACCTGCAGGTCGCCGGCCACGTTGATGTTGCCGTCAAAAGTGGCATCGATCAGGGATCCCTTCAGAGCAGCCTTTGTCAACCAAAGCTGCCCTGCCTGTTTTTCCACCGAAGGAGTGACGCTCGCCTCGAACGTCAAGCGCTGACCGCGGACCAAAAAGCTGCCCTTGGCCGTCACCTGACCCTTTCGGCTGCCCGAGATTTCGGCTTGGATGTCGGCCACCGTCTCTGCGGCGCCATCGGCCGTCATGACGTAGAGGGTACCCCGCCGGATGGTGAGGGCATCGAAACTCATCGACATGAATTGATCGAGCAGCGGCGCAATGGTGGCGCTCTCGGCGCCCACGGCGACACTATCGAAACCCGCCGTGGCGGCCTTGAGCCCCGAGGCGTTGAGGTAAAACACCGGCCCATCGAGCACGAACCTGGAGATCGGTGTGCCCAAGGCTGCATTGCCGTCAGCATAAAGGACGCCCCGGCTGAGGGTGAGATCGGGCGCCGCACTCAAGCGCGCGGGCTTTGTCACCACGTGCAGGTCTCGCGGCGAGGCCAACACCGAGTAACCCGAGAAGGGCTCGTCAACGGCACGCGTGGCAATGAACAGGGGGGCGACCAGGGCCAGCAGCACACACGCTAGCGTGGCCAGAACAAGAGTTTTGAGGCGTGATATCACGCTTGTGCGTCGCATCCTGTGACTTGACCTGGCTGATCCCCGTAGTGCCGTAGCCCATCAGGCGGAATACATGATCCCGAAGTCGAAGCCCGCAACGCGCATCCGTTCCCACAAACCGTTGCTGTTGCGTACCAAATGAACTGTAGTATCCCTGAGTTCACGTCCGGGCAGCGCAGCCCTGCTCTTGTGGCTTCATACCGCCGCACGCGGCAAAGTGCCAGCTAAAGATTCCAGGATGCACCGATGATACAGCCGCTTTGGACCCCCGAAAAAGCGCGCGTCACCCAGTCGACGTTGGGCTTGTTCACGCAATGGATGGCGTCGGCCGCGGGTCAGTCGTTTGCCGACTTCGACGATTTACATCGATACTCGGTCGATCAATCGGCCGAGTTTTGGTCGAGGCTGTGGGATTTCACGCACGTCATTGGTGAAAAAGGCGAGCCACCTTACCTGATTGACGCAGAGCGGATGCCTGACGCTCGCTTCTTTCCCGGCGCGCAGCTCAATTTTGCCGAAAACCTCCTCGCCAAGCGTGGCGCCAGTCCGGCCGTGGTGTTTTGGGGCGAAGACAAGGTCAAGCGGCGCCTGACCTGGGACGAGCTGCGCGAAGAGGTCGCGCGCGCCGGACAGGCTCTGCGGGAGGTGGGCGTGACGGCCTCGGACCGTGTCGCCGCCATTCTTCCCAACATGCCCGAAGGCATCGTCAGCGTGCTGGCGGCGGCCGCGCTCGGCGCCGTGTGGTCATCGTGTTCTCCCGATTTCGGGGTTGAGGGCGTGCTCGATCGGTTTGGCCAGATCGAACCCAAGGTCCTCATCGCCAGCGACGGCTACTATTACAACGGCAAATCGATCGACATCGCCGACAAGCTGGCGGCGATCGCCAGCCGGCTGCCAACGGTGCGCATGATCATCGTTGTGCCGTATCTGGGCCGCGCCAAGGATGTTGTGCAGGGCCTCAACGCCAGCCTTGTTCACACTGGCCGACGAGCCCAAACCTGGACAGACGCGGTGAGCGCGCGGCCGGCCGAACCATTGCAATTCACTCGGCTTGCGTACGCGCATCCTCTTTACATCATGTTCTCGTCGGGCACGACCGGCATGCCCAAATGCATTGTGCATTCCGCCGGTGGCACGCTGCTCAAGCATCTGAGCGAACACCGCATGCACTGCGACCTGCGCGAGGGCGACAGGTTGTTTTATTTCACGACGCTGGGCTGGATGATGTGGAACTGGCTGGTATCGGGCCTCGCCTCGGGTGCAACCCTACTGCTGTATGATGGCTCGCCCTTCCACCCCTCCGGCGCGGTGCTATGGGACTACGCCCAGGCCGAGAGGGCCACCCACTTCGGCACTTCCGCAAAATACATCGACGCCTTGAAAAAGGCCGGACTAGCGCCGGCCGAAACACACGATCTGAGTTGGCTGCGCGCCGTCCTTTCCACCGGCTCGCCATTGGCACCGGAAAGCTTCGACTACGTCTACAAAAAGCTCAAGCGCGACGTGCATTTGGCCTCGATCTCCGGGGGGACCGATATTTGCGGCTGTTTTGTGCTGGGCGTGCCGACCAGACCGGTCTGGCGAGGCGAGATCCAGGGGCCGGGTCTGGGCATGGCCGTCGATGTATTCGAAGAAGACGGCAAACCGGCAAGACACGGCAAGGGAGAACTGGTGTGTAGCAAACCTTTCCCCTCAATGCCGATCGGTTTTTGGAACGACCCGGGTGGCAAGAAGTACCATGCCGCCTATTTCTCACGCTTCGACAACGTCTGGCATCACGGCGACTTTGCCGAATGGACCGAGCATGGCGGCATCATCATTCACGGCCGCTCGGACGCCACTCTCAATCCCGGCGGCGTGCGTATCGGCACGGCGGAGATCTACCGACAAGTTGAGCAGCTGGAGGAGGTGCAGGAGAGCATCGTCATCGGCCAGGACTGGGAGGACGACGTCCGCGTGGTGCTGTTCGTCGTCCTGAAACCAGGCCTGACCCTTGACGCGGCGCTGCGTGATCGCATCAAGGCACAGATCCGAACCGGCGCCAGCCCGCGCCACGTGCCGGCAAAGGTGGTGCAGGTGGCGGATATTCCTCGCACCAAATCGGGCAAGATCACCGAGCTTGCGGTGCGCGAACTCGTGCATGGGCGCGACGTCAAGAACAAGGAGGCGCTTGCCAATCCGGAGGCGCTCGATTGCTATCGCGGCATCGCCGAGCTCGCGCATTGAAATCAGCAGGCATTAGCCGCTGCTGATCACCGGCGTTTCCAGGCGCTATCTGCCAGCAAGGAGCCGGCGCGACCGCCGGCCACGGCCTGGTGCAAGAGCAAGACCGGAACGAGACCGATCAGCACGATGGTGAGGGCGCCGAGGGAGGCCCGCTCGAATTGTTCCAGCGCCGCGTAACTGTAAGCATGCGTTGCCAAGGTTTCAAAGTTAAAGGGTCGCAGCAGCAGCGTGGCGGGTAGTTCCTTCATGCCGTCCACAAAAACCAGCAAGGCTGCCGCACCTAACGCCGGTACCAGCAGGGGAACGTGCACGCGAAGAAGCGAGGAAAAGGCAGTCTCGCCCAGAGTTCTGGCAACCGCATCCAGGTTTGGCGACAGCTTCTCGAAGCCCGCCTCTAGCGAACCGAGCGAAATGGCGAGAAACCGTACCGTGTAGGCTAGCACAATCACAAACAGGCTTCCCGACAGGAGCAAGCCGCTCGATAGGCCGAACGAGGATCGCAGTAACGCGTCGGCGGCGTTGTCGAGCGCGGCCAGCGGCAGCAGCAGGCCAAGCGCCAGCACGGTCCCGGGCAGTGCGTAGCCCAGGCTGGCGATGGGCACAACGAAGCGCACCAGCGCATTTGCAGTCAACCGTCGCGCATAGACGAGGGCCAATCCCACGGCAACGGTGGTTATGGCAGCGGTGCCTGCCACGCTGACACTGTTGCGAACGGCACGCCAGAAATCGATCATCAGCGCCTCGGAGAGGTAGGTCGATGCTTGCGCCAGCAGGACCGACAACGGCAGGATGAAGCCGGCAATCACGGGAACGCTGCAGGCGGCAGAGACGAGGAAGGCGCGCCAGCCCTTGAGGTCGGAAAACGGAATTGAGCGGTAGCGCCCGGTGGTATGGTGTACGCGGGCGCCACCGCGCGCGGCGCGTTCGCCCAGAAGCAAGGCCCCTACCAGCAGCAGGGCCACAAGGGCAATTTGCGCAGCGCCGGCAAGGCTGGAGCGCTGCAGCCAGGTCGTATAGATGCTGACGGTCAGGGTCTGCACACCCAGATACTGGGCCGCACCCAAATCATTAAGGCATTCCATCAAAACCAGTGCCACGCCCGCGGCCAACGCCGGCCGCGCCAGCGGCACGGCGACGCTGCGGAAGGCACCAAGAGGCGTCTGGCCCAAAGTGCGCGCAACCTCGAGCACGCATACCGACTGCTGGGCGAAGCTTGCACGGGCCGACAGGTAAACGTACGGATAGAGCACCGCTGAGAGCACGAGCACGCAGCCACCCAGCGTGCGTATTTCAGGAAACCAATAGTCCCGCGCGCTGTGCCAGCCAAACAAGGCGCGCAGCAGCTGCTGGACGGGCCCGGCGTAGTCGAGCAGCTCCACATAGCAATAGGCGACAATGTAGGTGGGCATAGCCAGCGGCAGTACGAGCAATCGGTCGAGCAGAGCACGGCCGGGAAAGCGATACATCGTCACGAGCCAGGCAGCGCCTGTGCCCAGGACCAGCGACAAGGCGCCGACGCCGGCCATCAGGGTCGACGTGTCGGCAATGGCGCGTGGCAGCACGGTGTGCAGCAGGTGCGGCCAGATGTTTTGTTGTGAACTGAGCGAGAGCACGATGATGGTGCCGATCGGCAGCAAGACGATGCCGGCGAGCACGGCTGCAAAGATCGTCCATCCCACTGCCCGATCCGGCCGGCTTGGCCAACGCGTCGAACGCCGACCACCCGCTCGAAATCGGCCAGGTGCACGGCGACCAGGGGCGGCCTTGCTCGGCATTCATCGCTCTCCGCAGCGCATCATTGGCTGCCTTCACGCTCGTGTGCGGGGAGCATAGGCCGATGCCGGGGACCACACCGTGCGACATGGTGCGGCTCCCGCAGGTGGGGCACTCGCTGCCGGAGCCAATGCCATGCTCAGACGGGCACCACACGGTCCTTGCCGAACGTTAGCGTCACGCACGTGCCGCGACCAAGTTCGCTTTCGATGTGCAGCGAGGCGCCGTTGGCCTCCGCCAGGGCCTTGGCGAGCGGCAGGCCGAACCCCAAGCCTGCATTTGGCCCGCAACCTCCCGACTTTGGCTCGAGCCGGCCGTTGCCGCTGGCGTGGGACTGTGCCATGCCCGGCCCCGTGTCGGCCACCGAGATGTGAAGAGCACCGGTCGCGGGATGTACGGCAGACACGCTGACGCGATCGCCATGGCGTGAAAACTTGATCGCGTTGGCAAGCAGGTTCAAAAGGATCTGCTTGAGGCTGAGTTCGTCGGCAACAATGTGCGGCGGATTCGGCGGCAAGGAGGCACTGAGGTCGACCCCGGCTCTCTCAGCGACCGGCCGCGCCAGGACAAGGCAGCTCTCGATCACGTCATCGGAAGCGACATTGGTGAAGGTGAAGCGTGACGCGCGCGAGGAATCGAGAAAGTCCTGCAACATGCCATCCACGAGACGCAGCACGTGCCGCGCACTTTCAAATATGTTCGAGGCATACGTGCGATAGCACGCATTTCCGAGCGGGCCGAAGTGCTCGTCTTTCAGCACTTCGGCATAGGAGATCACCGCGCTCAGCGGCGTCCTGATTTCGTGCGCCAACTTCGCTTGCTCGACGCCGTCGCCGGCACTGTTGCCCGCAACTGCAGCGGCGGCAACCTCGGACAGGCGCACCGCAAATCGGGCAGCATGCGGCGGCTGTGGCCCACTCACCAGGCATTTCGGCGCAAAGATGCCGCGCGCCGTCCAGAACGTCAGGCGCTCTTCGAGGTCGCTCACAATTGCCCCGGCGCCGGCCAAATCGCGCAGCCGATTGAGCGCCGGCATCGCCCGGTCGATCCAGACGGGGCCCGGCTGACTGCCCTCCAGCCCCCAAAGCTTCCAACCGGCTGGATTGGCGGTCAGGATCGCGCCGGCATCGGCGTCGAGGACGAAGGCCGCCTCCCGAGCAAAACCTCCCCCGCCCCGTAGGGCGCCGGCCAATGGGTGGGAGATTGAGGACATGTCGGATCGACGAATCAAAGTTGCATCCGTCTGGGTAGCGCGAATTGGGCCGTATCGTCCATGGCACCGCCGACAGGGGCGGCGGGTTGCACGCCATGTTGCATGTAAGAATGCAAGGTCTCCCGCGTCACGGCGACAACCGACCGGATCTGACCAGCCTGCCACGCGCCGCGCCAACAAGGCCGCCCCGCCCTCGCCGGCGCGCCCTTGCTTTTCGAAACAGCAGACAGCCCCACTTGGCATGCGCGCTGGGTACCACTATCTTGCGGCCAGCAGCTCGCGGGCCTGCCGCAGGTCGTGGCGGGCCCTCCGCGATGGGCCGCCTTAGCTCAGATGGTTAGAGCGCTAGATTGTGGATCTAGAGGTCCCCCGTTCGATCCGGGGAGGCGGTACCACCACGACGCGACCCTTGGCGACCGCCTCAGCACACCCGGCCGATGCGAGTGGGCCGAAGCGGGTCGCGCGCTTCAGAGGGCCGACGGCGCCCTGCCGCTTGGCGGCAAGCGGGGCAAGCCGGGTGGGCTCGCCCAACGGCCGATGCTGGCCTTTCATCCCGGCGAGGGCAAGCGCCCCCGTGTCCTCACAAATGCAGGTGCAGGCTGAAGCCACGGCGGCGCCGACGACGCCGATAGGGCCAACCTCCGTAATAGCCACCGCGGTAGTAGCCGCGGCGATGGTAGCCTCGCCGGTAATGGCCACCGTGCCAATGGCGCCGCCTGCGCCACCTTCGTCGGGCGTTCGCGGGTGTGGCCGTGCCGCTGAGGGCAAGGCCGGAAAGCCCCGCCACCCCAATGGTGGTGGTTGCCATCGACCCGATCGATGTCACTGCGTACATGCCAAGCATGGTGGCGACCGCGATGCTGCGGACCAAAGCGCGTTTGGCGCTATGGCTAACGGCCAGAGCCGAATGCAACAATCGCAGTCCATGTCCTGTGTGCTGAACCATCTGTGACTGGTTCACAACTACACCTCCGAGGGTCCTGTGGCGGCACGGACGCACGCGCCGTGTCGCGAGCCTCTTGTTGGGTGGCCTGAGGTTGCGACTCTTTTGGGCTTCTCTGAGGCCACGTGTCTCAACGTCTTTCCGGTTCAATTGTCGATTTGTTTCAACGCCACTGGCCTGGGCGCTTTTTGTCTTGGGCTTTGGCTCTGTCTTTGAGCTCTTGATCTTAGGAAGCTCTTGTCTTTGGCGGGCAACGCGGAGGGCGCGCTTCGGTTCCCGCAATCCGTCTTTTATCTTCGCCGTCTTCGTTTTCCAGCCTTATCGTCTTAGTATTGCTGGCGCAAGATGAACGCCGCATGACTCGCAGCTCCTGATCCCAGTCACATGCCAGAAAAGCATAGCTATGTCCTGGGCATTAACGCCTACGACCACGACGTCAGCGCCTGCCTGCTCCGCGATGGCGTGATCGCCTATGCGATCAGCAAGGAACGCATCACCCGTGAGAAGCATGACACGGGGTTCTTCCAGGAGGTCGTCGACTATTGCCTCAAGGCGGAAGGCATATCGCTCCAGGACGTCGACCTCGTCGTGCGTAATTGCTACGTGCTGCCGCTCGAGGATCTGGAGACGCGCCTCCTTTATGAAAACATCCCGGAATTCATGGATGCGGACGAGCGCCTGCAGGCGCAGAAGAGCCCGCTTTTTCGCGCGAACTCGCCCAAGGTGGTGACCGTCTCGCACCACCTTGCGCACGCCTACAGCGCCTTCGCCGCCTGCCCGTTCCAGGAAGGCGTGGTGATGATTGTAGACGGCGTCGGCAACTATGCCGCCGATATCCATGAAGCGGGCCAGCTCACGGCCGAGGCCAACCCGCTCGCCCGCGAGTCGGAGAGCTACTACCGCTTCCGCGGAAGTGAGCTCGAGCCGCTGCGAAAGATTTGGCTCGATCCGGTGCGCGGCTTTTTGAGCGATGAGTTCTACTTCATGCCCGGCCTTGGCGCCTTATACAGCCGGGTGTCGAGCTACATCTTCGGCGACTGGAACAAATGCGGCGAGGTGATGGGCCTTGCCCCCTATGGGCGGGCCGATCCTGGACAGTCGTTGATCAAGCTCGAGGACGGCGTGCTGGAGGTGCCGCAGTGGACGGCCGAATTCGATCAGCCGTGGTTTCCGGAGCTCCACAGCGATTGGGAGCGCAGCCCCTCCATGCGCCATTGGCAGGATTTGGCATGGCGTGTGCAGAATGACACCGAGACGGTGCTGCTGGAGCGCGCCATCTGGTTGCGCGAAACCACCGGCGCCAAGAACCTTTGCATCGCCGGCGGCGTCGGTCTGAACTGCGTCGCCAATGGCCGCATTCAGCGCGAGGCCGGCTTCGATAATGTGTGGATCCAGCCCGCGGCCGGCGACGACGGCATCGCCATTGGCTGTGCCTATTACGGCCACCTTGCCATCCAGGGAAAGGCGCGTTCCTTCGTCATGGACCATGCCTACCTGGGCGTCGAATATCCGGCCAAGGCGGTGCAGGCGGCCTTGGACAAATGGCTTGTGCGCGTGGAGACGACGCGGAGGGAAAGCGGCGACATCTACGCCGATGCGGCTCGACTGCTCGCCGAGGGCAATGTGTTGGGATGGTTCCAGGGTCGTTCCGAATTCGGCCCGCGCGCACTCGGCAATCGCAGCATCCTCGCCGATCCGCGCACAGCCGAAATGAAGGACAAGCTCAACAAACGCGTCAAGCACAGGCAAGCCTTCCGGCCATTTGCCCCGGTGGTGCTGGCGGAGCGGGCGGGCGAGGTGTTTGAGGGCGACGCGGAATTGCCGTTCATGCTGCTCGCCCAAAAAGTGCGCCATGACTGGGCACAAAAAATCCCGGCCATTGTGCATGTGGATGGCACGGCGCGCGTGCAGACGGTACGGGAGAACCAGAACCCTCGCCTTTACCAGTTGCTCCGGGCGTTCGCTGCCATCACCGGCGTGCCGGTGCTGCTCAACACGTCGTTCAATGTCAAGGGCGAGCCCATCGTCGAGACACCCGCTGATGCCATCGAGTGCTTTCTGACCACGGGGATCGATTATCTCGCGTTGCACGACACCCTGATCGCGAAGACGATCGGGCACCGTATTCTTTCACCGTTCATGAAAATGTCGTCGGACGTTGCCTCGATCGTGCGCACCGGCATGCACGCCGAGTAATAATGCCAGCGCCCGCCAGGGCACTATCTGGCAAGAGCAGGGATCCTGATCTGGCGGCCGGGCGGCGATCAGGGCTGCAGGGTGCGGAGCTGACCCACAGCGGCGTGGGCCGCGAACCGTGCCGCGTCATCAGCCGCCGTCGCCAGTTCGCCCTCGGCGGTCGCAAGCTCCGCTGCAATCAGGGAGGCATCCATGGCTTCCACCTCGAGAGCACGCTGGGCAAGCACGGTGAGACGATTGGGCTCGACTTCGACAAACCCACCCTTCACAAACAGGCGCAACGTCCGGTTGTCGGCGAGGGAGGCTTCGATCAAGCCTGGCCGGATCGTCGAAATCACCGGTGCATGGCCCGCCAGCACGGTGAAGTCGCCTTCCGTGCCCGGGACCACCACCTGCCTGGCATCCTCCGCCAGCAACATCCGCTCGGGCGTCACCAGCTCGAACTTGAACACATCTGCCATGCTTCTGGTCCTTGCGACGAGCGGTCTTGCGCCACCCCTGGGCTAGTTGTTGCTGTTGGTCTTGGCGTCGATTTGCTCCGGCGTCTGCAGCTTGCTACCGCAGAACGGGCAGAAGAACATCGGATAATCTATGGTGTTGGCCTCGTCGTCTTGACCGTCGAGGCCGAGCAGCCCGACAGACAGGTAGAGGATACCTTCATCGTCGACCGCAATCAGCGGCTCGAAGTCTTCCCCCTGCATGGCATCTTTGAGATTTTCGCAACAATCGCCGAATTTGCCGCCTGCGCCTTGCGCTGCCATCGCCTTACCCCCAATGAATGGTTATGCCGCCTCGGCGAGCTGCTCGGCCTTGGCGACGGCCTCTTCGATGGTGCCCACCATGTAGAATGCCTGCTCCGGCAGGTGGTCGTAATCGCCGGCGCACAAGCCTTGGAAGCCCTTGATCGTATCGGACAGGTTCACGAACTTGCCCGGCGAACCGGTAAAGACTTCCGCAACATGGAAAGGCTGCGACAAGAAGCGCTCGATCTTGCGGGCGCGCGCCACGGCGAGCTTGTCTTCTTCTGACAGCTCATCCATGCCGAGAATGGCAATGATGTCCTGCAGGGATTTGTAGCGCTGCAGGATCACCTGCACCCGGCGCGCCACCTGATAATGCTCCTCGCCGACGACGCGCGGTTCGAGGATGCGTGAGGTGGAATCGAGCGGATCGACGGCCGGGTAGATGCCTTTCTCGGCGATGCCACGCGAGAGCACGGTGGTGGCATCGAGGTGGGCAAACGAGGTGGCCGGTGCCGGGTCGGTCAGGTCGTCAGCGGGCACGTAGATCGCCTGCACGGAGGTGATCGAGCCCTTCTGCGTGGTGGTAATGCGCTCCTGCAGCGCGCCCATGTCGGTCGCCAGCGTCGGTTGGTAGCCGACCGCGGACGGGATGCGGCCGAGCAGCGCCGACACCTCCGAGCCCGCCTGGGTGAAGCGGAAGATGTTATCGACGAAGAACAGGACGTCTTGGCCCTGGTCGCGGAAATGCTCGGCGACCGTCAGACCCGACAGGCCGACGCGGGCGCGTGCACCGGGCGGCTCATTCATCTGTCCATAAACCAGGGCGCACTTAGAGCCCTTGGTCGAGCCGTTGTTCTTCTGGGGATCCTTGTTGACGCCCAACTCGATGAACTCGTGGTAAAGATCGTTGCCTTCGCGCGTGCGCTCCCCGACCCCGGCAAACACAGAATAGCCGCCGTGCGCTTTGGCGACGTTGTTGATCAGCTCCTGGATCAGGACCGTCTTGCCGACGCCGGCACCCCCGAACAGCCCGATCTTGCCGCCCTTGGCGTAGGGTGCGAGCAGGTCGACGACTTTGATGCCGGTCACCAGAATGGAAGCCTCCGTCGACTGCTCGACGAAGGCGGGCGCCGGCTGATGAATGACGCGCCTGGCCGATGTCTTGATCGGGCCCGCCTCGTCCACCGGGTCGCCGATCACGTTCATAATACGGCCAAGCGTCTCGTCACCAACAGGAACGGCGATCGCAGCGCCGGTGTCGGTTACCTCCTGGCCGCGCACCAGACCCTCGGTCGAATCCATGGCCACCGTGCGCACGGTACTCTCGCCCAGGTGCTGGGCAACCTCGAGCACCAGCCGGTTGCCGCGGTTCTGGGTCTCGAGCGAATTGAGAATCTCCGGCAGATGCCCGTCGAACTGGACATCGACCACCGCCCCGGTGACCTGGCGAATACGCCCAACCTTGTTGGTAGCCATAGCTTTCCTTCACCCTTCGTTGTCTTCAAAGCGCCTCGGCGCCAGAGATGATCTCGATCAGTTCCTTGGTGATGTTGGCCTGCCGCTGCCGGTTATAGCGCAGCGTGAGTTTGTCGATCATATCGCCGGCGTTGCGCGTGGCGCTGTCCATGGCGCTCATGCGGGCGCCTTGCTCGGAGGCCGCATTCTCCAGAAGGCCGCGGAAAATCTGACTGGCGATATTGCGCGGCAACAGGTCAGTTAGGATTTCGTTCTCGCCCGGCTCGTACTCGTAAATCGCCTCAGCGCCTGCGCCGGCCGCCCCAGCTGTGGCTGCTGGCAGCTTCGCGGGGATCAGCTGCAGCGCCGTCGGCTTCTGAGTGATGACCGATTTGAACTCCGAAAAGTACAGCGTGGCAACATCGAACTCGCCGGCTTCGAACAAGGCGATTACCTTGGAGGCAATGCCGGCGGCGCTGTCGAAGCCGATTTGTTTGAGGCCGCGCATGTCGACGCGGTCAACGATCTGGCGACCGTAGGAGCGGCGTAGATTGTCGGCACCCTTGCGCCCAACAGTGAGGATTTTGACGGTCTTGCCGGCGGCCAACAGCCGTTGTGCGTCCTGCCGTGCCAGCTTGGCGATGTTCGAATTGAAGCCCCCGCATAGTCCGCGCTCGGCCGTCATGACGATCAGCAGATGCACATCGTCCTTACCGGTGCCGACCAGTAGCCGCGGCGCATTCGACGGATTGGCGCGCTTGTTCAAGTTGGCAAGCAGACGGTCCATGCGCTCGGCGTAGGGACGCGCGGCCGTCGCCGCCTCCTGGGCTCGGCGAAGTTTGGCCGCGGCCACCATTTGCATGGCCTTGGTGATCTTGCGCGTCGCCTTGACGGAGGCGATGCGATTGCGAAGGTCTTTGAGGCTTGGCATGGGGCCGTTTCAACCCGAGCTATGCCGTGAAGGCGGCGGCAAATTTGTCGAGTGCTGCCACCAGCTTCTTCTCGGTCTCAGACTTCAATTCCTTGGCGGCGCTGATGTCGTCGAGAATATCGCCGTGCTGATCGCGAATGGTTCGCAGCATCTCTTGCTCAAAGCGACCCACGGCTTCGACGGGTATCGGGTCGAGATATCCGCGCGTGCCGGCAAAGATGGAGACCACCTGCTCCTCGACCTTCATGGGCGAGAACTGCGGCTGCTTCAGCAGCTCAGTCAGGCGCGCACCGCGCGCCAGCAGTTTTTGAGTGACGGCATCAAGGTCGGAGCCGAACTGGGCGAATGCCGCCATTTCTCGGTATTGCGCTAGCTCACCCTTGATGCGGCCCGCCACCTGCTTCATTGCCTTGATCTGCGCCGCTGAGCCTACACGCGACACCGAGATGCCGACGTTCACCGCCGGACGAATGCCCTGGTAGAAGAGATCGGTCTCGAGGAAGATCTGCCCGTCGGTGATGGAAATGACATTGGTCGGGATATAGGCCGACACGTCATTGGCCTGCGTCTCGATCACCGGCAGCGCCGTCAAGGAACCGGCGCCGTGGCCCTCGTTGAGCTTCGCTGCGCGTTCGAGCAGCCGCGAATGCAGATAAAAGACGTCGCCGGGATAGGCTTCGCGGCCCGGTGGACGGCGCAGCAGCAGAGACATCTGCCGGTAGGCGACAGCCTGCTTGGACAGATCGTCATAGGCGATCACCGCGTGCATGCCGTTGTCGCGGAAATATTCGCCGATCGTGCATCCGGCAAAAGGCGCCAGATACTGCATCGGCGCCGGGTCCGAAGCGGTTGCCGCCACGATCACGGAATAGTCGAGTGCGCCGCGTTCTTCGAGCACCTTAACAAACTGCGCAACGGTGGAGCGTTTCTGGCCGATAGCCACATAGACGCAGTAAAGCTTGACCTTCTCGTCACCGGAAGCATTGAGCGGCTTTTGGTTCAGGATGGTGTCGAGAATGATGGCGGTCTTGCCGGTCTGACGGTCGCCGATGATGAGCTCACGCTGTCCGCGGCCGATCGGGATCAAGGCATCGATGGCCTTGAGGCCCGTTGCCATCGGCTCGTGCACAGACTTGCGCGGCAGGATGCCGGGCGCCTTGACGTCCACCTGCATGCGCTTGTCGGCCTTGATCGGCCCCTTGCCATCGATTGGATTGCCGAGCGCATCGACGACGCGACCAAGCAGACCCTTGCCAACCGGCACCTCGACGATGGCACCGGTGCGCTTAACCGTGTCGCCCTCTTTGATGGCGCGGTCATCGCCGAAGATCACAATGCCGACGTTGTCGGCTTCCAGGTTCAGCGCCATGCCACGCACGCCCCCCGGAAACTCGACCATTTCGCCGGCCTGAACCTTGTCTAGTCCATAGACGCGGGCAATGCCGTCGCCGACAGACAATACCTGGCCGATTTCAGAGACCTCGGCTTCCTTGCCGAAGTTCTTGATCTGCTCCTTCAGGATCGAGGAGATCTCCGAGGCGCGAATGTCCATCAACCGATACCTTTCATCGCAACTTTGAGATTGTTGAGCTTGGTGCGCAGCGAACTGTCGATCATCTTGCTTCCGACCTTGACGATCAGGCCGCCGAGCAGATTGGGATCGACGCGGGTGCGAATCTGAACATTCTTGCCAATGGAGGTTTTGAGGCTGTCGGACAGCACCTGCATCTGCTCGGGAGACAACGGGTGCGCAGAGGCTACATCGGCGCTCACCTCGCCGCGCTCACGCGCCAGCAGGCTCTGGAAGGCCTTGAGCATGTCCGCCACGGCAAACAGCCGCCGATTGCGCACGATCAGCTTCAGAAAGTTGCCCGTAAATCCGGAAATGCCGGCCTTGGCGAGGATCGCCTCGAGCGCGCGCGCCTGCGCCTGCGCGGAGATGACGGGGCTCCTTACCAGCCGCACAAGATCGGCGCTGACCTCCAGCATGGCTAGAAAAGCCGCGACGTCGCGTTCGACCTGATCGAGCTGCTTTTGTTCTTTGGCGAGCTCAAAAAGGGCAGCAGCATAGCGTCCAGCCATGCTCGCCATCATCGGTTCAGCGGTGGCCAAGTGTGTGATCTCGTCCCAGAACTTTCACAGAACAACCGTCGGGTTGGCCGCGTCCAGCCTTGCCGCCCGGTCCTGAGGCCAAACGCCCTCGGTTTGCCTGCCCCGCGCATAGCATGGGCCGTGTTGGCCAGCAACCTGCCGCCCGTGCATCGAATGCCGCATCGCCGCCGGGGTTGGCCTGACCGACGGAGCCCCTGCCGCAGCGACGTTATGGAAGCGATCAGGCACCTGCGGGGGCGTGGGAGCACAATGCAAAGGCGGAAGAATTCCGACCCATAACAGGAGAAAGTCATGCTGAAATTGACCCTATTGCCGCTGCTGGCGGCGGTGGCCTTGGCACCCATGGCGGCGACGGCGGCACCAGCCACGGTCAACCTCGGGCCGGCAGCGCAGACGACGGCCGATGCGGCCCCGAGCCCGGTTCACTATCGCCGTGGCGGCTTTGGCCGCGGCCTGGGGGTGGGGCTGGGGATCGGCGTGCTGGGTGCGATTATCGCCAATGAGGCCTATCGTCCCCGCGCCGGCTACGACGAGGACGCCTATCTCGACGATGGCCCCCCTGGCGAGCCTTCCGCCTATGCTGGCGATCCGCGCAGCCTGTGCGCGCGGACCTTCCGCTCGTTTGAGTGGAATAGCGGACTTTACACCACCAATTCCGGCGAGAAGCGGCTTTGCCCGTATCTGCGCTAACAAATGCGCCGGGCCGTCCACTGTTCGGGTGGCCCGGTCCGTTTGCGCCAGCGTCAGAGAAAATTATAAGGATCGATATCGACGGTCAGGCGCACGTCGCTTGGCAGCTTGCGCAGATGCCCGAGCCAGTTGCGCAAATAGCCCTGGATGTCGAGTTCGCGCGGCGCCTTGACAAGCAACCGCCACCGATGACGTCCACGGATGACGGCTAGCGGCGCTTCCGCGGGACCCAGCACCTCGATGCGGGTCGTGGCCGGCGCATGTTGGGCAAGCTCGCGGGCAACGAGTGCCGCCAATTCCTTATCACGCGCCGACACAATGAGGGCGGCGAGGCGCCCGTAGGGTGGCAGCAGCGCTGCTTGGCGCTGCCGAATCTCGCTTTCGAGAAAGGCATTGCGGTCGCCGGAAATGATCGCCTGCATCACCGGATGCTCCGGCAGGTAAGTCTGGACCAGGCCACGCCCACAGGTGAGCACCCGTCCGGCGCGGCCCGTCACCTGGTGCAGAAGCTGAAAGGTGCGTTCCGCCGCGCGCGGGTCAGCGGTGCCTAGCCCCAGATCCCCGTCGACGACGCCAACCGTCGTCAAGCGTGGGAAGTGATGACCCTTGGCCACCATCTGCGTGCCGATCACGATGTCGATGTCACCGGACTCTATACTGCCGATGATCTTGCGCATCTCGATCAGCGAGGGCACCAGATCGGAGGAGAGCAAGGCAACGCGTGCACTGGGAAACCGCTCGGCCACCTCCTCGGCAATGCGCTCGATACCGGGTCCGCAGGCAACCAGGGCATCGACGGCACCACATTTTACGCATTTTTCCGAAAGCGGCAGCGAGAAGCCGCAATGATGACAGCAAAGCCGGTGGCGATAACGATGCTCGACCAGCCAGGCCGTGCACTGAGGGCAGTCGAGCCGATGCCCACAAGAGCGGCAGAGCGTGAGCGGTGCATAGCCGCGCCGATTGAGGAACAGCAGTGTCTGCTGCTTCTGATCCAAGGTCTCTGTCACCGCCGCTACCAGGGAAGAGGCAAGCCACTTGCCTTTCTCCGGTGGCTCCTTGCGCAGGTCGATGGTGACGATGTCGGGCAGCTTGGCCCCGGCATAGCGGCCGGGCAGTTCGACATAGCGATAGCGGCCGGTGCGCGCATTCACATGACTTTCGATCGATGGCGTCGCCGAGGCCAGAACCACGGCAAATTTGCCGAGGTTTGCCCGCACGATCGCCATGTCTCGCGCCTGGTAGTGAACGCGGTCTTCCTGCTTGAAGCCTTGATCGTGCTCCTCGTCGACGACGATCAGGCCCAGGTGCCGAAAGGGCAGAAAGAGAGCCGAGCGGGCACCGACGACGACGCGCGCCTCTCCGCTGGCCGCCGCGCGCCAGGCGCGGGCTCGCTCGGGGGCCGAAAGTGCGGAGTGCCACTCGACCGGCAGGCAACCGAAGCGGCTGGCAAAGCGGTCCATAAATTGGCTGGTCAGGGCAATTTCGGGCAGCATGAGAAGGGCCTGGCTCTGCTTCTTGAGGACCTGCGCAACCGCCTCGAAGTAGACCTCGGTTTTGCCCGAACCGGTGACGCCGTCGAGCAGGGTGACGGAAAAGGCTGCGGCATCGGCCGCGGCCCGCAGCCTCTCGACCGCCTCGGCCTGTGGACCGGCGAAATTGACGC
The DNA here is from genome assembly GCA_963820375.1 of uncultured Alphaproteobacteria bacterium. Classification (GTDB taxonomy): domain Bacteria; phylum Pseudomonadota; class Alphaproteobacteria; order Rhizobiales; family Hyphomicrobiaceae; genus AWTP1-13. The sequence continues at coordinate 31,298 of CAWFZX010000016.1, read as the reverse complement.
GGCTGTGGGCGGGATTGGGGGTGGGAAATCGGCGTTCGGGAATGGCGATTTCGACGAGCGTGCCGGCCGCGATCAGACCATCGATGACGCCGGCCGAGCAGTTGGCTTCGGCCGCCAGCGCGTGCTTGGCGCGCACCAGGCCGTCGGCGGCGAGCTCCAGCACACGCTTGCGTGCGGGGGTGAGGCGGGCCGGGGCGGCGGCGACCCGCTTGACGCCGAAGCGCGGCTTGACGGGTTCGAACAAGGCGCTAGGCCCCATCAACATCCGTGCAACCATGCCGAGCGGGGTCAAGGTGTAGCGCGCAACCCATTCCGCGAACTGGAGCGCCAGGGGGGGCAATGGGGGCACCTCGGCCAAGATCTGGGTGATGCGCTTGAGCTTTTTTGCGGCTATCGCCTTTGGGGCCTCGCCGATGGGGCGGTGCCAGACGAGGCCGATGCGCGTTTGCGGACCGAAGGGAACCAGCACGAAGGTCCCCGCCGGCGCCGCGCCAGCATCGGGCAGCAGATAGTCGTAGGTCTGGTCGAGGGCGACCGGCAGCAGCACCGGCACCGCGGCGCCAACCATGCTGCCACCCGGCAGATCTTCGCCCAATCGTGCAAGCAGACTTTCCAAACGGACCGTCGAGGACTAGAACGCCGAATCAGCTCGGCTGCAGGCAGCCACTTTAGCTGCCCCTGCGGCAAGCCCAAGGCAACTGGGAGCACCTGCGCACCGTGAAATTCTTCGTCGATACCGCAGATCTATCTGAGATCAAGGAGTTGGCTGCCACCGGGTTGGTCGATGGGGTGACGACAAACCCTTCCCTGGTTGCCAAAGCCAAGCGTGATTTCAGGGAGATTATTGCCGAGATCTGTGACGTCGTGGCCGGCCCCGTCAGCGCGGAAGTGGCAGCTACCGACGTCGCCGGGATGCTGAGGGAAGGCCGCGCGCTCGCCAAGATCGCCAAGAATGTGACGGTCAAAGTGCCGCTCACGTGGGAGGGTCTGAAGGCCTGCCGGGCCTTGGCCGATGACGGCACCATGGTCAACGTGACGCTGTGCTTTTCGCTCAATCAGGCACTGCTGGCGGCCAAGGCGGGCGCCACCTTCATCTCCCCATTCATTGGCCGGCTCGATGACACCGGCGCCGACGGCATGGATCTCGTTCGCGAGATCCGCACCGTTTATGACAACTACCCCGACTTGAAAACGCAAGTGTTGGCAGCCTCTATTCGCAATGTCTTGCACGTGAAGCAGGCGGCCATGATCGGTGCCGATGCGGCGACCATGCCGGCGGCGGTGTTGCGGGCGTTGGTTGTGCACCCCTTGACCGATAGGGGGCTTGAGTTGTTCTTGGCGGATTGGAAGAAGACCGGCCAGCAGATCGCCTGAGCGGACGTGGGCACCCGAAATCAGGCTGCGAATTCAAGCGCGCTCGGCCAGTTGTGCCTCCGATACCACCCGCTCGAAGGCCTCGGCTGTGCATTTGATGCGGTAGAGCAGATCTCTGCCATCGGTGGGCAGGACGCGCACAATGGTGCATTCGCGACTTGCCGCAGGGAACCCCATTCGCCCCGGTCGAAAGTCGACGGTGGCGCCCACCTTGAACTTATGGCCTGGCATACGCGCACTCCAACTTGCACTCCATACGTGAGCGGGCGCTCCCTGCTTGCCGCAGAGAGCGCCCTTCAGTTCAAATTCTCGCGACCGGCTTATGCCTTCTGGATTTGACCTGCCTGCTTGCCGCGACCGCGCCGGTCGTCTTCGAGAACGAAGGTCACCCGGTCTCCCTCGTTGAGGGACCGGATGCCAGCCTGCTCGAGCGCCGTTGCGTGGACGAACACGTCCTTGCCGCCATTCTCAGGCTGGATGAAGCCGTAACCCTTGGCAGTGTTGAAAAACTTCACCGTACCAGTGACGCGCATGTGGGGATTCCCTTTCCCAAAAAAGCGTGGATAGGCCGGTCATGTAGAGGGCCGCACGCTCGGCCCCTTGATCTCAGACGTGGGAAGGCAAACCGCCCTTTGGGCAAGCAGCAAAACCGCAATCTTGAGGACGTACCCTCAAATCGGGGTACACCGGCTGCGCCGCTATATGGGGCAGGATCGGGGCGGAAGCAAGGCTAAACCTGCGTGTTACGGTCGGGCTCGGGCAGCGCTCGGCGCATGACGATAAGACTTGTGGCGCTGCAAAAAAAGGCGCGGGCAGCGAGCGTCAACGCCTGTGTGCGGCAAGGGCCGCCTCGACCAGCACGGAGAGCCGCTCGGCCTCGGCGGGGGAGAACTGTAACTTCACTGGCAGGGGACGCGAATGTCGGCTCAGGTCGGCAAGCATTCCAGCTTCGCCGCCCAGTCGTGCCGCATCCTTCTCCGTCGTCACCAAGGTTGCCGCACCCGTGCGCGCGGCCTCAAGCAGCGCCGTTGCCTCGGCCTGTGACAGCCAATGATGATCGGGAAATTTCACTGCCTCGATCAGATCCGCGCCGAGGGTTCGCAGCAGGGAAAAGAAGCGCTCCGGGGCGCCGATCGCCGCCCAGGCAAGCACCTTGGTGCCGCGTAGCCAGTCGACGGCCGCCGCCGGAACCGTATTGGCGCGCAACACCGGTCCGGTAAAGCGGTGACGTAGCCAGTCCGCCACCCCGCCCTGCGACTGAGCCGGCTCGTTGACGACCACGCCATCGGTCAGCTCGAGCTGCATATCCAATGCCGCCCGCAGTGGCCCGGCGGGCAGGACCCGACCGTTGCCAATGCCACGCCGGCCGTCAACAACAGCCAGGGTGAGATCCTTTGCCAGCGCTGGGTTCTGCAAGCCGTCATCCATGATGATGACCGAGACCGGATGCGGGCCGCGCTCGATGGCCTCGGCCCCGAGCCGGCGGTTGCGGGCCACGAGGGTTGGCACCCTGCGCGCGAGCAGCAGGGCCTCATCGCCCACGTCTCGCGCCCGATCGGATGCGGCATTCACCCAATAGGGACCCATTAGTCGCCCGCCGTATCCGCGCGTCAGCGCAACCGGCTCGTGGCCGGCGGCTTTGAGCTTATCGCACAGGTAGAGGACGAGTGGCGTTTTGCCGGTGCCACCCGCCGTGAAATTGCCGACGCAGATCACCGGCAGCCGCGCCTTGTGCGCTCGGCTGCGCTCGTAGCGTGCCCGAGCGATCCAGCCATAGAGCACGCCCAAAGGTTGCAGAATTTTCGCGGCGGTGCTCGGTGCCTCGCGGTACCACCACGACGGCTCGTCAAGATGCACGCACCAAGCCTTCCTCGTTCGGGAGGAACCGAAGTAGAGCGGTGATCGTGGCCGGCAACGCGCCAGAAATTTTGCTGAGTGCCGCATCCGCCCGTTGGCGCATGCTGCCGAGTTCGGCCTGGTCGGTGATCAGTTGCCGCGCAGCGGCTGCAATCTCTTCGGCGGAATGCACAACGATGGCGCCCCGATTGCGAATGAGTGCGTCATAGGCATCCCCGAAATTTTGCCAATGTGGTCCCGTCAGGACGACGGCGCCTTGCCGCACGGCTTCGATCGGGTTCTGTCCGCCGCGATTGACCAGGGAGCCGCCGATGAACGCGACGGGTGCGAGCTTATAAAGTGTGCCCAGCTCACCAATGGTATCGGCGACGTAGGCCTCACTGCTCCGATCCGGCAAAATGCCGAGTGATCGCTGCGCCACGTGCAAGCCCTGGCCCTTGAGCATTTCCGTGATCGCCCCACCGCGCTCTGGATGACGCGGGGCGATGATGGTGCACAGGCCAGGCAGACTTTGTGCCAAAGCGCGATGCGCTTGCGCCATCACCTGGTCTTCTCCCTCGTGCGTGCTGGCCGCCATGAGCAGCGGACGATCGGCGAGGGCCAGACGGAGCCGTTCCAGGGCGGCGTTATCAACCGGAGGCGCCGGTGCGTCGACTTTGAGATTGCCAACCGACAGGGTGCAGGGTGCGCCGAGCGCACTGAAACGGCGAGCTAGGGCCTCATTTTGCGCCAGCACCACCGTGAACCGACCGAACAGGGGGTGTGCCAGGCCCGGCAGGCGCCGCCAACGTCGAAAGGACCGTTTGGTCATGCGGGCGTTGATCAGAGCCAGGGGAATGCCGCGAGCGGCGCTCTGCATGATCAAGTTGGGCCAGATCTCGGACTCGGCAAAGACCGCCAGATCGGGTTTCCAATGCTCGAGAAAGCCAGCCACGTAGCGAGGCACATCCAGGGGGGCGTACTGATGGATCGTGTGGGGCCCGACACGCTGCCGCGCCAGCTCGGCGGACGTCACGGTTCCGGTCGTGAGTAGGAACGACAAGGTCGGACGTTGCGCGGCCAGCGCCGAGATCAGTGGCAGCACTGCCATGGTTTCACCGACGCTGGCGGCGTGAAACCAAGCAAGCCGGCCGGCGGGCCTCTCGGCGCTCGGACGCCCCAGCCGTTCCGGACGCCGTCGTCCGTCTTCCTTGCCGCTGCGTTCCCGCAATCCCAGCAGCACTGGCGTCACCGGCCGCGCCAAGGCCGTCACCACCCGGTAAGCCTTGATCGACAGCCCCGGCTTTGCTTCACCGGCGAGCACGGCACCACGCGGCGTGGCTCGTGCCGGATCGGCACCGGCGCGGGCAAAAGCTGCAACCGTCGCCTGGTTCAACGACACCTCGACGGCCTGTCTATAATGTTCCAGCTCCGCTTGAGTGGCCTCGCGCGGCACACGCACCATGGGTCCGACCGCAAAACCCAATCCGGCAAAGGGCAGGTTGATCGTCAAGCGGCTCCAGGTGTTCAAACTAAGATAGCGCGACGTGGCGATGGCAACCGGCAAGATCGGCCGGCCGGATTGCCGGGCGACCATGACGATGCCCAGCCCGGCGTAGCGGGCTTGTCCGCCTGGCACATCAGCCGTCATAGCCACCGTGCGCCCGTCGCGCAGCGCCTGCACGGCGGCCATGTAAGCGTGTGCACCGCCGCGGTCCTTGCTGCGCGACCCGGCACCGGCGCCACGGATCAGCTGCATATCGAAATGTTTCAACGTCTCCGCCATGATCTCGGCGTCGCGATGGCGCGCCAGCATGATATCGACGGGGATGAATGGCGGCTTGATCAAGGGTAGCAGCATGAACTGGCCGTGCCACATCGCCACAATGCAAGGGTGATTGTGGTAGTGCTGCTCCAGCGTCTCCGTCATGGCTTTTGTTTGCCAGGAAGTACGGTGCACGAACCGGATATAGCGTGCCACCGTCGAGCCGATCCACGACTCGATCCTCCTGGGCTTGTGCGGGGCGTTCGCCATCCGAGCGGCTTTACCCGTTCTGTTGCCGGAACTGAAGGGATTCGCCGTTTCTATAGACCATATGTGCGTTCCGTCCAAAGGCCCGGTGACCGATTGCGCGTTCGCGGGCTCGCCAAGGCTATCGGGCCACCTCGACCGGTGCGGACTTGGCGTTATTGCGGTCATGCAGGATCTGTGAGTGGCAAAGGCGCGCGTAGGCCCCGTCGCGGGCGATCAGCTCGGCATGTTTGCCGAGCTCGACAACCTCCCCTGCTTCCATCACACAGATGACATCGGCGCGCTGAATGGTCGAGAGCCTGTGGGCAATGATCAGGGCGGTGCGGTTCTGCGTGAAGCGGGCCAGTGCCTCCTGGACCAGCCGTTCCGACTCGCTATCGAGCGCGCTGGTCGCCTCGTCCAGCAGCAGGATTGGCGCATCCTTGAGGATCGCGCGGGCCAAGGCCAGGCGCTGGCGCTGGCCGCCGGAAAGCCGCAAACCGCCATCGCCGATGATCGTGTCATAGCCGCGCGGCTGGGCGACGATGAAATCATGCGCGGCGGCGGCTTTGGCGGCGGCGACGACATCCTGTTCCATGGCGCCGAGCCGGCCGAGCGCAATGTTGGCCCTGATGCTGTCGTCGAACAAGGTGACCTCTTGGCTGACGATGGCGATGCTATCGCGCAAGCTCGCCAAGGTGACATCGCGCAAATCCTGCCCATCGATCAGGATGCGGCCAGACTGTACGTCAAACAGCCTGGCGACAAGATTGAGAACGGTAGATTTACCCGAGCCATTGCGGCCGACGATCGCGGCCGTCTTGCCGCCCGGCACGACCAGGGAGAATTGCTTCACCGCCGGCAGCAGCGGCGCCGCTGCATAGGCAAAACCCACCTTCTCAAAGACGACCGAGCCGGTAGCAACCGAGATTGGCCGCGCTCCGGCCCGATCGACAACCGTCGGCCGCTCATCGAGCAATTCGTAGACCCGCTCGACCGCCGCCAGTCCCTCCGCGGCTGCATTGCTCAGAGAACCGAGCGATTTGATGGCCTGCGCCGTCAGCAGCAAGGCCGTGACGTAGGCGACAAAACTGCCGACCGTGCCCAGTCCGGAGGCGATGCGCCAGTAAGCAAAGGCAATGGCGACGGCGATGGCGACCCCGGCCAGCGCCTCGAGAATGGACGCAACTCTTGCTCGCGCCCGCACCGATTTCATACGCAGTTTGAATACTTGCTCAAAGCTCTCGTTCAGGCGTTCCGTGGCATAGCCCTCGAGCCGAAATGCCTTGATCAAGCGCGCACCGGAGAGTTTCTCGGTCAGCCGGGAGGTCATGCCTCCGAGCTCGGACTGCGTGCGGCGCGCTACCGACCGCAACCGCCGACCAATATTGCGCACCGGCACGATGGCGATTGGGCAGGCAGCGAGCACGACAAGCGTCATTGCCCAATCGAGGCTCAGCATCACCGCGATCATTGCCATGACGGTGAGCGCATCCCGCACGAAGGCAACAAGAGAGACCTGCGCCGCCTGTTGAATAAAGGTCAGGTCATTGGTGAGGCGCGACACAAGGTGGCCGGTGGTTTCGCGCCCAAACCGTGCGAAGTCGGCGTTGATCAGATGCGCGAAGGCCGCCTTCTGCACATCCGTGACCATGCGGGTGACGATGCGAGCCGTGGTGATCTGGTGCAGGTAGAGGAACAGTCCACGGCAAGCGGTGATGCCGATGACGGAGGCCAAAACCCAAGGCAAGGCCAAGCTGCCAGGCTGCATCAGCGAATCGAACGCCGACTTAATGATCAGCGGATAGCCCGCCGTCGCCGCCGCAAGTCCGGCAGTGAACACCAGCGCCAGCGTGATCTGGCGCCAGCGCGGCCAAATCCAATCAGCAAGAAATCGGCGCAAGAGCCCGCGCTCACGCGCGTTTAGGGCCAGCGACCTGGATTTCCTGCCTGCAAGGTTCGACGTGTTGCCCAAGGTGCTCCCAAATTCGTTTTCGCGTGGCCTGGTAGATACCAGGTCACAGAGGACGACACCACCCGAAGCCGCCACAACAGCTGTGGGCGATTGCCGCGCATCACGGCGTGCCCGGCTCAAGGTGTCGTGGCGTCGGGTCGAGCCGGCGAGAAATGTGTACGATAAAATAGCGCAGCTGCGGGTTGTCGACGCTGCGCCGCGCCGCCGCCTTCCAGGCCCGGTAGGCTTCAGCGTAGCCCGGATAGATGCCGACGATATCAAGTCGGGCGAGGTCTGCAACCGCGACATCCGACGGCGTCTTGAGCCCGCCGCCGAAGCCGACATGCAGAAGCTGCTTGGCCGGCCTGGGGATGTTGTCGGCGATGGCCACGAACGCCTCCGTGGGCCGTTGCTGCGGCCATACACTCGAGAATTTGTTTGCCGCACGGCTGCTACGCCCGTGCCTTTTGTAAGGTCTAATTAACGCTCTTGCTTAAGCGGTTCGGAAGCCTTTTGTGCGAAGGTGACCATGCACGGCCGCTCGAGACGGCCGCTCAGGAGTTGACGGGAACAGGCTGCACCAGCGTGCGGTGCCAGCGGCGAGCGCCGGTGGCACCGCATTGCATTCACGAGCTTGTCTTCATGCTCAGATCTATCACAAGCCCCAGGAACAGCAGCCAACCTACCAGCTGATTGGAACGGAAACGGTTGAGGCAGTTGTCGGCATCATCCGTGACAAGCGTCGTGATCTGCCAAACGAGCTGCAAGCTCGCAATCACGAGGGCAACAAAAAAGGCTAGCCGCGCACCGGCCAACACGCCCGCGGCGGCCCACAGCAGAATGGCGCCAGCGTAGAATAGCGCCAACCAGCGGTGTGTGGCGTTGCCCAACTTCAAAGCCGTTGATCTGAGCCCGATCGCCAAGTCGTCTTCCTTGTCTTGATGCGCATAGATCGTGTCGTAGCCGATTGTCCAGAGCACACAACCTGCGTAAAGCGCCAGCGGAGCCATCGCCAGCGATCCCGTCATCGCTGCCCAGCCGACCAGCGCACCCCACTTGAACGTCAAGCCGAGTCCGACCTGAGGCCAGTAGGTGTAGCGCTTCATGAACGGATAGACGGCAACCAGCAGCAGGGAAGCCGCGCCAAGCAGGATGGTGAACAAATTGAACTGGATCAGGACCAGCAGGCCGATCAGGCAAAGCACGCCGAGGAACATCTGCGCCTCTGCCACACTCACTTGGCCCGACGCGATCGGGCGCGCCGCGGTACGCGCCACACGGGCATCGTACTCCTTGTCGACGATGTCGTTATAGGTGCAGCCAGCACCGCGCATGGCGAAGGCACCAACCAGAAAGAGCAGCAAGGATTGCGCATCCGTAGCGGTGCGGCCGAGCGACACTTCGGCGAGAACTTGCCCCCACCAGCAAGGAAAAAGCAGGAGCCACGCGCCAATCGGACGATCGAAGCGGGCGAGCCGCAAGAAAGCCCGGCAACCCTCGGGCGCCAGGCGATCGACCCAGTTTCCGCCCGGGGCGTCGGGGACGGCGCCGGTCGCGGGCGATTGAGGTGGTTTGGCGCGCATGGCTAGGCAATCCGTTGCGGTCGATCCTCACGCCGAGCTCGGTGCCGGTAGTATAGCACCCGAGCCCCGGCAGGCGCTTGCTATAGCTTGAGCACGGCCATGAGCTCGGTCAGCGAGGCAACGATGTGGTGCGGCGCGCCGCCCTCGGCCGGTTTGGCCGCGGCGTGAATTTTTTGCACGCCCGGCCGATCGACCATCACGCTGGTCCAGCCGCGCGCGTTGGGGGCAACGAAATCTTTCGCCGGATTGTCACCAACATAGACAAAGCGATCGTTGCCGCTGCCGAGCGCCGCTTCGATGAGCTGGTAGCTTTGATGATGCGGCTTGGAAAAGGCACGACCCCCAAGGGCATCCGTATAGACGATTTTGCGAAAGTGCCTGGCGACCCCCAGGGCTTCCACCTTGCGCCTCTGGACGGCATGGGTCCCGTCGGTGATCAGCCCCAACTTCGCTAGCGCGCCAAAATGGCCAAGCGCCCAGGACGCATCGTCGAACAAGGTCAATGTCGGCAGGTGGCTGCGGTAGGCTTCGAGCAGACCGTCAAGATGCTCAGGCAGATGCTCGGGCAAGCGACTGGCCAGGGCGAGGCGAAATAACTGGCCGAGGTGGCCCTGGTCCAACAGGCGCGTCATATCGGCAGCGAGGCCGGTCAGACCCAGCATGGCTTGCGCCCAACGTTCTGCCGCGGCAAATCCCGAGAGCGCGAACTGCCGCTCCGGGTAGAGGGTGTCGTCCAAATCGAAGACGAGGATCAGGTTTCGCATTGCCACACCGGCCGCGGATGGCGACTTTCATACAGATGCCAGACGGCGAGGGCGAACACGCTCGCGGCCATGGCTTGGTGCGCAATGGCCAGAGCGAGGGGGACTTGGCTGAGCAGGGTCCAGATGCCAAGTCCCACCTGAACGACGGTGGCAAGCGCCAAGTAGCAAGCGGATCTGAATTCGGCCGCATGGCTACCAGAACGCAGGACGGCTGCAGCACGCCACAGAATGGCGAGAACGAGCAGATAGGCGGCGACGCGGTGATTGAATTGCACGGTCATGGCATTCTCAAACAGGTTGAGGTACCAAGGCTGCATCGCCCCTAAGCCGGCCGGAATCATCCGGCCATCCATCAAAGGCCAGGTGTTGTAGGCCTGCCCGGCCTTGAGGCCGGCCACCAACGCACCAAGCAGGATTTGCACAAATACAAGAACGACAATCCCACCCGCGGCTCGCCCGGCCCATACCGATCGCATCGCTTGGGCAGCATCGGCCTCCCGCAACGATAAGGCGGTCCAGAGCAGGGCACCCAGGATCAGGACGGCAAGCCCCAGGTGCAAAGCCAGGCGGTACTGACTGACATCGATGCGCTCGGTGAGGCCTGAGCTCACCATATACCAGCCAACGAAGCCCTGGATGCCGTAGAGCGCCAAAATGCCTACGAGTTTCAAGCCGAGACGGCGCGAGACAAAGCCGGCCGCCACGAACAACAACAACGGCAACGCGTAGGCGATGCCGATCAGGCGACCAAGGTTACGGTGCGCCCATTCCCACCAGAAGATGACTTTAAAGGCTGCAAGGCTCATGCCGCGGTTGGTGTGCTGGTACTGGGGAATTTGCTGGTATTTGCCAAACGCCTCCTGCCAGTCCGTGTCGCTCAGCGGTGGCAGCATGCCCACGATCGGCTTCCATTCGGTGATGGCCAGGCCGGAGCCGGTCAGCCGGGTGGCGCCGCCCAAGCTGATCATGAGCACGACCAAGGCTGCCACGCCGAACAGCCAGGCGCGAATGACAGCCATGCGGCGCCTCGTGCCGGCGACGGGCGGGATCGGGTTTGCCATTGCCGCGAGTCATAGAAAACTTTCATGAGCTTGGGCATGCGGCGCTTCGCCAGCGCGGCAACACTGGAAAATCTTACGGCACGCCTGCGGCCTGGGCCGTCGGCCTAAGGGCGCGGCTGAGGGCGAATGGGGCGCCGCTCAGGAATACCTTGACATAGCGAGGATGCTGATAGTCCCCGTTCAGCGATACGCGGGGCAGGGCCGTCATCGCCGCGACATGCCGGCGCTGGATCAGACCCTTGCGCGTCGTCACGCCGGTCCTGGCGCCAAGCTCACGTGCAAGTTCGAACTCCCGCGCAGCGGCGCTGCTCTCATCGCCGTAGGGATAGCTCAGGTGCCGGCAGGGCCTGCCCAGTTCGCGTTCGATGCGCCACATGCTTTGGGCGATCTCGGCGCGCGCTTCTGCCAGCGTAAGCTTTGCCAGGGCAAAATGGCGGCGCGTGTGCGCGCCGATCGTGACGATAGGGTCGGCAGCCAACTGGCGGATCTCATCCCAGCGCATCGCCAAATCGGTGCAGAGGCTGCTCGGATCGAAGTCCGCCAGCTGGCAAAGTTGCGCAACAAAGGCGCGGGCATCGTCTTCATCGATGCGGCGCAGCCACCAGTAGAGGCAATGAAACGTCGCGTCTTTTTCCGCAACGGTGGCGCAGCTGAGCCGCCGATCGCTGCCGTCGATCTTGGCGGTCAATGCGTTGAGCCGGTGGATCGCCTTTTCCAAGGCGAGCCACCAAAGATCGCCGCGACCGTCGGCGAAGTCCGTCGCCACGTACACGGCAAACGGCAGATTGTGGCGCTTGAAGATGGGGTAGGCGTATTCGAGATTATCGCGATAGCCATCATCGAAGGTCAGGCAGACGAATGGCCGGAAGTCACCTTCGAGCAGGCGAAAATGCGCCTCGTCGAGGGAGATGATGTCAAACCCCGCCCGGCGCACCTGTTGCAGGGCCGCTTCCAAAAACTGCGGCGTTACCTTGAGAATACGGTTGGGCTCGAAAGCAGCCGGTTTTTCCGGCCGCACATGGTGCAGGGTGAAGATGGCCCCGACCCCGCGCGTCAACGGTGCAACCAGACGGTCTGCTCCCGAATAGTGCAGCGCGGTCAGCAGCAGTTTGAGCCATCCTGTCGAACGCCGGCTCATGTTGCCCGTCTTTGCCTGCTTTGCGTCCTGTCGGGCCGCCGCCGCGTCATCGGCTTAGGATGCCGCAACCGCGGCGGGTGCCAGCATGACGGCGCGCTGTCGGGCCGGGGAGAAAATAACCATTCCTCTCGCTGCCTTCCGAACCGGCGACCACGACGCCGGCATCGATGCTGCCCTCGATGGTCACGAACAGGTCGCGCACCGCGTCGTACGCACCGGCGATCACAACGTGATCGTAGGCCTCCGCGAGCCCATCAAGCAGCATGTTGACGCGATCTTTGTCCGTGATCACGGCGGCGCCTTCTGCACTGGATCGTGCCACGATCACATGCGCGGTCGAGTTCGCAAGCTGCCGCACGACTTCCGCGCATGCGGCACGTCCCAATAGGACGTCGGTGAAGCCAAGCGCCGGCGCCAGTCCGAGCTCACCGGTGAGGCCTTTGCCGACGCGAGGTTGGTGCTTGATGCCTATCTTTGCGCCGCCATCATAGCCGCCGTAGCCGGCGTCGTCGGCTACTTCGATTTGCTGCCTGGTGCCCGCGAGATGACGACGCGTTACGGTCGCGCCACCGCACTATTCAAAGACCCGAATGTGTTTGGACCCTTCCTGGTCCTGGGCATGCTCTACGCCGTGAGCCGGCTCGTTACCGGCTCCAAGCACGGCGCTGCCTTGCTGATCGCCGCCCTGCCACTGTTAGGTCTTGGCATCCTGCTGAGCTTCTCGCGTGGGGCCTGGCTCTGCGCCGGCGTCAGCATGGCGACCTACCTTGCGCTGCAATTCTTAACCGCGCCGACCAAGCAGACCCGCGTCAAGCTCATGAAGCTCGTGCCGCTGGGCGCCTTGGGGTTCGCAGCCCTGCTGGTTGGCTCGCTGCAACTGGACGAGGTCGCTGATCTGTTTACCGAGCGCGCGGCGCTGACCCAGGACTACGACGAAGGCCCCGACGGTCGCTTCGGCGGTCAGCAGAAGGCCGCCGACTTGGTCCTGCAGCACTTCTTCGGGATCGGTGCCCAACAATTTGTTCCCTACTTTCATCACGAGGAACCGCACAATACCTACTTGGCCCTGTTTCTCAACGCCGGCTGGCTTGGCGGAGGCATGTTCCTTGCCATCATCGCCAGTACGGTCATTTACGGTCTACGCCACGCCTGCCGCCGCCCGGCACAGCATTCGATTTTCCTGGCCGCTTACGCCGCCTTTGTTGGGCACGTCGTCGAGGCCGCACTGATCGACATCGATCATTGGCGCCACTTTTACCTGCTGCTTGCCGTGGTCTGGGGCCTGATGGCCGCGACACGCAGGGCTCAACGGCCGGCAGCATAGCCTTGCATCCCGCGGGCATTGGCGGCTGCCTTGCGCCGCACTCCCTCCTGAGCTGCAGCGCTCAAGCGACCCTCTGACCAATCCGGTCCGACCTCGACTTTGTGCCCGCGCCGCTCCAGCTCCTTGATGGTCGCGTTCGGCAATCGGCCTTCGACCACCAGCACGCCAGGGCGTGCCGTGCGCGGCCAAAACGACAGTGGAAAGTGTTCAATGTGCCAGGCGGGCGCATCGATCGCCTCCTGCAGGTTCATTTTCGGCACCGAGCTGCTGGCGCTTGCATGGCGCAGGAACATCTGGCAGCTCCACTGGTCCTGCTGGTCTCCGCCGGGTGTACCCCAGCTCATGTAAGGCTTGCCGTCGCGCAAGGCCATGCCGACCGACAGGGTCGAGCGTGGCCGTTTGCCGGGAGCGAGCGATCCCGGCAAGCCTTCTTCGAGCCAGAACATTTGCCCGCGCGAGCCCAACGGCCAGCCGAGCTCTGCAATCACGGGCGAGGATTGCAGCCAGCCACCCGACGGCGTGGCGGTGAACATGTTGCCGGCGCTGTCGATGATGTCGATATGCACGGTATCGCCGATGACCCGACCAGCAGGGCTCACGTGCACGTCGGCGCCATGTCCAGTGTTGAGAGCAACGAAGGTGGGTTCGCCCGCACCGGCCGCCGCCGCTCGCTCCTCCTTGACGATCACCCGACCGGAAAAGCCTTCAATCTGCCCTGGTCGCTGCTGCATCGACGCCTGAGTGCCGATCAGCTGACGCCGCTCGGCGTTGTAGCTTTCCGACAGCAACGTATCGAGTGGAACGTCGGCGAACTTGGGATCCCCATAGAAAGGCTTCGCGATCGGCGTAGGCAAGCTTGGCGCATTCGACCCAAATATGCACAAGATCGGGGTCCGTTGCCGCCAGCTTGTCGAGCTCAAAGCCCTTGAGCAGCGCCAGCATCTGCAGCAGCACCGGCCCCTGGGTCCAGGCGCCGGGCTTCAGAACACGGTAGTTGCCGTAATCGAGGTGTACTGGCTCCTCGAGCGTGGGTAACCAGGTTGCCATATCCTGCGCGGTCAGCACACCTTTGTGACGCCGGCCGCTGACATCCATGACCTCGTTGTTGCGGCAGAACGCGTCAATGGTTTCCGCCACAAAGCCCTGGCTCCACGCACGACGTGCCCGTTCAATCTCCTGCTCGCGGTTGCCCCCACCGGCTTCCGCTTCGCGCACGATGCGCTCATAGGTTTCGGCATGCCTGATGTTCCTGAACAGCGAATTTGGCAACGGCACCTTGCCGCCCGGCAGGTAGACCGCCGCAGAGGTCGGCCAATGTTGACGGAAGAGATCGGCGACGGCGGCGATGGTGCTACAGCCTCGCTCCACGAGTGGATAACCGTTGCGGGCATAGCTGATCGCCGCGCCGAGCACCTCGCGCAGGCGCAGGCTGCCGAAGTCACGCAGGATCATCATGTAGGTTTCAAACGTGCCCGGCACGCAGGCGGGCAGTAGACCCGTACCCGGCACGATGTCGAGGCCCAGTTTGTCGCGGTAATGGGCGATGCTGGCACCCGCCGGGGCAGGTCCCTGGCCGCACACCACGCTCACCTTGGCACGCTTGGCATCGTAGAGCATCACCGGCACATCCCCGCCAGGCCCGCACAGGTGCGGTTCCACCACCTGCAGCGCGAAGGCGGTGGCGACGCCGGCGTCGAAGGCGTTGCCGCCGCGCTCCAAAATTGCCATGCCGACGGCGGTTCCGATCCAGTGCGTGCTGGCGACCACGCCGAAGGTGCCGTCGATCTCTGGCCGGGTGGTGAAGGGGCCGGCGTTGATATTGGGGTTGGACATTGCCTAAGCTCCGATCGCTCCAGCGTCGCCTGTCGTCAGCCGGCAGCGTAGGGTGCGGGATGCACAAATTCAACGGCTGGTGCGCATCCCCCACTATCTCGATTTTGCGGGGCCTGCCAGCTGCGCGATGCACGCCTCCAGGCCTTCTCGCCAGTGCGGCAGACGCACACCAAATGTGCGCTGCAGTTTGCTGCAATCGAGGCAAGAGTTGGCGGGGCGTCTCGCCGCCGTTGGAAACTCCGCTGTCGTGATCGGCACCACCGGTACCGCTGCGATACCGAGCACGCCCGCGGCCTCAACGATCGCGGTCGCAAATTCGTGCCAGTTCGTATCGCCGCTTCCTGCCGCATGATAGATACCCCACGCGGGCGCACTGCCGCTTGCCAGTCTTGCCGCGATCGCAAAGATTGCCTCGGCAAGGTGTGGCGCGTAGGTAGGGTTGCCGCGCTGATCGGCAACAACGCGCAGCTGCGGTCGCTCCTTTGCAAGCCGTAGCATGGTGCCGACAAAGTTGCTGCCGTACGCCGCGTACACCCAGGCCGTGCGCAGAACGATGTGGCGGCCGTTTGCCTCGGCCACCGCCATCTCGCCCTCGAGCTTGGAGCGGCCGTAGACGCCAGTCGGCCCGGTCGCATCATCCTCGCGGTACCTGCCATCCTTGGTGCCATCGAAAACATAATCGGTCGAAAGATGGATGATCGGGCAATCGTGCTTGGCCGCGATTGCGGCCAGCGCACCGGCACCGTCGCGATTCACCGCATAGGCCGTGGCCGGGTCGCGCTCGGCATTGTCCACGGCTGTATAGGCCGCTGCATTAACGATGAGATCGGGAGCCAGATCGCGCACCGTGGGCGCAAATGCTGCCGGGTTCAGGAGATCGAAAGCAGGACGTCCAAGCGTCACGACCAGTTGGCTGCGGTCGCGAGGCGCGCCCTCGTGCAACGCGCGCGCGAGCTGGCCTTGGGCGCCGGCCACCAGAATTCTCATGCGCTGCGCCTCCGCGCCGATGGGGACATCGCAGGCGACCTCAGGCGCCCTAAATATTCACGGCATGCGTGCCAGCCCGGCGACGACGGACGGGAGAGAAAGAATTGCGGCATGAGTCTCTCGGAACTCGTGGCTCCAGGTAGCAAGGGCTCAAAGTCGGCGCCCAAGCCGACGCCGCTCCTCGCGGTCGATCGGTTCGTTCGATCGCTGCACTGCCTCATCATAGGCCCGGCTATGAGCGCGGCAAGCGGGCAGCCACGGTTGCCGTTCGCATCCGCAGCGCAACGGCGAGGCGCCGGCAACGTCAAGCTGCAGCCCTTCGCGCCAGCGCGACGAGCGCCAGAATTTCAAACAGCATCTGCGCCCCCGCCTGCGCCGTATTGGTGGTGGAGTCGTATTGTGGAGCCACCTCCACCACGTCACCACCGATGACATCGAGACCAGCACAGCCACGCAGGAGTTCCATGACCTCCCGGGTGCTGAGACCGCCCGCTTCAGGGGTCCCGGTGCCCGGCGCAAATGCCGGATCAAGACTGTCGATGTCGAAGGAGACATAGACGGGACCGTCGCCGACCACCTCGCGGATCTGTTGGATGGTGCGCGAAGTGCCAAGCCGCATGAACTCCTCGGCATGAATGACGGTCATGCCGCTTTCATAGGAGAACTCCCATAAAAACTCCGCGCCGCCGCGGATGCCAATTTGGATGGTACGCTCGGGATCCAGGACACCGGCCAGCACCGCCTGCCGGAAGGGTCCGCCGTGGTGGAACTTCTGTCCTTCGAATGGCGGACCGGTATCACAATGGGCATCGATGTGGACGAGGCCCAACGGCCGACGCCGACCGAGAGCCTTCAAAATCGGCAAAGAGATCGAGTGGTCCCCGCCAACGCTGATGGGCGCCACCCGCGCCGCACATATTACCTCGAAGAAGCGCTCAATATCTTCATGACTGTCGTTCAGGCTGTAGCGGCTGCGGAAGGGCACATCGCCAACATCTGCAATCTTCAGCTCGGCGAACGGAGCGATGCGATGCACGTGATGGTATGGGCCGAGGCGTTCGATCCCGCGCACCGCTCGCGGGCCCAACCGCGCACCTGCCCTGTTGGTCACGCCGAGGTCTAGGGGGACGCCGACCAAGGCTGCATCGAGCCCACCGAACAGCGGTGCGGCTGGGGCGTCGAGCCGCAGCGGTGCGGCAAGCAGCGTGGAGACCCCCTCGTAGGGCTTGGGGCGCCGGTCGGTACCGGCAAAGATCATATCTGCAACTTTTTTGAATTCCGGGTTACTGACAGCGCCCGGAGCCTCCGAGGCATACTGCGCGCGCAACTTCGCCAGCTTTTTTCGGTCCATTCCCAACTCGTTGCGTCTTTCGCCATCGCCCCTATTGGGGAGCGCACCCTACGCAGGTAGGCCCGGTTGGGCCACACCGGTCTTACCTTTAATCACTCATGATTTGCGCAGTTTTTGCGGCCCTTGTGCACAGAAAGCAAGCTGAGGACGAGCGGGTGATCCGGCAAGGGGTTTGCGGGGCTTCCCAGATAAGCGGCTGGCCGGGCCGCACGCTCTCGCCGAATTGACCGCCATCCAGCCGAACAGGCGCCGGCCGTGACCTGGCACGGGATGAACCGCCAAGCGCGCCCTTCTCATGGGTTGGATCTTGCCGCATGCCGAAGGCGTAGGCGTGAGTGAGTTCGGGGCGTGCGGTGTCGAAAGCGGTCGGTGACCCCTCACCGGAGGCTCCGGCTTGGCAACATCGGCCGCCCCGTCACGCCCGATGCCGGCAAGCGCAAGTTGCGCGGCGGCAGAGCACCAGGGGCCATTACAAGCTCAGTGAGCTCGCGAATTGGCGACCGAGCAGCGCCTTTCCGTTACGGCTGCCGCTGCGACAGGCCTGCGCAGGCCCGCGGGAAAGTCTCAACCGAAGATATGCTCGACGCTCTCATAGCTATTCGTACGCGGTGCGGACTTGAGCAAGCCGGCAAGCTCACCCCATACCGCTTGCAGCCGCGCGACAGCTTTCATTGCGGCGCCTTCGCTCGCGTAAGCAGCAACCACGACACCGTGACCGTCGCTGCGCCAGGCGACGTAGATGTCGAGGACACCGGGGAGGGCCTTGGCGATTGGCGCCATTTTCACGATTTTTTCCGACAGCTTGTCCAGGCTGGCGGGCTCGACCTCAAATGTCGTAACGCGAACGTACATTGCGGTCGTCCTTTCTGTGCGCGGTGCGCGATCTACCGGCCCTCGGCGGCAGCGAGGCGCTTGACCAGGCCAAGTACCCCGGCATCAAATGGCGCGCAAGACGACGGTGCTCGGCGCAGGAGAACTGAAGATGCGAACGCCCTTAGGATTGGCCTGCATGGCGGCTGGCCGCCAGCTTAGCGTCCTCGGCTGCCGCGGACACGCCGAAGAAAGGGGGTTCGCTCACCTACGCCGTCACCGCCGAGGCCCCGACGACGGACTGTCATGCCACCACGACCTATGCTGCCATCCATGTGCTTGCACCGCACTATTCGCTTCTCCTCAAAGTCGACGCGGACAATTATCCGAAGCTGAAGCCGGATGTGGCCGAGAGTTGGAGCGTTTCTGCGGATGGGCTGACCTATATTTTCAAGGTTCGCTCGAACGTCATTTTCCACGACGGTACGCCGCTCACTTCAAAGGACGTCAAGGCCACTTTTGATCGGCTGCGCAGTCCACCAACCGGCATTCTTTCCATCCGGCAAGCGCTGTTTGGCGACATCGTCAGTATCGACACGCCGGACCCGAGCACGGTCGTGATGAAACTGAAGGCGCCCGATGCGTCCTTTCTCGATACGCTGGCCCTTCCCTACAATTGCATCTATAGCGCCGACCGGCTTGCGCAAGATGCAAACTATCCCGCCAAAATGGTGATGGGCAGCGGACCGTTCGTGTTCGTTGAGCACGTCAATGGATCGCATTGGATCGGCAAGCGCTTTGATAAGTATTGGCAAAGCAACAAGCCCTACCTCGATGGCTTCCGCGCCACTTTCATCAAGTCGCAGGCTGTGGTGACGGCCTTGCAGGGCGGCCAAATTCAGGCCGAGTTCCGCAGCATTTCACCTGGCGAACGCACGCAACTCATCAATAGTCTGAAGGACCGCATTACGGTTCAGGAATCGCCTTGGGTGTGCAAGATCGACTTGCTGTTCAACACGCAAGCAAAGCCGTTCGACAACTTGAAGATCCGTCAGGCTCTGTCCATGGCCGTCGATCGCTGGACCGCATCGGATGCGCTTTCCAAGATCACGATCGTTAAGCCGGTGGGCGGCCCGCTCCTGCCGGGATCGCCGCTTGCCCTTAGCACGGAAGAGCTCGCCGGGCTGCCCGGGTACGGACGCGACATCGAAAAGTCGAGGGCGGAGGCCAAGCGACTGCTGGCGGAAGCGGGCGCCCAGGACCTCAAGTTCAAGCTGATCAATCGCAACGTCAATCACCCCTTTACCCCCGTAGGCGTGTACCTGATCGACCAATTCCGACGCATCGGCGTCACTGCGGAACATACGCAGCTCGATGTTTCGCAGCAAAAATCGACGATCGCCAATGGCGACTACCAGGTGGCGATCGATGCGTTCTGTGCCGACACGGATGATGCGGGGCCGCTATTGCTGCCATACCTTTCGAGGGAGCGCTCGCCGCGCAACATGACCCGCAATAGCAATCCACAGCTCGATGCGGTCTACGATAAGTTCAAACAGTCGACCGACGAAGCGGCGCGGCTTGAGTTGGCAAAAGACATGCAACGCAAGGTCATCACGGATGCGAACAGCATTCCGGTGGTTTGGTACAGCCGGATCGTGGCTCATGTAACGAACATGAAGGGCTGGAAAATCATTCCATCGCATTTCGCCAACCAGGATCTGGCCGATATCTGGCTCGAGTAGCCCTATTTGCGGGTTGCGCGCCGCAGCATGTGCTTTGCTGTGCAGAGGCCATGGCATCTCCCGGCGAGGCTCGGACGGGGGATGCGCTTGCGGGGGCCGGTCGTGCTTGCTAGATAGCATCGCGGTACGGCCCGGACGCCGATGTCCGTGCCCACTGGGGAATAGTTTAATGGTAGAACAGCGGACTCTGACTCCGCTAGTCTAGGTTCGAATCCTAGTTCCCCAGCCAATTGAAAGAACTCACTTTTCCCCGTTCCGCACATTAGAACATGCAGGCCAGTCGGGAGGTCAGTCGGGAAAATTTGTTCCCCTTTCATACTTGCGGATAGCGTTCTCGGCCAGCGCGGGATCGTCACATATGTAATGAGTGGAGAGGATGCTGTGGACATCTCTCAGGCTGTGCCCGGTGATAGCTGCTATCTCCGCCTCAGTGCATTCACAGATGGCCAATCGAGTGACCGCCGTGCCCCGCAGATCGTGAAACGTGACCCCGCTGACGCCCGCCTTCGCGCACGCCTTGCGCCATGAGCTTCTGAAGCCATCTGGGGTCCACGGTCGGCCATCCGAATTGGTGAGGATCAGCGGGGATCGCTTCGCAGTGCGATCCAGTGCATCCTTAAGCGGCTTGCCCACTGGTATGGCCACGCGCGCGCCGGTTTTGCCCTGCTTGAGGCGGATCTTGGCGCCGTCGTAGCCTGACCATGGTAGACGGAGAAGGTCACCTTGCCGCTGCCCGGTCCAGAGCGCCAGCAGCAGCGGCAAATGCAGATGCGCCGGGCCAAACTTGAGGAAATTAGCCTCATCTTCGGCAGTCCAAATGTTCTCGGCACGGCTACCATGGTAGAGCCTGCCGCCCTTCTCACAGGGGTTGGCCGGTACTAGCCCTCGATCTAGCGCCCACGATAAGACGCGTGCCAGTACCGACCAGGCGTAGTCAGCCTGGCGGAGCGAAGAAACCGCCAGCTCATCCCGCCACCCCTTAAAATGCCCCCGGGTGCGCCGATCCGTCAGCAGCGCCAGCGGGAAACTGCCATACCTGGCCTCGATCTTTTTGAGAAACCCGACGTAGTCCTCGCGGGTGCGCTCAGTCAGACGGGCGAACTCCTGGGAGGCCTCGTAGGCCCGCAGCACAGACAGCATGGTGCCCGGCGCCGGCATGATCTTGGTGGCGTGGGCCGCGTGATAGGAGGCGATGAACTCCGGCGATCCGGGCTCGCCCTTGAGCAGCGGGGCGCCCTTCCCCTTCCAAGCCCACCAATAAGTGACCCACCGCCCGCCCGCGAGTTTCTTCTTCCTGCTGTTCAGGCCCTTAAGACGGACGAACATTGGAGGCCACCCAGGCTTCGAACGGGTCTGCGGCTTCGAATTTGCCGCCGGCATCATTTGTGATGATCACAAATTTGCCCGTCAACTGGTCAACCTCGACGCGTTCAACGGTTAGCCCTGCATCTGCAACTGCTTTGATGGCGCGCGTTACATCACGTTGCCGGAAGCGAGAGCAATTCGTAATCATACTCGTCGCTAACACTGATCACCCCATGGGGCAACGAAGGAAGGCCAAAGTTTTCAAGACACTGCGCTAGCGCTCTAAAGCACAATCTGATGTGCAGAAATCATTTGGCCCCACCCGAAATTGCCGGGGTAATTTGCCCCGAGAATTTGAGGTCAAAAGTTTTTTGATTTGCCCCAGTTTTTGGACCCTGCCTGGCTCTCTCAATCTCAATGACACAGGCGCGCATCCAGAAGGACATCCCCGAGGCGGCACCACATCGGGGTCACGGCAAGCGGCCGCGTGCCCTTTTGTTATCACACGCAAGGTGGCCTCGCACTAAGCTCCAGCCCCGCGTTGCGCGGGGAACGCACTTGCCCGGTAGGTAGGCAATTCCCACGCCAGCGCCGCGTGCGCGGGAACTCCAACTGCTCATCATCAAGTCAGACACGTCCGACGCTCCAACCCCACGTTCGTTGTTGGCCAGCTCGAACTCCTTGCCCTTCGCTCCAGCCCCGCCTACGCGGGAACACTTGTGGTCCAGCAGCTCTTCATTCCAGTGGTACGCTCCAGCCCCGCGTGCGCGGGGAACACGCCATCTATGTTGGGCCGCCCGTGATCTGGGACGCTCCAACCCCGCGAGCGCGGGGAACACCGAATGCAGAACGGGATGCGCTGCTCGGTCATCGCTCCAGCCCCGCGTGGGCGGGGAACTCAGCATATCCCAGGCTTCCTGCGCGTAGCGGTACGCTCCAGCCCCACGTGCGCGGGGAACAATTAGCGAAACTGTCCTCGTCCATCCGGTTGAACGCTCCAACCCCGCGTCTGCGGGGAACACATCGTCGCATCTTGGTTGACTGCAACCTTGTCGGCTCCAGCCCTGCCACGCAGGGAACATCCGACATCCAAGCGGCACGGGGGCGTCCCGTTCGCTCCAGCCCCGCGTGCGCGGGGAACACAAGGTTTGCGTTGACTACGTGCACCCTCATGACGCTCCAGCCCCGCGTGCGCGGAGAACACGTCAGCCTCAAGGCCGAGATCATGGCCGAGCACGCTTCAGCCCCGCATGCGCGGGGAACACAAGCTGCATGGTTGGTGGATCGAGTACTATTTCGCTCCAACCCCGCGTGCGCGGGGAACACCCCATCAAGGCCTATCACGGCTCCCCCCACGACGCTCCAACCCCGCGTGCGCGGGGAACACCAGCACATCAACATCGCCACGTCGGGGGGCAACGCTCCAGCCCCGCGTGCGCGGGGAACACTCTTCCAAGAACCTGCTGATTCATCGCGCATAATCCGTGTGCCTCTACGTCACCAACATTAACCTAGCTCATCCGAGCAACCTCCAGCAGGCCGCAGCCGAAATGATCGTGACGCGCCGAGGCCTCGGCTAAGCAGGTCCGCAGTGCCTCGGGATCGGTCACCGTCAGCAGACCGACCAGCTCGCCGCAGTTGATCAGAGCTGGCGCTGCGTTGCGGCGGGGAATGCGCTCACGGTAGTGCGCCACGACCTGGAAAGTCTCGCGCTCGACCGAGAAGCCGTGCACCTCACCCTGCCGCTGCATCCAGGCAAGGTAAGCAGCCTGCGTGATCTCCTCACGCCGCTCGCTCCGCTCCTCGGGCGAGAGTGGATGAAGGGCATGCATGACGACATCGACTTTTTTTGTCTTTCCGTCCACCACGATGCGCTTCACCGCGTTGGCGCGAAGCCTGAAAACGAGACGCATCCCGGTCTCGAGCCAATCGTAGTTCTGTTCCCTTGCGTGTTATCACGGTCGCGTAGGG
The DNA here is from genome assembly GCA_963820375.1 of uncultured Alphaproteobacteria bacterium. Lineage (GTDB taxonomy): Bacteria > Pseudomonadota > Alphaproteobacteria > Rhizobiales > Hyphomicrobiaceae > AWTP1-13. Next base: position 8,251 of record CAWFZX010000016.1, on the reverse strand, counting down.
GCTCGACGACGGAGCCGTGGCCGAGACGACGCGCAAGCGCGCGATCAGTCAGTCGCCTGTAGAGCCACTTGCGCTCGGTCTCGTCCGCGATCAAAAAAGACCACACGACATGGTGCTCAGGCGCGAGCGCCTGTCCGACTTCGCGCAGACGGAAGACGACAGGGGCGATGGCCCGCTCGTCGCTCATGCGGACGGTTGAAACGTATACGCTAGCCATTGGCGATCTCCGTCACGATCTGCCTGCGATTGCTCCAGGCGCGCAGGCCTGCGTACCCGTCCATGCGCTGCTCGATGCGGCCACCGGTCAGGCCGCTATCTTCATCAGCGGCAACCTCGACCGCCGGCCTGCAGACGAATGCGGAGCAGGTCCGCGACTTTCGGATGGAGCGGCGGTCGCTGCGCGAAAGCAGCCAACGATCCTGTCGACCTTCGACGATCTGCGGGTCGAAGGGCAGGCCGAAGGAGCAACAGGCACGACCGGCGAAGGGCGCGAAGACGGGCTCGCAAGAGTGCCGCCTTGATCTGGTCGAGCGACACCGCACATCCCGCCCGCTCCCAATGTGCCACCGTGTAAAGCCCGCCCACGATGTAGTCGCGATAGGTGATCTGCGCCTCGGGGCGTCCGGCCTGCAACTCGTGCCACCTTGACGGCTGACCACGTGCGCCCTCACCGCGTGGCACCATCGCCGTATGGTAGTCCGTCATGCGATCGCCGGCGTCGTCAACGCGAACCGCGAAGCCGAGCCCAGCATGCAACGCACTGCAGCTCGGTCACCCTCGTGCGCTCGATGCCAAGGCAGGAGGCCAACACGCCGATAGCGCCAGTTCGTGTCGGGCGCGAAGTGTGGTGATTGCCTCTCCCGATGCCACGATGCTGTGCGCCGACAAAGGCGCATAGTATGTCCACATCAAGTAGCGCATGATTCACCCCGCACGATCTCAACAAGCTGATCGAGGGAACCTTCGGCATGCCCAGGGAACGCCTGGAAGACGCATGCGATCCGCGGCCGCACCGTAGACTTTCTCAAAAGCGGTTCGCTGAGCGTAGAGCCGCTCGGCGCTTAGCAGGTCGAGGCCGCGACCATCAATGAGCGCACCGGTTCGCAGAATGCTGCTGCAAGGCTGCGCGGCTGCTGGCTGCCAATCTCGACGAAGGCAAACTGCGACTTCCCGTGCGACCCGAACGATGCCCGCTTGCCATTCGGAGAGGTCGACGGGAGCACCCGCACCAGCGCCTCGATGCAGCGATCAGCCAGCTCAACGTTGCCGCCCAAGTTCTTCACGAGCTGGTCACGGTTGATGACGACGTACGTGTAAAAGACACCCGAACCGAAAAATTGCGTGTCAATGTGCGACGCGCCGCTTTCTTCGCGACGCGACAGGTCGTCTGTGGCTGAGAAATAGTCGTCCTCAGGCGACGAGCGGTGGGTCGTGAACGAGTGCGCTACATGCACCGCTGCCTCAATGTATGGCGTGCCTGCGCTTAGCCTTGGCGCCGTTGTCCTCGTCACCTGCTCGTCATCTGGCCTCGGCTTCGGCAGCTTTCCTTTCTGTCCTTGCCCTTCTTGCCGCTCTTTGGCGGCTTTGTTGCTCTCGTCCGTATACATTCGGCCGAACATGGCGATGTCCACGGCCGTGGTGACGTCTCTCAAGATCGCCTGCGGGTTCCACTCGATCTGCTCGCCAGCGGCTCGTTCAGCCAGTCGTAAAGTGCCTTCTCCTCGTCAGGGCCAACAAAATAGAGCGTTGTCGCCTTCAAACCGCTGTTGTCTTTCTCATCGATCTTGCCGCAAACGTCTGTGACGCGAGCACCGATCTCGGCAGCCTTCTCGGGCGACACATTCCGCCTAATGAGATGGTCGCGAACTTCGCGGCCGAGCAACTTCGTGCGTTTGCCGAACACGTCCGTTGAGGGAAGCCCGCAACACGGGGCTGTTGCGCAGGGCATGCTTGAGGGCCTGCGAGCTGTAACGTATGCGCTCGACGCCGCCGTACACGAGCGTCTTTGGTCGCCCGTCGTCGCCCCGGTTCAGATTGCAGGCTGGAAATGTCTGCAGTGTGTGGATTTGGATGAATGTCGTCATGTGTTCCTCTTTGCCCGTACGCGATTGATGGATCGAGTGCTGAGATTACGCTGCTGATGCTTCGCTCTCGTGCCGCGGCGATGTCGACGCCGTGGTAGGCGTAAATCCACTGCTGCTTTGTGCGGCGGTTGGTGTTGCTGTCCCAGGTCAGCATTGCGAAGGCGAGATCGACGACGTTTGCTGTCCCGCCGATCATCTGCACGATGCGCGTGAACTCCGTGGCGATGTTCCTCGTGGCCCTCTGCCGGCACAGGCGCTCCCAACGAGAACTCGACAAGACAGGTTTATCGCGCCCGGGTTGGCTCCAAGGGACCGCGCAACAGGCTGCGTGCTGTCCTCGCGGACGTGCGCCAGCACCATCGCAACGGCGGCAATACGCTCGCCGTACCAGTCATAGTGTCCCGATCAGGAGGCTTCCAGCCCATTCGCACCATGAGGTCGATGGTAGTGGGCAGAGCTTGGGCTTCGATCGGTGTGCGGCAACGGCGAAGTTTGGCGCGGCCCCCGGATCAGCTGAAGCTCGCTCCACCAAGCGCGGATGAGCGCAGGCCGCTTATCGTCTCAGGCTGCATTCTTGGTTTCCCTCTTGGCCGCGGAGTCGGCAGTTGGAGGATTGCGAACAACTCAGCACCGGCCTTGCCCATGCCAATCAGCGTCTGAGATAGCTCCCAGCGCTTTCTTACGCGCCGCTCGAGGCCACGGACCCAGGTGTCGGTTGGCAGTTGAGCGTCAAAGGCTGCTTCAGCCTCGCGTCGGATATTGCGCTGCAGGTCCCGAGCATGGCGGGAGGATCGAAAGTGCCGGCGCGGATGGCAGCGGCGGCAGCCTAAAATCGAGGCCTCAACGTGCGGCTCCATCGCAGTGAGAAAAGTTATCCTCGACATTGTCAGCATCGATGCTGGCTGTGTCTCTTACCGCATCCTTAGTTTCGGCGCCAACCAATGCGGCCCAAGGCATTTTCGCAACGTGTTAGCTACCCATTCGACCGCGAGCACGGCCTTTTCGACTGCGGCGCGCAAGTCATCAGCCGAAACGGGTTCTACAGCGATGATGGGCATGACGTGAGAGATGATGCCGAGCACCTTCTTGTTGCTCATCTGGAAGCCGAACACGTCAACTCGCGGCGATGCATCGGCGAGCCCCCACATGCGGTGTGTTGTGGCGGTTGTAACGACGGCGGCCGGTTCGCGGTCGCCATTCTGATCCCGATAGACGACCCCCAACCAGTCGCCGATGCGCGAGGCGCGAGCGGAAGCCCGAGCCGGTAGAACATCGTCGCGCTGACGAACGTGGGGGCATGGGGATGACGCCACTCCGCCGTATACTTTATGCCACCGCTCATCTTCCGGTAGCTGGTCACGAAGCCCTTGCCCGTTACACCTGTCAGTCCACAGCGCTGCTCCTCAGGTGCAATAGCATAACAGCCGTCGCCAAAGAGCGACGGCATTTGCCAGTAGACCTGAAGGGGGTGCGCCTGGCTCGTCGTTGTCGATAGCTTGTCTGCATTGAGGCGTGGTGTGCCCAACCAGGGAAAGACGTCGGATAGTTCGGGTTCATCGGGCCACTGCCGAGGGTTACGAGCCGCCACCTGTTCCCGCGTCTCGACGTTGAGCCAAATACTGTGCCAGAGCGTCGAGCCACCATTTACGAGCGTCGCCATTGGTGAGCCACGTCGCATGCTCTGGAGATGTCCACGGCCGCCGCTGGCGGCGAACTGCTGCGGTGCGTAGAGCGCAAGAGCACACATGGAGGGTGAGAAGGCCACAACGTCCGTCATGATGTCATGGTTACGCTCGTCACTTTCCTCGTTCGGTCCGTCGATCAACAAGGAGGCGATACGCAGAGGATTACCGCTGTCGGCCGCGGAAGAATGCTGACAAAACCGCCGGCCGTCCCCAACAAGATCGAAGGCGGGCGCGAAACGTTGCAGGGAGGCCATCAGCACGTCGGTGTTTGGCGGGTTGGCATAGAGCCGCTGCCACTCCGTCTCGCTACCCACAAGACCGGCGGTCGTCAGGAGACCAATGAGAAACGTGCGAGCAGCGACTACAAGGTCGGCTCGCGGGGCGTTGACATCGACGATATCTGGCCTGACCAGGTCGCAGGGTCGGATGAAATTGGATGAACCATCCCTCCCCCTGACCGGCAGCCAGGGGTCATTAATAAGGTGCACTACGCTGACTTTCCCCCACACGCACGGCAATTCTAATTGCGTAGGGCAAAAGCCGAAGAACATCAATAGCTAGGGATGCCGACGATTGAGCGGCCAAACGACGCATGGGATGATCGATGCGGCCATGGGTGTTCAGTCGGTCTGCAAGCCGCTCGTTCGCGTGTACTTCACGGTCCTGTGACTGGCTTACCACGTCCGCTTGCAGACTGCGCGGTTGCGTGCCAAGCGCCCCACCACGAGGTCTTACAAGGAGCAGGCGATACTGCTCGCGCTCCCAGGACCGCCACCGGGCCAGCTCCGCATCGACTAATGGTTGGGCGTCGCCTGCAGGGAGGGGCTCGTCTAGCTGATATTTTCGCGTCGTCACCTGCGAGAGCGCCCATAGGCGGCGATAGTCGCGCTCCTCGGTCCAAAGCGATGCCCACGGCACCAGGCGAGCATCGACGATCGAAGCGAGACGCCACGTTCGCGTTGGCTCTGATAGTCGGGTCTGTGCGGCCTCATCATCCTCCCACACCTGAGCTGGCGCATAGCCGTTTTGAAGCGGCAGGAGGCGACCGAGAGCCGTGCCCCGGTCGACATCGGCCGTCTGACGCGCCGTCATGCTGCGGCCACGATGCCGTTAGGCAGGTTGGCGCGAGCCCCGGTCCGTAAACAGCCTCGATAAGGGGTCGCAGCCGCAGGGGCGTCGATCATGCCGGTCGCTTTAGGGCGCGGGCCGTGAGCCATAGAGAGGCGACATCCTGGTAAACACGCGCCGTGCGACGAACTCGTTGGCAGCCACCGCGCCGTCGGTTCGTCCACAGGGTCGGGCGTGACGACCACGAGCTGTTGGCGGGCGCTTGGATGGCGGTCGGGTCTCGCATGACGCCACAGCCGGCCGGCGCGCTGGATCAGCAGGTCTACCGGCGCGATGTCAGAGACGATCAGGTCGAAGTCGAGGTCGAGCGACTGTTCAACGACCTGCGTCGCCACCAGCAGCCAGCCGTGACGATCCTGAGGCCCGCCGTTGAGGCCATAGCGGGCCAGCACCTCGTTCTCCCTGTCTGCCGGTCAACCTGCGCATAGCGGGCGTGGAACAACTCGTCCGCTCGTGACACTGGGCGAGGTTGTCGTATGTTTCTAGGGCATCGCCCACCGTGTTCCTTATGCGCAGGACGGCTTGACCCTGCCGGGCGGCATCAAGCGCCAAGGCATCGCCCTCCTCGACGGTGTGCACGAAGCGTACCGGCACTTGCCGCACGTTGATGTCGCGCGGATCGACAGGCGTCTGCACTTCAGCGCGCTGTCTGGCCGAGGTTGCTAGCGGATACTCGTTCGACGCTTCTCGATGCGCCCGCCGTAGGCCGCGACGAAGCGCTGGCGCGTCTTTTGAGGCAGCGTGGCCGACAGCACGATGCGCAGCCCCCAAGCTGTGCGTGAGCCCGCAACAGGTGTTCGATTTCCTGGCCCATATAGGCGTCGTAGGCGTGAGCCTCGTCAACAATCAGGACGCGCTGCATGAGACCGGCGAGGCGGATGCTCTGAAATCTGGATGGCAGCACCGACAATAGCGCCTGATCGACCGTGCCAACGCCCACCTGCGCCAGAAACGAACGTCGTCGGTTGTCGGCGATCCAGGCGGAGCATTGGGCTTCGGCACCGCTCGGCGCATCGCTCTCATAGAAAAGCCCCTCCGTGAAACGCCGGTCGAGGTCGCGAGCGGCGTGCGCAAGGACGAGCGAGGGGCGCGAGCCCTCCGCGAAAAGATTTAGATATGCCTTCGCGAGACGTGCATACAGCCCGTTGGCGGTCGCCATGGTGGGCAGGGCGAAGTAGGCTCCAGAGGCGCAGCCTGCCGCGATCAGGCGATGCGCCAGTATCAGCGCGGCCTCGGTCTTGCCGGCTCCCGTGCTGTCCTCGACGATGTAAAGCGTCGGAGCGTTGCTCGAGGCACCTAGAGGCCCACCGCTGCATCGGCGTAAGGTCAGAGAAGCGTTCGTCGCCCATCAGTTCGGCAAGGCTGCGCTCAGGCGCGCTGGGCAGGGGACCAGGCCAAACTCACGGACTGCCGTTTTGCTATTTCAGCGCATGGTCGCGCCAATAGGTAGCTAAGGCATGGGCTCATTGTGGTAGGCGAACGCTGCAGACGAGCCGACCCAATCGGCCATCACGGCCACGCCGGCAACGGCGAACGAGGCTCGCACCAGGCGCTCCTGGTCCAATCGTATTGGGCCGAAGCAAAAGATTGGCGGCATCGCGGGCGAAGGCGCGTGCTGCTGCGAGCCCGTAGGGCCTATAAACCTGCGTTACGGTCGTTGGGAGCCGCTCGGCCACCGGCTGCCCGTGATGGCCAAAGATTGCGCGGGCAAGTGGCACCAGGCGGCGACCGTCAGGGAACCACGCAGAAGATCTCTGGCGAGTACCTTGTCCCACAGCAGAAACCCGGCCTCCCCATGACGCGGAGCGTTCGGGACGTCGAGCGGTCGCCCATCTCAGGCAGCCACAGGCCCTCAACTTGAGCGCAGAACGGAGCGGAGAACTTACCCACATCGTGCAACGCCATCCAGAACGTACTAGATCGACCACTTGCCGCTCGGGGATCGCCAAAAGCTCTGCGAGGCGGTGACGCAATAGGTCGTTCGCCTCCAAGAGTGCGCGCGCAGAGGCGGCAACATCGAGGCAGTGATAGGCGGCAGCATGCCAGGCGCGCCCCCTCAGGCGCGCCTCTTGCTTGCCCCAAAACCTCAGATAGTCCGCCTGTTCGGACATGATTTTCGCTATTTCTCCAATCGTCAGGGGACTCGCAGAGGGCATCCTCAACCAGTAGTGCCACGAACCTTCGTCTACGACGCCGTGCCATTGACGGTGACGGTGAACGCATGCCGACATTGCTGCAATCAAATACTTTGTGCACAGTGATGCGATGGGTTGAAGCGGAGGCATTTGCTCATGGCGCGCGGAAGGATTGCGCGGCGCCTGGTCGCCGGGCTGGTCATGCAAGTGGTCGTGTTGGCAAGCGGCGCACACGCCCAGACACCCGATCCCCTTGTCGAGCTATTCACTGAAGTAGCGCGGCTGCGCCAAGAAGGTAAACATGCCGAAGCCCTTCCGGTCGCCGAGCGTGCAGTTGCTTTCGCACGCGAGCATCACGGCGAGGAGGATGTGGCGGTCGCATTGTCGATGAATGTGCTGGTCTCCATCTACTGGGCGCAGGGCCGCTATGGCGAGACCGAGCCGCTCCTCAAGCGCGGCCTCGCCATAAACGAAAGCGCGTTTGGTCCGGAGCATCCCGACGTGGCCATCGCGCTCGACAGTCTGGCTCAGTTGTACCAGGTGCAAGATCGGACTAGCGAGGCAGAACCCCTCTTCGAAGCGCAGCCTCGCCATCCGCGAGGGGGTGCCTGGGTCCCAGCACTTAGACGTTGGCAAGTCGCTCAATAACCTGGCCCTGTTGTTTCGGGCCCAGGGTCGCTACAGCGAAGCAGAACCATTACACAAACGCTGCCTTACCATCCATGAGACGGTCCTAGGGCCCGAGCATCCAGATGTAGGACAAGCGCTCAATAATTTGGCCGAACTATATCAGTACCAAGGCCGCCACCCTGAAGCCGAGCTGCTGTTCAAACGCAGCCTCGCCATGCGCGAGAAGGCGCTTGGACCTGAGCACCCCGACATAGAAGAATCACTCAAGAACTTGGCACTCCTGTTTCGGGATCAGGGCCGGTACAACGAGGCGGAGCCTTTTCGTAAGCGCAGCCTTGCCCACCAGGAGAAGGCGTTCAATCAGAGCGCCCCAACATGGCTAATTCACTGGCAACCTCGCTGATACCAGGCGCAGGGTCGCTATGACGAGCGGAGCCCATCCACAAACGCAGCCTGGTCATCAATGAACAGACTTTCGGCCAAGAGCATAGTAGAGTTGGCACAGCACTCCACGGCCTTGCGGCGCTTTATGTACGCCTGGGACGCTTTAGTGAGGCAGAACCGCTATACGGTCGCAGCTTGGCGATCT
>CAWFZX010000015.1:0-272441 GCA_963820375.1 uncultured Alphaproteobacteria bacterium | reverse complement strand
TTCGGCCTCTTCTGGGCTGCCTTCGACGCAACCCACCAGCGCGTCGGCCCGGTCCATGAGCAGGCCCTGCATTTTGTCCGTCACTTCTGAAAGGCGCGTTACAGCGCCGGCCGAATTGTCGGCGCGCTTTTTCAGTTTCCTGGCTGGCGATGCAATGGCAGGGACTCCTCAATCCACATCGACTGGCGGTTAGCCTCGTTAATACGCCGGCGGAGACACGCAACCTCCGCAGCCTCCCGAATCGGTAGGACCGCGGCCGCGGCTTCCGTGGCGACTTGGGCACCAGCTGCGCCGCCCGCTTCGCGTTGCGCGCCTTCCGCGCCTCGTCCTTGGCCACTTCCTCTTTGAAAGACTTCTTACCAGCGCCTCGGACAGGTTTCCGAGGCCGGCATCACCGACCGTGTTGAATGTAGCTGCTGATGCTTGTTGACGGCTTCCCGCATGCCCACCGTCCAGCTCGCTATTGCGGATAACAAGCATGCCGATCTCGAGCGTACCTGATCAGTCTCTGCAATCGCTTACTCAAATGGCCTGCTGTTTCCTGAGCTCGCGCTGTGCGTATGGCACCGCCAGAATGTGGAAATACTACAACCCGAACTCGTTGCTTGTGAGCGTGTGCAGCCCTCTGAGTGTGATTTGGCTGTCGGCCGCGGCATTGCCGTCGCCGTCGAGCTCCACCAGGGTGAAGTCATTGGCCACTCCGGCATTGTCGACCAGGAAGTAGCGCAGTTGGCCAGCCGTGCCGGTGAAAGCACCCGTCCCCAAGAACGTGAAGGCGTCGTCGATCCCGCCCGCAATCGCGTCTATGACCGATACGTCGATCTTGTCGGTGCCTTCGGCAAAGTCCTGGATCAGGTCGCGCGTAGCCCCTGTGGTGCCGCTGTCGGCTAGCGAGGTGTAGACGAAGGTGTCGGCTCCGGCGCTACCCGTCATGTTGTCCAGGCCGAGCCCGCCAATGAGCCGGTCATCACCTGCAAGCCCGTCCATCACGTCATTGCCAGCAAGACCGTTCAACGTGTTGTTGCCGGTATTGCCATGCAAGCGGTCGGCATTGCCACTGCCGATACCATCGATATTGCCACCACCCATCAGCGTCATGGTCTCGACATTGGCCGCAATGGTGTTGGACACAAACGTGAACATCCTGTCTGCCGTGCCTTCTGCGGCACCCGCCAATTCAATGACCTGATCGTTGACGTTATCCAGGATGTACCAGTCGGTATCGGCACCGCCGATCATGGTGTCGACGCCCCTCCGCTGAGTTGGTCGAAGCCCGCTCCGCCCGACAACGTATTGTTGTTGGCGTTGCCCGTCAGCACATTGGCCAACTCGTTGCCGGTGCCGTTCAGTGCACCGAGGATCAATGTTAGGTTCTCGACGTTTGCCGCCAGTGCGCCAATGTCGACACTTGACAAGATTGTATCGTTGCCGCACTCGGTTTTCAGTCACCACGTCGTTGACATTGTCGACGACATAGGTGTCGTTGCCAAGCCCGCCCGCCATGGTGTCCACACCGAAGGCGCCGCTCAATGTGTTGTTCTGGGCATTGCCGGTCAGAATGTTGTTCAGGTTGTTGCCGGTGCCCGTCACCGCCAAGCCGCTAAGTGTCAAGTTTTCGACATTGGCGGCCAGGTTGGTCGACAGCGACACACTCGAAAACACGGTATCAGTGCCCTGCCCGGCTGTCTCAGTCACAACATCAGCCGTACTGTCGATGAGATAAGTGTCGTTGCCCGATGCACCTACCAGTGTGTCGTTTCCTGCGGCACCGTTCAGGATGTTGTTGCCGCTGTTGCCGGCGAGCCGATTATTGAGCGCGTTGCCTGCGCCACTCGCGTTGCCTACCCCGGTCAGCTCCAGATTTTCGACCTCATTGCCCAGCGTGTAGCTGAAGCCTACCCGGACCGTATCGGTTCCTTCGCCAGCCAACTCGTTGACCTGATCACCCGCGTTGTCGACCACATACAGGTCGTTGCCTAGTCCGCCAAGCATCGTGTCGGCCCCGCGCCGCCGTCGAGGGTGTCGTTGCCCAATCCTCCATCGAGATTGTTGACGTTGGCGCTACCGGTCAACACGTCGTTGAATTCTGTACCGATAGCATTCTCGATGTTGAGGAGAGTGTCGGTGTTGCCGAAACCATCAGTGGCAGAACCAGTGCCAAGATTTACCGTGATGGCGTTTGCACCATTAGAGAATATCAATTCTCCGTAGGCATGATCCTGGCTGTAGTCGATCGTATCGACACCACCCAAGCCGTTTATTGTGTCGTTGCCGCCAAAACCGCGGAATACATTGTCTCCCGCATTGCCGGTCAGGGCGTCACCCAGCGTCCCTCCAGACGCGTTCTCGATGCTTGATAAGGTGTCGCTGCCGCCGAAGCTGTCGATAGCGATATTCGTCGTGAGATTGACATTGACACCGGTCAGCGTCTGGCTCTCCTCGCGACTCAGGATGTCGCGGCTATACGAAACCCAATCAACGCCGCCGCCACCGGTAATCGTATCATTTCCGCCGAGTCCATAAAATAATTCGCTCGCGGAACCTCCAATAAAGGTATCGGCGGAACGTGTGCCCCGCGCGTTTTCGATGCTGCTCAGCGCATCCGTATTGCCAAAGCCGTCCGTTGCCGTGCCAGTGGCGAGATTGACGCTGACTCCGGCCGCGCCGCCAAATAGGAAATCAACATCGTAGCGGACTTCGTCCGTACCAGCGCCGCCGCTGATTGTGTCATTGCCAGCGAGGCCCATGAACCCGTTATCACCAGCGCTGCCGATTAGGCTATCGGCCCCCGCCGTGGCGCGGACGCGCTCAATACTCGTAAGTGTATCCGTGCTGCCGAAGCCATCGGTGGCAATACCGGTGGCGAGATCTACCGTCACCGCAGCGAAGCCGCCATTGTCCGCGTCACGATCGTAGGCAACTTCGTCGCTTCCATCGCCACCACTGATTGTGTCGTTACCGCCGAAACCCTTGAAACCATTGATCCCCGTGTCGCCGGTGAGTGAGTATCGGCCTGATTTGTGCCCCGTACGCCTTCGATTCCCGTGAGCAGGTCGATGTTGCCGAAACCATCGGTCGCAGTGCCGGCCGCAAGGTTCACAGTAACGCCGAGCAATCCACCGAAATCATCATCGCCGTCGTAGCGGACTTCATCGAAGCCAAGGCCGCCGGTGATCGTGTCGCTGCCCGCCAGGCCTACGAAACTATCACCGAAGAAGCCAACGAAATCACTTCCAATAAAGGTATCTGCTGCGCCCGTGCCGCGGACCCCTTGAATTCCACTGAGGCTGTCAATGTTGCCGAAGCCATCCGTCGCAAGGCCAGTCTGCAGATTGACTGTAACTGCCCCTGCCCCACCAAACAGGATATCGTTCTGATATTGGATTTCGTCAAATCCGTCACCGCCGGTGATTAGATCGAAACCTGCGAGGCCGGTGAAGGTGTTGCCGAAGCTATCGCCGGTGAAGATGTCGTTGCTGGAGGTACCCCGTACTCCCTCGATGCCATTCAGAGTGTCGGTATTGCCGAAGCCATCGATTGCCGTGTGCGTCACCAGGTTGACATTGACAGAACCAATACCACCGTTGTTTGCGTCCTGATCGTAGCGGACCTCATCGAACCCGGCTCCACCGGAAATGGTATCGTTCCCACCTAGACCGCGATAGCCCTCGAAACGGTCGCTGGCAATGTTGCCACCGGTCAGCGTGTCCGCCAAATTGCTCCCGCGAACGAGCTCGATACTGACAAGGGTATCGATGCCGCCGAAATTGTCATTGGCCGTGCCCGTCGCGAGGTTGACGTTGACCCCGGTGCCGCTGCCTACATCGTAACGAACCTCATCGTTCCCGCCGCCACCATCGATCGTATCGGCGCCTCCAACCCCGGTGAACGTATTGCTGAAGCTGTTGCCGATGAATGTGTCGGCCCCGGCGGTGCCGCGGGCGCCTTCTATACTACTGAGCGTGTCGGTGTTGCCAAAGCCGTCAATCGCGGTTTGCGTTATCAAATTAACCGTGATCGTCGCGGTGCCGCCACTGGCCGTGTCTTGGTCATAGCGGACTTCATCAAATCCAGTCCCGCCGGAGATGGTATCGTTCCCAGCAAGACCACTGTAGACCTCGAGGCCGTCATTTGCGGCATTGCCGCCGGTCAACGTGTCGGCCAAGGCAGTCCCGCGGACGATCTCGACGTTTGCAAGAGTGTCCGTGTTGCCGAATCCATCCGTCGCGGTGCCGAGGGCCAAATTAACGCTAACAGCGCCACCGCCGCCGTTAAGGGCATCCACATCGTAGCGGACTTCATCAATACCGGCGCCACCGTCGATGCTGTCGTTTCCACCAAGGCCAAAAAGACCGTCGCTGCCGATGCCGCCTAGAAGCGTATCGGCCCCAGCATTGCCGGCGAGTATGTCATTGCCGGCACCCCCGTCGAGCTGATCGGCGCCACCGCCACCGACCAGCTGGTCGTTGCCATTTTCACCACTCCATTCCGTGCCGTCGCCGTCGGCCGTTGAGAAGGTGTCATTTTGGCTGAAGAGGTACGCTCCGAGGCCTTCCGTGTTTTGCGTGAATAGAAAGCCACCGGCGATCGCGGCGCTATTGTTCGCGGCAACAAACGTGTTGATTGTCGCAAAAACCGTCCCGCCGACACTTGCACTAGCGTGTTCGATCTGGGTGATCGTGCCGCCATTTGGAACATTGTTGACGTCATAGGTTAAGCCGACACCCGTCACCCTCGTGAAGGTGCCATCGGCGTTGCGGACCACGAATGAGGTGGGCGTCCTGACAAAGACGTCGCCACCGGGATTGCCGCCGCTGTTCTGTGTAAAGTTGTCGATTAAGGGTTCCCATTGCCCGATACCCGTCGACGATGCATTGATGACGGTCGCAACCATGAAATCCTCCTCGTGCGGCGCCCGCGCGCCTTAATTTGCAAATTCAATTCGCCACTTCCCTGTCATCCGGTCAGGGATGCGCAGATAGTGAACTTCTCTTCGGTTGGTAATTCGTTCCCTCGGTGCCTCAAATCAGACTTCGTGGCCAACCCACTGTGAGCTTTTACTCCCGTTGTGTTCCTCACACTTGCCCGCATTGCATCCACGCATTTTGGATCGACCCTGCTGATAGCCGGAATCGATTGAATATGCGGGTTCAACAAGGCTTGCGTCGCAGCTGAGCGATCGGATCGCGCGATCTGTCCCGTTCGGAGGCCGAAAATTGACGTGCGCAAACACGTCGCTTGGGAGGTGGCGATGAATTAGAATGGCGCTGGGCAGAAATCCTGCCGGCCAATTCCATAGCGGCGACGAAATGCGCCTTCCCGCAGGCAGTCTTCGCATGCAACTTCTCCCGCACCTCGGACTATCGCACGGCAATTTTGATCCGCACAAGTGGTTTTTGGCACCAGTCTGTGCCCAAATTGCCGTCTGCTGTCCAAGGCCAACCCTGCGCGCAATAATTTGCTCTTTGCTATCTCCTGGGTGACGTTTCAGATGGATTTTGTCAGCCTGCGTCCGTTTGTAAGGGATGCAGTTGTTTAGTTAACTCGCGCACGCTGCGCTCACACCTCATTTTCGCGGAGGGCTTAGAAATTTGGGTCAGAACTCGGATCCCGCGAGACAGGCGCGGCAATTGCGACACTCGGGCCGTCGTGCGGTTGGAAGACACTCACGTCGCTTGCGCGTCCACTATTATGTTAGCGCTGGATTTGAGTGTGGCCCACTCTGCCGTCGCCGCCATGGCGGTTCGGCCACTGCGGGCTGAGCACAAGGGAATGCCGAGAATGCAATCAGCGCGAAAAGATCGGCCTACTAAAAAAGCGGGAAGGATGGGCCAAACGCACGTCAGTGAAGAGGTCTCTGGCGGTAGCACCAGAAAACAAAAACCGGGTAAGTGTGGAAGATAAACCGCGAACCGGAGTGCTGGGTTAAAGGACGCTGGACCCAGCAACAGGAAATACCGCCGCGGGGCTCTGCGAAAGCTGGGTTACTGGCTACTAAACGACTAAAGCACCCGCGGTGATCGGAGCGTCCATATATCGAAATCGGTCTCCGAAGGCCGTGCGCCGATAGCAACCAACAGTTGTCGCGTTCTGTCTGGGCTAGCGCCGCTACAAGCCGAAAGATGAGCGATCGTCCCAAAACGGTGGCGCCGATCCTGAAGCATCCTTTTCAGGCGCCACTTGCAGCGCTCATCGTCAAGCCAGTCGGCGAATGCCCTCACTATTGCTGCGACAGCCCCCAGCCTTGCATCTTCCACCAAAGCCATGCCTGACCTCCAAGCTAGATCACGCTTGTTACCTGAGTTGGCGTTTCAATGTGATAAAGAACGACCGCGCATCACCGGTTTCCACTACAATTCGAATCAGTTTTTTTGATTCTTGATTGTCTCTGCGGAGCCACAGCGCAACTCAATCAAACGCAGCAGGTCCGAGCGAAGGCGCAAGCACGCCAGGGCAGGGCGAGATCCATCTGCTGGTCCCTGCTGTTTGGAATCGCGATTGTCGCCCTGCTCCATGCTATGCGGAAGCCTGTTGAGAGCCAGCAAACTTGCCCCAATCGTGAGCTTTAGAGTCGGTCTCGGAGCTGATCGATGGCCGCCGTTTGCTCAAGTCGATGAGGCTTCCTGGGCTGGCGGGCGACCTATCACGTCTCGCAAGTTGCTTCACGCCCGGTCATTTGTCTTGAAGCATGGCCACGAGGGCCAGCCGGCGGGCGCAATCGAAAACGACTGCAGTCACTAAACGCGGGCTGGGCAGTCCACGCCTTTCACGGCGCAATCGCAGATCAATCAGAGGATGGCGCATCCCTAGCTGGCCGCCTGGTGGATGCGTCCCCGCCTTGCGACGTCAGTTTATTGCTTGCTTGCGGAGGGGCTGTTCAACGCACGCACCGGCTTCCCTGCCAAGAACCCTTCGATCGCCTCCAGGCCATCGCCATACATGCAGCGATAGTTCTCTTCCGAAACATAGCCCAGGTGCGGCAGCAGAATGACGTTGTCGAGGGTGCGGATCGGATCGTCTCGGGGCAGCGGCTCTTTAGAATAGACGTCGAGGGCGGCGCCGGCGATGCGCTTATCCCTGAGGGCCTCGAACAGGGCACGCTCATCGACGATGGGGCCGCGCGACGTGTTAACGAGATAGGCAGTGGGCTTCATCAGGCCGAGCTCCTTAGCACCGACAAGTCCGCGCGTGCGATCCGATAATCGAACATGGATCGTCAGATAGTCCGCGGCCGTGAAGAGCTCTTGGCGCTCAACCCGGCGACAGCCGGCCTCGGCTGCCGCCGCCACCGTGAGATTCTGGCTCCAGGCGATCGTTTCCATGCCAAGTGCGCGCCCGAAGCCCGCCACTTGCCGCCCGAGATTGCCGAGCCCCAGCAGTCCCAGCGTCTTGCCACGCACGGAATGACCGAGCCGGACGTGCCAGCGACCCTCTCGCATGGCGCGCTCCTCATGCGAGGTCTGGCGCGCCAGCGCCAAGATCAGGCCCAACGTGAGTTCGGCCGTCAGATGTCCGACATCCCTGGTGCCGCAGACCTGGATGCCGAGCTCCGTCGCCGCATCGATATCAATCGAAGCGTTCCACATGCCGGTGGTGATCAAAAGCCGGAGCTTCGGCAGCTGCTCCAGGACGGATCGGGGGAACGCGGTGCGCTCGCGCATGGCGAGAATCGCCTCGAAGGCGCTCAGCCGATGCACGAGTTCCGTGGCATCGGCGATCGGCGCAGGGAAGCTCACGATTTCGACGCGCCCCGCCAGCCGTTCCCAGTCCGCCATTTCGCGGGCGACGCCATGATAATCATCGAGGAGCGCGAGCTTCATGACGTGCTTTCCTTGCGAAACAGCGCCACCGCCAAGGCGCTCAAGCGACCGCCTTGGCTGCCGATAACGGAGAGATCGGACCGGCATCATGGAGATGACAGGAGGCCAAATGCCCGGGCGTCACCTCTCGCAGTGCGGGCGATTCGGCGCGGCAGCGCGCGTGCGCATAGGGACAGCGGGTGTGGAAATGACAGCCTGCGGGTGGGTTGATCGGGCTCGGCACATCGCCCTTGAGGATGACGCGTTCGCGTTGGCGTGCACTTGCCTTCGGGATCGGTACGGCCGACAGCAGCGCTTCGGTGTAGGGATGCAGCGGCATTTCAAACAGGCGCTTTCGATCGGTCATCTCGACGATGCGGCCGAGATACATGACCGCCACGCGGTGCGAGATGTGCTGAACCACGGCGAGATCGTGCGCCACCAGCAAATAGGAGAGCTTGAACTCCTCCTGCAAATCCATGAGCAGGTTGATGATCTGGGCCTGGATCGAAACGTCGAGTGCCGAGACGGGCTCATCACCGACGATCAGGTCCGGGTTGAGCGCCAGCGCCCGGGCGATGCCGATGCGCTGGCGTTGGCCACCGGAGAACTCATGCGGAAAAGCGTGCATTGCCTCGGGTCGCAAGCCGACGCGACTGAAGAGGAAGGCCACGCGCTCGCGCCGATCTTGCGGCCGCCCGACGCCGTGGATGATGAGGGGTTCCGCCACGATCTGTCCCGCCGACATGCGCGGGTTGAGGGACGCGTAGGGGTCCTGATAGATCATCTGCAGGCGCTTGCGGTAGGGCAGCATCGCCTGCGCGCCGAGACCGGTAATGTCGATGCCGTCGACGTAAATCGACCCGGCGCTGGGCTCGAGCAGCTTCAATAGCGTGCGCCCAACCGTCGATTTGCCGCAGCCCGACTCGCCAACGAGCCCCAACGTCTCTCCCGATTTGATATGGAAGGACACGCCATCGACCGCTCGGACCTCACCGGAAACGCGAGAAAACAGCCCCCTGATAATCGGAAACTGTTTCTTCAGTCCGCGAACTTCGAGCAGCGGTGGTCCAGCCTGTTGCGGCCGACCGTTGGCGGCGTCGGCGGAGGCGTGTGCCTGCCTAGAGGAGAGGGTCATTCCGCCACCCGCTCCGCATGCCAGCAGGCGACCCAATGTCCCGGCCAAGGCTGTCTGAGCGGTGGGATGACGGCGCGGCACTGATCGCTGGCGAGGCTGCAGCGCTGGGCGAAACTGCAACCTTGGGGAAGGTCGATCAGCGAGGGCACCAGGCCTTTGATCTCATTTAGGCGCTTGCGCGCTGTCTCCGTCTTGGCCGCTTCGTCCAAATGCGGAATAGAAGCCAGCAAGCCACGTGTGTAGGGATGGGCCGGCCGCTCGAACAGATCGGCGACCTCGGCCTCCTCGACTTTCCGACCCGCATACATGACGATCACGCGGTCGGCGTTCTCCGCCACCACGCCCATGTCATGCGTGATGAGGATCATTGCCATGCCGTAGGCCTGCTGCAGCTCGCGCATCAGTGCCAGGATCTGCGCCTGGATTGTCACGTCGAGGGCTGTGGTCGGCTCGTCGGCGATCAGAATTTTGGGATTGCAGGACAACGCCATGGCAATCATCACCCGTTGGCGCATGCCTCCGGACATCTGATGTGGATAGCTATGCGCCCGCTGTTCCGGCTGCGGAATGGAGACGCGACGCAGCATCTCGATGGCTTTGCGCATGGCGTCTTGCCGGCTTACGCCCTGATGCACCGCGATCGCCTCGGCGATCTGGTGGCCGACCGTGAAGAGCGGATTGAGGGACGTCATCGGCTCCTGAAAGATCATCGAAATGGCGTTGCCGCGGATTTCTTCCATCTCGCGCTCTTCGAGATCGAGCAGGTTGCGCCCCTCGAGCCGAACGCTGCCGCCGACGATGCGGCCAGGCGGATTGGCCACGAGGCGCAAGATGGAAAGCGCGGTGACGCTCTTGCCGCAACCCGACTCGCCGACGACCCCAAGCGTCTCGCCACCGCGGACGGCGTAGGACACCCCGTCGACGGCCTTGACCACCCCGGCGGCCGTAAAGAAGTAGGTTTTTAGGTCTTCGATCTCGAGGACGGGAGGGGGTGGCGCAACGCCCGGCTGACCGTCGCTTTCGACCGTTAAGGTCGGGCTCACAGGGTGACTCCCTCCTAGACCACGTGTAGTGTTCTTAATTCAGGCGGACGGCGGACATCAGATCCAAGTTCAGCCCAAACATACCAGAAAGTAAAATGCAGTGGAGGAAAACAGCATGACCGGCCAGCGTTCCAAGCGCCCGCAACGCACTCGCCGCGAGGTTCTACAAACTGGTTTGCAGGGCGGAGCCGCCATGCTGGCAGCTGCCTACGGCTTGCGCCCCGACTTCGCCCGAGCCGACGTGCCAACCGAATTCGACGGGACCAAGTTCCAGCTCAAGGCGCCCGAGCCCAACCCCAAGCGCGGCGGCGTTCTGCGCTATGGCATCACCTCGCGTCCCCCGCACTTTGACGTGCACCAGTCGGGCACCATCAATAGCCTTGGCTGCCAAGGCTGCATGTTCGACAATCTCATCCGCCGCGATCCGCGCGACAGTGGCAAGACCATCATTCCCGATCTCGCCCACAGCTGGCAGATCTCAAAAGACGGCAAGACCTATACCTTCTTTCTGCGCAAGGACGTGCAATACCACGACGGCGCCGAGTTCACCGCCGATGACGTCAAGGCAACCTACGACCGGATCGTCAAGCCGCCGGCTGGAATCTCCATTCCGCGCTCGATCCTGTTCAGCTCGGTGAGCGAGATCAACGTCCGCGACAAGCACACCATCGAATTCAAGCTCTCAGAGCCTCGACCCGCGAACTTTGTGATGTCGAGCTTCGCCAGCGGCTGGAACGTCATCTTCCGCAAGAAGACGCTTGAAGACAACAACTACAATCTGCGGCGCGTTGTCGATATCCCCGGCACCGGCCCCTTCAAAAGCAAACGCAGGGTCGAAAACGAAGTCTGGGTGATGGAGCGCAATCCCAACTATTGGAACAAGGAGCTGCCTTACCTGGATGGCATCGAGTTCTACCACGGACTGCCGTTCTCGCCGGAACTGGGTTCCGCCATCCTGGCCGGGCGCACGGACTATGCGCGCATCGTCGACCCGATTACCTCACGCAAGGCCAAGGACACCCCGGGCATGTCCTCGCTCAATTACTATCAGAGCGTGATCCAGGCGACTTGGCCGAATACCAAAAAGAAGCCCTTCGACGATCCGCGCATCCGGCGCGCCGTACATCTGGTGTTCGAGCGCGCGGTGCTCGTCGATGTGGTCAAGGACGTGGCACCCATGATGGTCGGCGGCTTCATCTATCCCTTCTCCGACTTCGCCACGCCGCTTGCTGATCTCGAGAAGCGGCCAGGCTATCAGGCCGACCAGACCGCTGCCATCAAGGAGGCCAAGGCTTTGATGGCGGCCTCCGGCTACAAAGCCGGTGCGCCCCTCGACTTCCTGGTGCGCGACGTGGCGACCTTCAAGCTCTGGGCCCAGGCGATCGGACTGCCGCCGCTGTGGCTGAGAGTTGGGCGATGGTTCCAAATCGGTGGCGCCGATCCCGAAGCATCCTTTTCAGACGCCACTTGCAGCGCTCATCGTCAAGCCAGTCGGCGAATGCCCTGACTATTGCTGCGACAGCCCCCGGCCTTGCGTCTTCCACCAAAGCCATGCCTGACCTCCAAGCTAGATCACGCTTGTTACCTGAGTCGGCGTTTCAATGTGATAAAGAACGACCGCGCTTCACCGGTTTCCACTACAATTCGAATCAGTTGTTTTGATTCTTGATTGTCTCTGCAGAGCCACAGCGCAACTCCATCAAACTGCAACAGGTCCGAGCGAAGGCGCACGCACACCAGGGCATGGCGAGATCCATCTGCTGGTCCCTGCTGTTTGGAACCGCGATTGTCCGCCCTGCTCAATGCTATGCGGAAGCCTGTTGAGAGCCAGCAAACTTGCCCCAATCGTGAGCTTTAGAGTCGGTCTCGGAGCTGATCGATGGCCGCCGTTTGCTCAAGTCGATGAGGCTTCCTGGGCTGGCTGGCGACCTATCACGTCTCGCAAGTTGCTTCACGCACGGTCATTTGTCTTGAAGCATGGCCACGAGAGCCAGCCGGCCGGCTCGAGCAATCGAAAACGACGCAGTCACTAAACGTGGCTGGGCAAGTCCACGCCTTTCACGACGCAATCGCAGATCAATCAGAAGATGGTGCATCCCTAGCTGGCCGCCTGGTGGATGCGTCCCCGCTTTGCGACGTCAGTTTATTGCTTCCTTGCGGCGGGCTCGTTCAACGCACGCACCGGCTTCCCTGCCAAGAACCCTTCGATCGCCTCCAGGCCGTCGCCATACATGCAGCGATAGTTTTCTTCCGAAACGTAGCCCAGATGCGGCAGCAGAATGACGTTGTCGAGGGTGCGGATCGGATCGTCTCGGGGCAGCGGCTCTTTAGAATAGACGTCGAGGGCGGCGCCGGCGATGCGCTTATCCCTGAGGGCCTCGAACAGGGCACGCTCATCGACGATGGGGCCGCGCGACGTGTTAACGAGATAGGCGGTGGGCTTCATCAGGCCGAGCTCCTTAGCACCGACAAGTCCGCGCGTGCGATCCGATAATCGAACATGGATCGTCAGATAGTCCGCGGCCGTGAAGAGCTCTTGGCGCTCAACCCGGCGACAGCCGGCCTCGGCTGCCGCCGCCGCCGTGAGATTCTGGCTCCAGGCGATCGTTTCCATGCCAAGTGCGCGCCCGAAGCCCGCCACTTGCCGCCCGAGATTGCCGAGCCCCAGCAGTCCCAGCGTCTTGCCACGCACGGAATGACCGAGCCGGACGTGCCAGCGACCCTCTCGCATGGCGCGCTCCTCATGCGAGGTCTGGCGCGCCAGCGCCAAGATCAGGCCCAACGTGAGTTCGGCCGTCAGATGGCCGACATCCCTGGTGCCGCAGACCTGGATGCCGAGCTCCGTCGCCGCATCGATATCGATCGAGGCGTTCCACATGCCGGTGGTGATCAAAAGCCGGAGCTTCGGCAGCTGCTCCAGGACGGATCGGGGGAACGCGGTGCGCTCGCGCATGGCGAGAATCGCCTCGAAGGCGCTCAGCCGATGCACGAGTTCCGTGGCATCGGCGATCGGCGCAGGGAAGCTCACGATTTCGACGCGCCCCGCCAGCCGTTCCCAGTCCGCCATTTCGCGGGCAACGCCATGATAATCATCGAGGAGCGCGAGCTTCATGACGTGCTTTCCTTGCGAAACACCGCCACCGCCAAGGCGCTCAAGCGACCGCCTTGGCTGCCGCTAACGGAGAGATCGGACCGGCATCATGGAGATGACAGGAGGCCCAATGCCCGGGCGTCACCTCTCGCAGTGCGGGGGATTCGGCGCGGCAGCGCGCGTGCGCATAGGGACAGCGGGTGTGGAAATGACAGCCTGCGGGTGGGTTGATCGGGCTCGGCACATCGCCCTTGAGGATGACGCGTTCGCGTTGGCGTGCACTTGCCTTCGGGATCGGTACGGCCGACAGCAGCGCTTCGGTGTAGGGATGCAGCGGCATTTCAAACAGGCGCTTTCGGTCGGTCATCTCGACGATGCGGCCGAGATACATGACCGCCACGCGGTGCGAGATGTGCTGAACCACGGCGAGATCGTGCGCCACCAGCAAATAGGAGAGCTTGAACTCCTCCTGCAAATCCATGAGCAGGTTGATGATCTGGGCCTGGATCGAAACGTCGAGTGCCGAGACGGGCTCATCGCCGACGATCAGGTCCGGGTTGAGCGCCAGCGCCCGGGCGATGCCGATGCGCTGGCGTTGGCCACCGGAGAACTCATGCGGAAAAGCGTGCATTGCCTCGGGCCGCAAGCCGACGCGACTGAAGAGGAAGGCCACGCGCTCGCGCCGATCTTGCGGCCGCCCGACGCCGTGGATGATGAGGGGTTCCGCCACGATCTGTCCCGCCGACATGCGCGGATTGAGCGACGCGTAGGGGTCCTGATAGATCATCTGCAGGCGCTTGCGGTAGGGCAGCATCGCCTGCGCGCCGAGACCGGTAATGTCGATGCCGTCGACGCAAATCGACCCGGCGCTGGGCTCGAGCAGCTTCAACAGCGTGCGCCCAACCGTCGATTTGCCGCAGCCCGACTCGCCGACGAGCCCCAAGGTCTCTCCCGACTTGATATGGAAGGACACGCCATCGACCGCTCGGACCTCACCGGAAACGCGAGAAAACAGCCCCCTGATGATCGGAAACTGTTTCTTCAGCCCGCGAACTTCGAGCAGCGGTGGTCCAGCCTGTTGCGGCCGACCGTTGGCGGCGTCGCTGGAAGCGTGTGCCTGCCCAGAGGTGAGGGTCATTCCGCCACCCGCTCCGCATGCCAGCAGGCGACCCAATGTCCCGGCCAAGGCTGTCTGAGCGGTGGGATGACGGCGCGGCACTGATCGCTGGCGAGGCTGCAGCGCTGGGCGAAACTGCAACCTTGGGGAAGGTCGATCAGCGAGGGCACCAGGCCTTTGATCTCATTTAAGCGCTTGCGCGCTGTCTCCGTCTTGGCCGCTTCGTCCAAATGCGGAATAGATGCCAGCAAGCCACGGGTGTAGGGATGGGCCGGCCGCTCGAACAGATCGGCGACCTCGGCCTCCTCGACTTTCCGACCCGCATACATGACGATCACGCGGTCGGCGTTCTCCGCCACCACGCCCATGTCATGCGTGATGAGGATCATTGCCATGCCGTAGGCCTGCTGCAGCTCGCGCATCAGCGCCAGGATCTGGGCCTGGATTGTCACGTCGAGGGCTGTGGTCGGCTCGTCGGCGATCAGTATTTTGGGATTGCAGGACAACGCCATGGCAATCATGACCCGTTGGCGCATGCCTCCGGACATCTGATGTGGATAGCTGTGCGCCCGCTGTTCCGGCTGCGGAATGGAGACGCGACGCAGCATCTCGATGGCTTTGCGCATGGCGTCTTGCCGGCTCACGCCCTGATGCACGGCGATCGCCTCGGCGATCTGGTGGCCGACCGTGAAGAGCGGATTGAGGGACGTCATCGGCTCCTGAAAGATCATCGAAATGGCGTTGCCGCGGATCTCTTCCATCTCGCGCTCTTCGAGATCGAGCAGGTTGCGCCCCTCGAGCCGAACGCTGCCGCCGACGATGCGGCCGGGTGGATTGGCCACGAGGCGCAAGATGGAAAGCGCGGTGACGCTCTTGCCGCAGCCCAACTCGCCGACGACCCCAAGCGTCTCGCCACCGCGGACGGCGTAGGACACCCCGTCGACGGCCTTGACCACCCCGGCGGCCGTAAAGAAGTAGGTTTTTAGGTCTTCGATCTCGAGGACGGCAGGGGGTGGCGCAACGCCCGGCTGACCGTCGCTTTCGACCGTTAAGGTCGGGCTCACAGGGTGACTCCCTCCTAGACCACGTGTAGTGTTCTTAATTCAGGCGGACGGCGGATATCAGATCCAAGTTCAGCCCAAACATACCAGAAAGTAAAATGCAGTGGAGGAAAACAGCATGACCGGCCAGCGTTCCAAGCGCCCGCAACGCACTCGCCGCGAGGTTCTACAAACCGGTTTGCAGGGCGGAGCTGCCATGCTGGCAGCTGCCTACGGCTTGCGCCCCGACTTCGCCCAAGCCGACGTGCCAACCGAATTCGACGGGACCAAGTTCCAGCTGAAAGCGCCCGAGCCCAACCCCAAGCGCGGCGGCGTTCTGCGCTATGGCATCACCTCGCGTCCCCCGCACTTTGACGTGCACCAGTCGGGCACCATCAATAGCCTTGGCTGCCAAGGCTGCATGTTCGACAATCTCATCCGCCGCGATCCGCGCGACAGTGGCAAGACCATCATTCCCGATCTCGCCCACAGCTGGCAGATCTCAAAAGACGGCAAGACCTATACCTTCTTTCTGCGCAAGGACGTGCAATACCACGACGGCGCCGAGTTCACCGCCGATGACGTCAAGGCAACCTACGACCGGATCGTCAAGCCGCCGGCTGGAATCTCCATTCCGCGCTCGATCCTGTTCAGCTCGGTGAGCGAGATCAACGTCCGCGACAAGCACACCATCGAATTCAAGCTCTCAGAGCCTCGACCCGCGAACTTTGTGATGTCGAGCTTCGCCAGCGGCTGGAACGTCATCTTCCGCAAGAAGACGCTTGAAGACAACAACTACAATCTGCGGCGCGTTGTCGATATCCCCGGCACCGGCCCCTTCAAAAGCAAACGCAGGGTCGAAAACGAAGTCTGGGTGATGGAGCGCAATCCCAACTATTGGAACAAGGAGCTGCCTTACCTGGATGGCATCGAGTTCTACCACGGACTGCCGTTCTCGCCGGAACTGGGTTCCGCCATCCTGGCCGGGCGCACGGACTATGCGCGCATCGTCGACCCGATTACCTCACGCAAGGCCAAGGACACCCCGGGCATGTCCTCGCTCAATTACTATCAGAGCGTGATCCAGGCGACTTGGCCGAATACCAAAAAGAAGCCCTTCGACGATCCGCGCATCCGGCGCGCCGTACATCTGGTGTTCGAGCGCGCGGTGCTCGTCGATGTGGTCAAGGACGTGGCGCCCATGATGGTCGGCGGCTTCATCTATCCCTTCTCCGACTTCGCCACGCCGCTTGCTGATCTCGAGAAGCGGCCAGGCTATCAGGCCGACCAGACCGCTGCCATCAAGGAGGCCAAGGCTTTGATGGCGGCCTCCGGCTACAAAGCCGGTGCGCCCCTCGACTTCCTGGTGCGCGACGTGGCGACCTTCAAGCTCTGGGCCCAGGCGATCCAGGCCATGTTGCAGCAGGCCCTGGGTCTTGAATGCAAGCTCAGAACCGTCGTGGAATCCGTCTGGTTCGATGACATCAAATCAGGCAATTTCGACATGGCGGTTGGCGCAGTCGTCTCCACGCTGCTCGACCCGTCGGACTATTTCAACGCCTGGTACAAAAAGGACGGGCCGCAAAACTACTCGGGCTGGGACAATGCCGAGTTCAACCAGCTGATGCCGCTCATCGATGGTGAGGTGGACCCTGCCAAGCGCATGACCTTTATCCGCAGGGCCGAACAGATCATGGAGCAGGAAGTCCCGCTGTATCCCATCTGTTGGGAGAAGATCAACGACGTCTGGTACAACTACGTCAAAGGCCACAATCCCAAGGACTATTTCGGCATCTACGACGTCGTGCGCATGGATACCATGTGGCTCGACAAGGCTTGAGGACATCGCGAGCGCAACAGGAACATTTCCGCGGCCGCCACACCGGGTGTCGGCCGCGCCTGTTGCGGTCAAACGAGTTGTCTGTTGAGGTGAGACCGGCGATGGGATTGGCGGACGCTTGGCGGTGCGCTACCGACCCCCGTACGTGCCCGGCCGCCGGGATGGTCGACAGTCGACAGCGCCCTTGTGCGTGGCTCCGACAGCTTTGGCCACTTCCACACGGAGCAGCACGCTTGCGCCGATCTGTCCGAAGCGGCGCTCGCTCATCCTGCGGAGGTGGGCGACCGGCCCCGCGCATCCTCATGTGCCGAACCCACAAAGCCTTCTAGACGACAT
Source organism: uncultured Alphaproteobacteria bacterium (assembly GCA_963820375.1). Classification (GTDB taxonomy): domain Bacteria; phylum Pseudomonadota; class Alphaproteobacteria; order Rhizobiales; family Hyphomicrobiaceae; genus AWTP1-13. The sequence continues at coordinate 255,037 of CAWFZX010000015.1, read as the reverse complement.
GCCGATGTGCGCGCGAGGTTAATGCCGATCTGACAACGACGTGGCGATGCCTGCGCCCGGCAGATTTGTGTTTTCCTCGGCAGTCGCTGCAGGTTCCTGAGCCGCGGGTCCCATGTTCAGCTATGTGATGCGTCGTCTGGTGTTTGGAGCGGTCACGATCGTCGGTGTCTCGATCGTCGTTTTCGTCCTGATGCGCATTTTGCCCGGCGATCCACTGGTCGCCATCTTCGGGCCTGAGGGCTACACCAAACTTTCCGACCAAGAGCGTGCACACTACATGGCCGAGCTCGGTCTCGGCGATCCCCTCTGGGTTCAATATCTCAGCTGGCTGCGCGACATCGCCCGCGGCGACCTGGGCCATTCCTTCTTTCGCTCCGAGAGCGTCGCCGACATGATCTTGCGGCGGGGGCCACTAACGGCACAGATCGCTTTGCTATCGGTCATGCTCTCCTGGCTCGTCGGCATTCCCATCGCCATCCTGAGCGCGCTACGCCCCAACAGCCTTGCGGACAACCTCGCGCGCGTGATGAGCGTCTTGTTCTTGGCGGTTCCCGGCTTCTGGCTCGGCATGCTGATCGTACTTACTCTGCTGTTCGCGTTCGGCTACCGAGCGCCGCTGACGGGCGCGTCCCTATTCACCGACCCCTGGACGACGCTACAGATGATCATCGGCCCCGCCGTCGTGCTCGGTCTCGGGCAGGCGGCCTATATCGCCCGCATGGCTCGATCGAGCCTGCTCGAGGTGGTGCGCGAAGACTACGTGCGGACGGCGCGGGCGAAAGGGCTCAATAGTCGCCTTGTGATCGCCTTTCACGCCCTGCCGAACGCGCTGTTGCCCGTGATTACGCTGTCCGGGGTCCTGCTCGGCTTCGTACTCGCAGGATCGATCCCGGTGGAGAGAGCCTTTGGCACGCCCGGGCTCGGTTACACCATGTTCACGGCGGTCAGCGAGCGCGACGTGTTCGTCATGCAGAACCTCGTCTTTCTGTATGCCGTCGTTTTCGTCCTGCTCAATATCCTGGTCGATATCATCATCGCCTGGTTGGACCCGAGGATACGATTGCGATGACCACCACTGCGCCCGACGTCGGCGTCACGCCAGCGCCGCCGCGTGTCACCGCCCTTGTGACTGCGCCGCCGTCCGGCTGGCGCCGCGCGGCGCAGGGGCTCGCCAGGTTTGTAAGGCGCTCGCCGATGTCGGCCGTTTGGGGTCTGATCGCCTTGGCGATCGTCATGGTGGCGGTTGCCGCACCGGTTTTGGCGCCAACGGATCCCCTCAAATCGAACTTCCGGGCCATGACCAAGGCCCCCAATGCCAAGAACTATTTCGGCACCGATCAGATTGGCCGTGACACCCTGAGTCGCGTCATTTGGGGCAGCCGCACCTCGCTGACCGTCGCCTTTTGCGCCGTCCTCCTCGGCACCACGCTCGGCGCCCTGTGGGGACTAGCCTGCGGGTTTCTTGGGGGGCGCTTCGACATCGCCAGTCAGCGCGCCATTGAATTCATGCAGTCCTTCCCTGATCTCGTGCTCGCCATGGCCATCGCTATGGCGCTCGGCGCCGGCACCGGCACCGTCATCGTGGCCATCGCCATCACCCGCATTCCCTTTGGCGGCCGGGTCATTCGCTCCGTCGCGCTCTCGATCAGGGAATTGCCTTTCGTCGAGGCAGCCCGCGGGCTCGGTGCCTCCAACATGCGTTTGATGTTCAGGCACATCCTGCCTCAGTGCGTCGCCCCGTTTCTGATCCTGGCGACCACGCACCTGGGTGTGGCCATCATTATCGAGGCCTCACTCGGCTTTCTGGGGGTGGGGATCCCACCCCCAACCCCCACCTGGGGCAATATGCTCTCCGATGCTCTCAATTCGGGCCTCGTGCCGCCCTGGTGGCTGGTCCTGTTTCCCGGTCTCGCCATCACCATCACCGTGCTTGCCTTCAATCTGCTGGGAGATGGCATTCGGGATTTACTCGATCCGAGATTGCGCGGCTCGATTTGACGAGATGTCGTCTCTCGCAATCAGCAGCGCCAGCTCGATCATGGGCGGCCTTGTTCGTGGGCCCCTCATCGCGCTGCCCGTGCTGCGACCATGTTGTGGGGTTCGCACCGATCGCGCTGAAAAAATCGTGCAACGGAACGCCCGCAATGCGCGGTTGCGGGCAGTAACGTGGCGAAAGCGCTCACTTAACAAGGGAGCCCGTCTGCTTCCTCGATTGGCCTATCACGGTGCAGCGGGAAGGGTGCCCGCCAGCACGCGCGCTGCTCAGGCGCAGGGCCGCCTCTGGGGCGACGAGGTCAGATGCCTCCTCGGCGTGCCTCAGCTATCTTAAAGCCCAGCGGGTGAACGGAGTTGCGCTGCTCTGGCGTCATCGGTCTAAACATTTCAAACCCCTCGGCCGAACAACTTCTCGAACTCCGCTTCGGGACCACCATAGGCGCCGTTGGAGGCTTTCTTCAGGCCTTCGCGGTTGGTTATGCGGATCAGTCCGCGTCGATACTCAATGAGCTCGGCCTCCTTAAGCGTCAATAACGCCGTGGTGACGCCTGAGCGGCGCACCCCCAGCATGATGGCCAAAAATTCATGCGTTAGTGGAAGCTCGTCGCCCGCTATGCGGTCATGCGCCATCAACAACCAGCGTGCCAGGCGTTCTTCCACCTTACTGCGACCATTGGTGAGGGCCGTGTAGGTGGTCTGCACAAAAAACGTATGCGCGTAGCGCGTCAGGGTGCGATGCAGCACGGCGCTCTGCTCCATGGCTTGTCGCAGAGCGTCGCTTGGCAGCCTAAGCCCCGATCCGGCCACCTGCATGAAGGTGGCATGCGGCGCTCTTTCAGCCCCGAGGATGACGGCAATGGCTGTCATCCCCTCGGCGCCGATGAGGCCAACCTCAATGCTGTCGTCGCGAGTCCCGTTTGCCACGACAGAGGCAATGCCGTCCTCAATGAAGTACGCATGCTCAATGCGCCGGCTGCGGGTTTCGAGTTGCTTGCGCAGCGGCAGGGCAACACGTTCGAGATGCGGCTCCAGCAATGCCAGTTCGTTTGCAGGCAAGCGCGCGAGCAGGCGATTGCGTGAGATGCGACGATTCTGCACGAGGGCTTCCCCTAAGTGGCATGAGGCACGACCTGTCTCTCAAGCGCCCGCGCCCTAAAAGACAACCGGATGGTGCGCCACCTTAGGCAGTCCAATCCGCCCGTCGATGCCGAATGTGGTGCGATTGCGTACAGTTCCTCCCCGAACCCCCAGTCCAAAATCGGACGATCGTATTCCGGACGCGGACGAAGCTTCTTTCGAGCCCCCGCGCGCGGCAAGGTGATGGTTGAGGCTAGGTGCTGACTCTGCGTCAGCCCGTGCGTGACACCGAGGCGCCGGGATCCGACACTTCCTCGTTGAGGCAGCTGGTGCACTCATCGCTGCATCAAGGAGAAAGACAGCCAGCGACCCTCGGTCGGCGGAAGGCGTAGAAGTCGTCCACACCTCAACCGAGGCGGGCGGCGGGTCAATCGCCACCCCACGAAGTCATGCAGGGCGGGTATATTGACGCCGGCACGTCGGTTGCCGACGCGAGGTTGTCTGTTCCTTCATCGCAGCAAGAAACACCATCCCCTCCCGGAAAAAACACATCCGAACCCTTGCGCCAATCGTATCTCTGCTGCGCCATCGCGGTGGGCAAGCGCGCGGGCTAGGGCTAGAGATGACAAGCATGCTCGATGATCCAGTGCATTGGCGCAAACTGGCGCAGGACGCGCGCACGAGGGCCGCGCACACGCCGGACCCGGTCGCCAAGCGCACGCTGGAAGGAATCGCGGCCTCCTACGACCAACTCGCCGACCGCGCAGTTCAGCGTGGCAAGAAGAACAGTTGAGGCTCTCTGCTGGGTACGGCGTTGACGTCAGCGTTCATTGTTACGGGGACCAGGCAGGATCCTCGACCGCAGGTGCGCGAAAATGCGAAGAGGCACTGCGGCCGCATACGAAGAAAGGTCAAATAGTCGGCGACCGAGGCAATCAAGCCGACCTGACAACGATGTCGTCAACTTGTCCCGTCGCGCCTTCGATCGCGTCGCTCACCTCGTACCTCGAGGGCGCATCCTCATCACCGAGCCAAGGCCCAAAACCCCACAAGGTATGTGGCCTCGTCGCCGATCCCGCTGGCTAAAACGGGTGCTGACGCACGAGTTCGAGCACGGCTGCGCCGTAGCGCTGGAGTTTGCTGTGCCCGACGCCGCTGACGTCTTTGAGGTCATCTGACGTTTTCGGTCGCCTGCGGGCGATGTCCGCCAGCGTGGCGTCGTGGAAGATGACGTAGGGCGGAACGTGTTGCTCGCTTGCGCGCTCGCGGCGCCAGGCTCGCAGCGCAGCGAACAGGGCCACGTCGGCCGCTTCCACCGCCGGGCCATCGCCGCCGCGGCGCTTGCGCGAGCGGGCGGAGCCTTCGGGACGGTCGCGTGACGGCAGATTGCGCACCGACACGCGACGCTCGCCGCGGTAGACGGCGCGGACCTCGGCAGCCTCGCCGAGTCCGATCAGCGGGCGGCCATCATTGGCATCCTCGCGCAGCAGTCCCTCGAACAGCAGCTGCTCGATCAGATCACGCCATCCGCCGGCGCTGAATTCCTGGCCAATGCCGTAGGTTGACATCGCCGTTTCCGCGCCGAGCGCATTCTTGGCCTTGCCAAGGAGGTGATCGACGACGCGGCCACGGCCGTAGCGGCCAGCCAGCCGATGCACGGCGGAGAGGGCCTTCTGCGCCGCCTCGGTGACATCGGTTGCTGCCGGTGGATTGAGGCAGAGGTCGCACACACCGCAATCCTGTACGCCGGTCTCACCAAAGTACCGACGCACCGCGGCAGGCCGACAACCGGCACCGTCGAGCATGGCGTAGAACTGGCGCAGCTTGCGCATCTGCACCGATTTGACCGTGTCATCGATGTCGCGCGCCTCAATGCGGCGCCTCGCCCAGGCAAGATCGGCGGCGGAATAAAGCGTGATGCCTTCCGCGGGTGCCCCGTCGCGGCCGGCGCGGCCGATTTCCTGCCAATAGGATTCGATCGAGGCGGGTGGATCGGCGTGGATCACATAGCGCACGTCTGGCTTGTCGACGCCCATGCCGAAGGCAATGGTGGCCACCATGACGGCCGCATCGGCCTCGAGGAACTGCTCAAGACGGGCCGTGCGCAGGTGTTTGTCGTGGCCGGCGTGGTAGGCAAGCGCCGGCACACGAGCCGCAAGCAGCTTCTCGGCAAGTTTGTCGACGCCGTCGCGTGAGCCGACGTAAATCACGCCCGACCGCATCGGCCGCTCGGCCACGAGCTCAAGAACGCGATCGTGGCTCTGCCCCGGCTTGCGTTCGGCCGACAAGGCGAGTTCCGGCCGCGCGAAGCTGTCAACGAATTCTTGGGCGCCGGCAAGGCGCAGCTCAGTGCGGATATCTTCGCGCGTGCGGGCATCAGCGGTGGCGGTGACGGCGAGCCGCGGCACACGCGGAAAGATGTCGGCAAGGCGGCCGAGCATGCGGTATTCCGGGCGAAAGTCGTGGCCCCACTGGCTGACGCAATGGGCTTCGTCGATCGCCACCAGAGCGAGCGGCAAATCTGTGAGGCGTTGCAGCATCATGGGCTGCATCAGGCCTTCGGGCGAGACATACAGTAAGTCCAAAGTGCCGTCCTTGATGCGCCGCCAGATGTCGTCGCGCGAGGGGAGGCTCGTGCTCGAATCGAGGCGCTCGGCGGCCACGCCCAACTGTTGCAACGCCGCCACCTGGTCGGCCATCAGCGCAATGAGCGGCGAAACGATCAGCCCGAGGCCCGGTCTCAGCAGGGACGGGATCTGGTAGCACAGGCTCTTGCCGCCACCGGTCGGCAGCACGGCGAGGGCGCTGCGCCCGGCCAGCAGTTCGCCGATCACACCGGCCTGTAGCCCGCGAAAATTGGCATGCCCGAACGTGCGGCGCAGGACGTCGCGCGCGACGTCAAGTCTGACACCGGCAGGCGATTGGCAGCCAAGGATGGAAGAATCAAAATCCACAAGGTCTTATGGAGGAGGGGCACCGCGGCTGCCAACGGCTGCCCGACGGTTTTCAAGTCTGCATTTTCGCCAACCCATCCAATACGGCTGCAAAAAGCACAATTGGCGTGGCATGTCCGCATTGCCGGCGGACCCGTTCACGCGTGACCTCCCCCTGAAGCTGCTGTCGGAGGAAGGAAGGGGAAGGGCAAACAGGCAGGCGCCGCCATGAAAGCCGCTCGCATCACGTCTGCAAGAAAGCCTGGTCGAGGCGGATCGCACGATCAGGATCAAAGGCGTTCTTTCGAGATGGCGCATGCTCTCAGCAAGGCTGGCAATCTCGCCACAGTGTGAGATGCCGCAGCGGCGCTGCTGCCCGGCCAGCGGTGGTGAGCCGCGGGCGGCAGAATGGGTAGCCCCGTACGGCCCTCTGGATCACCGCGAAGCGGTGAGCTCAAAGCGAACCTGCAAACGCCGGCTGTGTGCTGCCAGTCAGGGCACGTCCTGACGACCATAGCGCCTCGCCAAACGACCGTCGCTGCCGTGGAGGATTTCTTGTGGCGGCATCGCCATAGAGATGACGAGGGCGCGCGCCGTCTTGAGGATCGAAAGACAGGAGCTGCAACTGCCGCAGATACCCTGAAGATCGGCGATGCGCCCTCACTCCCCCATGTATCGCCAAGCGGCGGCTAAGCCGGCGGTACAAGATCAGCGTAAAACTGTTCAACAATCTCGGGCAGATGGCAGGAGGAATAGGGATTGGCCTCGGCTAACCCTGACGCGATCGGCAGCAGCAGGTGGTTCGATTTCAGCACGTGACCGTCGGGTAGGCTATCAATGCTGCGGCGAAGCATCGACAGGATGGTAACGTCCTCGAACGTCACGCCCCCCGACCCATTTCGACGCCCCAGCGGGTCGGGGCGGAACAGCGCCTTGTCGCCTTCGCCGCAATTTGAGTTGTCGAAAGAGCACGCGTAGACGAGGCGCAACGGCGCCCCGTTCGCAGCGCCTTCGTTGCCATCCGCCGGCGCTTCGCTCAGCACCTTGGTGAGCGTCGCGCAGGTCTTGGTGACCAGTTGTTCTTTTAAGATGTGGTAGGTGGTGGGGTCGGCAATGTTGCCGTGTTCGAAGAAGACAAGCAAGTTCTTCCAAGGCTCGGCATGAAAGCAGCGCCCCTGCGCGTCCTTAATGAGGAACATGACCCAGAGATAAGCGGAGTAGTAGCCCGAAGCTTGGGAGACTTCAGCCGCCACGGTCACATCGTTGTGCCGGCATTCGAGGATGACCCTGCCATTGATCGGCTGGCGCTGGCTGGCATCCGAGCCGCCACGGACAAGTGCCTGCGCTGTACATACTTCAGCGTCGGAGAGGCTTGGTCCCCACCTGAAGCGTCCAGTGGCGATGAACGGTGCGGCCGCGACATTGAATGGTGTGTTGAGGTGGTCGCCGGCATGCTTGTTGAGGATCGCATTGAGCTTGGCGCGGAAGTCTGCGGACAGTCCGCCCTTGACCAGAATATCGATCGAGTTGTTCTCGTCGCCATAGCCATACTGAATCATCAAGTCGCCGGCCGAACCAGCAGCCGCGTCGGTCTTCCAATACTCACAGGAACAGGGTTGGATGCTTGGACCCCACAACAGCCAGCAGTTGAATAGGAACGAGCGCAGCTCGCGCAGCTCTGCCGCATAGAGCGCGTCCTTCTCGATCAGCCGGCGATAGTTGTCGAGCACGAGGTTCCAGCCATCGTCGTCGGCAAAGCGATTGACGAGCCCCGTAATAAGGAAGATCGGTGCCACATAGCCGGACTCGAATCGCACCTCCGTCAGGAATCTCGTGGCGTCATCACCTTTTTCCAACGAACGGCGCTCGAGCGCCTCGAAATAGCGCTTAATTTTAGTCCTGCTGTCGTCGAGCTCGGGAAAGTCGGCGATAACGACGGGCCCCAGCGGCCGGTCGTCCTTCCTGATCAACCGCAGTTTTTGCAAGAGCCAGAGAACCGCCGCCGTGAGAATGCCGGGTTCCTCGGTCAGGCGCTCCCGCAATAATTGCCGGATCCTTTGGCGTCGGCGGCCCTCCCCATCACGTGCCGTCTCGAAACGGCGCTTGTATTCGCGCTCGTTGTAGTCGCGTCGATTTGGCAGGCTGGCGCGCGGCTGCAGGATCTGCAGTTCGGTGTAGTAGCGCGCGCCGATGAACCGGCGCCGAGGAAAGGCGAACAGAAGTGTGGGTGCGTACCATGACAGCAGCAGGGCGCGGCCAATGCCGCGAAGCCAGTTGACTGTGCGCGGGAACCATCCCTCCTGGGAGACGAACGCGACCTCGCCGATGAAATGACCGGCGCGGCCGATGCCATAGAGAATGTAGACGGCCGTTAGCAGCCCGAGGACTAAGGAAATTTCCTCCTTGTGCAGCCTGATTGACTGCCACGCCCAGTCAAGAGTGTTCATGCTTCCCCCCACCAATTCAACAGTACGCTCACGAGACTTGAGACGGCAACGATAGGCAATAAAATTACGGCGAGAGCAGACCGCGCAACGTCGAAACACCCCCAGCGCTGTGCGGTGCGCCTGGCTTAGGAAGACCTGCTGGGTCAACCATTGCGAGCAAAGCCAGGCGCGTGCCGGCTGACCGCATTGCTGCGAGACTTCCCAGCTGATGCTGCGCCTCGACGTTCTGGTCGGGGTCACCACCCTTCAGGACCGAGATTGCAAAGAAGCGCCGCAGGTGCTGGCACAGCAGCGCTGGATGGAGCGAGGAAGCCTTTGTGCCCAGCACCGCATAGACAAGATTGGGGTCGGCCTCTTGAGCTCGGCGGTGAGCGCAGGTTGGACATAAGGGAAGTCGATGATTTTGGCGCCCCGCCGCGCCCAGATCGCAATTCGGGCAAGCTGATCGACCCCCGTGGCTTGCGTATCGAGCAGGTAGTCGTGTGGGGTCATGCGGTAGGGATCGTTCTGCTCAATGAAGGTGTGGACGGTAGGTTGGCGTGCATCCCATTCCGCTGGCACGTCGCCTGCGTTCGTGTGTCTAAAGAGCGCGAGCGCCAGGTCCGGTAAATCGCTGACCATGGTCCGGAACGCACCGCGACCGCGCTGTGCCGGCACCACAAAAATGTAGTTGAGGTTCAAGCTCAGCAAACGCTCGGTCCCGTCCGGATCAGGCAGGGGGAATGTAATGAAGTTCAAGCCGCCGAGCACCGTCGTGCTTGGGTCACGGACGACCACAACAAACTCGCGAAAGGGTCCGTAGCGTGAGCACAGTGCCTGGTAGCCGGCCCCCTCGTTGAGGGCCAGGCACTCGGCGAAGCCCGAGAACCCTTCCTTTTCGTTCTCGAGCACGAAAGACCTGTCGTACGCGGCAAAGAAGACCTCAAATACGCCGCCCACTGCGGACGTGGACGCCTCGTATATGAGGCCCGCGGCCGACCTTGCCTGGAGCAGGGCCGCGCGTGGCTCGATCTTCATCGCCATCGAGCGATCTCCTGACGTCCGATTATGCATGACTAAGGTCGCGCACGCTCGCGTCCCATGTCCCGAAAGGCGCGGCAACTTTACCGCAGGGTTGCGCCCGTGCAAGTTGTTACGCGGTTGCTCGGGACGACCATCAAAACAGCTCCCACTCGTTTTTTCCCGCAACTGAAAAGAGGTTGGGCGGACGCATACAGTCGCCCGCGGGGCCGATGAGCGGCCTCCTCGCTCGGCTCGACTGGCCGTGCTAGCACCGAAAGCGCGCGTGTTGATAAGTTGTGTGGCTACGGCGTGGCCACCGTCAGATCCGCAATACCGATGCTCTTTGCGTTAGCCAGCCGCCATTCAACGTGGCGGCATCTTCTCGAATATCTGCAACGCCGGATCAATGGTGTCCCAAGCATGGCCCCGAACGTTGTATGTCACCATCGACGGCTTGAATCGGCTGGGGTCGTCGAGGCTTGCCGCATGAACCGCGATCAGATCCGGCATCGCAACGAAGCTCAAGTAGACCGGAGACCCGCAGGTGGGGCAGAAGGCGTGGATTTTTTCATTCCCGCTGTCGCCGGCGACCTGCCAATGCGTCACCTCGCCGGTGATCTTCACGTCGGCACGCTGCGGAAAGACCAGATAGGACCCGTGTCCGGTGCCGCTTCTTTTCTGGCAATCGCGGCACTGGCAGTGGCTTTCGATGATGGGTTCGCTTCTCGCTTCGTAACGAATCGCGCCGCACTCACATCCGCCGGAATAGAGGTTGCTCATTTGCTGCTTTCTTTCATCATGGGGTTGCGCGTTCAAGCGGCCGTCCCGGCACTTTCGCTCGGCTTTGCGAAGACATCGAGTGGCTGACCTGTTTCGAGGAAGGATTTCAAGCTCGAGAGGACGCGAGGCCAGCCACTGCTGATGCCGGCCGCCATCTTGCTACCCGGCTCCAGTTCGTCATGCGTCACCGTCAGCCGCACCATGCCGTCGAAAGGAGTGACGTCGAAAGTCACCCGGCTGTGCTTGGCGGGATCAGCGAATGCCGATGGGTCGGCCCAGGTGATGACAAGGCGCTTGGGTGGCGTGCACTCGATCACCTTGCCCGCGACTTTGACCTTGCCATCCGCAGCCACATGTTCCCACTTGGATCCGGACTGCCAGTCGGAGACGTTCTCATGCGCCCAATAGCGCCGCGCGATGTCGCGCCTGATAATGGCCTCGAAAACCTTTTCCGGCGTCGAGACGATGTAGGTCACATAGACAAAGTTCGTTGTCTCTCCGGTCATTTTACTCTCCTTCGAGTTCTTTCTTGAGGTCGTGAAGCAGGCTCAGGCGCTGGCGCTCGAACTTCCGTACCCACCGCTCGTAGACCTCGTGCAGCGGAACGGGGTTGATGAAATGCAGCTTTTCGCGGCCGCGCTTGACCGTGGTGACCAGATTGGCGGCCTCCAGTATTCCCAGGTGCTGCGTGGCGGATTGCCGGGCCATGTCCAGGTTTTCGCAAAGCCGGCCGAGCGTCTGTCCGTTCTTCTCACACAGAAGGTCCAGCAGCTTTCTGCGGCTCGGGTCGCCCAGGGCTTTAAAGACCTTGTCAGCATCCATCGTCCTCACCCATTTGCGAGGATATAATATGCAGGTAATTACCTGCATGTCAATGTCCGCCTTCTGGCAGAGCTGCCGTTCCCGTCTGAACGCCCCCAGCGGACACGCGGCGGATTGCGACGGTTGCGCTTCTATCTTCCTTGCAGCGATCTCCCGCGCCGCTGTCATCTTCTGGCGATGATCAACGAGCCCCGACCCCCGCGCGTTGCTTTGGCTGCGGCGCCGCGGGCACTGGAATGCGGCCTAACCCGATGGGATCTCGCCGCGGCTGCCGGACGATCGGCTTACAACAGGGTCAGGGAAGGCGTGCTGCGAACCGCAACGGCTCGGCCAGGCTGACATTCTGCGCGCGAAACCACAGCCGCACGACGCGGCGCTCGGAGCGTCCGAGCGCGGCAGTCTCGGCCTCGAGCTGCAAGGAATGATTGTCGTTGCCGGAAAACTGAAAGCGGCCTTCGGCATCGGTGCGGGTGCGTTGGCGCTCGTTGTGCATCACAAAGTGTCGCTCCAGCAGGATGACGGTCGCGTCAGCCACCGGGCGCCCGCCCCCGTCGACCACACGTCCCGCGACCGCGCCGCCGTTGTTGAGTGCAACATAGCCGTTCCAGGCCAGCACCAGCGCGGTGATGCTGAAGGGCGCGATCACCCAGCGGCTGGCCAGCCAGTGCCTCATGTTCAACCCTTCGTCGCTCCCGAGGTAAGGCCGCGGATAAATTCCTTCTGCGCCATCAGGAAGACGAAAATCGAGGGCGCCAGCACCATCACCGCAAAGGCATAGAGCGCCCCCGTCGTATCCTCCAGATAGGACAGGAAACGCGCAAGGCCGAGGGGCAGCGTCTGCATGCTGGGCTCGCGCGTAATGATGAGCGGCCAAAGAAAGGCGTTCCACGACCAGATGAAGGCGAGCACGACATTGGTGGCGATGGCTGCCTTCGACAGCGGCATCAACACCCGCAGGATGATGCGCCACTCGCTCAAGCCGTCGATGCGCGCGGCATCGATCAGCGATTGCGGCACGGCTTCGAAGGCCGCCTTGAACACGAAGATGCAGACGATCGTCGAAAGCAGCGGGAAGGCGAGGCCGAGGTAGGAGTTGAGTAGTCCAAGCTTGGAGGTGATGAGGTAGGCCGGGATGATGGTGGCCTGAAACGGGATCAGCATGCAGGACAGGAAAAGCAGGAGCACCGCGCGCTTGCCCGCGAAGCTCTTGGTGAGTGCGTAGCCGGCCAGCGCGTTGAAGACGATGTTGCCGGCGACCACCAGCGCCGAGACGATCAGGCTGTTGAGGAGGTAGCGCGGAAACGGAATGAAGTACCAGACGTCGACAAAGTTAAAGAGATGCGGGCTCTCCGGCAGCAGGCGTGGCGGGTAAGCGTAGATGTTCTCGTTGGTGATTGCGGTTTTGAGCACCCAATAGAAAGGGAGCAGCATGATCGCGGACAGGCCCACGAGCGCCGCATGCCGCAAATATTGGCTGCGTCGCCGCATGGCCTCACCGACGCTCGAGCGAGCCGGCATTGCCGCCGGTGGCGCGATTGGCAAGATAGGTCAGTCCCAGCAGGAGAGCGAACTGCACGACGGTCAGAGCCGCCGCGTAATCGAACTTGGTCTGGCCGAACCCCGCCTTGTAGATGTAGGTGATCAACAGCTCGGTCGCATGCCCCGGTCCGCCATTGGTCATGATGTAGACGAGGTCGAAGCTGGTGAACGAGTTGAGAATGCCAACCACCATACACAGGAAGAGCGAGGGCTTGAGCATTGGTAGCGTGATGCGCCAGAACTGCGCCCAGCGCGGCGCACCGTCAATGGAGGCCGCTTCGTAGAGATGCTGTGGGATGCTCTGCAGCCCTGTCAGAATAATGATCATGTAGAAGCCGAGGACTTGCCAAACCTCGGCAACGATGACCGAGGGCAGTGCCCATTCGAAGCTCTGCAAAAAGGGGATCGGCTTGGCGATCAGGCCGCTTTCGCGCAAGGCGAAATTGATGATGCCGCCACGCTCATCGTACATCCAGCGCCAGATGATGCCCACCGCCACCGTCATCAAGGGATACGACAAGAAGACGATCGAGCGGTAGACCGCGGCGCCCCTGAGGTCGCTGTTGACGAGCAGCGCAATGCCGAGCGCCAGGGCGATCGCGAGCGGCGAGGCAGCGATGAAGATCAGCGTATTGCTGAGCGACTGCCAGAAGACATCGTCATAGAGCAGCATCTCCTCGTAGTGGTCGAGCCCGGCCCAGCGGGCTGGCTTCAGCGGCGACCAGTACTGCAACGAAAGCAGAACGTTCCAGCCGAGTGGAAGCAGCCGGTAAAGGAAGAAGATCGTCAGCGACGGCAGCAAGAAGCAGGCAACCAGCGCCAGATCGCGTGTGCGCTTGCGCTGCCACCAGCCGTCACGCCAATTGGCCGATTGACCGGCCGCTCCGCTCGCTGCAGGCGTCATCCGCGCTTTAGTTCGCGGACAACCTTACGCTCGGCGTCTGCCAGAGCCGTCTTGGCGTCCTTGCGGCCGAGGAGCACATTCTGCAACTCCGGCCAGAACGCCTCCTTGACCTTGCTGTCGTTGCCGAGTCGCCAGTTGCCCACCATCTTGTCGGTGTGCTCGAGCTGCGTCTTCAGGATGGAGTGAACGAGCGGGTCCGCCTGCTGAAGGTCGGCGAGGTTCTTGGTATCGACCGCGATGTTGCCGGTCACGAGCTTGCGATTGACGCCGAGCTCTTGCGCACCCTCGTTGGTGACGAACTTCAGAAAGTCCCAGGCCAGGTCGGGGTTTTTGCAGGCCTTGGAAATGCCGAGGCCATGTGAGTTGGGCGTGGCAAAAGCGCCCGGCGCGTGCGCGACGCCCAGCGTCTCGGGCGTCACCCACTTGCCCTGGCCCTTGACGAAGAAGTAAGCGGGCGAGTGGGCATGCAGCATGCCGACGTTGCCGGCGGCGAAGGCGCCGTTGGGCTCGACCCAGCGACCCGTCCAGGAGATCTTGTTGATGGCGCCGGCTTCGGTCACCTTGGCAAGCCGATCGGTGACCTCGATCGCCTTGGGCGTGTTGAACGTCGGCTTGGTAAGGTCCTTGGAGAGAAGGTCGACGCCGTTCATGGCGTAGAGCGGCCAATACAGCCAATCGAAGTTGAGCGTGAGAAAGCCTGTCGCGTCGCCCGACGTCAGCTTCTGCGCCGCCTCGAGGAGGGCATCAAAGCTTTGCGGCGGACCAGAGAGGCCCGCCTTCTGAAACATGGGCTTGTTGTAAAACAGCAGCGTCTTGGTGATGTAGAAGGGCAGCATGTAGTTGTTGCCCTCGTAGGCCCAGTTCGAGAGGTAGTCGGCGTTGAAGCGTTTCTCGACCGCGGCCTCCGCCTTGAGCCGGGGCGTGAGGTCGAGCAGCGCGCCTTGTGCGGCATACTCAAGCCCGAGGGCACCTTGGGTGTTGATGACGTCGGGTGGGGTGCCGGCGGCAAGCTGCGTCTGGTAGAACACGGGGATCTCGGGGCCCTTCTTGTCCAGCCATTCGACCTCCACTCCCGGCCGATCCTTACTGAAGCGCGCGATCCAGCTACGGATCATCGGCTCCTGGTCGATGATATTCCAGGTCAGGAAGCTGATCTTCTTCGGGGCTTGCGCCAGTGCGGGTGCGGCGAGCGCCGAGGCGACGGCGCCGGCGCCGGATTTCAGCAGCAGGCGTCTCGAAATCATGGGCTATCCTCCTGTGGACGGTGGTGGGCGGCCTGCGCCGAGCCCAACCCCGCTTTGTCGATGGCTTTCTGAAGACTAACAAGTGACATCGGCTAGTCCACCGCAATCGGCCGGCCGCCTTGGTCGGCGGAAGCCTCCGCGGCCAGACACACGGCAACGGCCGCGCGTCCCTCCTCTGCCGAGACCAAGGACTTGCCGGAACGAAACGCGACGATGGAGGCCTGCGCCTGCTTTGCGAGCTCGTAGACCTCGCCGGATCGCGCAACCGGCAAGTCCGCAAAGCCATCGCCGCCAGCGCGTTTGAGGCGAAGTGTGGTCGCCGACTCTAGGCTGCGCGCGGTTGCAGCCGACCACGTTGCGCGGACCGCTCCCGCGTCGCCCACCACCTCGACGGTCTGATGGTGCTCGAAACCGGCCAGCACCTGGTTGATCGCCGCCGTCGCCCCGTCGGGAAACTGCATGAGCACGGAAATCATCGGCTGCATGCCGGCTTGGCCGGCTCCCAGCGCTTGCACTTTCACCGGCCTGCCGGAGTGCACCAGATACCACAGTGCCAGGTCGAAGAAGTGAACCGGTTCCTCCAGGATCCACGAACCGACCCGTGCCTTGTCGTAGCGCCAACCGCCCGAGCCTTGCCGATAAGGATGACGAAAAAGCGAAACGTGGACATGCCGTGGTTGGCCGATGGCACCCTCGTCGATGAGAGAGCGGATGCGGCCCCACTGCGGCGACAGCCGACACTGCAAGCCGACGCTCAGCTGCGCCTTTGCGTGCGTCGCCGCCGCAACGATGCGGTCGCAGTCGGGCAGCGAATTGGCCATCGGCTTTTCCAGCAGCACGTGCTTGCCGGCTGCGAGCGCGGCCACGGCAATCGGGGCGTGGAGATGATTGGGCGTGGCAACGGCGATGGCCTCAACCGCCGGATCATCGATCAAGGTCTCCCACTGGCGATGCACCGTGGCATCGGGGAAATCGGACTTTGCCGCTCTCGCGTTGTCATCACTCGGCGCTGCGATGGCAACGAGCCGCCCGTCGGGGGCCTCGGCGATGGAGCGGGCATGGAAGCGGCCCCAGGCCCCGTATCCGGCCACGGCGAAGGACATTGGCTTGGGCATGCGGTAGGTCTCCTAAACGACGGCGCTGCGGCTTTAGCTGGCGATGCGGCGGCCTTCCCGGTCAAATAGGTGAACTTGCTCCCGCGCCACGTTGAGGCGTACCAGCTCTCCCGCCCGCCGCACCCGCCGCGGCGGCAGGCGCACCTGGAGACTGTGCTCGCCCAGCGCAATGCCGACCAGGGTGTCGGAGCCGAGCGGTTCGACCACGGCGGCGGGCGCTTCGATGGCCGCCGCTTGGCCGGCCTCGGCCCACTCGAAGTGCTCAGGACGGATACCGGCTGTCACGGCCATGTCCGCCGCCGGGCCAAGCGCAAGCGGCAGGCTGACGACACCGGGCAATTTGACCACGGCACTATCGTCTTCGCGGGCAATGCGACCTGGCAGCAGGTTCATCGGTGGTGCCCCGATGAAGCCTGCGACGAAGCTCGTGGCTGGACGCTCGTAAACATCCTCGGGGGTGCCGACTTGCTCGATGCGTCCGGCATCGAGCACCACGATCCGGTCGGCGAGCGTCATCGCCTCTACTTGGTCGTGGGTGACGTAGATCGTCGTGGTTCGCAAACGCTCGCGCAAGCGTTTGATCTCGGTGCGCATCTGCACCCTGAGTTTGGCATCGAGGTTGGACAGCGGTTCGTCGAACAGGAACACCTTGGGATCGCGGACGATAGCGCGTCCCATGGCGACGCGCTGGCGCTGTCCGCCCGAGAGCTGTCGCGGATAGCGCTCGAGCAATGTGTCGATGTCGAGCACCCGGGCGGCCTCGGCGACACGCGCCTTGATCTGCGATTTGGTCACGCCGCGATAGAGCAGCGAGAATGCCATGTTGGCGGCGACCGTCATGTGTGGGTAGAGCGCATAATCCTGAAACACCATGGCGATGTCCCGGTCTTTCGGGTCGCGCTCGTTGACGATCTCGCCGTCGATGCGGATCTCGCCGCCCGTCGCCTCCTCCAGGCCCGCGATCATGCGCAGGATGGTGCTCTTGCCGCAGCCCGATGGCCCGACGAGCACCAGAAACTCCTTGTCAGCGATATCGAGGTCGACGCCGTGGACGACCGCCTGCGCACCGAACGCCTTGCGCAGTTGCTTGAGACTGACGGTCGCCATGATGCAGCATTGCTCGCCCAGTTGCGCCGGCTCTCGTTCTGGCAAGCGCCTTCCCCGCAGCCGAAAGCTAGCATGCTCGCGCCTACGCCGTGCAACGGGAATCTTTGCGAAACTGCGCCTTGCGCAGGAATCCAATTGCGAGAGTGCGGCTGGCGGTGCCATGCCTGTGACCGAGAGCATGACCTGCCGGCCGCGCCGGTCAGAGGCCGCATTAAGGCGACCGCTGCGGCCTCAGGGAAGGACAAGTTGCCCAGGCCGCGAGCCATCCCGGACCACGGCGGGACACGCTGGCAAAGGTCGCGGGACACATGGATAAGTGCGATCTCCAGTGTTTCCTGATCCGGCATTTCCGGGCCTATGCATGGTCCCATCCCGCCCTTCTGCTGGTTCACCTGCATAGCAGGGAGTTTTCCTCAGGCGCACTATTGGTGCGCGTACTGAAGGAACGATTGGAGCCAGTCATGCGACGCTATCTCCTGGTGAGCCTTGCATTTGCGGCCGCCGCCCTGCTCGGCGCCGGCTTTCTGACGACAAGCAGATTCTTCTCCCCGGAGGTGCAAGCCGCCGGCGCGTACGGAAAAGGCGCCGCCTTCGCGAAGCAGACGTTCAAGGAAAACAGGAAGAAGCAAGCACAGATGAAAAACAGGAAGCCCTAGGTATTCGTCGCGGCCTGGAGCCTCGATGCTCCTGGCGCGGCGGCCAGGGTTTAGACATCGCTTGGGCACAGGGTGCAGTTCATCGTGCGCTCACCACGCTCAAACGGCTGATCCGCGCATCGGCATTTTAAATACGAACCGCGTCGCTTCAGGAACTGAGGTCACGGTCAGCTCGCCCCCGTGCGCGCGGGCGATTTCGGAGGCAATGTAAAGGCCTAAACCAAGACCCTGGTGGCCCGAGTTGGCCACAGGTCTATAAAACGGCTCGAACAGGCGCGCGCTGACGGCGGGCGCGATCGGTTCGCCTTGGTTTGTAACCGACAGTTCGAAGGTCTTCTTGTCTGCGCGCGCGAGAACCGAGACCGGCGCATCGGCGGCGCCATGAGTCAGGGCGTTCGCCAGCAAATTGGACAACAATTGCGCAATGCGAGCCCGATCACAATCGATGGCCGCAGGTAGGGTGATATCGACGTTGATTTTGCGGTCCGGCCAACTGGCGCGCAGTTCCTGTACCACCTCGTCCAACACCGGACCCAGCGGTTGATCGCTGTTGCGCTTCAGTTGCAAGCCACCGCCTAAACGCGCCCGAGTGAGGTCCAGCACGTTGTCGATCAGTCCAGCCATGCGACGAACGCTTCTTTCGATCAGCGAAAGGATGTCTCGACCTTGCTCGTCAATCGGCTTTTTGCCGAGCAGTTTGGTGCCTGCGTCAATTGCAGCAAGGGGGTTGCGCAGGTCATGGCCAAGCACCGCAATGAATTGCTCGCGCAATTCCGCCGTCTGCCGTTCGTCAAGCAGCGCCGCTTCGCTGTTGACCAACCGTTCCTGAGCCTCCAGATGAAAGCCAATGAGCTCGGCGAAGAGCTTGAACATGCCGATGGTCTGCGGCGTCTGCAACTTTGCTGGCTTTGGATCTATCGCGCAGAGGGTGCCAAAAAAACTACCGTCCTTGCGCAGGATCGGCATCGAGATGTAGCTCTGAAAGCCATACTTCGCCGGCGTCGGATGCTGGCAAAAAGTTTGATCCGCGCGCACCTCATCAATGACGACGCCCTGGCCGCTGTCACGGATTTCATCACAGATCGTCGTCGCGACCTCGAGTTCCCCACCCGGCCCAAGGCCAAAGGCGATCTCGTCGCGCACCGCACACGCCACCCAGCGGTCTTGGGTCACGCGTGCGATCGCGGCAAAACCCATGCCGGTCGTGCGGCAAACAACCTCGAGAATGGTGGGCACCACATCGATGCGAGAGATCGCAGCGACATCTCTTTGCAGATCGCTCATCAGCCTCTCGCTTGCACGCGCTCCATCGGCCTACATAAATCAGGTGTGGGGCATCGATCGCCAAGACACCTGCGTCACGTCGCCCAGATCCGGAGCTTGAACGTAGCGGTTGTGCTGCCGGCTCCGTGCCGCTTGGCTGAGTTGGCCCCCGATTGCCGTGCGGGGCACGTCGTTGACCGGCGGTGGCAAACGCACTGTCGTCGACGGATTGCGTCACATTTGTGCAAAGACGGCGACCGGCTTGCCAGCAGCATCGCGCAGGATGAGCTTGCGCGTGCTGACCTGGACGGCCCAGCGCCGCGCAGTGGCGAGCGCGGCAAAGAATTTCTGCTCCTGAGCCATGACCGCCGGTGGGCAGGCCCTGCGCGTGCTCGCGATCGCGCCAAAGGCGATCTGGTCAGCTGAAATGACAGCCTTGCCCGTCATCGCATTGCATCCACTGGTCCCGGCGAGAGTGCCATCAGCCGCGATCTCCAAAACCGTCTGCAAGTTGTCGATCACGCCGCCGCCGCTGATGTCCTCCGCCAGCCACCGGCCGGCCGGAGAGGGGGCGTCCGATGGGTCCTGGACGCGCTGAACGACAATCTGGGGGTTGTCGAGGCCGTTCGCGAACACGGGATGGTGCGTCAATGGTGCGAACCCGAGTTTGCCATCATCACCAATGCGTGCCTGCAGAGCATTTCTGCGGGGCTGGGTCTCAGCCAAAGCGACGGTGAGCTGCAAACGAATTGGCGCTTGCCTGCCGACTTGCCACGACGTCTCGGCGATCACCTCTGTTGGCGCCTCGGCCTGTGAGACAGCGGCAAGCGGCACCTTGATCGCGCTCGAGGGACGCGGCGCGATGTGTTCGCGGGAGGTGACAGGGCCGTTCAATGTGTTGTCTTGGCCCATCAACGGCCCGGGGTGCAGAACAATTGCCAGACCGGCAAGCAGGCTTGCCGCCGGCCCTCGTCTCACAAAAGGCATTTCCATCTTCTCCGCGCGCAAGTTCCGATCCTGGCGCGCACCTGGTGAACGTCCTCTGAACGGTGCGAGCGAGGCAAGGTGGGGTGGGTGACGGTGGGCGGCCTTTGATCCCGCCCAGTGCGGAGAACACCGCGGGGGGAGTGAGGCACAACGCGGTCGTGCCTCAAGGCAGGGCTCTCGGGAAGCACCAACCAGGCGCCGGCGATGGTCCAACTTGGTGGTCGCCGGACTGAGGCGTCCTTGGTTCCGAGCGCCTAGTTCAGGTCGTTTCTGCTCGGCAGGCGCCCTTGTGGTGTCAGTTTGTCGATGATGGCGGGCAGCAGCTGAGAAAATTGGGTGAGCAACTCTTGTTGCGACAGACCGGTTTGTTGCGCCAGCGTTTTGAGGGCGTCCGGTCCCAGCACCTGGCCCAGGTCGCGGGGTGCAATCGGTTGATTCTCGCCCTGTCCTATCCAGGAATGGATCGTCTTGCCCTGACCGCCCTGCTGGAATCGTCGCACCAGCGCATCGAGTCCCTCAAGACCATTGCCACCACCGCCTGCGGGCGGTTGCGCTGTCGGCTGCGCTGGGGCTTCAGCCGTCGCCTTTCCCCCACTCAGCATTCGCGAGGCCAAGAGAGCAATGAGTCCAAGAGCAAGCGGCTTAGCGAGGCTGCCACCGGGTACGGCTGAGCGTATCACGTTATCAAGGATACCCATGTGCTTGTCCTTTCATCGACGGCAGATACGAACCGGAAAGTCGGGGAAGACATAGCCACAGACGGCGCTAGGCCACGTTCGCCCGGGAGCCGAAGCGGCGACATCGGGCGCAACCCTGATATCGTGGGCGCCTGCACCTGAACCCACTCATCGGGGCATTCTTCATCGCCCGGGTGGTACGGCACAGGTGGCGCAGTTGCCGCGTCGCCCCACCTGCGAGGGCTGAGGCGAGCATGGCGATTGTTGCTCGGTACTGGAGCGCGATGGGCGAATATCCAGGTCCCGACTTGCCAAGCGCGCGCGAAGGCGCCTCCTTCGCTTCCTGAGGTCCGACCAATGCGAAATCCCGCGGGCACCACGAGGCCGCACGACAGCAGACCTTTCGATCCGCAATTGACGCAAGCCCCCAACCCGTCGGTCTGGCTCCAGCAGCAACAGTTGCGCACAACCCCTGCCCTCTCGAGACTTTCAAGGCGCACTTTCCAGGTTTTGCGTTGCACTCGGACGCAGCGGCAACGGGTCACATCCTTCCCTGGCCAACAGCCAGCCAGCATGGGGCGCACCGACATGCTGGTGGGGCTATTTCTTGAGCAAGTCAGGGTGATTGGTCGGTCAGTTCAGGTCATCGTCTGATTGCTGATGGTCCAGGGGTCCGAAATAACTTCGCGAGGAAGCGGACAGTAAATGTATCCTATTTGGAGATTTGCTCATGATGACATCTATGAAGGGCTTTGGTGCAGCAGCGCTGCTGGCTGCAATGTCCATCGCAATGGCGGCTTCGGCGCAAGCGCAGGCAGAGCGGTCGAATTGCGCTGAGTGCAATCGGCCGGCCACCAAGGTCAACACCACCCACAAATATAAGACCGTGCAACGCGTGAGAAATGTCACCCAGTACAAAGATGTGAATAGGACCAGCTACCAAAAGCATGTCAATCGCATCGTCAACGTCACGCGCATACAGCCGGTCACCCGCGTCAACGTTGTCACCCGCGTTCACAACCGAACGGTCGTTCTGCACCAGACGCAGAACGTTGCGCAGACTGCGACCTTGCCGACTCGAACGGTGACTACGGGCAAAACGGTGCAGATCAATCATCCCACGCAGCATCGAAACTGCAACTGCTAGGTTCACTCTTGTTGCAAGCACCGCGACGTACGCTGCCTCTGGCGCAGATCGGGGTTGAGCTCGCTTGCTCGCAAGCTCAACCCGAGGAGTGAAACCGCATCCTAGAGAGAAAGCGGCGGCCTGCCTCAAATCCGAGAAGGGAATGCAAGCCATGACCGACAACATCGTATCAACCATCTCGCGCTTCTTGACGCCGGAGCTGATTGGCAAGATGGCTTCTGCGTCCGGCCTGGACCGTTCTGTCACGCAGAAAGCAACGGCGGCGGCCGTGCCCGCAATTTTGAGCGGGTTGGCCGGCTTGGCTGGCAAACCTGGCGGCGCACGGCAACTGGCCAGCGCCGTGGCTGAGCAGCCGACCGACCTCTTGGGAAACATCGCCAGCATGCTCGGCGGATCGGCACAGATGGCCGACAAAGGCGGTGGCTTGTTGTCCTCCCTGCTCGGCAGCGGGGTATCCGGCATGCTGGCGTCGACGGTGGGTCGGTTTTTGGGCATCGGCGAAGGCCCCATGCGAACCCTTATGGGACTGCTCACGCCCGTCATCATGGGTATTCTCGGCCGTGAACAGCGCGCCGGCGGCCTGGACACGAATGGGCTTGCCCGCATGCTGACCGGGCAGAAGGAGGAGATTGCTGCCGCCATGCCGGCGGGCCTTAGTCGGCTTCTTGAGTTGAGCGGCATGTACGAAGACATCGGCGCTTCCTCGTCGGATCGGCACAGCTATGAAGCGCCTCGCACTTATGATGCTCCGCGCTCGGCGGGCGTGCGGATGACCAGCGACACGCAAACGACTTCGCGGGGTGCGAGCTGGCCTTACTGGGTGCTACCGCTGCTCGCTCTCGGCGGTTTGCTTTGGTACCTCTTCCCCAGGGATGAGCGTGCGGTCGGCACGCTCCCGACGACGCAAACCACCAGCGTCCCGGCGCGTCCCGTGACCGACGCACCGGCCAAACTCACCTACCTCACGACGGCTCGAGACGATTGGTCCTCGATTGGTGCATCCGCCAATGAGTATACCAACCAAGAGGTCTACAACACCTCCGGCGAGAACCTCGGCACCATCAGGGACCTCTTGATCGGACCGGATGGCAAGGCTGCGGCCGCCATCATCAATGTTGGCCGTATTCTCGGTATCGGCGAAAAGGAAATTGCCGTTCCCTTCTCGGCAATCCGTAGCGAGAAGTATGGCGACAGCCGTCGCCTCGTCGTCGACGCCACGAAGGAGGCCGTGCAGGCGGCGCCAACCTTCGCGCGCCGAAAGCAGTGAACTAACCACCGCGGTAGGAGCACCCCTGCTGCCGGCAGCCGATCGGCAGCCTGGGGTGGAGTGGTGACGGCATGATGGGCAAGGAAACGCGCTTTTGTCGCTGACCTCTTTCGGCGTCTCGTCGTGTCGCCGCCGTTGCAGCCCAGCGCAGGGCTTTGGTCCTGACCACCAGGAAAAGGTAACAAAAAGCCGGCACCGCAAAGGCAGGGTGGCCACGATGGCGGAGGCCGTCGGCAAGAGAGGCGGGTTGCGCCCGGGTCCCGCCGCTAACTCAACTTGGGCGCGAGGCGTCGCTTGCAGCCGCCGGCTGGCTTAGCGGGACCCAGTGACAATGTCGGCATCCGTCTGCGGGTTTGTGCTGATGTTGGACGCCCTCGAGTTGGCGCATTCTAAGGCTCCAGAGGGACTTCACGTTCAATTTTGCGTATAGCTGATGACCACACACGCCTTCATCAGTGCCGTGCCGGGCGCATCGCTCTCCGCCCTGCACAGCAAGCTCGTCGAGTTTGCGAACCACGTCGGCGGAGTGCGAACACCAGCAGATGTGCTCGACGCCTTGCATGCCGTGTCAACGACGACGCTGCCGCTGAACGTGCTCGGAGTGGCACGTTTCCCTCTCAAAGTTGCGGGCATGGAGGCTATTCAGCTTGGCAAATCGGCCTTCTTGCACCAAAGCGCGCCAGCGGGCTGGTGGGAAGAATACACGGTGTTGGCGAAGACCCATTTCACGCCCGGCATTTTTTTAGCAAGGTCTAGCCTTGCATCGTTTACCTGGACCGAAACCAATCGGTGGTTCGAGCCGATCGGGGCTGACCGTTGGTCCCACGAATTGGCTCTCAAATACGGAATGCGAGATGGCTTGACCTATGGAGTTGGTGGTCGTTGGGTCGTCGCCTTCTGGTCTCGCAAAGACCTGTCCAACATCCTCACCCCGCCAGCGCGCATTATTGTTTGCGCGGCTTCAAGCTTTGCAGCCTTACGGCTTGAGCAGCTCGCTGGCATCGATGCCGATCGGGTTCGGACCTCGCCGCGTTTGACAGCGAGGGAGCTTGCCGTCTTACGCTTGGTGTCGATCGGGCAGCAATCCGCTGACATCGCTCAAGCCCTCGGCCTCGGCGAAGAAACCATCCGCAGCCACCTCAAGAAGGCGCAGGCGAAACTCGGGGTGCACAATCGCACGCATGCGGCATGCGATGCCGTGCGCCAAAATTTGATCCCATGATCCCTTAAGGGCAACCCAGCCAGCGAACCTCGGCTGAAGGCGAAAGGCGCGGGGATCTCTCCTCAAGTCCGAAGGCAATGGCGACCTTGTCAACGCCGTCGCCCCCGGGGCGGCCGTTCGCCACAACAACACTTTAGACGGCCTGCTGGACAGGGTTTACGTTGACACCCCCCATTTCAGCAGCAAGACGGTCGAGGACGCACCGCCCAACCGTTATCTGCAAGCTCAAATTGCGGCGTCGGCTGGCCCGCGCGCGTTAGGCCGTCGCAACCAACTCATCGAGGCGTAGGCGCTCGCCAACCGCTCGTTTTGGGCGGATTTCCAGGCGCGGGGATCGGTAGTTTCCGGCCATAGGGGTGCAAGGTTATCCCGATGGCGTGGGCTGGACCGAGCGGTGTACACAGGCATTAGCAGGGCCACACACCGATCCCTTGGCCTCCCCCCCGTCGCCCGGATCGGAACGTCTGTGACCTCCCCCGTCGCATACGATCTTCCGTGTGGCCCTGCTTTGCCCCTCCGAACTTCGCAACCTGCCCTGCCGGCCGGTGCGATCCCAAGACCGCCGCATCCGCTTGCCGTCGCCCATGCGAAACGACGGCAGCACGCGCAAAGTCTGCCCTGACGCGGCGGCATCAGGTCATCCCGATCAGAATTAGGGGAAAGTACCGGAGTGCATCCCCGCTCCGGTTTGAGCACGCTCTCTTTGATCGGGGCCCTGTGAAAGGATGCCAGCATGACCCGGACAGGCACATCTTTTTGCGCCTCGCTCATGTGTTCTGGGCGCATTGCGTGTCGCACCTGGCGCCGATGCGTGGCGCGGCGGTGGTGCTCATGTTCACGCTGGGCCCCGTCTCCGCGCATCGAAACGTCTGCCGCATAAATCGAAACGCAATGTGGGGCGGAACCTCAAGGTGAATGCGAAACGGAACGTCAACGTCAATCGGAACGCCAACCGTCATGTCAACGTCTTCTGGAATTCTTGCGAAAGTCCGTGAAGGCAGTCAGATGCAATCCACCTGGGATCAGGACATGCTGCTGCTGGACCGCCTCATCGACAAGCTCGAAAGGCAGCAGCAGCAACTCGAAGACATGCTCTCCAAGGCCGTTGCTCGAGCAAACAAAAGCCATGGTGAATACCAGCCGCAGACCAAACACCCCCTGCGACTGCTGAGGTGGCGCGCCGGCGGCAAGGAAGTCAGCATCTAACGGCACCCCTTTTGCTCTGACAAAAAGCTCCGTTCCCACAAAGACCACCCATGGTTCTAGGGACTTTCACCGAACGACGGGAATGGCCCTCGCGTGCTATGTGACCGGTTCTAGGAGATGACGGCTGATGAATTCTGCTTCGCTATCCATCCGTGTGGGCCTCTTTGTCGGTGTGCATGCCGGCATTCTCGTTGCGCTCTTTGCGTTTTTATGAACAGCCGTGTTTGCAAAAAGCGTGGCGCCACCTCGAGAAGTTGCTGCGTGTTTCGATGGCTGGAGATGAGATCTCCCTTCGCAATATCACGGGCCTAAACCTTCCTGCGCGGCGCCGCCAGGATCACCGGCTTGGTGGTCCGCTCTGTCGGCGTGAGGTCCCTCCGGAAAAGGAAAAAAGGTCCTTGCAGCCAAGGACCGGCCAGAGATCGCGACGACCAGGCGCTGCCGAGGCGAGCAATGAGCCCAACATCGTTGAGGATCCAACGCGTGGCCGGTTCGGCGCTGCCCGTGCGCGTCGTTGTGGTTCGGCCCATTCGCGGCAACGAAGGTCCTGGCGCTGTTAGGTCGATTGCTTAGAGGCGCTGGCACTGGCTTGGGAGAGAGTCGCATGGCTAAAGTCGCAGTTCGATCCCCTTCGCAATACCTCGACAAGGCGTCGGGCGCGTTGCGCGAGATGGGGCTGATGCCGGAGAAGCTCGAGCCGGCCCCGATCGACGACCTGCTTGAGAAGATCTCCGATCTTGATCAAGACAAAATCGCGCTGGTCGCTCGCACGCTCGGACAAACGGAAGTCTTCAACGAGGTCGTGCGCGAGCAAACCTCGAAGATGGAGATCGGCGAGAGGTATCAAACCATTACCAACGGCTATCGGAATGCCGATCAGCATCGGTCGGCAATAGCATCGCCGGAACTCATGCTTCGGCCTGGCTCAGGCTTGACCGCGGTGGAACTCCGGTGTTTCCCCGATAGGCCCGTGGCAGGGCAGCGCCGATGCTGGGCGCGATCGAGGGAACGCAGTGATGCACATGACGTCTTTTGTAGTCCAGCAATGGTCGAGATGTTCGATCGCCGTCTCACTTCTGCTTTGCGCGGCCGCTGCGCCGGTGCACGCAGAGATGGTTCTCCCACCCCAGCTCACGCCCGATCAGCAAGCGATCATTGAGAAGGTCGCCAAGCCGACGGGCCTCGCAGATCGTCTGCGCTACGCAGGAGCGCCGACTGACCCAATCGGTGCCGAAGTTCGCTTGCCGCTCGGTGATGGAAGGCACATCACCATGATCCGAACCGGATCCACTGTGCTGAAGGACGGCAGCATCGCCTGGCAGGGCGAGGTGCAGGAGACTGGTGAACGCGCCGTCTTGATGTTATGGAGCAACGCCCTTTTGACCGGCTACTTCGCCTACGACGGCAAGATCTACACGGTCGAGAGTTTGGGCGGTGGGGTCCATGCCTTCGCGGAAATGGATCGCCATCGACTACCTGCCGATCATCCCGATCCGAGCGGCAGGCGGGACGGCGTGCCGATGCCAACTCCCGGCGAGCAGGCAGTACCGCCTCCACCACCAGCCGAGCCAGCCATTGCACCGTTTTCGGATGCCGACCGGCGGGCACTCGAGGAGAAAAGCGTCACCCTCGACGTGATGGTGCTTTATAGCGCGAGCGCCGCCAAGCACTATGTCCGCGATCCCGCCGACGCCCTGGCGCTGGCCATCGAAGAGGCGAACGCGACGTTCAGGAACAGTGGGCTTGGCAACATCAGCTTGCGGCTGGTGCATAGCCAGTTGATCGACTACGCCGATACCGAAGACGACCAGTTCACCCACCTCTACGCCATGGTCGACGGCCTTGGCCCCTTCAAGGACGTCAAAAGACTACGTGAAGAGAAACGGGCCGACATTGTTGGTCTCATTATCGACAATCCGACCGGTTGCGGTCTCTCAACGCGCATTGGGCCGACGTCAGACGAGGCTTTTTTCGTCGTGCATCACGCCTGCGCCGCGACCACCATGTCGATCGCGCACGAGATCGGCCACATTCTGGGAGCGCGACATGATCGCTTCGTCGATGACAACAACACGCCCTTTGCCTATGGCCACGGTTATGTGAACGGGGGCAAGTGGCGCGACATCATGAGCTATAATGCAGGTTGTGGTTCTTGCCCGCGGATACCGTTTTGGTCGAATCCCAGGGTCCTTTATAAGGGCGAGCCAACCGGAACGCCTGCAACCGACAATGCGCGCGTCATCCTGGAGCTCGCTGAGCGCGTGTCGAACTTCCGTTAGACGCACAAGACGGCAGCAAGGCGCGCCTTCGTGATCGACCAGCCGCGCGCCATGCCCACGATTTCGCTGTGTGTACGAAAATCGACGGGTGAGGTCAGGGGGCCAGCCGCCCACGCTTGTGATCGTGCGCTGTTGCTCTCGTCTTGCCGAATGGAAAGCGAGCGGGCTTGCCTGATTGGCGTCAGCTCCTTCCCCGGCGCGTGCTCACCAATCCCGGCATCTGAGTGCCCCATCCAATGGCGGTCATCTGCAACGAAAGTTCCCGGGATTGACCACGCAAACGGGGGCAACGGCCTCCCCGCAAACCAATACTAATGCCCATTTGGTGAGCCTTGGCTCGCCTTTACCCTGCGCGACCGGTCATTTCCGCCTTCACCCGTGCGAGCGAGTTATGAGCCATGGCGAAGACGCTCAAGACACACATCTCAAAGTTCAGCAACGTCAGGGCCCAAGGCGAGCGCGGCCTTCCCGGCACCCCCGGTGCCAAAGGCGAGAAGGGCGAACCGCGTCTGCAGGGCAAGCCCAGACCAGCAGGACCAGCGGGTGTGGCCGGCCAGCAAGGTGAAAAGGGCGAGGCCGGCCTCCAGGGCAAACCCGGTCTGACAGGGCCTCCAGGTCCGCAGGGTGCCAAGGGCAAGGTCGGAGCGCGCGGCCCAGCGGGCGCGCCCGGCCCGAGGGGCGAGAGAGGCCCGCAAGGTGGGCGTGATCCCAGTGTAACCCCCGATCTCATCGCCCGGCTCACGAGGCTTGAGGAATTCGTTTCGAGCGAACGCGGTCGGACCCTGTTTGAGACGGCCCCAACCACCAGGGCTGCACTGCGCGCATCCACGATGGCTCACTTCACGGACGCCAGCTCCAGCGCAGGGACGACAAGACAGAAAAGTCTAACGGCGGACGAAGACGTTGTATGGCGTGCCGCAGAGAAGACCAGCCATACCGCAGGGAAGTCCAGTCATAGTGCGGATCGAACTCAAGCCGCAGTTCGGGTAACCGAGACGAAGCGCAAGGGAGCCAACGGCTTTTCCCACAAATGGGCCTATTGGGCTCTGCCACTCGCGGCGCTTGTTGGCCTCGGCACATATTTTCTGGATGACCGATCCGGCACCCAGGTTGCGGAAACTCCCCTGACCATAGCAGGCACGGACCGTATGCGAGCTCCGACCAGCCTGGTCGTGAGCAACGTTGATGTCGGACATCAAACCATGACCGTCATCGAGTCCCTGAGCGACTTGCTGAAAAACGTGAAGGATCGCGCGTCAGCCACCTCTGCATTGCCGGGATTGCAATCGGCAGCCAAGGAGCTCGACCGCTTGACGGAGCTCGGCAGCCAGCTGCCGCAGGAGAGCCGCGCCATGCTCGCCATTGTCACCCGAGAATCGCGCGCCAAACTCCACGCTGCGCTTGACCATGCTGCGGCTATCTCAGGCGTTGGCCCCCTTTTGCAGCCGACCGTTGACCAGGTGCGGGGCAAGGTGACCGCGATCACAATGGGGCTCGAGCGAGGCGGCAAGCCGCATTTCCTTGCGGAGGCGCCCGCCAATTGGGTTTTGCTCAGTACCTTCTTCAATGGCAACGTCCATGACCGTGGTGGCCAGCGATTGGGAAACGTCAAAGAATTCTTGTTTGGTCCAGATGGAGACCTCGCCGCTTCCATCGTCCTCGACAGCCAGCTTGGCTTTGGCGAAAAAGAAGTCGCAATACCGCTCGACGCCGCACGAATGGTCCGCAAAGGCGATCGCTGGGATTTTGTCATCGATGCGAAAAAGGAGGATCTGCAGGCGGCGCCGGTATTTGAACCGCGCAGCGGACGTGTCCAGCCCCTGCGCTGATGCCATCGCTGTTAGGTGGACCGCCAGTCCTGATGGCGGAGGGCAGTTAAGCTTTGGTGTCGGCCAGCGCACGCGGATAGCTTTGCTCCTGACCGCAAGGAAAGGTCCCGAGCAAACCCGACCCGCGGCGGCAGGATCCGGCGAAGCACGCTTAGGACGAGCGGGTGGTTGTCATCGACCTCCGTCGTTCGACCACCCACTTGGCAGAGCCTGGCCCCCGCAGCCGAGACAGACGACGGCATGCCGCACAGAAGGCCGTGCGATCGCCCCGGCCTGTCGTGCGTCGGCCTCGCAATCTCGACCCCCTCGATCTCTTGGTGCACATTGCAGGCAGCTGAGCACTTGCTGCCCCCAAGCTGTGCTCGTTTTAGGATGGGATCGTGCCTGATAGGGCGCGCGCCTGGGCGAAGACAGCAACGTGCAAACGCCGCCGTTGAGGCGCTCCCACTTGCGCTTGAGTGGGGACAGGCTTCCATGCGTATGCTACGGCGTTCGGCAAGCCCAGCGCCGTTCGCGCCGCTATCTTACGCGGCGTAACGCGCCGCAAGCCGCTCTTGAAGGCCGCTTTTGAAGGAAGACAGGGGCCACTTTTGCATGCGTGCTTCCCCTGACCTCGCCGCCATAGAGGCCATGGATGCGGCCGACGTGCTGCGTCCGCTGCGCCGCCGTTTCATCCTCCCGGAAGGCGTGATCTATCTCGACGGTAATTCACTAGGTGCAGCCTCGTCCGCTGCGGTCGCTGCTTTGCAGATGGCGACCACGCGCGAATGGGGTCAGGACCTGATCCGCAGTTGGAACACGGCGGGCTGGTTTGAGCTACCCGTGCAACTCGGCGACAGCATCGGGCGCCTGATTGGTGCTTCCGCCGGACAGACGGTTGTCTGCGACACCACATCGATCAACATCTATAAGGCATTGCACGCAGCCATAGCTCTTCGACCCTCACGTTCGGTGATCGTTGCCGAAAGCGACAGCTTCCCCACCGATCTCTATGTCGCCGAAGGCGTCGCCGCGACGCTGCCCGGCAGCTCGCTGCGTCTCGAAGGGGTCCATGCGCCGAGCATCGAAGAGTTGCTTGACGAGCACGTCGCTGTGGTGCTGCTCAATCACGTGAATTACCGGTCTGGCGAATTGCGCGATATGGCCGCGCTGACGCGGAGGGTGCATGGCGCTGGTGCCCTTGTCGTCTGGGACCTGTGCCATTCCGCCGGTGCCTTGCCCATTGATCTCGACGGCGTGCATGCCGATTTTGCGGTCGGCTGCACCTATAAATATTTGAACGGCGGCCCCGGCTCACCGGCCTTCATTTACGCGGCCCACCGCCACCTGGAGAATATCCGCCATCCGCTCAGCGGCTGGTGGGGCCATGCACGCCCCTTCGCTTTCGAGCCGCACTATCAGGGGAGTGCTGGCGTGCGCCGCTTTCTGTGCGGCACGCCGCCAATCCTCTCAATGCGCGCGCTGCAGGGTGCGCTCGACATTTGGCAAGATGTCGATCTGACGGCGCTGCGACAAAAGAGCGTGGCGTTGGCCGACCTTTTCATCGAGCTGGTCGAAATGCAATGCGGCCACTTTGGCCTGAAACTGGAAAGCCCGCGCGACGGTGCCAGGCGCGGCAGCCAGGTCTCCTTCGCCCATGCCAATGCTTACCAGATCATGCAAGCGCTGGGCGCGCGTGGCGTGATCGGCGACTTCCGTGCGCCGGCGACCATGCGTTTCGGCTTCGCGCCACTCTATGTCGGCTACAGCGACATCTGGCGCGCGGTGGCGCTGCTGGAAGAAGTTTTGCGCACGGAAGCATGGAACGATGAGCGCTTTCAGGGTCGCAAGGAGGTGACCTGACGCCTTGCAAATCTTCAACTGCTCGGTCTAGGCACCAACGCAGCCCCGTGTCGGCTCCGTGCGTGCCGGCCAACCAAGCTGCCGCTGCGGCCCGCGATATTGGTAAACATACGAATACTGATGATTGCGAGGAAGAAAGGCTTCCCCAATCGCCAGTTGCCTTCCTGCAAGGGAAGTGGTCCAGGCAAAATACAGATAAGGCCCTATACCATTGTTAGCTCGGTGTGCGGAGCATAAGGCGCACGGCGCGTTGCCCAGCCGGCGGCAGCGAAAACTGTGGCCTCGCAGTTTGCCGTGTGCTCGGGGAAACCATGCAATTCGTCTTACTGTCTGGATTAGCCGCTTTTGGCCTGTTGGCTGCATCGTTGGCGTTTTTGGCGGTCGGGCGCCGCATCGGCGCGCGGCGCTTGCACCTCGATCCCAAAGGCGGGTCTGCCGGACACGCCGCCGTCGAGGCTGCCGTGTTCGGTCTGCTCGGGCTGCTGTTGGCCTTTACCTTCTCAGGCGCCTTGCAGCGTTTCGATGAGCGCCGGCAACTGATCGCCGAGGAGGCCAATGCAATCACAACCGCCAACTGGCAGGCCGATCTGTTGTCCCCAGAGGCGCGTTCCGCGTTCCGCGACACGCTGCGGCAATACTTGAACGCTCGCGTCGAGGTCTCGCGGCATCCCCGGCTGATCGATTGGGGTCAAGAATTTTTGCCCCCCGACGACGTTGCACGAAGCGAGGCTCTGCAATCGAAGATTTGGCAAATTGCCATCGATCCAAATCATACGCAGAGAGCAGAATCCGTCGAGCAGGTCTTGCTGCCGACGCTGACCAGCATGTTTGCGGTTGCCAGAGCCCGCAATTCGATTGGCCAACGGCATCCCCCCGAAATCATCTATGGCATGCTGTTCGGTTTGACGCTGGTGAGCTCCCTGCTCGCCGGATATGGCATGGCAGCCAGCAAGACCCCGAGCTGGGTTCACATGGTTGGCTTTGCGCTTAGCCTGGCGGGCACCGTGTTCGTGATTTGTGACGTGGAATTCCCACGCTCCGGTCTCATCCGTGTCGACATGTTTGACCAAGTGCTCATCAACGCCCTCGGCAAGGCGCCCCACTAGCAATGCCGCGGAGGCGTTTCGAGCGCCAGGGTCTGCGGTCCGCTACGCCGCAGGCCGGATGCTATGCGTCGCCGGCGGCAAAGCCTGTCGTCCTTTGCCGAACCGTCGGCGCGTTCCGGCCGTTGGCGCCATGGCGGACGTCGAAGGGAGGCGGCAAGACTGCCACAGATGCCGTCGCCGAAGCTTCGCGCGCTTTTGCATCCCAGTCCCTTTTCCGGCGCGACCCATGCTACCGTCAAAGGAACGAGCGGCGGTACGCGGCGAGGAAGCGGCCTTGGAGCAGCGCATGCAGGTCGTCATCTGTGGCGGTGGCGTGATCGGCGCCTGTGTCGCCTACTTTCTGAGCCGTCGTGGCATCCGGCCGATCGTCGTCGAACGAACCGGGATCGCCTGCGCCGCCTCCGGCAAGTCGGGCGGTTTTCTGGCGCTCGATTGGTGCGACGGGACCGCGCTTGAAGATATGGCGCGCCGAAGCTTTCAGCTGCACGATGAGCTGGCCACCACCGTGGCTCTAGACTGGGGTTACCGACGCCTGACGACCTATGCAGGCTCTACCGACACGGCGAGCGTTCGCCGTCGCGGGGTCGGCGGTGGCCTCGATTGGCTGTCGGATGTCGTCAGCGTGGGTCGTCGCCTCGGTCGTCCAGAGACCACGGCACAGGTCCATCCTGGCCAATTCGCCGCCGCCATGATGGCGGCGGCCCAGGCGCAAGGTGCGCAACTTCGGCTTGGCACGGTGACCGGGCTTGCCCGCGACGGGGCCAACATCACAGGGGTGCTGGTCGACGGCGAGAGCATCGCCGCCGACGCCGTCGTTATCGCCATGGGGCCATGGTCGGTGTTGGCGGCCCAGTGGCTCCCACTGCCCCCGGTCTATGGGCTCAAGGGACACAGCCTCATCTTTGACACGGGCACGAGCGTGCCGCCGGAGGCGCTGTTTCTCGAGTACCTGGAGGGCAACCGAGGCCCGCAATCCCCGGAGGTGTTTCCGCGGGCCGACGGGACCACGTATGTCTGCGCCATCTCCAGTGAGAGCCCGCTGCCGCTCGATCCCGCCGACGTCAAGCCGGATCCTGGAGCCATCGAGCGGCTCCAGGACATCTGCCGCCGCGTCTCGCCGATCCTGGCCGAGGCCAAGATCATCGCCCGCCAAGCTTGCTTTCGACCCGTGACGCAGGACGGCTTGCCGCTCATCGGTCCGGCGCCCGGCCAGACAGGCATCTATCTCGTCACCGGCCACGGCGTGTGGGGTATTCTCAACGCGCCTGCCACCGGCGAGGCTGTCGCCGAGTTGATCGCCGATGGCGCAGCCAGCACGCTGGACCTATCGCCTTTCGACCCCGGCCGCTTGGCAAGCCTCGATCCACTACGGTTGCGCCCCCATGCCTGACGTGCTGTTGCTCACCGCCAACGGTTGGATGCCGAACAACCCGCGCTTGCCGGTTTTGCTCTATCGCCAGGCCGTGGCTGCGACGGGGGCAGACCCGGCCGCGGCCTTTGAGAGGCTGTTCCAGCGCAATGGCTGGCCGCCGCAATGGCGCAATGGTGTCTATCCCTTCCACCACTATCATTCGACCGCGCACGAGGTGCTGGGCTTTGCCGCCGGTCACGCGCGCCTGATCCTGGGTGGCGAGGGTGGGCACGAAATCAGCGTGGCCGCCGGCGATGTCGTTCTGCTCCCCGCCGGTACGGGGCACTTTCGCCTTGAGGCGAGCCCGGACTTCCTGGTGGTTGGCGCATACCCCCCGCAGCAGGTCGCGGACTTGTTGCGCTCCGCGCCGAGCGCCCGGGTCCTCGCCGCAATTAATCATGTGCCCGTGCCCGCGACCGATCCGGTGCACGGCAAGGATGGTCCGCTCGTTGGCCTTTGGCGCCCGGCCGCCACCTAGTCCCCTTGCCAGCCGGCAGCGGCTTGGCAACGAGAACGTGCAGCGAAAGAAAGCCTGACCCGCCCTGTCGGCCAGCGCCGTGAAGGCTCGGCCCCGGCTCGGGCCCAGACCCAAGCGCCGGAAACGTCAGATGCTGAGGTCGAGCAAGTTGTAATCCTTGACGGTGGCCTTGCTCTCCTCCGTCCAAGCAAAGCTGAGACCCGCCGCCGCGTGCGGTTGATAGACGAAGGCTGGCTCGTGGGGGAAGCGCTGCCGTCGCGCGGCGATGCCGTAGCCGATCATTTTTGCCCGTTCGGCAATGCGCTTCTCGTCGTAGACGCCTTTGGCGTTATGCACCCCGCCAGCCTCGACGCCCAAGACGGAGCGGCGGCGATGAAAGCCCATATTCACGGTCACGCGCCAGTCCTTGCTGGTATTGGCGAACGAGCCGTGCAGCGATTGGCGATTGGTGATGGCGACGTCGCCCGGCTGGCAAACAATCGGCACCGCCTCGGGCAGCCGCTCGGTGCCGGCCTCCGCCACCCATTTGCGGATGTCGATCTTGCCGAGCTTGTGCGAGCCGGGCACCACCCACACGCCGTTTGCGGCGGTTGAACCGTAGAGTTGGCCCATGAAATTGAAACCATGCGCACCCTCGTCCCAGTCCTTTGCGTCCCAGTGCGTGGTGCCGTCCTGATGCCAGGCCACCGAGGCCCCCAAGCCCGGCTCCTTGATGAATAGCGCCTCGTTGAACGGCACGAAGTCATCGCCATTGATGGCGGCGGCGACGGCCAGAAGACCGGGATGCCCATACACGCGCAGGCAGGCTTCCGAAAATTGCAGCGAGCCGAGGATCAGATAGACCACCTCCTTGGGCGCGTCGGCAGCCGCCGTCGGCTCGTACATCTTCACGGGATGCCGGCCGTTCGCCAGTTTCGTGCCGCCAAAGGGATCGCCGAGCGGCTTTGACCAGAACAGCGTCGGTGCCGTGCAGTCGGCCGCCAGTGCGGGACGGCCATGCTTGTCTACGGCGGCGCCTTTTTCGCAAGGCAGCCGCTCCAGGATGCCTTTCACATCGGCTTCGATGTCGGCCAGTTCCTCCGGCTGCAGCACGCCCTCAAAGACGTAAAAGCCGCAGCGCCAGTAAGCCTCCTGGATCTCCCGATCCAGTGCGCCGTTGGCCTCAAAGCGCAGGGGCCCGCGGTTGCCGAGTTCGAAGGCTCGGCGCTCACCCGCACGCAAATAAGCTTGCATGTCAGCTTCTTCCGAACCGTAGTCGGCCGTCGTTGCCATTGCCTCCTCCCTCATGCATGCGGCGCGGCCAACTGGCCGCGATCCGCTTGTGCACCCGCGCGGGATGCCCACCGGGCTGGCGTCTGCCCCAAAATGCGGGGCCTGGTGCCCGTTGTTGGCCCGCCTTGCGCCATTAGCTCAGGCTCTGGGCTGGTGCAGCGCTGCCGGCCTGCGCCGCGTTCGCCGTCAGGCTCACCGCCTGCGCAATGGCCTCGAGCAGACTTTGTTCTTCGGCGCGTCCGGTGCCCGCAATATCGAACGCGGTTCCATGATCGACGGAGGTCCTGATCACCGGCAGGCCAACGGTGACATTAACGCCGCTGTCGATACCCATCACTTTGATGGGTGCGTGGCCTTGATCATGATACATGGCAACCACGAGATCGAAATCGCCGCGTTGTGCGCGATAGAAGAGTGTATCGGCCGGCAGCGGCCCGGTCACCTTGAGGCCACGCGCCACCAGTTTGCGGATCGCCGGCTCGATCTTCTCTTCCTCCTCGCCATAGCCGAAGAGACCATTTTCCCCGGCGTGCGGATTGATCCCGCACACACCAATGCGCGGCGCGGCCAATCCGGCGTGGGCCAAGGCCGCGTGGCCGCGCAGAATGGTGCGCTCGACCAATCCCGGTTCGATCTTGGCGATCGCATCGATGAGGCCGATATGGGTCGTGACATGGATGACCCTCAGTGTTGGTGTCAGCAACATCATTGAGACCTCTGCCGTCCCGGTCAAGGCGGCGAGGATTTCGGTGTGGCCTGGATAGTGGTGCCCGCCGGCGTGCAGGGCTTCTTTGTTGAGCGGCGCGGTGCAGATGGCATCGATGCGCTTTGCCAATGCCAAGGCAACGGCGCGCTCGAGGTAGCGAAAGGCCGCGTCGCCAGCGATCGCCGAGACCTTGCCCCACGGCAGTCCGCTGGGGATCAATTGCAGGTCCAGGCAGTCGACCGTTCCAGGCCTGAAGCGACCGTCCGCCGGATCGGCCAGCGCGCGTACCGCAAGCTGGCCGTTGACGCAGCTGCACGCCAGCTGCAACCTTGCAGCATCGCCGATCACCAAGGGACGGCAGCGCTGGTAGATCTCTGCGTGGCCGAGGGCCCGCATGATGATCTCAGGGCCAATCCCGGCGGCGTCGCCCATCGTCAAAGCAATGATCGGCAGCCTGCTCACGCTGGTTGTCCTAAAGTTGCCGAAAGCGTCACAACGGCTCACGGCTCACGCTTGCCTCCCCTTAGCGCATTGCGGCAGGCAACGAGAGTTTTATTGTCGCCAAACGCACCGGCCTTGGTGACGATCGGCAAGCTGCGTTTGCCCAAACCTATACCCCAAGGCACGCCCACTTCCACTTCCCCACCGAGACGCAGGCCCCAGATCCCCGCACTTGCAAGAAGGCGCCGCGCCGTTTCACCACCCGTGGCCACCAGCCCGCCGATGCTGTCGAGCCACCGGCCGACGCCTGCTGCCAGGGTTGCCACCAAGCCCGCGTCGAGCGGCAGCGGGGTGCCCGCCGGCTCAATCAGCAGCGCCGTGTCGAAGCCACGCCCAATGGCGGCCTCGAGTTGACCCTCGAGCTGGCGATCGGCACCTCCCCGCCGCAAGTCGTCAGGCCTGAGGCGAATGCTGGTGACCTCCGGTTCTGCCGCCAGCACCTCAAATTGGCCGAGCGAGGTCGCCGAGGCACTGCCCACAACAAAGAGGATCGGTCCGTTAAGCGCGCCCGGTTGGCTGGGTTCGGTTTTGCTTGGCTCCCCATGTTGTGCCAGCTGTCGCATCAAACCCGCGGAGCCCACCCACAAGGTTGGCGCGCCAGCCGACAACACGGCCGTCACGATCGCCGCCAGGTCGCGATCGGTCTCGGCATCGCAAACGACGGCATCGACGCCCGATCGCGCAGCCGCGGCAACCTCGTCCGCCAGCCCTTGGACCGGTTGGCGCAATTGTGGCCCCGCCAATGAGCGCACGCGCATGCCGAGCCGTCGCAAGGGTGCGGCGATGTCGCCCGCATCGGTCATCTCCCCGCTGCTGCCGACGCCGGGCGAGACGGCGAGCTCAGGGCGCACCAGCACCCGGCCTTGCCTGCTGATCCGACCGCGCTGCGGAAAGGCGGGCGCGACGATGGCGAGCGGCGCCGTGCCGGTCGGCCCGGCCATGGCTCCTCGCGCGCACACCAACTCATGGGCCCAGTTGCCGCGCAGTGTCGAATCCATCTTGTGATAGATGATTTTGGTGTGCGCGTCCCGAGCGAGGCAAAGCGCGCGGGCCATGGCCCGACCGGCCTCGGCGGGGGAGGCGTCACGCGAGTGGAGGTCGATGGCGAGGACGGCTGCCGTCGCCTCGCCGCTCGACGCCGCCTCGAGCAACACCAGGGCGTCCAGCCCGGCGGCCGCGCAACCCCCGGCGCAGTCGGCGGCGCCGGACAAATCATCGGCAAGGATCAAGATCTCAGGCATGATGTTGGCGGCAACGGCCTCACCGGAGCGGGGGCCACAAGGCCATGCTAACACACCCCGCGCCGCCGCTTTCCGCAAAGCCGGCCGTGGCCGCCGTCGCCTCAGCCCTTGGCCGGCCCCACGTCCCAACAATCGTCGGTTCGCTTCGACAGCGCGTGCTTCATGATGCGGGCGCTGGGGGTGCGCTCGAATGCGTCGATGAAGGCGATGTAGCGCGGCCGCTGATAGGGCGCGAGGCTGCGGGAAAGCCAGGCCGAGAGCTCCGACGCGGACAGTTTCGCCCCCCGCCGCAAGGCGACGAACAGTTTGATGTCCCCTTCGCCCACCTCCGCCGCCACGCCGATCATGGCGCAGTCCTCGATGGCGGGATGCTTGCGGGCGACGTTCTCGACCTCGGCCGCCGCCACATTCTCGCCGCGCACGCGCACGCTGTCGGTCATGCGGCCGTGGAAATACAAGTTGCCCTGGGTGTCCCAGGACGCCAGATCACCCGTCAAGAAAGCACCCTCGCGCCAAGCGGCGGCGGTTGCACACTGTGCCTTGAAGTAGCCGCGGCTGAGCGCGCCGGGCAGGCGCTCCCGCACCAGGATCTGGCCGCGACCGCCGGCGGCGAGCGGCGCCCCGGCAGCGTCCACCACCGCAACCTCGAACCAGGGCACGGGCTTCCCGACCGAACCGATCGGACCGTCGAGGTTGGCTGTGGTGATGCTTGAGCATTCGGTCATGCCATAGCATTCGCGGATCTTGACGCCGAAGCGGGTCTCGAAGGCTTGCCAGACGTCGCCGGGGCAGCCGCCGCCCCAGGCGATCCGTGCGCCATGCGCCCGATCCAGGGGCCCGGGCGGCTGTTTCAGCAGGATCTGCAGAATGCCGCCGAGGTAGTGCAGGTGGCTGGCATGGGCGGCGCGCAGGTCCGCCCAAAAACGCCGCGCGCTGAAGCGCTCTGCGAGCGCGAGGCTCACCGTGCGGATCAGGGGCAAGACGATCATCTGGGCGCCGCCGATGTGGAAGAGCGGCTCCCAGAGATACAAGACGTCACCCTCGGCGGGATCGCACACCAGCGCTACCGCCTCGCCGGCAAGCCGCAGCATGCGGTGCGAGACAATGACGCCTTTTGGCCGGCCGGTGGTGCCGGAGGTGTACATGATGGCGAACGGGGCGTCCGCCGAGAAGGTCGGCGGGGCATCGCTTCCCCGCACCGTTGGTGCCGCCAGCGCCAGCTCGCCCGCGAGCCCGCCAACCGCGATCACGTTGGTTGCGGCATCCGCGCCGCAGGCCGCAATCGCCGGCAGCAGGTCGGCCTCGGCAATCACCAGGCGCGGGGAGGCGTGGACCAGAATATAGGCCAGATTGTCGCCGATCGCCTGCGGGTTGATCGGCACCCAGATGCTCCCCGTGCGTGCGATCGCCAACATCAATGCCAGCGCGGCTTTGCCGTTGCGGAGCATCAGGGCAACGCGATCGCCTTGCCCGACGCCCTTGCTGCGCAGCCAGGCGGCCAGCGCCGTCGCATCTTCCTCGAGCGCCCCGAAGGTCAGGGGCCGACCGCCGATCGCGGCGAAAAGGCGCTGCGGCGTTAGCCTGGCGTGTTCCCGGAAAAGGCCGATAAAGCCGGCATCGGTGTCCGGCCAAGACGGCGCGACAAGCGACCCGGTGGCGGGCCGCGTCATGCCGGGTCCGACGTCTTGCCGGGGCGTTCTTGGCGGGCTTTGCGGCGTGCCGCCCGCTCGGCAAAGAACACCCGCATGGCGGCTTGCGGCTCGCCCGAGGCGAACGCTTCGGCCTGATAGACGCTGCCGTTCTCGAAGGCCTCATCGAAGGCCGGCTGCGTCACTTGGCGGAACCGTGCCTTGCTCAGACGCATGGCGATCGCCGGTTTGGCGGCCATTGCCTCGGCCACCTCGCGGGTCTTGCCCAACACCTGGTCTGGCCGCTCGACCAGATAGTGCAGGAGGCCGATGGCATGACATTCGCCGGCCTCCATCATGCGGCCGGTGAGCGTGAGTTCGACGGTGCGCGACAGACCGATGCGCGGCAGCATCAACATCGGACCGGTGACGCTCGGAATTCCGGAATTGATCTCGGCTTGACCCATCCGCACCGCCGGGTGACCGACGCGGACGTCCGTCAGCATGGCCGCTTGAAAGGCCGAACCCGCTGCAACGCCGTTGAGCGCCGCCAAACACGGTTTATCGAGATTGCGGATGGCATTGTAGAAATCGCGCCAGGACTGGAACCAGTTGGCGCCGTCATTGCCGGATTGGAACTTCTCGGTCTCGTCGAGATCCTGGCCGGCCGAGAAGGCGCGCTCGCCCGCCCCGGTCATGATCACCGCCCGCACCCGCCGATCGGTATTCCAGTCCCGCAGGATCTGGGAAATCTCCGCCCGCATGGGCGTGTCCCAAGCATTGAGCTTGTGCGGTCTGTTGAGGGTCAGCGTGGCAAGACCCTCGCTGATATCGGTGAGAACGGCGCGCTCGTTGCTGTTCGGCATGGGCCCTCCACATCAGGGGTCACGAGTTTCCTGGGTCCGGCAGCGCGGCCGCCGGCGAACCTGCGAGGTCCGAGTGTCGGTCTTCGCCACCTGCCTTGGCGTTGCCTGGCCGAAATCGGCTGACCAGGTCCGGATCGAATTCCTGCCAAAGCCTTGCGTCCGGCATCACACCGCCGGCAAAGCGCGCAATCGAGAAGGCCTCGATGCCGGTCTCCGTCCTGCCTTCGGCGATGAGGTCGGCCACAACCGCTCCGACCCCGGGGGCAAGCTGGAAGCCGTGCCCGGAAAAACCGAACGCATGCATGAACCCCGGCGTGGTGCGGCTCCAGCCGAGCACCGGCAGCATATCGGGCAAATAACCTTCGACGCCAGACCAGACACGGCCGATCGCAAAGGGGCCGAGCCCCGGCGCCACGTCCAGCAGGCGCGCCAGGCCGCGTTGCACACGATCCGGCGGAACCTCGGCCCGACCGGTTGCGAGGTCGGCCTTCACCCGCGGAAAGGAGCCAGCCACGGCTTCCCCGTCGTGGCCCGGCCGCAACAACACGCTGCCGTCGATGGCATGCAAGGAAGGGCCATCCCAGGCGTGCTGCGGCCGCACCTGGAACAGCGGTGGGCCAGCGGCGAACATGGGGACCGGCTCCCCGCATTGCTCGGCGATCTCGCCCGCCCAGGCTCCCGCGGCGTTGAGAATGAGGCCGCAACCGAGACTGTGTCCCCGATCGGTCTCAACCGCAAATCCCGATGCCGTGCGCGCGATGGCGGTCACCTTGGTTTGCTCGACAAGCTCGGCTCCCGCCCGCGCGGCAAGGCGCGCGACGGCGGGCGCGGCTCGGCTTCGGTTCGGCGATGGCATCGCGCTTCGACCAGGACGCGCCGGTAACGAGCGCCGAGAGCATCGGCCAGCGTCGCCGCGCGGCCGCACCACTGAGGAGCTCGACCGCAAGGCCGGCGCTGTGCGCCTCGCCGGCGACCTGTTCCAGCTTCGGCTGGTCGCTCGCGGCACAACCCAAATAGACATGACCGCACGGCAGCAAGCCGCAGTCTTCGCCGCTCAGGCGGGCAAGGTCCTCCCAGATCGCCTGCGCCCGCAGCGACAAGGGAAATTCGGCCCGGTGGCGGCCCTGCAGGCGCAAATTGCCGAAATTGCTGCCGCTCGCGGCGGCGCAGGCCTTGCCTTTTTCGATCACCACCACCGAGCGGCCGCGCCGGCGCAGGAAGTAGGCGGCAAAGCATGCCACCAGGCCGCCACCAATGATCGTCACGTCGGCGCTGGTGCTGGACATGCGCTCCTCGGCAAGCCCGTGCCTATCGCCGCTGACAAAAGCCCCGCAATGAGGTCAAATTGGCGCACGAGCATAGATCAAGGCACAGAGAAGAGCACATGGCTGCAGCGTGCGACATCCTCATTTTTGGCAGCGGGAACTTCGCCCAACGCATTGCTTGCGACTTGGCCAGCACGGCGACCGAGCCGATCAAAATCGCCATCGCTGGCCGCAATCCCTTGCGGCTGGCTTGGCTGGCCACGGCAGCCCGTGCCCGCGCCGACATGTTTGCCCGTCCGGTCGACATTGCCACGCACACGGCCGAGCTTGGCATCGACGGCAACGCCAGCGACCTGTTGGATCGGCTAAAGCCCGCCGTCATCGTGCAGGCAGCCTCCGCCCAATCGGGTTCGGTGATTGCCGGGGCCGGCAACGCCTGGAGCCGCCTGGTGGCGGAAGGTGGCTTGAGCGCGACGGCGGTGTTCCAAGCCCTCATCACCTCACGCATCGCCCGGGCAACGGCCGCCGTGGCGCCGCAGAGCAAGCTCATCAACTGCTGCTTTCCCGACGTGGCCAACGCCATCCTCGCCGCCATGGGGCTGCCGGTCGTGTGCGGCATCGGCAATATCGCCATCCTGGCGCATGCGTTTGCCGGCAGCCTGCGGGCGGACCCGCGCCAGCCAAAACTCAAGATGCTCTGTCACTACCAAAACCTTGCGGCCTGGCGCCGTCCGATCGAGCAACGATCCGGGCCCGCCGCCCGGGTATGGCTCGATGATCGTGAGAGCCACGACGTCTTCAAAAGGTTTGCCGGCGTGCAGCTGACGCCGGAACCCGTGATCGACATCTCGGGCGCCAGCGGTGTGCCGCTGATGCTGGCCATGGTCGGGCAGCGGGATTGGACCGGCCACGTGCCCGGGCCGGCTGGATTGCCCGGCGGCTATCCCGTCGCCTGGCGGGCTGGCCGGCTCGACCTCGACTTGCCCGCCGACATCTCGCGCGCAGCCGCGGTGGCCTGGAACTGGCGCTACGAGGCCGAAGGCGGACTTTGCGTCAACGCCGATGGCCGTGCCGAATACACCGGGCGCTTGCGCGACCGGCTCCAGGCCCACAGCCCGGAGCTGGCGGCGGGCTTTCATGTCAACGATTTGGAAGAGGTTGGTCGGGTCATGGTCGGACTGCGCGACAAGCTGCTGGCGCGGCCGCTCTGAGTGGTGGCAACGGACGGCCTCGACACGGTGCCGTTCGGCACGGCAGTCTGCGGTGGGCCTCGGCCGGGCAGTCCGCCTGAACCGCTAGCTGACGCCGGCCGCCTTGAGGAGGCTCGGTGGCTGAGGGCTTGCAGTCGTCCTAGCTTTGGCTGGCAGCCAGATCCGTGCGCCGTCGCGCCAAGGCGGGCAACAACGGTGCTGCCAGGGCGGCAAGGGCCAGCACCAGACAGACCGCCGAGATCGGGCGGGAGACAAAAATCGCAAAGTCGCCGTGCGACAGGATCAGTGACTTTCGCAGGTTGTTCTCCAGCATCGGTCCGAGCACGAAGGCCAGCACCAGGGGTGCCGGCTCGTAGCCGAACTTGCGCATCAAATAGCCCAGCACGCCAAACATCACCATCACGAACACATCGAACACGGCATTGCCGGAGGCGAACACGCCGACAATGCAAAACATCAAGATCAGCGGGAACAGGATGCGGTAGGGCAGTTTCAAGACCTGCACCCACATGCCAATCAGCGGCATGTTGAGCACCAGCAGCATGGCGTTGCCAATGTACATGCTGGCAACGATGCCCCAGAAAAGATCCGGCCTTTGCGTCATTAGCAGTGGACCGGGCTGCAGGCCGTGGATGATAAAAGCGCCGAGCAGCAGCGCCATCACCACATTTGGCGGGATGCCGAGGGTCATCAGCGGGATGAAAGCGCCGCCGGCAGCCGCGTTGTTGGCGGCTTCCGGACCCGCCACACCCTCGATCGCGCCTTTGCCGAAACGCTCCGGATGCTTCGACACCTTTCGTTCAATCGCATAACTGGCAAATGAGGCGATCACGGCGCCGCCGCCAGGCAGGATGCCAAGGAAAAAGCCGAGCAAGGTGCCGCGCAC
The DNA here is from genome assembly GCA_963820375.1 of uncultured Alphaproteobacteria bacterium. Classification (GTDB taxonomy): domain Bacteria; phylum Pseudomonadota; class Alphaproteobacteria; order Rhizobiales; family Hyphomicrobiaceae; genus AWTP1-13. The sequence continues at coordinate 211,126 of CAWFZX010000015.1, read as the reverse complement.
AATCGCCCATTTCGACTCCGCCCAATCCGCCAGCGATGGCCACAGTCCGCCGATCCTTGCCTTGATCACTTCGCGCTTCAGTTCCTTCTCGAGGTTGGAGAGGATCTCGGCCACGCCGAACAGGCCCATGACGATCGGCACCAGGCCGAGGCCGTCGAGCAGCTCCAGGCGATCGAAGGTGAGACGTGGCTGAGCCGTGATCTGATCGATGCCGATCAGGCCCAGCACAATGCCGACGGCGGCCATCAGCAGCGACTTGGCCATCGACCCCTGGCTGAGAAAGCTGAGCACCGTCAGCCCGAGCACCATCAAACTGAAGTATTCGGGGGGACCGAAGGCGATGGCGACACGTGCCAGCGCCGGCGCCACCAGCATCAAGGCGATGAGGGCAAAGGTGCCGGCGGCAAATGAGCTCAGCGCGGCGATCCCCAACGCCGGCCCGGCCCGGCCCTGCTTGGCCATCGCATGCCCGTCGAGGCACGTCACGACGGAGGCGGCTTCGCCGGGGATGTTGACCAGTATCGACGTGGTCGAGCCGCCATACATGGAGCCGTAGTAAATGCCCGCCATCATGATGATGCCGGCCTCCGGCGTGCCGGATAAGGTCACCGGCAGCAGCAACGACATGGCCGAGACGGGGCCGATCCCCGGCAGCACCCCCACCAGGGTACCGATGAAGACGCCGGTGAAGCAGTAGAGGAGATTGATGGGCTGCAGGGCGACGGCGAAGCCTTGCGCGAGACCCGCAATGATGTCCATTGCCGCGGTCCTTACCTGAGCAAGCCATCGAGCAGGCCGGCGGGCAGCTGAATTTTCAGCCATTTGGTCATCGCTGCCCAGACGCCGAAGGTGGCGATGACAGCGACGACGAGCGCCAGCCGCCAATCAACGGGATCCACAAACCACATCAAAACCAGCAGCAGGACCAGCGTGCAGGGAATAAAGCCGATGGCCTCAAATTGCAGGCCGTAGAGCAACAACAGGGCGACCACGGCCAACACCTTGGGCCAGCGGGTTCCGGCCCACAGCGCAGCGAGCGTCGGGCCGCCGGACACCAGCGCCTGGCCGATGACACCCAGCGCCAGGGCGCTCATTAAGATGCCGATCCAGTAAAAGGCGAAGCCCGGCCCGGGCTCATTGAGCCGCCCCAAGCCCATGTCACGTCCGGCCCAGACGATGAAGCCGCCAATCAGCAGCCAAAATAGGCCGCCCCAAAGTTCAGAATTTCGCAGCATGGTGGTGCGCTTTTTTACCCTTTGCCTAGCATCCAGCATCGCCCCTTCAGGCCATGGGCGGGCGCTTTAATCACCGACGCGTCGCGCGGGCAGAGGACGCACCGCTCATAAGTGCTGCCATCCCGTCCCCGACCTGCCTGCCCCTTGCGCGCACCGCCGACCCATTTCAAAAGGCACTCAATCCTTTTTGTTGGCGAGACCAATCTTCTCGAGCGCGGCCCGCTCGCTGTTGATCACGTCTTCGACCGCCTGGCGGTAGCCGGCGGGATCGAGGTAGCGCGGGACCATGTCGTACTTGGCCATCATGTCGATCACGGACTGCTCTGCGAGAGCCTTCTTGAACGCATCGTGCAGCTTTTGCACGACCTCCGGGTCCATGCCCTTCGGGCCGGCAATGCCGAACGGTGAATCGAAGACAAAGGGATATCCAAGTTCCTTGAGGGTTGGCGTCTCGGGCCAGTTCTTGCTGCGCTCGCCGGTCCAAATTGCCAATAGGCGCAGCTGGCCGGCGTCGACCAGCGGTTTCCAGCCCGTGGAATCGGCCTGCAAACTCGTGTGACCGCCAAGCACCGCAGCATTGGTCTCGGCCCCACCCTTGAAGGGAACATGCGTCAGCTGAATGCCGGCCATGGCGGCAATCTGCTCCATGCCGATGTGCAGCGAGGTGCCGGCGCCCGGCGTCGCGTACGTCACCTTGCCGGGGTTGGCCTTGGCGAATGCCACCACGTCCGGCCAGCTTTTGAACGGCCCGTCGGCCTTGGCCGTGATGCCGAAGGTATAGCCGGTCAGGTGCACGACGTAGGTAAAGTCCTTGCGCGCATCCCAGGTCGTCTTCTGCATCAGCGGCAGCCGCATCACCGTGATCGGCATTTGCGCCAGGGTATAGCCGTCGGGCTTGGCGGTGGCCGCCACCACGGCCGGGCCCAGCGTGCCGGAGGCGCCGGGCTTATTGTCGATGACGATCGGCTGCCCAAGGTGCTTGGCTGCCGCGTCGCAAATCGCGCGCATGACGATATCGGTCGAGCCGCCAGCCGGCCACGGCACCACCATGCTCACGGGCTTGGCGGGATAGGCCTGTGCCAAGGCCGCCGCCGGCGTCAGCGTGGCGAACCCGGCGAGGATCAAGGCAACGAAGCTGCGACCGTTCACGTCCATTCTCCTTCAGGCAGTGTTGTGGGCATTGTCTCGGGCACAGTCTTGAGGGTTTTGTCGGGGCAGCGTAAAGCCATCCGACCTCGGCCATGAGCGCGCCCGAGGCTCAGCTAAGCGATCACTCGGTCTTGGCCAGGCCAACTTTTTCGAGCGCGGCCTTCTCATCGGCGGCGAGTTTCGGGATGAAGGCCTGGTAGTCGGCGGTGCTCATGTAGCGGCGCACGAAATCGAACTTGTCAAACAGCTCGATAACCTTCTCGTCCTCGTAGGCCTTCTTGAAGCCGTCATGCAGCTTTTTGACGATGGCGGGGTCCATGCCCTTGGGTCCGGCCAGACCGAATGGCGAATTGAACTCATAGGTGTAGCCCAGCTCCTTGAGCGTCGGCGTGTCCGGCCACTTCTTGCTGCGTTGGCCGTTGAGCAGCAGCAGCAGGCGGAAGTCACCCGAGGCCACCTGCGGCGCCCAGCCGGGCGACTCAACCATCATCATGACGTGCCCACCAAGGACGGCGGCAATGGATTCGCCGCCTCCCTTGCTCGGGATGTGGGTGAACTGCACGCCCGATTGCCGGGCCATCAGCTCCATGGCAATGGCGTTGGTCGTGGCAGCGCCGATCGTTGCGTACGTGAATTTGCCTGGATTGGCCTTGGCAAAGGCAATGACATCCGCCCAGGCCTTGAAGGGGCCGTCGGCCTTGACGACCGCGCCCAGCGTGTAGCCGCCCAGATTGATGATGTAGGTGAAGTCCTTGACCGGATCGAAGGTTGCCTTTTGCATGTAAGGAACGCGGAAGACCGGAATGGCGATCTGTCCAATCGTGTAGCCATCGGGCTTGGCGTTGGCGGCCATCGTTGCCGGCCCCAGCGTGGCGCTGCCGCCCGGCTTGTTTTCCACGATCACCGGCTGGCCCAGGTGCTTGGAGGCGCTCTCGGCGATGCCGCGGAACAACAGGTCGGCGCTGACGCCGGCCTGGAAGGGCACAATCAAGGTGATGGGTCGCGACGGGAAATTATCAGGTGCCTGGCCTGAGGCCGGCGCTGTCAGGCTCGCCAGGCTGGCCGCTGCCGCGACCAGTGCGAGCCAGGCTCGACGCTGCATGCTTGTCCTCCTCCCAGTAGGCTCGCCAGGTTCGCCTTTGCCCAGCGTTACGGGAAGACTAGCCTATTCTTTGCGAGGAGCAACCTCTTAAGGTAGGCCGTCGCGACCGCGGCTGCCGCCTTGGCCAACGCATCAGGACTGCATGCCCCAGCGCCGCACGGTGGCCGCCTCGATGTTGCGGAAGATCAGGTTTTCCACGGTGAGACCGATCAAGATCACCGTGAACAGACCGGCGAACACCGCTGGAATATCGAGCATGTTCTTGTTCTCATAGATATACCAGCCAAGCCCGCCCTTGCCGGAAGAGACGCCAAACACCAGTTCGGCGGCGATCAACGTGCGCCAGGCAAAGGCCCAACCGATCTTGAGCCCCGTCAGGATCGACGGGAAGGCGGCCGGGATCAGGATCTGGATGATGAACCGCGGCCCCTTGAGGCCGTAGTTGCGACCCACCATGCGCAAGGTGTTTGAGACCGATCGGAAGCCGGAATGGGTGTTGAGGGCCACCGCCCACAGCACCGAGTGCACCAGCACGAAGATGATGGAGATGTCCCCAAGGCCGAACCAGATCAGGGCCAGCGGCAGAAGGGCGATCGCCGGCAGCGGATTGAAGGCCGAGGTCAGGGTCTCGAGCAGATCGTTGCCAAGGCGGGACATCATCGCCAAGGCCGTGAACAGCATGGCCAGCGACAGGCCCAAGGCATAGCCCTTGAGCAGCAACTGCACCGAATTGAGGACTTTGATCAGGATGTCGCCGCTGCGCATGCCGGCCCAGAACGCCTCGACGGTGGCAAAAAACGTGGGCACCAGCAGAGGATTGTTGAGCCGGCGCGCGTACAGCTCCCAGACGGTGGCGATCAAGGTGAGGATCAGCGCCTTGCGCAGCCACGCCTGCTGGCCAAGCCGTTGCCACACCGTCAGCGGTTTCTGCACCACGCCGATGCCGGAGCCGGCCACGGTGTCACGCAGGTATTCGGGCCGCAGCGGCGGCAGCGCCAGCGACCCGCGCGCGCCGGCTCGGTGCTCTTCAAGCATGGGGTGCGGCCTCCTCTTCAACCCGATCGGCAAACAGCATGTCGTGGATCCGATCGGACAGTTTGCGTCCCTCAGCATCGACCGGATCGCGGCCGTCACTGTTGAGCTCGCCCTTCACTTGGCCTGGGTGTGGCGACATGAGCAGAATGCGGTTGCCGATCAGGGTCGCTTCCGGAATCGAGTGCGTGACGAACAGCACGGTGAAACGGGTGTCGGCCCATAGCTGCAAAAGTTCATCCTGCATCTTGCGCCGCGTCAGCGCATCGAGTGCGGCAAACGGCTCATCCATCAGGAGAATGTCCGCCTCCATTGCCAGCGCTCGGGCGATGGCGACGCGTTGTTTCATGCCACCCGACAAGGTGTGGGGGTAGGCGTTGGCAAACTTGGCCAGATTGACCTTCTCGATGTAGCGCATGGCCTGCGCCTCGGCCGCCTTGCCGCGCATCTTGCGCGAGGCTTCCAGCGCAAAGGTGACGTTTTGCTTGACCGTCTTCCAGGGCAGTAGCTGGTCGAACTCCTGGAACACGAACACACGGTCGGCGCCGGGTCCGCGGATGGGCAGCCCCTTGAGATGCATCCTGCCTTCGGTCGGCGCCATATAGCCGCCGACGGCCTTGAGCAGCGTTGACTTGCCGCAACCGGACGGTCCGAGCAGGACAAAGCGGTCGGCGCGATAGACCTCGAAGCTGACGCGATAGGTGGCGGTCACCAGGTGCCGTTCGGTCTTGTATTGCAGGGTGACGCCGTCGACCTGCAGCAACGGCGTGGCAGCGGATGGAGCATGCATCGCGGGGGTGGCCTCCATGGCAGGGCCGGCAGAAGGAGCAGACGGTGCTCACTTTAGCTGCCGGGCAGGTCATGCACCTCGGAAAAGAACAGGTCCTGCCAGCGCGCCGGCTTGACCTTGATGGTGCCGACCGAGTGCATGAATTCGGCGTATTTCATGGTGTTTTCCGGCACCATGGTCCATTTCACCTCTTTGCCGGAGGCGATCTCGGCGACCCTCTCGACCGTCATCTTCGACTTGACGTTGTCGATCCAGTACTGCGCGGCCGGCTTCACGTCCTTGTTGAGCATCGCCGTTGCCTCGGCGAAGGCAGCAATCAACGCCTTGTACAAAGCCGGGTTCTTGTCGCGGAACTGAGAGGAGGTCCAGGCCACGGTAAAGGTGTGCGGGCCGCCGAACACCTCGTAGGAATTGAGCACGGTGTGAATGCCCGGCTTCTCCAATTGCTGGTATTGGAACGGCGGCACGCTAAAGACGCTGGTGATGTCGGCCGTTCCGCTCAGAAGGGCAATGGTGGAGTCGGGCGGCGACATGCCGACCGTGAGCGGATCGAGCCTGGCGTAGTTCGCTTGGCCCCACTGTTTCGCCGCCGCCATCTGCAGCATCATCGCCTGCACCGAAACCTTGACGGCCGGCAGGGCGATCTTGTCCTGATCGGTATAGTCGGTGATGCTGTTGATCTTGGCGCTGCTGGTATTGAGCAGGATCGGCTGCGATGAGAACGCGGCGATGCCCTTGACCGGGTTCGCACTTGCCTGCGTGCGGGCCCAGATGGTCAGCAATCCCGGCACGCCGCCGGAAACGATATCGACCGAGCCCGACAGCAAGGCATCGTTCATGGCAGCGGGACTGTTGAAGGTCGCCCACACCACTTTGACGTCGGCAATGCCCGCCGCCTTGGCGTGCTTCTCGAGCAGTTGATGCTGCTCCATGATGTTGAACTGCAAGTAGCCCATGGAGAACTGGCGCGCGAAGCGGATCTCAGGCACTTGCGCCTGGGCAGCGGTGATGAACAGGCTGGCCAGCGCCGCGATCACGACCGCCGCGCGCCAGGGTCTTGCACTCAGCATCAGCGTTCCTCCTATTTGCTTCGACTCGGCCGCTTCACCCGCGAGCCGATCGATTGTGTGTGGTGGCGCGTTGCCTCAGCTGCCGTCGGCGGCAACGAAGGTGTTGCGCAGCGTGCCAATGCCGGTGATTTCCACCTCGACGACATCGCCGGCTTTGAGATCGGGGGAAGTTCCATCGGTACCCATCCAGATGATGTCACCCGGGTGCAGCGTGATGTAGCGCGTGATGGTGGCAATGTAGGTGGCGACGCCGAACAACATGGCGTTGGTAGCAAAGCGGGTGGTCTCGGTGCCGTTGACGCAGACCCGTGTTTGCAACGCATCCAAATCGACGTCGGTTTCGATCCAGGGACCCATCGGCTTGAAGGTATCGGCGTTTTTCGCCCGCCACAGGGTACGGTCAGACTTCTGCCAGTTGCGCTCGCTTACATCGTTGCCGATGCTAAAGCCGAGCACGCAAGTGAGCGCTTCCGCCTCGCTCAAATTCCGCGCCCGCTTGCCGATCACCACCGCAAGCTCACCCTCGTATTGCAGCTTTTCGGCCCCGTCGGGGATGATCACCTCTGCCTCGTGGGCGATCAGCGCGTTGACGGCCCGGTAGCCGACGTCGGGCTGCTTGGGCAAATCCGCCTTGATGCCAAGCTTGGCAGCGGCTTCCAGGACGTGCTCGGCGTAATTGAGCCCCACGCAATAAAACGTCGGCGGCAGGACCGGAACTTCGATCTTGACCCTGGCAAGCTCGTGCACTGTCCTCGTCGTCTGGTAGCCCCGGAACGGATCGCCGCTCACCTCGCTGAGACGATCGCCTTCAAGGATGCCATAGGCAAGGCGCCCCTGATGCGAGAACCGGACCCAGCGCACGTCGGCGTTCCTCCCCTGGCGGCGTGTTGCTTCTTGGCGTGGCTCGACCGGTCTATCATGAAGCTTTGGCGCGAGCCATCGCTCGCCAAATGGAGAGCCGAAAATGCCAAGCACCAAGGCCGCACGCAGCGTCAGCCGCCGCCGGGCGCTCGAGACATTGCTGCGTGGCGGGGCGTTGCTGGCCGCACCCGCCATCCTCAAGGCCCAGAGCCCGCTGGCGGTGCGCTTCGTGCAACAGCGCGGGCTGCTCTACATCCCGATTGATGTCATGGTCAGCGGCGGCGTCCTGCAGCAGGAAGCAAGCAAGCTGGGCCTCGGCAAAATCGAGGCCACGGCGACCGCCTTGAGCGGCCCGGGGCCCGTCCTCGACGCCCTCATTTCCGGCGCCGCCGACTACGGCACCGCCGCGCTACCGTCCTTGCTGACCTTGTGGGAAAAGACGCGCGGCAGCGCCAACGAAGTCAAGGCGGTGGGTACCGTCAGCAATGGCGCCATGACCCTTTATACCATCAACCCCAACGTCAAGAGCTTGGCCGATTTCGGCGAACAAGATCGCATCGCCGTGCCGACGGTGCGCTTGTCGTTCAATGCCATCATGCTGCAAATGGCGGCCGAGCAGCTGTGGAACGACCCGCATCGCCTCGACCATTTGACGGTGGCCCTCGGCCATCCCGATGCGGTCACGGCGCTTTCGGCCGGCTACGGCAAGGCTACGATCACCGCGCACATCGGTGTGCAGCCCTTCACGGATCGAGGCCTGAAGCTGCCGGGGGCGCACATCATTACCGACAGCCGCAAGGTCTTTGGCGGCCCGCTCACCCAGATCACGCTGCTGGCGACCAAGCAGACCAAGGAGAAGAACCCCAGCTTGTTCCAGGCGGTCGCCAACGCGCTCGAAGAGGCCATCAAGGTTGCCAACGCCGACAAGCGCGCCGCCGCGGCGCTCTGGAAAGATGTGCAAAAGGCACCCGAGAGCATCGACGACCTGGTTGCCCAGTTGAACGACCCCGGCTTCGAGTTCACCTCCCGGCCGCAGCGGATTTCGCACTTCACGGCCTTCCTCAATCGCCTGGGCACCCTCAAGATCAAGGTCGAGGACTGGAAACAGTTGTTCTGGGAAACCGCGCATCACCAACAGGGCGATTGAGCGCCAGCGGCAGGCTTCCGCGCCCGCCGGCGCCGGCAAACGCCGCGCCTTGGCTTGGCTCACCCCCGCAACCGGGCGGGGAACCGGAGCCCGGCGATCGCCGTTGGCTTAAAGGTTGCGGGCCCAAGGGCATGGGAGGCGGGCGATGGAACAGGCCAGGCGGGTAGCCTTTCTCGGCGTCCTGGTGATCGGCGTCGTGGTCGGGGTTGCCAGCGCTGTTGCCGAGATGGGGGAAGCTGTAGCGGTGCCGTTGAAACTTGAAAGCGTGTTGGGGCGCGATGTCGCGACCACGCCGGAGGGCGACGCGGGGCGGATCATCGATCTGCTTGTGGATCGCGACGGCAGCGTGCGCGCCGCCGTGGTGGAATTTGGCGGCTTTCTCGGCATCGGCACCCGCAAGATCGCCATCGAATGGCAGGCCTTTCGCTTTTCCGGGCGCGCCATTGCCGTTGAGGTCTCGCGCGAACAGGTGCGCGCGGCCCCTGAATACAAGAGCGGCGACAAGTCCCCCCTCGTGAAGGCAACCAGCGAGTAACGTCAACCGAGCCCCCCTCACAAGCCCGCCAGCCCAGTGCGAAAGGTGTCGAACGGTGAGCAGGAGCGAGCGCGGTCTCGACTGGTTCACCTTCTTCGTGGCCGATCTGCAGACCGGTTTTGGTCCGTTCCTCGCCGTTTACCTCAGCACACAGAAATGGAATCAGGCTGATATCGGCCTGGTCCTTGCCGTCGGCAGCCTCGCCGGCTTGGCCAGCCAGCTGCCGGCCGGCTGGTTCGTCGACATGGCACCGTCCAAGCGCCGCGTTGCCATGCTGGCGGTGGCGGGCATTGGCCTCAGCGCGCTGCTGATCGCGCTGGCACCCTCTTTCCTCGGCATCATGACGGCCAAGCTCCTGCACGTGGCCTCGAGCTCGCTGCTGGGGCCCGCCATTGCCGCCATCACCCTTGGATTGGTTGGCCACGCCGCGGTGGCCGCGCGGCTTGGACGCAATGCACGCTTTGCCTCCATCGGCAACGGTCTCGCCGCCGGCGTGATGGGAGCGGTTGGATATTTGATTTCGCCGCAGGCGGTTTTCCTGGTCACGGCTGCTCTGGCGCTGCCGACCTTGCTTGCGCTCAAGCAAATTCGCGAAAGCGAGATCGACGCGGTGCTGGCAGACGGCGGCATCGTTCAACGCGAGGCTCGATCCGCCGTCGCGCCGGCTTCGATCGCCAGCCTGCTGCGCAAGCGTTCCCTGATCGTCTTGACCTTTGCCATCTTTCTCTTCCATGCCGCCAACGCGGCGATGCTGCCGCTGGTAGGAACGGAAATGGCCATGCGGTCGGATCGATTGCTGGTGCCGATCTTGGGAATCGAGGTCAGCATGGGCCAATGGGCGAGTGCGTTGGTGGCGGTTTGCATCGTCGTGCCCCAGCTGGTCGTCGCCCTGATCGCCCCGGCGGTGGGGCGGCTGGCCGGGGTCTGGGGCCGCCGGCCGGTTCTGCTGGTTGGTTTTGCGGCGCTGCCGGCGCGCGCGACCATTCTGGCGTTCAACAGCGACCCCTTGGTGATCGTGGCGGCACAAATGTTGGATGGGCTCTGCGCGGCGGTGTTGGGGGTGCTCGTGCCCCTGTCGCTGGCCGACATTTCCCGCGGCAGCGGCCGCTTCAATTTGGCGCAAGGCATCGCCGCCAGCGCCAGCGGCATTGGCGCAGCCGTCAGTACCTCCGTGGCCGGAGGTCTCGCCACCAGCTTCGGCAGTGGCACGGCCTTTCTGGGGCTTGCCGGCACGGCGGCCGGCGCCTTTGTAACGCTTCTGGTTGCAATGCCGGAAACTGCACCCAAGGATATGCTTGGTCAGGAACCGAACCGAACGCACGGTCGCACGTTGTGACCTGGAACGGCGGCGTCTGGACCTCAGGGGAGTCTTGGTCCTGGTAGACCTTGCGACATTTGCCGAGCGACCCATCGCCTTTTTTTTCCGTTACGTGAGGCGGCGGAGCAAGGCGCACGCGGTGATCCTCGCGGCGGTGAGCGGGGCGGTGCTGTGCTCGATCGTCACCCAGTACGCGGTAAAGCTCCTGGTTGATACTTTGTCGGGAGCGCCGCGGGCGCCGGCCACGGTTTGGCACGTGTTCCTCCTGCTGGTGGCCCTGATTACCGCCGACAATCTGCTCTGGCGCGTCGCCAGCTGGGTGGGCAACGCCACCTTCGTCAGCGTCACCGGCGACATTCGGCGCGATCTCTTCCGCCATCTCACCGGCCAGGCGCCGGCCTATTTCGCCGCCGCCTCGCCCGGCGCGCTGACCTCGCGCGTCACGGCAACCTCCAATGCCCTCTTCACCGTTGAGAACATGCTGGTGTGGAATGTGCTGCCGCCCTGCATGGCCACCGTTTGGGCCATCGTCTTCGTCGGAACGGTCAGCCTGCCGATGGCGGTCGGCCTGGTCGCGGTGGCGGCCTTGGTGATCATAACCATGTTCCACAAGGCAGCGGCCGGCAAGCCGCTGCACCATGAGTTCGCGAACCGGGCGGCCGCGGTCGACGGGGAGCTGACCGATGTGGTCGGCAATATGGCAATCGTAAAGGCCTTCGACGGGATCTCCCGCGAGAACCATCGCTTCGATGCCACCGTGCGACAGGAGATGGCCGCGCGCCATCGCAGCCTGCGCTATCTCGAGTGCCTGCGCATCGGCCACGCCTGCGTGACGGTAACGCTGACCATCGGCCTGCTCACCTGGGTGCTGCTGCTTTGGCAGCAGGGCCGGGCAACCACGGGTGATGTCATTCTGGTTTGTACTTTGGGACTTTCCGTCTTGCACGCCACGCGCGACCTCGCCATCGCTCTGGTCGATGTGACGCAACACGCCGCCCGCTTCGCCGAGGCGCTGGAGAAGCTGCTCGTTCCCCACCAAATGCCCGACCGGCCGGGTGCCAAAGCGCTGGCGCGCGGCGGCATCAGCCTGAAGTTCGAGCGGGTAGTGTTCGGCTATCCGGACTGCCCCCGATTGTTCAACGGCTTGGATCTCACCATCGAGAGCGGCCAAAAGGTCGGCCTCGTCGGGGCTTCCGGCGGCGGCAAAAGCTCGATGTTGGCGTTGATCCAGCGCTTTTACGACATCGACAGCGGACGCATCTTGATTGCCGATCAGGATATCACTGAGGTGACGCAGCAGAGCCTGCGCCAGGCCATCGCCGTCGTGCCGCAGGACATCTCCTTGTTTCATCGCTCCCTGATGGAGAACATTCGCTATGCGCGACCGGAGGCGAGCGACGAGCAGGTGTGGGCGGCGGCCGCCGCGGCGCGCTGCGGTTTTATCGCCGACCTGCCGCAGGGGCTCGACACCGTGGTCGGTGAGCGCGGCGCGCGTCTGTCGGGAGGCCAGCGGCAGCGCATTGCGCTCGCCCGCGCCTTCCTGAAAGACGCTCCCCTGCTGCTGCTCGACGAGGCCACATCGGCGCTCGACAGCGAATTGGATGAGGCGATCCGCGAAGCCCTGACCCGGCTCATGCAGGGACGCACCGTCGTTGCCATTGCCCACCGTCTCAGCACGGTGCATCGCCTGGACCGCATCCTGGTGGTCGACGGTGGCCGCGTGCTGCAGGACGGTGCGCCGCGCAAGCTTGCCGCCCGCGATGGGCCCTACCGCAATCTCCTCAAGGCGGAGATGCGGCAGCGCCCCGGCGCCGCGCGCCATGCGGCCTAACGCTGCGGCTCTTCCGTCCGCGGCGCTTGCAGACTAGCTTGCTGTTCGCCCGTCGCCGGTCGGTGGCGGGCGGACAAGCGCAAGAGAGGCCAGCGCAGGCGCATGGCGGACGCAAAAGTCACCCTGGTGGTCGGTGCCGGTGATGCCACGGGCGGGGCGGTTGCCCGGCGCTTTGCGCGCGAGGGCTTCTGCGCCTGCGTGACGCGCCGGCAGGCCGACAAACTGGCACCGCTGGTGGCGCAAATCGAAGAGGCCGGCGGCACGGCGCGCGCCTTCGGCTCGGATGCGCGCAAGGAAGCAGAAGTCATCGCCCTGATCGAGACCATCGAGCGCGACATCGGACCGATCGAGGTGGCGGTCTTCAATATCGGCGCCAACGTGCGCTTTCCCATCACGCAAACCAGCGCGCGCGTCTACTTCAAGGTCTGGGAGATGGCGTGTTTTGCCGGCTTCCTGATGGGACGCGAGGTGGCCAAAGCCATGCTGCCGCGCGGTCGCGGCACCATCCTGTTTACCGGAGCCACCGCCAGTCTGCGGGGCGGCAGCGGCTATTGCGCGTTCGCCGGTGCCAAGCACGGCTTGCGGGCTCTGGCGCAGAGCATGGCGCGCGAGCTCGGACCCGCGGGCATTCACGTCGCTCATGTCGTGATCGATGGCGCCATCGACACCGAGTTCATCCGCAGCAACTTCCCCGAGCGCGCCGCCCTGAAGCCGCGCGATGGCATCCTCGACCCGGAGGCGATCGCCGAAATCTACTGGCAGCTTTATCGGCAGACCCGCTCCGCTTGGACGCACGAGATGGACTTGCGGCCGTGGATCGAAACCTGGTGATACCTCATCGCAGAGTGGAGACAGATCGATGCCAGCACAGGTCGAATTTCATTTCGATTTCGGCAGCCCCAACGCTTATTTTGCGCACAAGGTGATCCCCGGCATCGAAGCGCGCACGGGCGTTGCCTTCCGCTATGTCCCTATCCTGCTGGGCGGCGTCTTCAAGCTGACCAACAATCAAGCGCCGATGCTGCAATTCAAGGATATCAAGAACAAGCTGGAGTACCAAAAGCTCGAGGTGCGGCGCTTCATCAAAAAGCACGCGCTGACCCGCTTCCAGATGAACCCGCATTTTCCCGTCAATACGGTGCAAATCATGCGCGGTGCGGTCGCGGCCGACCCAGGGCGGGAGTTTGCGCGCTTTGTGGAGGTGGTGTTTGCGGCCATGTGGGAGGAGGAGCGAAAAATGGACGATCCGCAGGTGATCCGCGCCACTCTCGACGCCGCCGGCCTCGACGGCGCGCAAATGCTGGAGCGAATCGGCGAGCAGCGCGTCAAGGATGCGCTGATCAAAAACACCGAGAGCTCGGTGGCACGCGGCACCTTCGGCGCGCCGACATTCTATGTCGGGGACGAGATTTTTTTTGGCAAGGACAGTCTGGGTGACGTGGAGGCGGCGATCGCCGCCAGCTGAGCCAGCGCCAAGCGCCACCTCACATCTGATCGTAATCGACCACCAACCGCGCCGACGTCGGCACCGCTTGGCAGGTGAGAATGAAGCCGCGCGCCAGCTCCCACGGCTCGAGCGAGTAGTTGGTGGTCATCTGCGCCTCGCCCTCGACCAGCTTGGCGCGGCAGGTGCAACACATGCCGCCTTTGCAGGAATAGGGAACGCGGATGCCCGCGGCGAGGGCCGCATCGACGACGTGGCCGCCTGGCGGGACCACAAACGGATGCCGGATGCCGTCCAGGATGGCGATCGCCTGGGTGCCACCGGTGGCGGCAGGCTCGGCCTCCACTGGCGGCGAGGGGGGACGCCGATAGGCCCCGCCACCGGGCGCGAAAAACTCGTGATGCACGCGCTCGCGCGCAACGCCGAGTTCGAACAGGGCATTGCGCGTCTCTTTGATCATCGAGCCCGGGCCGCACAGGTAGAAGTGTGCGATCTCGTCCGGTTTGAACAGCGCGCTGCCGAGGGCTTTGACCTTTGCGCCCGTAATGCGCCCCTCCAATAGGGGTGCGCTGCTCTCGTCGTTGCGTGAGAGCACGTTGAGCAGTGTGAAGCGCCCGAGGTGCCGATCCTTGAGATCTTCCAGCTCTTCACGAAACAAAATCGTCTCGGGACTGCGGTTGCCGTAAATGAGGGTGAAGCTGGTCGCAGGCTCGTTGGCCATCGCATGCTTGAGCATGGCGATGATCGGCGTGATGCCGGCCCCGGCGGCGAGCGCCAACAGCTGTCGCGCCTCGCCGGTCGAGGCAGGCAAGACAAAGCGGCCCGCCGGCGGCATCGCCTCGAGCGTGCCGCCCGGTGCCAGCGTGGCGCTGGCCCAGTGCGAGAAACGGCCATCGGCAATGCGCTTGATGGCCACGCGCAAGTCGGCTTCGCCAGGCCCCGAGCAGATCGAGTAGCTGCGTCGCTGCTCCTCGCCATCAATGAGGGCGCGCACGGCCAAATGCTGCCCAGGCTTGAACTGGAAGATCGTTTTCAGGGTCTCGGGAATGCGCAAGCTGACCGAGATTGCCTCTGACGTCTCGCGTTTCACCTCGGCGATGGGCAGGTGGTGGAAATCGTGCATCAGGCCCGCATCTTTAGATGCACTTGAAATAGTCGAAGGGCTCAGCGCACGCCGCGCAGCGCCATTGCGCCTTGCACGCCGTGGAGCCGAATTCGGAGATCTTGGTCGTGTCGGTTGAGCCGCATCTGGGGCACGCCACGCTCGGATCGGCAAACAGCGCCTTGCTGCTCGCCGCCGCCGCCGGCGGGGCGATGCCGAATTCCCGCAGCTTGCGCCGTCCGGCCTCGGTGATCCAATCCGTCGACCAGGGCGGCGACAGCACGCTCAGCACGCGGACATCGGCCATCCCGGCAGCCGCCAGGGCCGCTTCCACCGCCAGCCGGATCGCCAGCGTGGCGGGGCAGCCGGTGTAGGTCGGGGTGAGCTCGACGACCAGCTCCCCATTGCGGCGCTCGACGCTGCGCAAAATTCCCAGGTCCGCAAGCGTCAGGACCGGAATTTCGGGGTCGACGACGGCCGCCACCACCGCCCGGGCGCGGGCAACGTCATCCTCTGGCGCCTCCGCGTCGGCCGGGGCGGACTGTGCGACGAGGGTCGTGGTCTTGCGCATATCCGCTCACCATCTGGCGCCGGGATGGGCGCGGTGCAAGACCTGCATTTCCGCCAGCAGGCGGCCCAAATGCTCGGTATGCCGGCCGGCGCGGCCGCCGCCTTGCATCCAGCGATCGGCGGGCCGCGACAGGGTGGCTTGCGCCAACACACGATCGATGCTGGCCTGCCAGGCCGGCTTGATCGTCTGACGATCGGCAGCAATGCCCTGAGCCACCAGCGCGCGCTCGGCGTCGTCCATCTCGAACATCTCGCCCGTATACATCCACAAGTCTTCCAGCGCCGCCGCGGCGCGGGTGTGGCTTTCCTGGCTGCCGTCCCCGAGCCGGATCACCCATTCGGCCGCGTGGCGCAGGTGATAGGCCATCTCTTTGACCGCCTTGGCCGCGATCGCGGCCAGCCGCTGATCGGTCGAGGCCGATAGAGCCTCAAGATAGGGAGTGAGGAAGGCCACGTACAGAAGGTGCCGCAGCATGCTGACGGCAAAGTCGCCGTTCGGCTGCTCCAGCAACAGCAGATTGCGGTAAGCGTGCTCGTCGCGCAGATACGCCAGCGCATCTTCATCGCGGCCGCTGCCTTCGATCTCTCCGGCATAGGCGTAGTACAGTCTGGCCTGGCCGATCAGATCGAGCGCCAGATTGGAGAGCGCAATGTCCTCCTCCAGGGTCGGGCCTCTGCCCGACCATTCTGATAGGCGGTGACCGAGCACCAGGGCATCGTCGGCGAGGCCAAGCAGATAGCCGAAGAGAGCCGAGGCGTTTTTAGCTCCGGCGGCGGTTGGCTGACGCGCTTGCCCATGCGTGCAGCTCTGGGCGCAGCTCTGCCTGAACCGCTTGCGGTGGCTGGCCCGGCATTTCCTCACCTGCAGACGGAATGCGCACGGCGGCTCACATATGCCCGACGTCATCGGGCACCTTGTAGAAGGTGGGGTGCCGATAAGGCTTGCTTGCGGTCGGCTCGAACAACTGATCCTTGTCGGCTGGATCGGAGGCGGTGATGGTGTGCGAAGGCACCACCCAGATGGAAACGCTCTCGCCACGCCGCGTGTAGACATCGCGTGCTGCCTGCAGCGCCATGGTCGCATCGGCCGCATGCACGCTGCCGCAATGCTTGTGCGGCATGCCGGAGCGGTTGCGGATGAAGACTTCCCACAGCGGCATTGGTGTTTCGGACATGCCTGGCCTCATGGCGTTGCGCTGGGCGCCAACTCGGCGCGCGCCGCGCGCTTGTTGGCGTACGCCAGCGCCGCTTCGCGCACCCAGGCGCCCTCGGCGTGCGCTTCGCTGCGCGTGGAGAGGCGTTGCCGATTGCACGGGCCGTCGCCGGCGAGCACGCGCTTGAACTCGCTCCAGTCGATGTCGCCAAAGCGCCAATGCCCCGTGCTGGCGTCGAACTGCAAGTCCGGATCGGGGAAGGTGAGACCCAGATAATGCCCTTGCGGCACGGTGGCATCGATAAACTTCTGCCGCAGGTCGTCGTTGGAGAAGCGCTTGATCTTCCACTTCATGGTGTCGGCGGAATGCAGGCTGTCCTTGTCGGACGGGCCAAACATCATCAGCACCGGCCACCAGAAGCGGTTGAGCGCGTCCTGCGCCATTTCTTTCTGCGCCGCCGTGCCGGTGCAGAGGCTGATCATGATCTCGTAGCCCTGGCGCTGGTGGAAGCTCTCCTCCTTGCAAATGCGGATCATGGCGCGGGCATAGGGCCCGAAACTGCAGCGGCACAACGGGATCTGGTTCATAATGGCGGCGCCATCGACCAGCCAACCGATGGCGCCGATGTCCGCCCACGACAAGGTCGGGTAGTTGAAGATCGAGGAGTATTTCGCCTTGCCCTCGAGCAGCTGGTCGACCATCTCCTCGCGCGAGACGCCGAGCGTCTCGCCGGCCGCGTAAAGATAAAGTCCGTGTCCTGCCTCGTCCTGGACCTTGGCGAGGAGCCCCGCCTTGCGGCGCAACGAGGGGGCACGCGTGAGCCAATTGCCCTCGGGCTGCATGCCGATGACCTCGGAATGGGCGTGCTGGGAAATCTGCCGGATCAGGGTGCGCCGGTAGCTGTCGGGCATCCAGTCGTTGGGCTCGATCTTATCCTCGACGTCGACCTTGGCCTGAAAGCCGGCCAGCCGCGCGGGGTCTGTGTCGTCGGCCCTGTCACCGGCATCTTTGCTGTTGAGGCCCTGGGTATACATCGATGCGACCCTTTGGCGAACGCCTTGTCGGATTATGCCACAGATGCGGCCGCTGGCGCGACCCCGGCCCCGGCGACGGTGAGCGGAACGCCACCACCACACGGGCGGTGCGGCGCGGCCGCCTTCGCGCCGGCGCGAGGGGGTGTCGGGGCACCTCGCCACACCCTTTTTTTGCGAAAGTCTTGCTGGCGGGGCGCCAGCCGCAGGGCCACGGGGGTGCTGGGCCGACGCGGGCCTCGGGCATTGCGCAAGCTCCGGCCTTTCACCTAGGGTGCGTCCCGGCCGGCCGCCATCAGCCTCATTCGATTGCCCGCGCCGCGATCAACGCAAATTTTCCCGCTCTCCCCCGTTGCGTCGGCGAGGAGCCAGCGGTGGGGGAGCAACGCAATGCGGGCAGAAGAGCAGCGGTTCTGGAAGAGGCGCCATGGCACGACAGCTCGGCCGAGCCTGCCCTTGGCGCGCACCGCCGCTGCCAGTTTCGCGGTGCTCGTTTGCCTGACCGTGCCCGGTTGGGCGGCGCTCGGCGAAACCGGACCGGAGCCGCTTCATGTGTTCGGCATACCGGTTGATTTCATCCTGTTTGCCCTGACCCTGCTGGGGGTGGCCGTCTTCCACCATTACACGCTGCCGGTGGCGCTCACGGGACTGGCCGTCATTACCGCCTACAAACTGGCCTTCACGGGCTTCAAGTTCGGCGACGGCTGGCAGGGTCTCGCCGGCCATCTGGCGCACGAATGGGTGATCCTTGCCAACCTGTTCTTGTTGCTGATGGGCTTTGCGCTGTTGTCGCGGCATTTTGAGAAAAGCCGTGTGCCCGAGGAGATGCCGCGCTTCCTGCCGGATGACTGGAAGGGGGCCTTCGCGCTGCTCGTGCTTGTGGCTGTGATCTCGAGTTTTCTCGACAATATCGCCGCCGCTCTGATTGGCGGCACCATGGCGAAACAAGTGTTCCGCGGCAAGGTGCACATCGGCTATCTCGCGGCCATCGTCGCTGCCTCCAATGCCGGCGGATCCGGCAGCGTGGTTGGCGACACCACCACGACCATGATGTGGATCGACGGCGTGAGCCCGCTTAGCGTGCTGGAAGCCTTTGTCGCCGCCGCGGTCGCCCTCGTCATCTTCGGCATCCCGGCGGCGCTGCAGCAGCACCGCTATTCGCCGATCATCAAAGAAGCACCGGCGAACCTCAACATCGAATGGGTGCGCGTTGCGATCGTTGCCGCGATCCTCGTGACGGCCATCCTGGCCAATGTGACGGCCAACCTGAAATTCCCGGCCGTGCTCGACCTCCTGCCGGTCATCGGTCTTGCGGTCTGGGCGGCGATCCTCCTCGCCACACCGTTGCGCCGCCCGGACTGGGAGGTGCTGCCCGAGACCTTCAAGGGCACCATCTTTTTGCTGGCGCTGGTGACGTCGGCGTCGATGATGCCCGTCGAAAAGCTGCCGCTCGCCTCCTGGCAGACCGCTTTGGGATTGGGCTTCGTCTCGGCCGTCTTCGACAATATCCCGCTGACCGCGCTGGCCCTCAAACAGGGCGGCTATGACTGGGGCTATCTCGCCTACGCCGTGGGATTTGGCGGCTCGATGATCTGGTTCGGCTCCTCGGCCGGCGTGGCCCTGTCGAACATGTACCCGGAAGCAAAATCGGTGGGCAAATGGCTGCTGCACGGCTGGCACGTCGCGCTCGCCTACGTCATCGGCTTCTTCGTCATGCTGGCCGTGCTGGGCTGGCATCCCGATCCTCCCCATAAAAAGAAGGTCGAGACGCTGCCGACGGGCGCAGCCGTGGCGCGCGCACGCCGGCCAAAGTGCCATCAAACCAAAGTTGGCCAAGGCTGGCCTAGGATAACGGCTTGGCCCTTGCCTCAAGGCGCCAACTGCGCCAACAGGGTTTCCAGCGCCTGGCGCGCGAACGCTTGCATGTTGGCCTGGCGGTCCGCGCTGCCGGTCTCCAGGGTGAGGACATGCGCGCGTGGCCCATCGACGCCGATGCAGGTATGGCCGGCCGCGTCGCCGTAGCGATTGCCGCTTGGACCGGCCGCTCCCGTTTCCGACAAACCCCAGGTCGCGCCATGCTGCTCGCGCACTTTGCGCGCGAGCAGGGCCGCATAGGGTTCGCTGGCCGAGCGCAGGCCGGCCATGGCCTCATCGCCGATCGCCAGCAGCCCCTGGCGGGCTTGCCGTGTGTAGATGACCGCGCCCCCCAAGAAGTAGGCCGAGGCCCCTGGCACGGCCAGCAGCGCCGCCGAGATCAGTCCACCGGCGGCGGATTCCGCCACCGCGATCGTCTCGCCGCGGGCTTTGAGCTGGGTGGCGATGGCCTCTGCCAGCGGTTTCAGCCCATCCATCATCCCCGACCTCCCTTGCGAACCTTTTAAGGCCCTGCAGCCATCCAGCGGCTGGCGGCCCGGGCGCCGCCAAGGTTCAAGGTCCGCCGCCGGCTGCGACCCCGGTCTTTTCCGCGCCTCATGGCAACCGTGCGGGCCTTGGCATCGGCTTGCCCAGGTTGGCTGTGCGGTTGAGCGCGTCTGGCTTTGCGCCTATTTTCGGCGCGATGCAAGACAACCCCATCCACGTCATCGGCGGTGGGCTTGCCGGCAGCGAGGCTGCCTGGCAGATCGCCGGCGCTGGCCTGCGCGTGGTCCTGCACGAGATGCGCCCGCAACGGCTCACCGAGGCGCACAAGACGGGGGCTTTGGCGGAGCTGGTCTGCTCCAATTCCTTCCGTTCCGACGATGCCGCCAGCAATGCCGTGGGTCTGTTGCATGAAGAGATGCGCCGCGCAGGCTCGCTGATCATGGCCGCGGCTGACGCGCACAAGCTTCCCGCCGGTGGGGCGCTTGCCGTCGATCGCGACCATTTCTCCCAGCAGGTGACCGATGCCGTTGGCGCGCATCCCTTGATCGCCGTCGAACGCGGTGAAATTGCCGGCCTGCCCCCGCCGACGTGGGACAGCGTGATTATCGCCACCGGACCACTCACCTCGCCGGCGCTCTCGTCGGCCATCCAAGAGCTCACCGGCGAAGGTGAACTGGCCTTTTTCGATGCCATCGCCCCGATCGTGCATCTCGACAGCATCGATTCCGGTATCACCTGGCGCCAGTCGCGCTACGACAAGGCGGGTCCGGGCGGCACGGGCGCCGACTATATCAATTGTCCGATGAGCAAACTCGAGTACGATGTGTTCGTCGATGCGTTGCTCGCCGCCGAAAAAACCAGCTTCAAGGAGTGGGAAGCCTCGACGCCCTATTTCGAGGGCTGCTTGCCCATTGAGGTCATGGCCGAGCGCGGCCGCGAGACGCTACGCTTCGGTCCCATGAAGCCGGTTGGTCTCAGCAACCCGCATCGCCACGGCGAGCGTCCCTATGCCGTGGTGCAGCTGCGGCAGGACAATGCGCTGGGGACCTTGTGGAACTTGGTCGGCTTCCAGACCAAGCTCAAGCATGCTGAGCAGGCGCGCGTGTTGCGTCTGATCCCGGGTCTTGCGCAGGCTGAGTTTGCGCGTCTCGGCGGGCTGCATCGCAATACCTTCCTGAATTCGCCCAAACTGCTGGACGCCGAATTGCGGCTGCGCGTCGCGCCGCGTCTGCGGTTCGCCGGCCAGATCACGGGCTGCGAGGGTTACGTCGAAAGTGCTGCCATTGGCCTGCTGGCCGGGCTGGCGGCGGCGGCGGAACGGCTGGGCAGAGGCTGGCTGCCCCCACCGACGACGACCGCGTTCGGCGCGCTCATCGCTCACATCACCGGTGGACACCTGGCGGCGGAAACCGACGGCGCTCGCTCCTTTCAGCCGATGAACATCAACTTCGGCCTGTTCCCGCCCTTGCCCTCCCCCAGCCACGACGCGGCAGGCAACCGTATCAAGGGCAAGGAGCGCGGGGCGGCCAAGAAGCGCCTTCTCAGCCGGCGCGCCCTGGCCGATCTCGACGACTGGCTTGGCCGGCCGCAAAGCCGCGCTGTCGAAGAGTGCCAAAACGCAGCCGGCAGCCGCTGAAGGATTTGGCGGCGGAAGCCGAACCAAGATGGCCGTCTGCCGTTGTCGGGGTATGACTGTTCCTTCGAATTGGCCGCGCAACCGCCTGCTTCTCGCCTTGCCCGAGCCCGATCTCAAACAGCTTCTGCCCGATCTGGAGCACATCGAGTTGAAGCGCGAGCAGGTCTTGATCGATGCCGATAGTTCCCTCGATCACGTTTTCTTTCCTGACAGCGGGGTGATTTCGGTGGTTGCCGTTTATCCCGACGGCAGCATCATCGAGATGGCGACCATCGGCCGCGAGGGTGGCACCGGCTTTCAGGCCGTGTTCGGTGCGAAAACCTCCTCGGCGCGCTTGCTGGTGCAGGTGCCAGGCACGGCGGCGAAAATGCCGCGCCAGGCCTTCGTCCGGGCCATGGACGCGTTGCCAGCCTTCCTCGGGGTCCTGCAGGCGCACGTGCTGGCCTTTCTGGAGCAAGTGATGGTGTCGGCGGCCTGCAACGGTGCCCATAACGTCAGGCAGCGCTTGGCCCGCTGGCTGCTGATGATGCGCGATCGGCACGACGGTGATGACTTGCCCTTGACCCAGGATCTCCTGGCCGAAATGCTGGGTGTGCACCGACCCAGCATTACCAACGCCGCGCAAGGGCTGCAGCGCGATGGCTTCATCGAGTGCGGTCGCCGGCGCGTCACCATCCTGGATCGAGACGGCCTGGTCGGGGCCTCTTGCGAGTGCTACCGGGTGGTTCGCTCGCGCATTGCCCAGCATCTGCCGAAGACGTATCCCGAGCAGCTTTAGGTCATTTAGATTACCGACAGCGGCCGCTGCCGGAGATCAATGTCGGGCGTGGCGCTGTCCAACGCGACGGCGGCGCTTTGCCCCGAGGGGACATGAAAGCTCGTCAGCTGGTCGAAAGCGGGTCCTTCGGGCCGGACGCGCTAAAGGTCGCCTATCAGGCCTTTGATGAGGCCTGGGAGAGCGTGGCCGCCCATTTTGGCACCGACCCCGTGGCGATTGAAGCGGCGCGCCTCAGGCTCGCCAACGCCATTCTCGCCGTCACCCATAACGACAGCCGCGATGTGAGCGCGCTCAAGACGGCGGCCCTGGCCATCCTTGCCGCGCACTATCGGTTGGACCTCAAGACGTGAGGTGAGGCCGACGACCGCGGGGGTTGCGGAGACTGCCAACGCGCTGATGGGGCGGTCTTGAGCGCCCCGGCGCCGCTGCCTTCGGCATCGACCCGGGCCGGTCCTGTCGCGTGGGGTTGGCGTAATCTTTGCCTTCCGCGACCGCCAGTGGCGTGCCCGGCGCCTGCCGCAGCGCAGCGGCGGGGCCCAAAGGCCGGGCCTCCATCGCCTGATCTCTCAACCTCAAGGGTCAACCAGTGGCCCAACCGCCGCCGCCAACCTCGGTCCCAAAGTCCCGGTCCAAGACGGCTCAAAGCTTCCGGGCTCAGTAGGTTTTCGCTTTGGCAGCCGGCGCCTTGCCACGCACCTCGTTGATGGCACTGGCGGCGGCGACGGCAAGCAGCCGAACGTCGTTGAGGATGGTGCACATCTGGAAGCCCGCCTCAAAGCGGCGCAGCGCCGTTGCCGGGCCATCCGTGTGTACGCCGGCGATCAGGCCCTGCTTGCGCGTGGTCTTGACGATGGTGTCGATCGCAGCCAGGACCTCCTTGTCGCTCGGATCGAGCGTCGGCGGCTTGCCGAGGCTGAGCGACAGATCGGAGGGGCCGACGTAGACCCCGCTGATGCCCTTGACCGACAGGATCTCCTCGAGATTGTTCACGGCCTGGCGTGTCTCGATCATCGCCAACAACAAGATTTCCTCGTTGGCCTTCTGCCAATAGTCGGCGCCATATTGCGAGGCCCGGAATGGCCCGAAGCTGCGCTCGCCCATCGGCGGATAGCGACCCGAGCGAACCAGGGCTTCCGCTTCCTGCTTGGTGTTGATCATTGGGCAAATGATGCCCATGGCCCCGGCATCGAGGACGCGCATGATATGGCCCGGATCATTCCAAGGCACGCGCACCAGCGGTGTCGCGTCGCCGCCGCTTTGGATGGCCTGCAGGAGCGGCACGATATCGTTGATGTCGCTTGCCCCATGCTGCATGTCGATGGTGACGCTGTCCCAGCCCTGCGCCGCGTAAATTTCGGCAGCATACGGATTGGGTATGGCGGCCCAGCCGCCGACACAGTGCACGCCGTCGGCGATCTTTTTCTTCAAGGTGTTGGCTTTCATCTTACTCTCCTCGGCGTCGATGCCTTGTGTTCAGTGAATTTCATCCTGCTTGGCGAGGGCTTCGCGCAGCTTGGCAACGTTGAAGCCCGGCGCGCGCGCCATTTCCAGAATGACGGCTTCCTTGCGGCCCAGCAGGTCGCAGGCGCCGGGGATTTTCTCTGCCAGATGCGCCGGGATGGTCACCGCGCCGTGGCGGTCGGCGTGTACCAGGTCGGCCGAGCGCACCAGCATGCCGGCGACCCGTATTTCCTTGCCGAAGTCGTGCAGGTGGACGTGCGCATGGCTCGGCATGATGGAGCCTGCCAGCGCCTGGAAGCCCGGCGCCCACTGATCGATGTCGCGAATGCAGCCATCGGTCACCACGCCGAGCAGCCCCAGGCCTTTGTGCACGGCACTCATGACCTCGCCCCAAAAGGCGCCGAAGCCCACATCGTGCCCATCCAGGTCCTGGATCACCATGACGCCGGGTGCGGGCTTGCCAGCAATGTAGTCGTAATACTCGATGCGCTGCGCGCGCGCGGCCTTGGCATCCAATTCGTGGGCATGCGTCGTGCGGATGCTGGCCGTCTTGGCGTAGCCCACGATCGGCGGCAGGTTCGGGAACGGGCAGATCAGCGGCCGGGTCGTGAAGCCGGTCAATCGGCGCGTCGGATCGACGATCTCAAGCGCATTGCAGATCGTCGGGGTATCGTAGGTCTTAAGCTTCTCGAGCAACGCAACATCAATCACGGACATCTCTCCTGGTCGGCGTTCTTCATCCCTGGCCGCTGTTAGGCGCGGCGCCAGCACCTGCTGGCTTCAAGCGGCACCTGCTTGCTGGATCCGGCGCTCATCGACACCCACTTCGCGAGCTGCCGCAATGATGGAAGCCCAGGTGTCATTGGGCAATGGCACACCCTCCCGCAAGCGCTGCTGGCGCATGCGCGCCTCTGGTTCACCGGGGATCAGCACTTCGCCGCCGGCAACGGCGGGCTTGGCGCTCTTGAAATAGGCGACGTAGCGCGCCACGTCGCCGGGAAAAATGGCATCGGCATCGACCACCTTGGGATCGACATAAAACGACAGCATGCCGTTGCCGCGGAAGCGGTCCTGGCTCACCCCGTCCGAACCTGTGGCCTGCATGCCCGTCAACGAGCCGCCGAGCAGCTCGCACATCAGCGCAAGCCCCGAGCCTTTGTGCTCGCCAAAAGCCCGGATGGCGCCGGTCCCCTTGCCCCCTTGGCGCAGGCTTGTGCCGGTATATTCGCCATACAGCACGCGGGGGTCGGCGCTCAGCTTGCCGTCGCTGTCGATCAGCGCATCAGCGGGCAGCGACTTGCCACCTTGGCTCGCCACCAACACCTTGCCTTCGGCGACCACCGAGGTGGCAAAGTCGAGGATGATCGGCGCTTGCCCGGGCCGCGGCACACCCACCGCGAAGGGGGCGGTCGACAGGCGTCGCTCACTGCCGCCGAAGGGGGCGACCAGCACGCTCCCCGAGGCGTTGACGAAGTGCACGGAGACGAGGCCGGCCTCGGCCGCCATTTCGGCCCAGTCACCGATGCGGCCGATATGCCCACTATTGCGCAGGGCCACCAGCGACAGGCCCATGGCCCGGCATTTGTCGATGCCGATGGCGACGGCCTGCGGGCCGACCGTTTGGCCGAAGCCGTGGCAGCCATCCACCACGGCCAGCACCGGCGTCTCGGTCAGCAGCTTGACCTTCTGATCGGCGATGACGACCTGGTCCCGTTTCCACTGCAGATAGCGCGGCACACGCGCCACGCCGTGGCTGTCGTGTCCGGTCAGATTGGCGGAGACGAGGTATTTGCCAATGCGCTCGCCCTCGGCCGCCGAGCACCCGGATGTAACGAAGATATCACGCACGAAGTCGCTGAGTGCGGCCGCCCCTACAGTCACCATCTC
Organism: uncultured Alphaproteobacteria bacterium; assembly: GCA_963820375.1. Classification (GTDB taxonomy): domain Bacteria; phylum Pseudomonadota; class Alphaproteobacteria; order Rhizobiales; family Hyphomicrobiaceae; genus AWTP1-13. The sequence goes on along the minus strand of CAWFZX010000015.1, from coordinate 185,632 downwards.
TCGCTGTTTCCTCTCCCTCGGGCCCCACGTTTTCCCAAGCGGCCCTTTCAGCATAAAGCAGGCCACCCGCCAAGTCATGCGGCGCGCCGGCTTTGCGCGCGGGCGGCTGAGGGCTTTCCCCCCTGCGGCCAAGACCGCGCCCGGCTCGAAGCCGGCTGCAGGCGCCTTGCCCACAACGCATCCGCGCGGGCCCGATGTTGCCGGCACGGGCGTCGGGAAAGCGTCTGTCGCGCGGGGCTGGCCATCGGACCGCGCCCGGGGCATCATGCTTGCCCCCGAGGTTGGAACACCTGAGCCATGAGCCCTCCCAAACGCAGGACCAGGGTGCGCAAAGGCGCCGGTGGGCGAGCGGCCCACGACGTGGGCGGTCTTGCCTTTGGCCCGATCGACCGCACCGAGCACGATCTGGCCTTGTGGGAGAAACGCACCGATGCCATGCAGCGGTTGCTCACCAGCCCTGGTAAGCGCGCCTTCACGGTCGACGGCCTGCGCCGCGTGATCGAAGACTATGGGCAGCAGGCCTATGACCGGACCACCTATTACGAAAAATGGATCCGGGCGCTGCGCAATCTGGTGGTCGAGCAGGAACTGGTGACGCGCGCAGAAATCGAAGCCCGGATGGCCGAGGTGCGTGCCCGGCATACGAAGGCCGGGCGCCGCATTTCCAAGGCCAAGATCCCATGGTGAGCGCGGCCGCCAGTGCGCGGCGGGGCGGCGGCACCAGGCCGCCGCGCTTCTCGCCTGGCGCTGTCGTCAAGGTCCCGGCGCGACCGGTGTTGGGTCACTGCCGCACGCCTTGGTATGTGCGCGGCAAAATCGGCGTTGTGGCCGCGCTGCACGGCAGCTTCCGCGATCCCGAACGCCTGGCCTATCACCGGCCGGGCCTTCCCGCGTATCCGCTTTACAAGGTGCGCTTCAAGCAGCGCGACGTTTGGCCAAACTACACCGGTTCGGACGGCGATCATATTGAAGTGGACATCTACGAGCATTGGCTCGAGCCTGCCGAATAGGAGCGCACATGCACGACCATGACGATCATGATCACGTCCACGACCAACAGCATCCTGCGCTGCAGCAAGATCATGATGCCGGACCGATGGGGGCTTACGAGGTGCTCGAGGAAGCCGTGCGCTCTCTGCTGATCGAGAAGGGCATCCTGACAGCGCAGGAGATCGCCGCGGCCGTCGACCTGATGGATAGTCGCACGCCGGCGCTCGGGGCCAAAGTCGTGGCGCGCGCCTGGGTCGATGCCGCCTTCAAGAAGCGCCTTCTCAAGGATACCCGCGCCGCGCTTAGCGCCTGCGATATCGATATCGGCACCATCGCCGAGTTCAGCACCGTCGAGAACACGCCGAGTGTGCACAACGTGGTCGTCTGCACCCTGTGCTCGTGTTATCCCAAGATGCTGCTCGGAACGCCGCCGGCCTGGTACAAGAGCCTTGCCTATCGGTCGCGCACGGTCGTTGATCCGCGCGGCGTGCTTCGCGAGTTTGGCGTCGAGCTGCCACGCCAGGTGGAGGTGCGGGTGCACGATTCGACGGCTGACTTGCGCTACCTCGTGCTGCCGATGCGTCCCAAGGCGACGCGAGGCTGGAGCGAGGACCAGCTGGCCACCATCGTCACGCGGGACTGCATGATTGGCACCGCGCTGCCGATCGTGGCGGCCGCAGGCTAGGTGGCAAGCTGCCGGAGTGCGCGATAGGCAACGCACAGCGCCGACAGCGCCGTGTCGCGGCACCCCCGCGGGCTTTTTTTTAGATGGTTTTCAGATGGCGCCGTTGATCCAGTCGGTCAGCTGCTTTTTCTGCACCAGCGCACCGACGCGCTGCGCGGCGACCTCTCCGTTCTTGAAGATCATCAAGGTCGGCATTGCCTGAATGCGATACTTCTGCGTCACATCCGGGTTCTGATCCACGTCGAGCTTTGCCACCTTGATCTTGCCGGCCAATTCGCTTGCCACCTGCTCCAGCGCCGGCGCCATCGCCTTGCACGGTCCACACCATTCGGCGAAGAAATCGACGAGCACCGGCTCGGACGATTGCAACACTTCCTTCTCGAAATTGGCGTCCGAAACCTCGCGCGCTGCGCCAGCCATGCTGGTATTCTCCTTGCTGTTCCCGTTGCCGGGCGAAAACGTCGTCCGGAACGTAGGGAGGCACCCGTCAGGCGTCAAGGCTGGCGGGGTCGAGTGTCCAGAGGCGCTGGGCGTGCGCGTCCAACAGCGCCTTGGGGATTTCCATGATTCGTGCGCCGTCGGTCCATAGCAGCGCAGCCCTGACCTGCGTTTCCGGGAATATGGCAGATACCGCGCTGGCGTAGGCGGCCAGTTGTAGCAGATAGGACTCTGCAACCGCCGCCACGTCGCGAGGGGGCGGACGGTTGCTCTTGTAATCGAGGATCAACACCGAATCGCCTGTTTGCACCAGGCGGTCGATCTTGCCCGTCAGCTGGAGCGGCGGTCCGCTCCCCTCCCGCGCAAGCACGGCGACAATCGGCACTTCGGCGCGGCTGTTGGGTCCAAACAGCGGGGCCAGCTGCGGGTGCTCGAGAACGGCCAGCGTTTCGGCAACGATCTCGGCACGGATCTTTGCCTCGAGCGTAGGCGCGCGGCTGGCGAGGAAGGCTGCGGCGGCGGCACGCCGATGCGGGGCGCCGATCTCGGGCAGGTGCTCAAGCAAGGCATGCGTGAGGTTGCCCCGTAGAAAGCGGTGCCCTGCCAGCAAGGCGGTGGGTGGCAGAACGGCTGGCTCGCGCCGGATTGGTTCGGCCGTCTCGGCCGGCGCCGCCGCCTGCCTGCCCGTCAGTGGCGCAAGTTGCGAGGGGCGCAGCGGCAGCGCCAGCCGCTCCGGCGCCGCAGCCGGCCGCTGGCTCCAGGCCGGCAGGGCCACGCTGCCGGTTTTTGCTCCGAAGGCGCCACGTGGCGTTTCGGGTGAAGCCGTTTGCGTACTCTCGAGGCGCCAAACCGGGCCGCCGTCGAGGCCGCGTTTCTCTTCCAGTCGCTCCTGCAAGCCTTGCTTGATGAGATTGTACCAACAGTCCGCCGGGGCATCGCGCAGGCCCTCGAAGCCGGCGATGTACAGCCGGTCGCGCGCCCGCGTCAGGGCCACATACAACAGACGGTCCAGCTCGTTCTTGTCCGCCTGCCGTTCCGCCCGTCGCGCCGCCTCGACCGCGGCGACCCCGCCGGTTCCGCGCACGGGCCACAGGAACGGCGGCAGCGGCCCCGGCGCGCCCGGCTCGCTCAAGCCGAGGAGGCTGCCGGGCCAGCGTCCGGATCGTGTCGAGCAGGTATCGGGCAGGAAGACAATGGGCGCCTCCAGGCCCTTGGCGCCGTGCACGGTCATCACCCGCACTTCATCGCGCCCCTGCTCCATGTCGCGCTTGATCTCCGGTCGCGACCGCCGGATGGCGCACAAAAAGCCCTGCAGCGAAGCCGGCGCGGCGGCGTCGTAGCTGAGCGCCTGGTTCAGGAACTCATCAAGCGGGTCCGCGGCCTCGCTGCCCAAGCGCGCCAGCATGCGCGCGCGCCCGCCGTCGCGATCAAGCACCGCCGAATAGAACTCGAAGGGTGCGGCCTGCCGCGCCTCTGCCTGCCAGGACAGCAGGCGCTCGGCGACGGCTTGCCAGGCCGCGTCCCGCCTGCCGCCATCCAGCAACGCCTGCCACAGGCTGCCGGCACGACCGTGCGCCAGCCGCAACAGATCATCATCGCTCAGGCCAAAGAGGGGTGATTTCAGGAGCGCCGCCAGCGCCAGATCATCCTCGGGGAGCAGGATGAAGTCGCCGAGCGCGATCAGATCCTCAACAGCGATCTGCTCGGTGAGGACAAGCCGATCGGCGCCCGCTACGCCAATGCGCCGTGCCTTCAGAGCCGAGACCATGGCGGGTGCGAACGGCATGCGCTTGCGCACCAGGATCAAGATGTCGCCGGCGCACACCGGCCGATCCTGGGAGTGGAGGCGCTCACCGGTGTCCAGCCAGGTCTTGATCGTGTCGGCGATGCGCCCAGCCAGCCGCGTCACCGGATGCGTCAGGCGTGCCTCGGCAAGGGGAGCCCAGGCGGGCGTGTCGTCTGCGGCGGCCGACTTTTGCAACGGCCAGATCTCAATGAGGCCGGCGTGACCGAAGCGGTGGGCGACGTGCTCGATCGGCTTGTCGGACGTGCCGACGCCCGGCGTGCGTGTCGGCGTGGCGAAGATCTGGTCGACCGCCTGCAGCAGGGGTTCGACCGATCGGAACGATAAGGTGAGTGGGATCTGCTGCCACGCCCGCTTCGCCTGTCGAGCGGCAGCGGCGAAACTGTTGCCTGCGGCGGCAAACATGCTCGGCGCGGCGCCCTGAAAACCGTAGATCGATTGCTTCTCATCGCCGACGGCGAACAGGGTGCGCGCCTGATCGCGTGCACCTTCGCCGGAGAAGAATTCGGCAGCGAGCGAGCGGATCACCTGCCATTGCACGGGACTGGTATCTTGCGCCTCGTCCACCAGGATGTGGTCTAAGCCGCCGTCGAGCTTGTAGAGAACCCATTCGACCGCTGCCGAGGACTGCAGTAGCGCTGCGGCCTTGGCGACGAGATCATCGAAATCAAGCACAGCCAGCCGCGCTTTCGCCGCCGCATAACGAGCCAGCACATCGGTGCTGAGCCGCTCCAGCGCCAGCGTTGCCTCGACCACGGTCAGCGCCTGCTGCTCTTTGTGCAGGCTGACGAAGCGCACCTGTGCCGACAACAATTCGGTGGCAAGCTGCGGCCAGGCGCTGGCAAAATCGCGCGTGAACAGGCGCGCACGCGTCGCCTTGCCTTGCGTCAGAAACAGGCTTTCGAACGCGGCGGCGCGGCCCTCCGCCGTGCTTGCGGCGCGCGCTCTTGCGAGATCCTCGGCACGATCCTGGTCGGTCGTGCTGCCCTGGCGCAGCGCTGCCATCAGGTCGGGCAGCATGCCCTCGCTCAAGACGTTGGCCAGCGCACTTGTCAGCCGGATCTGGGTGGCATCCTGCGCCACGCCCAACAGCGAGCGCAGCGGCCCGCGCGCAGCCGGGAGCTCGCAACCGGGCGCGGCCTTTTGGCTGGCGCACAGCCGGAGCGCTTCGCCGAGGAGACGCTCGAAGTTGCCATCGACGGCGTAGGCAATGGCCGTCTCCAGAGCCGCCCACAAGGCGCTCAGATTTGTCGGCGGTGGCAGCGCCGAGCATGGCGTCCACCGCCTGGCTGATCAAAAGCTGGCGCTGCTGATCGTCGAGGATCGTGAAGCTCGGCGATACTGCGGCCTCGAGCGGGAAACGTTTGAGCAGGCGCTCGCAAAAGGCATGAATGGTCTGCACCTTGAGGCCGCCGGGTGTCTCGATTGCGCGCGCCAGCAGCTGTCGCGCATGGCGCTGCTCTTCCGGCGAGGGGTTGCGACCGATGAGCTCTGTCAGCTTGCTGCTGAGATCGCTATCGCCCTCCGTCGTCCACTCGGCCAGTCGCTGGAACACGCGCTTGGACATCTCCGCTGCCGCGGCCTTGGTATAGGTCAGGGCCAGGATGCGCTCGGGCGCGGTCCCCGCCAGCAACAGGCGCAGGACGCGATTGGTCAAGACGTGGGTTTTGCCGGTCCCCGCATTGGCGCTGACCCAGGCAGAGATGTTGGGATCGGAGGCCACCGCTTGGTTGCGCAGCGTCTCCTCGCGCAACTCGTGATGCCGCTGCGGCGCGGCCCGCCGGCGCTCGGGCAAAAGAGCGGTGCCGAAGAAACGCTTCACGCCGCCTCCTCGTCGCTTTCGATCGCCCATTCGGCGACGCGGGCCAAATGCGCAAAGTCATCGTAGTCATACCTAAAGCGCGGCCGGCGCAAGGCGCGGTAGGGTGTCTCCGGGCGGTCGAATTGCGCGATCAAGTGATCGAGCCCAGCGCGCGCCTCGTTTGCCAGTTCGGTCACCGCAGCGGGATTAAGATCGAGGTCTTCCTCGAGACCCGGCGGCTTGCCGCCGGCGGCCGAAATGTAGCGTAGCGCCGCCACCGGTTGGGCGGGCAGCTCAGGAAAGCCGCCGGCGGCCGCGATCGCCGCTTCCAACGGCAATTGCGGGGCCCGACCCGCCTTGGCATTGCGCAGCAGGGACTCAAGGCTGGCCGATGTCTTGTAGTCCGTGATGATCAGCCCATCGGCGCCGACGTCGATGCGGTCCGCCCGCGCGCGCAACGTGAACGGTCCCGCCGGCCCTTGCAGCACCAGTTTGCCGTCGAGCTCGGCATAGCTCTTGCGGATGGCGCGCCGGCGCGCCGGTTCGGTCTCGGCAAACCATGCCGCGAAGCGTTCGAGGCGCGGCGCCCAGAATGCCGCGACCCTTGGCGAACCGGTGAGATCGAGCAGGGCGGCCTGGGCGCAGGCTTTGAGCTCGGCAGCGGTGTCCTCCGGAAGCGCCTCAGGAAAGCGGCGCGCGAACCGGCTCAAGGCCTGATGCACGATCTGGCCGCGCAGGGCGGCGTCGGGCAGGCGCATCAGATCCGGCAGCCGTTGCAAGCCGAGAATGCGCGCCGCGAAGATCGCATAGGGATTGGCAAGCCATTTTTCGATGTCCGTGACGCTGAGTTGCCGCGGACGCAAGGCCACGGCCGGGCGTGGCTCCGGCGCCGGCAGCGGGCGCGCCGGCCCGGGACTTCGGTTGCGCTGTTCGGCCCAGGCCAGCCAGGGCGGTGCAGCGTCCGCGGCTGGTGCGACGCCGCGCAGCAACACCTGCAGTCTGATCAGCCAGCGGGAGGGGACGGTCGGCACCCCGTCGATCTTGCCGGCGCGCGTGAGATAAACCTGCTCGGCCCCGAGCAGCGAAGTGAAGTCGTGCGCCGCCTCGCCGATGCGTTCTTCCGGCGCCGGCAGACCAAGCTCGGCGCGCATGCTGCGATTGAACCACGGCCCAGGGTCGGCGAGCTGGGGCCAGGTGCCTTCGTTGAGCGATCCGAGGATGACAACATCCGGCTGCTGCAGGCGGGCTTCGAGTGGACCGCAGATGCAAAGGCGGGGATGCAGCGGGCCCGCCGGAGCAATGGTCTGATCACTGAGGAGACCGCGGTAGAACTCGGGGTAGTCGGCCGCGGCGAGTTGCGGAGGATAGGCCAGATCCGGGTCGAGAATGGCGGCAAACAGGCGCGAAAATTCTTCCCCCCCTTCCCCCTGCCAAAGCCCAACAGTCACCGGCGTCCTCGGCGCCGCCGGCCAGCTCTTCGGCCGCGCGCAGATGCGCGTCTGCCAAGTGGCGCAAGGGTTGCGGACTGGGATCGGCAAAGAGCCGTTGCAGCGGCTCAAGCAGCTGTGCGAGGCGTTCCGCCAGCTGGCGCGCCGCCAGCCAGCTTTGCTCGTTGATGCGGCGAACCGTGGCCGCCTGCTGCGCGCCCGGCAAGCTGTCGCTGGCTGCGCGCTCCAGGGCGGCGACCAGGTCACCCAGACCACGCCCAAGATAGGGGGCGGCGCGAAAGACCGCCAGTTCGAGCACGCGCGTGGCCTCTGCAAGGCTGGCAGCGGCCATGCCGGCGCGGCACAGGGGATGTTTGAGGATACTGAGTAGCGCGATCGGCGCAAACCCCTCAGCCGCCCCTGCCATCACGAGGTCGAGAAAGACGCCGAGCTCGGTGCCGGCCAACGCACGACCTGCCAGATCGGGGACGTCGAGCTGCCAGGTCCTGAGGCGCACCGAGACTCGCCGCGCCAAGCCGCGGTCCGGCGTCACCAGCATCGCCGTCCGGCCGGGATGCTCGGCAGCCTCACGCAGGATCAGGGCAACCACTTCCGCCTCATCTGCTGCGGATGCCGTCTCGACTAGGCTCCAGCCCGCGAGCGCCTGCCCCAGGTTTTGCGCATTTGCGGCTGCCAAATAGGTGTGCCAGCGTTCGGTCGTGCCCGCCGGGCGCATGGCTTCGCTGATGAAGCCCCAGCGCGCGGCCTGCCGCGCCGATGCCGCACACCCCGGCAGCACGGCGACCGCGTGGCGCTCGACGCCAAGCGTGTCGAGCAGCTTCTTCAGGCCGAACTGCGGATGTTCCGGATGCGCCGGCACGATCGCGCGCCAGCTGCTCTCGTCAAGCGTTTGATCGAGTGCCGGCAAGACCAGCGCACCATTTTCGAGATCGAGCACGGCGCGCATCAACTCGGTGGCGGCCGGCACGCTCGCCGTCACACCGGCGACGATTGTTGGCGAGGTCGGCCGAGCCGTGCGCAAGCGCAGGGCCTCGGCCAGCATCAGCCGCTTGCGCCAGCCGGCAGGCGACACCTTGCCGAGTTCCTCCAGGTGGCCGGGCCAGCGCTCCGTGACGATCTTGAGGAAGTCGAGGGTCAGCCCCCAGTGTGCCGAAAAATCGTCGGGCACAAGCGCCTCGAGCCGGTCAAGGCCGACCTCCTCCATTTCCGCCACATCCATCAGCCGAGCCAGCTCCTTGGCCTGCCGGACGGCTTGCGCAGGCGTGCGGGCGCTGGCGCTGCCCTGGCTCGACCCAATCGCTTGGCTCCACTGCAGCACCAGGCGGGCAAGGGTCAGCTCGCGTTCGATTTTGCCGATCGCGGGCCTTGCCGCGTCCGTTGCCTGGGCCTCGACGATATCGCCGAAGGCAGCCAGCGCCTCGCCGGTGTGCGAGATCAGCTTGATGGTCGGCAACAGCAGGGCGGCGCCTTTGGCAGCCCTGAGGAAGGCCTCTTGCAGGGCTCGAATGTCGCGCCGGGTCGGCAGCAGCAGGGTGACGCCGGCCAGCTCGAGGGGTTGCGGGCGCCGTCCGCCCGGCACCGGCAGGTTGCCGGACAGCAAGGCGTGCGCCAATTGATCGAGAAACGGCGTGCCGTGCGGCACGGTGTAGATGTGCGGCCTGGCACGGCTTGAGCGTGATGCGCAAGGGTGGTCAGTTGGCGGCATCGGTCAGGCACTGCTCGGCCTGTGCCAGGGCCTCGGGCGTGCCCACATGCATCCAGACCCCCTCCATGCGCACACCCCACGCACGTCCTGCGGCAATGGCTCGGCTCCACAACAGGTTGAGGGAAAATGCCCCCTGAGGGCTGTCGTCGAACAGCCGCGGATGGGCAATCGACACGCCGGCGAAGACGAACGGGACCACTTCCTGCTCGCCGCGCCGGCGGATGCGGCCGTCGGCCTCGAGCGCGAAATCGCCGCGGCCTTGGTAGCCCGGGCTGATCGATGCCGGCGCCAGCAGCAACAGGCAATCCATCTCTTCCTCTTCCCAGCTGTCGCACAAGCGGGCGAGATTCGATCCGACGCTTTCGATCCACACCGAGTTGGCGTTGTGAATCAAGAAGGGATCCGGCCCGAGCCGCGGCAGGGCCTTTTTGACGCCGCCGCCGGTGTCGAGCCGCGCCGCCCGCTCATCGGAGAATTCGATATGGGGTGTTTGCCGGCCCTTTAGGTGGCGCTCGATCAGGTCGGCATGATGATGCACATTGACCACGGCCCGCTCAACGCCCGCTGCGGCGATGCGGTCCAACACGCGATCAATCAGCGCCTGGCCGTTGAGGGTGATCAACGGCTTGGGCAGGTTGCCGTTGAGCGCAGCCATGCGGGTGCCGAGACCGGCGCTCAGCACCATTGCCGTATCGAGCCGCAACGGCTTGCCAGCCCCGCTCATCCTCTTCCCCGTGACCCCGGCATCGTCTGGCGCAGACTAGGCGGGAAGTGCGCATCATACCATGCCGCCAGCGCCGCCAAGGCCGGGTTGCGGAGATTGCGGCCGAGATATCCCCACGTGCGTGGAATATGCTTGAGATAGTGGGGCTTGCCGTCGCGTTGCAGCAGTCTCACCCACAAGCCCAATAGCCGCGTGTTGCGTTGCGCCCCGAACATGGCGTAGGCCGCGGCAAAACCTGCCCGGTCGAAGGTCGGCTCCTGGTCGCGGGCTTGCGCGCAATAGTACTCGAAGAGGTCGTGCTCGAGCGCCTCTGCAACATCGAGCCGCGCATCCTGCAGCAGGGACACCAGATCGAACGCTGCGTGTTCGTTGAGGGCATCCTGAAAATCGAGTATCCCCACTCTGGCCAGGCCCGTGCGCTCCGGTAGCCAGATGAGGTTGGGCGAGTGAAAGTCGCGCAGAAACCAGGCGCCCGGCAGCTCGAGGAGGTGATCAAGGATCGGGCGCCAGAGCCGGCGAAACTCGGCACGCAGCTGCTGCGGACATGGCCCGCCTTGCATGGCCGGCCAATACCAATCCAACAGCAGCTCCAGTTCGATCTCAAAGGCAGCCCGGTCGCGGCGGGGTAGCGCATAGCTGGCGCCGTCGGGCAGGGGCAGTTGCGGCGGCACGGGCACGCCGCGCAACTTCAACAAGACGTCAACGGCGCTGCGGTACAGCTCTGCCTGCGCGGCGCCGGCGGCGATCTCGGTCGCAAACAAGCGATCGCCCAGGTCCTCCACCAACAGCAAGCCGTGCTCGAGGTCGCAGGCCAGGATCCGCGGCGCGCTGAGGCCGGCGCGCGTCAAGCGCTGCGGCGATGGCCGCGAAGGGGCGCACCATGTCCTCGGCCAAATGCGCAAGCTGACTGTAGGATTTGCCGTCCCGCACCGGGGGGCCGTCCGCCTGGCGCGGCGCATCCATGATCAGCGCGGTTTTGCCGGCCTGCGACAGGCGGGCGTAGGTTCTGGTCGAGGCGTCGCCTTGCAAGTAGCGGATGCGGGCATGGCGCGTTTGGGGATGGCTGGCGATCAGACGCATGGCCGCTGCCAGGCGCTCGGCGCTGTCGCGCAGGCTGCCGAGCCCGCGCAAGGATACGCGGCGCACGCCGGCATCGGCGGTATCGGCAAGCTCGATGTCGTAGCGATCCTCCGGCAGCAGCGCGGCAACGCGCTCGGGCCATTCGACGATCACGGCGCCGTGCTGGATGGCGTCCTCAAAACCAAGCTCCAGCGCCTCACGCCCGTTGCTCAGGCGGTAGAAGTCAAAGTGTGTGACGGTCAGCCGCTCGGTGGCATAGGCCTGTTGCAAGGAGAACGTTGGGCTCGGCACCTCGGTGTCGTCATCGGTGAGTGCGCGAATGGCAGCGCGCGCCAGCGTGGTCTTGCCGGCGCCCAGCTCGCCTCGCAGCGCCACGACGCTGCCAACCTTCAGTCTCAGCGCCAGCAGCTCCGCCAGCCTAACCACGCCGTCCGCATCAAGCTCACACTGCCACGCGGCCGTCATGCATCAGCGGCCTGTGGTAGGGGTTGCTGGCCGAAGCTGGCGCCGTTCTCGGGGAAGCGAACGGTCACGCGCGTGCCGCGTCCGGGCTCCGATTCAAGCGCCATGTCGCCGCCGTGCAGCTCCACCAGGCTCTTGACGATCGACAACCCCAGGCCGGCGCCGCGATGCTTGGAGCCCTGGCTGCGGCTTTCGAAACGCTCGAGCACCCGCATCTGCTGTTCCTTGGGTATGCCCACGCCGCTGTCCTCGATCATGAAGGCTGTCATGCCGGCCTCGCGCCAGGCCTTGATGCCGATCTTGTCGCCGGGCTTGGAGAAACCGATGGCATTGGACAGTAAATTGTAAAGCACCTGGCGTACACGGCTTTCATCGGCGATGAACTCCTGCGTATCGTCGGCAACGGCGATGTCGAGATTTAGGCGGGCGCGACTGGCGCGATCGCGAATGCCGAGCACGGCCGTATCGATTACGGCGGCGACCTTCACCGGTGCCAATTTGAGCTCCAATGCACCTGCATCGATGGTGGCAAGGTCGAGAATATCATTGATGATTGCCAGCAGGGTGCGCGAGGAGGCGGCAATATCGCTCAGGTATTCGCGCTGCTTGCTGTTGAGCTCACCGGTGCGCGGGCTGGACAAGAGTTCGCCAAAGCCGATGATGTTGGTGAGTGGCGTGCGCAGCTCATAGGAGACGTGGCTGATGAACTGGTTCTTCAGGCGGTCGGCCGCCACCAGGGCGTCATTGCGCTCGATCAGCGTCTGCTCGTAACGTTTGGTGTCGGTGACATTGACAAAGGTGATCAGCGTGGCGCCGTCGGGGAGCGGCGACACCGCAAAGTCGATCACGGCTTGGTCCGCTCGGGTCATTTGCGCGGCCAGCGGCTGCCGGCGGTCCGATATTCCCGTCACCGCCCGGCTGATCCCGGCCCAGGTCGGCATGTCGTCATAAAGGCCCAGGCACTGGGCGATGAATTCGTCGATGTGGGGTCCCTCGCCCAGGGTGCTGCGCGAGAGGCGCCAGATTTGCGCAAATGCCGAATTGAACAGCTTGAGGCGGCCATCGGTCGCGAACACCGCCACGCCTTCCTTGAGGTTGTCGAGGGTTTCGCGCTGCGCGTCAATCAAGGCGTTGTAGCGGCTCTCGAGCGCGAAACGCTCGGTGACATCGTCGTAAAGATAGGTCAGTCCGCCATCCGGCCGCTGCGCCGACACCACGTGAATCGTGCGCCCATCGAGCAGATGCCACCAATCGTCGTAATCCGTGCCGGTCCGATAGGCGCCAAGGATCTTCGAGCGCCAATCGCGGTAGTTGCCGACTTCGGGCAGTCGCGACAGCTCGCGCAGCCGATCAAGGATTTCGCCGTCGCTCGGCTTGCTGGCCAGCCAATCGGCATCCAGCAGCCAGAGTTTACGGTAGGCCTCGTTGAAGAATGCGAGGCGTTGATCCGGACCGAAGATGGCAACGCCGGTCGCCACCCGATCGAGCGTGCGCTCGTAGGCCGCGACATGCCGCACGAGCTCACCTTGCGCTGTCTCCAGCGCCGCCACGTCGATGGCGGCGCCAACGGCGGCTCCATCCAGCGGCAGGATGACGACGTCGTGGGCCTTGCGGGCGCCTTCGCTGATCAGGTGCACCCGATCACGGTAGGCGGCGCCCTTGTCGAGGGCCGCCTTCACCGCTTCGCGCTGGCGCGTCTCCAAGAGCTCGATCTGGCGCTCGCGCACCTCGGCTCCGCTGCCGGCGTCGACCGCCTTGACGTAGGCCTCATTGACCCACTCGAGGCGACCGTCGGCGCCGCGGAACCATGCCGGCATGGGCAGGGCATTGAGGAGCGTGCGTCCGGCGATGGTGTCGCGCACGAGCTGACGGTGCTGATCGAGAATTTTTGCCAGGTCCTGCTTGCGGCCGGCGACCGCCCGCAGCCGCAGAATCGCCCGGCCGCCTCCGGCCCGACCATCGGCCTCGATATAGCCGCCGCGCACCGTCTTCAAGAGGAGCGTGAAGGAGTGGCCCTCGGCAAACAGGACGTCGAGACCTTTTTTGAGTTGCTGGGCCGACGCAAGCTCTAGCCAGGTGCCAAACAGCAAGAGGTCTTTTTGTTGCGTGGGCAAACCGGCAACACCGCCAAGGGTGTGCATCATGATGCGCACGGCTTGTCCCTGCTCCCAGAACACCAGCACCTGCGGTTCGGCCTTGATCATGGCTTCGGCCGCCAGCAAGCTTTTGCGTAGGTCGGCGATTTCTGCGGCCAGGCTTTGGTCGCTCTTGGCGTAGCGCTGGATGGCACGATGCAACATCGCCGCGGCAAGCGCGGCCGCGCCGATGGCGATGGAGACGAGCAGGATCGGACCTGATCTGCCTGCCGAAAACACGGTCGGCGCGCCGGCCACGGAGGCCAGCAACAAGGCGGCGACCACCAACACGCCGGCGGTGAGGAGCACGGCGATCTCCCCCCGCGGTCTGCTGGTGTCAGCGTCAGCGCTCGCCCGCGACATCAAAGCCGATCACAACCGGCCAACACGCCAATGGCGCACGCAAAACCAACCACCCGAGGCGCGAGGTGCCGTCCCCTATCGTTAACGAATCATTAACGATTATGTGGGGGTTCGCGCGGCCTGGCCAGAGCGCGGCGGGCACAGGTAGCGACCGCTTCGCCGACAGCTCCGGGTTGTGGGGGCAGGGCCCCCCTGGGCGGCGGCGCGGCGGCGGCTGGGCGCCGTCACGGCGCACCGCCTGCGGGGCTGGGCGCCGGCTTCACCGCAAGGTCGAGCGCTGCAACGATGAAGTCCGCAAGCCCGGTGATATCATCCAAGGAAAACACTGGCCGCCCATGCCCTTCCGTGGGGTAATCGGCGGCGATGGCGATGACGGCTGGGTCCTTGTCCGCCAGCGGTTGGCGCTGCGGCGTCTGGCGGCGCCGGGCCTCGATCTTGGGAATGGCGGCAGATTTGTAGCCTTCGACCAAAATGAGGTCACAGGCTGCCATGGCGCCCACGACCTCAGCGAGACTGGGTTCCGGCTCGTCGCGCAGCTCGTTGACCAAGGCCCACCGGTTGGCCGAGACGATCGCAACCTGCACGGCGCCGGCGCGCCGATGCCGGGCGCTGTCGGTGTCGGCGGCATCGATTTGGAAGGCGTGATGGGCATGCTTCACCGAGGCCACCTTCAGGCCGCGGCGCGTGAATTCTTCGATCAGCCGCGTAATCAGCGTCGTCTTGCCGGATTTTTTCCAGCCAGCGATGCCGACGATGGGGGTCTTGCTGGTGCGGGTCATGATCTCGAGGCGGCAAGCAGGCGGCGCAATTGATCGAGCTCGGCAGGTGTATTGGCGTTGAAGAAGGGGTCAACCGGCAGGCCGGCCAGGTGCTGTGGCGGAAAGTCCACCGCAACGGTGCCGTGCCGGTCCGACCAATCGAGGACCTTGCGGACGCCCTTTTGCAGCTGATCCTCAAGGTCGCCAGCAAGCGCCACGGGCCACAAGCCAATCACCGGGTGCAGTGCGCCGTTGGAGCGCGCCAGGGCAATTTTACCGGCCGCGCCGTTGAGCGCGGCGCGCAGGGCGGGGACGAGATCGAGGGGTAGCAGCGGTGCATCGCCGGGCGCCGTGACGATCCAGCGCCCTTGCGGCGCGTGGGCGAGCGACCAGCGCATGCCCGCGAGCACGCCTGCCAGCGGTCCGACGAACCCGGCGATGGTATCGGCCACCACGGGCAGGCCGAAGGCTTGAAAGCGCAGCGGATCGCCGTTGGCGTTGATGACGATGGCGCCGACCTGGGGCGCCAGCCGGTCGATGACATGGCTCAGCATCGCTTGGCCAGCAAGCGGCAACAGGCCCTTGTCGCCGCCGCCCATGCGGCGCGACTGCCCGCCCGCCAACAGGACGCCGGTGACCGGCGCGTCAGTCATGGCACACTCACGTCAATCGACGGCCTCGGCAACACTTCCCTTGCGCGCATGCCGGCGCTCTTCATCGCCGATCTTGGAAAGGTCGGCATCAAAGACGATGCGGTCTAGGCCGGCCAGCGCCACGAAGCGCTTGCCACGCGCCCGGCCGATCAGGGTCAACCCGGCGCGTGCGGCCAACTCCACGCCCCAAGCCGTAAACCCCGAGCGCGAGATGAGGATGGGAATGCGCATCTTGACGGTTTTGATGACCATCTCCGAGGTCAAACGCCCCGTGGTGTAGAACGATTTGTCCTCGGCAGGGATCTTGTTGAGAAACATATAGCCGGCGATCTTGTCGACGGCATTGTGTCGGCCGACGTCCTCCATATAGATCAGTGGACGGTTTTCGTGGCACAGCACACAGCCGTGGATCGCCCCGGCCTTGAGATAAAGGCTCGGTTCGGTATTGATCAGCTTCGTCAGCTCGTAAAGCCAGGACGTCCGTAGCCTCGCTTGCGCATTCAACTTGACCTTGTCGAAGTCTTCCATCAGGTCGCCGAACACGGTTCCCTGGGCGCAGCCTGAGGTCTGAATCTTCTTTTTCAGCTTTTCTTCGAAGTCAGTCTGCCGTTTTGTGCGAACCACCACGGTGGCGATCTCTTGGTCGTATTCGACCGCCGTGATTTCGTCGTCGGGCCGCAACATGTTCTGGTTCAACAGATAGCCAACGGCCAACAAGTCCGGGCGATCGCCGATGGTCATCATCGTCACGATTTCCCGGGCATTCAAAAACAGGGTCAGCGGCCGCTCCGCCACCACCGCCGTCTCGATGGGCTTGCCTTCCTGATCGATGCCGCGGACCGTCATGGGACAGTCGCGGATCGTCCGGACTCGGGCGGACTTCGAAGCTCTTCACGCGCGCTCCGCTCCGTGGGGGTTGTGCCAAAAGCCTGCCTGAGGGGATGTAGCCACTTCGTTGCGCCCCCGCAAGCGCAGGCGGACGGGCGACCTGGCCGGGCGGTAAACGCCAGCGAATCACCATTGAGCGGACCCCTTTCTCTCCCTATAGTGCTGCGAACCAGCCTGCGCGGTTTCCCACGACGACCGGTCTGTCCTGGCAGGCGCCGGCGAAGGTGCAGGATCACTGCGTCGCTCCCGATGAATTTGGCGACAGCCAACAATCGCGATCGGCGCCTCAGCTGTAGGCGGGCATTTAGCTTGAGGGCCGGTCGGCTCAATCAAATGCGTTTAGGGAGGTAAGGTGCCACATGACCCACGTGGATCGTCGCAAATTCTTGCGCGCGGCTGGCGCGGCGGCCGGAACTGCCGGGCTCGCGGGTAGCGTCGCGGCTCCGGCCATCGCCCAATCCGCCCCGGAGCTCAAGTGGCGGTTGACGGCAAGCTGGCCCAAGTCGCTCGATACGCTGTTCGGCGGCGCGGAACGCTTCGCCAAATACGTGGCTGAGGCGACCGACAACAAGTTTCAGATCCAATGTTTCGCCGCCGGCGAAATCGTTCCGGGTCTGCAGGCGACCGACGCAGTGGCCGCTGGGACCGTCGAGATGTGCCACACGGCAGCCTATTATCTGTGGGGCAAGGATCCGACGTTCGCGCTCAGTTGCGCGGTGCCGTTCGGGCTTAATCCGCGCATGCAAAACTCCTGGTGGACCGAGGGCGGCGAAGCGCTGATCAATGCCTTCTACGCCAAATACAACATCGTCGGCCTGCTGGCCGGCAATACCGGTGCGCAAATGGGCGGCTGGTTCCGCAAAGAGCTCAATACGCCCGACGATCTCAAGGGCGTAAAAATGCGCATCGCCGGCTTTGCCGGTGCGGTGATGGCGAAAGTGGGCGTCGTGCCGCAGCAGATTGCCGGCGGTGACATTTATCCGGCGCTGGAGAAGGGAACCATCGATGCGGCCGAATGGGTGGGCCCGCAGGACGATGAGAAGCTCGGTTTCTTCAAGGTCGCCAAGTTCTACTATTACCCGGGCTGGTGGGAAGGCGGCACCATGCTGCACGTGCACGTCAATAAAGCAAAATGGGAGGAACTCCCCGCCCACTATAAGACCATCCTAAAGGCGGCGGCGGCGGACGCCAACGTGTTCACGCTCGGCCGCTACGATGCGCAAAACCCGCAGGCTCTGAAACGGCTGGTCGCCAGCGGCACCCAGCTCAGGCCGTTCTCGGAGGCCATCCTCGACGTCTGCTTTAAGTCGGCCAACGAGGTGTATGCCGATATCAGCGGCAAGAACGAGGACTTCAAGAAGGTCTGGGACTCGATTCGAGCCTTCCGCGGCGATCAGTATTTGTGGCTGCAGCTGGCCGACAACACCTACGACACCTACATGATGATCCAGCAGCGCAAGAAGACGCTCTAGATCTTCCCCGCCTGGCGGCGCCAGATGGCTGGGCGCCGCCGCGGCAACGGCGACGCCCCGTCGGGGTGTCCACCGGCAGTGCTTTCGCAACGGTTGCGGGGCCCGTTGCGGTCCTGCCAGGCGCGCCCGGACTTGGCTGATCCCCAGGCTCGCAAAACGAGCCCTGCCTCCGCCCGCGCCCGAGCGCGTCGGTCGTCTGCGGTCGCCATGACAGGCGAGGGGCCATCTGCCAGTATGGCCCCAGAGCGCAATCGGCGGCGGGGACCTCAAACGTTGCGAGCGCGCTTGCGCTTGCCGACCGAGGAAGGAGAAATTGATGAGCGTGAGCCGGGAGCACATTCTCGAGCGCCTGCGCCGGGTAAAGGGCCCCGACCTTGAGAGCAACATTGTCGAGCTCGACCTGGTGTCGGAAGTTTTCGTCAAGGACGGCCGCGTTTCCTTTTCCATCACCGTGCCGGCAAAGCGCGCCGAAGAACTCGAACCGTTGCGCCAAGCCGCTGAAAAAATCGTGCGGGAGATCGACGGCGTCCAGCATGTCACGGCCGTGCTGACGGCCGAACGCCCGCGCGGCAGCGCCGGCGCCGAGCCGGGCCGCCCGCCCGAGAGCCAACGCGTTCGCGACGCGCGGGCCAAGGTTGCCGGCGGCGCGCCGTCGCCAGCGCCAGCAGCGGCTGCCCCGGGGGTGCGCGCCATCGCACAAGTTGCCGGTGTCCGGCACTTGATTGCGGTCGCCTCGGGCAAAGGCGGGGTCGGCAAGTCGACCACGGCGGTCAACCTAGCGCTCGGCTTGCAGGCGCTCGGTCTCAAGGTGGGCATCCTCGATGCCGATATTTATGGGCCTTCACAGCCGCGCCTGCTCGGCCTGACCGGCCGGCCCCAGGTGGCGCAAGGCAAGATGCTGCGACCGATGGAGGGCTTCGGGCTGAAGGCCATGTCGATGGGCTTCCTGGTCGATGAGGCCACCCCCGTGATCTGGCGCGGTCCCATGGTGGTGTCGGCGCTGACCCAAATGCTGCGCGATGTGGCTTGGGGCGATCTCGACGTGCTGGTGATCGATATGCCGCCGGGGACGGGCGACGTGCAGCTCACCATGGCGCAGCAGGTGCCGCTGTCGGGCGCCATTATTGTCTCCACCCCGCAGGACCTGGCGCTGATCGACGCCCGCAAGGGCCTCAACATGTTCCGCAAGGTCGACGTGCCGGTGCTCGGCATCGTCGAGAACATGAGCACGTTCGTTTGCCCGCACTGCGGCGAGCGCACCGATATCTTCGGCCATGGCGGCGCCGAGCGCGAAGCCGACAAGCTTGGCATCCCCTTTCTCGGTGGCGTGCCTTTGCACATCGACATTCGCGAAAAGTCGGACGCGGGCCAGCCCATCGTCGCCACCAGCCCTGACAGCCCCCACGCCCAGGCCTACCGCGACATTGCCATCAGGGCTTGGCAGCAGCTGGAGGCCGGCAGCGGGCAACGCCTGCAGCCGCCCAGGCTTGCCATCAGTGCTGATCGCAGCGCGCTCGAGGTTGTCTTCGAGGGTGATACACCCTTCCAGTTGACGGCCGAGATGCTGCGCGTCATGAGCCCGTCGGCCGAGGTGCAGGGCCACTCCCCGGACCAGCGCGTCACCGTGGCGCGCAAGCGTACCGTCAAGATCAAGGAGGTGAAGCCCGTTGGCAATTATGCCGCGCGCATTGTCTTCGACGACGGCCACGACACCGGCCTTTACAGCTGGTCCTACCTGCGCACGCTCGCCGATGAGCACGACAAGCGCTGGGGCGAATACCTGTCATCCCTGGCCCAGCGGGGCCTGAGCCGGGATTGAAACCTCGGCTCAGCAGGCGTCGGCTGCCGGTTCGGCGGTCGCCGCGCGGTGCGGCGTGGCGCGCGCCTCGGCGACGGCCTCGTCGACCACGTGCTGCGCGTAAGCGGGCAGGGCAAAGGCTGCGACATGCACCTCCGGCGTCCAGTATTTGAGGCCGCCGACGCCCCGCTTCTTTTGCCGCTTGGCGAGGTGTTTGGCATCGACCTTGAGGACGTGCTTGTCGTCAGTTGCAAGGTTGAGGGCGAACGGTCCGCCGAAATAGCAGGGCTGTGTACACAGGTATGGCGCCACGCGTTTGAAGAGGGAGGCAAAAATCGCGGTGGTGGCGCGCAGGTGCGCTGGAAACAGGAAGGGAAGGCCGTTCTGGGTCACCAGCACGCCCCCGTGCTTGAGGGCGCGCCGGCAATCGGCAAAGAATTCGCGGGAATGCAAGACCGCACTGGGACCGATTGGCTCAGAGCTGTCGACGATGACGGCATCGAAGCGCTCGTGCGTATCGGCGACGTAGGCGCGACCATCGGCGATCACGATCTCGGCGCGCGGATCATCGAATGCCGTGCCGGGGATGCTCGGGTAGTGCTGGCGTGCCGTATCGATCACGGTGCGATCGATCTCGCACAGGGTGGCCCTGACGACCGTGCCGTGCTTCAGCACCTCGCGCAGCACGCCGCCGTCGCCGCCGCCGATGATGAGCACCCGCTTCGGCCGCTCGAGCGCCATCAGCGGCACGTGCGCCAGCATCTCGTGGTAGACGAACTCGTCGGAGGTCGTCAGCTGACAAACCCCGTCCAGCATCAGAACGGTCCCCCAGGTCGGATTCTCGAAGATCACCAGATGCTGGTGGTCGGTCTTGACCTCGTGCAGCACGCGCGAGGCCTCGAGCCGCACGCGCCAATGCGGGTGAAAGGTCTCTTCAATCCAGCGATCCATGGGCAATCCTCAGCACTGCAAGCGGTGGCCGCATGGCAAAGAGCGCGCACCCGTCCCCGGCCGCGCGCTCGAACCGTCCGGAACCGAGGTCGCTATGCCGCCTTCTTTGTCCGGGTAGTCCGGACAGGAGGCTTCTTGGCGGCCGCGATCTCCCAGGTGCGCTCGTTTACCGAGTTCGCACGCAAATGTTCCTTCACCACCGTCCGATCGGGCTTGAACGCCGTCTCCAGCACCGCGATCGTCGCATGCGGGTCAGCATGGCCACACATGAAGACGTCGAGGGCGGCATAACCGACCTCGGGCCAGCTGTGGATGCTGATGTGGCTCTCGGCCAACACCGCCACCCCGGAGACGCCGCCATTGGGCGTGAAGTGATGAAGGTGGATGTGCAGCAGGGTCGCGCCTGCCACTTCCACGCACCGCTTCAGCGTTTCCTTGATGTGTTTGAGATCATCAAGCCGCTTGGCGCCAAACAAGTCTATGAGCAGATGCGTACCAGCAAACCGTACTCCATCACGCTCAATGAAGTAGTCCTTCCTGTCGTCGTGCGCGCCTAGCGCGGTTTGACCATGATCTTCCTTTTGGGCGGTGCTTGAACGGGTCAAGTCCATCCCCAATTGGAAGAGGGAATTGGTGTAGGCCATTGGACCCCTCCCCAACCAGCAGACAGATAACCCGCTGCTGCCAAATCGCGTGACTTGGGAGCAAACGGAACGCGTGATATGGGGCGAATCACCCCTGGGTGCAAGCAGAAATGTCGGCGGCGGGGAATTTTTCTCCCAACCTGTTTTAGCCGTGAGCGTGTGTTGCTTCGGCGGCAAAGCTCTATTGCTTTTTGAGCAGCTTTTCCAAGAGCTCTCGGGGCTTGACCCGCTGCTGTTCGTCGCCGCTGAAGAGGCCCTTCACGGCCTCGCGCACTTCCGGCGTGTTGAGGTTCTTGCCGATCTGCCGGATCGCCTCGCTCGCCTGTTCGGAATTGACGAGGCCTTTGAGGTCGGGCCTGAACGTGAGCTTCTCCCAGGGCCCGGCAACGCGCATGGGAATTTCCAGGCCGGAGACTTTGATCACCGCGCCCTCGCTAGGCGTTGTTTCCGCGAACTTGAGTCGCACGAGATGGTCGGCGCTGCGCTCAGCCAGGTTCGTGGTACCGGCGCCGCTCACCCGCATGTGCGGACCAAGCAGACGCAGATCGTTCGTTTCTGCCACGCCGTTGGCGATCTGGAAGGTGCCCGCCAGCTCGCTGAAAGGCGTCCTGTCGTCGGCAGCGACATCGAGCCGATTGAAGTGGGCCTGCTCGATGGCCCGCAGAAGCTTGCCCACATCGATGCCGGCAAACTCGCCATGGCCGATCGCAAGCTCGGCCTTGCCGCCCAGCGTGGCGATGATGCGGCGCTCCGTCGGCCCCTGACCGGACACGGCCAAGGTTATTTTGCCGCGCCCGGTCAGCCATTCCAGGCCGAGCGCATCCTTCAACAACGGCCGGCACAGGACGTTGTCGAGCACGATGTCGGCGCCGGTGGCGGGCTCTGGGCCGGAGCCGTCGAAAGTCAGAACGCCGCGTCCGCGTCCGCCATAGAGCAGCATGTCCTGCAGCGTTACCTTTGCCACGCTGTCCTTGAGCGCGAGGGCAAGCTGGCTCTGGCCAGTCGCCAGGTCGCGGTAGAGCAGCCGGTCGAGCACCACGGTGAGGTCGGCATCGCCAAGGGCAAGAAAGGAAACATCGATGGGCGCGTCGCTCCAGCCGCTGGCGTGCGCGCGCCGCTTGAGACCGGCCGACGCCGGCGGCCTAGCGGCCGGGCTGTCCTCGCCCTCGCGGTGGGTTGGGCCCTGGGTTTGGCCGGGCGCATCCGGCGCCGTCGGCAGTGCCGCCGGGCCCGCGGCTGCCGGGCGCATCAGCAGACGGCTAAGGTCGAGTTCGGTCATCCGCAGACTGCCGCTCAGGTAGGGGCGCGGGCGATCGGTCTCGAGCGCAAGATTGCCGCTCAGCGTGCTGGCGCCGATGCTGCCGCTGAGGTCCGACAGCACGACGCGGCCCTTGTCGAGGGCAATCGCCCCCGTGATCTCGACCGCGCCGGCGTCGCCGGCAACGCGCCGCTCCAGCCAGTCTGCCAGCCCGCTGAGGGAGGCCGCCTTCAGGTTGGCTTTACCCTCCAGGGCGAGGTCCGCCCCGAGCAGCAGTGATCCGTCGTAGGAGATTTGCCCGTGACGCCCCTGCAGGGCCAGGGCGATGCGGCCGCGCTGTTCGCCCAGCAAAGCCCGGGCAGGCGAAATCTTGCCGTCGAAAGCGACCTTCTCGCCATTCCACGCGAAGCTACCCTTGCTGCTGAGCGCGCTGGCCAGGTCGGCGAGCGACAGATTGAGGTCGATCGACGTGATCTCCTTGCGAGCGCCGCTGCGCTCGTCGAGATGACGCACGGTGCCGTCGGCGATATGCACATTCTCCAGGCTGAGTTGGTCGAAGGTGGTAGCGACGCGTGCACCGGTTGCGGCGCGCACGAAGGCCCCCGCAATGGGCTGGCCGGCGTCATTGGTGGTGGACGCGTGCCGACGGCTGCCGGCGTCGCCGGGCGTCAGCGGGCTGGCGAAATTCCAGTTGCGCCGACCCTGGGCATCGATCCTGAGGTCGATCGTTGGGCGCACCAGCAGCAACCGCTTGACCGCAAACTGCCGCGACAGCAGCGACAGCAGGGGAACGTCGATGGCAAAGGCCTGTGCGCTCAACAGCGGACCGCCTCCCATGTCGGGCGGCTCCGACAAGGAGACGTCGGCCAGATGCACGGACACCTGTGGCAGCAGGGCAATCGAGGTCGGCCCGGCAATCACGAGCTCCCTGCCGGTGTGCGCCTTGACCTGCTGCACCAGTTGGTCGCGCACGAAGTCGACCGGGGCGGCGATCAGCAAGAAGGTGAGGGATCCCACCAGCACGCAGGCGATCGCCAACAGCAGGTAGCCGGCCAAGGCGAGCACCAGCCGTTTGCGGCGTCGCTGCCGCGGCGCTGGGCGAGGAGCCGGCCAGCGCGGCGCGGCACCGGTGGCGGGCCGCACCGGCCGCACGTCGGTTTTCGGCATTGAATGATCGCTCATGCGCGCACCCGGGCGAAGACCACCCGATCCATTGTCGGCCTGCAGAGGCCCTGCCACAAGCTTGAGGCAAATTGTGTCATCGGCACGTCAACGTGCCAGACGGACTGGGCATTTTGTCGGTGCGGCCTGAGCCGACAAAGCCCGCAGCTGACGTTTTGCGCCTTGGGCAGGCGTGGTCGGGCTGGAGGGGCCGCAAGCTCGCGCCCAGTGCCCTCATGCCGCCGCGGCCGCCAGCCCCACAGCTCCTGTTCGCGCCGCCAGCGGCGTTTGCTATGCTGAAGGCTGGGCGCGGGCGCGCGACGGCGACAGGAGCAACCGCAATGGCTGGGATCGGTGTTGTGCTTTTTGTGCTGCTCGGTGTTGTGCTGTCTTCGCCGGCGACAGCTGCCACGCCGCTCGCCGACCGGTGTCTGGCGGTTTCGGAGGCGCCGCGCCTGAGCCAGCCGGCCAGCTTTCGGCAGGTGGTCCTGCAACCCAACGAGGTGCGCCTTGATTTTGTCGGCCATTCCACCTGGCTGATCGAGAGTGCCTCGGGAGTGCGCATTGCCACCGACTACAACGACTACGTCAGGCCGCAGCTCATTCCTGACGTCGCCACCATGAACCGCGCGCACACCACCCACTACTCGAATTTCCCCGATCCCAGCATCAAGCACGTGCTGCGCGGCTGGAACCCCGAGGGCGGTCCGGCCCAACACGATATCACGCTGTCCGACGTGCGCATCCGCAACGTCGCCACCAATATCCGCGACTGGGGCGGCGGACACGTTCCCTACGGCAACTCCATCTTTATCTTCGAGGTAGCGGGTCTGTGCATCGGCCACCTCGGTCACCTCCACCACACCCTGACCGATCAGCAGATCGCCCAGATCGGCCAGCTCGACGTCGTCCTGGTGCCGGTCGATGGCAGCTACACCATGGACGTGGGCGGCATGGTGGAGGTGCTCAAAGCTTTGCGGGCAAGGCTGGTGCTGCCGATGCACTACTTCAATCCCTTTACGTTGAACCGCTTTCTCGACCGCATCCGCAACGATTTTCCAGTCGAGATGGCAGCAGCGCCGACCATTGTGGTCTCACAGCCGACGCTGCCACTCGAACCAAAGGTACTGGTGCTGCCGGGCCATTAAGCCGTTGCTCTCAGCCGCGATCGTTGCCCCACATCTTTGTCAGCGCGCCCGCCAATCGCCAGCGGCGGCTAGCCACCATAGCGCGCTGCAAATTGCCGTTCCGCGTCTTCCTTCCAGCGCCGTGCTTCGCTTTGATAGGCGGGCCCGTCCCAGCCGCGATAGTCGCCGCGTGCGTAGCATTCGGCATTGCGATGGTAGAGCATGGCGTTGATTCGGTTGGCGACGAAATTGTTGGTCGTGCGCACAACCTTGGCCGGAGTGCCCATCACGATCGAGTTGGGCGGAATGAGCGTGCCGTCGGCGACGAAGCTGTGACCAGCCACAATGGAGTTTTCGCCAATCACCACGCCCTCCATGATGGTGGCGCCGATCCCGATCAGGCAGTTGTCGCCGATGTGGCAGCCGTGCAGGACGACCCGATGCGTGATCGAGCAATAATCGCCGACGATCGTGGGGTGGTGATAGCCCACGTGGACCATGACGTGGTCCTGCAGATTGCTGAGGCGGCCGATGCGCACGAATTGGCTCTCGGCCCGAATCACGGCGCAGGGCCAAAGGCTGGCGTGCTCGGCGATCTCGACGGCGCCGAAAATGCGCGCGCTCGGGTCAATATAGGCGGCTTGCGGAAATGCGGCCCTGTGCTCGTTGGTCATTGTATACAAATCCACCTGCTGCGCCATTGTTGGCTTAGCACGCGGCCCTCAGCTTGACACTCTCTGGGGCCAAGGGTGTAGCCAGGGCGCTCAGTGCAGGAGGAAAGCCGATCGTCATGACCGAACGTAATGCTGCGCGCGATCGCCTGATTGAGCTCGTAAGGCGGCGATCGTTTTCCAGGGGACAAGAGACCAAGCTGGTTTCGGGCCGCTCCTCCAACTTCTATTTCAATATGAAGCCGTCGATGCTCGACCCGGAAGGCGGGCATTTGATGGCCTCGCTGATCCTCGACAGCCTCAAAGGTGCCGATGTCGACCTGATCGGCGGTCTCGAGATGGGAGCCGTGCCGCTGGCGGTGGCCGTGGCGGTGACGAGCCAGATCAAGGGCTGGCCGCTGCGGGCCTTTTTCGTGCGCAAGCAGGCCAAGGAGCATGGGGCCAGAAAGGTGATCGAGGGGCTGGCGCCCGATGAGAGCTTGCAGGGCAAGCGCGTTGTTGTGCTTGAGGACGTGACGACCACCGGCGGCTCGGCGCTGAAGGCGATCGAGGCGCTCAGGGCCGAAGGCGCGGTGATCGTGCGGGCGATTTCGGTGGTCGACCGGCAGGAAGGCGCGGAGGCTGCCTTCAAGGCGGCCGGCGTTCCATTCACCGCACTGTTGACCGCTGCCGACTTTCTGTGAGCGAGCCTATGCCAACGACGCCCGAACTCAGCCATGTCTGCGATATCGACGTCGAGGTTGGCCCGATCCGCGACCTGGGAGCGATGCCGCATGGACGCCGACGCATCGTTGCGATTCTGGGCGGGAGAGTGCACGGCCCCCGCCTGCAAGGCGAAATCCTGCCCGGCGGCGCCGACTGGCAGGTGGCACGCGCGGACGGTATCCTGGAACTGCTGGCGCGCTACACCATCAAGACGACCGTCGGTCCGGAAATCGCGGTGACCAATCGCGGCATCCGGCGGGCGGCGCCCGAGCTCATGCAGCGGCTCGCCGGCGGCGAGTTTGTCGATCCGGCGCTGGTCTATTTCCGCACCGTGCCCAGCTTCGAGGCGCCGGCCGGCGCCTGCGAATGGCTCAACCGCAGCCTTTTTCTTGCCAGCGCGGCGCGGCTGCCCGACAAGGTCAGTCTCCGCGTCTTCGAGGTCAATTAGCCAAGCGGACGGCGCTGGGTGCGCGCCCGCTGCCGGGCCTATCGTTGCCCCCGACGCAGCGCCACGCGCTACACTCGGTCCAATCGATCTTGCCGTTGCGAGGGTCGCATGGCGAGGAGCTCGCCCGTGCGCTCCGCAGCCATTGACGCGATCCCTGCAGCGCGCCACGCCTGCCGGTGAGGTGACGATGCGGAGTTCTTTGCCGGCATGAGCAAGACCTGGGGCTTGACCTTCCAGATCAACGACGAGAAGGCGCCGACCGCTGGCGTGCGGTGGGCCGGCCTCGCCAACTCCTCCTCTCGGATCGATCCGCGAGATCGGCATCGGCGGGGTCTACCTCGCCCTGGTTCTGCCCTTTGCCCGACCCAAAGACGATGCCCCTTTATTGGGCCTTCGAGACGGCGTTTTATGTCTGATCGGCAATTGGACCGACGACACCACTTGCACTGGACGAGGCGCGCATGAGCCATTGGCATTATAAAGGTTGCTGGCAACGGCCTCACCGAGGCCCTGCCCTGACCCTTTGGTTAGGCTGGGGTCGAGGCGCCTCAGCGCTGTCAGGCTCCGACCGGGACGACCAACGATGACCGCCAAATCGCCGGGCTTTGCCACGCTTTCTCTGCACGCCGGCCAGCGGCCCGATGCCGCCACCGGGGCGCGGGCCGTACCCATCTATCAGACCACCTCCTATGTGTTCGATGATACCGAGCACGCCGCCGGACTGTTCAACCTGGAGCGCGCGGGGCACATCTATTCGCGCATCTCCAATCCCACCACCGCCGTGCTGGAGGAGCGCATCGCCGCGCTTGAGGGCGGCGTGGGCGCGGTGGCGACGGCGAGCGGTCAAGCCGCGCTGCACCTGTTGATCGCCACGTTGATGGGGGCCGGCGGTCACATCGTGGCCTCGGCGCGGATCTACGGCGGTTCGCACAACATGTTCACGCACACGCTGCCGCGCTTCGGCATCACCACCACTTTGGTTGATCCCCGCGATCCTCCAAGTTTCGCCCGTGCCATCACCGACAAGACGCGGCTGGTCTTCGCCGAGACGCTCGGCAATCCGGGTCTAGAGGTGCTCGATATTGGCGCCGTGGCCGAGGTGGCGCACGCACGTGGACTGCCGCTGGCGATCGATTCCACCTTCGCCACACCCTATTTGTGCCGGCCGTTGGACTTCGGCGCCGATCTGATCATGCACTCCGCCACCAAGTTCTTGGGCGGACATGGCGTGGCTATCGGCGGTCTGCTGATCGATGGCGGCAAGTTCGACTGGACCGCAGCCGGCAAATTTCCAACCATGACGGAACCCTATGCTGGCTATCACGGCATTGCCTTCGCCGAGGAGTTCGGACCGGCAGCCTTCATCATGCGGGCCCGGGCTGAGGGCTTGCGCGATTTCGGCGCCTGCATGAGCCCCGCCAATGCCTTCTATCTGCTGCAGGGCATCGAGACGCTCCCAGTGCGCATGGCGCGGCACGTCGCCAATGCCGAGGCCGTGGCCCGGCATCTTGAGGGGCACACCGCCGTCGCCTGGGTGAAGTATCCCGGGCTCGTGAGCCACCCGGATCATCAGCTGGCGAAGCGCCAGCTGGCGAACGGCGCCGGCGCAATTCTGAGCTTCGGCATCAAGGGCGGTCGCAAGGCGGGGGCAACCTTGATTGAACGCCTCAAAGTGTTTTCGCACCTGGCCAACGTCGGCGACGCCAAGTCGCTGGTGATCCACCCGGCCAGCACCACCCACCAGCAGATGAGCCCTGCAGATCTCGCCAAGGCCGGCGTCGGCGAAGAGCTGGTGCGCCTGTCGGTGGGATTGGAGGATGCCCAGGATCTCATCGATGATCTCGATCAGGCCCTGGCGGCCTCGCAAAAGGGCTAAGCGATGGATATCATCGTCGATGGTCGGCGGGCCTATGTGGCAACGGGCGGGCGTCCCTTCGATCCGGCCAAGCCCGTCGTGATTTTCATCCACGGGGCCGGCCAGGACCATACCAACTGGCAGCTTCCGGCCCGCTGGTTCGCCTGGCACGGGCATGCCGTGCTGGCCGTCGACCTGCCGGGGCATGGCCGGTCGGATGGCCCGCCGCTGGCGACCGTGCCGGAGATGGCCGGCTGGATCGGCCGCTTGCTGGCGGCGGTGGGTGCCGAAACGGCCGCACTCGTCGGCCACTCCCTGGGCGGGGCGATTGCGCTGGAAGCCGCGGCCGCGCTCGGTGGCCGCGTCCGCCGCCTGGCCTTGCTGGCAACCGCACCGGCGCTGCCGGTCAACGAGCAGCTGTTGCGGGCTGCGCGCGACGAGCCGCGTGAGGCGCATCGGCTGATCACGACCTGGGCGCTCGGCGCCGACGCCAAACTCGGCGGCAATGCCGTGCCAGGCCTGTGGCTGACCAATGCCAGCCTGGCTTTGCTGGCCGGCAACGGCCCAGGCGTCCTCTACGCTGATTTCAAGGCCTGCAACGCCTGGGCCTCGGGGCCACAGGCCGCGCGCCGCCTCAGTTGTCCCACCCTCATCGTCATGGGCGCCAAAGATATGATGACCCCGCCGCGGGCCGGCCGCCAACTCGCCGAACAGATAGCCGGCGCGCTCACCGTGACGATCCCCAACTGCGGTCATACCCTGATGGCGGAGGCACCGGATGCGGTGCTCGATGCGTTGATCGACTTTTTCGCGCCGGTCGAAGCCGCCTGATCGCGGCGCGCCGGGCCGCGGCTAGGCTGCCAGCGGTTCGGCCAGCGCGGCCGGCGGACGCAACGGCCTTGGCGGTTCGCTCGGGGCCGCCGACGGGAGCCGCATCACCTTGGCGCAATCGGCGACCAACCGGTTGAGGGCGTATTCGGCCGCATCGATTTGCTTGCCGGCAGCGGCGTGCCAGGCCGACATCGCCTCGGTCCGGCTCAGTCCGCTTTCAACGATATCGATCACGCAACACCAGTGGCTCAGGGCCGCCGGCTGAGTTGGCCTGACGGCGGCAGGGCGCGCGCCCTTGGCCGGCACGGCGCGCAGGTTGCGTGCCCTCTTGGCCCGAGCGCGCCAACGCGGTGCCGGTATCAGTTGACGGATTTTATGTAAGATCCTGGCAAAGCCGTAGAGCACCAGCGCGCTGACGACGCACAACCAGCCGGCCACAATGTACCAGTCGCCCTGCTCGAGCTGGGACGTAAACTGCATTTGAATGGGTCCGCGCTATTTCCCCGCACCGGCCCGTCGTCTTGTCCGATTGCCAGGTCCGTCACCGGAAATCTCTGCAATCTTAAGCGACTATAGGCCAGATTTGGACGAAGCTGAGACAATGGGCTTAACAAAGAATTAATTCGCGCGGCGCCGTCCCGATTTGGGCGATTGATTGTGGCTCGCCCTCATCGCCAAGCGGGAATTGAAAATCACCGGCCGATCCAATCGCAGCCTCAACCTTTATTCCCGTCTATTCCAGGACGGCACGGCCAAGTCGCAACAACGAAAATAACGGCCTTTACTCGGAAAAGCCGACCAGCCGGCGGACGTCGGTTGCCGTGAGGCCCTGTCGGCGCAACTGTCTGAGACTGGTATCGCCGGCACTCTTGGCAAGCTTGCGCCCGCCCGCGTCCGTGATCAGGCGATGGTGCTGATAGACGGGTACGGGCAGGTCCAGCAGCAGCTGCAGCAGACGCTGCAGGTCCGTCGCCGCGAACAGGTCACGGCCGCGGGTGACATGGGTTACGCCCTGCCAGGCGTCATCGATGACGACCGCCAAATGGTAGCTGGTGGCGATCTCTTTGCGGGCAATGATGGCGTCCCCCCAGCGCTCGGGGCGAGCCGCGATGGTGTGGGCGAGGCCATCCTCGCCAAGTTCCGTGAAGGTCAGGGCGGCGCCACCGAGTTTGGTTTTGGCCGCTGCGACTGCCCGAGCCATGTCGAGGCGCAAGGCAAAGGGCTCGCCGTCGGCCTTGCGCCGGGCAATGTCTGCGGCCGGGGCCTGCCTGAACAGACCGGGGTAGAGGGGCACGCCATCGGGATCGCACGAGGCCGGGCTCGAGGCGGCCGCGATCTCGGCGCGCGAGGCAAAGCACGGATAGAGCAACCCCATGGTCTCGAGCCGCCGCGCCGCGGCGCGGTAGGCTGGCAGCCGCTGCGACTGCAGGAGAACCGGCTCCGCCCAGGTCAGCCCAAGCCAGCGCAAATCCTCGAAAATGCCGGCCACGAACTCGGGCCTGGTGCGCCCAACGTCGATGTCCTCGATGCGCAGCAGGAAGCGCCCGCCAGCCGCCTGAGCGCGCGCGAAGCCAAGCAGGGCAGAGAGCGCATGCCCGAGGTGCAGCTCTCCATTGGGGCTCGGCGCGAACCTGAAGACGGGACGTGAAGCCATGCCCTAAAGTGCGGGCGGGCGCGGTGGCAGGCAAGCGGGGCCGCTTGGACAGGGCAGGCCGCTCGCAGGCGGGTGGCTTGCGCGCATCGACGCGGCCGCCGCTTGCGCTTGCCTCGTAACCGGGGGCACGGCTACACAGGCCTGCCGGCGAATTGGCATTGACGACCGAGGCGGAGCGAGCTGGGCGTGCGCGGCATGGCAGTAGGCGGCAGCAAGCGAGAGCGACGGACGGTCGAGCCCGGTCTGTCGGCCGGGCGGCGCCCAGGGGCGCAAAAGGCGTTGCCACGCATCATCGTCAGCCACGAGGATGTCCGCGCGGGCGTGCGCGTGCTGCGGCGACGGTGTGCCACCCTGCGCATGGTCCACGATGCGGCCGGCGATCCGCCCTTGCGCCGCCAGCCCGCGGGCTTCGCGGGGCTGGCCCGAATCATCGTCGGCCAGCAGCTCTCGGTGGCCAGCGCATCGGCGATCTGGCTGCGCACGGCGCTGCTGTGCCAGCCGTTCGAGCCGTTGGCGCTTGGCGCGCTCGAGGATACCGCGCTGGCTGCCGCCGGGTTGTCCAGATCCAAGATTGCAACCTTGCGGGCGCTCGCCGCGGCGTGCGCCAACGGTCTCGACTTGGCGCGGTTGGAGGGCGAGAGCGATGCGCAGATCCGCAGCGCCTTGACGGCGATCAGCGGCATCGGCCCGTGGACGGCAGACATCTACATGCTGTTTTGTCTCGGCCGTGGCGATGGATTTGCCGCCGGCGACCTGGCCCTGCAGATCGGTGCGCAGAAGGCGTTCGCTCTGCAGGAGCGGCCGAACGCCGAGGCCTTGCTGCAAATCGCCGAGCGCTGGCGACCCTGGCGAGGGGTGGCCGCCCGTCTGTTGTGGAATTATTACGCCCATCTCAAAAAGGCTGGCAGGGCGGCACCGGTATAGATGGTCGAGGGCATGACGAACCCGCTTGATGGGCCGCGGATTGCGCCACGCAGCGGGCGGGCCACGGCGCTGGTGGTGCTCTTGCACGGCTACGGGGCGAACGGCGATGATTTGATCGCCTTGGCCGAGGGCTGGCGAACCCGTCTGTCCACGGCGGCCTTTGTGGCACCCAACGCGCCGGAGTCGATCCCGGGTATGTACGGCGCGCTGCAATGGTTTCCACTCACGCTACGTGATCCACACGAGTACTGGCGCGGCGTCGTCGCGGCGCGGCCGGCCATCGATCGTTTCATCGATCAGGAACTGGCGCGGCTGGGTCTCGGCCCAGACCGGCTGGTGCTGGTCGGCTTCAGCCAGGGCACCATGCTGGCCTTGCACGTTGCCTTGCGTCGCGCGCCCGCGGCGGTGATCGGATACTCGGGCCTGCTTGCCGGCCCTGAACGTTTCGACGAGATCAAAGTGGCCTCGCCGATCCTGCTCGTGCATGGCGAAGCCGACGATCTTATTCCGGTGGAGGCCCTGCACGTCGCACGCGAGCAACTCGCCGCCGCGGGTCTCACGGTCGAGTGGCACGTCCGGCCGGGCCTCGGGCACGGCATCGATGCGGGGGGGCAGCGGCTGGCTCAGGGCTTCATCGCGCAAGCGCTGGGGGCCTGAGGATCGCGCCGCGACGCGGTAATTTCCTTGTCTTTTCAAACGGGCGTCGGTGCCTTCACAGGCTCGACATGCACCGCTAGTATGGCGCCGCTCAGGAGCCCGGGTGTCGATTCGTCCGGACGAAAATGGTCGCGAGATCGGAGCTGTGAACGCCTACACCGCCGCGCCGGAGAATTTCCCGGCCCTCGTCCTCAATGCCGACTTCCGCCCCTTGAGCTACTATCCGCTGTCGCTCTGGAGCTGGCAGGAATTGGTCAAGGCGGTGTTTCTGGAGCGGGTCAACATCGTCTCGGAATACGAGCGCTTCGTGCGCAGTCCGTCCTTCGAGATGCGGCTGCCGAGCGTGGTATCGCTGAAAACCTACGTGAAGCCGGCGCTCTATCCCGCCTTTACACGCTTCAATGTGTTCCTGCGCGATCGCTTCCTGTGTCAATACTGCGGCTCCCGGGAGGATCTCACCTTCGATCACCTGATCCCACGCTCGCGCGGTGGACAGACCCGATGGGACAACGTGGTGACGGCGTGCGCACCATGCAATTTGAGCAAGGGCGGGCACCTGGCGCACCACGCCGGGATGCAGCCACGACAGCTGCCCTATCGGCCGACGGTCTTTGAACTGCACCGCAACGGGCGCTTGTTCCCACCCAACTACCTGCACCAAAGCTGGCTCGATTATCTGTACTGGGACACCGAGCTGGAGCCGTAGGGAACTTGGCGGAGCGATCTGCCTCAGGCCGCCTTGCGCTGCTGGTTGACACACAAGGCCTCGGCAATGCGATTGACCGAGGTGTTCCAATCCGGTGGTGTCGTCCCGGACGCGGGCAAGTCGAACACGCGCAGCGCTTCCGCCGCGCTACCACCGTCGCGAAAAATGCGAGCGCAAGCCTGCCGCGCATAGTCCATCGCCAGCTGCCATTGCACCGGATTAACGTGGCGGGGGAACATCTTGGGTCACCTTTGTGGTTGTTGGCTGGTGCAGCGCGAGCTGCAGCGAATGGCAGGCGCATCCAGCGTTGTGGTTTCACGACGCAAAACCGTGTCACGTGAAACCGTCATTGACTTGGTTTGTCGAACGCTGGATGCGCCTGCGGCAGGGACGGCGGAGCAGGCAACCATCCCTAGTCCTCCTCAACGTTGTGGCGCCTCTGACGGCTTTCGCCGGCGCGTCGGGGGTTGCGGCGCACGGATCGAACGCACGATCGCCGCGGCCGCTTCACTCAACGCAACCCACTCACTGCCAACCGTACGCGGCAAACACGAATGCTCTGCAACAGTCATGGGACCGGCTCCAGGACGCTTCACATCGGGCCTGTCAGAGCGGCGAGCCGCTGCGCTAGACGCACACACTTGTTCGCAGCGGCGGCTCGCCTGAGGTCCGCCAGGGCGGTCCCGATGATCCGTTTGGGGGATTGACGCCACGCAGACGCAACAAAACGCTCTTCAACGCCACGCCCGTCAACGCGACACACCATAGACGGGGCAACGGCCCGGACGGTACGCAAACCCATCGGTCGACCAGGCCCAAACCCGTGATCAGAAGGGGAACGCAACAACTCGGCCTTCGACGCGATCACAGGGTCGTGAACTGTGGATAAACGCAACACCACGCGAGGGGAACACCAAGGGCCACTTCGAACACTGGGACGCGGAACACTGGGACGCAGAAAACTGGGACGCAGAACAGAGGGACGCAGAACACGGGCACTTGGAACGCTGAGACTGAAAACGCTGAAACTCGGAACGCTGCTACTCGGAACGCTGGTACTGGGAACGCGGGTAGACGCAACACGAACAGGCGCAACAGGGGCACGCGGAACACGGATACGCATACTTTCCTCGTCGACGTTCGCATTGTGTTCCAGACAGCCTCTATTAACTCCCCTCGTTTGTTTCTTGTTTGGCACAGCCGAGGCGGAAAAGAGGCCAGCAGAGATGTCCAACGCAAAATCGATCTTGACGAAAGGCTCTTGCAAGCCCCTCGACCCTTTGTCGTGATTCGTCGCCGTGCTGCTGCCAGAACCGCCCGCAAAAGAGGGAAGGCATGCCGGAATTTCTCGCCTCTGGGCCGCCGACCCCGAGCCACCGCTTCCTTTGCGCCCATGGCGCCGGGGCGGGCATGTCGACACCTTTCCTGTCCGCGCTCGCAGCCGCGCTCACGGACCAAGGGATCGCCACCCTGCGCTTCGAATTTGCCTATATGAGCCAGCGTCGCTCGAGCGGGCGACGCAAGCCGCCGCCGCGTGCCGAGAGCCTGATGGATGAGTACGTGGCGGCCGCCACGGCCGTGGCCGGGGGTGCGCCCCTGCTGATCGGCGGCAAGTCCATGGGCGGCCGGGTGGCAAGCCTGGTTGCAGACCGCCTGTACGATCAAGGGCGCATCGCCGGGCTGGTCTGTCTCGGCTATCCCTTCCATCCGCCCAATAAGCCCGCGCAGTTGCGGACCGCTCACCTGGCCGGCCTGGTCTGTCCAACCCTGATTATTCAAGGTGAACGCGACCCGTTTGGAAACCGGCGCGAGGTGGAGGGCTACCCGCTGGCGCCCGCCATTCGCCTGCATTGGGCCGCCGATGGCGACCACGATTTGGGTCCGCGAGGCGCGTCGGGCCACACCCGTCGGGAAAACCTTGAGGCGGCCGCCGCCGCCATTGCCGCCTTCGCCAAGGACATTCGGGAAGGCCGCTGAGAGCTTTGGGCTGGCGGCCGACGCAGCGCGCCGGCGGCGCGGGTGAGGGCCGGTCGCCCCCACCTTGCTGCGCGCGGGCTGGAAGACGCCGCACTCCCAGCGGGGCCTGTTGCGCTTTAACTCAGCCGGGCCGTCTGTTTGCGCTCGATCAGCTCGAAATCGATCTCGGCCCCGATCCCCGCCGTGCGCGGGCAGTGTGCCAGGCCGTCCTTGCCGATCTCAATGTCGTTCCGCAGCCCATATTTGTGGGCGCCGTGCGGTAGCAACACCTCAAAGTAGGTGGTGTTGGTGATCGCGCAGGCGAAATGGAGCTGCGCCATATTGTTGAGCGAATTGCCGCCGTGATGGACCTCGTAGTTCATGTGGAAGGCCTCGGCCAGATGCGCCGCCTTGAGCATGCTGGTGAGGCCGCCCTTTTGTGGAATATCACCGCGCAAATAGTCGGTGGCGCGTTCGGTCAGCCAGACGGCGTAAGTGCCGATATCACCCGCTGGGTACTCGGTGGCGAGGATTGGAATATCCAGCTTCTGGCGCAGCTTGACGTACGAATAGATGTCCTCCTCGTTGAGCGGGTCCTCAAACCACAAGAAGCCCAGCCGTTCGATGGCGCGGCCAACTTTTAGCGCTTCCGGGTAGCGGTAGCTCCAGGTCGAATCCAGCATCAAGGTGTAGTCATCGCCGACGGCCTTGCGCGCGGCCTCGCACACCTTGATGTCTTCGTCGGGACCGTGTGGCGGATGGATCTTGTAGGCTTTCCAACCATCGGCCCGGTAGCGAGCCGCCTCTTCCGCATAGGCGGCCACGCTGTCGAGCACCTGGCTCGAGGCGTAGGCGCCGATCGCCGCGCGCTCGCTGCCCAGCAAGGCGTGCAGTGGCATGCCCGCCGCCTGTGCGGCGATGTCCCAGAGCGCGGTGTCACAGGCGCCGATGGCGCGCAGGCCCGTATGCCGTTGCCGTCCGCGCATGGCCGCATGCAGCTCCTCGCGCCCCAACGGGTTTTTGCCCAAGAGGACCGGCTTTAGGAACCGGATCAGCGCACCGGCGTCGGTCTCGGCCGGGTTGGTGGCGGAGCCGAGAAAAGCGTGACCATCGATGCCGGCGTCGGTGCGCAAGCGCAGCAGGCCCAGCGTGCTGCGACCGGACATGTTCTGCGTGCCCGCCGTATACTTGGTGGGCGGAATGTCATCCCATGCAAACAGCGTCAGGTCGACGGCATCAATCTTCATGCGACTGTCTCCACGTTTGGGCGCTGCGGCGCCAGCGGCCGCAGCCTATCGCAGCGAGCGCGCCGCTGTCGTCAGGGATTGGCGCTGAGCGCGCCGGCGCACGCGACCCGCCTCAGCTGCGTTCCACGCGAAAGGCGGCATAGCGCATACCAAGATAGGCGAAGAGCGTCGCCGCCAGCGACGAAATGATGAGCGCCAGCAGCGGCTCGCAGTCGGGCCACAGCAAAAGCATAATGACGAACAGCCCATAATTGACGGCCGCGACGGTCCAGCCGACCACGGCATAGCGCAAGAACTCGGCAAGGCTCGGTGGCACGCGCAGCGCAAACGTGAAGGTGCGGTGCGCCAGCCAACCAACCAGCATGGCCAGCGCAATGGCAAACAGGCGGGCAATGATGGGATTGAGGCCCAGCAGCACGGTGCCAGCCTTCAGTACGATCGCATCGACCGTGAACGCCAGTGCGCCCGACAGCAGAAAGGCCAGCCAATGCCGCAGCCGGTGCTGCCTTGCGGTTGTGGGGTCGGGGCCGGCGTCCTGCATCGGCTTACAACCGCACGTTCGCCCAGTCGACCGGCGGACCGTCGGGGCTGCGCGAGGGTCGCCAAATGCGCCCGGGCAGCGTGCGATCCGCCATGAGGGCATCGTATTCCATACGGCGTCGGGGAGCTACGGGATCATCGCCGGCGGGCGCGGCGTCGGGATGCCCCGGGTGGCACATGACGAGCGGCCGTGGACCGGGCTGGCGCAGGGCATCTTCGAGTTCGCGGCTGTAGGGGATCGCCACGTCGAAATTGGAGAAGCCCGAAAATCCTTCGTTGGTCGGCAGGCCGCGCCGCTGCGCCGCTGCCGCGAATCCTAGCGCCAGCGTGGCGACCAGCGCAGCCTTGGTTTTGGCGGTGTTGCGGGCCGCGATCGCCTGCCAGCGATCGGCCGGGTCGCGCACCAGCGGCGGCAGCTTGCGATAGCGCCGGGCGAGCGTCTCCAACACGACCTCCCTGATGCCAGGCAGGACATGGACGTGCTGGTGCCCGTCGACCTGATCGGGTGGAAACGACAGGCCTCGCTCGAAATGATCGAGCTGCCGCTCGAGCTCATCCTTCACCTCCGTTCGCTCGACCAGTCCGATCAGCGCCCCGCCGAGCAACCTGCCGAGGCTGGGCAGCCTGCCTGCGGGTGCAAGTCTGCGCATCTTCCCCAGCGGGGCACCCAGCGTCAGATTGAAATGCAGCCCGATCGCCAGATGTCCGCGATGCACCGAAAGCCGCGGCGCCAACCCCGGCCAATGCTCCGTCGTTACCAGCACGCTGGTTGCCGACAGCCGGCGGGCGGCTGACAGTTCGCCAACCGCGCGCGCGATCCCTGCGCTCAAGGCGTAGTCATCGGCGCAAAGAATGACCATGCTCGCCAGCTACCGCACCGCCCCTTGAGAGCGCCCGTGAGAGTGGGCGCAACTTAAGCCTCGCGTGGTCGCCGCGCCCGATCGGCGCGCGGCTCTTGCTCGATGCCAACTTCTTCAGCCACCAGAAACAGCGGCCGGCCCTTGACCTCTTCGTAGACCCGGCCGAGGTATTCGCCAAGAATGCCGAGCGAGAGCAGCTGCACGCCGGCAAAGAACATCACCGAAATCACCAAGGTGGGAAAGCCCGGTACATCGGTGCCATAGATCAGCGTCTTGATCAAAAAGATCATGGCATAGCCGAAGGCGAACAGCGAGATCAGCAGGCCGACGTAGGACCACACCTTGAGCGGGATGGTCGTGAACGAGGCGAGGCCGTCGATGCCAAAGCGCAATAGCTCGCGTGGACGCCAGCGGGTCTTGCCACCCAGGCGTGCCGGCACCTGGAACGGCACACCGCGGGAGCGAAAACCAATCCAGGCATAAAGTCCCTTGGTAAACCTGGCTCTTTCGCCCATGTGATTGATGGCGTCGACAGCCTTGCGGTCGAGCAGGCGAAAGTCGCCGGCGCCTGCCGGCAGAGCCGTGCGCGTCAGCTTTCGGAAAGCCGCATAAAAGACGCGGGCGGCCCAGCGATGGGCAAGGCTGTCGGCGGTGCGATCGAGGCGCTGGCCGTAGACGATGTCGTAGCCCTCGCTCCAATGCGCGACGAAGCTGGCGATCAGTTCGGGCGGGTGTTGCAGATCCGCGTCCATGACCACGACCGCGTCGCCCCTGGCATAGCGCAGGCCCGCCGCCATGGCGCTCTCCTTGCCGAAGTTGCGGCTGAGCACGAGCCCCTTGAGACGCGCATCGCCCGCGTGCAGGCTTTTCAGTGTGTCGCGCGTGCCGTCGCTGGAGCCGTCGTCGACGACAATGACCTCCCAGTCGATCCCGAGCCCCTCCAGCACCGGCCGCAGCCGTGCCAAAAGCCGCGCCAGGCCCGCCTCCTCGTTGAAGGCCGGCACCACCACGCTGATGAGCCGTGGCGTCGGGCGAGCCTCCCTGCCCGATGCGCCGGCCGCCTGCGGAGCAGATATCGACAAGGGTTTATCCTCAACCGTCGAGGCCACGATCGCCATTGCCATCGGCTTCCTCTGCCACCATTAGTCGGCAACCACAAGCCAGGCGCGCGCGCACAGCCCGTGTGTGGCCTCCTGTCGGTGCTCAGTCGGTCAGCACCACGCCCGAATCGATCAGGCGCCGGTGAAACGCCAGGATGTCCTCGCGTCTGGCGCAGCTGTAATAACGGCCGTTGCAGAGCGTCATCAGCCGCAGGCGTTCAGCGTGGGAATCGGAAAGCGGTAGCCCGGCGAGCTGGAGAATGAGGCTGCCAAGGTAGGCCACATCCAGCGGCTGGAAGCGCGGCAGCGGGGGTACACGATAATTGATGCCATGCACCGCATAGTAGGTGTGGAAGCCGATCGAGTTTGGATCGAGGAGAACGTCTTCCGCTTCCGTATCGTCTCGGTATCCCAACAGCGTGCGCGTCGCCATCGGCTGATGGTCGCCATAGTGCACAATCAAGAACTGCTCATTGGGAAACCGCTCCCGCAACTGGGCCACCAGCCCTTCGAAATCCATCTTGGCGATGGCAACGCGGCGCAGATACTCACTCATCTCCGGATCTGTGCCCGGGCCGCCGCCCGCAACATCGACGTGCGGTTCGTAGGTGTAGTCGTACGGCCAATGCGCCGACATGGTCTGGATAAAGGTGAACAACGGCTTGCGTGACGCTTTGAAGTGTCGCTCCATCTCGTTCAGCGCGTTGCGGTAGTAGAAGCTGTCGCGCTCCTGGGCCGATGGCGCACCCTGGGCCTTGAGATCGAAGATTTCCTTCAGTCCGATCGAGCTGTAGAAGCGGTCGTTCGACACGAAGTTCTTCAGCATCGGATAGAACACGACGTTGCGGTAGTCACAGCGCTGCAAGGCCTGCGGCAGCGTGTCTTTCAGCTTGCCCTGGGTGAAGGTCTGCACGAACTGGCGCATGCCGCCGAAGGAGTGGGTGGAGACGCCAGCCAGCAGCGAGAACTCGGTCAGCCATGATGCGCCACCGTAGGTCTCCACGCGCAGGGCGTGCAGCTGATCATCGTCGGAGCGAAAGAAAGGATCGACGGAGCCGTCGTAGCGCAGCGTGCGGAACAGCGAGGGTTGCACCACCGATTCCTGGTGCACAAGGATAATGTGCGGCGGCTTGGCCCGGCTTGGGCACGTCCGCGGGATCACGAAGGCAGGGCCGGTTGGGTCGGCTGCCGCCTCCAACAGGGTGCCGCGAAAGAGCGCCTCGACGGTCTCTCCCCAGGACGCGTAAAAGGACGAAAGGTAGAGCCCGGAGTAGTAGAACTGCATGTGGCGCCGCTCGCCTTTGCTGTAGGCGCCGAGTGCTGCCAGGGCGGCGAACAAGAGGACAGTGGCGGCAGCCCAGCGGCGGGGTACGCGGCTGGGGTCGGCGCGGTAGGCAAGCCAGCTGACGCCGACGAGCGCAAGCATGGCAGCGATGAGCGCAATCACGTAGCGCCGGTGATCACTCCACAGGAAGCTAATCGTCGACCAGGAACTGAGATAGAAGAACAGGTCATAGGCATGCACGACCATGTTCATGATCGAACGCTTGACCGTCGCCACCGCGACCAGGACGACGATCAGTGCCGTTACCAAGACGGTTGCGAACAAAACCCGGCGCGACAAAAGGACCACGCCGGCGATCAGGGTCCAGGTGACGGCGGCGGTGAACAGAACATTCGCCGGGCTGCCCTCGTCCAACCAAAAATATCTAGCCAGCATCCCGCTGAGTACCGCCACCACGACCCACGCCGATGCCGGACGCAATTCAAGATCGACGAGCCACCTGCGAGCGAGCGCGCAGGTTCGCGACCAGCGCGACTTTCTGGCTGGCAGACCAACAGTTTGATCGCTCATGGAAACGGCGTCCGGAGTGTCATAGAGCTGTCATAGACCATCACAGCTGCGATGAACCGGCAATGAAGAAGAAAGCGGGGCAGCGGCGGCAACCGGCGCCGCGTGCAGGTGCGAAGAAATCGTCAGAACACTAATGGGTTCACCATAACCATATGATCATAAAAGACAAAACGGCCAGTAAGATTTATCCATATGCGTACGATTGGATTGGAACCGAGCGCATACATCCTGCGTTCATGTTCGAGCAGTTATCGAGGAGGGAGAGAAACCGACACGTGCCTGACCCGCTCAACCTGGCACTTCGGGCTCAATTTTGCAGTCTCGTCGGCCTGGTCTCGGCGGCGCTCCGTCGCTCGCCCGGACATGTGATCGGCGCCTGAAGATCGGTGGGTGGAGGGAGCATTTCCTTGTAACACTTGTGACGCGGCGTCGCTGGCGGCTCGCCTTTACAAGACCCAAATTGCCAGCCCATATGCGCGCAGGCATGCCGTTTGGAGAGTTCGATGCAATCGAATGCGGTTAAGTCGTTTGAGCTTGAACTCGATTGGACAGCTCAGACGATCCTTCCAATTGAATTCAGAGGCCAAGAGCTACAACTGGAGGCTCGCGCCTACCAGGGAACAGATCCCAACACGCAGGCGATCGTTCTGGTGCACCGGTCGAAGGATGCCGGCGACCAGTTGCCTGTCGTTAGGGTTCACAGCGGCTGCATCACAGGGGACATTTTCCATTCCTTGCGATGTGATTGCTTCCCCCAGCTACAGGCGGCGATGGACCGAATCACCTCGTGCCCGACGGGTGTCCTGGTGTACCTGCCCTACCAGGAGGGGCGTGGCATCGGTCTCGTCAACAAGATCCGGGCCTACGCCCTGCAAGACCGTGGCTACGACACGGTTGACGCCAACGTCGCGATCGGAGCCCCGATCGAGGCGCGCGACTACGACCTGGCCGCGCATATCCTGTTTGACCTTGGCTATCCCGAGATCCGCCTCCTGACCAACAATCCCGCCAAGGTCGAGGCGTTGCGCGAGGAGGGGGTGGACGTGATCGAGCAGATTCCCCTGATCGTCAAAGCTTCTCCCTACAACAAGCGCTATTTGGCGACCAAAAAAGAGCGCATGGCGCACAAACTGTAGGTCGACCCGCGGGCACACCGCCGACCAACCGCGCTAGGGGCGGCGACCTTTCGCCGCCCGAGCTCGCTGCCCGAGCTCGCTAGCCCGTTGCCCGGTCCTGGGCCGGGCCATCTCAAGCACACTTTGGCCTTGCTCGCCTCCCCAAGCCTTGTGCAGTGTGCGTACCCGGTTGTGCGTCCCGGCTCGGAGATTAGCCCGTGTACCAGCCCTTCGATCTCAGCGGTAAGGTGGCTCTGATCACCGGCGGCAACAGCGGTATCGGCCTGGGTATGGCCCGCGCCACCGCCCAAGCCGGAGCCGACGTGGCGATTTGGGGCACCAACCCGCGCAAGAATGCAGCCGCCAAAGCGGAGCTTGAGACCAGCGGTCGTCGCATCTTGACCTTGGAGTGCGACGTTTCCGACGAGCGTGCGGTGGAGAGCTGTATGGCCGAGACGCTGCGTGCGCTCGGACGCATCGACGGCTGTTTTGCCAACGCCGGCGTCAGTGGTCGCGGCATGCCGTCATTCCTGGAGATGAGCGCTGAGGAGTGGCGTCGGGTGCTGAAAGTCAATCTCGACGGGGCGTTTTATACCTTTCGCGCGGCCGCGCGGCATATGGTCGAGCGCGGTGGCGGCGGTGCGCTGGCGGGTACCGCCTCCCTGGCGGCCATTGAAGGGGCAGCGCGCAGTGAACATTATGCGGCGACCAAGGGCGGACTGATTTCCATGATCCGCGCGCTGGCGGTCGAGTTTGCGCGCCACGGCATTCGTGCCAACGCCATTTTGCCCGGCTGGATCGAGACCAACATGACGGCGGGCGCGATCGCCAATGAAAAGTTCGCCAAGAACGTGCTGCCGCGCATTCCCATGCGACGCTGGGGCAGTGGGGATGATTTCGGCGGCATCGCCGTCTACCTGATGAGCGATGCCTCGCGCTATCACACCGGCGACACCTTTTTGATCGACGGCGGCTACGCGCTGTTTTGACGGCCGCCGCGGCGGCGAAGCGCGGGTCCGCCGCCGTTGGCCTCAGCGTCGGCCGGCGAGCACGTGGTTCTGTACCCCGTGCCGACCGAGCAACGGCCGCCGCGACGAGATCGCCCCTCCATTCACGCCGGCCCAGCCGATCTCTCCCGATAGGCGCCCATACTCGATCTTCGGGCAGCGGTTCATCACCACCTTGAGGTGCGCGGCCTCCGCCGCCGCCGCCGCCTCTTCGTTGCGCACGCCGAGCTGCATCCAGATGACCTTGATGCCGAGCCTGTCCTTGAGCGCGATGGCCTCGCGCGTGATCTCAAGCGCCGCCTTCGAGCTGCGGAAGATATCGACGATGTCGACGGACGGGGAAAGCTCGGCAAGGCTGGCATAGACGCGCTGGCCAAGGATGCTCTGACCGGCGGCCGCCGGATTGATCGGCAACACGCGATAGCCCTTGCCCAGGAGGTACTTCATGGCGAAGTAACTCGGCCGGTTGCTCGTGCCGCTGGCCCCCACCATGGCGATGACACGCGCCTCGCGCAGGATCTCGGCAATGTAGATGTCGCTATAGGCGGTATGGTCCATGGCATCGGCCCGAAGGTTGCTCGCCCGCTTGCCGCCGCTTCTGACAGGGCTCGGACCGGAAGGCAAATTTTAGCTTTGCTTCCAATCGGGACTGCGTTTCTCCAAGAAGGCGCCGATCCCCTCTTTTGCCTCCGCGTGCATCATGTTTTCGACCATCACGCCGGCAGCATAATCGTAGGCGTCCGTCAGCTCCATCTCGAGTTGGCGGTAGAAGGCCTCTTTGCCGATCGCCACGGTGGCCCTGGGCTTGGCGGCGATGAGCTCGGCCATTGCCATTGCTTGCGCCAGGACTTGGGCGGCGGGGACCACGCGATTGACGAGGCCGTAGTCGGCAGCCTTGTCGGCCGGCAATTGCTCGCCCAGCAGCAGCATCTCCATGGCCCGCTTGCGCGGAACATTGCGCGACAAGGCGACCATGGGCGTCGAACAGAACAAGCCGATGTTGACCCCCGGAGTGGCGAAGGTGGCGTGCTCCGCCGCCACCGCCAAATCGCAGGTCGCCACCAGCTGGCAGCCCGCGG
This sequence comes from uncultured Alphaproteobacteria bacterium, assembly GCA_963820375.1. GTDB lineage: Bacteria > Pseudomonadota > Alphaproteobacteria > Rhizobiales > Hyphomicrobiaceae > AWTP1-13. The sequence continues at coordinate 142,077 of CAWFZX010000015.1, read as the reverse complement.
CAAGCGCTGGCCCCTGCACGGCGGCGACGAAGGGTTTGCGGCAGCGCACGATGGCGCGCATCATGTTGGCGCACTGGGCCATGATCTCGGCATGATAGGCGCGGCCACCATCTTGGTCGCCACGGTGCGCAGTCAGCTCCTTCAAATCGTGTCCGGCGCAAAACACCGGACCCTCCGCCGCCAACACCACGGCCCGCACGGTGGCATCCGCCTCGGCCGCAGCAATGGCCGCCTGCAGCGCCCCGAGCATAGCCTCCGACAGGCTGTTGCGTTGCTCGGGCCGGGCCAGGGTCAAGATGCGCACGCCGCCGGCTCGCTCGCTTTTGAGCTCGCTGAGCGTGCTCGGCGCTGGCGGCTGACGGCGTGCGGCCGATTTCGGCGCTGGCATCGTTGGCTCCGGCCTACTGCAGGACCGCGTCGATCTTGTCGTAGTACTTTGTCACGGTCTCGATATTGCTCGGAAACTGAATGGGCGCTGCCGACTTGAGCGCATCATTCAGCTCCTCGAGCATCTGCTTTTTCTCTTTTTCGGGGATCGACTTGTCGGTGGTGACCTCTTCGATCTCCTTCTTGATGGCAATCTGCGGCTCGGTGAAGGCTTTGGTCTGTGGATCGATGCCGGCCATCACCATGGATATGGTGCCGGCAACGTCGTCGTACTCGGCGAACGAGGCAAAGCCATGCTTTTTGGCGATCGACTCAAGTTCGGCTTCGATCTTGGGATCGGGCTTGTCGGAGGTGCTCCCTTGCATCTTTTCGGCGACGCTTGCCATATCCTGCTGCGCCGCGATGAAGCCTTCGACATGCTTGTCGGTCAGCTTGACCTGCTTGACGGGCTGCGCGGTCGCAATGGCGGCGGGGCAGGCGAACGCGACGGCCAGGACGGCAGCGATCGCCAGGCGAAGCATCTGGTGCATGAGTGTGTCCTCGTTGCGATGTCGAGTGGGAGCATAGAAGGTCTGGTAAGGGTGCCAAATGACAAAAGTTGGACGGTTCAGCTAATGTGCAGCAACGATCCTGGCGCCAGTGGCCTTGATGCTGCACAGGTCGAGGCGCTCATCAATAGGCACTTTCCGCAAATCCATGTCGGCGGTCGCGCGATGCTGATCGAGGAGGTCGGCCGGCGCCGCGCCCGACTGCGGCTCAGGAAGCAGGACCGTCACCTCAGGCCGGGCGGGACGGTCTCCGGGCCAACCATGTTCACGCTGGCGGACTTTTCGGTTTACGTTGCCATCATCGCCACGCTGGGTGAGGCCGGCATCGCGGCCGTCACGACCAACTTGAATATCAACTTCTTAGCCAAGCCCGAGGCGCGTGATTTGATTGCCGTCGTCCGACTGCTTCGGCTGGGGCGGCGTCTGGCCGTGGGCGAGGCCCAGCTGTTTTCCGAGGGCAGCGACGACATGGTGGCCCACGCCATCGCCACCTACGCGCTGCCGAGCCTGGCGCCGACGCAGCCAAAACCTTAGGTAATATATTACCGTGACGCTAATCCATTGATATCTCTATCTCAATTTAAGGGACCACGCTGGAATCGGCGTTGACAGCGGCACCTGCGCCGATTACAAGCTCGTTCGCACGCCACCACAGCTTGAGGCTTCCATGCGTACCTATGCCGCCAAACCCGGCGAGCTGGAGAAAAAGTGGGTCCTGATCGATGCCAGCGGGCTGGTGGTCGGTCGGCTCGCGACCATCATCGCCACGCGCCTGAGGGGCAAGCACAAACCGGCCTACACCCCGCACGTCGATGGCGGCGATAACGTGATCGTGATCAATGCGGAGAAGGTGGTGTTCACCGGTCGCAAGACCGACGACAAGCTCTATCAGTGGCACACGGGTTATCCCGGTGGCATCAAGACGCGCACGCCGCGCATGATCTTCAACAGCAAGTTCCCGGAACGGATCGTCGAAAAGGCGGTCGAACGCATGCTGAAGCGTGGCCCCTTGCAACGCCGGCTGATGCGTAATCTGAAAGTCTACAAGGGAACGGCCCATCCCCACGATGCCCAGAAACCGGAGCCGCTCGACGTCAAGGCGCTCAACTCCAAGAATGCTGCGAGGGCGTGACACCAATGCCGGCTGAATTGAGAACGTTCGAAGATTTATCTGTGCTCAAGGGCGAGGCTCCCGCGGCCACGCCAGGCTACACGCAAAAGCTCGACGCGCGCGGGCGCGCCTACGCCACCGGTAAGCGCAAGGATGCCGTGGCCCGCGTTTGGCTGAAGCCGGGCGCCGGTCGCATCACCATCAACAGCAAAGACTTTGCCCAGTATTTTGCCCGGCCGGTGCTGCAAATGCTTTTGAAGCAACCCCTGCAGGCGGCCAATCGCCTCAGTCAGTTCGACGTCACCGCGACGGTGTCCGGCGGCGGCCTTTCCGGCCAGGCCGGTGCGGTTCGCCACGGCATTTCCAAAGCGCTCACCTACTACGAGCCCGAGCTTAGAGCCGTGCTCAAAAAAGGCGGCTTCCTGACGCGAGACAGTCGTGTGGTCGAGCGCAAGAAGTACGGCCGCGCTAAGGCCCGCCGCAGTTTCCAGTTTTCAAAGCGCTAAGCCGCCAAAGAAGTCGCTTGCCGCGCCGGTCTCTTTGCGTGGGGTCCGGCGCCGGCGTGAGCCGTCTGGCGCCTCGAGTCACAATCCAGCGCCAGGCAGGCTCAATTGCAGCAGGTCAGCCGATTTTCGCGCAGCATTTGGTCCCACCAAAGGCTCGAGCCGAACGGCAACTTGCTCGCATCGCGCGCGTGCCATTGCTCCGCGTCCCGATCACGCCCGGCCTGCCGCGCCTGTTGCGCCGCCGAGGATTTCTGTTTTTTCGTGGCCTTGTTGGCTTCGGCGCCGGGTGCAAACGCGGCCAGCACAGCCGTCAACAGCAACCACGCCACGACACCTCGCATGCCCGGCTCCCCTGCTGCGCACGGCGCAACCCTCGCAGAGCGGGACCGAGCGCACAAGACACAAGCTGTCACCTTGCCCGACACTCGGTCTCAACTTGTCGGCAACGCTGCGGCCCTCCCGCACGCGCCGCTCCCCGCGCCTTTGCCTCACGCGGCGCGGCGATCCTTGGACGGCCTAGCCGCCGGCGTCGCCGTTACCTCCGCGACGGCGATATAATCGCGCGCGTCTCGCGGCTGCCGGCCGTCGCCATCAGGCTTGGCCATGGGGTTCAGGGCGGTGCTCATCAGCGCGGCCCACCAACGCTGTCCGCTTTCGGCGTAGTGCGACCCGGCGGTCTGCCAAAAGCGCACCTGCTCGCTCATCAGGTCCTGTGGCGTCCGGCACCCGCCCAGGCGCGCCGGTTGCTCGAGCCAAGCTTGCGTCCGTCGCACAGCCAAAGTCATCAGCTCCAGGTTGCAACGGCCAAGTCCCAGCGCGGCCGGCTCGCAACCCTTGGCCAGGGCGTCCAGTTGCTCGGCATAGGTTTGCCACAGATTGCCAAAAGGTCCGCCTCTCGCATCGACGCGCTCGCTGCCACTCATCCCCACACTCCCATGCCCACACCGCCATCCTCGCCCTGCGATGATGATTGCCCACGCCACCACGGCCCGCCCGGGCAGCTGCGCGCCGGCAAACAGTACACGTCGGTGCTTCGCCGCGGCAACGCCAAGCCGCAAAAAGACGGGCAGGTTGCCTATAACTTGTGCATAATTTTCAATCTGGAGTTGTGACGTCCGCGGGAGACACTTGCCCGTGAGGGGCAGGCGGGTCGCGCCGGAGGCAACGGGCTTGAGATCGTCGTTCAGCGCTAGAGCCTTGGCGCCCGGCTGGTGGGGGATGCGTGTCATGCGGACGACGGTGGTCTTCGCGGCCCTGCTGCTGGCCGCCTGTGCCGGAGATGGACAAACGGCGCAGCCGGTTCTGAGCTAGCAATAAAGTGGTGTATGCGCACGCCTGCCCGCAACCTGAGAAGCTGTCGGCCTTGTGTGCGGCCAAGCCGACCCAGGAGGCGTGCGAAAGCCTTGTCGCTGTGCCAATGGGCGGCAGCCGAGAGGTCGGGGCACCCGTGCCGGCGGCGGGCCTGCCGAACACCCAACATCCAACCCTAGGGTGATCCCACCTGTCGCGGTGCGCAAACCGCACGGACCCGGCACGGAGACGCCACCTCCATCCCGTGAGCGCTCACTGTGCGCCTCAGATCCCGCCGGCTCGTTGCCTCTCCACGGGCGCCAAAGCGCGTCTTTTTCTTGCGCGCCACCCTCCTCGCAACAAAATTCGGCTGAATTGCACGGGCTCCATTGGCAACCGCCAACGGGCGTGCCCGCGTCGGTGAGCGGCAGGCCGGATGAAAGCGCGATCGCTGGTCCATTGGAGCGCCACCTGTGCTATGCTTGATCAAATCAAAAACAAGCGTCCGTCAGAGCTGGATCGAACGCCATGAAGAGCATCCTTTTGCCTGTGGACCAGAGTGAGCAGATGCCGTCGGCGCTGGAGACGGCATGGCAACTGGCCAATATGTTCGACGCCACCATCGAGGGCGTGGCGCTGCGCCCCGCCTTCGCCGAGATCGTGGCGCCCGATCCCATCGTCGCCGTGACCATCCCGCCGGCCGATTGGAACGAGACGGACTTTGTTCGCAACGTGCGCCAGACCTTCGATGAATTTGCCGCCCGCCACCCGGCCGAAGCAGGCAAAAGTCCGCGTTTTCGCTGGCGCGGTGGCTCGGTGATCGAGGACGGAGCGCTGGGCAGCCTCGGCCGTGTTTACGACGTCACTGTCCTCAGCCGCCCCGGCAATAGGGGTGCCCGCATGACCGCACTCGAAGCCACCTTGTTCGACAGCGGCCGCCCGCTGCTGATGGCGCCGCCCACGCCGAGGCCGGCCTTCGGCGACTCCGTGCTGATCCATTGGAATGCCAGCACCGAGACCGCCCGTGCCATGTTCATGGCCATGCCTTTGCTGCGGCGGGCCAAACGCGTGATGCTCCTGACCTTGGAAGGCAACGTCGTTCCCGGCCCAAGCCCGAAAGATGCCTTGGGCTATCTTGCAGCCAACGGCATTACGGCGGTGGAGAAAACCATTCCCGGCCGCTCGCAGCGGCAAGGCGAGGTGATTCTGGCCGAGGCGGCCGCCCAAGGCGCTGACTTGCTCGTCAAGGGGGCCTACACCATCAGCCGCCTGCGGCAGATGATTTTTGGGGGCGCCACCAGCTATATCCTTGCCGCCGCCGAGATCCCGGTCTTTTTCGCCCACTGAAACGCCCCTCTTCACGGGGTCCTTCGGTGCCATGCGTGAGCCGCAAGACCATGGCGCCACGGCGCGCGCACAGCGCCACAGCAGCCTGCGCACGTCTGCCGGCACGGGGGAAAGGATAGAGGAGGCCCTACAGGTGCACAGGACGGTGAGCCGGGCCCGCAAATTTTTTTCGCACGGCCGCGCCAGCGCCACACCACCCCTGCTCAAATTGCAGCGACGCGGCCCCCGCAATTGTTGCGGTTGCAAAGCGCAAGGGTGCCGTGGGCACGTTGCGGAAAGCCCGCAACATGTGTGATCCGCGTGCTCGGACTTTGGCGCACGCTGCCGCAGGCAAAAATGATGGGTTGCGTTGCGACGTGCGAGCGGCGAAGGTGGTCGTCGCTGGTTGGACCTGACGGGGCAAGAGGGAACGCGCTTTGAGGGGGTGGCCTGATCGCGGCCGAGCATGTCGTGCAGCCGTGGGTTGCGTGATGGCGAGCGTTCTGGCGCTGGCCGTCGGCGCCAAGGCCAACGCCGGCCCCAGCCCTGAAGAGTACGTCGCCCATGTCGGCGGTGAGGCCAAGATCGTCGCGTTTGGCGAGCTGTCGCTCGATGGCCGCAAGCTTGTCTGCGGCAAGCGGCCCACCGTGCTCGACACCCAGCTCGATGATTACGGGGCCGCCTACCCCGGGTTCTTGATTCTCAATCCTAAGTTGCTCGCCAAGGTCTCTACCCCAGTAAAGCTGTGGATCCACGCCCATGAGTGCGGACATCAGTTCCGCGGGCCCGATGAGGAGACGGCGGACTGCTTTGCCGTGCAACGCGGGCGCCGGCAGGGGTGGCTGACGCCCGACGGGCTCGAGGAGGTCTGCCGTTTTATTGCGCCGGCTAAGGGCGACAGCATGCACTTCTCCGGCTCGCACCGCTGCGAGCTGATGCGCAAGTGCTATACCGACAGCGCAATCAAATAGCCGATCAAATCCCGATCAAATAAAGTGCCGCCGACCGCGGGGTTGGCTCCGCTTTGGCCGATTGAGGTGCGCTGCGCCGAGCCCGGTGTTTCAGAGCTTTTCTTCCGGCCCCTCGTTTGCCCATCCCCCTCGCGGTGTCGCGCCGGCGCACGGCGTTGGCGCGCTCATCCCGGGAGCGTGTCGGCCGCAGGCTTGTTCAATGCGGCGGCGCCATCTTGACGGAGGCAAGCTTGCTGGCGTTAAAGAGGCCTCTGGATCTGCTGCCATCGCCGACGCGGCAGCTGGGCGGCAACCGCAAAGGATGCGAGATGGAGAAGTTCACGACACTGACGGGCGTCGCTGCTCCCATGCCGATGATCAATATCGACACCGATGCGATCATTCCCAAGCAGTTCCTGAAGACCATCAAGCGTACGGGCCTCGGCAAGCACCTGTTCCACGAATTGCGCTACGACGAGCAGGGTCAGGAACGCCCCGACTTCGTGCTCAACAAGTCGGCCTACCGCAAGGCACAAATCCTCGTGGCCGGCGAGAATTTCGGCTGCGGCTCTTCGCGCGAGCACGCGCCATGGGCGCTCCTCGATTTCGGCATTCGCTGCGTAATCTCGACCGCGTTCGCTGATATCTTTCACAACAACTGCTTTCAAAACGGCATCCTGCCGATCAAAGTGTCGCCCGAGGATCTGGAAAAGCTGATGGACGATGCCAACCGCGGCGCCAACGCGACCCTCTCCATCGATCTGGAAAAGCAGGAGATCCGCGGACCCGATGGTGGCCTCGTCAGGTTCGACATCGATCCCTTCCGCAAGCGTTGCCTGCTCGAAGGCCTCGACAACATTGGTCTCACGCTCAAGGAAGAAGCGGCGATCAGTGCCTTCGAGGCCAAGGCTGGGGCCGAGCGCCCCTGGGCGTAAGCCAACGTCTTGCCCCGCGCGAGGCGCCTGCCCCACACAGCAGGGCCGCCGTGACGCCGGCAACGTTCCGCCAACGTTCTAAGTCACTCCCGGGCGCACCGCGTCGGCCGGCGCGCGACCTGAGGTCTCATGCCCAGCGCGCCCAAGCGCGCCGGTCCCGCCCGCGCACGCCGGTGTTTCGGGACCGCTTTACCAGCGCGAGGGACCTGAATACAGTAACGTCAAGTTCAAGCACAAGGACGTCCGAGAGCGGTGAACGGGCGCCGGAGAATAGCGTGGAGGGTGCGAGCAAAGAGGCCGGCGAGCGTTTGCCGGATGTGGTGGAGGACGGTGTATGTGGGCAGGATGGTATTGCCGTGGCAATGCCGCCACCCGGCTACGCCGTGACAAGCCGCGACCCCTCGTTGCCGCGAGTGCGCTACCGGCGCGCCTATGCGGCGCTTGATCTTGGGACCAACAACTGCCGTCTCCTCGTTGCCCACCCGCGACCGCGCGGCTTCAAAGTCATCGGCGCATTTTCGCGCATCATCCGCCTGGGCGAAGGCGTTTCCATCAGCGGTCGGTTGTCTGAACCCGCCATCGAACGCACCATCGAGGCCCTGCACGCCTGCGCCAACAAAATGCGGGCGCTGCACGTGGAGCGCTCGGGCCTGATCGCCACGGAGGCGTGCCGCGTCGCCATCAACGCACCCGAATTCCTGCAGCGTGTTCGCGCCGAAACCGGCCTCGACATCAAGATCGTCAGCCGCGAGGCAGAAGCGCGACTGGCGGTGTCGGGCTGTGCGTCGCTGATCGATCCCGGTTGCGATCTGGTGCTGGTCTTCGACATCGGCGGTGGCTCTTCCGAGCTGATTTGGCTCGACCTTTCGCGGCGCCCCGCCGGCGAGCGCGCGACGCCCGCCGACCGCGTGGAACTGCAAGCCTGTATCGCCGCCTGGACGTCGCTGCCGGTTGGCGTCGTGACCTTGGCGGAGCGCTTCGGCGGGGTGTTCGTCTGCCAGGACGTGTTTCGGGCGATGGTCGACCACGTTGGCACGCTGCTCGCCCCCTTCGAGGCTGTGCACAAGTTTCGCGCCCGGCTCGACAGCAGCAGAACGCATCTGCTGGGAACCTCCGGGACGGTGACGACGATCGCGGGGGTGCATCTGGGGTTGCCGCGCTACGATCGCAACCGGGTTGACGGCTGCTGGCTGCAGAGGGCGCAGGCGCAGGCCGTTACGGCCCGCCTGCTGGCTGCCACCTACGAAGAGCGCGTGGCCGAACCGTGCATTGGCAAGGAGCGGGCCGATCTGGTGCTCGCCGGCTGCGCCATTCTCGAGGCCATGCTGGAAATGTGGCCTTGCGACCGCCTGCGGGTGGCGGACCGGGGCCTGCGCGAAGGCATCCTGGCGACGCTGATGGCCGAAGATGGCATCCACCGCAACGATGGCCGCAGAGGCTATTGGCGGCGCTGAGCTGGAGCCTGCGCCTCCGCTTTGCCGCCGCTGCGCTCGCCGCCTGAGCGCGCCGTGCCAGCCCTCGGGGGTCCTGTGCCCTACCTATGGCCTTGGGCGGCCGAACTGGGCTTCCATCTCGCGCCGCACCACAACGGCGGGGGCCTGCGCATCAAAGCTGACGTCGGACCATTTGAGCGGCTGGCCTTCAGCAATGTCGCGGGTGAGCCGCACCTCATGGGCCAGGCCCAACGGCAGGTAGCCCTGCGCCAGTGAAACCGCGGCCGGTGTTTGCTTGCCCCAGACGCAGAAACCGCCTTCTCCGTCGAGTATCTCGCCCTTTTTCAGCGCCCGCTTGGCGGTGGCAACGACATCGGAATTGAAGCACACGGGCGCCCCCGTCGGTTCCTTGCGCAGGGCGGCCGAGGCGACCGAAATACCAAGTTCCAGGCCGATCATGTGCGTTGGCCGGTAGAGCGCTGCGTAGCTGCCGCTGCTGTCGGGCAGCAAATGGTATTCGCCAAAGCATTGTTTTGCGTACGGGCTCTCGCTCGCAATCACCACATAGGTTCCCATCGCCAGATGGTGGGGCACGTCCTTGGCCTGGCGATCGACCGAAGATACGACCTCGGTCACACCCTTCTTCTCCAGTGTGCCACCGTCGCTTTTCGGCTTGCAGACCTCGGCCAGCTCGAAGCGCGAGGACGGCGGAAAGCCAAGGCCATGCGACTGCGGCAGCAGACCCGTGGCGTTACACACCGCCGTCATTTCGATGCCCGATTTGGTGCCGTCGATAAAGGAGTTGAACATTTTTGGATTGATGTGGCTGCGATCGGTGATCTTCAGGTACTGGTCAAGGATCTCCCAGACGCTGTCGGGGGTGGATTGATGGTAGGTCGGGTGGTAGCGGGTGCCCTTGCCGGCGGCCACCACCTCGAAGCCGCAGGTACGGGCCCAGTCGACATGCTCGCAGATGAGTGCCGGCTGGTCGCCCCAAGCCAGCGAATAGACCACGCCGGCCGCGCGCGCCTGGCGCGCCAGCAGCGGACCGGCCAAAGCATCGGCCTCGACGTTGACCATGATGATGTGCTTGCCATGCTGGATGGCGGCCTGGCACAGCCTGATGCCGGTGGAGGGGTCGCCGGTCGCCTCGATGACCACCTCTATTTCTGGATGCGCGATCACCGCCATGGCATCGTCGGTGACAAAGGTCTTGCCGGTCTTGATCGCCGCGCCGATGCCGTCGACATCAAGCTGCGCGCTCGGCCAACCGACCGCGATCAGCCTTTCCTTGGTTCGCTGCGGCGCCAGATCGGCGAGGCCGACCAGATGCATGCCGGGGGTGAGCCGCACCTGCGACAGAAACATGGTGCCGAATTTTCCCGCGCCGATCTGGCCGACGCGAATGGGCTTGGCCTCGGCGGCGCGCGCCTTCAGCATGGAGGACAGGTTCACAGGGCGTTTCCTCGCGGCTAGGTTGGTTCCGGGACGCTGGCCGCAAAGCTTAGCGCATCAGATCGCCAGATGCCGGAAAATGCGGCATGCTAGGGAGATCGGGAGGAAAGCGAATGCAGGACAAGGCAGTAAAGTCGACCCCCCGTACGCTGCGGCTCGATCCGCGCGACAACATCATCGTTGCCGTCGACCCGGTGCAGGCGGGCTGGGCGGTTCAGGGCGTGACGGCGACGGCGCGCATCATGCGCGGCCACAAGATGGCGGTGCAGCCGATCGGCCAGGGCCAACCGGTCCTCAAGTTCGGCCAGATTATTGGGTTTGCCAGCGAAGCGATTGCCCCGGGCAGCCATGTGCATACGCATAATTGCTCGTTTGCCGAGTTCGAGCGGGACTATGCCTTCGCGCAGGATGCGCGCTCAGAACCTTTGCTGCCACCCGAGTTGCGGGCGACCTTTGAGGGATATCGACGCAGCAACGGCAAGACCGGCACGCGCAACTACATCGGTGTGTTGACGAGCGTGAATTGCTCGGCCTCGGTGGCCCGCTTCATGGCCGAGGCGGTCGGCCGCTCCGGGCTGTTGCAGCAGTACGGAAACGTCGATGGCGTGGTCTCCTTCGTCCACGGCACCGGCTGCGGTCTGGCCGCCACCGGCGAGGGCTACGAGGTCTTGGAGCGCACGCAATGGGGCTACGCCGGCCACCCCAACCTCGCCGCGGCGCTGCTGGTCGGGCTCGGCTGCGAGGTGTTTCAAATCGCGCGCCTGAAGGAGAAGTATGGTCTGGTGGAGGGTGACAACTTCCGCTCCATGACCATCCAGGACACCGGCGGGACGAAAAAAACCATCGCCGCCGGCGTCGCACGCATCGCCGAGATGCTGCCGCGCGCCAATGCGGTTGTGCGCGAAACGCTGCCGGCCAGCGAGATCACGCTTGCCCTGCAGTGCGGTGGCTCGGACGGCTATTCGGGGATAACGGCCAATCCTGCGCTCGGTGCTGCCGCCGACCTGCTCGTGCGCCATGGCGGCACGGCGGTGCTGTCGGAAACGCCGGAGATCTACGGCGCCGAGCACTTGCTGACGCGTCGCGCGCGCACGCGCCAAGTCGGCGAGAAGCTGGTCGACATTATCCGCTGGTGGCAGGACTATTGCGCCAAGCATGCCGGTTCAATGGACAACAATCCGAGCCCCGGCAACAAGGCCGGCGGCCTGACCACCATCCTCGAGAAGTCGCTGGGGGCCGCGGCCAAGGGCGGCACCACCACGCTCAATGAAGTCTATCGCTACGCCGAGCCGGTGACGGCCAAGGGCTTTGTCTACATGGATACGCCGGGCTACGATCCCGTGGCAGCCACCGGTCAGGTGGCGGGCGGTTGCAATCTCCTGTGCTTCACCACCGGCCGCGGCTCGGCCTACGGTTGCAAGCCGACGCCGTCGATCAAACTCGCCACCAACCACGACATCTATCGCCGGATGCTGGACGACATGGATATCGACTGCGGCGACATTCTCGACGGCGTGTCGATCGAGGCCAAGGGCCAGGAGATCTTCAACACCATTCTGCGCGTGGCGTCCGGTGAGAAGACGAAAAGCGAGCTGTTGGGTTACGGCGACAACGAGTTCGTACCCTGGCAGATTGGCGCCACGATGTGAGAAAGCGCGCATTCGCCGGGCCGGTCGCACGGCCGGGCCGGCGCTGCAATCGCCTTAGGCCTGCACTTTGTTTTCGATTGCATCCCAAATCAGCGCGGCGATGTCGGGTCCGCCAAAGGCCTTCACCTGCCGGATCCCGGTCGGCGAGGTGACGTTGATTTCCGTCAGGTAGGGACCGATCACGTCAATGCCGGTGAAGAGCAGCCCACGCCGCTTGAGCTCGGGACCCAGGCGTTGGCAAATTTCCAGATCGCGGCCGGTCAGATCGGTTGCCGTGGCGACGCCGCCGACATGCATGTTGGAGCGCGTCTCGTCGGCGGCCGGAACACGGTTGATGGCACCTGCCACCTCGCCGTCGACCAGGATGATGCGCTTGTCGCCGGCGCGCACCTCGGGCCGATACTGTTGCACCATGAAGGGCTCGCGGAACACGGTCTGGAACAGCTCGACCAGCGAATTGAGGTTGGTATCACCTTCGCTGAGGCGGAACACGGATGCGCCGCCATTGCCGTAGAGCGGCTTCAGAATAATGTCCTTGTACACGGCGCGAAAGGCCCGCACCTCGTCGAGGTGGCGCGTGACCAGCGTCGGCGGCATCAGGTCGAGGAAATCGAGCACGAACACCTTCTCGGGCGCGTTGCGCACGTGCGCTGGGTCGTTGACCACCAGGGTTTTGGGGTGGATGCGCTCGAGCAGGTGGGTGGTGGTGATGTAGGACATGTCGAATGGCGGGTCCTGGCGCAGCAACACCACCTGCATCTGGCTCAAGTCCTCCGCCCGTGGCTCGCCGAGGCGGTAATGGCTGCCGACCCGGTCTTCGACCTCGAGCGTCGAGCCGTGCGCGATCAGGCGGCCGGCGCGCAGGCTAAGATGTGGCGGCGTGTAGTAGAACATGCTGTGGCCGCGGTGCTGAGCCTCCAGCAGCAAGGCAAAGGTCGAATCTCCGCGGATATCGATGCGGTCAACCGGGTCCATCTGGCAGGCAACTTTGAGCGGCATTCTTTTCCACACTCCAGCGCGGCCGTCAGACCTCTGTGGGGAGGCATGCAAGCGCTTTCCGCTGCCAAGTTCAACCGGAATTGCGCTCCTCATTGCCGCTTTGGCTGCAGGCCGATGGCCTCGCCGCGGTGGCGAGGGAGCAAAAACCCGCCTCAGCCGGCGCCGCTTTTCTTCAGCGCCAGCGCCAGCTCGTAGGCGCGCGTTTTCGGCACGCTCAGGGCCTCAGCCGTCGCCTTGGCGGCATCACGCACGCTCATGCTCGCGGGCAAGGATTGCAGATGCGCGGCGATGGTCGCATCGCCCACCTCGGCCATCGGCGCTTGGCCAATGACGATCACCATTTCGCCGCGCGGCGCGGCTGCCGCTGCCCATTGCGCCAATTCGGCGGCGACGCCCGTGCGCACCTCCTCGTGTAACTTGGTGAGCTCGCGCGCCACCGCGACGGGGCGATCACCCAGCACCATGGCGATGTCCAAAAGGGTGTCAGCCAGACGCGACGGTGCCTCAAACAACACCAGCGTTGCCGGCATCGCCCGCAGCTCGGTCAGCCGGCCGCGCCGCGCCCCGGCCTTGACGGGCAGGAAGCCGACGAACAAGAAGGTATCGGTGGCAAGGCCCGCCATGGTGAGCGCAGCGAGCACGGCCGACGCGCCCGGCAGGCTGGTGACGCGGATGCCGGCAGCGAGCGCCGCCCGCACCAGCTTGTAGCCCGGATCGGAGATCAGCGGGGTGCCGGCGTCGCTGATGAGGGCGACCGATCGACCTGCCGTCAGCTCGGCCAGGATGCGCGGACGCTCGCGCTCGGCGTTGTGCTCGTGATAGGCGCGCAGCGGGCGGGTGATGCCGAAGTGTGTGAGCAAGACGCGGCTGTGGCGCGTGTCTTCGCAATAGAGAAGGTCGGCGCGTGCCAGGGTCGACAGCGCCCGCAGGCTGATATCGCCGAGGTTGCCGATCGGCGTGGCGACGACGTGCAGGCCGGGCGGCAAAGCTTGCGCCAGCAAGGCGCGCAACAGGTCTCCAGCACGCTCAGGAAGGCGGCTGCCGGAGGAGGTCAAAGGATCGCCTGATTGCGTCAAGATCGTCTCGCAAACATCACGGTTGCCCGCAGTTATGCCGCCGGCGCTGGCCGGGATGCCATCTTATTCGCGTTTTTTGTTGCATGGCGGCGTTGGCTCTGCCTTGCTCCCAGGGATTCGAGCTGCAAGCGCGAAAGACCGCAACGCATGATGGGATTGCTGGCATCGGCAGGCGTTTGCGTGCGCCGGCTGCGGCTTGCCAGTCTGCCGCTGGCGGCCGCTGCGATCCTGCTGGCCGGCTGCTCGGCCAATCCGCCCGGGACGGTTGCCGCCACGAACGGCCTCGCCGGATCGGATACGCCCGGCAAAGCGGCGCCCGTCAAGGTGGCGCTGCTCGCCTCGTTGTCCGCGCAAGGCCAACCCGGCTTGATCGGCAAGGCGCTCAAGCAGGCGGGTGAGCTGGCGCTGTTCGACCGCGACAATCCAAACCTGCAGCTCATGGTCAAGGACGACAAGGGCACACCCGAGGGCGCCGTTGCGGCGGCGAGCGAGGCCATCAAGGACGGTGCCAGCCTGATCCTCGGTCCGCTGTTTGCCAAGTCCGTTGCCGCCGTCGCGCCGGTCAGCCGGCAGGCCAATGTGCCGGTGGTGGCCTTTTCGAACGACCGGCAGGTCGCCGGGCGCGGCGTCCATCTCTTGAGCTTCCAGCCCGCCATCGAAATCGCGCGCGTGGTTGGCTTCGCGGCGCGCCAGGGCAAGCGACGATTTGCAGCGCTGATCCCGGACGATGCCTTTGGCAAAGTCGCGGCCGCCGCTTTCCGGGAGGCGGTGCAGCGCTCGGGTGGGACCATCATCGCACTCGAAACCTATCCTGCCTCCGCCAACGGCATGCTCGAGCCCATGCGCAAAGTCGGCACGGTGCTGCGCGCCGCGCAGGACAGCGAGGCCGGGCAGATCGACGCCCTGTTCCTGCCCGGCGGACAAGAGAACCTGGAACGGATTGGGCGCCTGATGCCGCAAGCCGATATCGATACCACGCAGGTCAAGGTGATCGGCACCGGCGGCATGGACTATGCCAATGCCGGTCACAACGCCGGACTGGTGGGTGCGTGGTACCCCGGCCCAGATCCCCGCGGCTGGGAAGATTTCGCCCAGAAATTCGCAAAAAGTTACGGCCAGGCCCCGCCGCGCATCGCCAGCTTGGCCTACGACGCGGTCAGCCTCGCCATCCTCTTGTCGTCGCCCGGCGGCGAGGGTCAGGGCTACGCGCCAGGCGCATTGACGCGCGCTGGCGGCTTTACGGGCGTGGACGGCACGTATCGCCTGCTCGCCGACGGCACTGCCGAGCGGGCGCTGGCCATTCTCGAGGTGCAAAAGATCGGCGCCGGCATCATCGAGGCGCCGCCCGCGCTGGGCGCGGGGAGCGCTCCGGGCACCCCAGGGCCGGCGACGTCAGGCCTGGCCGCGGGCCTGTTCAACTTCCTGAACAACTGACGCGGCCGCAAACGAGCGCGCCAACTCGACGACGATGGCGTTGAGGACCAGCCGTCCCCTGCCGGTCGCCCGGATGCGGCGCACAGCAAAGCGCTCGAGCAGGTCGCGCGCCACCATGCGCTCGATCACCTCACCGCTCGGACAGGCGCCGACGAGGCGCTGAAGGCGATCGAGATCAATGCCTTCGCTGAGCCGCAGCCCCATCAGCAGAGCCTCGTCGGCTTGCTCGGCCGCTGTCAAAAGCACATCCTCGACGATGGCATGCCCGTTGCTCTCGACGGCGGCGAGCCAACGCTCCGGATGGCGCTCGGTGATGGTCGCCCGCCGACCGTTTTTGCCGACGACGCGACCGTGGGCGCCGGCGCCAATGCCGGCATACTCGCCGTAGCGCCAATAAAGCAGGTTGTGCCGGCATTCCTCGCCTGGGCTGGCGTGATTGGAAATCTCGTAGGCGGGCAGCCCGGCCTTGGCGGTGGCCTCTTGCGTCAGCGCGTAGAAGTCCGCAGCCGACGCATCATCCGGAATGACGAGCTTGCCTGCAGCGCTGAGGGCGGCGAACGGCGTCCCCGCTTCGATGGTGAGCTGATAAAGCGAAAGATGCTGGCCTGCCAGGCTCAGCGCCTGCGCCAGCTCGGCCCGCCAGGCGTCTCGCGTTTGCTTGGGGCGCGCATAGATCAGGTCGAAGGAAAAGCGCGGAAAGGTTCGACGCGTCACGGCGATGGCCGCGACCGCTTCGGCCGCCGTATGCAGGCGGCCGAGGGCGCGCAACTCAGCGTCATTGAGCGACTGGACCCCAAGCGACGCACGGTTGACGCCGGCCGCACGGTAGCCGCTGAAGCGGCTGGCCTCCACGCTCGAGGGATTGGCCTCCAGCGTGACCTCCGCCAGGGCATCGATCGGCCAAAGACTAGCGATCGTATCGAGCAAGCTGCCGACCGCCGCCGGCGATAGCAACGAGGGCGTGCCGCCGCCAAAAAAGATGCTGCCCACCGTCCGCCCCGGCGCAAGATCGGCCCAGTGCCGCAATTCGCGGCGGTAGGCGGCCACAAAGCGCGCCTCATCGATGCCGCCGGCGCGCACGTGGCTGTTGAAGTCGCAATAGGGGCACTTGGAGGCGCAAAACGGCCAATGCAGATAGACGCCGAAGGCGTCGCCGCTAGGCGGCGCCGAGGCAGGCGCGCACGAAGCCATCGAAAGCGCGGGCGCGGTGGGAGATCGCATGCTTCGCGTCAGGCTCCATTTCGCCGAAGGTCAAGCTTTCGCCCTCGGGGACAAACATCGGATCATAGCCGAAACCTTTGCTGCCGCGGGGCGGCCATACCAGATGGCCCTGCACTTTGCCCTCGAAGGCGGCCGCCTCCCCATCCGGCCAGGCCAGGCACAGGACCGCGGTGAAGGTGGCGAACGGCCCTGGCCCGGCGCTGTCCCAGGCGCCGCGGCTGGCAAGGGCAGCCTCAACGCGCTGCATGGCAGCGCCGAAATCTTTGCCGGCGCCCGCCCAGCGTGCCGAATAGACGCCCGGCGCGCCGCCCAACGCCACCACTTCCAGCCCGGAATCATCGGCCAAGGCGGGTAGGCCCGACGCCTTTGCGGCCGCCACGGCCTTCAGCTCGGCATTGGCAAGGAAGCTCGCACCGGTCTCTTCCGGCTCCGGCAGCGCCAGCTGGGCCGCGGTCGAGATCTTGAGCCCGAACGGGGCCACCAGCTCGATGATCTCGGCGACCTTGCCGGCATTGTGGCTGGCCACCACGAGGCGCGCATTGGGGAGCAGGCGGCGCGTCATGAAAGGTTCCAGATGCGTGGCTCGGCAAACTCCAGACAATTTCCGGCCGGATCGCGGAAATAGATCGAGCGACCGCCGCCGGGCCATGCAAAGTCGGCCTCGATGGCAACACCCTTGGCCTCGAGCGCCGCGCGCCAGGCGTCGATCTCGCTCGCTGAGGCGCGAAAGCACAGATGCCCCTCTCCCAGCATGCCGTGCGGTGGTACGGGCAAAGCACCGGCGGCGGGCGGCAGCTGGGTTGCATCGGGATTGAAGATCAACAGCACCTGGTTGCCGCAACGGTAAAACAGATGCCGGCCTTTTGCCTTGGCAAAGGGAATGAGCCCCAGCGCCTCGTCATAGAACCGCTCGGTGCCGTCTAGGTCTTTGGCATAAAGCACGGTTTCGAGAATGCCGGATGGAAGCATCGCTCCCCGCTTGCTGCTAGGCGACGGTCAGCTTTTGCAGCTCGATCAGCTCGGCAATGCCCTTGCGCGCCAGCGCCATCAGCTGGTCGAAGCCCTCTTGCGTGAACGGCACGGTCTCGGCGGTGCCCTGCACCTCGACGATGCCCCCCGAACCGGTCATGACGAAGTTGGCATCCGCGTCAGCGCCCGAATCCTCGGGGTAGTCGAGGTCCAATACCGCCGCGCCCTTGTAGAGGCCGCAAGAGACCGCCGCCACATGGTCGCGCAGCACGCCCTCGCGGATCATGTCGCGCGTCTGCATCCACTTCAGGCAATCGTGCAGGGCCACCCAGGCGCCAGTGATGGCCGCCGTGCGGGTACCGCCGTCGGCCTGAATGACGTCACAATCGATGGAAATTTGCCGCTCGCCGAGCTTTGGCAGGTCGACCACCGCGCGCAGCGCACGTCCGATCAGGCGCTGAATCTCCTGGGTGCGTCCCGACGGATGCCCAGCGGTGGACTCGCGCCGTGTGCGGTCGGTGGTGGCGCGCGGCAACATGCCATACTCGGCCGTGACCCAGCCGCGACCTTGTCCCTTGAGCCAGGGCGGCATGCGCTCTTCCAGACTGGCCGTGCAGTGTACGTGGGTATTGCCGAACTTGATCAGACACGAGCCTTCGGCGTGCATCGACACCGCCCGCTCAATGCTGACGCGGCGTAGCTCATCGGGTTTGCGCTTGGAAGGACGCATCGGACGCGCTGGATCTCTAGAGCGGAAAAAAATCTGGGCGCACACTAAAGCGATATCGCTCCTGATGGAAGCACTTCGGCCACCGGCAGGGCGTTCTTGGCGCCCAGGGGCAGGTCATCGCTGCCCGCGCAGGCCCGCGCCGGGGCTCAAGCCCGGCGCAAAACAAATGCTGTTGCTTGATCGTGACGCGGCAACGCGTGTGGTGGCCTCGCGGGGGGCGTCGATGCCGCGGCGCCCGGCTTTGAACCGCGCACGAGGGCCCCGTTAGCAAGCCACCAAGCACACCCCGCACGGGAGGCGGCGCCGACGCAGGGGCCTGGCGCGGCGGGGGCGCCTGTTGGGCAGTTCAAGGTGTCGGGCGGGTTGCCAGGGCGCGCCCTAGCCCGTGGGAGCCATGTGCATCTCGCGCGCCCAGCCGTTGGCAGGCGCCGCGATCGCCAGGCCCGGTCCGATCGCCCCATCCTCCCCGCTCCACAGGGCCGCGGCGCCCGGTCACAGCTGTGTTTGACGAGGGTGGGCGGTGTTGCCTAGACTCCGGACAGCGGCAACCCCAGAGTTTGGCGCATGAATTCGGGCATGAATTCGGATAGGACGCGCAGCCGTTCGGGCTCGCTTGAGGCTCTCTCAGAGCTGCAAAAGCTGAACGAACGCTCGCGCACCATCTTCCGCCAGATCGTCGAGAGCTATCTGGCGACGGGCGACCCCGTCGGCTCGCGAAACCTCGCCCGCCATCTGCCGATGACCCTGTCGCCGGCCTCGATCCGCAACGTCATGTCCGACCTGGAGCACTTGGGCTTCATCTATGCGCCCCACACCTCCGCCGGCCGCCTGCCCACCGAGGCCGGGTTGCGGCTGTTCGTTGATGGCCTGTTGGAGATCGGCGACCTAACCGACGACGAGCGCCGCCAGATCGAGGCCCAAATCGGCATCAAGCGCGAAAAGTCGCTGCAGCAGGTGCTGAGCGAGGCCGGCGACATGATCTCCGGTCTGTCTCATTGCGCCGGGCTCGTCATCAGCGACCGTCAGGTGGGCAAGCTCAAGCACATCGAGTTCGTGCAGCTCGAGCCCGGCAAGGCAATGGTCATTCTGGTCGGCGACGACCAGAGCGTGGAAAATCGCGTCATCAGCCTGCCGGCCGGGTTGACCCCATCGAGCCTGACGGAAGCGGCCAATTATCTCAATGCCCGCATCCGCGGCCTGACCCTGGGCGAAGCCAAAACCCGCGTGGAGGCAGAACTCGCCTCCGCAAAGGCCGAGCTCGACGCCCTGACACAGAAAATCGTCGAGGCCGGGCTTGCCACCTGGTCCGGGGCGCTGGGCGAGCAAAAAAGCCTGATCGTGCGCGGCCAGGCACACCTGCTCAATGACGTCGACGGCCTGGAGAACCTGGCCCGCATTCGGCAGTTGTTTGACGATCTTGAGACCAAGCGTGATCTTGTGCAGTTGCTGGGCCTGGCCGAGCGCGGCGACGGCGTGCATATCTTCATCGGCTCGGAGAACAAGCTGTTCTCGCTATCGGGCTCTTCGCTGATCGTGGCCCCCTTCCAGGACAAGCAACGGCAGATCGTCGGCGTCCTCGGCGTCATCGGCCCGACGCGCCTCAACTATGCGCGCATCATTCCGATGGTGGATTACACGGCCAAGCTGGTGGGCCGCCTTCTGACTTGATTTTTTCGCCGCTCTGCACGATATCGGCACGAACCCCATTGGCCCGTGGTCTGCATCTGGTCGTAAGGCTGCCATCGGCTGGGCACGTTGAGCCCCAGATACGCGGATATGATGATGCAAACATTGCCCGACGATCCCGATCCGACCCGGCCGAGCCCCGAGGCTGCGTCCGTGGACCCCGGCGCCTCCGTCAATCCTGCCGCCGAGGGCGAGGGCGCAGGCACGGCTGAGCGGAGCGTGCACGACGTCATCGCCGCGCTGCAGGCCGAAGCCGCCGACTACAAAGACCGGTGGATGCGGGCACAAGCCGAGACCGAGAACGTGCGCAAGCGCTACGAGCGCGAAAAGGAAGAGACGGCCAAGTACGCTATTACCAAGTTCGCACGCGACATCGTCAACGTCGGCGACAACTTTCAGCGCGCCATCGATGCGGTGCCTGCCGGAGCAGCCGAGCGGGAGCCTGCCCTCAAGAGTTTCCTTGAGGGTGTAACCCTCACCGAACGCGAGCTCATCAACATCCTCGAGCGCCACGGCATCAAGCGCCTCAATCCGAAGGACGAACCCTTCAATCCGCACCTGCACCAGGCCATGATGGAAATTCCACGTGGCGATGTCGCCCCCGGCACCATCGTGCAGGTGTTTCAGGCGGGATACACCATCGAAGACCGCGTGCTGCGTCCGGCCATGGTGGTGGTCGCCAAGGCCGAGCCGAAGCCTGCCGAGGGCCGCCCGGCGGCCAATGACGAGGCGCCGCCGCACAACAACGGCGGCGGCCATGCGTGAGCCCGCGCGCAAGCGGCCGCTTGCCGACTTGCCCCAGGGCTAGCCCGGGCGGAAGGGCTAGCCCGGGCGGACCCGACGCAAGGTCAAGTTGAGGCGCCCGCCCTCCGCCAACAGCGCCGAGGTGCCAGGCGCGATGCGGTCAATGCCGTGGTAGGCGAGGCGTGCCGCCCCGCCCAGCACCAGGACATCGCCCGACCTTAGCACCAGCCTGTGTTTGGCATCGGCGCGGGCGGGCCCGCCGACATGGAAGATGGCATCATCGCCCAGCGAGACCGATATGACGGGTGCGGCCTTGTTTTCCTCATCATTGTCGCGATGCGTGCCCATCTTGGCGCCCGGCGCGTAGTAGTTGATAAGGCAGGCTTCCGGACGGGGCGCCCCGCCGGCGACCTCCTCCCAAAGCGCCAGCAGCCGTGACGGCATCGCCGGCCAGGCCTGTTGCGTCTGGGGATGCTGCGGCTGGTAGCGATAGCCGCCGAGCCGGTCCGAAACCCAGCCGAGCGCGCCGCAATTGCTCATCCGGACCGAAAAGGGCCGGCCGCTGCGGGGCATGGTGGGGACAAACAGGGGTGCCCGGCGAATCACGCTCGCGGACATCGGCGAGCAGCAGGGCCTGCTCCGCGGCCCCGAGATGAGCGGGCAAATGGCGAAAGCCGGCGGGCGCGGCCATGGGTGAGCCCCTTTTTTTGTGGCTGCTGTACATCGATCACTCGGTTCGTGACGATTGCTGGGTGCCCCGCCGCTTGCGACCGTTGCAGCCCCAAAAGGGCCCCACTATATAACGCCAGACAAGCAATCGCAGCTCTAGGGGACCGTTCTCAAGGCTCCATTCTGGGCCATGGGCACCGGGCGCCGAGTTTTTGGGTCCGGGCGGTCTGCCGCAAAAGAGAGGACAAAGACGACATGGCGAAAGTGATCGGCATCGACCTCGGCACCACCAATTCCTGCGTCGCGGTCATGGAGGGCTCCAAGCCCAAGGTGCTCGAAAACGCAGAAGGCGCCAACACCACCCCCTCCATTGTTGCCTTCACGGACGACGGCGAACGCCTGGTGGGCCTGCCGGCCAAACGGCAGGGGGTGACCAATCCGATGAATACGTTCTTTGCCATCAAGCGCCTGATCGGCCGGCGCTACGACGATCCGATGGTGGAAAAGGACAAGAAGCTCGTTCCCTACAAAATCATCAAGGGCCCGAATGGCGATGCCTGGGTCGAGGCGCACGGCAAGCAATACTCGCCGGCGCAGATCTCCGCCTACATCCTCCAGAAGATGAAGGAGACGGCCGAAGCCAAGCTCGGCGAGACGATCACCCAGGCCGTCATCACCGTTCCGGCCTACTTCAACGATGCCCAGCGCCAGGCCACCAAGGATGCCGGCAAGATCGCAGGGCTTGAGGTGCTGCGCATCATCAATGAGCCGACGGCGGCAGCACTGGCCTACGGTCTCGACAAGAAAAAGGACTCCAAGACCATCGCCGTGTACGACCTCGGCGGCGGCACCTTCGACATCTCCGTGCTCGAGATCGGTGACGGGGTGTTCGAGGTGAAATCGACCAATGGCGATACCTTCCTCGGGGGCGAGGATTTCGATATGCGCCTGGTCGAGTATCTCGCCAGCGAATTCAAGAAGGAGAACGGCATCGATTTGCGCAACGACAAGCTCGCCTTGCAGCGCCTGAAGGAGGCGTCGGAGAAGGCCAAGATCGAGCTGTCGTCCTCGCAGCAAACTGAGATCAACCTGCCGTTCATCAGTATGAACCCGCAGACGCAGTCGCCACTGCATCTGACCTTGAAGCTCACCCGCGCCAAATTGGAAAGCCTCGTCGACGACCTGATCGAGCGCACCAAAGGCCCGTGTCAGCAGGCGCTCAAGGACGCCGGGCTGAAAGCGGCCGAGATCGGCGAAGTGGTGCTGGTCGGCGGCATGACGCGCATGCCGAAGGTGCAACAAATCGTCAAGGAGCTGTTCGGCAAGGAGCCGCACAAGGGTGTGAACCCCGATGAGGTGGTCGCCGTCGGCGCGGCGATTCAGGGTGGCGTGCTGAAGGGCGACGTCAAGGACGTGCTCCTGCTCGACGTCACGCCGCTGTCGCTTGGCATCGAGACGCTGGGCGGGGTGTTTACCCGCCTGATCGATCGCAACACCACCATTCCGACCAAGAAGAGCCAAATCTTCTCCACGGCCGAAGATGGTCAGAATGCTGTGACCATCCGCGTCAGCCAGGGCGAGCGCGAGATGGCGGCCGACAACAAGTTGCTCGGCCAGTTCGATCTGGTCGGCATTCCGCCGGCCCCGCGCGGCATGCCGCAGGTCGAGGTCACCTTCGACATCGACGCCAACGGCATCGTGCACGTCTCGGCCAAGGACAAGGCGACGAACAAGGAGCAGTCGATCCGCATCCAGGCCTCCGGTGGCCTGACCGAGACCGACATCAAGCGCATGACCGAGGAGGCCGAGCGCTTCAAGGATGACGACAAGAAGAAGCGCGAGCTGGTTGAGACCAAGAACGGCGCCGATGCCATGATCCATGCGACGGAGAAGTCGATCAAGGATCTGGGCGAAAAGGTTGCGGCGGCCGACAAGACCAAGATCGAGGCGGCGATCGGCGAGCTCAGGGAAGCTCTAAAGTCGGAGGATGTCGAGGCGATTAGGGCCAAGACGAACGCGCTGGCGCAAGCCTCCATGAAACTGGGCGAGGCGATTTACGGGGCGCAGCAGGCGGCGGAAGGTGCCGCGGGCGGCGCAGCAGGCGCAGATGAAGGGGCACAGAAGAAGGGCGGTGCCGCCGGCGACAATGTCGTCGACGCCGACTTCGAGGAAGTGAAAGACGACAAGAAGAAGTCCGCCTAACGCTGAGGGATTAATCATGCAAGCCCTCGTCTGGCCAGCAGCAGTCGCAAAATAGCCGATGCGCTGGTAGGGCGAGGGCTTACTACGTACGCCGACGACGCGGAGGCTGCCCGCGTCAGAGCGGCGAGAACTGGAAACTCAGGCCCATGGCCAAGCGCGACTACTACGACGTTTTGGGGATTAGCCGAGGGGCAAGTGAGCAGGACATCAAGTCGGCCTTCCGCCGGCTGGCCAAGGACTGCCATCCCGATCGCAATGCCAGTGACAAGAGCGCCGAACAAAAGTTCAAGGAGCTCAACGAGGCTTACGAGGCCTTGAAGGATCCGCAAAAGCGGGCAGCCTACGACCAGTTCGGGCACGCCGCATTTGATGGCCGGGGCGGCCATGGCCACGGTTTCGGTCCGGATTTCGCCTCCTCGATGTCAGATATCTTCGACGACCTGTTCGGGGAATTTATGGGCGGTCGGCGCGGCGCCGGGCCGCGGCGCTCCGGCCGCGAACGCGGCGCCGATTTGCGCTACAACATGGAGGTGGCGCTAACGGAAGCGTTCAGCGGCAAGACCGCGCAAATTCGCGTGCCGACCAGCATCACTTGCAACGGCTGCAGCGGCACCGGCGCCAACCCAGGCACCAAGCCCTCGGCCTGCCCAACCTGCGGCGGCATCGGCAAGGTGCGTGCGAGCCAGGGCTTCTTTACCATCGAGCGGACCTGTCCCGGCTGCCATGGGCGCGGCGAGATCATTTCCGATCCGTGCAGCGAGTGCAGCGGCAAAGGCCGGGTGGTCAAGGAGCGCCAGCTTTCCGTCAATATTCCAGCCGGGGTTGAAGACGGCACGCGCATACGGCTCGCCGGCGAAGGTGAAGCTGGCCTGCGCGGCGGCCCGGCCGGCGATTTATACATCTTCCTATCGATCAAGCCGCACGAGTTCTTTCAACGCGATGGCGCCGACATCTTTTGCCGGGTGCCGATTTCCATGACGACGGCGGCGCTCGGCGGCCAGATTGATGTGCCCACCATCGACAATGGCAAGACGCGGGTCAAGGTGCCGGAGGGAACCGAGAGCGGCAAGCAGTTCCGCCTCAAGGGCAAAGGCATGCCGGTGCTGCGCTCGAAGGTCACGGGCGACATGTACATCCAGGTCGAAGTCGAGACGCCCAAGAGCCTCAATGCGCGCCAGCGTCAGCTGCTGGAAGAATTCGAGCGCGAGAGCAATCGCGAGACCTCGCCGCATTCGTCGGGGTTCTTTGCCAAGATGAAAGAATTCTTTGAGGGCAAGGCCAGCTAATCCGTGTTCTGCCGTGCTTGGCGCTGGTCCGAGCGCGGCATGATGATGACCACGTGGCCCGCCGCCACATCCAACTGCGGAACGGTCGCGTCGGTAAACGGCACCAGTTCGCTTTTGCCCGAGCCGGTCAGCCGGATCTCGATCAGATCACCGGCGCCGAAGTTGTGGACCGCGGTAACGCGGCCGAACGCCTGCCCCGCGGGGTCGATGGCCGTCAAGCCAATCAGGTCGGCATGATAATACTCGCCCTCGGCCGGTGGCGGCAGCCGGTCGCGTCTCACGTACAGCTCCACCCCCTTCAGGCGTTCGGCGGCATCGCGATCGCTGATGCCGGCGAGGCGCGCCACCACGCCCTTGCCTGTCAGCTTGGCGCGCGTGATGGTGAAGGTCTTGGCGCCGTCGGCATCGCCTAGCGGCCCGTAGGCCGCGATGTCTTGTGGCGCCTCGGCATAGGAATGGATCAGCACCTCGCCGCGGATGCCATGCGCGCCGGCAATGCGGCCGAGGAGAATGCGCGCTGGCTTGTCCTCGGCCACAGCGCAACTCAGGCGGGCTTGGCTTCGCCGGCTTCGGCTTTCTTGGCCGCCGCCTCGGCGGCAGCGGCTTCGCGCTCCAGGCGCTTTTTCTTTGGTTTGGCTTTGTTGGGATTGTTGCTCTGCGGTGCGTTTGGCCAGGCCGGCGGCGTCGAGAAAACGCATGACGCGGTCGGTGGGCTGGGCCCCGACGGCGAGCCAGTGCTTGGCGCGCTCCAGGTCGAGCTTGACGCGATCGGCGCTATCTTTGGGCAGCAGGGGATTGTGCGTGCCGATCTGCTCGATGTAGCGGCCATCGCGCGGCGAGGCGGAATCAGCCACCACGATGTAAAAGTAAGGTCTCTTTTTGGTGCCCCCGCGCGAGAGGCGTATTTTCACGGACATGCTGTTCTCCCAGGTTGGTGCAACTGTGCAAAAATTCGGCCGCGCAGCATCGCTATTTCTTCTTTGCCGGCAAGCCGGGCAGGCCGCGCAGCCGTGGCAGCCCGGCGCCACCCAAGTCCGGGCAAGCCCGGCAGCTTCGGCGCCGCCCCGCCTGCCAGTCCCGGCAGCCCTTTGGGCAACGACTCCTGCAATTCCTTGGGCAGCTTTTCCAGCGCCCTGGGATCGAGCCGTGCCAGGTCGGCCTGCATCTTTTCCAGTTCCGCCGCGCTCGGCGCGGCCGCGCCGCCGCGCATGCCCATCATGCGCTGCATCAAGCCGCCACGCTGCTTGCCCATCAGCTTCATCATGTCCGCCATCTGGCGGTGCATCTTGAGCAGACGATTGATGTCCTCGGGTCGGGTGCCCGAGCCCGCCGCGATCCGCCGCTTGCGCTTGCCGTCGAGGATCTTCGGGTTGCGCCGCTCCTTCGGCGTCATTGAGGAGATGATGGCGCGCTGGCGTTTGACGATGGTATTGTCGATGTTGGCTTCGTCGATCTGCCGCTTGACCTTGCCGACGCCGGGCAACATGGACAGCATGCTCGACATGCCGCCGAGCCGCTCCATTTGCTTGAGTTGATCGGCCAAATCCTCAAGATCAAAGACGCCCTTGCGCAGCTTCTCGGCGATGCTCTGCGCCTTCTCCATGTCGATGGTCTGCGCCGCCTTTTCGACCAGGCTGACCACGTCGCCCATGCCGAGGATGCGGCCGGCAATGCGTTGGGGGTGGAAATCCTCCAGCGCATCCCACTTCTCGCCCACCCCAAGCAGCTTGATGGGCTTGCCGGTCACCGCACGCATGCTGAGGGCCGCCCCGCCGCGGCCGTCGCCATCGATCCGGGTCAGCACGATGCCGGTGATCCCGACACGCTCATCGAAACTCTTGGCCAGCTTCACCGCGTCCTGACCGGTGAGCGAATCGGCTACCAACAGCGTCTCGTGGGGGTGCGCC
Source organism: uncultured Alphaproteobacteria bacterium (assembly GCA_963820375.1). GTDB lineage: Bacteria > Pseudomonadota > Alphaproteobacteria > Rhizobiales > Hyphomicrobiaceae > AWTP1-13. The sequence continues at coordinate 115,564 of CAWFZX010000015.1, read as the reverse complement.
ATGCTGCGCACCTCGGCCGACTCACGCATCAACGCGTCATCGATATGTGTGCGCCCCGCTGTGTCGAGCAGCACCACGTCGTAGCCGGCAAGTCGCGCTGCATCGAGGGCGCGCTGGGCAATCTGTTGCGGCGTCTGTCCGGCCACGATCGGCAGCGTGTCGACCTGGGCCTGTTCGCCGAGCACCCGCAGTTGCTCCTGGGCCGCCGGCCGGCGCGTGTCGAGCGAGGCCATCAGCACTTTCTTCTTGTCACGGTTGCTGAGGCGGTAGCCGATCTTGGCACAGGTTGTGGTCTTGCCCGAGCCCTGCAGGCCGACCAGCATGATCGGCACCGGTGGCTGGGCAGCAAGGTCGATTGGCTCGGCGTCCGAGCCCAGCATGCTGACCAGCTCGTCGTGCACAATCTTGACCACCATCTGCCCGGGGGTGACGGATTTGATCACATCCTGGCCGATCGCCTTGCTGCGCACCTTCTCGGTGAAGTCGCGCACGACCTCGAGCGCCACGTCGGCTTCCAAGAGCGCGCGACGCACCTCGCGCATGGCTTCCGCCACGTCGCTGTCGGTGAGCGACCCGCGCCGGGTGAGCTTGTCGAGGACGCCGGCAAGCCGATCTGACAGCGATTGGAACATTTAGGCTCCAAGAGCAGTGAGTGTTGCATGGATCAGGCCGCGGCAGGCGCCGAGGTGGCCGGCCTCCCGTCCCGCGCGAGGGCTCAGCGCGGCGGGCGGGCGTCCAGCGCCACAGGCGATGGCTGCGGCCGCGTCAGCACGGACCACCCCTGCCCGCCTGGGCTTGCCCCTCCCCACCGGGAGGCACGATCTCTGCCGCTTACCGCTCAAAGCTTGCCAACGCCCTGCCCTGGCCGCCGCAACGACAAACGGCGCCCGCGGGCGCGACGCGCTGGCGGACGTTGACCTCCTGGCTCCCGATCGCGCCGCCGGGGCCCGACCTGCCAGGCGGCGGCTCGTTGTCACGGGGCCGTCTGGATGTGGCCGCACCATCGTTGATGGCGGCACGGCTGTCAACCCGAGGAGGCGCCAAACCGCCATCAGCAAAGTTGACTTTGCGCGTCCCCTCAATAATAGTGCGCGCCGACCCGAGCCACGACCCTCGCACGCGCGATACCGTGTGCGGGGTCTAGTTGCCATTCGCAGCGGGAAATCTAGGGAAATCAAAGATGTACGCTGTCATCAAGACCGGCGGCAAGCAGTACCGCGTCGCGCCGAATGATGTCCTGACCATCGAAAAGGTGGGGGGTGAGGCCGGCGCAACCGTCGAATTCGCCGAGGTGCTCATGCTGGGTGGCGAGGCGCCCAAGGTCGGCACCCCCGGCGTCACCGGGGCCAAGGTGACCGCCGAGATCCTGGAACAGGGACGGGCCGCCAAGGTGATCGCCTTCAAGAAGCGGCGCCGCAAGAATTCGCGGCGCAAGCGGGGCCACCGGCAGGAGCAGACCACCGTTCGCATCAAGGATATCGTCGGCGCCTGATCGCCGGCTCAGCAAGGATCTTTGCCATGGCACACAAGAAGGCAGGCGGCTCGTCGCGCAACGGGCGCGATACGGCGGGCCGACGGCTCGGCATCAAGCGCTATGGCGGCGAGCGTGTGCTCGCCGGCAATATTCTCGTGCGTCAGCGTGGCACCCGCTGGCATGCCGGCTCCGAACGTGGGCATGGGGACCGACCACACCCTGTTCGCGCTGACCGAGGGTAACGTCGAGTTCGCCACCAAGCGCAACGGGCGCGTCTTTGTGTCGGTGAAACCGGCGGCCAAGGCGGCTGCCGAATAGCGCCCCGGGGGGCAATTTCTGACGGCGCCAAGGCGACGTCAGCGTCCTGCGGATTGACGGCGAGGCTCGGGCGCACACACGCTTGCCGCATGCTCACGATCAAGACCCAGCGTTTGCTCCTGCGGCCGTTTCAGCGCTCCGACGCGCGGGAGTTTGCCCGTCTCGCCGGCGACTGGGCCGTCGCCTCGATGACGAGCGATATCCCTCACCCCTTCGATGAAGCCCAAGCGCTGGCCTGGCTCAAGCCCGCCAGGGGCGAGGTGCGGTTTGCCATCGAGGGTGGTGGGCGTCGGCTGATCGGCGGCGCGGGCTTCTATCGCCGGCCATCCGGCATTGCCGAACTGGGGTTCTGGCTGGGCAAGCCCTGGTGGGGCCAAGGCTTCGCCACCGAGGCCGGCCGGGCCGTGCTGGCGCATGGCATTCGAGACCGTCGCTTGCCGGCATTTTCTTCCGCCCACTTTGTCGACAACCCCGCCTCGGGGCGCGTGCTTGCCAAGCTCGGCTTCACCGAAGTCGAGCGCATCCCTATTGTCTGTGCCGCGCGCGGCTACCAAGTGGATGCCATCACCTACCGGCTCGAGCGCCAACGCGCCCTGTTGGTGATCGCGCCTGCCGATCCCGGTCTGCTGGAGCGGCGGCGCTGGCGCCATTGGTTGGGCCGGATTGGCGCAGGCTGATCGGCTTGCCGTAGCGAGAACCATGAAGTTTCTGGATCAGGCTAAGATCTACATCCGCTCCGGCGACGGCGGCGCCGGCGCGGTCTCCTTTCGGCGCGAGAAATTCATCGAGTTCGGCGGCCCCGATGGCGGCGACGGTGGCAAGGGCGGCGATGTCTGGGTTGAGTGTGTGGCCGGTCTCAACACTCTGATCGACTACCGTTATCAGCAGCATTTCAAGGCCAAGAATGGCCGCACGGGCATGGGAAAGAACCGCTCCGGCGCGGGCGGCGACGACATCGTCATCGCCCTGCCGCCGGGAACCCAGGTGCTGGCCGAGGATCAGGCGACGTTGCTGGCCGACCTCGTCAAGGTCGGCGATCGCACGCGTCTCGCCCGCGGAGGCAACGGTGGCTTCGGCAACGCCCACTTCAAGTCCTCGACCAATCAGGCGCCGCGTCGCGCCAATCCGGGCGAGCCGGGCGAGGAGCTAACGATCTGGTTCAGGCTCAAGCTGATCGCCGACGCCGCCATTGTCGGGTTGCCGAACGCGGGCAAATCGACCTTTCTCGCCGCCGTCAGCGCCGCCAAACCCAAGATCGCCGACTATCCCTTCACCACACTCATTCCTCATCTCGGCGTCGTGCGCAGTGATGGTCTCGACTTTGTGCTAGCCGATGTGCCGGGGCTGATCGAGGGCGCGCACGCCGGCTCCGGCCTGGGCACGCGCTTTCTTGGTCACGTCGAGCGCTGCAGCGTGTTGCTGCATCTTGTCGATGCCACGGTCGAAGATGTCGCCGCCGCCTATCGCACCGTGCGCACCGAGCTCAAGGCTTACGGTGCGGGCCTCGAGCGCAAGAAGGAGATCGTGGCGTTGTCCAAATGCGATGCCTTGGATGCCACAACGCTTGCCGCCAAGGTCGAGGCGCTCCGCCGCGCCGCCCGCAAGAAACCCTTGGCGCTGTCCGCCGTCGCCCGGCAGGGCCTCAAGCAGGTGCTGGCAACCCTTGCCCACGAAATCGCCAAAGCCAAAACGCCGGCTCGCCACGATCAGGAGCATCGGCCCTGGCAACCGTAATGCCGAGGCGGTTGCCGCCCGGGCTTTTTGGGGTTGCGGTTGGGCCGCCTTCCCGTCGATCGGAAGCCAAATCCCTCACGCCTTGGCCCGCGCGCGCCCCACGTGCCTGCGCCGATCGGCGCCCTCGCGCGCCGTCGTGCCTTGCCGTTAGAATGCCGCTGCCGGCGGCTGGGTCCGCCAATGCCGTCGGGTCAGGGATCGCCATGCTGCCAGGAGCAACAAGGGTAAAGCCAAAGAGCATGTTGGGGACGGTGCGCCGGTTCGCCGGCCTTTGCCTGGTTGCTGGCGTTGTCGGCCTGAGCGGGCTGCCCTTGCGCGCGCAGGCACCGCAGGCCACGCCCGAGGCGGAGACCGCCCAAGCGCTGTCGCGGCGGGCCGTGATCCGCTTTCTCACCGAAGGCGACTACCCGCCCTTTAACTATCTCGACGAAGACAACGTCTTGACCGGTTTCAATGTGGACATCGCCCGCGCCGTCTGCCTGGAGCTGGCGGCGGCTTGCGACATCCAGGTGCGGCCATGGTCGCAATTGGTGTCGGCGCTGCGACGCGGTGAGGCTGACGCCATTATCGCCTCGCACGCCATCAGCCAAAACCTGCTCAGGGCCGTCGATTTCACCGACCGCTACTACCACACGCCCGGCCGTTTTGCCGGCCAGCGCAATGCCAGCCGGGTCGAGGTCACGCCCGAAGGGCTCGAAGGCAAGAAGATTGCCGTGGCCAAAGGCACCGCGCACGAGGCGTATCTGCGCGCCTTTTTCTCCGACAGTTCGATCCGCACCTTCGAGACGCCGGAGCTGGCGCGTGACGCCGTCATCACCGGGGCCGCCGAACTGTTGTTCGACGACGGCATTAGCCTGGTGTTTTGGCTGAACGGCACGGCCTCCAAGGGCTGTTGCGAGTTCAAGGGCGGGCCGTTCAGCGAGCCGAAATATTTCGGCGACGGCGTGGGCGTCATGGTCGGGCGGGAGGATCAGCAGCTCAAAAGCCTGATCAACGCCGCCCTCAAGCACATTCGTGCGACCGGCCGCTACGAAGAACTGCTGTTGCGCTACTTCCCGTTGCGCGCCTTTTAGCGGAGCCAATCCGCTCAACCGGCGGTGGCCTGCGGGTGCGAATTCGCCGAGCTGGCGAGGCTGCTAGCTGTGAGGACGTTGGCCCCGTTGGCGCCGTTGGTCAGGTCGCGGAACCAGATGCCGAGAAAATCCAACAGCGCGCGCATGCGCGGCAGCAAATGCTTGGCGCTCGGATAGAGCGCCCAGACAGCGGTGTTGCTGCCGACCTCATAGTCGGCCAGGACCTGCGTCAGCTTGCCTGAGCGCAGTTCCGACAGCACCACCAGCTCGGAGGCTCGGATCAGGCCAAGCCCATCCTGCGCCGCCTGGCACAACAGTTCGCCGTCATTGGAGCGGATCGGCCCCTGAATGCGGACCGATGTCTCCATTCCGTTCCTGCTGAACGGCCACTGCATCCGGTCGCCGAGGATCAGGCAGTCATGTCGGGCGAGATCTTCCGGCTGTGTTGGCCGCCCCTTGCGCGCGAGGTAGGCGGGAGACGCAGCGATAATGTGCCGGTCGGGAGCCAGGCGTTTGGCGATTAGCGTGGAGTTGGACAAAGTCCCCGTGCGAATGGCGATGTCGTAGCCGTCTTCCTGCAGGTTTACGGCACGATCCTGCAGATCGACCTGCACGTCGATTTCTGGATACGCACGCATGAACTGGCACAAGGCGGGGGCAACGTAGCGGCGGCCGAGGAACGCCGGGGCGGCGATCTTGAGGGTGCCCTTGGGCTTGCTCACCCGATCGTCGACGCTGGCGCACGCCACCTCGATTTCGGCCAGAATGCGCTCGACGTGGACGAGGAAGGTTGCGCCCTCCTCGGTGATGCGAATGCTCCTGGTGGTACGATCAAACAAGCGTGCCGACAGCTGGTCCTCGAGGGCTTGAATGCGTTTGGAGATGGTTCCCGGGGTAAGACCAAGCTCGGTGCCGACAGCGGACAGGTTTTGCAAAGCCGCCACGCGCGCAAAAATGCGCATATCTTGGATATCCATATGAATTACCGCTCCCTACGCCGGCGCGCCATTTTTGTTATTGAGGGTCCCCACCCGATCGCGCGGGCCCGGCGGATTGTCGCAAAACACGCGTGTGCACTCTAGCGACCAAGTCACTGGCGTTCAAATGGGAAGTGCGGCACTCCCATCCCCCAAAATGGGGGCGTCTCGCAAGCCGTCGCGAGGCAGGGCAGGACGGGGCGCGGGCGGCCTTCAGAACAACTTGAGCAGGCGTTCCAGGTACTCAAGCTCGATGGAGGGACGCGTCGGCTCGCCCAGGCGGCGGCGCAACTCCTCCAAAATCTCGCGGGCGCGCTGGACGTCGATCTGGTCCGGCACTTTGACGCCGATGCCGGGATCGGGACCGTCGGTTCGCTGCGGGGGACGGCCAAGCGGGTCGAGCTCGCCGCTATTGTCGTTCAAGCCGAAGCGCGAGGGCATCTGGTTCAGCATCTGCTGTGCCATCTCGCGCGCGCCCTGGCGCAGCTGTTCGAGCGCCCGGCTTTCCTCCTGCGCGGCGCCGTCGAGATCGCCGTCCCGCAAGGCCCGCTCGGCGCGCTCCATGGACTCGCCCGCGCCGCCGAACTGCTCGGGCGTATTAAGACCGAATTCCCGCATGCCGCGCTGTAATCTGCCGAGCATGTCGCGCAGCTCGCGCTGGCGATCGCCGAGGCCGCCGAGCTCCTGGCCTTCGCCCTCACCCTGGCCTTCGCCTGGCTGGCCTTGCTGGCCGCGTTGGCCTTTCTGACCCTGCTGGCCTTTTTGACCCTGCTGCCCCTTTTGCCCCTGCTGGCCCTTTTGCCCCTGCTGGCCGCGCTGGCCCTGCTGGCGCTGCTGGCCGAAGGTATCGTCCAAGAGCTGTTGTTGGCGGCCGATGATGTTGCCGAACTCGTCCATCATCTTGCCGAATTGGCGGCTCTGGCCCTGGTCGGCCATGCGTCCCGACTGCAGCCTGTCGAGCAGATCGCGCAGCTGGCTGAGCATCTGCTGGGCCGTGTCGCGATTGCCCGAGCGCGCCATGTTCTCCAAGTTGCGCAGGAGCTGATCGAGGTCCTGCGGGGTCATGAACTGGTTGTTGCGATCCATGCCCTGCATGGGGGGTTGATTTTCCGCCTGCTTCTGCAGCTGCTCGAGGAACTGGGCCAGCGCCTGCCGCAGCTCTTGCATGAGGCGTTGGATTTCCTCGTCGGAGGCCCCTTCTTCCAGCGCCTTGGATAGGCGATCCTGCGCCGCTCGCAGGGCCCGTTCCGCATCGCTGAGATTGCCGTCCTCGATGCGCAGGGCAACGTCCCACAACTGCGCAATGACGCTGTTGCGGCTGGCGCGGTTGGTTTCGCGTTGCAGACGCCAATAGGCCGAGCGGAGTGCCAGATAGACTTGCAGATCCTCGATGAACCCCTCCGGCTCCAAGGTGAGGGCGTCGAGCGCGCGCACCACCTGCAGGCGATCGCGCGGGTCCTCGACCAGCCGGCGGCGCTGCTCCACCACGGCGCGCGCCAGCGGCTTGCTGAAACGCCGCTCCGGCAGAACCATCTCGATTGCCTCGCTGCGGCCAACCTGGCCGGCGAGGTCTTTGGCGAGGAGGGTGAGGCGCACCTTCATGCCGGCCCAGGGATGATCGCCGATTTCATGGAAGCTCTGTCCCTCGGCCTGCTTGGGATAGGCCTTGGGCAGCCGCAGGGCCAGCCCGGGTGGCCGCTCGAGCGGAGGGCGCGGACCCTTCTTGGCGCCAGCGCGCGCCCAGGCGGTCGCCGATGTATCTTCCTTCGGCGCCACGCGCTTTATGCGCGTCTCGGCCGACACCACGCCGTAGTCGTCCTCGACCTTGAAGGACAACTTCAGGCCGCCTCGCGGCGTCCGTTCGGGCTCCTTCACAAGGCTGATTTTCGGCGGCAGATCCGGCGTCACCTGGAAGGTCCAGGTCGCCATCTGCGTGCCCGAACTGAAGACCGAGACGGCTCCAGAGCTGCCGATTTCGGTGCGGATCTCGGCAACCTCGGTGGCGTTGGCCGGCGCCGGCACCTCCAAGTGCCGCGTGCCGCCCTGAGGACCGGCCGGAACCTCCAGCGACAGGGCTCCCACGCCGGCGCCGCTGGCGCGAACCACCAGCACGCTCTTGTCCGGCACCTCGTAGGGTCCGGCGGGCCGTTCAAGTTGCTGCCATCCCCCATGCGAACCGTCCGCCAACATGATGGGGGGTTTGCCGGTGTAGGCCGGGGGCGTCACCCAGGCATCGAGGCGCGCTTCCGCCCCCTTGGCCAGTGGCCCGAACCGGAAGGCGGACCACAGGCGGTCGGAGGCGCTATCCCCGGCAGCGCCAATCAGGAGCAAAACACTCAGCAGCAGCAAGGCGCGGACGGCAAACGGATCATAACGATCCGTGCGCGGGGCCGGCCGGCCGACCCGCAGCTTGGCCAACAGGGCAGCGAGCCGCTGGCGATGGACCCGCCAGAGCACGGCCGTGCGCGCGTCCTCGGCGTTGAGCGTCACGGTGTCTTCGTAGGAGGAGGCGGGACGGTGCTTGAGGCCAGACACGCCCTCCACCCGGCGGATCGCCTCCGCGCGGGAGGGCCAGCGCACCCGCGCCAGCGCGACCAGGGCCGCCAGCAAGGCGAGGCCGAAAAGGCCGAGCACCACCTTATGGGAGAGTTCGTCGAGCCGTGGCCACAGGCCAAGCAGGGACACGGTCATGAACAGCCCGGCGAGGCCCAGCAGCACCCAGACCCGCGGCCAAAGACCTTCAAACAGCAAAGCCCACCGGCTGAGCGTGACCTTGCGCTCAAAGCTGCGCTCAAGAGCCGATCGAGGTGTGTTTTGTGCCGCCATTGCCTCACTCTAGCACGCCTCGCCCAAGCGCGCTCAACACATTAACTGTGATGTTTGCGTGATGGTTGCGCAGGCAATGGGGCGCCAGCGCGGCGGCGGGCTGGCGCGGCCACGCCCCAACGGCAAGGCCGCTGTTGCAGGGCCGGCTGGCCCGCCGACCCCGAGGGCCTGGCACCCTCACCGGCGGCGCGCCCGCATCCCCTCGCCCAAGCCCCCGCTCCCCCAGTGGCAAGAACGCCCGTTCGGCCGGGCCGGGGAAACGGCGACGAAACCTGCGAGCTAAGGCGAAGCATTGCAAGCTTATGGCGCGTTAGGCGCTAAAATGGGATCTAATTTTCTTTTATTGGGGATGCATTGCACAAAAGGAGAATGTCATTCTATTTAGTGGCAGAGCTCCGGAGGTGCCGGGTCAAGGGTCAAGGCGGGGGCGGGACGGGTGCCGACGGGGCTGCTGTCTCAAACGCTGGCAAGACAAGCGGTGGCAGGGGCGGGTGGGAGGACGGCAATGGGTGTCTTGAGGGTCAGCGATGCGAGCGGCATCACGCACGTGTTGGAGGCGGTGGAGGGCTGGCGTGTCATGGAGCTGATCCGCGTTCATGGCTTGCCGATCGAAGCCCTCTGCGGCGGGGCCTGTGCCTGCGCCACCTGCCATGTCCAGGTCGCCCCCGCTTGGGCCGGGAGGCTCGCACCGGTTGGCAACGCTGAGGAAGAGATGTTGGACACGGTCCCGGACGCGGCGCCGACCTCGCGCTTGTCGTGCCAGATCATCTGGGACACGCATTTGGACGGCCTGGAAGTCACCCTGCTGGGAGGCGGCGCATGAGGTACTTTCCCCTGTTCGCCGATCTTGAGACGGCGCAGGTTTTGGTGGCCGGCGGCGGCGAACAGGCCGCTCAGAAGGTCAGACTGCTGCGCAAGACGGCGGCGCGCATCACCGTCGTGGCCGAAAGCCTGAACGCCGAATTGCGCGCGCTCGCGCGCGACGGCGCGCTGTTGCACATTCCGCGACGGCCGACGGCGGCCGATTTGGACGGCCAACGCCTCGTCTATGCCGCGCTCGGGGATCGTGAGCTCGAGGCAACCTTGTTCCGAGCGGCGCGCGCCCGGGGCATCCCCATCAATGTTGTCGACGCCGCCGAACTGTCCACTTTCATCACGCCGGCCATTGTCGACCGCGATCCGGTTCTGATTGCCATCGGCACCGAAGGCACAGCCCCTGTCCTCGCCCGCGAGATCAAGACCAGGCTTGAGAGTTGGCTGCCGGCAAACTTCGGCAGGCTCGCCGCACAGGCGCGTTGCCTGCGCCAGCGCATTGCCGCCCAGATCGTCGATCCACGCGCCCGCCGTCAGCTCTGGGAGCGCCTCTTCAAGGGACCGTTTCGCGGCGCCGTGCTGAGGGGCGCGGACGACGAGGCCGGCCGGATTTTCGCCCGTGAGCTTCAGACCGCGGCTAGACCCGCCAGCGGCCGCGTGGTGCTGATCGGGTGCGGCCCGGGCGATCCGGATCTGTTGACGCTGCAGGCGCTGCAGCGACTGCAGGAGGCGGACGTGCTGGTGGTCGACCGGCTGGTCAATGCGAAGATCCTCGAGTACGCGCGCCGCGATGCGGAGCGCATTTTTGTCGGCAAAGCGCCGGGCGGGCCGGCAACCTCGCAAGAAAAGATCAATCGTCTGCTGGTGGCGCGGGCGGCCGCTGGCAGCGTGGTGGCACGTCTCAAGGGCGGCGATCCCTTGATTTTCGGCCGGGCCGCCGAGGAATTGGCGGCTCTTGCGGCCGCGCATATCGCCGTCGAGGTCGTGCCTGGCATTACGGCGGCGCATGCCTGCGCGGCGCGCATCGGCTTGCCGCTGACGCGGCGCGAGCGCCTGCGTCAGTTCTCTGTGCTGACGGGCAGCAGCGCCCCGGGCGTGCCCGATCTTGATTGGCCGGCGCTTGCCGCCGCCGATGCCGCCTTTGCCATTTACATGGGCATTAACAACGCGCCGCTGTTGCGCAGCCATCTCCTCGCCGCCGGGGCCAGCGCGGACACCAGCATCGTCATTGTCGAGAACGGCACGCGGCCCGAGGAACGCGCCGTGGCGACAACTCTGCGCGATCTCACCGACTGCATCGACCAGCTGGCGATCAGGGGGCCAGCAGTGGTTTTCGTCGGCCTGAATTGGGCCGATGCGGGGCTCGCGCGCCCCGCTAGCGTGCAGGTTTATCGCCGCCAGCAGCCCAACCATACGCTGCACGCAGGCGACGCCATCGCCATCAGCGCGGAGGCCATCTTATGAGCAAGATCAGCTTTCACGTCGAGGTCCTGACGGCCAACCGGTTGCACGACGGCGCCGTCGTGTTCTTGAATTTCGACGGCGACTGGGTCGCCAGCCTGCTGGGCGTGGTGATCGCGCGCTCACCCGACGAGGCGCGCGGTCTTGAGGCGCGCGGGGTCCATGACGCCGCCCGCAACCTGGTGGTCGATCCCTATCTGGTCGAGATGCGCGAGGTCGCGGGCGTACTGCTGCCCTTGCGCCAGCGCGAGCGTGTACGTCTCAGCGGTCCCAGTATTCTCGACGACGTGCCGGGCTACCTCGCCCCCACGGCGGCGGGTCCACAGAAAAGCTGCTGCCGTAGCGGCCGATCGCGCCGATCAGTTGCGCCAGCGTGGCGAGCCCGCGCTGAGCGCCGCGGCAAATAGCGTTGAGGCGGCCTAAGCATGTACCGTTACGACGAATTTGATGCCGAGTTTGTGCGCCAGCGCGTGGCCCAGTTTCGCGATCAGGTCGCCCGCCGCTTGAGCGGCGAACTGACCGAGGACGAATTCAAGCCGCTGCGCCTCAGGAATGGCGTCTATCTGCAGCTGCATGCCTACATGCTCCGCATCGCCATCCCTTACGGCACCTTGTCCGCGCGCCAACTGCACAAGCTCGCCCACATCGCGCGCACTTACGACAGGGGCTTTGGCCATTTCACCACGCGCCAGAACCTGCAATTCAACTGGCCCAGGCTGTCGGACGTGCCCGACATCCTCGCCGAGCTGGCCGAGGTCGAGATGCACGCCATCCAGACCTCGGGCAACAACGTGCGCAACGTCACCGCCGATCACTTCGCCGGCGCGACCGCCGAAGAGGTCGCCGATCCGCGTCCCTATGCCGAGATCATCCGCCAATGGTCATCGCTACACCCCGAGTTCAGCTTCCTGCCACGCAAGTTCAAGATCGGCATTACCGCCTCGGAGCACGACCGCAGCGCCATCCAAACCCACGACATCGGCCTCCATCTCAAACGCCTCGCCGACGGAGGGTTGGGATTTGCCGTTTGGGTGGGCGGTGGCCAGGGACGCGCGCCCTATCTTGCCAAGAAGATCCGCGATCAACTGCCCGAGCGGGATCTGCTCAGCTACATCGAAGCCATCCTGCGCGTCTATAATCTGCACGGCCGCCGCGACAATATCCATAAGGCGCGCATCAAGATCCTCCTGAACAGTGTTGGCGTGGAGACCTTCACGCGCCAGGTCGAGGAGGAATGGGTCCGCATCCGGGACGGCGTCTTGCAACTGCCGGACGCGGAGATCCGGCGCATCGAGGCCTATTTCGCGCCTCCTGCGTTCGCGACGCGTCCGGCGCCCGCGGCCTTGCGTGAGGCCGACCGCAGTTTCGATCGCTGGGTGACGCGCAACACCCACGCGCACAAGCAGCCAGGCTATGCCATCGTCACCATTTCCCTGAAACCCATTGGCGGCATTCCCGGCGACGCCTCGGCCGCGCAAATGGATGCCATCGCCGAGATCGCCGCGCGCTTCTCCTTCGACGAGGTGCGGGTCAGCCACGAACAGAATCTGGTGTTGCCGCATGTACGGCTCGGCGACCTGTGGAGGGTGTATCGGGAGCTGAAGGTGATTGGTCTGGCAGAGGCCAACGCCGGTCTTGCCACCGACATCATCGCCTGCCCCGGCCTCGACTACTGCGCGCTTGCCAATGCGCGTTCGATTCCCATTGCCCAGCGCCTCTCGCAGCGGCTGGCGGCACGGCAGGACGAGGTGGGTGATCTTAAGATCAAGATCTCCGGCTGCATCAACGCCTGCGGCCACCACCATGTCGGTCATATCGGCATTCTGGGTGTCGAGAAGAGGGGCGAGGAACACTACCAGCTGCTGCTCGGTGGCTCGGGCGCGGAAGATGCGGCGCTCGCCAGCATCACAGGTCCGGGCTTTGGTCCCGACGGCATCATCGATGCCGTCGAGAAGGTCGTCGACACCTATCTCAAGTTGCGCACCGGCCCGCAGGAGGCCTTCCTGGCCGCCTATGCCCGGTTGGGTGCAGCCCCCTTCAAAGAGGCCCTCTATGCCGCCGCTTGATGCCAGGACCGGGCCGGCTGCGGCAGAGCCTTGCCCTGTCCTGACGACGCAGGTGAGGACGGCGGCTGCGCCGGGGCAAGCCAGTAGCGCCGGCGCCGGACTGGTCGGCGAAGCCGATGCCAACGGCACGCTCTGGCAGGCTGATGCCTTCCGGCGCGATCTATGGCGGCGCGCACCGGAGCTCGGTGAGCTCGGGGTTGGACCCGTCATCGTCTCCAAGGCACGCTTTACAGCCGAACGGGCCCAGCTGGTGTCGCGAACGGCGCCGATCGGACTTTATCTGCCGAGCGGGGCAAGCATCGACGACATCGGTGCCGACGTCGCGGTGTTTTCGCTGATCGCCGTCGATTTCCCGAAATTCTCCGATGGCCGCGGCTTTTCCACCGCCCGTCTGCTGCGCGAGAAGTATGGCTTCAAGGGCGAGCTGCGCGCCGTTGGCAATGTGCTCTGCGATCAGATCCCCTTCATGCGCAGGGTTGGTTTCGATGCGTTCGAAGTGACCCACACGCCCAGCCGGCGCGCGCTGCGCGAGGGCCGCATCGCCGAGGTTCGGCTGTCTTACCAGCCCCTCCCCAGCGATGCGCCGGCGCAAGGCCGGCCATGGCTGCGGCGGACCCCGGCCTAGGCCTTGCAGCTTGGCACCGCTGGCCCGGCCGGCGTGCCCCGCGAGCCGGCGTCGCAGGGACAACGTCGGCCTGCGCCGGCGGCGCGCCGTTTCCGTGCCGCCGGGCGACCACGGGCATGAGTGAGGCGGCGGGCTTGGCTTTGCCCGCCAAGCCGCAGCTTGCTTTTCCGCACCAGCAATAACTAAGGTCAGGGACTTGGTCGCTAAGCGTGCGCCCGCCGTTTCGCCGCGCCCTTTGTGAGGAGCCTCGCCACCCCATGCACGATACCTACTCGCGTGCCGGCGCCGCCGCCGATCCGCCCTATCTGTCGCCCGACTATCGGTCCACCCGAACGCGGGCGCCGTTGCGCCCGCTGATCCCCGTGCCACAGACCCTGTCGGAGATCACCGGGCCGGTCTACGGACACTCCGATGTGCTGCCCGAGGAAGCCGATCTGACCAGGCAGCATCGCGGCGAGCCGCTGGGAGAACGCATCGTCGTGCGCGGGCGCGTCCTCGACGAGGCCGGCCGGCCGCAAGCCAATACCTTGGTCGAGATCTGGCAATGCAACGCCGCCGGGCGCTACATTCACGTCGTCGATCAACATCCCGCTCCCGTCGATCCCAATTTCACCGGAGCCGGCCGTTGCGTGACCGATGCCAACGGCGTCTATGAGTTCATCACCATCAAGCCCGGCGCTTATCCCTGGCGCAATCATGCCAATGCCTGGCGCCCCGCCCATCTCCACTTTTCCCTATTCGGGCCATCCTTTTTGACCCGGCTGGTGACGCAGATGTACTTTCCCGGCGATCCGCTGTTTGCCTTTGACCCGATCTTCAACTCGGTCACCGACCCGCGGGCGCGCGAGCGCATGGTGTGCCAATTCGATCTGGCGACGACGCGGCCGGAATGGGCGCTCGGCTACATCTTCGACATTGTCCTGCGTGGCGCGCAGGCGACCCCGGTGGACCCCGATCATGCCTGAGCGCACGCCCTCGCAAACCGTCGGCCCCTACCTGCACCTGGGGCTAGCGCCGACAGGCTACAATTTCCGCGAGCTATTCGGTGCAACGCTGGCCGCGCCGGGGCTGCCGGGCACGCACATCCGCATCGAGGGTCGCCTCAGCGACGGCGAGGGCCATGTGCTGCCTGATGCCCTGGTCGAGATCTGGCAGGCCGATGCGCAAGGCCGCTACGCCCATCCCGCCGATGGCCGCGCCTTGAGCTCCAACTCCTTCCGAGGCTTCGGCCGCACGCCGACCGACCAGGAGGGCGCCTATGCGTTCGCCACGGTCAAACCGGGCGCCGTGCCGGGGCCCGATGGCACCACGCAGGCGCCACATATCAACGTCTCGATCTTCGCGCGCGGTGTTCTAAAACGGCTGTTCACGCGCATCTATTTTGCGGGCGAGACGGCCAATGCGACCGATCCGATCTTGGCGCTGGTGCCGACCGATCGCCGCCACACGCTGATGGCACAGCCGGACGCCGCGCGGCCCGGCGTGTTTCGCTTCGACATTCGCCTGCAGGGCGAGGATGAGACGGTATTTTTTGAGGCCTGAGGGAGGGAGCAGTGAAAGCCGCGGTATTACACGAGGTCCACAAGCCACTTGTGATCGAAGAGGTGACGATCAACAAACCGGCGCCGCGCGAAGTGCTGGTGCGGACCGCCTACGCGGGCCTGTGCCATTCCGATCTGCACTTCATCGAGGGCCTTTATCCGCACCCTCTGCCGGTCGTCCTCGGCCACGAATTGGCGGGCATCGTCGACGAGGTGGGGTCCGAGGTCAGCTATGTGAAGAAGGGTGACCACGTGATCACCTGCCTGTCGGTTTTTTGTGGCACCTGCGAGAACTGCACGACCGGTCGACCGGCCATCTGCACCAACACGGAGGTGAAGCTGCCGCCGGGCACGGCCAAGCGGCTGAGCCTCAACGGCAAGCCGCTGCACACCTTCACCAACCTGTCCTCCTACGCCGAGCAGATGCTGGTGCACGAGCACGCCATCGTCAAAATCCGCGAGGATTTTCCCCTCGATCGCGCCGCGCTGATCGGCTGCGCCGTCATCACGGGCTACGGCGCCGTTGTGAACACGGCCAAGGTTGCCCCCGGCGAGAGCGTCGCCGTGATCGGTTGCGGAGGTGTCGGCATGGCGGCCATCAATGGGGCGGCGATCGCCGGCGCCGGCCGCATTATCGCGGTCGACACCAATCCGGTGAAACTGCAATTGGCCACCAAGCTCGGCGCAACCGATCTGGTCAATCCCAGGGATGGCGATCCCGTGCAGCGCATCAAGGACCTGACCCGCGGCGGCGTGCAGCATGCCGTCGAATGCCTCGGCACCAAGCTCACAGCCGAACAGGCCTTCCAGATGCTGGCCATCGGCGGGACCGCCACCATCGTCGGCATGGTGCCGTTCGGGCAGAAAATCGAGCTGCACGGGTTCGACTTTCTGCGCGAGCGTAAGATCCAAGGCTCCTCGATGGGATCCAATCGCTTTCGCGTCGATATGCCGAGGCTGATCGACTTTTACATGCAGCGCAAGCTGCATCTCGACGACTGGATTTCCGACCGCATCGCCCTGTCGCAGATCAATGAGGGCTTCGCCAACATGAAGGCGGGCAAGGTTGTGCGCAGCGTCATCCAATTTGACGCCTAGCCGGCAGCCCGCCACGGCGCCTTGCGCGCCTGGGGCGGCTGAGCTTGCAAAACACCGCCCCGTCACGGGCGATGGCAGCTTGGGACAGTGGCCGCCCTGGCGGCGCCAACCGGCAGCTGCGGCTCCCCCAGTCCGAGACCCCCAAGTGCGCCCCAAGTGCCGCGCCAAGTGCCCCCAAGCGCGTGGGGGCGCGCGCGCCCGGCGTGGCGATGGCCAGCGCCGATCGGGCTCGCGGGGTTGGCTTGCGTCTGCCGCTGCGCTGGCGTGGCAAAACTGCCAGCCCGCCACCAGCAATAACCCATCGGCCCGGCTGGGCATTCTTTACCCTTAACGGCGGACCGCTTAGCCTCGCCTGCAAACAGGTGCGGCGTACGGCGCGGGGCTCGCTCCAGCCGGTCCGCGCACCCGTGTGAGGGTAGGGGTGGCATGGAGGTGCTCGACGCGCTTCTGAACGAGGGCAAGCGCGTTCTTTTCTCCAGCGCCCCCGCTGCGCTGTTCTTCTGGCTCAACCTCGCCGTCGTCATTCTTCTCGCCGCGCTCCTGCTGCCGGGACGTCTGCGCAAGGCCCGGCGGCGGCGCGAGATCGAGCGCTTGTTTCAGGCCTCGGCCGGCGCCAGCCGAGGTCTGCGCCAGGACAACGAACTTGCCGCCTTCGCGCGCCGCATCGGGCGGCTGGCAGAGGAATTTGGCGGCCGCCTCAACGAGCTGCGTTCCGAGCGCATCCAGCTGGCCAAAATCTACGTCGACCACTCCAACTTCACGAAAAACTGGAAGCGCGTGATCAACAACGACGCCCACAGTATCGAGCGCGACATCAACTGGTCGAAGTTGCCGGAGCTGCTGCTGGCCGAAACCCGGCGTTGGCTGGCGGAAAGTCGCAAGGAGCCGCCGGCACTGGTCTATCGCGGTACCAACATGTACGGCACCCTGTTCGAGGAGGAGTATTTCGAGCTGCTCGACAGCATGCTGCGGCTTGAGCGTTCGGCGCCGGAAAAACTGCCTCTCAAAATCTATTTCCAAAAGGAGACGGTGGAGCGCTGGCGGCAGGAGAACGAGGCGCAGCGCGCTGAGCTCACCCAGTTGCAGAACGAGTTCGGCTTCTTGGTCTTCGTGATTTCCCGTCGCACGCCGCGCCACGACCGTCTGGGATCGAGCAACTTCACGGTGGGCGGCATCCCGATAGCGCCCGAGAAGCAGCTCGACACCTTAGTGACAACCGATCTGATCGCCGACGCCATGTACGATGTCTACGACATCGCCTTCTTGATTTCCGAAGACAGCGACTTCTGCCCGGCGGTGGAGTTCGTGCAGGAGATGCGCAACAAGCACGTGGTGCACGTCGGCTTCGGCGCCCACAGCAACGATTTGCGCTCGAAATGCCGCTTGCGCATCGATCTGGCCGGCAAGGATCAGCTCTATCGCCGCATGCAGGCAAAGCCGGGCGCAGATGCGCTGCCGGCACGCGCCAGGAACGACAGCGGCGGCGCAGGCGGTTGACCTTGCCGTTACGATCCCAGCAACTGGTGCGCATCGGCATGCGGAAGACCCAGGGCTTCCGCCACCGCGGGATAAACGATGTGGCCGCGCATGACGTTAAGCCCGTTGCGCAGGTGCGGATCCTCCAGCATCGCCCGCTGCGGTCCTTTGTTGGCCAACGCCAAGACGAACGGCAAGGTGGCATTGTTGAGCGCGAAGGTCGAGGTGCGCGCCACCGCGCCCGGCATGTTGGTCACGCAATAGTGCACCACGTCGTGCACGATGTAGGTCGGATCGGCGTGGGTGGTCGGCCGGGATGTCTCTGAACAACCGCCCTGGTCAATCGAGATGTCGACGATGACCGAGCCGCGCTGCATGTGCTTGACGTGCTGCTCGGTGATAAGCCTGGGGGCAGCCGCGCCGGGCACCAGAACGGCGCCGATGACGAGATCGGCCTCAAACAGGTAGTCCTCCACCGCTTGCCGCGTCGAGAACACGGTATTGACGGCGGCGCCGAACTGTTGGTCGATGGCGTACAGCCGTTCGATATTGATGTCGAGCACGGTTACCTGTGCTTCGAGGCCGATGGCCATGCGCACGGCATTGACACCGGCGACGCCGCCGCCCAGCACAACGACCTTGGCAGGGGCGACGCCGGCGACGCCGCCAAGCAGCATACCGCGACCGCCGCGCTCCATCTCCAGGCAATGTGCTCCGGCTTGCACGGCCATGCGGCCAGCGACTTCGCTCATCGGCGCCAGCAGCGGCAGCCCGCCGCGCGGGCTCGTCACCGTCTCGTAGGCGATCGCCGTCACCCCCGCCTTGATCAAGGCGTTGGTCTGGTCGGGATCGGGCGCCAAATGCAAATAGGTGAATAGCGTTTGGCCCTCGCGCAGCAAGCCGAACTCGGAGGCTTGTGGTTCCTTGACTTTGACGATCAGCTCGGCCGCCTCGAAGACCTCCGCCGCCGTGTCGAGCAGGGTGGCGCCGGCACGCTCGTAGTCGTGATCGCCGATGCCCTGACGCAGGGCGGCATTGCGCTCCACAAAGACCTCGTGACCGTGTGCCACCGCCTCGCGCACGCTGCCAGGGGCCATGCCCACGCGATACTCGTGGACCTTGATTTCCTTCGGCACGCCGATGCGCATAGCGATCGCTCCCGGGCTAGTCGTGGCTGCTTGGAAAATCCATCACCGCGCCGCCAGCAGCAGCTTTGGCTCCGGCACATCTTGCACATGAGCGGCCAGAGCCTCCAGTCCGCGCGGCACCGGGCCACCGTAGGCCCAATCGAGCAGCTCGACGGTATGGGCGATCGGAATATCCATGCCGGCGGCCAGCTGCATGATGCAACCGATGTTGCCGGCCGCCACCGCGTCGGGCCGCACGCTCTTGATATGGCCGACCTTGCGCGCCCGCAGCTCCGCGGCAATGGTGGGCTGCAGGACGTTGTAGGTCCCCGCCGAGCCGCAGCAAATGTGTCCCTCGGGGATCTCCATCACCGTGAAGCCGGCGTTGCGCAGGAGCTTGCGCGGTTCATCGATGATGCGCTGGCCGTGTTGCATCGAGCAGGCGGAGTGATAGGCGATCCTGAGCGAGGACCAGCGCTTCGGCGGCCCCATCTCGTAACCACTCAGGAACTCGGTCACGTCGCGGGTCATCTCGGCGATACGGGCGGCGCGCTCGGCGTAGTTCGCCTCGCGCTTAAAGAGGTGTGCGTAGTCCTTGACGGTGGTGCCGCAGCCGGAGGTATTGACGATCACGGCATCGATCGGACCGGCCCGATCGATCAGCTTGGTCCAGGCGTCGATGTTGTTTTTTGCCATGGCCATGGCTGCCTCTTCGCGCCCCATGTGCTGTACCAGCGCCCCACAACAGCCGGCGCCCGGCGCAACCTCGACATCGACGCCACGGCGGGCGAGCAGACGAATGGTGGCATCGTTGATTTCCGGTCGCAGCACCTGCTGGGCGCAGCCGGCAAGGAGGATGACGCGTTTGCGCCGCTCGAGCTTGGTGACGGCGGTGCCCGGCCCGGCAAAGGTGGCCCCGCGCAAGAGGCCGGTGGGTGCCAGCTCCAGCATCGCCACCAGCTCGCGCAACCCCAGCCGGCGCAGCACGCCCGCGAGGGGCTTGGCAAATCGCGCCGCGCGTAGCGCCAGGCGGAAGCGGTCAGGATAGGGCAGCACGGCCGCCAGCAGCGATCGCATCAGGCGGTCCTTGAGGCTGCGCTGGCCCGTCGCCTCGATATGCACGCGGGCGTGGTCGACCAGATGCATGTAGTCGACCCCGCTCGGACAGGTCGTCATGCACGACAGGCAGCTGAGGCAGCGATCGATATGGCGTTGCACCTCGGGGCTGGCCTTGCGCTCCTTCTCGAACATCTCCTTCATCAGATAGATGCGCCCGCGCGGGCTATCGCGCTCATCGCCCAGCAGCACGTAGGTCGGACAGGTGGCCGTGCAGAAACCACAATGCACACAGCGGCGCAGGATCTTGTCCGCTTCCGCGAGCCGCGGGTTCTTCAGTTGCCTGGCATTGAAATTTGTCTGCATGCTGCCTGCTGGCGTTCAGAATTGCGCGTACATGCGGCCCGGGTTGAGAATGCCGGCCGGATCGAAGGCCGCCTTCAACCGGCGCGAGATTGCCTCGACACCAGGCTCCAGCGGCTGGAACACGTCAACGGCGGCGCGCACTTCGGTGGCGGCTCGAACGAGCGTCGCATGGCCGCCATGCGTGGCCATCACACGTCTGATGTCGGCGGCCCCGGCATCCGTGGTCGGCAGCATCTCCAGCCAGATCAGGCCACCGGCCCAGTCGTAGAAGGCACTGCAGTCCATATAGCGGGCGATTGCCGCCACCACCTTCGGGCCGGTGCTGGGCGCCGTCGAAATACGCCACAGGGGCGCAGCGCTCTTCTGCAGGAGGGAGAGCGCGCGCAGCTCTTGCCACAGGGCCAGCGAATTGTCGCGGTCGAGATCGTGGATCTCGCCATAGGCCTTCAGGATTGCCTTGAGTTTGGCCTTGCGATAGACGACCGAGCGCGTGAAATTCTCAAGCCGTAGGGCGGTGACGGCCAAGCCCTGGCCGCGCAAGCCGTCGTGCTCGAGCCTCCCGGCCATGGCCGCTTGCAGGTGGACGGCGCCGGAGACCTCGAACGGCGTGCCCATGGCCGCGCACAGCACCTCGATGGCGATCTCGTCGGGCAGACCGAGCAGCACCAGTGTCTCGGTGTGTTCGGGCACCGGCAGCACCTTGAAGGTGACCTCGCTCAGCACCGCCAGCGTGCCCCAGCTGCCCGACAGGCCGCGGCACAGGTCGACCCCTGTCACGTTCTTCATGACGCGCCCGCCGGCCTTGAAGATTTCGCCGCGTCCGTTCACTGCCCGCACGCCCAACAGATGGTCGCGGGCGGCACCGGCGGTGATGCGCCGCGCTCCCGACAGGTTGGTGGCGAAGACACCGCCGATGGTCGCGGCCGGCACCTCGCCGCCGGCGACGGCGGCGAGGCCAGCCGGCTCGAAAGCCAGCATCTGGCCGCGCTCGGCAAGGCTGGCTTCGAGTTGCGCCAATGGCGTGCCCGACCGAGCCGCCATCACCATCTCGGTGGGTTCGTAGAGCGTAATGCCGCGCATGGCCCTGGTCGAAAGGCTCATCGATGTGGTCATGGGCCGGCCGATGTTTTGCTTGCTGCCGCCCCCCTTCAGCTCGAGCGCGGTTCCGGTGCGCTGCGCCTCGGTCAATATTTGCGAGAACTCGCGTTCATCGACCGGGCGCACGTCGCTCAGCACCTCTGCGCTCCTCAGGCTGCCGCCAGAGCCATTTGCTGCTGTGCCTCCGCGCGCCCTTCGAGCGGGAATACCTTGGCAGGGTTCAAGAGCCAGCCGGGGTCGAAGACGGTCTTGATGCGCATCTGCTGGGCCAGGTCGATGGCATCGAACTGAACACGCATCAGATCCCGCTTCTCGATGCCGACGCCGTGCTCGCCGGTCAGGCACCCACCCACGGCCACGCACAGCTCGAGCACCTCGGCACCGGCCTGCTCGGCCTTGTCGGCCTGTTGCGGATCGTTGGCATCATACAGGATCAGCGGATGCAGGTTGCCGTCGCCCGCGTGAAAAATGTTGGCGACCCGCAAGCCATGCTGGTCGCAAATGCGCGAAATTTCCACCAACACCTCCGCCAGTCTGCCGAGCGGAATGGTGCCGTCCATGCAGTAATAGTCGGAGATGCGGCCGATGGCGCCAAAGGCCGACTTGCGACCCTTCCAGATGGCGGCACTCTGCTCGGCGCTCTGACTGACGCGCACCTCGCGCGGACTGAAGGGTTGGGCAAGCTCGGTGATGGTGTCGAGCAGTGCCGTCATCTCCTCGTTGGAGCCTTCCACCTCGACGATCAGCATCGCTTCGACATCGGGATAGCCGGCTTTGGCAAAGGCCTCGCACACCCGAATGGCGGGCCGGTCCATGAATTCGATGGCCACCGGAATGATGCCCGAGCCGATGATGGCGGAGACGCATGCACCGGCCGCCTCGCTGGAATCGAACCCCAGCAGCATCGGCCGCGCGCCCTCGGCGGCGCGCAGGATGCGCACGGTTGCCTCCGTGGCGATGCCGAACTGGCCCTCCGAGCCGATCATCAAGCCCAGCAGGTCGTAGCCCGGGGCATCGAGATGCGGTCCGCCGAGCTCGATAATGCTACCGTCGATCAAGACGATCTTGAGCCCGAGGACGTTGTTGGTGGTCACCCCGTACTTAAGGCAGTGCGCGCCACCCGAGTTCATGCCGATATTGCCGGCCAGCGTACAGGCGAGCTGGCTCGATGGATCGGGTGCGTAGAAGAAGCCGGCGGCCTTGACCGTCTCGCTGATGGCGAGATTGGTGATGCCGACCTCGACACGCGCGACCCGGTTGACATAGTCGATGTCAAGCACCCGGTTCATGCGCGAGACGGCGATCAGCACGGCGTCCTCGGCCGGCAGAGCGCCGCCGGACAGCGAGGTGCCTGCGCCGCGCGCCACCACCTTGATGCCATACTGGTGGCAGTAGCGCAGGACGCTCGCCACCTCCTCTGTCGTCGACGGCAGCACGACGAGGAGTGGCAGCCTGCGGTAGGCGGTCAGAGCATCGGTTTCATAGGCGCGGCGACCGACCTCATCAGCAATGATTGCCTCGGCGCCGAGCAGGCGTCGCAGGTCGGCGACGATGATGTCCCGCCGGGCGAGGATGGCGCGGTCAGGGTCCGGCAGAATCACGCGGGACATGTTGGCTTTGCTCTCCAGCACGCTAGCACGGCGCTTAAAGTATAGCTCGGCCGCAACGGCCTCGCCATTGCCACGCGCAGGTTGTCCCGTGGCTGCGTCGGCAAGCGGCTGCGGGCAAAGCCGGCAGCGTCTGCTAGCGTGGCAGAGGCTCGCGACGGCACCGCAGGCATTGTGGCGGGACGCGAACGGGACGGGGTAGACGCTGGTTCAGCGACCAGAGGCCATGTTTGCGGGGGCGTTCCTTGTCGTCTTAGCATTGCTCGGCGGGCCAGCTCGCCGCGGCCGAGGGAGATGCCGTCGAGGGTGCTGAAGTGTTCAGAAAATGCCGAGCCTGCCACAACGTCGGAGCGACGGCGAAGAACAAGGTTGGTCCGCTGTTGCACGGCCTCATGGGGTGTCAGGCTGGTGCGATCGACGGCTTCAACTATTCGGAAGCCAACAAGGCGGCCGGCGCCAACGGCCTGGTTTGGGGCCTGGTTTGGGGCCTGGTTTGGACCGAGGAGGTGATGCTGACGTATCTGGCTTGGTTGCGGTGCGGCAGGCCCGATCCCAGCCAGGTCGAATGCCGGCTGCGAATGCAGCCTTCCAGACAGCGTTGCAGTTGCGCCTGACACCGTGAACGGTCGTGCGTCGACTTATAGCAGGCGCCATAGGCTGCCCGACAGCCTGACGAGCAGGCGTTTTGGGCCTGCGCGGCGGCGGGCGACGCGGCGAACGCAACAATCCCCAGGGCCAACCCCAGGGCCATCCCCAGGGCCATCCCAGGCGTGCCCGCACGCCCGTGCCACCAGACGGCAACGGCAAACCGCTGGCGCGCCGGCGTAGGCTCGCCCCTCGTTGCCCCGCCCAGCGCCATCAAAGTTCGACCTAAAGTCTGCCGCATTGCGGCATTGCTACGCTCGAAAGCATGAACGTCAGCTGAATGTCGCTACGCCGCAAGGCCAGCCGTGCGGTCCTGCCAAGTCCCTCGACTAGAAGGCAAACTCAGTAAACAGTGGATCGGTGCTCCGGCCCCAAACAGTTTCGTAGCGCTGCAGCATCTCGTCGGCGGGCGTGCAGCCCTGCTGCACAATGGCCTCGACGGGCTCGAGAAAGAGGGTCTCGTCCTGTCCGCCGGGGTGGCGATACGCGCGCCGTGTCAGTCCGGCATGGGCAATGGCAGTCGCTTGGCGGGCGACCTCCAAGGCCGTGGTGCCGTGCACGGGGGCCTGCAAGGCCAGCTTCGGCACCAAGTCGCGCAGCGCCTGGCGCTCGGCCGGGGTCCACGCCTTGACGAGATCCCAGGCCGCATCCAGGGAACTGTGGTCGTATAGCAAGCCGGTCCAGAAGGCGGCCACGGCACAGATGCGGCGCCAGCGTCCACCGTCGGCGCCGCGCATCTCCAGGAACTGCTTCATGCGCACTTCAGGAAAGAGCGTTGTGAGGTGGTCGGACCAATCAGCCAGTGTCGGCCGCTCACCCGGCAGCTCGGACAGTCGCCCATCCAGAAAATCCTTAAACGAGGCGCCGGCGACGTCGATGTAACGGCCGTCGCGGTAGATGAAATACATCGGCACAGCCAGCGCGTAATCAGCATAACGCTCAAACCCCATGCCGGGCTCGAACGCAAACGGCAACATGCCGGTGCGCGCCTTATCGGTGTCGCGCCAGACCTCGCTGCGCAGCGACAGGAAGCCGTTCGGTTTGCGCTCGGCAAACGGCGAAGAGGCAAAGATCGCCGTGGCGATGGGCTGCAGCGCCAGCGATACGCGCAGCTTCTTGACCATGTCGGCCTCGTCGGCAAAGTCCAGATTCACCTGGATGGTGGCCGTGCGATACATCATGTCGAGGCCGCGCGAGCCGACCAGCGGCATATAGCGCGTCATGACGCCGTAGCGCTGCTTCGGCATCCGCGGTGTCTCCGCAAACGTCCAGTTCGGAGAAAAGCCGACGCCGAGGAAGCCGATGCCGAGAGTGTCGCCGACGGCGCGCACCTGGTCGAGGTGCAGTTGCGTCTCGGCGCCCAGTTCGTGCACGCTCGTCAGCGGAGCGCCGGAGAGCTCGAATTGGCCGCCGGGTTCGAGCGAGACGGTGCCCCCGTTGGCCTCCCCGCTCGGCCGCTTGAGCGCAATGATGTTGTCTCCTTCCATGATGGGCAGCCAGCCGAAGCGGGCCATCAACCCTTCCATCAAGCGGCGCACCCCGCGCGGGCCGGCGTAGGGAACCGGACCCAAGGTGTCGGTGTGAAACAGAAACTTCTCGTGCTCTGTGCCGATGCGCCAGCGTTCTTTTGGCTTCGAGCCGGCGGCGATCCAGGCGACCAACTCGTCGCGCGAACCAACAGGCGGGCTGGGCGCACTGTCCTCGCGGGTGGACATCCGGCGGCGTATCCTTAAGGCTGGTAGGGCTTGACCCGGCTAAAGCTCCTCTGGCCCGACCTTTGTTATGGAAAAGCCCTGTCCTGCACAAGCCTTTGGCGCATGCGGCTAGCGCCAATCACCGAGCACGGCATTCACGAGGGCGAGAGCCGCAACCGCTGCCGTATCCGCACGCAGGATGCGCGGGCCCAAGGCGATGCGCACCGCGAAGGGTTGGGAGGTGATGAGCTCACGTTCGCCCTCCTCGAAGCCGCCTTCAGGTCCGATCAGCAACGCGAGAGGACCCGGCGCGACCCGTTGCAAGGCGGCCAGCGGGCCGGGCTCATCACAATTCTCGTCGCAGAAGATGAGCGTCCGCTGGCGGTCCCAGCCGGCGATCGTCCGCTCCAGCGTTTCGGCTTCCATGACCTCGGGCACTCTCAGAATGCCGCACTGCTCGGCGGCCTCGATGGCATTGGCGCGCATGCGACCGGCATTGATCCGTTCCGGGGTGGTGCGGCGGGTGAAAACGGGACGCAGCCGCGCGACCCCGAGCTCGGTTGCCTTCTGCACCATATAGTCAAGGCGGGCCCGCTTCAGGGGTGCGAACAAATAGTCGAGATCGGGGGCGGTCTGTTGCGGGCGCACCTGCTCTTCTGCCTGCAGCGTCATCGCCGACTTGCGCGCTTCGCCGATCCGCGCCCGCCACTCGCCGTCGCGTCCGTTGAAAATCAGCATCGCCTCGCCCGGCCGCAAACGCAGCACATTGCGCAGATAGTTGACCTGATCGGCCCGACAGGCGACGAGTGTGCCGGGCGCCAGGTCGCTCTCCACGAACAGTCGCGGCGCCTTAAAGTCGTAACGGCTCATGTCATTCCGCCACGGCTCGAGCGACTGGCGAGGCCACGGCTTGGCTCAAACCGTCACGCCGAGCATCAAGCCGATGTTCTGCAGGGCCGCGCCCGCCGCACCTTTGCCGAGGTTGTCAAGCCGCGCCACCAGCACCGCCTGGCGGTGCTTTTCGTTGGCGAACACCCGCAGCTCGAGCGCGTTGGTCCCATTGAGGCCCTCAGGCTCCAGGCGTCCCCCGGCGCTCGGCGGCGCGCCGGCCGGCAAAACCTCAATGCCGCGCGCCTCGGCATAGTGCTGGCGCAACGCCCCTTCCAAGTCGCCAGCGCTCGGCTTGCCGGGCAGCGTGTCGAGAAACAGCGGCACGCTCACCAACATGCCCTGGCGGAAGGTGCCAACCGAGGGCACAAACAGCGGCCGGCGCGTCAGCTTGGCGTATGTCTGCAGCTCCGGCACGTGCTTGTGCTCGAGGGCGAGGCCGTAGAGCTCGAAGGCCGGGGCCTCGCCGGCTTCGTAGGCTTCGATCATCGAGCGGCCGCCGCCGCTGTAGCCGCTGACCGCGTTCACGCTCAGCGGATGGTCGGCAGGGATCAGGCCCGCCTCGACCAGCGGGCGAATGAGGGCGATGGCGCCGGTCGGATAGCAGCCGGGGTTGCTCACCTGCCGCGCCGCGCGCACAGCCGCCAGCTGGGCCTTGTCCATTTCCGGAAAGCCATACACCCAGCCGTCGGCGACGCGGTGGGCCGTACTGCCATCGACGATCTTGGGCCCGCTGGCACCGAGCGAGCCGATCAGGGCGACAGCCTCCTTGGCGGCAGCATCGGGAAGGCACAGCACCACCAGATCGACCTCCCGCATGATGGCGAGCCGCGCCTGCGGGTCCTTGCGCTCGTGCGGTGCCACGCTTTTCAGCTCGAGGCCGGCCACAGCCTCGACCATGCGGCGGATCTCAAGGCCGGTCGTGCCGGCCTCGCCGTCGATGAAAATTGCGGGCCTCTTGGCGGTCGTCTTGTGGACTTGCGGTTGCAGGGCTGTGTCGGTCGGCATGGCTGATGGTCTCGGCATCGGCAAGCGGATAACAAAAAAGCCGCGCTGCGGGCGCGGCTTGCGAAGGGGACGCTCTATGCGAGCGTCATCGCAGCCGCGGGCAAGGCAGGCGGCGGCGTCGAACAGCCATCTTCGCAATCCTCATCATGGCCGCTCTTATGGGGTGTGGCAGGGTGGCTGTCAATGCCCGCGGGGGCGCTGGGCGCGCCGCCTCAATGCCGCGCCGGCGCCGGCAGCATCGGCGTCAACAGGGCTGACAGGGGCACGGTGGCGAGGATGGCCACGGCAATGCCCGTCATGGCCGTGGCGACGCCGAAGGTGTCGCCGACCACCCCCACCAGCGGCGGTACCGCGGCCGAGGCAGCAATGGCACCGGTATAAAACACCCCAAAGGCGCGCGTGCGTCGCGCCGGGGGCACCAGCTCCGGCACCGTGCCATAGAGCACCGAGGACGTGCCGTTGAGGCCGAGGCCGATCAGCGGCATCACCAGGAGGGCGCCCGAAACCGACAGCGGCAGCAGGGCGATGATGCCGGCCGCCGTGAGGCCTTCGGTCAGCACCACCGTTGTGAAGAGACCGAGGCGGGCACCCAGGTAGCCGCACACGAGCTTGCCAGCCGCGCCGCCGACGAACAGCAAAGAGAGCGCGGTGCCGATACTGGCAATGGAGGCCCCCTTCGCCTGCAACAGGAACGGCAAAAAGGTCAAAAAGCCGCTGCGTCCTGCGGTGTCGATCATGGCAATGGCGAGGAGCAACGCGAAGCCGTGGCGCGGCGGCTCGTCACCGGCAAGCAACGCTGGCTTGGCTACCGGGAGTTGACCGGCGCCAGCGCCGCTCGGGCTGGTGGCCGCCTTGGCGTGCGCGGGCGCGAGCGCCAGCACCAGGGCCGCACACAGAATGCCGACACCGCCGAGAACCCACAATGCCGCCCGCCAGGACATGGCGCTCAACAGCAGCGCGGCCAACACCGGCATGGCCATTTTGCCGAGATCGCCGGTGAAATTGTAGATGCCGAGTGCGGTGCGCGAGCGCGCGCCGTAGAAGGCAGCCGACACCAGGCTCGAGCCGATCGGATGCTGCACGCTGGCGCCGATACCGCCGAGCGCCAGCGCCGCCAGCAGGCTGGCAAGGCCGACGGAAGCGCCCGCGAGCATGAAACAGGCTGCCGAAAGCAGCGTGCCGGCGACCAACACCAGCACGGGCCCGATGCGCTCGGCCAGCAGCGACGCGGGGATCTGCAGCAATGCCATCAGGCCGACATAACTGCTGCGCAGCAGTCCAACCTCGGCATAGCCGAGGCCAAATTCGGCCTGCCAGGCCGGCAGCAGCACGTAGAGCAGGTCGGTGTAGCCGTCGTGGAGCACGTGGGCGGTGGCCGCGGCAGCCAGGGTGCGTCGCTCCGGCACCCGGCTGCTTCTGGCCTCGACGGCTTTGCCCGTTTCCCTCGCCATCGCTTGTGCCTTTGCGCGTATCTAGTCGCCCTGCCGGCGCGGTCGCCGCCGCCACAGATCCGGTCGCCGCTCCTGGGTGATGCGCTCGGCCTCGCCGTGGCGCCAACGGGCGATGCGGGCATGGTCGCCGCTCAGCAGCACGGCTGGGATCGATTGCCCCTCCCAGGCACGCGGACGCGTAAACTGGGGGTATTCGAGCAGGCCAGCGGCGAAGCTCTCCTCGGCCAGCGACTGGGCCTGGCCGAGGACCCCTGGCAGCAGTCGCACGACGGCATCGATCAGCACCATTGCCGGCAGCTCGCCGCCGGCAAGGACGTAGTCGCCGATCGAGATCTCACGCAAGCGGCGCGCTTGGATCACGCGCTCATCGACGCCCTCGAAGCGCCCGGCCAGACACAGCACGCCCGGCCCTTGCGACAGGGCCACGGCGGTGGCTTGTGTGAAGGGCTCGCCGCGCGGCGACAGATAGATGGGCTCGGCCTCGGGATGGCCGGCCTGCGCCGCATCGATGGCCGCGCCTAGAACATCGGCACGCAGCACCATGCCGGCGCCGCCGCCGGCCGGCGCATCGTCGACGCTGCGGTGCTTGCCGTGCCCGAACTGACGGATGTCGACCGTGTCCAACCGCCAAATGCCATGGCGCAAGGCTTCGCCACACAGCGAAGCACCGAGGGGGCCCGGAAAAAGCTCGGGAAAGAGCGTCAGCACGGTGGCGCGCCACAGGGGGGATGCGGCAGCTGTGGATCGGGTCGACAAGGCGTAGGCTCGCTCTGGGGCGTTAGGCTTTTCGTCTTCATCCCACGGAGGCACCGGCAACGGCAAGCAAAGCGCGGCAGCCGCCGCCGGCGGCTGGCCAAGCGGCCGCGCGCGTCGTCGGCGCCGCCGGCCCCGTCAGCCAGGCGGGCCCAGGGAGCGCTCGGCGAGCGCCGCTTCGATGTGCTCAAGAAAGGTGTCGGCCGCCTGCCGCGGGGCGCTGGCGGCGGCGATCGGGCGTCCCACCACGAGATAATCGGCGCCCGCCAGAATGGCAGCACCGGGGCTGGTGATGCGCGTCTGATCACCGGCCGCATCGCTGGGCAGGCGAATGCCGGGGGTGACGATGGCGACCCCGGGGCCAACCAGTGCGCGCACGGTTGCCGCCTCTTGGCCGGCGGCGACGATCCCGTCACAGCCGGCGTCGCGTGCCAGGCGCGCGCGTCGGCCAACCAGCGCCTGCGGCGTCTCGGCGAAGCCCTGCTGGCGAAGATCGGCGGCATCGAGGTTGGTCAGCACGGTCACGGCCAGCACCCGCAAACCGGTTCCAGCTTTGCCGGCAACGGCCGCCTTGAGAGTTTTGTGATCGTGACCGTGCACGGTGAGAAAGGTGGCTCCCGTGGCGGCGGCGCTGCGGGTTGCCCGCTCGACGGTGTTCTCGATATCGAGCAGCTTGAGATCGAGAAACACCTGCTTGCCTTGGCCGGTGAGCTCGCGGGCAAAATCGAGCCCGCCACGCATGACGAGCTCGAGCCCGATCTTATAGAAGCTGATCGCCTCTCCGAGCTGCTGCACCAGCTGCCGGGCTTCCTCCAGGCCAGGACAATCGAGGGCGACAATCAGCCGGTCACGTGCCGGGATGCTCCGCATGCCTGTCTCCGGGTGATCCTGTGTTTGGCGTTGCCCCCAAGCCACCGCGCGCTGCATCTTGAACCCGAAGGCGCGCGCAAGACAAGCCGCGGACGCCCGCGCGGCCCGCGCTGGCCAAACCGGGCGAGCAGCCAAGCCGTGGCCCGTTTTCTGCTAGGGTAGCTCGCCACGCAACAGTTTGGGGATCTCGCCGCTGAGGCCGGCGGCTTCGGCCACGAAGAATTGCTTCAGGGCCGGCAGTTGATCGACCAGGGCGAGGCCGAAATCGCGCGCCGTGCGCAGGAGCATCCAATCGTTGGAAAACAGCCTGTTGAGGCCGTCGTAGGTCGCCGCCGATAACGCCGAATTGAGCCGGCGCCAGCGTTGGTAGCGCTCCAGCACCATCGCCGCGCCGGTATCGAGGCCGAGCCGAGCCGCATCGGTAATGACCTCCGTCAGGGCCGCGACATCCCGCAGGCCGAGGTTGAGGCCTTGACCGGC
Source organism: uncultured Alphaproteobacteria bacterium (assembly GCA_963820375.1). Taxonomy (GTDB): domain Bacteria; phylum Pseudomonadota; class Alphaproteobacteria; order Rhizobiales; family Hyphomicrobiaceae; genus AWTP1-13. Next base: position 85,039 of record CAWFZX010000015.1, on the reverse strand, counting down.
GATCGGATGCACAACGCGTGCGGCATCGCCGACCAGCGCCAACCGGTCGGCGATCAGGGCGCGGGCGAGTTGCATCTCGAGCGGCCAGGCGGCGCGGGCACCGATCTGCGTCACCTCACCCAGCCGATAATCGAACCGCTTGGCGAGCTCGGCGGCAAAGCCCGCCTCGTCCAGCGCCAGCAACGCGCGTGCGACGGTGGCGTCCTCCGTCCAGGTGATTGCGGAGCGATCTTGCGGCAATGGCAGGATGGCAAATGGCCCCGTGGGCAGGAAATGCTGCAAGGCACGGCCGCCATGCGGCCGGCTATGGGCGACGGTGGTGACGATGCCCGCCTGCGGATAGTCCCAACGCAGGAGCTTGATGCCGGCGCTGTCGCGCAGGCGCGAGGCGCGGCCATCGGCAGCGATCAGCACCCCGGCGCGCAGCGTGCCGCTGGCCAGGCGCAGCGTGACCCCGTGTTGGTCGGCCGCAAAGTCGCCGATCGCCGAGCCTCCGAGCAAAGCCACCGCCGGCCGGGCGTGCGCGGCGGCGATCAGGGTCTGACGCAGCCGCTCGTTCTCGACGATGTAGCTGGCGGGTTCTTGATCCTCGAGGCGGTTGTCGTAGGACAACAAAATTGGGCGGATGGCATCGTCGAGACGGGAGTCGGTGATGTCGATGGCGGTGACGGGCTGGGCATCTCGCGCGATCGGGGCCCAGACACCGAGCGCCTCCAACAGCCGTTTGGAGCCGGCCGCCAAGGCGGAGGCGCGCGGATCGCGAGGGCCCGCGCCGTCGAGCGGGGCAGGATCCAGAACGGCGATGCGCACGCCCGCGCCCAGCGCATCGGCCAGCGCGCAGGCCAGCACCAGCCCGACGGTGCCGCCGCCACCGATCGCCACATCGAAGTGTTCGCCACTGACGTGCATCGCTGGTCCGTTTGTGTTGCTGACAGGTCGCCGGTTGGGCCTTCCTTTGACGGCCCCTTGACACCTGCCGGGGCCTGGGCCAGGTGCACGAGCATGTCCGCCGAAAATCGCCACTCCGCAAGTGCCGTCGACCGCTTGCTCAATATCCTCGACCTTGAGGCGCTGGAGGACAACCTGTTTCGCGGCCGCAGCCCGCAGCAGTCCTGGCAGCGGGTGTTCGGCGGCCAAACCCTGGGTCAAGCTTTGGTTGCAGCCGTGCGCACGGTGCCGCCGGAACGGGTGGCGCATTCGCTGCACGCCTACTTTCTGCTGCCCGGCGACCTCACCCGGCCGATCATCTACAGCGTCGAGCGCGTGCGTGATGGCGGCAGCTTCGCCACCCGGCGCGTGACCGCAACCCAGCACGGCCGGGCCATGTTCGTCATGAGCGTGTCGTTTCACAAACAGGAGCCGGGGCCGGAGCATTACAGCACCATGCCGCTGGTGCCGCCGCCGGAGGATCTTCCCAGCGAACAGGATTTAAAAGCGCGCATGCTGGCCGAATTGCCGGAGGTGATGCGCAAATACTGGGAGCAGGAACGCCCGATCGAACTGCGCCCGCTCGACGTCTCTCGCTATTTTTCGCGCGAGCGCCGGCCGGCCGAGCAAATGCTGTGGCTGCGCGCCAGCGGCCGGCTGCCGGACGCCTTTGCGCTGCACCAGTGCGTGCTGGCCTATGCCTCGGACTTTTCGCTGCTCGATACGGCCCTGATTGCGCACGGCAAGCTGATGTTTGACAAGGACATCCAGCTTGCCAGCCTCGATCATGCCCTGTGGTTCCACCGGCCGTTTCGGGCGGACGAGTGGCTGCTTTACGCCCAGGACAGCCCCTCCAGCCACGGCGCGCGAGGCTTCTGCCGGGGCAGTATTTTTACCCGGGACGGGGTGCTGGTGGCCTCCGTCGCCCAGGAGGGGCTCACCCGCCCGCGGCCCTCCGCCTTCGTGCCTCGTTAACGGGCAAATCGTCGTTTTTGCCTATTTTTAAGGCAGGCCGGGCGGCGCCAAAAATCTCGGCAGTGGCAGATTTTCATCTGAAATTGCAATAACTTAGAGGTCAATGGGGCAATTGGCACGGCTCTTGACTATGAGCCCTTGAGCCGCCGAGCGAGCGGCGTGGGATGCCGCCTGCTCGGACAACGGGCAGGCCGGCCGAAGCACAAGGGGAACCAGATGAAGCTCGTAACGGCCATTATCAAGCCGTTCAAGCTCGAGGAAGTCCGCTCGGCGCTGACCGATCTCGGGCTGCAAGGCATGACCGTCACCGAAGTCAAGGGTTACGGTCGGCAAAAGGGGCACACGGAAATCTACCGCGGCGCCGAGTACGCGGTGAGCTTCCTGCCCAAGATCAAGATCGAGGTGGTGGTTCCGGAAGGTACCGTCGACAAGGCCGTTGAGGCCATCGTGCGTACCGCCCGCACCGGTCAGATCGGCGACGGCAAGATCTTCGTCTCGCCGATCGAGCACGCGGTCCGCGTCCGTACGGGCGAGACCGACGACAGCGCCATTTGACCTTGGCGCCCAGCAACACCCAAGCCCGCCGCATTCTCTTGGAGGCACGTTTCATGTCATCAGTTACGCCACGCCGAATTGCCACACTGGCAGTCGCGGCGTTTATTGCTTGTCTTGCCGCCGCATCGGCCTTTGCGCAAACGGCCGCGCCACCCACGCCAAACAAAGGTGACGTGGCCTGGATGCTGACCGCCTCCGTCCTCGTTTTGCTGATGACGGTGCCCGGGCTGGCGCTCTTCTACGGCGGCTTGGTGCGCACCAAGAACATGCTGTCGATGCTGATGCAGGTGTTTTTCGTCGTCTGCATGGTCTGCATCATCTGGGTGATCTACGGCTACAGCCTGGCCTTTTCCGAAGGTGGGTCGCTCAACGCCTACGTCGGGGGCCTCTCCAAGGCCTTCCTGGCCGGGATCACGCCGGAGTCCACGGCGGAAACCTTCAGCGATGGCGTGGTGATCCCCGAGTACGTCTACATCTGCTTTCAGATGACGTTTGCCTGCATCACGCCGGCCCTGATCGTCGGCGCCATGGCTGAGCGCATGAAATTCTCCGCCCTCGTTCTGTTCATTCCGCTGTGGGTCACCTTCGTCTACTTCCCGATGGCGCACATGGTCTGGTATTGGGCTGGACCGGCAGCCACGGTCGGCGCCGCCAAAACGCTGGCGGCGGCCAGCGGCGACGCCAAGACCGCAGCGCAGGCCGCCATGGACGCGGTGACCGGCAACGCCGGTCTCGCCTTCGGCTGGGGTGCGTTGGATTTTGCCGGCGGCACGGTGGTGCATATCAATGCGGGAATTGCCGGCCTGGTCGGCGCCTTGCTGGTCGGCCGTCGCGTCGGCTACGGCAAGGAGGCCATGCCTCCCCACTCGCTGACCATGACGCTGATCGGCGCGGCCCTGCTGTGGGTCGGCTGGTTCGGTTTCAATGTCGGTTCGGCTCTCGAGGCCAACGGCACGGCGGCGCTGGCGATGATCAACACCTTCGTCGCCACGGCGGCCGCCGCGCTCGCCTGGATGCTGGCCGAGAAAATGGGCAAAGGGAAACCCAGCCTGCTGGGCGGGGCCTCCGGCGCCGTCGCCGGCCTGGTTGCGGTCACGCCGGCGGCCGGTTTCGCCGGTCCGATGGGGGCAATCGTGCTCGGCATCGTTGCCGGTTTTGTGTGCATGTACTTCTGCTCGGCCATCAAGAATGCCTTAGGCTACGACGATGCCCTCGACGTGTTCGGCGTGCATTGCATCGGCGGCATTATCGGCGCTCTCGGCACCGGCATCCTGGCCGCCCCCATGCTCGGCGGCACCGGCGTGTTCGACTATGCGGCCGGCAAAGTTGCCGACTACGACATGGCCGCCCAGCTCGTGACCCAGGCCAAGGCCGTCTGCCTGACGCTGCTTTGGTCTGGGGTCGGCTCGTTCCTCATCTTCAGCATCGTCAAGATGGTCGTGGGTCTGCGGCCGGGGACCGATCAGGAGCGCGAAGGCCTCGACCTCGTCGATCATGGTGAGCGGGCATACAACTACTGATCACACGCGGCTTTGGCGGCGGGGACTGCGCTCCATCGGAACCCGCCGCTTGCCTCGAGCACGCGACTTCCCGGTACGTGCTCTGAGCGCCCGGAGATTCTACTCCGGGCGCTTTTTGCGTGGCGCGTGGCGCACGTCGATGACGCTGCCCCGACCAAGGCGGCCGAGCACGCGCAGCAGATGGGCGCGCTGTAAGGCAATGCAGCCAGCGGTTGGCGGGTATCCCTCGCCGGCCACATGCAGGAAGATGGCGCTGCCACCGCCCTGGCGGCGCGGCCGCCGGTTGTGGTCGAGCACGACGATCAGGTCATAAAGAGTATCGCTCCGCCAAAGCTTCTCGGCGCTGGCCGGGTAGGGATGCCGGACCGGGCGATTGTAGTTGCGGTCGCCCACCGCATCGCACCAACCATCGTCGGGACGCACGGCGCGCGCGGGCAGGCGCGTGCGCGGCCGGGGCAGCCGGTCCGCGCGATAGAGGACCTCACGCACGCGCCAGCGGCCAATCGGGGTGGCGCCGTCGCCTTCGCGTTTGCGGAGGCGACAGCCGCCGCGCCCGAGCGCACAAGCAACGATCACGTCGCCCCACTGCAGGCGCCCTTGCCTGCACGCGGCCGAGCGTGCCAGTACCAGAATCGTGGCCGGCTTCGGCATCGGTTTTTGCACCCTTCAACTGCAAGCCAGAAGGCTTGCCGATATTGCGCACAATCTATGTTTCCCCCTGCAATCTGGTGCTAGAGTATAGCCTCCCATCGAGAACCCCATAACGGAGCCGATTAGCATGAGCACCGCGCGCAAGATTCTCATCGTCGATGACGACGAGGACCTGCGTGAGTCGCTGAAAGACCAACTCGCGCTGCACGATGAATTCGACGTCGTCACCGCGGCGACGGCGGGCAAGGGTGTCGAGGCCGTCAAAGCGGAACATCTCGACCTTGTCCTGATGGACGTGGGCCTGCCCGATATGGATGGCAGGGAGGCTTGCAAGCTGTTGCGCAAGAACGGCTACAAGCTGCCGATTGTGATGCTGACCGGCAACGATTCCGACGCTGACATGATTCTCGGGCTCGATTCGGGAGCCAACGACTACATCACCAAACCCTTCAAGTTTGCCGTGCTGCTGGCGCGCATCCGCGCGCAACTGCGCCAGCATGAGCAGAGCGAAGACGCGGTGTTCACCATCGGTCACTACTCGTTCCGGCCGGCGTCCAAGATGCTGGTCGACGAGAAGGGAGCGAAAATCCGCCTCACCGAGAAGGAAACGTCGATCCTCAAGTATCTCTACCGCGCCGGCGAGAAAGTGGTCACGCGCGACGTGCTCCTGCAAGAGGTGTGGGGGTACAACTCCGGTGTGACGACGCACACTCTAGAAACCCACATCTACCGCCTGCGCCAGAAGATCGAGAAAGATCCCTCCCATGCCGAGCTGTTGATCACGGAAACCGGGGGTTACAAGCTGGTGCCGTGAGCCGTGCGCGGGGCCGGCGCGGCGGGGGATTGCCGTCGACAGGCAACGCTCAGCGTGGATTCTTCAAGGCGCTTGGAATTGCTGCAACTGATTGGCGCTGTAAAGGCCATCAACGGCGCAATACGGGCAGAGCGCCTGCACGAAGGCGTCGCCGTCGAAATGCAGTCGCCTTCGGCCATCGCTCAGGTCCTCCAAGACGGCAAACTGGCGATCGCAGGCCAGGCAGTCAAAGCCGAAGTACCAAGCGCCGGCGACCACCTCTTCGACCGGCAGTGGCATGGCTCGATAGGTCATGCGCAACCCCCTCGGCGCGGCCCTGACTTCGGCGGCTTGCCGCAGCGGCGCTAGCAACGCCGAACCCGTGAACCCCTGGCCTTCTCTGACCGGGCTTGGCCGGCCTGGGGTCTCGGGGTCCTTTGCCAACGCTCTAGGCGTCGCGGCGGTCCGTGCGTGCGCCTCTCCTTGCGTTCGATCGGCCGCAGAAATCCTGGCTGCGCTTCTCTCGCCCCCGCGTTGTGCCGAAATACTCCCCTGTCAACACCTCGGCAACACCCCTCTGGACCGGCGCTGCCGAATCGCTCGACCTTACGCGGGCTCCGCAGCGGGGGTGGAGTGCGTTAGGAGGTGAAAGGTCGGCAGCATGGCGTCCAATCAGATTGTCGAAGCGTTGCGGCAGGTCGCGATCTTTCAGGGTCTCCAGCCGGCGCAGCTCGCAGAGCTGGCCCGCCACACCGAGCGCATCAAATTTGCTGCGGGCGATGCCATTACGCGCGCGGGCGAGGCGGGCAGCGGCGCTTATCTCTTGGTGTCTGGCGCGGCCGAGCGCTTGCCCGAGCCCGGCGTGCTGGAGCCGCCCGAGGCCTTGGCGCCCGGCTCACTCATCGGTCAGCTCGCAATGCTGATCGAACACGCTTATGGGTCGAGCATCGTTGCGCGCGAGCGCGTGTTTTGTTTGAAGATCACCCGCGTCGGCATCTTGGCCCAGATGGCCGCCGATCCGCCCCTGGCGCAACACTTCGAGCGGCACGTCACCAACCGGTTGCTGACCGTGGCCAAGCAACTGCGCGAGATCGACAGCCTGCTCCAGGCCCGCAAGCCGGGCGCCAGCCTCGGGCGGTCCGTCCGCGCGATTGCCGCGCCGGCGGCTCAGTCCACGCTTGGCACCCCCGCCGCCCCGGGATAGGATCGGCCAAGATCCCTCGCGCGCCTCAGGGCGAGGGCAGCCTTTCGGTTCTGCCAATGAAAAGCGCCCAACCCCGGGGGAGGAGTTGGGCGCAAAAGCGCGTTATGCGCATTGTGCCGGGAGGGAAGCCGGCACGGCAAGCGATGTCTTTCGGCTAGACGGGGGGCACTACCGATGAAGAGCGACATCGCCCGCTCCGGACAACAAATAGCGCTTGCAGGGCGGTTTACAATATCCAACCGCGGGCGATCACGAAATTGTTACGGAATGTTTCAATATCGATCAAGTTTTTGCTTGATCTGATTCGAAGGCCGTTTTTGCCGGGGCTGGTCGCTACTGCAGTATATTTTTGGCCGAAGTCAATGATGGCTTGAATAGATTGGGATCAAGGTCATCAGCTTTGACCATTTCGTGCAGTTCTATCCGAGTATCCAGGCCCTGAGGATCAGTCGTGATCCACTCTTTCAGCTCCAGTGTAGGCTTTTTCGCCAGGAACAACTTGATGCGCCCGGGATTGTCGACGTTGCGGTCTTCCAGAGCCACGACAATGATATCGTCGATGTCCTGAACTTGTCGAACATGAGCATCGCGTAACAGGTCGACATCTTTGCGCATCAGAACCCTAAAGGGGGTGTTGTCGAGGGCGACGCGGTCGTCCGTCTTCAGGTCCATATCCTGGATCGCCAGGTATTGGCCATCGGAAATGATCACGAGTTTGCTGGGGGCGCCGTAGTCGAAGCGGAACCGGCCGGGGCGTTTGACATAAAATTTGCCGCGGGAGCGCTTGTTGTCGGCATTGGTTTGCACAAACAGGCCCTTCATGTCGCCCATTTGGTTGAAATAGCCGTTCACTTTTTGCACCAGCTCGATCTGCTTTTTGTCGAGCTGCTCGCCGACCACGCCCACGTCCTTCGTTACGCTTTGGTTCCACGTCGGGATGCCAACGGGGTTGGCAGGCGGCTTTCTGGCATCCTGCGCCGAGGTGGCCTGAAAGGTCACGGCAATCGCCAGTGCGGCGAGCATCGCGCCAATCGGAGCGTTCATTTGGCTTCCCCCAGACGACCTCGCGTCCTTGCAACGCGGGTGATTCGGCCGATCTCTTCGTTTGTCCGAACATTGGGTCAAGATTGTGGGCGAAGCAAGCGCAGAGCAGGTCGCCCCGAGCGATTGCCTGCGGAGCCAGCGCTACCGTGCCTGCCGAGCTGGCGCTTGCAGGCCCAACAGAATTTGGCGGCGGCCGCCGTCCGCGGCGGGGCCGATCACGCCTTCGCGTTCCATGCGCTCGATCAGGCTAGCCGCCCGGTTATAGCCAATGGACAGACGCCGCTGCAGGTAGCTGATGGAGGGCTTGCCGTCGCGCACGACAATACCCACGGCGCGGTCGTAAAGCGCCTCGGTTTGCGGTGCGCCGTCGAGCGGCTCGGCCGTGTCGTCTGCGGGCAGGTCGGTGATGCCCGGGATATAGCTGGGCTTGCTCTGCTCGCGCAGGTAAGCGGCCATGCCCTCAACCTCCTCGTCCGACACAAACGGGCCGTGCACCCGCATCAGGCGATCGCTGCCGCCCGAAAACAGCATGTCGCCTTGACCCAGCAGCTGCTCGGCACCCTGGTCGTTGAGAATGGTGCGGCTGTCGAACTTCGAGGCAACCTTGAAACTGATGCGCGTGGGGAAGTTGGCCTTGATGGTGCCGGTGATGACATCGACCGAGGGCCGCTGCGTGGCCATGATGAGATGGATGCCGGCGGCGCGGGCCATCTGTGCCAATCGCTGCACGGCCGATTCGATCTCCTTGCCGGCGACCAGCATCAGATCGGCGAATTCATCTACCACCACCACGATGTAGGGCAACGGCGAGAATTCCTCCTCGGCACCGCCTTGCTCGCGTCGCTTGCCATGCCGGACGCGCGCATTGAAGGCATCGATATGGCGCACGCCAAGTTTCGACATCCGCTCGTAGCGTTGCTCCATCTCGCGCACCGCCCAGTTAAGGGCGGTGACCGCCTTGTGCGGGTCCGTGACGACAGGGCAGAGGAGATGCGGGACACCGTTGTAGACCGATAACTCGAGCATCTTTGGGTCGATCATCAGGAACCGGCATTCCTGCGGCGACAACCGGTAGAGCAGCGACAAAATCATGGCGTTGACGCCCACCGACTTGCCCGCGCCGGTGGTGCCGGCGACCAGCAGATGGGGCATGCGAGCGAGGTCGGCGAACACCGGCGCACCGCCGATGCTCTTGCCCAGCACCAGCGGCAGGCTGGCAGTGGAATCGCGGAAGGCCTCCGTCTCGACCAGTTCGCGCAAATAGACCTTCTCGCGGCGCAGGTTTGGGAGTTCGATGCCGATGACGTTGCGCCCCGGCACGACCGCCACGCGCACGGAGACCGCACTCATCGAACGAGCGATGTCGTCGGCCAAAGCGATGACGCGGGCCGACTTGGTGCCGCGTGCCGGCTCGAACTCGAACAACGTCACGACGGGACCGGGATGTGCCCCCTTGATTTCGCCCTTGATGCCGAAGTCGGCAAGCACGTCCGAGAGCAGGCGCGCATGGCCCAGCAGCGCCGACTGTGTAAGCTGATCGCTGGCCTTCGGCGCGGGTTGCCGCTTCAAGATCGCCAGCGGGGGACGACGATAGCTGGTCGGGCCGGGCCGGCTCAAAGCCGGCTCGGTCGGCAGCTCCCGCGCGAGCGGGGCGGGAGCCAGCAGGGGCAGCCTCTCATTCAGCGACGGTGCCGCCGACGGTTTGCCGGCCGGCGCAAACCGCTCGGCGATGGCCCGGCTGCTCGGATCGATGGGCTCCTCGAGCGGTTCCTCGGCTCTGGCGGTGGCCGCGATCGGCGACAGCGCCGGCTCGGCCGGCCCGGCCAGGTCGGGCCCGGCGCGGGTGGCCGCGCTGCGATAGGCGTTGCGATACATGGGCGGCTCTTGCCGCATGCTGACCAACCGGTGGGGCAGGGGCGGTTTTGGCAAGGTGGGCAGCCACTGGCCCAGCGTGCGCCAGGTGCCGGTCAGCCGTTCGAGCCTGGTCGACCCAGGGTAGGCGAGGATCTGGCGCCATTCGTGCTGCGAGAGCCCGAGGCTGCCCAAGAGGGCCAGCACGCCGCCGGCCAACAGCAGGAGGCCGGCCGCCAGCCCGGCCTTGTCGGCATTGAGCAGCGCCAGCGTTCCCGCCAGCCCGGTGAAGGCGAGGTCACCGATCATGCCGCCATTGCCGTGATGTAAGGTCCAGGTGATGGAGGTGGGCAGCGCGGAGAGCGCGCCCGCCATCGCCACCACGGCGACGGGGGCCAAGGCGAATTTGCTGCGCCAGCCGCGCAAGGGCCGGCCGCTGCTGAGGGGCAGGGCCCAAAGCAGGGGCGGCAGCACGATCAAGACCCCGGCGAGACCCAAAAGTTGCATCAGCAGGTCGGCGAGGATCGCGCCGACGGACCCCAGGACATTGCGGATTGCGCCATTGGTGACGTGCGAAAGACTGGGATCGGCTGCCGACCAGGTCATGAGCGCGAGGCTGCAGGCCGCACAGCCCAACAGCACGCTGGAGCCGGTGGCTCGCAGCAGCCAGCGCCCGAGCCGGTTCCGCAAGGCGGCGGGCAAGAGCGGTGTCTGATCAATCCGTTGATACGCCATGCCACCAGGTACAGGTTACGCACAAACAGCAACGATCCGTTCGAGCGCTTCCCTGATGGTGGCCGCATTGTGCACCAGTGCAACGCGGATATAGTCCCGGCCGGGATTGCTGCCGTGCCGGTCCTCATGCGCCAGGTAAACGCCCGGGGTAACCTTGACACCGCAGCGTTTCCATAGGGTTAAGGTTGCTTGCTCAGCCCCGCCCATGTGCCCCATATCGAGCCAAAGGAAGAACCCGCCGGCGGGGCGGTGGTAGCCAAAGCGGCCACCCAGCAGCTGATCGCAGATGTCGAATTTGAGCCGATAGGCGCGGCGGATGACGGTGACGTGCTGCTCCTCCGACCAGACGGCCGCCGAGGCATGCTGGACGATGCCAGGCATCTGCGGGGCGGTGAGGTTGCGGATCTCGGCCAGGGTCTCGAGGAAATCGCCGTCGCCGGCGGCAAAACCGGAGCGCATGCCGGGCAGGTTCGATCGCTTCGAGAGGGAATTGAAAACGATCAGGTTTTTGTAGCGCTCAGGCGTGGCAGCGCCAATCTCTAGGCCCCCGGTCGGCGCCGCATCGCCGCCGTAGATCTCCGAGTAACATTCGTCGAGAAACAGCATGAAATCATACTCGCGGGCCAGCGCCAGCGCCTTGCGCAAATAGGCCGGACCGGCGACGGCCCCCTGCGGGTTGGCAGGGGAGCAAAGATAAAAGGCCGCCACGCGCCGCAAGGTCTCCGGCTCGCGCTCCAGGGCGTTAAGGTCGGGTAAATGGCCGGTCGCGGCCGTGGCGTTGAGGTAGTAGGGCTCACAATTGGTGCCGAGCGTGGCCCCGAGATAGGCTTGATAAAAGGGATTGGGCAGCAGCATCAGCGGCCGGCCCTCGAAGGCCTTGCGGCCGACCGCGGGCAGGGCGGCAAAGAACAGACCTTCACGTGACCCATTGAGCGGATGGATCTCGCGGGCGGGATCGATGCGGTCGGCAATGCCGTAGCGGCGGCCGAGCCAGGCGGCAATGGCGCCGCGCAAATCATCGGAGCCGCGGATCTTGGGATAGGTCGAAAGCAGCTGCTTGGCTTCGACCAGCTTGTCGGGGACAAAGCCCGGCATCACCTCTTTCGGATCGCCGGCGGTCATCTCGATCACCTGCTGGTGACCGGGCTCGATGCCAGCCAGCAGGCGGTTGATGCGGGTGAACGGCGACAGGACGGCGCCCTGGGCCAGGGTTTCGAGGCCGGTAGCTGCGTGCATGGGGGTTCCGCTGACGTGGGCAAGTCAGCCCAAGGTTTTGGGCCAAGGTTCTGGGCCAAGGTTCTGGGCCAAGGTTCTGGGCATGGGCCAAGGTTCTGGGCCAAGGCTCTGGGCCAAGTTTTTGGGCCAAGTTCCTAGACCAAGTTTCTAGACCAAGTTCTGGGCCGAGTTTCGGGGTCGAGCTTAAGACCTGATCGCGCCATTGGCGAAGCGAATATCAAGGCCGCCCAGCCGATGGCAGCCACTGTCCTAGACGCGCCCCATGCGAACATCCTCTTCCGGATTGGCGCCAATCTTGTGGACGGCCAGGTCGGCGCCGCGCTGCTCCTCCTCCGGCGTCAGGCGCAGGCCGAGCAGCATGTCGACGACGGTATAGATCACGTAGCCGGCGAAGGCGCCGAACCCGGCACCCAGGATGCTGCCGATCAGCTGGGACCAGAAGCTGACGCCGCCCATGCCACCCAGCGCCTTGAGCCCGAAGATGCCGCAGGCAATCCCACCCCACAGTCCGCACAAACCGTGCAATGGCCACACCCCGAGGACATCGTCGAGCCTGTATTTGCTGCTGGTGGCAATCTGAAAGACATAAACGAAAATCAAGCCCGCAACCCCGCCCACGATCAGCGCACCGACCGGATGCATGACGTCGGAGCCTGCGCACACGGCGACGAGGCCGGCGAGCGCGCCGTTGTGAATGAAACCCGGATCGCCGTCACCCGCAAGCAGGGCGGCAATGATGCCGCCGGCCATGGCCATCAGCGAGTTGATGGCGACCAGACCCGTGACGGTTTTCAGCGATTGGGCGCTCATGACATTGAAGCCAAACCAGCCGATGCAGAGGAGCCAAGAGCCCATCGCCAGCCAGGGGATCGAAGAGGGTGGGATGCCGGTGGTGCGTTTGCCGTCGTAACGGCCGAGGCGGGGGCCGAGGATGAGCACGGCCGAAAAGCCGATCCAGCCGCCGACCGCGTGCACGACGATGGAGCCGGCGAAGTCGTGAAACTCCTCGCCCAGCAGACCTTTGAAGAAGGCCTCCTGCAGACCGAAGTTCTTGTTCCAGACAATGCCCTCGAAGAAGGGATAGAACAGTCCGACGATCAGGCCGGTGGCGACGCACTGGGGCAGGAAGCGCGCGCGTTCGGCGATGCCGCCCGAGACAATGGCGGGGGTTGCGGCGGCGAACGTCAGCAGAAAGAAGAATTTGACAAGGGTGTAGCCTTGCGGATCGAAGCCTTTGGCGCCACCACTGATGGCTTCCGCGCTGGCGAGGAAGGTCGTGCCGTAGGCGATGGCAAAACCAAGAAAGAAATAAGCGACCGCGGAGATGGCAAAATCGACCAGGATCTTACAAAGTGCGTTGACCTGGTTCTTGTGGCGCACCGTGCCGGCCTCCAAGAAGGCAAAGCCGCCGTGCATGGCAAAAACCAGCACCGCGCCGATGAGCAGGAACAACACGTCGGCACCCGCCTGCAGGCCGTCCAGGCCCTTTTGAAGCTCTTGCATGGCCACCCCCCGTTTTCCCTTCCGCCCATTGCCTGTGCGCCCATAGGCAAATCTGCGAGCAGGCCTGTCAAGGGGACGCCGAAACCTTGCGCACAATCTGGCGCGTATTCCGGCAGCAGCGTGATCGGGAAGCACAAGGGCCACCGTTCCCCGTGGGACCGCCTGGCCGACCGCGCTGCCGCTGGGGGTGGCATTTTCTGCCGGCGTGAGCCGGGACCATAGCAGCCGCTGTGCAATGTTGTATGGTTGCGGGCACCCAATCAGCAAGACAAGGAGGAAACCGGTTATGCGCAGGCACACGCGCCGCGATATTCTGATCGGCGGCGGAGCTTTGGGCGGCCTTGCGGCTCTCGACGTTGGCCCGGCACGCGCTCAGACGTGGCCGAACCGGCCAGTGACCATTATTTGCCCCTGGGGCGCCGGCGGCGGCACCGATGCCACCGCGCGCATCGTGGCGGCGGTCCTGGAGAAGGACCTGAAGCAACCTTTCAACGTCGTGAACCGCACCGGTGGTTCAGGCGTCGTCGGCCATTCGGCCATCGCCACGGCGGCCCCGGACGGCTACACGCTCGGCATCATCACGGTCGAGATCTCGATGATGCATTGGCAGGGTTTGACCGAGCTCAAACCCGACAGCTACACGCCACTGGCTCTGATGAACGAGGATCCGCCCGGCATCCAGGTCAACAGCAACAGTCCGCACAAAACCGTCAAGGAGTTGGCCGATGCCATCAAGGCTGCCCCAGCCGGCAAACTGAAGGCGTCCGGTACGGGCCAAGGCGGCATCTGGCATCTGGCGCTGGTCGGCTGGCTAACCGCCATGGGGTTAAAGCCCGACCACGTCGCTTGGGTGCCGCACAATGGCGCCGCCCCGGCCATGCAGGATCTTGCCGCAGGCGGTCTTGACATCGTCACGTGCTCGGTGCCGGAGGCGCGAGCCCTGATCGAAGCCGGCAAGGCGCGCAGCCTGGCGGTGATGGCGGCCGCGCGCAATCCCGCGTTTGCGGACGTGCCGACCCTGAAGGAAGCCATGGGGATCGATTATACGACCGGCGCCTGGCGTGGGTTCGCAGCCGCCAAAGGCCTGCCTGCGGAGGTGGCAAGCGCCATGACCGCGGCGCTGAAAAAAGTCAATGAAGCCCCGGAGTTCCGCGATTTCATGGCCAATCGCGGGTTTGGCATCAAATGGGCCGACGGGGCCGGCTTTGCCAAGTTCATGGACGACGGCAACAAGGCGATGGGGACCGCCATGAAGGCGGCTGGCCTCGCCAAGGGCTGACCCCAAGGTCCCCAGACCACAGGCTTTGGCCAAGCGCGCGCCGGCGCGCGCTTGCGCAATTGTGTCTTCCTGCCGCCGATGGAGCCGACGATCCATGCAGCTTTCTGATCGTGTCACCGGACTGTTCCTGGTTGCTCTGGGCGCGCTTGCAGCGCACGGCGGCTCGCGGTTGCCGCCGGTGCCGGGCCAGCAGATCGGACCCAATGTGTTTCCGCTCGTGGTCGGCATCGGGGTCGTTATCTGCGGGGGCTTGATCGCCCTCGGCGTCGGTCGCCGCTATGAGGAGGAGGCAGAGGCCGATCTTGCCAGGATCGTGGCCCAGACGGCGAGGCCGGACGATCCGCCGGAACGGCCGCTCAGCTGGCTGCGCGGCAGCATGGCGCTGATCCCGCCTGCGTTGCTGTTATTTTACGTGTTGGTCATCGATCGGCTTGGCTTCCTGCCGACCGCAGCCGCCATCGTGCTGGTGACCTCGCTGGCGCTCGGCGCACGCCTGCGTCTGGCCCTGGCCATGGCGATTGCCGCTCCCCTCCTCATCAACCTGGTGTTCTTGAAGTTGCTGCGCGTGCCGCTGCCGTCGGGCCTGTTGCCGATGCCGTGGTTGGGTCTGCCATGAGCACGATCATCGACGCCTTTGCACTGGTTCTGCAGACCGACGTTCTGCTTGCCATCGTGCTGGCGTCCATCTACGGCCTGATGGTCGGTTCCTTGCCCGGGCTGTCGGCGACCATGGCAACGGCGCTGCTGGTACCGGTCACCTTCTACCTTTCACCGATCGCGGCCATCGCCACCATCATCTCCGCGTCGGCGATGGCAATTTTCTCGGGTGACATTCCCGGCACGCTCTTGCGCATCCCTGGCACGCCCGCGTCTGCCGCCTACACGGACGAAGCCTACGCCATGACGCGCAAGGGCCAGCCGGAATTGGCGCTCGGAATCTGCGTCTGGTTCAGCGCGCTCGGCGGCATCGCCGGCACGCTGTCGTTGATGGTGCTCGCGCCGCCCCTGGCAGAAATGGCCCTCAACTTCTCGACCTTTGAGTACTTCTGGTTGGCGTTCCTCGGGCTCATGTGCGCGACCATGGTGGCGCGGTCCTCGCCGGTGAAGGCAATCGCCAGCATGCTGCTCGGCTTGCTGGTCTCCTGCATCGGTATCGAGAACCCCGCCGGCACGCCGCGCTTCACCTTCGGCCTGACCGACCTGTTGGGCGGCATCGAGCCGATTCCGGCGTTGGTGGGCGTCTTTGCCGTCTCCGAGATCATGCGGGCCATGCTCTCGGCGGAGCCGCCCAAGCTGCCGTTCCGCCGCTTCGGCAGCATCCTGCGCGGACAGCTGCAGCTGACCAAGAAGTACGTCGCACCGCAAGTGCGCGGCAATATCGTTGGCATCATCATCGGTGTGCTGCCGGGGGCCGGCGCCGATATGGCGGCGTGGGTCAGCTATTCCATGTCGAAGCGCTTTTCCAAGGAGCCGGAAAAATTCGGTACCGGTCATCCCGAAGGCCTGATCGAGGCCGGCGCCAGTAACAATGCGAGCCTTGCCTCCGGTTGGGTGCCCTCGCTGCTGTTCGGCATCCCTGGCGATACCATTACCGCAATCGCCATCGGTGTGCTCTACATGAAGGGTCTCAATCCCGGCCCGACGCTGTTCACCGAACGGGCCTCGAGCATGTATGCGCTCTACATCATTTTCATCATCGCCAACATCATCATGATCCCGCTGGGCATCGCCATGATCCGTATCGCCAGCTTGGTGCTGCGCGCGCCGCGCTCGGCCATCATGCCGGTGATCGTCTTGTTGTGTGCAGTCGGCGCCTTCGCCACCGGCAACAATCTGTTCGCCGTCATCACGGTCGCCGCCTTCGGCGTGATCGGCTACGTCATGGAGCGCAATGGCTATCCGGTCGCCGCGCTCGTGCTCGGCATCGTCATGGGCAGTATGGTGGAGCAGAGTTTCGTGACGTCGCTCATCAAGTCCGATGGCAGCGTATTGCCTTTTTTCAGCCGCCCGGTTTCCGCCGTATTGGCGACCTGCACAATTGCCGCCTTGCTGTGGCCGCTGGCGGTCTGGGCCTGGGCGCGCATGCATCGCCAGGCGGCTTGAGGCGGTGCGGCGGGCCCGCGGGCGGCCTGCGCCAGCAGCTCACGGAGCCCGTTCTGACGCGCCAAAGCCCGAGCGCCAGGCAATCCCAACGGGTCTCGTCACGTCCAGGCTGGCCCGGCTGCAGCTGGAACATATTGCCTCCACGATCCATCGGTTAGAATTCGCCCATGTGATTCGGCTTCGCCGCGTCAGCTCTGAAACATTCCGGGAGGGTTGCCTCATGAAGTTCACATCGGCCATTCGTGCCGCCCTGATTGCGCTCGTTGCTGTCGTCGGCTTGTCCCCCGCCAGCTATGCCGACAGCGGCACGGTGACGCTGACGATTTATAAGGCAGGGTGGATTATTGGCGGCTCCGGTGGCAGCGGCACTCTCAGCTTCCACGGCAGATACTACCCCTTGTCGACCGGCGGCCTCGACTACGGCCTCGTTTTTGGCGGCTCGAAGACCGTGTTGCGGGGCAGGGTCAGCAACATCTATCGGCCGTCGGATGTGGCGGGGGTCTACGGCGCGGCGGGCGCGGGACTTGCGGTTGGCACGGGCGCGCGTGCCATCGTGCTGACCAACCAGAAGGGTGCCGTGCTGGAACTGACGGGCAGGCAGGTCGGGTTGCTGGCGAACGTGGATTTGAGCGGACTGGCGATTACCTTGAAATAGCGACGTCGCTGTCCCGCCGCAGAGGACGCTCACGAAGAACGGCTGGCCGGTCGTGCCGAGTTGACCGGCATCGAGATCGACCCAACGCGCCGGTGCTGCATCGGTGCGTTTTTGCAGCCGACCGGCAGCTCGTCCGGGAGGCGGGACGAACCGCAGCAACCCGTGCCAAAGCCTTCCGGACGGCTCGTTTGCTGGTCGCGAGCTCGGGTGCGCTCGCCTCCTTTCGGCAATGACGCGGCCCAAGACATGGCTCATTTCCGAGCCAGTCCCCGGGCGCGTTGCAGAACGAGCCCGATGCCCCCAAGCATCACGACCGAGGCGACAAGCACGCGCAAGGTGATGGGCTCGGATAGCAAGGCGACGCCCCCCAGTGCGACGAGTGCGGGCATGGAGAGCTGCACGGTTGCCGCCTGGGTCGCCCGCAGCCCGCGCAGCGCCAGATACCACACGACATAGCCGAGCCCGGTGGCGATGCTGCCGGAAACGATGGCGACGAGCACACCAGTTGGCGTCGCTGCAAAGTCGCGGGCGGCAAAGAGACTGGCAACCGCCGCGAGCAGGAGGCAGCCCATGAGGTTGGCGGCGTTTGTCTCCACCGGATCCGAACTCCCGCGGGCAAGCAGGGAAAAGCACCCCCACGCAAAGCCGGAGAGGCCCATCAGCACGGCGCCGAGCGGATCGGGGGCGCTGGCGCCGGGCAGGACGAGACAGACGAAGCCCAACAGCGCCATCGCCAGCCCGAGCCACTGCGCAGCCAAGAATTGTTCCCCTTCCCAGAACGCGACGCCGAACATGGTGAGCTGCACGGCGCCAATCAGGATGAGGGCGCCCGAGCCGGCGTCCAAGCGCAGGTAGGCGAATGAGAAGCCTATGAAATAGGCGAACAGGCAGGCGATGGAGAGAGGGTTGGCCCGATCGAGCCTGGGAAAGCGGTGCCGCTGCAGCCAGACCACGAGGCAAAGGATCCCAGCGGCTGATAACACGCGCAGCGTCGTGAACGTTGCCGCATCCACAAGCCCTGGCGCCAAGGCCAACCGGCACAGCAGCGAATTGGCGGCAAAGCAGAGCATGGCCACCGCGGTGAGCATGAGAATGCGCAGAGATATTCCGCCGCTCCTGGCAGGCACCGAGCCTCACTGCATGATCGATCGTTAGGGCAGGGCAGCGCTTGCCGCGCTACGCTGGTGGATGTGATCGGCAATCCGCGCGGCGTCAGCGCCGACGCCGGACAAAAACGAAGAGTTCATCCTTGAGAGCCAGGGCAGGCCCAGGAAGTAGACGCCGGGCACGGGAGCAACCCCATGCTCATGTTTCGGCACTCCATTGGCGTCCAGCACCGGCAAGTCGATCCAGCCGAAGTCGAAGGCGTATCCCGTAGCCCAAATCAGCGAGCCCAATCCGCTGTGGCGAGCATCGAGGTGCTGCAGGGGGGCCGCAAGGCAGGGCGGATCGGGAAGCCTGGCGCGCGCCGCCGGCTCAGCAGGCATGCTCATATTCTTCCGCTCCACGTAAGCGTCCACCATGTCTAAGAAGGCATGGTAGGCAGCATCCCCGTAGGCGATGCTGTGAGCGAGATCGTCGGCAAATTCCAGAACTTTTCCGCGCCCCGAGCGCAGACGGCCCAGCAGAGTGATTCCCTGCTGGGCGAACGCACGAAAATCGATGGTTTGGCCGCCATAGGCGCCGGTAATGAGAGGTAGGGTGGTCTCGGGCCCGCGCAGCTCGACGGGCGTTTGATCGAGCCCCATCTCGGCAAGCCACCAGATCAGATCGCGGCCGCGGTACCGGCGCGGCATGCGTTTGTGACGTCCCACGGACAGATACACTTTCCGGCCGGCACGCGAGAGCTCCTCGGCAATCTGGGCGCCGGATGCACCCGAGCCGACGATCAGGACGGCGCCGGAGGGAAGCTGCTCGGGTCCTTTGTAGGCGCTGGCATGCACCTGAAACAGGTTGCAATCGCCGGCAAGCAGGCGAGGGACTATCGGGCGCTGATACGGCCCGGTTGCAATCACTACATTTCTGGCGGCAATTACACCCGCGGAGGTCTGTGCGAGAATTCCCCTCCCAGCCTCGCCCGCCCGCAAGCCTGTGACAGCGACACCGCAGCGGATCGGCGGCTTGACCCGCTGCGCGTAGGCCTCCAAGTAGGCGACGATCTCGTGGCTCGTCGCGAAGCCGTCGGGCTGTTCGCACGGGAACGGAAAATCCGGAAGTTTGACGGACCAGTTTGGAAACTGAAACCGGAGGCCATCCCATCGCTCGCTCCGCCAGCGCTCGCCGATCCTGCCGCGCTCGAGCACGAGATGCGGACAGCCGCATCGGCTCAGCATATGGCTCATGTTGAGGCCGGCCTGGCCGCCGCCAATAATCAACGTCTGCACATGCTCCGCGTTCATGGCGGCGAGCCTCCGCTTACTTGTAACATCCAACCCCACAGCCTGGCTTGGCGATGTTGGTGAACGGAGCTCACCTCCCGCACGGGCGTCGTGTCGCCGGGGCGGGCCCAGGCGTGGGTGACCTCAGCGACCCTGGCGTCGGTCGCCTTCGTCATCATCTCCTCGCCGAGCATCCTGCCGCGTTGTCCTTAATCGCACCCATCTTCCTGGCCTTTGAGCGGCGGTTGGACCGTGAGGATGCCATCGCTTTCGTTGGCGCAGAACATGCGGAGAAGTGCGTGCCCCCGAGCGCACTCTTTGCGCATCTCAACCAGGGTTTTGGCCTCGTCCGCCTTCGTCGCAACGGCTTTGTCGGGCTTGGCGCGCTTTGGCGGCACCGGGAAATTGGCCCGGCGCTCAGGTCGGCGGATGTCGTCACGGCCAGCGAGGTTGTGGCGATGATGAAAGAGCGCATGATGGCATTGGGCTTCTTGCAGGTTGCAACGCTCGCAAGCGGCTCGAGCGCTGGTGGCTCGATTGGCGCGGAGCTTGACGCAGGCACGCTTCCGCCGGTAGCGATATCTTTTTACAAGATTGTTTAGTCTGGCTAACATTTTCGGGATGCTGAGACCCCTGCCTCCGGTGCACTCATTGCGGTCCTTCGAGGCCGTCGCGCGCCAATTGAGTTTCAGCAAGGCTGCCGACGAGCTCCACGTCACGCCGAGTGCCGTCAGCCAGCAGAGCCGTGCGCTCGAGGAGCTCCTCGGCACGAGGTTGTTTGACAGAACGCGGCGTTCCGTCACCCTCACCGATGCGGCCATGCGCATGCTGCCGGACGTCCAGGCGGGGCTCGAGAGCCTTGCACGGGCGCTCAGCAGCAAGATTTCGCCCGTCGGTGAACGGACGCTGACGATCAGCGTCGCGCCCTCCTTCGCCTCCAAATGGCTGCTGCCGCGGCTATCGACGTTCTATGAGCGGCACGCGGACATGGTTTTGAGGATCTCGGCCACGGTCGGGCTTGCGGATTGCAAGCGCCACAAGGTCGATCCTGCGATCCGCCTGGGCCATGGCAGGTATCGGGGTCTAGACGCGGAGCCGCTCTTCACGGAGGCTCTCACTCCCTTCTGGTCGCCTGAGCTCTGCAAACGCCAGGGCCCCCTTAGGAGACCCGACGATCGTTTCCGAGAGTGGCTCTTCAGCTCTCTGGAACGTTCGCGCCGGAGAGCGAACTGCAAGGCGATTTGAAACAAACGTGCGGGATTGGTGGAGCAGATGTCGATTGTTCACGAGGGCAGATGCTTGTGCGGCGACGTCCACTACCAGACGCTCGCAGAGCCGCTGCGCGTCACCGTTTGCCATTGTCGGTTCTGTCAGAGGTTCACCGGATCCGCGTACCTCGTCGAACCAATTTTCCGGAAGCGGGATGTCCTTTTCGACGGCGCTTCCACCACGACATACGAGCATCGCTCAAGCTCGAGTGGCAAGCGAGTTAGCCTCAACTTCTGCGTCAGATGTGGCACGACGCTGTACCTCGATTTGGAGCGCTTTCCCGACGTCCTTGGGCTATGCGGTGGCACCTTCGACGATCCAAATTGGTTCCATCGCAGCCCCGGTTATCGCCACATCTTCGTCGGCTCGGCTCAAAAAGCCGTTGTCCTTCCCGCCGGCGTGCCCATCTACGAAGAGCACGCGCTTAGCCTCGACGGAACGCCAAATCAGCCCATTGTGCTGACACACGCACTGGCTGTCTCAGAGCGTGGGAGTGCGCGATAACGCCAGATCTCCGTCATGCTGGCCGAGGCCCGCAAGGCATCCGTCGGCTTCCGGAAGCATGACAACCGTTGCCGGGCCATTGCCTGCGTAGGGGCGACGCAGCAATCCTGCTTACAGCGTCTTCAGCCGTGCATGAGCCGAACCGGTGTTCGGAGTGTACACGCATTCCAGCTTGAGCCCATCCGGATCGGCGAAGAAGACGGCGTAATATCCATTGCCGTTGTTGTACTGGGGATAATCAGCGGGCGCATCAAGCACCCTGGCGCCGATCTTGCGGGCAACCTCGTACATGCCATCGACGGCGGAGCGGCTTTCCACTCCCCATGCCACGTGGTGCAGCCCCGGCGCGTAGCGATCGTGGGCCCGAGCCGCCCCGTTTTCGCTGGCCCGCACGATGCCGATCGAGTGCACCCCGACCGGCGAGTCGAGGTTCCAGTCGAAGCCCCGCTCGCTCTTTCTTTCAAGCCTGTAGCCCAACGCCGAAAGCACCGCGTCGTAAAACGCAAACGATCGTTCAGGGTCGCGAACGGTCAAATCGAGATGATGGATGACGCCACGCATCGGCTTTTCCTTGTTCAATAGGTACCGGCCGTAAAACCGGCGCGCCGGCTCGCAGGTTCCGGAGCGCTTAAGAGGCGCGCTTCTTGGCGACAGGCTTCGCTTGTTCTTGGTGCGTGCGCTTTCACCTTGGATAGGTCCCATGCGATGGTCACCATCCTCGCCGCTCGCTGTTTTGCGCCGCAACCGTGGACCTGGTGGGTCTGGGCGACGTGCCCCCTGACGCCTAGAGCAACTTGTCGAGGGTGATCGGCAGGTTGCGCACCCTCACGCCGGTGGCGTTATGAATGGCGTTGGCCACCGCCGCGCCGACGCCGGTGATGCCGATCTCGCCGATGCCATGCACGCCGAGCGGGCTATGTGGATCAGGGATATCGGTCCAGATCACATCAATAGTGGGCACATCCAGGTGAACCGGCAGGTGGTACTCGGCAAGTGACGGGTTCATGATGCGGCCCGTCCGCTCGTCAAACAGCGTCTCCTCGGTCAAGGCAAGACCGAGCCCCATGATAATGCCGCCGCGAAACTGGCTGGCCGCGGTTTTGGGATTGAGAATCCGCCCCGTATCGAATGATCCAAGCCAGCGCGCGACGCGTGTCTCGCCGGTCACCTCGTTGACACGGACCTCGCAGAACTGTGCGCAGTAGGAGTGCATGGAGTACTTCATCATTTCCAGAGGCAGTGGCGCCGACGCCGCGCAGGAGAATTCGTCCCTTCCCGCCCGCCGCAAGATTGAGGCGTAGGATTCGCATTGAGCCGGATCACCGCGCCGGCACAGCCCGCCGTCCCGCGCCTCCACTTGTACGGGCTTGAGACCGGCCAAGGGCGAGTCATTGCCAGCCAGCTTGAGTAGCTGCTTGATCAGCTCCTCGCTTGCGGCCACCACAGCGGCGATGATCGATGCGCTTTGCGACGAGCCGCCGGCCATGGTGCCACTTGGAAAATCACTATCGCCATACTCGAAGGCGACCTGTTCAATGGACAGGCCGAGCCGCTCGGCGGCGTGTTGCGCCTGGACGGTCGCAGTCCCCATGCCCATCTCGTGCGCGGCCACGCGCACGATCGCGCGGCCGTCCGCCGTGAGCGTTATGCTCGCGGCACCACCGGGCATGCGGTAGTAGGGATAGGTGCCGGTTGCCACTCCATGACCGATCAGCCAATCACCATCGCGCTGCGTACGCGGTTTTGCAGCGCGGCGTGCCCATCCGAAGTGCTCGGCTCCGCGCCGAAAAGCCTCGACCAGATGGCGCGATGAAAACGGCAGCCCGGAGGTCGGATCCCTGTCCGGCTCAAGGCGGCGCCGGAGCTCCACCGGGTCGATGCGCATCGCTTCGGCGAGCTCGTCCAGCGCCGATTCCAAAGCGAAGGTGCCGATGGACTCCCCGGGAGCGCGCATCCAAGTGTTGGCCACCATGTCGAGCGGAGCGATCTCCTGCGCAAGCAGAAAGGTCTCGGCGGCGTAGAGATGCCGCGCCGGAAAGGTGAATTGTTCGGGACAGTTGTTGTGATCGGTCATGCCGGCGACGCCGGTATGGATCAGCGCCGCCAGCGTGCCGTCCTCTTTGGCGCCGAGTGCGACGCGTTGCTCGGTCAGCGTTCGTCCGCCCGTCGCTCGAAACACCCCTTCCCTGGTAAGCACCAAACGCACGGGCCGCCCGGTCATTTTGGCGGCCGCAGCCGCCAATATATGATGGTTCCACACCGCCTTGTTGCCGAAGCCGCCGCCCACGAAGGGCGACAGCACGCGCACCTTGTCCTCCTTGAGCCCGAACACGGCCGCGAGCGTGGAGCGCGTCAGGTTCAGCATCTGGGTGGCATCGTGCACCAGCAGGCTGCCATCCTCCCAGGCGACCGTGACCGCGTGCAGCTCGATGGCGCAATGGTTGTGGCGCGGTGTCGTGTACGTGCCATCGATGCGAAAGCGCGCCTTGGCGAAAGCCGCTTGCGCATCACCCACGGCGATCCTCGCTGGCTCACCAATGATATTATCGGGCGCTTTGGCTTTGGCCTTGGCGCTGGCGAACGAAGTCTGGGCCGGCTCAACGTCATAGGCCAGGCGCACAAGTGCCGCCGCATGATCGGCCTGCTCCTGCGTCTCCGCGACGATGCAGGCAACCGGCTCGCCGTTCCACCGGATTTTTGCATCCTGCATCACGGGCAGGTTGCTTCCGGCGGCGCCATTCGCATCCTCCAGCATCATCGGCGGGGCTTGCAGGCGCGGCGCATTCTTGTGGGTCATGACCAACAGCACGCCAGGCGCCGCTTCGGCCGCCTTGGTATCGATGTTGGCGATGCTGCCGCGGGCAATGCTGCTGTAGACGAGCGCGCAATACGCGAGGTTGGCAAACGGCACTTCGGCGGCAAACCGCGCCTTGCCGGTGACCTTGAGCGTACCGTCAACGCGCGACAGCGGCTGGCCGACAATCCGTTTTGACTCGATGAGGTCGTCCGTCCTCTCCGGCATCAGGCGAAGCACGGCTCCGGCGGCTTTCTTTAGGAGGCTCATGCCTGCCCTCCCTGGCTGAGCTCGCGCAGGGTCTGGACCATCACACGCATGGCGAGCCCGGTTTTGAACGCGTTGTGGTGTAGGCCGCTCGCCTGCCGCAGTTCCGCCTCGGCCGCCTCTCGAAACGATTGCTCCGTTACCGACGCTCCCCGCAATGTCCTTTCGGCAGCGAAGGCGCGCCACGGCTTGTGCGCGACACCGCCGAGGGCCAGGCGCACGTCGCGAACCTGCCCGCTGGCAATGTCCAAGGCGGCGGCGACCGACACGAGCGCAAAGGCATAGCTCGCCCTGTCACGCACCTTGCGGTAGGTCGAGGCTGTGCCGAACGCAAGCCGCGGCACCACGATTGCGGTAACCAGCTCGTCGCGCGCCAGAGCGGTCTCAAGATCCGGCCGATCTGCAGGCAGGCGGTGAAAGTCCACGAACTTGATCGTCCGCCTGCCATTGCGACCCTCGATCTGCACGCTCGCATCGAGCGCGGCAAGGGCCACGCACATGTCGGAGGGATGGGTCGCGATGCAGGCCGGAGAGGCGCCGAGGATGGCGTGCATGCGATTGAAGCCGTCGATCGCGTCGCATCCCGCACCGAGGCTGCGTTTGTTGCAGCGCGCGGCAGCATCGTAGAAATATAAGCATCGCGTCCGCTGCATGAGGTTGCCGCCGACGGTGGCCATGTTGCGTATCTGCCCCGAAGCTCCTGCGAGCACCGCCCGGGTCAGTACGGGAAATTGTTCACGCACCAGAGGATGGGCGGCCAATTCGGTGTTCTTCACGCCGGCACCAATGACAAGGCCGCCCTCGTCGCCGATTTCTATCTCCCGCGATAATCCGGTCACATCGATCAAAGTTGCCGGGCCCTCGATGCGCTCGCGCATGAGATCGACGAGATTGGTCCCGCCCCCAAGGAACTTGGCGTCCGGATTACTTGCCATCAACCTCAGCGCCTCGGCGGTGCTTGCCGGGCGCGCGTAGTCGAACGCCCTCATTCCGCAGCCTCCTCGTAGAGTGTCTCGATTGCGTCGACGATGCCGTTATGGGCGCCGCAGCGGCAAAGATTGCCGCTCATGCGTTCGCGCAATTCGTCGCGCGTCAGCTTGATGGCCCGATCTTTGAGATCATGCGTGAGTACGCTCGGCACGCCGCGGCGGAGCTCTGCAACCATGCCGATGGCAGAGCAGATCTGGCCAGGCGTACAGTAGCCACACTGAAATCCGTCATGCTCGATGAAGGCGCTTTGCAAGGCGTGAAGCGTGCCATCGCGGGTCAGGCCCTCAATCGTCGTGATCGGCCGATCCTGATACTGCACGGCCAGAGCGAGGCAGGAATTGATGCGCTCGCCCTCGACAAGAACGGTGCAGGCGCCGCATGCGCCCTGATCGCAGCCCTTCTTGGTGCCCGTCAGCTGCAGATGGTCCCGCAGGAGGTCGAGGAGCGAGGTGCGGTTGTCAAGCTGAAGCTCGTGCGCCTGACCGTTGATGTTAAACCGCATGTGCTAGCTCCGTTGCCGCCGCTGGATGGGTTTCCAGCAAGCTGAACGCGGCGCAGGCGCGCTGGGTTTCGGAATGGCCGACTGCCCGCTGTTAACAGGTCGGCAGGCGCACGAGCAGGGGCAAAGCACCCGCTCGGCACGACGCGCAATCGTCACGGCGAGGTCGGGGCGAGCAAGCGCGCCGATGGGGAGGTGGATTTCGCCATGCCGGGCGGTTGTTTGCCGGCAGAACGCCGGCAGATCAGATGCGTTATTAGCAACGCCCGCGCTCGCATGGACCGCCGCCATATTGATCCCGCGGACAAAAGTGTGACTGCCGGGTGCCTTGAAAGAGATGCCCGTCCAGAACTGCGAAAACCACGGTCAATGCCGAGACCCTTTCTGACATTCTCGATGCGGTCGGGAGAGGCCGAGGCAGACGCACGATCCTTTGCTGATTATGGCGCGCATCGTACCTCCCATGTACCGCCGAGGTGGACGTCAAACGGACCATTGCAGTCCATGGGTGCCGGGTCTGGTGGGGCTCCGATATCCCCCAGATAGCCGTTCACATAGCGGGCAGGAATGTTGAGGCACCGCTAGCCGGGTGGTCGCAAGGTAAGCAAGGTCACGACAGATCCGTTCTGCGTCAGCCTCAAGAGCCGTTCAGCTCCGAGCGCCAGAAGGCCGACCAGGCGTGCGTACGCTGGACTGCTTGGCGCCGTGTTGGTGGCAGCGAATTAGCGGTTAGCCTTACAGCTAATCTCCTCGCCTGCAGCGCGTTGGTACCACACGGCGACCCCGCGATCGCTGCCGGCGCCCTCGTCCGGAACGCGCCCTTTCTGCCGCTTGTGGAGGCGCCAAGTTGGAGCGGGCGGTCGATAAACATCCCAGGGGTTTCGACATTCCCGACGACGGCTAATACAACGCCTCAAGCGGCAAAAAGAATTCAGACAAAGCTCAGCTGTCGCTGCTGCAGCCAGCGACGACGCCCGATCACTACTGACACCCACGACAGGAAGCGGGTCGCATGCAGCGACTAAAGCGCCAATATGTCCCCAAGAAGAGGAGATGGTTATGAGCTTTCGTATCAAGGGGCTTCCCGCCGAACACTTCAACCACCTGTTCCATCTGTCCGACGAGGAACTCGCCAAACACCACGCCGTGCGCCGGGTCGCGGATGACCGCCAGCCGGGATATCCATGCCGCGTTAGTCTCACCGACTCCAAGCCGGGCGATGAGCTGCTGCTCGTGAACTACGAGCATCTACCAGTCGATTCGCCCTACCGCATGCGCTTTGCAATCTTCGTGCGCAGGGGCGATCAGACTTACGACAGGATCGGCGAGGTGCCAGAGCAATTGCGCAAGCGCACGCTGGCCGTGCGCGCCTTCGACTGCCAAGGCATGATGCTCGGTTTCGAGCTGGCGGACGGTCGCGAGCTCGAGCACGCCATCGAGACACTGTTCGCCAACGCCAATGCCAAATATCTGCACGTGCACTTCGCCGCGCCCGGCTGCTACGCGGCGCGGGTCGAGCGCGCCCAAGTCCGGGAAATTCAGCTCAAGTGATCTTTCGGTACTCCTCGGTGAAACATGAAGAAGAGTTAGTGACCAACCTGCAGAAGGAGAAGACAGAAATGAGCACACAGACAGAGAACAAGGCGATCGTTGGGCGGTGGTTTACCGAGTTCTGGGGCAAGACCTGCAATCTCGGCGTGGTGGACGATCTCGCCGCTCCGGACATGCTGCTCCAGTACTCGCTGCATGCGCCCCGTCGCGGCCATGACGATATCAAGGCATTCATGACGGACTTCCGCAAATCGTTCCCCGACCTCAATTTCTGGGGTACTGCGGATCTCATCGCCGAGGACGACTACGTCATCGGTCGGTGGGAAGGCGGAGGCACCCACACCGGCCCTGCCTTCAAGGATTTCCTGGTGGGATCGCTGCCGGCCGCAACCGGTCGCAAGATGCATTTCACCGGCATGACGGTGCTGCGTGTGCAGAACGGCAAAATCATCGAGGAAGTCGGCCTTGATGACGGTGTGGCCGCTCTAACGCAGCTGGGCCTGTTGCAGAAGGCTGCTTGAGGAACCAAGTCGTCGCCCACCGGCGACGACTTGCCCTTCAGCACCGCGCGTTCAGGCGAGGGCGATTTTTGCGGCATCTGCCGCGGGTCAGCTAGAGGCTTCCGAAGGGTCGATCTCTTTCTCTAGTCTCATCACCTCCTGCACAGCGGGACGCGCGCCGACGCGCTTCCGAAGCGTCAGCAGGCGGGGATATGGGGACAGATCGACATCTGCTGGCCGAGCCCAATTCAACGCCACGAACAGATACACATCGCCGATGGAGAAGGCGTTGCCCAGCAAATAGACACTCCTTTCCAGATGCTGTTCCGCGTGAGCGAGGCGGGTGTCGAGGCGTCGACGAAAGATCGCCTTGACGGCCTTCGGGACCTCCCTATCGAAAAGCGGACAGAAGCATCCTAGCTGCATCTCCGAGGAGATGAAGTTGAGCCACGACAGCAACTTCGCGCGGGCCAATGTGCCACTAGGTGGAGCAAGATTTTTTGCGGGCGCGCAGTCCGCCACGTACTGCGCAATCGCCGCCGCCTCCGTGAGGACGGTCCCATCGTCTAGTTGCAGCGCCGGAACGTAACCTAACGGATTCACAGTCCGGTAGTCGCCTCCACCCTCCAGGGTCTTACTCTGTCCGTCGACTCTAATAGCGTCGAAGAGCAGCCCCGCTTCAACAAGGACGATATGTGGAAGAAGCGAACTCGCGCCAGGCATATAGTAGAGCTTCATTGGTTCCTCTCGCTCATAGGTTAGGGCGCCACCCAACACCGACCCACTGAAGTGAGTTCGGCTGAGTGCCGTCATTTCTAGGACGGATGGCAACCCCTCCCCGGGCGATGCTGATCGCCTCCGTCGACCTAACCTTCTTGCAGAGCCGAAGAACCTGTGCATTGAGCGCGCCGAGGCCTTGAGCTCCTTGGACGCAAACGGGCGGCGATGAGCATAGGATCGCCGCATCGCCTCGTCATACTCTTGCGGTCCAACCTTGACGCGGAACCACTTGCCTCGATAGGTCGACTAGCGCTCATGAGACGGACGCAAATATATCTCTGCAAACAAGCGCTGCGGGACGTCCGCGCTCGTGGCGCGGTTATCGGCGACGGTCACGGCGTTCGTGTGGCGCAGCTCTTGATAGCGCCGTTCTGCAGCAAGAGCGCGCCGGTACTCGGAACGCAACACCGCCAGCAAGTGTGCGAGCCTGATCACCGGAGTAGCGGAGCTGCCGCCTCGTCGCGAGGGTGCAGGTCGGAGCCGTGCCGCGGTCTTCATCCTTGGCCTCTTACGCGGTCGCTAGCCGCATGCCCGGCGGACTTCTGGCGCGGCAAGGGAAAGAGCATCGCCACCTCCCGCCGGTAGCTGCGGTACTGGTCACCGAAGAGTTGAATGAGGTCGCGCTCCTCGAGCTGGATGGCGATTAGGATGTAGCCGGTAGTCGCCAGCGAAAACAGGAGGTGACCCGCGCTCATCACCGGGGTCGACCAGAAGGCGAGTAGGAAACTCAGATAGATCGGATGCCGTATGCTTCGGTACAGGAACGGCGTCTTGAATACCGGCTTGGGCACCTGCCGGTCGAAAAGACGCGCGAGCACCTGTGAAAGCCCGAAGAGCTCGAAATGGCTGATCAGGAACGTGCTGACGAGCAGCATGCCCCCACCCGAACCAAAAGATCGCGTTGAGCGTCGTTGCCGCAACGGGATACTCGAGCGTCCACATCGGCTCGGGGATCGGGCGCCACTGCCAGTAGACCAGCAGCAGAGCGAGGCTGGCGAATAGCACGTAAGTGCTGCGTTCCACCGAAGGCGGCACGAAGCGGGTCCACCAGCGCTTGAATCGCTGCCGGGCCATCACGCTGTGCTGGATGGCAAAGAGCCCGAGCAGCAGGGTATCGATGATCAAGGCCTCGCTGACGGGCCCAACGGGACCGGAGTCGATCGATTTCGGAACGATCACGTTACCGACGAACCCTATCGCGTAGAGGAAACTCGCGACAAAGACCGCATAGGCGATGATGCCGTAGAGCAGTCCAATCACGCGTGTCATGGCTACAGTCCTTCGACCGCGGTGGGCCTTGCCTCATGTGGAAACGAACCAGGCGTCGGGGCCGTCAGGCAGCGTGGCTACATGCGAGGATTGCGTTGACATTTTCAGGCGCGAAGAACGCGGCAGGCGACAGTGTTCCTGCGTTCACGCGCACGAAGTCGTTCATCGCCCGCTGGTTGCCGGGCATGGCTTCGATCAGGCGCTGCAGCTCCGGCGAAGGCGGCTGCAAGGCCGCGAGCTGGCAGGTGAGTTCGTACATGGGCAGCACCTGCTCGTCACGTTCCCGTTGGTAGTCCGCCATCGCCGCATCGAATGCGCGGACCCCGCTGAAGCTCTCGTCGAGGGCGCGCATGCAGCGTTCGGCGTCCCGAAACGCATCGAGGATCCCCTGCCCCGTGATGGGGTCCTTGATGTAGCCCGCGTCGCCAACCAGCGCCCAGCCGGCGCCGTAGGGCTTGCGGAAATAATTGGGTATCGCCGCCCCGGTAAATCGGGTCTCACGTCTGGCGCCACGCAAGCGCGCAGCGAACTCCGGCCCCAGCTCGATCACGCTCAGATAGTTGCCCTCGACGTCCGCCTTGACGCGGTCGAGCTCGGCCGCCGGCCAGCCAACGATCACCATCGTCAGGCCGTCGTGCGTGGGCGCCACGCCGAACCCGCAGTACGGGCGGATGTAGGTTTCGAACCTGCCCTCCATCGGCAGACCACTCCAATAAGCGTGGTAGGCGGCCATCAACGGAGGCCTCTCGTGATAGCGCTCGGGCTCCAGCGTTCGCGCAACGAGCGAGTGGCGGCCGTCGGCGCCGACGACGACCGTCGCACGCTCCGTAACGGGCTTGCCTCGCGCCGAGCGGCCGTCAATCCCACTCACCCGCTCGCGGTCGATCAGCAGGCGGTCGACGGTGAAGTCCTCACGCACCTCTGCTCCAGCTTCGGCGGCGGCCTCGACCAGCAGCTTGTCGAGGACCGTGCGGCGCGGACAGTAGGCAACCGGGACCTCGGTCGTCCCCGGCGAGCCTGTGATGGTCGCCGCGCCAAAATCGAAGGAATACGTATCGATCGGCGGGCATCCGGTGGCGACCAGCCGCGCAAGCAGTCCCCACCTTGAAAGGGCCTGGATGCCCAGGGGGTGCACGATGTGCGTGGACACCATGTCGCTCGGGAAGGTCGCGCGGTCGACCAGCAGCACGCGGTAGCCCTTACGGGCCAGGAGCATGGCAGTCGGCGAGCCCGCGCAGCGCGCGCCGACGATAATCGCGTCGAATACTTGGGTCATCGCGTCTCTCTCGCTCTGGATGTTCAGCCTTCAACCACGCCCAGCTGCCGCATCAGGCCGAGCGCATCCACATGGGCCCAGCATTCCACGACCTTGCCGTCGATGACGCGGGCCCAGCCAGCCGAAACTTCCACTGGATGTCCGGACCAAGCCGGCGCATGACGTCCTTCGACCTTGCAAGGGCTGGACGAAGCTGCTCACGCTCGAGCAAGCCAATGGCCGGTAGATCCCGTTCGATGATGAAGCGCTGCAGGGTCATGAACTGCCTCCTGTACAACCGACACCCACCGAAACTACGTCGGCGGCGGCTGTCCCGCTTCGGCGCAATCACCCAAATTGCAGGGAGGCGGCATGGGTGATTCCACCCATGCGAGTCATCAGATCAGGCCGTGCTCGTGGGCCCAGGCGGCGGCAGCTGTCCGGGACGGCAGATCGAGCTTTGTCAGGATGTTGCTGAGGTGCCGGTCGATCGTTCGCTCGCGCTTTGGCACAGCTCCTCGGCAATGGCCGCGTTGCACTTTCCTTACTCTTCCTCCCGGCCAACGAGGTATGCCGCCAGCGCGAGCTGCACGAGATCCTGCGCTTCGAGTGAACACTCTAGATCCGCGTCGGAACATGCCTGGAACGCCCGGCCCAGGCACGCTCCCCATACGACCTGCGGGCTCGATCAAGACGATCCACCCTTGCTGCTTTGGGACAAGCGCCGATCATGCGCCTCCATGACTGTGGCCCAGGCCAGCTTCGTTTAGCAAAAAACCTCGCAGAGGTCTTTGACGCGCTGTTCGCGGCGGGCACATCGCATCCGCATGCATGCGACGGTGGAAACCGATGGCAGACTCCCGACGGCGACAGCCTGGAGGACGCGATCAATGCGGTTGACGCCGGGACGGAAAGGCTCCCGCCTACTACATGCTCAATTGCGCCCACCCGACGCATTTCGCCGATGCTTTTGCAAGGCGGTGACTGGTTGACCCGTTTGCGCGGCGTACGCGCAAATTCGTCGCGCCGCAGCCATGCAGAGATCGACAACGCCACTGAGTTGGACACCGGCAACCCTGCCGAGCTCGGCCAACAATACGCCGAGCTGCTGCGGCGCTTCCCGCACATCAATGTGCTCGGCGGTTGCTGCGGGACCGATCACCGACATGTCGAGAGCATCAGTCTTGCTTGCCGCTTGACGGGATAGGCAAGCGCGGCAAGGAATTCCGGACTTGCGGCAAAGTTTGCCATCCCATCGTGGTCTAGGAGGGGCGCGTCGGAAGCAACCGATGCCTCGGGGAGTCATGAAATGGGCCGCCCCGGCGCCGACTTTCAGCCGACCTGGTGGTCGAGGGTTGAGCGTGATGGGTTTGCCGCAACGGGGCTAGCGGCGTGGGGTGATCGGGAGAGAGGATGAGACGCATCCTGGTATGCATTCTGCTCGGCGCTCTCGTGATCGGGATTGCTGCTGCACCGCAGGCTCTCGCGCAATCGGATGACACCGCGAAAGCAGCTGAGTTCGCACGCCTGTGGGAGCGCTTGCATCAGCCTTGGGAGCCCGCGCAACGCATCACGCTTTCCGAGCAAGCGTTGCAACTGGAAAGTGACCTCCGGCAATGGCCGTTGACACTGGCTCGCGATGAGGTGCGGGCGCGCCTGTTGTGGCTGCTGGCCGACGGATATGAGGAGTGGCGGGGCGGCGAGCGTGCAGACAATCTCGAACGGGCCATCGCCACCTATGAGCAGGCGTTGCACATTCTCACGCGCGCGAGGTCAGCCCAGGCTTGGGCAGTGCTCCAAACGAACCTCGCCAATGTCTACGCCGAACGGGTTCGCGGTGATCGCGCCGAGAACCTGGAGAAGGCGCTCGGCGCCTATGAAGGCGCGCTCACAGTGTTCACTCGCGAGGCCATGCCGCGCGATTGGGCGCTGGCGCTGAGCAACCTCGCATCAATCTACGCGGAGCGGGTACGCGGAGAGCGGGCCGCCAACATGGAAAAGGCCGTTGCCGCCTTTGAGGCCGCGCTGGCAGCCACGACGCGCGAAGACCATCCTCAGGAGTGGGCGCGCATCCAGAACAACCTCGGCAACGCCTATCAGAGCCGTATTCAGGGCGACCGGGCCGACAACATGGAGAAGGCGATCGCCGTCTACGAGGCGGCCTTCACGGTACGAACGCGCGAGACCATGCCGTGGGAGTGGGCACAAACGCAAAGCAATCTTGCGGGTGCCTACTTCGAGCGCGTTCGCGGCGAGCTGGCCGACAACATGGAGCGCGCGATTGCTGCTTTGGAGGCGGCCCTTGGGGTGGTGACCCGCGAGGCGGCACCCCGCGAGTGGGCGGTTGTGCAGAGCAACCTGGCCAAGGCTTTCCTCCATCGTATCGGCGGCGACCGCGGCGACAATGTCGAGAAGGCCATCGCCTTGTATGAGGCGGTGCTCACGGTCCGCACACGCGAGGGCCTGCCACGAGAATGGGCGCTCACGCAGAGCGACTTGGCCAACGTCTACGCAGCTCGCCTCCTCGGTGAACGGGCTGACAACCTCGAGAAGGCGATAGCCGCGCTGGAATTGGCTCTTGCCGTGCGCACGCGCGAGGCGCTGCCGCTTGCGTGGGCGGAGACCCAGAACAACCTCGGGAGCGTCTACGCACAACGCCTCAAAGGCGATCGAATCGGTAACCTGGAAACGGCGATCGCCGCCTACGCGGCGGCGCTGACCGTGCGCACGCGCGAGGCGTTACCCTGGGAATGGGCGCAAACGCAAAGCAACCTCGGCATGGCCTATCAGGCCAGCGCTCGCATCAGTCGCGGCGACGGCTTGGACAAGGCGATCGCCGCTTACGAGGCTGCCCTCACAGTCCGGAAGAAGGAAGCCCTGCCGCGCGACCATCTGGTGACCGGGCAACTGTTGGGTTCGGCTCTGCTCGAGGCCCGCCAATGGCACAAGGCAGGCGCCGTCTACGCGGACGCCCGCGACGCCTTCCTGCTGTTGTTCGGCCAGGGTTTGAACGACGCTGAGGCACGCGAACTGGTGGATCAGGCGGGACCTTTGTTTGCGGAGGCTGCCTATGCGGCCATGGAACGGCAGGAGCGAGAAGCGGCACTTGCACTCGCTGTCGAAGGCAGGGCCCGTCTGATGGCAGTTGCCCTCAAGTTGCAAACGCTCATCCTTTCCGACAGCAAACGCCGTCGCCTCGACGCGTTGCGCACCGCCATCCGGACCGAGCAGCGGGCCGTCGAGGCCACGCACGGGAACGAACGCGCGGCGGCGCTTGAGAAACTCGCAATACTGCGGCGGGAACTGCTCGCGCTAGTCACCGAGGCGGCCGCGAACGAAACTGGACGTGAAAGCGCGCTGACGATGGCGCGGGCGATCGTTGGTGGCGACGGCGCCATGGTTGTGCCTATTGTCACCAATGTTGGCGCCAAACTGGTAATTGTCGTGAGTGGCTCGGCGGCCGGTCGCGGCGGAGAAACGCAAAATGACGCCTCGCGCACGTCGGTTGCCGTCCTCGACCTGCCGACACTCACCACCGACCGCCTCGACAAGCTTATGCGCGGCGACAACGGCACGGGCGGTTGGCTCAGCGCTTACAGCATAAACTATTTGCAGAGCGCAGATCAGAGCCAGCGCTGGCCCGAATGGTTGGCCGCGGTCGATGACCTCGGCCCCCAACTCTGGGACCTCTTCGGCGCGCGCCTTGACGCGACGCTCAAAGCAGTTGGTTTACGAACCCATGCACGGCTGGTGTGGATGCCATCGGCTTCCCTCGGCATCCTGCCGCTCGGCCTCGCCCGCGACCCTGGTACCCGGCGCCTCTTCGCGGACGACTATGAGATCACCTACGCACCGAGCCTGGTGGCACTTGCATTGGCGCACAAGCAGATTGCCACCGTCACAGCGCCCACGCTCGCGGCCGTCATCAACCCGACCGGAGACCTGACCGGCACCGAAATGGAAGGTGCCCTGGTAGCCTCCCATTTCCGCGCTGACGCGCGCACGCTCCTGGAGCGCGCGGCAGCCACACCCGATGCCGTGCTCGCCGCCCTCAAGGGTAGGACGTACTGGCACTTCGCCTCGCACGGCACCTTCTCCTGGAAGGACGCCAGGCAATCTGCCCTGGTGATGCACGGCCACGTCCCGCTGAACGTGGCCCGGCTGCTCGACGCCGACAAACTCGGTCGCCCGCGTCTCGTCGTGCTCTCGGCCTGCGAGACCGGTCTCTATGATATCGATCGAAGCCCCAACGAGTTCATCGGCTTGCCAGCCACGTTTATGGCCCTCGGCGCGGCGGGCGTCCTGGGCACCCTCTGGCCCGTCTCGGACGCTGCGACGGCATTGTTGATTGCGAAGTTCTATGAACTGCACATGAGCGATGGGCTGTCCCCACCGACCGCCTTGTCCCGGGCGCAGAGCTGGTTGCGCACGGCCACCAACGCGGACCTGCAAGTCTATGCCCGAACCGCCGCGCGTACCGGCCGGATCGAGCAGGGCAACATCGCGGGGATCGAGCGGGAGCTCAGTGCAGAGGGCCTTGCCGTGTCACGCAACGCTGCCGCCATTGAGTGGGTCACGCCTGCTGCGGGCCAGGCGACACCAGGCGATTTAAGAAACCTCGCGCGTCCCTACGTGCATCCTTATTTCTGGGCTGGGTTCATCTATACCGGTCTGTAGCATCGAGCCGCCTTTAGGTCGGAGCACCGCTCGTTCCGGTGCCCGAAATGCCCTCACCTTAGCTCGGCAGCGCTTACCGCGCTGCCGTTGACACGCATCGGCGAAAACGGAAACCGTCGCGCTGAAACGGTGCTATGACGGGCGCGCCGGATGCGTCTCAGTTGCAGAGGTTCACGCACATGGATTGGCATGACGCCGCCTTGATATTGGCCGGGGTGATCGGCGGCTGCGTGGCGGTGGTCCACGGTGTCCTGGTGCAACGGCTCATGGTCAGGCCGCTGGCGAAGGTCACTTTCTCGGACAGGCGGACAGCAGCGATAATCAAGAGGCTCGCGCCAATGCTGCTGCACTTCAGCACCATCTGTTGGTTCCTCGGCGGCCTCGTCTTGATTGCCGCGGCAATCTGGTTTGAGCCGCAGGCAAGGTTACCAACCGCCCTGTTCGTCGGATGTCTCTTTCTGTGCGGGGCGGTTGGTAATTTCTGGGGGACGCGCGGCCGGCATCCCGGCTGGATCCTGATGACGGCCGCGGTGATGCTAATCGCCGCCAGTGTGTGGCCAAAGTGACGGGGGGTGCGAAGTTCCGGTTGCCGCCGCACCACGCGTGAGCGCGCTGTGGGCAGCGATCACGGCGCTCGTCGGCGCTTTTTGACGAAAAATGGCCACCATCGTCTTTATCGCGATGCCTCCCTTGATAGTATCAATCTCGTTTCCCCTGAACCGTGTTCCGTGCTGAAAGGTTTCGTTACCCACGTCCAGCCGCGTTCAAGTACCAGACGGCAGCCGCACGGTCGCGACCCGGCGACCGCGGCGCAGCCCGTTTCAACCAACAAGCTCGCCGGCACGCCGAGGTATGCACCACTCATTGTAAAACTCGCTCTTGAAGAGGTTCTCCCGCCCCGTTGCAACGCTGCACTGCGAGCCTGCCTTTCAGGTTCGTACAGCCACCGCTGCGACGAGGAACCGATGGTGCCGCCAGTCGCACACGCCTTTGCTTAAACTGGCCGAAACGCTTCCAGACCGGCGAG
The DNA here is from genome assembly GCA_963820375.1 of uncultured Alphaproteobacteria bacterium. Lineage (GTDB taxonomy): Bacteria > Pseudomonadota > Alphaproteobacteria > Rhizobiales > Hyphomicrobiaceae > AWTP1-13. Next base: position 48,248 of record CAWFZX010000015.1, on the reverse strand, counting down.
GCCCTCTTCGGCGGCTAGCGCAACCTATCTCGTGCAAGTTCATACAACTGCGAAAAGAGCGGACCGCGTTCGGTGCTGGTGGAGAAGCCGAACGCGGTCCGAGGCTGCAGCTGTGCCCTGACCACTGGGGTGGCCGGGCTGTGGCTGCTCTGGTTGGTCGACCGAATTACCGAGTGGATCCTCGCCCTGACTTTGGCAGCCCGGCGGTCCACTCAGGGAGCAGCTCCTATGCCGAGAAATGGGTCTCCCCGCTCGCTTCTTTTAGTGAAGACAAGGCTTAAGTTTTCGTAACGAAGAGCTTTGGAGGCGTACGCAAGAATAGGACGACGTTGGTACAGAGAAATCCCGAAACAAGGGATATGTGGAAAGCTGCCGCGCCGTCAGCGCCGCCGCCTGTTGCGTTCCATGCGTCCACACGTCGACGTCGTGAATCAGAGCGATATCGATGCAGGTTTAGGCCGAGTTGCCGAGGGGATTGCTCAAACGAGCGCAGCGTGCCCTCCCGGCTGTAGTCGAAGGTCGGTTTGAACGACAGACCACCCTCGCGCCAACCCGGCACGTCATCGTTGTCTGCCTTCGGCGACATCCTGCGGCCGACCTTGCGGGAGTGCACAAGGCTGTCGCGGTCGAGCGTACGCAATGCGTGTCCGAAAATATACTCGTTGCAGCCGTAGCATAGAGGCGCCGTATCGAAACAGCGCACGCTTCCTGCATATGCCGCCAGTAGAGTGTTCGACGCCTCGTCGCTCGCTCCCGCTCGTCCGGAGCCCGCTCAGCGGAGCGCCGCCCATGCCAAGCGCAGTGACTGTCAATCCCGTACGACCAACGGGTCGCCGCGCAAGAGCCATGATGCATCGCCTCCGCTATTGTCGAGTCCTCGTCCCTTGGTCACTAGTGAAATCTCTGATCAGATGCTCTGTGCACGCAATCGCAGTAATCAGCACGGTCAGCATCAGCGTCCTGCAGTGAGCGACCATCTCACACGTTCCCATCCCTCGGGCCGCAGGGACGACAAGCCGGCGCAGCCTCGCGCCTAACAACACTAAAATTTCGATACACCATACTGTGCTGGCTCATTGGTGCCGATGGCTGACTCGACCGACTTCGTCCCACCTTCAAAGATGCGGAAGCGGGCCCTTTCAACATGAACGCGCATGGCCTCGTGCGCACGGTCTGGGTCCCGCGCACGGATTGCATCGAAGACCCTCCGATGCTCGTCCCGAACCGCCTTCAGTCGCGCGGCGGGCTGCATCCGTGACAGATCGCGCGACAGGTTCATACCGAACACGATATGATCGCGCAGTGATGTCATGACCGAAACAAAGAACCTGTTGCGGGTCGCCTCCGCGATCACGTAATGCAAGTCGAAGTCGGCGTGGCTGCCCGGCTTCCCATCCTTGATAGCATCCTCATAAGCTGCGACCGCGCTGCCAATGCGCTTGATGGTCGTCCGGTCCGCACGGCGCGCCGCCCAGGCGGCCATGTCGGCCTCAAAGCCCATGCGGAATTCGAAACAGCGCTGGATGTCGGTGATGCTGCCGAGGGGCGAGAGTTTCCACGCGCGGTCAGGGCGGCGCTTCACAAACGTGCCGGCACCTTGACGTGAGACGACGATGCCGTCGTCCCGCAACCGCGCAAGCGCCTCCCGCACGATTGTGCGGGACACCTCAAACCGGGCAGCCAGTTCGACCTCCGTGGGCAACTTGCCCTTTTCCGGAAACTCCCCGCCCGTGATTAAGGCAAGAAGCTGGTCGTGGATCTGTTCACTTAGCTTCACGGGTCGAAGTGGGGCTGCCTGGGGTTGAGACCGCGTCCGGTACTCCACGCGCTCATCCCATGGGGCTTGCGCGATTGGTCCAGTCGTCATACCAATTAGTACTGGAAGCGATCGAACGTCAAGGCGACTTGAGCACGTCCACACGAACCAGCCCGCATGGCCGACACCCCTCTGCTCCTCGCCGGCAGCCTCGCTCGATGAGAAGCCCAACGACCAACGATAAGTCGCGGAAAACAGGAGGAAACGCATGCGTACACGGCGCCATTGGCTATGCGGAGCGTTGTTCGCCACGCTCTTCGCGACGGGAGGATGGCTGGGCGCGGAGGCGCAGGATGACCAATCGCTAGCCTACTACCGTCAGGCCAAGATCAACTGGCGGCAGGCTGAGGGGCAGTCACTCACCATTGGGCTCAACAAGCATCCGTTCACGGAATCGCTACTGCCGCTGATTCCCGAGTTCAGGCGGCTCACGGGCATCAACGTGGAATATCTTATCCTGCCGGAGAACGAGTATTTCACGAAGCTTGTTGCTGACCTCTCGCAGCAGCGCGGCGAGTTCTCGGTCATCATGACCGGCCCGATGCGCAACTGGCAATACGTGCCGCCGGACTGGATACTGCCGCTCGACGACTTCCTGAACAATCCGAAATTGACCGATCGTGAGTGGTTCAAGCTCGATGACTTCTACCCGGCGCTGATTGCGGCCAACCGCTGGAACGGCAAGACCGGGGGCGGCGTCGGCGAGGGCCCGCTCTACTCCATCCCCGTGCTTGAGGAGAGCTACATCCTCGCCTACCGCAAGGACATCTTCGACCAGTACAACATCAAGGTGCCAACGACACTGGAGGAAATGGCCGAGGCGGCGCGGCAGGTGAAGAAGAACGCGGGAATCCCAGGCATCGTGGCCCGCGGCACCCCGGCGCTTGGAACGGTGGCGACCGGGTTCATCAGCGGCCTCAAAGCCGTCACGGAAGGGAAATGGAGCGAGCTCGACGACAAGCTCAACGCTAACCTGCACGATCCGCGCTCGGTGAAATACACGGAGATGTGGGTGGCGATGGTCCGCGAGAGCGGTCCGCCGAATTGGGCCAATATGCAGTGGTATGATGCGATGGAGGCCTTTACCGCCGGTCAGGGCGGAATGATCGCCGATGCGGACTTTTTCGCCGCCAACTATGAGGAGCCCAAGAAATCGAAGGTCGCAGGTAAAGTCGGCTATGCGCTGATGCCCGGGGCGCCGGGCGGCAAACCCTACGCGGGTCTGTGGACATGGGCGCTCGGAATCAGCAAGGCGACCAAGAACAAAGAGGCGGCGTGGCTCTTCGTGCAGTGGGCGACCGCACAGCACACCTTGCTCAACGCCACCATCGGCTACCGCAACTACAATCCGTCCCGGATTTCGGTGACGAACGATGCGCGCGTCCAGGAGGTCATGGGAGCGTGGGGAGGCGGCAGTTACTTGAAAGTCGTCGCCCAGAACCTTGAAACGGCCCGGGTGGCCTGGATACCCCAGTCCGAGCGCACGCGGCTCGGCGACATCTGGGCCCGCGCGCTGCACGAGGTCTACTTCCAGCGCATGCCCGCGGCCGACGCGCTCAAGAAGGCCAGCGGCGAGGTCGACAAGGTGCTCAAGGAAGCTGGGATCAAGTAGCGGCGCACGTGATGACCAAGCGGTGGCGCCGGCACTGGCGGCGGGGGACGTTTCTGCCGTATTTGCTGCTGGCGCCGGCGTTGGTGCTGCTCGCCGGCATGATCTACCCCTTCGGGCTGGGCGTGTACTATAGCCTCACGAGCTATTGGCTGCAGTACCCGAACCGCTTCCGTTTTGTGTGGTTCGACAACTATGTCGATCTGCTCGGGGAGCCGCTATTCGCGCGCGCCCTCGAGTTCACGCTCGGATTTACGCTCGTGGCTGTCGTGCTCCAAGTCGGGTTGGGGCTGGCTGTAGCGCTCTTCCTGCACGCACGTATTCCCGGACGCAGCGCGATTCGCGCGATGATGCTGATGCCGTTGATGATCCCGCCCGTCATCACTGCGTTGATGTGGAAGATCATGATGGCGTCGACGAACGCCGGTATCCTGAACTACGCGCTGTCGTTTCTCGGCGTGGACCCCATCAACTGGTTCGGGTCCACCCAGGGGGCGATTGTCTCGGTCCTCATCATCGATACGTGGGGCAACCTGCCATTCGTTGCGCTGATCCTCCTCGGGGGGCTTCAGGCGTTACCCACAGAGCCGTATGAGGCGGCCCGGGTCGATGGCGCCGGGCCTATTGCCATGCTGCGCTACGTGACGTTGCCGCTCCTGAGCCCCTTCATCGTGCTGGCCGTCACATTCCGGGCTATGGATTCGCTGCGCATCTTCGACGTGATCTACGCAACAACGACCGGCGGCCCCAACGATGCGACCACCAATCTGCAGATCATGGCGTACCAATATTCCTTCCAGTGGTACCAAATGGGCAAAGGCATGGCCCAGGCCATCGTCCTGCTCCTGCTGGTGGTGATGGTCAGCTACCTGCTGATGCGGCTGTGGCATCGCGCGTCTGAGAGCAGTCAATGACGTCTCGGGCCATCTCCTATCAGCGGACCGTGCGGCAGGTGGTCATCGCGCTGGCATCGGCCGTGCTGCTCGTGTGGACTGTCTTTCCATTTCTGTGGATCCTGCTGACGTCTCTGAAGAGTCCGGGGGACATCCTCGCGGTGCCGCCAACCTTCGTCTTCACGCCGACGATTGACAACTACGCGGCGCTGGTGGTCGGGGAGCAAAGGGGGCAGTACTCCTCGACGCGTCCAGATTTCCCGCGCTTTTTCCTGAACAGCATCATCATCTCGATAGGGGCCGTGGCGCTATCGGTCGCAGCGGGCATTCCCGCCGCTTATGCGTTGGCCCGCTTCAATTTCCCAGGGAAGAACACGCTTGCCTTCGTCCTGTTGAGTTTTCGGTTCGTGCCCTTCATCGCCTTTGTGATCCCGCTCTACATCCTCTATCAGCGCTTGGGGCTCTACAATACCCATGCCGGGCTGATCCTCGCCTATCAGCTTATCACACTGCCCTTTACGGTCTGGATGCTGCGCAGCTTCTTTATGGAGATCCCTTTGGAGATCCAGGAAGCCGCAAAAATCGACGGCTGTTCCTGGCTGGGTGTCCTCGGCCGGGTGATCCTGCCCCTCAGCGCACCGGGGATTGCAGTCACGGTCATCCTGGGCTTCATGTTCTGCTGGAATGCTTTCAACTATCCGCTGATGCTCGCGGGACGCCAGACGTTCCCCGTGACAGTGGGGGCCATACAGTTCATCTCGTACGAGCAGGTGCTGTGGGGCCAGATGGCGGCGGCGACGATCGTTGCCGCTGTGCCGCAGCTGCTGCTGAGCTTGATGGTGCAGAAGTACATCGTACGCGGGCTTACCATGGGAGCGGTGAAATGAACGCGCTCGCCGGCCAACCACCACAGAGGGATCCCGCTAACGACCTGACGCCGACAGAATTGCGCAATCTGCGCCGGTTAACGGGCTTCATGATACCTGCGGCTGCTGACTATGGCGTGCCCGGCGCGGATGACGAGGCGATCTTCGCAGACATCGTCCGCTCCCTCGGCCGTGATCTAAGCGACGTGCGCAAGGCACTGGCCATGTTGCGCGAGCTGGCCGGCGAAGATTTTGCCGCGCTGGTTGATGCCGCAGCGGAGGCGACGGCAATGGCGCACCTTCGGCGTGAGTTACCCGAGATCACGGCACTCGGGCGGGCTGTTCTGCAATGCTACTACCGCGACGAACGCGTGGTCAGGTCAGTGGGCCTCGAGCCACGCCCGCCTTATCCAAAGGGCCATATGCTGGAGCAAGGCGACTGGTCCCTGCTTGACGCCGTGCGGCGCCGGCCGCGGATGTGGCGCGACCTGGACGGCAAGGGGAGCTGAGCATGGCGGCCGCAGAAGATCCTGCCGCGCCGCGCCCAGGGGATGAGATTGTCGATGTGCTCATCGTTGGCTCGGGCGCCTCCGGCGCCGCCGTGGCGTGGGGCCTCGTCGAGACGCGCCTAAAAATTCTGTGCCTCGAGCAGGGCGACTGGATCAAGCCCACCGATTTTCCGGCCAATAGTCGCGACTGGGAAGCGCGCCGCTATGCCGATTTTGATATCAGCCCGAACCGCCGCGCGCGCGACACCGACTATCCCGTCAACGACGACAACTCCGTGATGAAAGTCGCCAACTTCAACGGCGTCGGTGGCGGCACCATTCTTTTCACCGCACATTTCCCGCGCATGCACCCGTCCGACTTTCGCGTGCGAACGCTCGATGGCGTCGCAGATGACTGGCCGATCGACTACTGGACTCTGGAACCCTATTTTGCCGAAAACGACCGCATGATGGGCGTCGCCGGCTTGGCGGGCGACCCTGCGTATCCCGCCCACGAGCCCACCATGCCGCCGGTTCCGCTTGGTAGGTCGGGAACGCGCTACGCGCGGGCGCTCAACGAGCTCGGCTGGCACTGGTGGCCGTCGGACATTTCCATAGCGACCACCGAGTACGATGGTCGCGCCCAATGCATCAACCTGGGCCACTGCACACCGGGTTGCGCACAGGGCGCCAAGGCCAGTGTCGACATCACCTATTGGCCGCGGGTGGTCCGGGCCGGCGTGGAGCTGCGCACGCGCTGTCGCGTGCGCGAGATCACCACCAACAAGCACGGCATGGCGTCCGGCGTGATCTATTACGACCCCAACGGCGCGGAGCGGTTCCAACCAGCCGAAGTTGTCATCCTGGCCGCCAACGGCATCGGCACTCCTCGATTGCTACTCAACTCGGCCTCCTCGCGCTTTCCGAACGGCCTGGCCAACTCCTCGGGCCTGGTTGGCAGGAACCTCATGCTGCATCCGTGGCCGCAGGTTTCAGGCTACGTGGGGGAGGAGATGGACGGCGACCGCGGCCCGCAGACGGTGATGTGGAGCAAGGAGTTCTACGAGACCGATCCGTCGCGCGGCTTCGTGCGTGGTTACACCCTGCAGTTCGGCCGGGGGACCGGCCCCGTCAATGAAGCGATCACCAATCTTGGCACCGGCCGTCTGCCGTGGGGCAAGGACCATCACCGCGCCTATCGCACGTTGATGTACCGGCGGTTGCTGGCAGGCGTGGCTTGCGAGGACCTGCCAGAAGAGCACAACCGCGTGACGCTCGACCCGGTGCTTAAGGACAGCCACGGCATCCCCGCTGCCAAGATCGACTACACGATTAGCGCGAACTCGAGGGCCATGATGGAACACGGCATTGCCCGGGCCACCGAGATCCTGGAGGCTGCCGGAGCCAAGAACATCTTCGCCTCGCGCACTGTGCTCAACAGCCCGGGTCATCTGCTAGGCACCGCGCGTATGGGCACTGACCCTGAGCGCTCAGTGGTGAACAAATGGGGCCGATGCCACGACGTGAAGAATTTGTTCATCGTCGATGGCAGCATCTGGGTCACCTCCGGCGGTGTGAACCCAACCTCCACCATCCAGGCTTTGGCGCTCTATATCGCCGACAGCATGAAGCAGCGCCTCGCGACACTCTTCGATTGATCAGACGACGCATGGGCACAGTCGGGTCGCCTTCCGCCGGGTTCGACAAGAAGGTCATGTAGCCCGTTCTCTGACGTGGCCTGCTGCGCGGGCATGGCGAGTTCGGGTCAAGACCCACCAATCACGACACGCTGAACGCACGGGAAAAGAAGCCCTGATACCTGCCGGACTTGTGCAATGCCGCGAATAGGCGACGTGTGCCAGACACTCAGCTGATCCTAATAAGGTTCTGGTTCGGCAGTGGCCCACCCGGAAATTGCGCAAGCTTGCCTCCGACCTCGAGCGATCCAAGGTCCAGCGAAACCAAGCCTTTCGATGAGCGCGGCTATCCCCGCCTTTGCCGCTGTGTCATGGCCGGAATAGAACAGCACGCTCGACAGCATCGACCCTGTCCGCACATTGCAGTCCCGCAAATGCCCGGCGCGTCATCGGGGTGATCCAAAGGCGCGCGCGCCGATCCAGCGCACCAACACATAGAACACCGGAGTGAACAGCAGGCCGAACAACGTCACACCGAGCATGCCGAAGAATACGGCCGTCCCGAGTGCCTGACGCATCTCGGCGCCCGCGCCCGTTGCCAACACCAGCGGCACGACGCCGAGAATGAAGGCGAGCGATGTCATCAAGATCGGCCGTAGACGCGTGCGCGCGGCCTGTACGGCTGCCTCATTTGAACTGGCACCCTGCTCTTCAGCCTGTCGCGCAAACTCGACGATCAGGATGGCGTTCTTCGCTGCCAGCCCGATGAGCACCACGAAGCCGATCTGAGTGAGGATATTGTTGTCCATGCCGCGCAACAGCACGCCACTGATCGCGGCCAGCAAGCACATCGGCACAATCAAAATTACCGCGAGCGGCAGCAACAGGCTCTCATACTGTGCGGCCAACAACAGAAAGACAAAGACCACGGCCAGGCTGAATGCGATCGGAGCGGTATTGCCTGCGATTTTCTCCTGCAGTGCAATTTCGGTCCACTCGAACCCGAAACCTGTCGGCAAACTGGTGGAGATGATCTTTTCCATGGCGGCAATGGCCTGGCCGGTGGAAAAACCCGGTTGCGTCGCCCCCTGCACCTCGGCAGCCGGGAATAGGTTGTAGCGTGGTACGCGGTAGGGGCCGGTGATTTCTCGAAAGCTCGCGACCGACCCGAGCGGCACCATGTCACCCGAGACGGAGCGCGTTCGCAGGTTCTCCACGTCTCGCAGCGAAAGCCGGAACGGGTTGTCTGCCTGTGCCGTCACCCGATAGGTTCGCCCGAGAATGTTGAAGTCGTTGACGAAGGTCGAGCCCATATAGGTCGACAAAGTGTCGAAGAAGCGCGTGATCGGCACGCCCAGCATCTCGGCCTTAGTGCGATCGATATCCGCATAGACTTGGGGTGTCGAGGTGTTGAACAGCGTGAAGACCTGAACCAGGCCGGCGGTCTGGTTGGCCGCGCCAGTGATGGTTCCGACCGCCTGCTCGAGCGCCCGCGGACCGCGTCCGGCGCGGTCCTGAACATAGAGCTTGAAGCCACCGCCGGTGCCAATTCCGGGCACCGATGGCGGCGGGATCACCAACACGAAGGCTTGCCGCAACGCCTGCATCTGTCCACGCAGATCATTCAAGATGCTGTCGCTGGACAGCCCCGCCTTCACCCGTTCTTCGAACGGCTTCAAGGTCACGAATATAACCCCTGAGTTGGGGGCGTTGGTGAAGGTCGCGCCATCGAACCCGGCGAATGCAACCGCGTGGTCGACGCCGGGCCGCTTGAGCAGCATGTCGGATGCCTGGCGCACGAGCTGATCAGTTCGCTCGAGGCTCGCGCCCGGCGGCAACGACAGCACGGTAATGAAGTAGGCGCGGTCAAGCGGGGGGATAAAGCCTGTTGGCGTGCGGGCAAACTGAAAATACGTGAGCCCAATGAGGCCGCCGTAGATCACCAGCATCAACGCCGAGACGCGGAGCGTGCGGCGCGTTAGCCCGCCATAGCCTTGTGAGAGCTGTTCGAAGACTCGGTTGAAGCCCGCGAAGAAGTAGTCGAACGGGACGTTCAACGTCCTCCAGATGCCGGATCTCTGTTCATGGCCGTGCGGTTTGAGCAAAAGCATGGCGAGGGCCGGTGACAGCGTCAGCGACACCACGGCCGAAATTATGGTCGAGGCGGCAATCGTCAGCGCGAACTGCCGATAGAAGGCGCCGGAAATGCCAGTGATGAATGCGCTGGGGATGAACACAGCGCAGAGCACGAGCGCAATCGCGATCAGCGCTCCACCGACCTCGTCCATGGTCTTGTGGGCGGAATCGCGCGGACTCATTCCCTGACGCAGATAGCGTTCGACGTTCTCGACCACGACGATGGCGTCGTCGACGACAATGCCGATTGCTAGAACCAGACCGAACAGCGTTAGATTGTTCAGAGAGAAGCCGAATGCCGTCATCACCAAGAAAGTGCCGATCAATGAAACCGGGATGGCGACAATAGGGATGATTGCCGCCCGCCAGGTCTGCAGGAAGAGGATGATCACGATCACGACCAGCACGACCGCTTCGAACAGCGTCTTGATGACCTCGTCGACCGACTGCTGAATGAACTCGGTCGTGTTGTAAGCGACGCGGTAGCTCATTCCCCGCGGAAAACTCTTGGCGAGCTCTTCCATCGTGCCGAGCACGGTGGCTGAAGTAGCGAGCGCATTTGAGCCCGGCCTTTGAAAAATCCCGATCGCCGTCGCCACTTTGTTGTCGAGATAGGCGTTGGTGGTGTAGTCCTGCGAGCCAAGCTCGACTCGGGCTATGTCGCGGACCCGAGTCACCCGGCCATCATCATCAGTGGCTATGACGATCTCCTTGAACTGGTCGGGGTCCGAGAGCCGGCCCAGCGTCTGGACCGCAATCTCGAACGCACCCGGAGATGTCGCCGGCGGCTGATTGATGGAGCCGGCAGCCACCTGAACGTTGGCTGCTCGCAACGCCAAGACGACATCGCTTGCTGTCAACTTGTGCGCCTGCACCTTGGCCGGATCGAGCCATACGCGCATCGCATAGTCGCGCGCACCGAACACGATGGTGTCGCCGACGCCGTCGATGCGGGTGATGACATCCTTGATGTTTATGGTGGCATAGTTCGAGATGTATTGCTGATCCAAGCTTCCCTCCGGGGAGATCAGGTGGATCACGAGCATCAAATCAGGGGAATTCTTGCGCACGGTCACGCCAATGCGCTGCACCTCCTCTGGCAGGCGCGGCAAGGCGACCGACACGCGGTTCTGTACCAGGACTTGCGCCTGGTCGATATTGGTTCCGGGCTTGAAGACGACGCTGATCGATAGGGCACCATTGCCGGTCGATTGCGATACCACGTAGAGCATGTTGTCGACGCCGTTGATCTCCTGCTCGATTGGAGCCGCAACGGTCTGAGCAATCACTTCCGCGGATGCGCCCGCGAAGGTGGCGTTCACGACCACCGTGGGCGGCGCAATCTCCGGGTATTCGGTGATCGGCAATGCCCGAAAAGAGATGAAACCAAGCAGAGTCAGGATGATCGAGATGACCCCCGCGAAGATCGGCCGATCGACAAAGAAGTGAGAAAATCGCATGCAAGCTGCCTACTGGCGACGGGATCTCACGAGGCGAATTCGCCGTTTACTGAGCCACGGTTTTCTGCGCAGTTACCTCGATCTTGCCGTCCTCCGGCTTGACCTTTTGTCCGGGACGGGCTCGCTGCAGCCCATCGATGATGATCCGGTCCGTCGGGGCGAGCCCGGAGCGTATGACGCGCAGGCCCTCTACTATCGGACCAAGTTCGACTAGCTTCACGCCGACCGTGCCGTCGTCGGCAACAGTGAAGAGGATCTTGCGCGACTGATCGGACGCGATTGCGCTGTCAGGCACGAGCAGCGACGCGTGCTCGCCGCCGAACAGGCGAAGCCGCCCAAAGTATCCCGGCGTCAGCAGTCCATCCTTATTGTCGAATACGGCGCGGCCCCGAATGGTGCCGCTCTTCGGATTGACCACATTGTCGACGAAATTCATTCGGCCCTGATGCCTAAAGTCGGGCTCGTCGGCGAGCCGAACTGCCACTGGATTTTGCACGTCGCGAGACGACGGCCTCGCGCCGGTGGCTGAAAGGCGCATGTAGCGCAAAAAGTCTGCCTCGCTGCCGTCAAACACGAAGTGTATCGGGTCGATCGACACGATCACCGTCAGCAATGTCGCGCCCGTTTGGCCCCCGGTGATGAGGTTGCCGGCATCGACGCGCTTGTCGGAAATGCGTCCGGCGATCGGTGCGCGCACCTGAGTCCATTCGAGATTGAGCTCCGCCTGCTTCGAGGCGGCTTCGAGTGAAGCAACCTGGGCCGCCGCGTCGCGCTCGGTCGATCGTCTGGTTTCAAATTCTCGCTCGGTTACGGCTTGGCTGCGAACAAGCGGGGTTGCGCGTTGCAAGTCGAGCGCTGCTATCTGGAGTTTCGCTTTCGCGCGTTCCACGTCGGCTTTGGCTTGCTCGACGGCGAACGTATAGGGGCGCGGGTCGATCACGAACAGGAGGTCGCCCTGCTTAACGACCTGGCCCTCGTTGAAATGAATGGAATCGATGAACCCAGATACCCTGGCGCGGACCTCGACCGTCTCCACGGCTGTAAAGCGGCCTGTGTATTCGTCCCACTCGGTAATTGTCTTCTCGAGCGGGCGTGCCACGGTGACGGGAGGCGGTGGCGGTGCGCCGGCGGTGGGTCTGCTATCACAGCCGCCCAGCGCATGGGCCAGGAGCAGCAGAGAGATTATGAGGACCGCTGGCGGCATGGGCTTTTCCTTCGCTCATCGGTTCCACAAATCGCTACGCACCCGCTATTGCATGGTTATTTGAGAGGGGTTGACTGAGTAGACATGCCTATCGAGGTTTGACCGCCGTCCACGACCAAGGCCTGACCCGTGACGTGCGAGACTGCGCCAGAGCAGAGAAACAGCACCATACCGGCCATCTCCTCGGCACCATCATGGAGTTCGCGGCCACCGGGCTCCGGTGGGATAGCCGGACCGTTGGCGGATTGGCCGGCAAGGAGAATACCGGCGACGTTAGTGCCGTGCACGGCGTCCACCTGCGTGGCGGTTAGGTGATCGATGCGGCCAAGCGTCCACGGAGCCAGCGCGGATCCTATGCCATTGTCGATGACACCGACGCGTGGATCAGTGGCGCCAGGAACGCGTGTCGGAATGGGAAAGGCCGCGCTCGATTTCTTACTGTCTTTTGCTCCAAAACAAGTTGCACCAACGCTGCAGAGACGTGGGAACGGAGCTTGGGTCGGTGAGCGATCGAATGCCACCACTCCCTCTATCCCGACATCTTGCCCACCATCATGAGCGGGATCTCGGGGGGGCACAAGGGATCCGCGTCAGATCGTCTCATTGGGTTGAAGGACCCGGCGCTCGAGGAGACCTCCTACCCAACGCTCAAGAGGTAAAGCGGAGGAATTTGTATGTTGAGGTTTACACTTATCGGCTTTGCGGCGCTCGGCCTGATCCTCGGCGGGGCGTCTGCCCAGAGCAAGATGGATTGCGGCAAGGCGTACAAGGGTGTTTGGGGCAAGCTCAAGCGCGAGGAGCATGCGAAAATCTCGGATCAACAACTCGCAGACGTGAACCGGTTGGCTCTGCGCGCCTATGATGCCTGTCAGGCTGGCGACGAGCAAACCGCCATAGGTCTATTCGAGAGGGTTGCCTTATTAACCAATGAGTGGGGCAAGGAACCGTCGCCAGGACCATATAATCCCAACGAGCCAAGGTGACGTTACTCGCACCCCGGCTGGCCATCCCCACCGCCGCCCTCCGCATCGTGACGCGCGGCATCGAGAGCCGCCAAAATACTCACGAACCGCATGCGACGCCTCCTCCGGCGTCGGCCACTCAATCGGCTGGTCGCCGGGCGAGCGCTTCTTCTTGTCCACGTCTGCCTTGATCAGGCTCGCGTCGATTGAAAACGCTTCTCCGCCAACCAAGCCCGCCGCGATGCACAGGCCCACCACTCGCTCGAACACACGACGCAAAGCGTTGCTCTCGCGGAACCGCTCGTGCCGTGCACGCGAGCACACCGAATGATCCGGGATCTTGTCCTCGACGCTTAGCCTGCAATACCACCGATAGGCCAGATTGACCTGCACTTCAGCGCAGAGGCGACGCTCCGAGCGGATCGCAAACACGTAGCCGACAATGAGCATCCGGATCATGAGCACCGGATCGATCGACGGCCGCCCCGTGTGGGAGTAGTACGGCGCCAGCTCCTGGTGGACCCAACCCAGATCGAGAACTGCGTCGATCCTGCGAACCAGGTGCTCAGCCGGCACCACCTCGTCGAGGTTGAACTCGTAGAAGAACTGGCCCTGCCTGTCTTCCCGCCGACCCATCATCGCCGACCCCGCTGCGACAGCCCTCAGCTCGACGGAATCACGGTTCGCACCAGTTCTCAATGGGAGTTCTGCAACACATTCCTCCCGAGATCGGACGTTCGCACGAACGATCGGAATGTCGCCGTTCCAGCACCTGCACATCCTTGGATCATCGGTCCGAACGCCAAATCGCGAGGATGATCCAAAGGCTGTTGAAGAATGCGATGAGGTAGCCAAGTAGGCCAACCAAGGTTAGCACGGGAACCCCTAATACTGTGGGTCCGCCTCCAACGGTCATGACGATCGATGAACCGATGACGAGCGACGCCGTCATGATTCCGATTGTCATGCGGTCGATGGTGTTGTGGAGGCGTTCCCCGAAGCTATCGAGGCGCTTGAGGTCGAGGTCGATCCGCAGGCGGCCGCGACGCGCATCCTTGACCAGGCGTGCGAGGTCACGCGGCACGGTGGTGAGAAGACCAAAGGCGTTCGCCAAAGTCGATTGGCTGCGACGCAGCGCCACGACCGGCTGATACCGCTCAGAGAGAGCGCGGTCGAGGAATGGCCGGACACGGTCGACGAGTCGGAACTCGGGGTCATATTGACGGCCGAGCCCCTCAAGGCTGATTAGTGCCTTGAACATCAGCGTGAGGTCGGCCGGCAACAGGATCTCGTGCTCCCTTAGAAGGGCCGCCACACGCTGCAGCAACGCGCTAATGCGCACGTCCTTAAGGTCTGTGTCTGCGAAATCAAAGGCGAGTTCACCGACGTCGGCGGCGAGCCGGGCTTCGTCCACTCCATGCTCGCCCGTCCAGTCGAGCAGCACCTCAAGCATGGCCTGATCGTCTTGGCCAACAATTCCGCCGAGCAAATCAACCATCTGGCTCCGACGAAGCGCTGAGAGGCGTCCAACCATTCCGAAGTCAATCAGGGCGATGCGGTTGCCAGGGAGATAGAGAACGTTGCCCGGGTGCGGATCAGCGTGAAAGAAGCCGTCGACGAGAATCATCTTGAGGACGGCATCGGAGCCGCGTGCCGCCAGGACCTTTCGGTCGAGGTCCGCGGCGGCGATGGCAGCCAGGTCAGTGCCGGGAATCCCGGCCACATACTCCTGCACATTCATCAGGCTGCTGGTAAAATCCCAGTACACTTTCGGAATAAAGATATGAGGATCATCCGCAAAGTTGCGCGCGAACCGATCGACATGGCGGGCCTCGACGGCGAGGTCGAGCTCCCGCTCCAGTGAACGCCGAAATTGGGCCACGACCTGGACTGGCGCGTAGCGGCGCGCCTCGGGCATTTCGTGCTCGATCAAGTTGGCAAGGTGGTCGAGAAGCCTCAAGTCCGCTGCAATCTTGGCAGAGATGCCGGGACGTCTGATCTTGAGGACAACAGGTGCGCCGCTCGGTAGTTTGGCCCGGTGCACCTGGGCAATCGAAGCTGCGGCATGAGGCTTGCGCTCGACATCGGCAAACACGTCGAATGGGGATCGGCCAAGCGCCTTCTCGACCTCAGGCAAGAGCTCATCGAAGGAAACCGGTGCGACTTCGCTGTGTAGACGCTCAAGCTCGGCGATCCAGCCCGGCGCAAGCAAGTCTGGCCGTGTCGACAGCACTTGGCCGAGTTTCACAAACGTCGGCCCAAGCTCCTCTAGGGAGCGCCGGAAGCGCTCCTGTGGCTCGATTTCAGCTGACTTGCCAGCTTCGCCCCAGTGCAGGATCTGCCCCGCCCGCTCGAGCGCGGAGGCCAGCCCGGTGCGTCGCACGAGATCGCCAAGACCGTGCCGGATGAGGACTGAACTAATCTCGCGCAGCCGTGACAGGTCACGCGCCGCGCCAAGCGTCCCCCAGATCATGGGTGGACCTATTTCGCTTTCTTCGATCCGCTCTGATCGCTGAGTGCATCAGCAACCCCGGCAATGATGCCGCTCGTCAAGAGTGCCATGCGAGCGCTGAACGCACGTGCCGCCTCCAGGCTCGGGACTGAAGTTTCGCGATAGGTACCTGCGATACGGCTTGCAAACTCGTTCATCAATGCGCCGGCACGTGCGCTGGCCTCGACGCCAATGTTTTGTGCATGCACGGCAAGCTGATCAAGTTCGCGGCGCAGGTTCTCACCACCTGCCCGCTCGGACACCACATTCACGGCGGCAAGGCAGTCTTCCTGTAGCTTCATCAAGCTGGCAAGCGCACCCTTTATGTCATTGTCGGTGACATCCTTGCCCCGAATTGCAACGGTTTCCAAGGCACGATGGGCGGCTTCGGCAGAGACGGCGAGCGCCGCATCCAGCCGGCGCACCGCATCGGCAAATTCCATTCCCGGCGCATCATCCGTGGGAGGCGTCCCGGACGGCGTACCGCCGGTTACAGCTCGCATCACCCCCTTGACACCCTCGGGGTCGATCTGGCCCTGCTGCAAGAATTGACTCATCAGCGTGCGTACTCGTTCGCGGATGGCTTGATCTTCCTCGGCGGCTGAGGTCTCCGGTGAGCCCGTCGAAGCTGCCTCGCTGGACATGCTCAATTCCTCCGTTGGAATTCTTGACCGTGCCGGCCTCCGTCATACGACGAAAAGGCGCGAGCGGGGCTTTGCCATCTTGCGCCCGCGCGGTGCCGGTTTCAAGAACGGCCGTCGGTCGCGTAGCCCGAAATTGAAGACCCGCAGCTTTGCCGTTCGAGCCAGGTGAGAGCCCTTGACGGCTCGATCGCTGGCGCGACGATCCGCGGCTCTCGGTGCTGCCCCTGGTCGGTGCCTTGGGGAGCCGCAGCGCCACGTTCACTCCTCCGGTCGGAAGAACGTGCCACAGTCGAGCTCGCGCGCCGGACCCACGAGCTCGCTGCCGCCGAAATCAAACCTAGACGACTTCACCCAGGATGCTCACGGACACGTGGAGCCGCTTAGCGAGATGATTGCCCGGCTGATGCGCCGTGGCGATGCTGCACAAGGTCTTCTCGTCGGAGCTCAGTTCGACAACGCCCTTGAGGACCTGCTGTGAGCGAAGATGCCCAAGCTCTAGCCGGATCGAGCTGCTGGAGACGATTGAACGGTCGGTATTGAAGAAACTACCGGGCGAACCCTATCAGTATGCCGAATGGAAGAAATGCCGGGTCGCCCCCGACTATCACGTCGAAGTCGACCATCACTACTACTCGGTACCCTCGCGTCTTATCCGCGAGCACGGCGGCCCGGGCTATGAGACCAACCAAGCGTCCGGGCCGTCCGTCCCCACGCAAAGGGTGGCGGCCTATCCGTGGTGCGGCGGAAGCGCGATGCAAAACGCGGCCCGGGCCAGGGCCCCAACAGCACGTACCACCGCACCTGGAGGGGCAAACCTCGATTTAGATGCAAAGCCTTGCGCCCCTCTCCTCGAGAACGGTGGAACCCACGCCCAGCTTCCGACGTTACATGGCCTGTGGGAGTCGGGCAAAGCCTCATCAGACATGTCGTCGAACTGGTCCCTTCTAGTGGTCGAAGACGAGCCGCTCATCGCCATGCTGCTGGTGGATCTGCTGGACGAGCTTGGGTGCGCGGTTGCGGCCCAGGCGTCCAGCGTGGCGGAGGGTCTCGACAGGGCCAATGACACTCCCTTCGATGCCGCCATACTGGATGTGAACCTTCGAGGGCAGCCGGTCTGGCCACTTGCCGACGCCCTACTGGAGAAGGGTATTCGCTTTGTGCTGGCGACGGGCTATGACGGCCGCCAGACGCAGCGGCGCTACCCAAGCGCGGCCGTCCTGGCGAAGCCCTATGCGCTGCAGAACTTGCGGCAAGCCCTGGACGTATTAAAGGGCATTTGAGCAGCTAACCAGCGCCGGGCTTGCGCCGAATAGGAATGACGTTCTCGAGTTTTTTGGGTTCCGGCGCTCGCAGTACCTCCTCCACCTTGTGCGCCAATTCGGTCACCGTGAAGGGTTTTGATAGCACGTGCTGGCGGTTGATTGCTTCGCCTGCCTCGGCAACGTACCCGGTCATAAAGAGAATGCGGAGTTCCGGACACTTCGCGAGGGCAAGCCGCGCGACTTCTGGACCTTGTACTTCCGGCATGATCACATCGATCAACAAGACATCGATGCTTTCGCGTCCGCCGAGTATGGCGAGGGCGGCATGCCCTCCATCAGCAACCCGAACCTTGTAGCCGAGGCTCTCCAAGCAGGAAACGGTAAAGGCGCGCACGTCGGGGTCATCGTCAACGACGAGAACGCTGGCAGCGCCCGAGGAGGGTAGCTGCTCCAGCACATTCACAGCGGTCTGGCGCCCTTCTGCTGCTGCCGCCCGCGGCACGTAGATCCGGATGGTGGTACCTTTGCCAACGTGGCTCTCGATGTCCACGTGACCACCCAGTTGCCGAGTGACCCCATAGACTTGGCTAAGGCCGAGCCCTGTGCCGGCTCCAGGTGGTTTGGTCGTAAAGAACGGCTCGAACGCCTTAGCCTTAACCTCGTCAGGCATGCCAGTTCCGGTATCACTTACTGTCATACTCGCGAAATCGCCGGCCAAGCCAAGTGCTCGCGGCCGAGCGGGATCGTCGTGCCCCGAATTTTTTGTCGCAATGCGCAGTAAGCCACCCTCGGGCATCGCGTCCCGCGCGTTCAGCGCCAGATTGAGGATGATGAGCTCGACCTGACCGGGATCGACCATCGCCGGCCAGAGTCCGGGTTGCAATGAGGTCTCGATACGGACCGTGGCTCCAATGGAGCGCACCAGCAGATCTCCCATGCCGGAAACAAGGGCGTTTAGATCGGTGGGCTCGGCTTGCATATGTTGTTTGCGGGCAAATGCGAGAAGCTGGGCGGTCAACTTCGCCCCGCGCTGGGCGGCTTGCAGCGCGCCCGAGAGCCATCGGGCAATCTTCTCGTCGTGCACTCGCCTGATGGCCAAGTCGAGATTGCCGATTACGGCGGTCAGGAGGTTGTTGAAGTCGTGAGCGATGCCGCCAGTCATTTGACCCACCGCCTCCATCTTTTGCGCTTGTTGCAGAGCGGTTTCGGCTTGCTTTCGCTCCACCATCTCCGCGCTTAGCCGTTTGTTGGTCTCCAGTAGCTGCCTGGTGCGGTCGTGCACAAGCTTTTCCAAATGCTCAGCAGCCTGCTCTCGCGCAAGCAAATGGCCGCGCACCTCGTACTGACGCCGGCGCGCGCGCAGACCAGCTTTGACAGCGCTGATCAGCGACACCGCCGAGAGCGGACGCTCGAGCAGCGAAACGTTGCCAAGAACACGCATTAGTTCAAGCCGATAGGAGTGGAGGCGACGTGACACTTGCTGGCTAGTCAGGATGAGAAGTGGGAAATCCGACCACGGCGGCTGTGCGTCGAGCCACCTCCGCAGGTCCTCGGATCTTTCACCGGCGAAGGCTTCCTCGGCCACCAGCGCGACGCCGGCTCCCGCCCGAAGGCGGGACACCAAGTCCGCCATGCCGGCGCACGCAGCGCTTTCAAGCCCCGCCGCTCGCAGCTGCTGCTCCGCGGCCACAGCATCGCGCCCGGTCGGGGCGAGGATCAGGACGAGCTCGCTTGCGCTTTCAGGCATTGCCGTTGTGCTCTGGCAATAAGGGCTTGGCATTGCCAGTGTACGTTGGTGTTCCTGTGAAGATACCGCGAAAATCTGTCAGGGGCGGTCCGAGCTGCAATCCACCCGAACCCAGCCGAAATTCACGGATCTTGGTCTCGTGCAACCCGCTTCTTTTTTTCACGACGGATATTGCCCGCCGCAACTCGCCCGCGGATTCAAAGTACCGGAGCATGACAACGGTATCACTCAGATAGCTGATATCGAGTGGGGTTTGCATATGCCCCATGAGCCCATGCTGCGCGAGGACGAGGATGGTCACAACGCCGAGCTGGTTGAGGTAGCTCAGCAGCTCGTGCATTTGGAGCACCAGGAAGCGCTCATCGGGCATTGCGTTCAGGTAACCATTAAGGGTGTCAATCACGATCACCCGCGCGTGCTTCTGCTCCACGGCAGCTCGGACCCGTGAGACAAATTCGCCCGGCGACATCTCTGCTGGATCGATCTGTTGAACGTTGATGCGCCCGGTTTCGACGAAATCCCGAAGCGGAATATTAAGGGAGTCGCAGCGCGCATACACCGTGCCGAGGCCTTCATCGAATGCGAAGATCACGGCATGCTCACCGCGGTTCGCTGCCGCCACGGCGTAGGTCAAAGCAACCGTGGATTTTCCTACACCTGCGCCTCCAATGAGGAGAGCACTCGTGCCGCGATGCAGACCGCCGCCCAGAAGAGCGTCAAACTCTGTGCTGCCACTGGGCGTGGGCTCGCCATGGAACTCTTTGTGGTGCTCCGCGGCGACCAGGCGAGGGTAGATGGAAAGGCCACCGTGCTCGATGGTGAAATCATGGAACCCGCCACGAAAGGCGATGCCCCGCATTTTCGACACTCGCAGCCTCCTGCGTTCGGCACCATAGTCCAGAGCGAGTTGCTCCAGCAGGATCACGCCGTGAGAGATGGAGTGCAGCTGCAGGTCATCGGCATGCGAGGAGAGATCGTCGAGGAGCAGGACGGTGCATTTGCGGCCGGCGAAAAAGTGCTTCAGAGCGAGAATCTGGCGGCGATATCTCAGCGAACTCTGCGCCAGGAGCCGCATTTCAGAAAGGCTGTCGAATACGACGCGGCTTGGTTCGATCTCGCGCACTTGATCGAATATCAATTTCGTCGTCTCGCTCAGCTCGGTCTCCACAGGATGAAACAGGGTAAGCTCCTGATCGGGGCCGACGCTGGCTTCCGGAGGCACCAGCTGGAAGATGTCCACATTCTCCAGCGACCAGCCGTGTCGCGCGGCGACAAGGCGCAGCTCCGTCTCGCTTTCCGACAGGGTGATATAAAGACCCCTCTCGCCCCTCTTGAGCCCGTCCAGAAGAAAGTGGAGCCCAAGTGTGGTCTTGCCAGTTCCCGGACGCCCCTCCACCAGATACAAACAGTCGGGATCGAGGCCGCCACCGAGGATGTCGTCGAGGCCGGAGAGCCCCGTCGATACCCGCGGCCGCTCAGAAAGGCTCATGGACGGTACCTTTTGTCAGTTGGCGCTCTATCGGGGGAAAGCCTCGAGCAAGGATATCATGTGCCTGCAACAACTCAGAGAGCTACAGGATAGGGCGCGGCTGTTTTGATAGATCAAGGGCAGAACCGTGGAACCAACGGCCAATGTTGGAACAAAGTTCCTTGAGCGTCCGGCATATGGGCCTCTTATAGGCAGCCGGGCCGAGGCAACATAATCTTTCGCGGAGGCAAAGATGCCCCGTGGGAAGTGGCCAATCAGGGCGGTGTGGATGGAAGTCTCTTACTGTGCAGGTTTTCAGATGCCTGCATGAGAACCCAATCCGCAGGCGCTGACGGCAGGCGTCGGAAAACAAGGCACGAAATCGCGGGAGGGGAGCGCCGGCGGTGCTGTGGGCTATGGGGATTTATCGGTGGATGGCATCATTGGCATGGTGGATTGGCGGCAGCTGAACCCTGAACGCGTACAGGGCTGGCACTAACGAAGAACAGATTGTTCCGCTTCGCTTACCGTGTGCTCCGGCCCCTGGTTGAGGCCGACCCGTGCCTTTTTACAAGGACGGTGCTGCGGTGCCCAATGGCGGTTAGCCTCGCTCGGCGCTTTTTGACATCGTCAATTGCCTGGCGCTGCGTCGCAAACAAACTTAAGCGCTCGTCTCCAACGCCTACCGACCAACCATCGTCGGTGGGCTCGACTACGAATATCGTAGTGATTGTTTGCTTAGCCATGCACACGAGCTCACAAAACACCGGGCCGCCCCGGCAGGCCCATAAGCGCTACGTTAGCCTTGCCCTGGGCACAGGTCGCTGCCCTCCTTGTTCCTCATCAGAACCCGAACCCCGTGAGACCTGATTTGGTCCATTGCTCGCGGCCTGGCGCTCTTCTCGCGCTTGGCCATGGCATTGCCCGATCGGCCCTCGCCGGTAGGGTACAAGGTCGAGTGTCGCCATAGCCATCCTCTCGACGACAACCGGAATTCATCAGAGGGCGCCGGAATAGGCCGCCCGACCAACAAATTAGAAGGGCGCTGGGGATTTCAAGAGGCGCCGTAAAATTTTCGGCACTCGCGCCTTGGCAGTGCCAAGGCCCTTCCGAGGAGGCAAAGCCCCGGCGGATCTCAGTTAGCTGCTGTCGGTCCCGTTACCTCCGGCCTAGGATGCGTACAGTCTCAGGATGGCCCAAGGAAGAAATTCGGCCTGGTGATGTCGTGTGGAGATAAAGCATTGGCACGGGGCTACGGCCACGAACGCTATCGCGGTCGCGGGAGCTCTCGATGAAAAGACTGTCTGCTGCGCCCTGGCCGCCGCTGCCAAAACCCTCCATGATCAGGGTTTCTTTTTTGGCGAAACCTTAGGGGTTAAGTGGGATCGGCTTCACCGGGCAGGCCCTTCGAACATGCTCCTGGCCGACTTGGCGCTGTAGGGTCGGCCATTGACGTCGAGGTAGCCAAGCGTAGCGAGCTCGGCGGCGATCGGTTTGGCTGGCAACTTGGGCACCGGCCATCGGACAAGGAAGGTTCGCTCTTCACAAGGAAGGGCTGTCCTAACGGTTGATCGGCCGCGATGTCGAACTGAGCAAGAATACGGTCATGGACATCGTCAAGCGTGCCTGCGCCCTGGCTACCTAGATGGATTCGCCGCACGCAATGTCATCGGCATGACCGACAACCAGGTCACGAGACGGCACGACCGAAAACGGGCGCATCATGGCGTCAATAGGCAAACGGGCCGCCCAAACTGGCGCGCATCCCGCACTGTTCACCAAGTGCCAGAACGAAGCTGTTCTACCGCCTCGGCAAGCGCCGCAACCAGAAGGTTCGTCTCGCGTACGATGTCCTTGTTGCGATCAAGATAGGGCCTTGGCGCACGCATTTCCGCCGCTGACCAAAATGCACGTTGCGTCTTGATCTTCGGCGGATGGAATACGATCGAGCAGCCGAGGGCGACCGCAATGTTGTTCGCTGATGTAGCCGGCGACTATTCATCCCAGCTTCAAACGGCAGAGGTTGCAGCTGTTCCAGCCCAAGCGTGGGCGATTGGCCCGCTCTATCATGACGGGAGTTGACTGAATGAATCAGATGCGGAACGGAAATCAACGGCCGCAGCGAAGACGGCCGCTGGGCTTTCGCGCTGATGCTGCCGCGCGGCAGCGTCAGAACGGCGTCGGGAATTCTCAAAGGAATTATGAACGGTACCTAGCACTCGCCCGTGCAGCGACTTTGAACGGCGATATCGTCGAGGCGGAGAATTGCTGCCAGCACGCAGAGCACTATTTCAGGGTGATGCGAGAGCGGGACAGTGACAAGGCTGCACGTTAAGGGCGCTCGATCACTGAGACTTTGGGGAGGGAGCTCATGGCGACTGGTGGGCGGCGGTCTCTGTTCTGTCTATATGTTCGCCCGAGTGCCGGCGGTTGGACGGGGCAGTGAATTCCGGCGGGCGCGTTCAGCCTCGACGAGCGTTCGCCAGTTCTCGCACAGCGTTTCGAATCTTTGAAGCTCGTCGTTATCGAGTTCGGCTAGATCGCCGGCAGAACTGTCGTTAAGGAGCTTGAGGAGATCGTACATGGCTTCGCTCCGAGACGCGTTGACATGACCTTATTTGAGGAGCCTCATCAGGGTTTGCAAGATTGTCCGGAAGATGCGGGCTCACTACCGTAGCGGGATTGGCCTTCGCGGACGGTGGGTGTCGAGGATATTGGTGAATGTTGCGGTGGTGGCAGAGAGTGAAGTGTTGGTGGCGTTGCCGGGTTGCTAGGCGGTGAATGGCCGGCTGGTGAGGATATTTGGCGAGCCAAGCTTCGTGGTCCTAGTACGTTTCGCCTCGTGCTCTTTCATCGCCTTGGCATCCCGACTTCACCGGTTACAGCTGCGCCGATGGAATTGCCTAGTGATATCGAGATTACACGTGAGGTCCACACCAGGGCGCCGAGCAGCAAGAAAGCATTGCCAATCAACAGTAGTCCGATGGCGAATTCCGGCACGCTGCCGCTAAGTAATGTTGCAACACCACCGCTAGCCAGGGTGATTGCCGCCAGAGCTTTCGCAATCCTCTGAAGAGCAGCCATTTTCTCACCTCGTATTGCAGCGCCGATCGATATCTACATTGAGCAGTTTTTCGCGGCTCTACTGATCCTTTGTTGCGCGTTCGTGCGGGCTGAGGCTCAGTGGCGTCCCTTGTAACTGATCACGGTGACGCTTAGATGTGATTAGGCCAACATAAACTGTTGCGGGCCCACACGACGCCCTCTGGCACTCCCAACATTTTATGATCCTCGACGCTACCACACGGCAGCCGCTCGACGGTTCTTGCCTTATTTGGGCGGAAGGCCGACTCACAGCAGCCGGTGTGCGACAAGGAGACTCCATGACACCTCAGGACAATGACGTAAACAAACGTCAGGCCAGACCAAGCGGCTCACGCGAAAGCTGGGGCGCCTTACCGATGATCCTCGGCGCTGCGACGGTCGTCATCGTCGGGGCGTGGTTCTACATTACCCGGGACGACAATTATCCGGTGACTGGCCATGACGCGCCAGCAAGCACGCAACCACCGAGCAAATAACAACGTCGACCGAACGCTGCGCTCAGCTTCGCCAACTGAACGCCCGTTCCCAGAAGTTCGCCAAGAACAGGCGTTCTAGCCTCGCGTACATAGCGCCGCCATGCCGACCGTTCACTGCACCTAACTCTCAGCGGCCGTATCGGCTTGACTTGCATGCTTGGCCGACACATCGCGGAGCTTTTGACTAGATTGTAGACAGCGAGAAAAATCAGGATGAATGAGGACCACCTCACGGCGCAGCTCGGCAAGATCTTAAGGAAGATGTTCGACGGTGAGGTGCCGGCGCCGTTGCCGCGGCGTTTGGTGGAGCTGCTCCAGACTCTTGCCGCCAGGGACAAGCGAGGCCCGCCCACGAGCGATATGAAAGATCGCTTGGTCGCTTTGTTGCCCAACCTGCGCGCGTTCGCAATTTCTCTCTGCGGACAGCACGATCGTGCCGACGACCTCGTGCAGGAGACATTGCTTAAGGCCTGGAGCCACCTCGACAGCTTCCAGGAAGGCACCAATCTTCGGGCATGGCTGTTCACGATCCTTCGAAACACCTTCATTACGGAAATGAGGAGACGGCGCAGGGAGGTCGAGGACGCCAACGGCAAGAAGGCGGAGGGTCTATCCGTTGCCCCGGCCCAGCAAGGGCACATCGACATGCAGGATGTGCGGAAGGCGCTGGATCTTCTTCCGCCCCATCAGCGCGAGGCTCTCGTACTGGTTGGGGCTGCAGGCATGTCCTACGAGGAGACGGCGGAAATAACTAAGTGCGCCATCGGAACGGTGAAAAGCCGCGTCAATCGGGCGCGCTCAAGGCTTGCCCAACTCCTTGGCGTGGACAGCGCGGAAGTGGTTGGTCCAGATTTCGCAACGAGTGCCGTCACCGACAGGATCGCCAACACGCAATAACACACAGATGCCCTTCGGCTCCTCGCTTTCCTGATGCGGACCAGGACGCACTCTTGATGAACTAACCCGGCTAGCCCCGCCTGATCCTGACGACCACAATAAGGCCGGTAACGATAAGCCCGTGCGCCAAAGCGCTGATGCGACCGGGGTCCAGACGCGGCGACGTTACAAGCAACCCCCACGGAACCTTCTCCGGGTTTCTGGGTAAGCACCGTCACAATCTGCACAGGCTAAACCTCCAGCGGGCACTCACAGAGTGGTTTGCAGGCTGTGCCGACGGCGGACCGCAGTCTGCTCTGCTATCGAGTGCACGCTTATGGAACTAAGCTCGAACCCAGATGTTGCGCATCAACACCCTTCCCCGGAGATTACGATGAAAACCCTCGCCGACGCGTTCGAGCATACCCTTCAGGACGTCTATTACGCAGAAAACGCAATCGTGAAGGCCCTGCCCAAAGTGATCGATGCCGTGAGCAACGCCGATCTCAAAACGGCCCTCAAAGACCATCTGGGCGAGACCAAGGGCCAGATTAAAACCTTGCAAGCCGTTTTCAAGTCGATTGGCAGAAAGGCCTCAGGAGAGAAGTGCGATGCAATTGAAGGCTTGATCAAGGAGACGCAGGGCGTCATCGAAGATTCCAACGGCTCCGTCGCGAAACACGCCGCTATCATCGGCTGCTGCCAGGCGGTGGAGCACTACGAAATCTCCAGGTACGGCACGTTGCGCGAATGGGCCAAGGCACTTGGCGAGACCGAAGCGCACGAACTGCTATCGGAGATCCTGGATCAGGAAAAAGCGGCCAACCACAAACTCACCCACATCGCCATCACCGAGATAAACAAAACCACCAGGTGATGCGGTTGATCGCTTTGCACCGGTATGCTGCAGGACGAGCGAAGACAGCGCTGGGGTGTGGGGAGGCAAAGAATCTAGTCCCCAACTTTTGATCGGCTCTCGAGACGCCAGACGCGGGGGTACTCGCGCTGGCGCCGCAGCAGTCAATTCGGCGTTTGCGGTCTTGCTAGTGTCTCATTTCGCTGGGCAAGTCCGCACCGTTGGGTTTACGGGGGACGCCCAATTGCTCGGCTGCGAGCTCCTCCTCGGTAGGTTGCGCCGGCCAAAACAGTGCGCCACCCAGAAGCAGTAACAGTACGAGCGGCCAGTTGCGACCGAGCGTGTGCTACGCTCAGCCCCGTTGCTGCACCGCCCGGCGTTGCAAATAGAGCACCGAGTAAGGCCACGGGAGTTTGTATCAAAGCCTGAGCCGTGGCGTCGCTGATCATCTCCTGCGTATCCGCATTCTCTTTCAGCTCCTCGGCAACCTCCTCCTTGTGCTCTCTCGCTGACACGACGATGGCAGCGATAATGCCAATGGCGGCCAGCCCCCCAGCCATTATCCAGCAGCCGGTTACCCCGCCAAACCGTTCGACCAGCATTGTGGCGACTGCAGCGACGGCAAAGCCGACCGCAATGACGAAAGCCACGGCGACCGATGCGCGGGCGACGTAATTGAGGACGAAATTGCCGACGGCCGACTTTGCGTTATAAATCAATCCACGAAACATACCCTGTTCCTCTCGCCCATTTAGGGCTTATGACTTCCACGGGGCACCAAGCACGAAGCCAACGGCCGCGGCGGCAGCCAAAGTTGCCATCGGCTGATCCTTGATGGACTTGTCAACGGCACCCTTCACATTGCCGGCGACCTCCTGGATTCGTTCCTTTGCCTCGCGGCCCTGTTCGGCAGCATTGCTGGCGAAATCTTCGACGTGCTGCGCCACGTTTCTCGCCTGATCGGTGGCCTTGTCAGCCAGCCTGCCCATCTGGTCATGACTGCAACGGTGACAATGGCGCGTACCAAGCGTGTAGCACCGCATGATGAACATGTGTCCGGCGCCCCTCGATAGATACCGAGCTGCTGCCTGACAGCTCGCGCTGAAGCCGAAGGGTCGAGGCGCGCAGAGTTGTGCCGCCGCGCCGGCACGATGGTGTGGTTGAGCGCAATGGTCATGGTGACCTTTAACGAGACGCCACGCGTGACGGGCGATCTGCCGGGGCGGTTGACTCGCCAAGCACGCGCTGCACGAACCGCGCCTGCTCAAACCAGATGTCTATGGGGGACCGACATCGCGAGAGCCGAGCAGGCAACTCGGCATAGGCACTCATCACGCGGCCCATCATTGTGGCCACCGTCAGCGCTGGGTTGAAAAGTGAAGTCGGTCGCTTCCCGTTTGGTGCGCTGCTCATGCTGGTGCTGGGTTTTGCGGTACGCACCGAGGCGGCCTCCGCCATCAACGGCTTGCTGCCACTGCGCTTGGCCTTGGACTTGGCCGTCGATCGACGCTCGGACTTCATCTTGTTGGGTTTTCTGGCCATGGGTGCTCCGGTAGATGTTGCGTGGTGTAAGTCTTGCCAAAAAAAGGGAGCGGTGCGAGGGGCGCACCGCTCTGCCTTAGCTCCAGTTGATGAGGAGAAGAGCGCTCTGATGCTTGCGTGCTCTGCAAGGAGCGCGCCTTTCCGTATTTCAAGCGGAGGTACTCACACGGGCAGTGTTATTTTTGGACCACCGCCTCACCGATCAGGTCTCGCTATTTTTTCCAGAGTGCGCCCAGTACAAACCCGACTGCCGCAATGGCTGCGAGCGTGGCCATCGGCTGCTCCTTCATGGACTTTTCCATGAACGGCCGGACTTGCTTTGCGGCATCCTGCACCTTCCCACCATATTCCATGGCCTGGTCCGCCACCTTGCCGGCCATCTCCTGTGCGCTGTCTGCGACGTCTTTCATCTTGTCGGTCGCGGCATCCGCCATGTTGCCAAGGCGATCTTTTGCCGTCTCCGTGCCGCCTTTGGCATAATCCATCGGGTAACCTGTTTTTTGCTGCGTCATGGATTTCTCCTTTGACCACCCCGGAACGCGCCACAGGGCGCCCGTCGGTTCGGGTCATCGGTGACTGAACGCGCCCTTGGGGGGCAAGTTCCAACGCGGCATGGCGCTCGCCCGCCTCGCAAATCGTCTCTGCAACCCCCATATATCCGGATGTACCGACCATTGCTGCCGCGCCTCAAGAAAGGTCTTAGCAAATAGGCTATGCGCAAATACGCGCGCGCCTGTACGCCGTAGTTGTGCACGCAGGACCCTCCACGACAGTCGATCATCACGCTTGCTGCGCTCCACGGGGGATTGATCGACGGCTTTCAAACAGGTTGCGCTGGCCTTGGTGATTGCGCTTTAGCCCGCGCCACAAGGATGTCCCATGCTGGCCAGTCTTTCTGCTTGCTCGACGACCTCAGCGTCCGACAGGCAAACCGAGTTCCAACGCGAGGTCGCCACCCGGTTCGGGTTGGTGCCCAACTTCTTCTCTTCCGCTCCTGATGCGCCCGAAATCATCGAAAGACTGTGGGCCTTCGCCAAAGCCGGATACCTCGACAACCCGATCCCTTCGCTCTTCAAGGAGCGGCTGTTCGTCTACCTCTCGCGGTTCTGCGAAGTTCGCTACTGTATCGCACGCCATTGCGCGTTCCTGGTTGGGCGAGGTCATTCGTCCGGGGACCCCTCTGTCGCCGTCCAAAGCATCGAACAGGCGATCAAGCTTCTGAAGACGCCGCCGCCTTGGGACCGGGATCACAACGTAATAGTGGGAGGTCTTGAAGCACTTCCCACACTGATGGAGTGGCCAGCGCCGGACACAGAGGGAGAGGATTGGCTCATCGCTGCCGCCACTTTTTTATTCTTGGAGCCGCGACGGGCAGATCGCGCCCGGCGCGCTTTGCGTAAAGCTCTCGGTGGCAATCGGTTCGAGCACCTGATGGGCTTGCTCGCCTTCATTCGCACAGCTCACTATTGGACCGTGTTGCATCCCGAACTGTCCTTCGAGGATGATGTCCGCGACCTCCTGAAGGTCAATGAGGAACTGGCGCGATTACTCTTAGAGGACAAAGAGGCGGCCCGATGCGACATGGGTATCCGTCTCTTCGAGGAGCTGACCGAGCTTCGCGAGTTGAACGAGAGGCATGAGCTGGAGAAAGCTAAACGCGCACTCGAAGCGCAGGTCCAGCAGAAGGAACTCTTGCTCAAGGAGGTCAATCACCGCGTCAAGAACAGTCTCCAGATCGTTTCGAGCATCCTCCACCTACAGGTGCCACATACGCTGAGCACAGAGGCCGCCGATGCGTTGCGCAGCGCAGCTGCCCGGGTCCTAGCAATTGCGGCTGTCCATGAGCGTCTCTACACAGGCGAGGATGCAAGCGTCGTGCGTCTCGACACCTTCCTCAGTGATCTGTGTGGCGAAATCGGCAGAGCTTCTGGTTGTCCCGATGGGATCACGACCGACGTCCAACGCCTGGATGTGCCGACTGACATGGCTATACCTTTGGCTCTAATCGTCAATGAGCTGGTGACGAACGTCATCAAGCACGTCGGCCCTCCATGCGAAATCAGTTTGCGCTCGAAGGTAGGGGACGCCCTGAAGCTCACCATCTGCGACACGGGACAGGGGCCACCGCAGGATCAACGGCGCCTGGGGTTGGGGACGCGCATTGTTGACGCCTTTTCCACGCAACTTGGTGCCCACGTGGAAACAAAGCGGGTGTCCGGGGGTTACACGATTGAGCTTACGGTGCCACTTGCTCCTACCCAGCGATGATTTATGCGCGTGCTCATCGTCGAAGACGAGGCGATCATTGCCTTGCATCTTGCAATACTCGTCGCAGAGTTGGGTCACGAAGTGTGCGCGACTGCGGTGTCGGCGGCCGGAGCGATTGCACTAGCGACCCTACACAATCCACATGTGGTTCTGATGGATGTCCGCCTGGCGGACGGTAGCAGCGGTATCGATGCGGCCAGGCAGCTCCACGCGCAACAGGCACTGCGATGCATATTTCTCAGCGCAAACCTGGATGAACCGACAAAGACAGCACTTCTGCCCTATGAACCAATCGACTTTGTTGGGAAGCCGGTGCTGCCGGTCGTCTTGCAACGAGCGCTGAAAAAAGCTGAAGGTCTGACCGATCTTTCCTGATGACGGCAGCTCTGGGTCACTTTTTTGCGTCGTCGGCACCCGCTGCGTTGAACGTGCTGGACTGCGCACTTGCCGAGGGGCAGCGAATTGCGATCGTGAAAACGCAGCAGCGGCGGGAGGCGATTTCAATTACATTGATTGATCACTGATGCCGCTCTCACGCGCATCAAGGTTCGCCCCTTGAGCCAGCCCCTACCTGCTGTCGCAATTTTGCTGCTCTGTGAATGGTGGCGAAGTGCGATGACCGGAAATGTGGAGCAACTTGCTTGGTGGTATCACTCAAGAGTTCGACTGAGCACTCGGCACCGAGCAATCCCAAAACCAACCAAAAATTCACCCTCAACGGTCAGGGAGGTACTAATGTTCCTGTCTTTATGGGGCTGACAACCCCTTGTAAATAGTCGCGCCAATGCCCTAGTTGAGTGGACGCGCTCCACCGAGCCTGCCTTGGCTACACTGGCTCGGCCTTCCGCAGTCGATCATCGCGTTTGTTGTGCGTCTGAGGATTGATCGACGGCTCGGGACACTCGCGGTCAGTAATATCGACCCCGTTCTACCCCTGTCAGCACGCTTTTGCCCGCGCAAATCATGACCCATGGAGTGCCCTCTCACTGGGCGCTCAAAGCATTCTGCTTGCTCAACTCTAATATGGAGAAATTCTATGCACCGTTTCAAAGTAGCAGTGCTCGCTGGCATTGCGAGTATTTCACTCGTTAGCGCTGCCTTGGCACAAACGTCTCCTGCTGCCTCTCCGCCGGCCACCAACGCGCCGATGGCGACGGCCCCTTCGACCGACCCTAATGCGCCATTGCCCGGCGCCAACAGCTTCACCGAGACCCAAGCTAAAGAGCGGATCGAAAAGGCCGGATTTACGCAAGTCAGCAATCTGAAGAAGGACGATCAAGGCATCTGGCGTGCCGCCGCGAAGCAAGGCGACAAGCAAACGACCGTCGCCTTGGATTTTCGCGGCAACGTAGTTGCCAAGTAAGGAGCTTTCCAATGACACGATCAGTGACCCATCTCTTCGACGACTACGGGCAGGCTAAGAATGCTGTGGCAGCTCTCGAGCGGGCCGGCTTTTCATCCTCAGAAGTCAGCCTCGTCAGTCGCTATCGCGACGATGGTACCCTAGCAGATGATGCAAGCGGAGCCGCGAAAGGGGCGACGGTCGGTGCCCTGGCCGGTGGTGGCACTGGCCTCCTAGCCGCGTTGGGAGTGATTGCCATCCCAGGCATTGGTCCGCTTGTCGCTGCTGGCGTCCTGGCCACGACACTTGCCGGTGCCGCTGGAGGTACGCTCGTTGGCGGATTGGTTGGCGCCCTGACGGACAATGGCGTCGATGAGAAGGACGCTCACGTGTACTCAGAAGGGGTGAGACGGGGCGGCACTCTGGTGACGGTCCGCGCGGATGACGCACGGGCGGTGGAAGCCGAGCGTATCCTCAACGAACAGCGGCCGGTCGATATCAACGCTCGTCGCATGTACTACGCTGATGCTGGCTGGTCTGCTTACGATCCCAAGTCACCAGGTTACACCAAGGAGCAGATCCGCAAGGAGCGCGAGGCCTACGGGCGGCTACGTTGAATATTTGCAGTTAGTCGTAACCAACAGGAGACCAACCATGAATTGGGATACCGTCAAAGGAGACTGGAAGCAGTTTTCCGGCAAGGTGAAAGAGCAGTGGGGCAAACTCACTGACGATGAGCTCACGCAGATCAATGGAAACAGGGAACAGCTCGAGGGTAAGCTTCAGGCCAAGTACGGCTATGCCAAAGACAAGGCGAAGCAGGAAGTCGACGACTGGTGCACTCGCACGAAGTAGGTCGTCTTTCGAAATTCCCTTTTAAGTCCCGCGGCAGCATCCTGCTCTGCGGGATTTTTCTGCCGTGGGTAGTGTCATCCGTCGTACGTGCAGCGCCTGTCTGGATCGGGTCGTGCGTCATGAGCGCCGCCATGCAAATGCCGTGAGCTCGATCGCGTTCAGCTCCGAGATTACCGTTTAGTTGATCGTTCATGCCGGCCCACAGGAGGAGGCCGCAGTGGCGTCGGCAATTTCGTCAGCGAGCGAAAGCGCTCGTCCGGATCTCCGTTGCACCAGAGAAGCCACTCTCGGCTAGTGTATGCCGGCCACGAGCGCAACCGCGGCCGACGCGATGACAGCATCATCGCACGGGGATAAGAGGCTGCTACAATAAGCCAAGCTGAGGCTCGCCCTTAAAGCCCTGCGAATGACAAATGGCACCGCTGTGCCCTAGCTTTTCAAAATAGCGATCGTTTTTTGCAACTCCGATAACAGGACGTTCTGGCAAAGTGCACGCTCCTCTGAATTAACCAAGTCCTATCTGGGGGTCGATTGCAGCGGGCACATGAAATGGCTCTACGTCTAACGCAAATTCATCGGGGAAATTGATCTAGGAATAATCCACGCCACTAATCTCAATTAGTGCCAACGTTTTTTTGCTCTCATGAGCGAGTAAAAAGGAACTTCGATCTCCAGCCCGCGTTCGCCGAATGCCCCCACCTGGAGACCGCCAATGACAACGCAAACGAATCCCGCACGCCCGAGAAACGGACCTCAAGTTTCTGATCCCCTTGCGACCGAGGACGAAGTCCGCACACTATTGTTCAATAGGATTTCCTGGGGTGCTGTGCTGGCCGGGGTCATGGTCGCCCTCGTTACGCAGCTGATCCTCAACCTGATCGGAATTGGCATCGGCGCGGCATCCTTTGATCCGACATCCAATGCCAACCCCTCCGGATCAACCTTCTCCATCGCAGCAGGCATCTGGTGGGCCCTCTCCGGTATCCTGGCAGCATTGGCAGGCGGATACACAGCGAGCCGTTTGTCAGGAAAGCCAACAGAAACCTCCGGCCCCTGGCATGGGCTGACCGCGTGGGCTGTCACGACGCTTCTCGTCTTCTATCTTATGTCCACCAGCGTAGGTGCGATCGTAGGGGGAGCCTTCCGCACACTCGGCACCGTTGCCGGAGGCGCCGCGCAAACGCTGGGTTCAACAGCGCAAACGGCCGCTCAGGTGGTGGCGCCGACGCTGGCTCGGAGTTCGGACCCCTTCGCGTCCATAGACCAATCGATCCGTAGCGCCAGCGGGGGAACCGATCCCGCCGCCTTGCGGGATGCCGCGACTGCGGCCGTGCGCGCGGCGCTGACGAGTGACACCGCGGGACAGGAAGCTGCGCGCGAGCGCGCGATACAGGCCTTGGCAAAGGCCCAAAATATTGCCGTCGATCAGGCACGCACACAGGTTGCCGAGTACGAACAGCAGTACCGGCAGATCGTCGACGAGGCCAAGCGGCAAGCGACGGCGGCTGCGGACGCGACTGCCAAGGCAGTCTCCCGGGGAGCGCTGTTCGGGGCGATCGCTCTGATACTCGGGGCTATCGCGGCATGGTTTGGCGGCCGTATGGGCGCGCTTGACCCCTCCGAGCTTGCAACGGCGTTGAGACGGCGTCGACTGAACTAAACCCATCTCCCCTCGCACCTGGGGTCCAGCATGTACCACCACGTCAAGAAGCTGATGTACGCCGTTCGCGTCGACGAGCCCGATCCCAGGTTTGGCAACATGCTGCTCGAGCAATTTGGAGGCGCCAATGGGGAGCTCGCGGCAGCGATGCAATATTCAGTCCAGAGCCTGAACTGCGAGGAACCGACGTTGCCACTCACCGCTTTTCTTTTCCAACGCTGAGCTTGAATTTTACCTATCTGAACGAGGCCCATACGTGGCACGCAAGAACCATCTCAGATCTTATTTGCCTTCATCCCAACAAGCGAAACGTGGCGGAGGGCTTCTGGCTGCCGGCGCGCTGGCCCTGGCAGGGGCAGCCCTCATCGTCAATCGTCGGTCAGCCGCCGCTGAACGCTCCCATCCACCGCTTGGCTCATTTGTCGTCTCAGAGGGTGTGAGACTGCATTGCGTCGAGCACGGCAACGGACCGCCGGTGGTGTTCCTGCATGGGAATGGCGTCATGATCGAGGACATGCTGATCAGTCGTGTATTTGACCAAACCGCGCGCTCCTCTCGCGCCATTGCGTTCGACCGCCCAGGTTTTGGCCACAGCGAACGTCCGCGCGGCCATTCCTGGACTGCGGCGGCGCAAGCAGCGCTGCTTCCGAGAGCTTTTGCGCTCCTCGGAATCGATAGGCCAATTGTGGTCGGTCATTCCTGGGGGACAATGGTCGCGCTTGCTCTGGCGCTAGACCATCCCGAGCATGTATCAGGGTTGGTCCTCGCTTCCGGCTACTATTATCCGACGGCCCGGACCGATGTCGTCCTATTCTCTCCTCCCGCGATTCCTCTGCTCGGCGATGCTCTTTGCTACACGGTGGCGCCGCTAATCGGCGAGGCAATGGCTCCAAGGATGTTCAAGAAAATGTTCGCGCCGCAGCCGGTGCCCCCTCGTTTTGAGCAGGAGTTTCCGGTCGGCCTTGTCCTCCGTCCTTCCCAGATCCGCGCCTCCTCCGAGGATGCGTCGAACATGATCACCGATGCGAAAGCCCTGTCAGAAAGATACGCCGAGCTTTCATGCCCGATAGCCATTCTGGCCGGCGACACCGATGGCGTTGTGAACTACCAGGAGCAGGCGCTGCGCTTGCACGAAGAATTGTCTGCCAGCAGGCTCGACATCTTTGCCGGCGCGGGACACATGATCCATCACGCCGACCCGGATCGCGTCGCCCGAGCCATCAAAGTTTTGCGAACAACCTCTGAAACGCGAGGCAGGACGAGCGCGCTCGCGGTCTGAGCTACTGTTCCTGCGGCGACGGGAAACCATCGATAACAGCTTCAGCAGACCTTGGGTAGCGTCTGCGGATCTCAGTTAGCTGATGTCGGTCCTGTTACCTCCGGCCTAGGATGCGTACAGTCTCAGGATGGCCCAAGGAAGAAATTCGGCCTGGTGATGTCGTGTGGAGATAAAGCATTGGCACGGGGCTACGGCCACGAACGCTATGACCCATATCGCGGACGCGGGAGCTCTCGATGAAAAGACTGTCAGGAAATCTCCGACAGATGGAATTGACCACCTTGCGACTCATTGCATCACTCGTAAACTAGAGCCTCCGTCGAATGCGATCAGCCCGGCAAAAGCGAAGCTGTGCTGGTGATGCCAAGGTACAGGGCTTTCGGCGCACGTCACGCGGGCAGCAGAAAGATTGCCGCCGAAATGATGACGCTGATCGCCCACAGCGCGGGACGGATACGGGCCAAATCTAACAGGTAAGCTGCCGTATAGGCGATCCGCACAGCAAGCCACCCACCTGCCACCCAATCCAATAGCGATTGCGGTACGCCCTTGAGAGTTGCCACCATCACCGCAGCAGCGAAAAACGGGAACGCCTCCAACCCGTTCAGATGCGCTCCATAGGCACGTTTGCGCAGCCCGGCTTGCGCGGCATGGACATCGCGCGGGTTGTGCAGATCCAGCCGCGGGTCCGATTTGGCTATGAACACGACCAGGACGGGCAGCAGCCCGGCAACGTACACACACCATAGCGCCACAGCCACAACTTGCCTCGCCACTTGCCTCATATAGATTTTAGAGGCTATTATCTATTTAGCCGCAAAGCAAGTGACGAAGCCAGCTGGGCTCGGCAGGTCGCGGCTTGAACGCAAAGGGAGTGGCGCCATGGATGCTACGCCAACGCGCGCGCAACAACTGCTTTCAGACCAGCCATTCAGTGTGTTGCTCGGCGCCGAAATCACGCACTACTCCGACGCCGGGGTCGAGATTCGAATGCCGATCATGCAGCAGCATGGCTTCGTGCATGGCGGCGTGTTGAGCTATTTCGCGGACAACGCGCTAACGTTTGCCGGCGGCCGCCGCCTGGAAGGGCGGGTCGTTACCGGCGGGTACAAGATCAACTACATCCGTCCGGCGCGGGGCGATGCATTGGTGGCTCGCGCCAAGGCGATAAGCTCCGGCAAGACCCAATCGGTGACCCGCTGCGAGATCTATGCTGTCACGCACGGCACTGAACGCCTGTGTGCAGCCGCGCAGGGCACAATCACTGTGACGCGGGGCATGAACGCGGCAGGTGCGTCATGACTAGCCTAGTCGTCGCTGCGCTCGTCTGGGTAACCATCCACTTGCTGATCTCTGGAGGTCCGCTGCGGCCGTGGCTTGCCGCACGATTGGGTGAGCGAGCCTATCAGGCGACATTCGCGGCACTTTCTCTCGCCAGCCTGATGGCGCTCTACGTCAGTTACATTGTGGTGAAACCTCCCACGGCAGCGCAAACGCCCTTATGGCTGGTCGTGTGCGTCGCGGCAGTGCAACTGCTTGCCAGCCTGCTGATCGTTGCCGGCCTTTCGACGATTAATCCTGGAACCGCAGGCATGGACGAAGCAGTCAGGCGCCCGGATGTGGTCCGCGGGATGCTGCGCGTGACCCGGCACCCGTTCCTGTGGGGCGTATTCCTGTGGTCGGCCACGCACCTAGCGCTCGCCCGCGACACAGCCGGCCTCTTACTATTTGGCTCGATCGGCTTGGTTGCCTTGCGCGGCACCTGGAGCATCGACCGCAAACGCCGTTTGGCCCTTGGGGCCGCATGGAGGGATTTTGCCGATCGCACCTCGAATGTTCCCTTCGCTGCGATCATCGGACGCGGGCAACGGCTGCCGTCCGGCGAAATCGGCGTCATCCGCCTATCGGCGGCGGTAGCCTCATGGGCCGCAGCCATATGGGCGCATCCCTATCTTGGGGCCGGTACCGATTTGATGAGCCGTCTCGCTCCGGGCTATGCCACACCTTGAGCATTGCGGCCTCCCCAATAGGCACACATGGCAAGACCGGCGAAATTCTCAGAGGCCCGCATCCTCGATGCGGCAGAAAGCATCGTGGCCCGCCAAGGCCCGAATGCCGCGACGATCGGCGCCATCGGCAACCTTCTGAGCGCGCCAAGCGGCTCCATCTATCACCGCTTTCGGACGCGTGATGAATTGCTCGGCGCACTTTGGGTGCGCAACGCGACACGCTTCCAGGATGCCTTCGCTGAAAAAGCCCTACATCCTGAGCCTGTGCTCGCCGGGCTTCACGCCGGCCTCTCGATGGTCTACCTGGCGCGCGCAGATCTCGATAGCGCGCGCATCATGCTGCTCTATCGCCGTGAGGACTTTCTATCCGGCAGTTGGCCACGCGCACTGGAGAAGGAAGCCGAGCGCCTCGGCGCGCAGGTCAAGGACGTGCTTGGTAAACTCACGCGACGCCTGTTTGGGCGCATGACCGCCGAGAACCTTGAGGCAACGATGTTCGCAACGGTCGATATCCCGTTTGCCGCGACGCGTCGGTTTATAGCCATGGGCAAGCGGCCGCCTGCGCAGATCGACGACCTGATCGTCAGCGCTTACCACGCTGCCGTGGACACGCATCGGCGAAAACTGAAACCGTCGCGCTGAAATGGTGCTATGACCGGGCGCGCCGGATGCATCTCAGTTGCACAGGTTCACGCACATGGATTGGCATGACGCCGCCTTGATATTGGCCGGGGTCATCGGAGCCTGCGTGGCGGTGGTCCACGGTGTCCTGGTGCAACGGCTCATGGTCAGGCCGCTGGCGAAGGTCACTTTCTCGGACAGGCGGACAGCAGCGATAATCAAGAGGCTCGCGCCAATGCTGCTGCACTTCAGCACCATCTGCTGGTTCCTCGGCGGCCTCGTCTTGATTGCCGCGGCAATCTGGTTTGAGCCGCAGGCAAGGTTACCAACCGCCCTGTTCGTCGGATGTCTCTTTCTGTACGGGGCGGTTGGTAATTTCTGGGGGACGCGCGGCCGGCATCCCGGCTGGATCCTGATGACGGCCGCGGTGATGCTAATCGCCGCCAGTGTGTGGCTAAAGTGACGGGGGTGCGAAGTTCCGGATGCCGCCGCACCAGGCGTGAGCGACCTAAGCCCCCCAGTTCCAGAAAAGCTCGGCGAAGTGCTGGCAACTCGCACGAGGATGGGACCGTCGCCGGCATCGTTGCTCGATGACTTGCGTGCCTATTCGCGGGTTGGTCGGGGGTGAAATTCCGCCGAAACCCTCCTGACGTATGCGCGCCCACTTATGTGGCGTGAGAAGCAAATCAATTTGAACCCGACGCAGGCGCGCATTTTTCATCACAAGACGGCTGAAGTGGTGATGCAGCCGCTCGGACATGAGAAGCGACTGCTCTGTCCCGGAGCTGAGGCATATCTGGCGACTCTGCCGCGTCTTGGTACGCCAATTGTACTGACGGCAGGCCATCGCGGGCCGGCGCCGGTGGGAGCTTGTTGTTGGCGGGATTGCTCATGGGTACTTTCCGACAGTGGCTTATGGTTAACGCTGGTGCTCCTATGGCGGTGATCCAAAGCGTTGCCGGCGTCGTCGTTCACGCTTGGAGTTGCGGCAACCAGAGGCCACCAGATGTCACAATTCTTCAACCAACTGGTGCAGTTTCTGCAGCAGGGAATCGCCGCGATTTTCAAGTTTGTGCAGCTGATCTGGACCTGGTCGGTCGGCCAGATCAGCGCTTTGACGCAAGTTCCCTGGCAATCTTGGCCGTCGTGGAAACAGGTCCTTCTTGTCCTTGTCATCGGGGCTGTTGCCTTTGCACTTTACAAGGCCGCAAAGGAACTCTGGGATGCCGCTGAGAGGATTCTCGCCGCCTTCGCCGCGTTGCTGGGAGTGTTGGTGCGAACACTGCCGAGCGTGATCGTCGCTGGACTGATCGCGTTGGGCGGTGTGTGGGTTCTCAACAACGTGGACCCTTCGTCGATGCGCCTGCCGTCGTTCTTCCAGACAAGCTCTGTGGAAGGACCCACGGACCGAGTGCCTGGTGATCGTCGCTAGAGGCTGAAGGCCAAGACAAACCTTCACAACCAAGAATTGGTCGCAAGTATGGCACATGTAGTAGTAGCAGATGGTGGAGACCATCATACTGCGACGATACCGGTCGGCAACGACACGGTACGTAGGCACAAAAGAATGGGCATCCTCGGCACGCTGTCACTGATCCCAGGCTTCGCTTACATCCTGGCACTCTTTGTCATCGGGGCGCTGATATTGCCCGATCCGAGGGCAACCTTGATCGAGGTCGGGCCCTTCAAGTTGAGCTGGGTGGAAATTATCCTTCTTCTCTCGGCCGTGATCGCGTCCGCCGAGATCCTCAAGGTCTCTGAGCCCGGTGTGGACAACACCGGCGAGGTGATCGCGATGGGGATGGTGGCCGTGATCCAGTTCGGCCTAGTCATCGCGAGCCTGTATGACGAGAAGTTCGTGATCTTCAAAACGACCGAATCCCTGATGATGCTGGTCATCAACGGCGTGCAGACCTACGTGGCATTCCGGATCAACTCTCGGTCGCTCGTGCGGACAATCGCCGGCGGGTCTGTGACCGGCTAACGTCGCGCTCTCGTCGCCGGAACGCAGGTCTGCGCCGCGGCCATGATGCACAACAAGTGAACCGCCTATCGCCAGTGCGGTTGCTGTCTGCGTGGGGTGGCGATGAGGCGCCCGCCATGCGTAGCCTGCACCGATCGGTGGAAGGCTGCCGCGGCGGATCCTATCCCGGCGATCGTCTTATTCCGTGACATCAAGGACGGTGGCGAGACACGTGCGAAGCTGTTCGTGCGCGGGGCTCAAAGAGCACCCACCCGCAGAGCCGGTTGTTCGCTTCGAACGGGAACCTCGCCCGTCAGTCAGCTTCAGGCGGATTGGGCGACAGTTGGGCGCGGTGGCGAGAAGCTGTCGCTCGGATGAAGCCCGGCTACATCGAGTTCTGCGTCGCAAGGGCTGACGGCACTCCTTAAGCAATTTCCTGCTTTCCGGCGCTTTAGGCGGGGTTGGCGAGTGAGGTGTGACCTCAGGAATGGCACCTTTTACCCGTAGCAAGATCCCAAAGCGACCTCCCATCCCCACGCCTGGCCAGCCACTCTCTACTAAACGCGCCAACTGCTCAAAGCTGCGCGCAGCACCCTTCGCAGCGTTCCCTCACTTTTGCAACAAAGCGTTTTGTGTCGCCGGATTCGCCTCTTTGCGGAGGTTGCGGGATCAATGGACGATATACAGCGAGCAACGCGCGGGTGAGCTCCGACCAGCAGCAGTCTAATTCTCATCGCTCAACTGCGACACCTCGCGCCATGCGATCTCACCGAACGGCGAGACTACCTTCACGGATTTTGTACGCTCGCCTCATCGCATCGAATGCGTGCCCCTGGTCCGAAATAACCAACGTCGCCGACGTCATCCGCCGACTCGCCGGCCATCTCGAATCGCATCCTCAAGGGCGCTAATCCGGCCGACATTGCGACCGAGCCGGTGACGCGCCTAGTGCGGGCACGGCTAGTACTGCGAATTAGAGATAGTGCCGCTTAGGTACTTTCCGAGTCTGGCCTACGGCCAACGCGCGCGCTTGTATAGCCTCGACCTGCCGGAATTCCCTCCCGGTCGGTCCCTGGGGAGGCGCTAGCCTGACCCCCGTCACGGCGGCCGACCCATGATAGCGGCATCAGGCCGCCCTCGACCTGGTGCCGCGTTCCGCTCGTAAGCTAGCAAATTGCGCCGCCCCTTCCCCCCAACTACGGCGCTACAGGGCACCGATCTTGGGTGCCCTTCTTTTTTGGGGCAGAGCCGCCGCTACGTGCATCAGGCTATGAAGCAGCAGTGCGAAAAGTCCACGGTCACCGATCCAGTTGATCCCTTCAATTCCTTCAGCGCACCTACAAGGATGCTCAGGAAAATCCAGCTCAGTCGCGAGCCACTTTTCATCATCGCGTGCGTCCAGGCCTGCCGCCTTGCGTGCGTTGATGCGGACCTGTGTAGCCCTGCTGGAACATCGTCCAATGGGCGCCGATTACTGACAATCTTGCAAAGCGCTAATCTGTATTAGTGCTGAGTGAGTACTTCTTCACCTAGCTTAAAGCGGTTGCGGGTGAGGTCGTTGGGCCTCGAGCTCCCCTCCGGGAGCCGTAACCCCCATCGGCATCCCGGAGGGCACCGTACACGCGGCGTGATATGATCATCTATTTGTTTCGAGACATCGACGTTGATGACATCTTCGCCTTCTCAACAGACCTGACCGGCACAAATATTCCGCCAGTCACGCAAATCACGGATTGGTTGTTTCGAGAGGCGCAGGATCTAATAGCATTCGCCAACCGGACCATAGGCGACTTCCGCAACGTGCTTGACCGTCTGAAGGCTGATGGGTTCTACCTCTTCCAAATGTGGCCGCGCGGACACCGAAGGGCCTTCACAGCGTGCATTGATTGGCTCCTCCCAAATTGCAAGAGCGCGAGCCAATCATCATTTCAGCGTGATCACTAACCTACGTTAGCGCTGCGTTCCCCTCCTACAAGTAGCGTTCGGGCGTGCGTCCCGCTGGGACGCTGACGCAGTAACCCCTTCGCCCTCGCTAGGCGGAGGCCCCCTGCACTCACTCACATTGCACTGCGTTTGGGGGCGTGATCGAGGCGAGAGACACGCGATCGGATCGCGGCCAGGAGCCGGATTGATCATGTGCCTCCGGCGTTTGCGCTTGGCCGCGATCCTTCTCGATCTAAAGGATGCGCTCGAGGAAGCAGGCGGTCGCGTCCTGCTCGGCTCGCAACACGTCGAACACCCGGACCTGTCCGCGGCCGTCCTCGACCGAGCAGAGCCGATCGTTGCGGATCGTTTGACCGAACGCGGTCTGCCCTTCGTCTTCTACACCGGACGTCAATCCAATGAGTTCGCTCGGTGGCCGCGCGTTCCCGTTTTGGTTAAACCTGCGAGCGTAACTAGGATCGTCAGCCACTTGGCCGAATTGCTCCACCATCAAACAACAGGTGCTGCAGTTGCCAAGCAGGCGTCGATTACGCCTCAAGATCTTCTGACCACGGAAGTCCTGATGCAGGATAGTGATCACAGGGTCAAGAACACCATACAATCGATCGCTTCTCTTCTCCACGCGCAAGCGCGTGCGTGCAGGATACCGGAGGCGTGCGCCGCGTTGGAGGAGGCCAGGAGGCGCCTCGGCGTTTTCGCCAGAGTGCACGAGCTTCTTCACAACAACGGCGCGAGTGATCGTTTCCGTCGATCTTGCGGATGTCATTCAGACACTAGCGGACGCCTTGCGAGCGACTTTTCCCGATCGGGTGCGCTTGCGCGTTGTGTCTGATCACGTCCTGGTGGAATCCCGACTGGCAATCCCGCTCTCGCTGTTGGTGAACGAAGCGGTTACGAACGCCTACTAGCACGCATACCCAAGCGGACAGTCAGGCGAAATCTTCGTGCGCATCGCAAACCAGGCCGGTGGTAGTGTGACAATCGCCATTCGGGATGACGGTGTCGGATTCGCTCCGGATGTACGCGAGGGCGCTCTTGGCCTCACCTTGATGCGCAGTTTTGCTTCCCAACTCGGCGGCGAGCTCGCTATCTTAGCCGACAAAGGAACGACCATTCAGTTAACGGTGCCCGACGGCGCGCTTTCTGACCCAACGGACAACTTACCGAGGGACAGCACGCGTCCCGCCTAGCTCAGGCGGTTCCGCAATTGGAGCTGCCAAAAAAAGCTTGACGTAGGCACACTCTAACGGTTCGGCATGAGGTCGAGGAATTCACGAAGCCGAAATTCTTGGTAACCCCTCAAATGCCAGGGCTCGGCAAGCATTCCTTCGATCATGCTCTTGACCTCGTACCAATGTCCGCCGAGGCAGGCGCGCACAAAACGCTCGCGCGCGGTCGTCCCAGGACAGTGGGCTGAGATAACGTCTGCAATCACCGGTGCGAGCTCGTAGACCGTCTGCATGCAACCTCATACAAAGTTTCAACTCGTGAAGGGCACCCGCATCAGCGGAGGACAAGCTACGAATGGTGACGTGCGTGGCCTAACGTTGCCCGTCACCCCTATCACCTTGCCCCGGCTTCGCGGTCGTCTTTGGCATGGTCTTGTCGATCCGCCGCCAGCGACCGACCCACGTTCTCTTTGCCTTGTGCGCTGACACCTTGGCGGCCCTCTACTTCGGTTGGCAGAACACGATCGCTCTGGCTCAGACCGGCACGCCCGACGCCATGGTGTCTTGCGCGGGCTTTGCGTTCTGGCCGTTCCTTTTCTTCAGTATCTGGCTTGTTGGACATGAACATCCTTAACGGCTAAGCGAGGTGCCTCTCCGCTATAGGGGCACGATGCCGATGTGGAGCAAAGGCTCGGAAAGTACGCATTTTGGTTGCGTGCGTTAGATGGCTGTCGTGTTTAGCGGTACAGGGCCGTGCCCGAACATAAGTAGTCTCCGAGGCTGCTTCGGTCGGCCGCTATCCTCTAAGGTCAACCAAGCAAGAATTTACCGGAGAATTACGATGAAACTGCAAATCCTCACACTGGCTGGGGCTTTGGCGCTGGCGGCAGCTCCGCCTTTCGGCCAAGCGTCAGCCCAGACGGCGGACACGTCCGGTGCCACCGTGTCGTTCGTCACCCAACAGGCAGCCAACGAGTTGCTCGCGCGAGTGTTTATCGGCCAAGCCGTGCACAACGCTGCTGGTGAGAACGTCGGCGACGTCAATGATCTCGTTTTCGATCGCAAAGGTCGCATCAACAGCGTCATTCTCGGCGTCGGCGGTTTCCTGAGCATGGGTGAGAAGAGCGTGGGCGTTCCTTTTAGTGCGCTGACTTTCAATGTCGGCAAGAACGGCGAGCGCGTCATCGTCGTTGCACTCAGCAAGGAGGCCCTTGTGAAGGCGCCGGAGTTCAAGGCCAGCGAAAAGACCACCTTCGACACGGTGAAAGATAAGGCGAGCGATCTGGGCCGCAAGGCCGCGGACAAAGCGGTTGAGCTGAAAGACCAGGCTGCCAAGAAAATAGACGACATGAATAAGGGCGAGCCGGCAAAACAGTAACAGTTGAGGTGCGAGCTCGCTGTCGGGTTTCCTCATCAGATTGTGGCGTTTTCAATGTTTCAGCAATTGCTTCTTGTGCTCGTGATCCAGTTCGGCCTGGCGGCCAGCGCCCTGGCAGAACCCTCCAAGCCAACGGGCGAGGCGCTGCGACAAGTTGTGTCTGGAAGGACCGTACTGCTCGACACGCCAATCGGCTCGTTTCCCATTCGCTACAGGCGCGATGGCACAATGACAGGCCAGGCGCCTGGGTTCGTCGCAA
Organism: uncultured Alphaproteobacteria bacterium; assembly: GCA_963820375.1. GTDB lineage: Bacteria > Pseudomonadota > Alphaproteobacteria > Rhizobiales > Hyphomicrobiaceae > AWTP1-13. The sequence goes on along the minus strand of CAWFZX010000015.1, from coordinate 3,963 downwards.
GTCTGGGAACCGAGAAGGACCGCGGCCAATGGTGGGTGGCCGACGATCGTCTTTGCCAGCGTTGGCATCGATGGCTGAACGCGAAACAATACTGCTTTAAGCTGCAGCGCGTTGGTGCCGCCGTTCATTGGTTGCGCGATGACGGCCTGTCCGGTACAGCCACCATCCGCGCGCCTGTAATGAGGCTGCGGTGAACGTGACACGGCAGCCGGACTGAGCTGGTGACCCATGATAAGGCGCTTCTCACTCATGCTGCGCATCGGCGTGTTCGTCGGCTTGCACATTGGCGTGCTGCTCGGGGTGCTGGCCCTTCTGTAGCTCAGGGGGCAGCGAAACGCAGGGTCGTGGCGGTGAGTAGTTTCCGAGGCTATCTACTCCGCTGCGTTCTGCCTAGAGATAGTGTGAAGTGGTTTTCGCGCGCGTTCGCGAGCCGTAGGAGAGCGACATGGACTCGACAACCCTATTGATTATTCTAATCGTGCTGCTGGTTCTGGGTGGCGGTGGCTATTGGGGCCGGCGGCGCTGGTTCTAAGTTGAAGGCCGCTTCGCTTGTTCGGGGCCAGACAATCAACCCGCATCTAGGCACTTGACTTCGTATTCGCGCTACTCAACTCCGGGCAGGAAAAAGCCCCTGGCCCACGGCCATGCGTCCGACAACGGACAATTTGTCAGACCAGTGCAAATTTCTTCACGCAGCTCCGGGCTTCGGCAACAAGCTGTTTCTCAGCGCACTGATTGACGCTTCCACGCAGCCCTTTCTTTTTAGTTTTTGGAACCCAAGCGGAAAGCCCACGTTCCACCAAGCGTAGGGTCCGCAAACTGACCCAATGATCGGAGAAAGTATGAAACGCCCACTCACCTGCCTTATCATCGCCGGCAGCTTCACGTTCGGCACCAGTATGATTGCAAGCGCTGCGCCATCTGTCCCTAGCAGTGCGCAGACCTCGCAAAGCACCGTACAAAAGGTCCGCGACGATTACACGGTTTGCCGCCACGGATATCGCCACACGCGCAGCGGACGCCGGATTGCGTGCAGCCACAGCTACACAAGTCCTGGTGTTACGATCCGTTTAGGTACCGGTAATCGCCGAAACGATCACGATCACGACCGCAACCAAGGCACGACAGACACCGCTAAAGATTCCTGGAGGCGAGTTGACCTTCCGGTCGGCTCGCTTCCGCATGTGCCCGTCATGCTTCGACGGCGAATGGAGCGCGCTGACGTTCGCTATAAAGCCCCCTCGTGGAAGTGCGAGCGGTGGCGTGGAGCGATAGGCCGGAGCAGCGTAGGCGTTGTGACGGAGCACTACCCTTAAGCAGGACTGCACGCTGATAGCTGTCGTCGAGATGAGCCAGAAGAGCTGGTCGCGGGGATTGTGCCACGCGCGACCCGCTGAAGAAGCTGACGGTCGAACTTTATAATGCGACCTTCGGATAACCGCTATGGCGAACGGCAGTAGTTTGAACCGTCATAATGACCAGCAGCTTCTCGATTGTGTCTTTGGGAGGGTCGATGACGCGAAGCTCAAGTTTCTGCGCGCGGGCGATCATCTGTCTCAACAACTGGTCCACAGCATAGGCATGCATGCCGGTACCCTCCGCAATACGCGTGCGGAGCTGCGGGCGCACGCGACGTAGAAAGCGCGTAGCAGCCAGCATATTTGCATCCTTGGGGTCGTCCGAGAAAATTCGACGCAAGTCCTGGTCATAGTTGGCCGGCCAAGTCCACGCAAAGTGCTCTCTTTTTTTTGCGTAGTGCTCTGCCAAGGTGTGGCGGAGCGCGCTCAATGGCTCGATTTCCGTCTTGTCGATCGTGGCTGGTGCCAGACCACCGATCTCGCGCATCAATTCATCGACATATTTCAATTTTTCCAATGCCGGCCAGTCCTTATAGTCGCTCCGCCAATCGATGTATGGATTGAGCCAAACCGCGAAAGTTTCGGCGAAGTCCTCTAACGGGTGAGCTTGGGCGTACCAGTTGGCGAGGTTGATGACATAATCTCTGCTCTCGGGGTGTGGCTTGTACGAAGCCGGGTAAGGTGCGGTCGGGTCCCCGAACAGCATCCGATAACGTTGCCGGCTGTGTAAGGCGTAGGCCTCATCAATGGCGTGTCCGGCTTCATGTCGGAATATCCGACGGGACTCGGCCTCGCCCGCTCCCTCAACCTCCAACATTTGACTGCGCTCCAGCCGCATGAGGCGCGGATGGGCTAGATAAAAGGGAATGGCGAACCCAAGCACGCCATCTGGGTTGAAGAACTCCTCCGACAACCAAACATGGGGCAGGGCGACGATATTGTGCGCTTGGAGTTCACGATGAAGACGCTTTAGGCGTCGAGCCGCCAGGGTGCCCTCCAGCTGCAGCGGGAGGTGGCAAAAGCGGGTCGCCAACAAGGACTCGTCGTTGGCGTTTTCAAGCACAAGTGGCGGGCGCGCCGCTTGCCGTCGCGTCCGAGGTGGAGTGGCGGTCATATCACTGTCCGTTCCTGGGCGAGAGTGTTGCGGCGACGCTCGTGGCGGCGTCAGACATCACGCGACTTGCCGTTGCAGGGTCCAGCCAGGGGAACGCTGTACTGAAGCCAAAGTTTCAGCTGCGCCGCCACGCTTCAAAAAGGAGCCTGGCCTAGTTCCTCGTCGCTGCTGATCGCCTGGGGACTTTCACCAGGCGGCTCCGCCTCATGAGAGAGGGCGCAACGCGCGCGCTGGATGCCAACCGCAGGAGCTGCTGGAGCAGCTCCTCGTAATCCAGGCCCGCGTGTTTGGCGGACTGAGCGAAGTCCTCGTCGCGCGCGATCTGCGGATTTGACTTGGGCTTAAGCAGATACGCTTTGCCGTCCGGAGTCACTCTGTAATTCAGTCGCGCATAACCGCTCATGTTGGGCGACGGGCATGGAAAATCTCCCCCATTGCGCTTGCAATTCTCACACTGAGGCGAACGAGATCATGGCATCCGTGCACGACCGCATGCCCGTGTTCTGCCATTCCATCGCGAGAAAGCAATGTTTGTCGCCTGGCGGTATTCCCTCCTTCAATCCGTTCCCGGTCGAGCGGAAGCGAGCAATCAGCGGTGCAATCATCTTGGCTGCCGTCCTAGGTTGAAAGAGTCCAGAGCGCTGTGCGCGCACCCTTCTCCTTCAATTTGCGTCCGTAACGTGGCCGACTCAGGAAAACGGCGAGCGCTGGATGTAGGCAGGCAGATCATTCCATTGCATATGAGCGCCGCACCGAGGCTGCAGGATGTGATCTTCCATTTGAGCAAGAACTGCAGCGATCGCCGAGCTGTCTTCGGTGAACAAGATGCACTCAAAGCTGTCCGCTTAACGTGTCGGCGGCTCGACTGTGAGTTTCGCAGTTCGGGCGATCTGCACCAATTCCGCAGTCAATTTGTCGAGCGCCTCACGATATTCCTGGTTGACCAAGTCAAGATGTGCCGGATCAAGGTCAAGGAAAGTGCGATCCGGCGCTTCGGTTATCCGCAGCCATGAGGTGCGCAATGCGTCGACGGTGGCGACTGGATCAGCTGACTGCATCGCAAGAAAGTTGAGCCAGACATCGAACAAGAGCGTTTGGCATGCGTTCAACCGCCCGATCATGGTGAAGCGAAAGCGCTCAAGCTCACGAACTCGATCTTCAAGTGAGACTGTCACCGTTCAACTCCGCTAGGGTCTCATCTATCGACATTGGGTCGCTTCGTTGGGGTTCTCGTCCATGAGATGAACCATATCCATCGACATGGTTCCTCGCCATACTCCCGCATATGATCAGACCCTACTGTCCCGTTCGCGGTTCTCGCACTACCGCCCGCATCGGTTTGTATGTTTTCAATCGTTTCAATTGCGATTGAAAAAGCCCCCAACAGACAGAGAGGCCTTGGGGGGCGTTAATACGGGATACGTTGTCAGCCAACTGAGCCCTCCAAGCTGATATCGATCAGCCTCTGCGTCTCTGCCATGAACTCCATCG
>CAWFZX010000014.1:0-101239 GCA_963820375.1 uncultured Alphaproteobacteria bacterium | reverse complement strand
TGTCCGTAGCCCTCTCGATTCCTGACATGGTTTCGGGGGTGAGAGGCACTCACCCTTTGTGCCAATACACGACTGGGACGATCAAGAGGCCCAACGCATTCTGCGCAATTGCCGCCGAGCCATGTCCGGCGACGCCACACTGCTGGTCGTCGAGCGAACAGTCGCTCCGCCGAACCAAGGGGCGGACGTCAAGCTCACCGACCTCAACATGCTCGTTAACGTGGGCGGTCGGGAGCGCTCGAGCGAGGAGTTTACGGCCCTCCTAGCCGGTGCAGGCTTCGAGCTCCACGCGATCACCCACCTGCCGAATTCTCGGTTCATCATTGAAGTGAGGCCAAGTGTAAACCCGTGAGAAATCAGTTGCGGGTCAAATCTTCTGTGGGCGACGAATTATTGGTCAAGAGCGGTTCACCTCCTATAACTGCCGACCTGGCGCATCGCTGTGAATGGTTACGGAAATTGACGAGCGGCAACGGTATTTAGAAAAAATGGCGAGTTCCTTGGTCCATGGAATGAACCTGTATGATTTTTCTTGCGCGTGGTCGACCCGCTGTTGCTCTGACTGCTTGGTTGGCATTCGCTCTGATAGCCCCCGCTTCGGCCGGATCATTGGAACGTGTTGAAGTCGCGAGTGCTAATCGATAGGACGACTTGCGCCAACGCGAAGGGTCTGGCGCCACGTGGCAAGGTGAGGAGCTGCCGTGAGGGTCAGGGACCGACGAAAAACCACGCTAGCAAGAAGCCTCGTCGAGCTTCCGTTTGACCCACAGCTCCGGACCAGCGCCAACGGCTCCGACCACTCAACTTGCCAAATGCCGACGTGTGCAGCGCGTCGGCGCACCCGTGGTAACTCAATAAATGTTCAGTTGGGCCGCCTCAGGAAATCTCGGATGCTTTGATTCACCAAGCTGGGGTGTGAGCGCATTGGATAATGACCGGCGTCTTCGATCCGTACAACGGTTAGTTGTTGCACGTATTCTTCAAGCCTATCGAGCGAGCTAGCTAGAATTGCGCTGTCACTCAACCCCCAGATCACCATGGTTGGCACGCTCAAACGCAAAGAGTTGAGCGCAGGAGGCCTTGCCACGTTGGCGAAGAAGTGCGCCGAGAGATCCGGCGTCTCCATTGCCGCACTCTCCGTTATTGAGCGTGGAACCTTGATGGGGTCTGCCCGATAGTAGTTGTACCAGCGTGGGTAGGGTGGTGCTGCAGAGTGGAACTCGCGCTCATACTGCGATGCCTCGATCTGGGCTGGGTTCGTATGAACTTCGCGCAGAAATAGCGCCGGATGGGGCGCGTTGAGGATAATCAAGCGCTCAACGCGCCCGGGATAAGCCGAGGCAAACACCCAAGCGACGTAGCCGCCCCAGTCATTGGCTACCAGGATGCACTGTTCTCGACCGAAGTGATCGAGCAAACCATGCAAGTCTCCAAGGAGGCGCGACATCGCATAGGCCTCGACGTTGTCCGGCGCATCCGACGGCGGATAGCCCCGAAGGTTTGGCGCGACCACCAAATGGTCCTGGCTGAATTCTCTGATCTGGGCCTCGTACAGCGCCCCGCTGTCGGGATGGCCGTGCAGAAACAGCATCAGTGGCCCTTCGCCCGATCGGACAAAGTATAGTCGTACGCCATCGCCGGTAGCGTAGCCTTCGCTGAACCCATAGCCAGTTGCCGATTGCGCCCAGGCCGAGCCAATCTGCGCTGGCGCCGCGACAGCCCAAAGTCCAGCAGAGAGGAACCGCCGTCGATGCATGATGCGTTCCACCTGAATGAGCTGTCCCGAACCGAGCGACCAGACCTAAAATCGATTGGTCACTGTGGCGCGCGTAAATTCTTCCACGTAGTCCATCAGCCTGTCAGACGCTGCAGCCGCCTTCTTTTCGTCGCCGGCGGCGACAGCGCGAATGACTTCGGCGTGATGCCGTGTTGCGACCGCCAGATCGCGCGCTTGCCGGTGATGCAGATAGTAGAAGCGGCGCGACATCGCATAGCAGGGCATCACCGCGCGAGCGACAAACGGATTGCGCGCGCACTCGGCCAGCACGTTCTTCAGCTCGTAATGGTCGCGCAGGTAGGGCAGGATGTCATCGCCCTCAGCGGTGCGCGATTCCAGCCGTTTTGCCATGTCGAGCAGCTTTGCCCGTTCTTGCGCCGTGCTCCTGCGCGCCGCCTGGCGGGCGATCGACCTGTCGAGCTCGCGCCGAAGTTCCAGCAGCAGCAGCTGCTCGACCACGTTGATCTCGGTGATCTGCACGCCGTGGCGCCGAAGGATTTTGACGAGGTGATCGCCCTCCAGGCGTTGCAACGCCTCGCGCACCGGCGTGCGGCCAATCCCGAGCTTGGCGCTTAGCTCCGCTTCTGACCAGATACTGCCGGGTGCCAGCTCCAGGGAGACGATCATCTCTTCCAGCCGGGCGCGCGCCTGCTCTGAAAGACCCTGCTTGGAGTCGCCGGCAGAGCGCACAGCCTCGCCGCGCGGGCGAGTGGTCGATGCGGCCGCCCGGGCCGGCATTTTCGCTCGGCCAGCGCGCGCGGAAAGGGTCGATTTGGCTTGTCTGGTCACGGCGTGGTCATGGCAGCGTTCTGCCTAGCGTGTAGCGCGCCTCTTGTTCAAAATGTAATATATTAATAATATGCCGATGAACAGGAGGAGGAAAGGTATGCCCAAGAAACTCTCCAGCTCCGCCATCGATGCCTACCGCCGCGACGGCTATTATTTCCCCGTGCCGGCACTCGAGCCCGCCGAGGTGGCGCACTATCGCGGTTGTCTGGAAAAACACGAGGCCAAGACCGGAGCGCCCCTGCAGGGAAACTGGCGGCACAAGGCGCACCTGCTCTTCACCTGGGTCGACGAACTTGTACATCATCCCAAGATCGTCGACGCGGCCGAGGACATTCTCGGTCCCAATCTTTTCTGCTGGACCACGAACTTCTTCATCAAGGAGGCGAACAGCCCCGGTTTCGTGTCGTGGCATCAGGATGCGTTCTACTGGGGCCTCAGCAAGGATGACGTCATGACGGCATGGGTTGCGCTGTCGCCGGCAAACCTGGAAAGCGGCTGCATGAAATTTCTGCCCGGTTCCCAGACGCAGGACCACCTGCAGCACGTCGATACCTTCCACAAGGACAACCTGCTCTCTCGCGGACAGGAGATCGCCGTCAAGGTCGAGAACGAAAACACGGTCGATTGCATCCTCAATGCCGGGGAGATGTCGCTGCATCACGTCAAGCTGGTGCACGGCTCGGAGCCGAACCGGTCCAACGACCGGCGCATCGGTTTGGCAATCCGCTATATCCCCACCGACGTGAAGCAATTGAAGGTGCGGGATTCGGCGACCCTCGTGCGCGGCGTCGACAAGGAGGGCAACTTCGATCACGAGCCGCGTCCGCAGCGCGATCTCGATGAAGCCGCTCTTGCCGCCCACGCCGATGCCGTCGCCCGTCAGGTCAAGGCGCTGTATGCTGGCACCGACAAGCAGGCGTTTCGCGCCTGACACCGGAACCGTCGCGCTGCCCAGCGCATTGCTGTCGGACGGGAGCGAGGAATGGCCGAGGAACGCAAGCGTCTGACCGTCCCTGATCTCATGGCCCGCAAGAAGGCCAACGAGAAGGTAGTCATGGTCTCGATCCCCGATTACCCATCGGCGGTGTGGGCCGAGCGGGCGGGGATCGATATCGCCGCCGTGGGCGACTCGCTCGGCATGACGAACTATGGGCATGCCAATACGCTGCCCGTGACCGTCGACATGATGATCCAGCATGCACAGGCCGTGCGGCGCGGGGCACCCAACTGCATGATCCTGGTTGCCATGCCGTACGGCAGCTACGCCACCCAAGAGATCGGCGTTCTCAATGCCCTGCGCATCATGAAGGAAGGCGGCGCCGACGTCGTCAAGATGCAAGGCGGCCGCGAGAAAGCACCCATCATCAAGGCCATCGCCGATGCGGGCGTCCCGGTCATGAGCCATGTCGGCATGTGCCCGCATTTCATGCACCTTTATGGCGGCTTCAAGTTGCAGGGCAAAACTGCCGATGAGGCGCTGCGCATTGTCGATGATGCGCTTGCCATCGAGGCGGCCGGCGCCTGCGGCTTCGAGATCGAGGCCGTGCCTGCTCCGGTCGCCAAGGCCGTCGACGCGGCGGTGGAGATCTTCACGTTCGCCATCGGTGCTGGCAGCGCCAGCTGCGGCCAGCTGCTGTTGGGCTACGACCTGCTGGGCGTCTTCGACCAGTTCAAGCCGAAGTTCACCAAGCGCTATGCCGAGCTTTCAAAGGTCGCCGTCGATGCGCTCAAGACGTACGCCGCGGAGGTACGATCCGGCAGATTTCCCGATGCAGATCACTCCTACAGCATGAAGGCCGAGGAGGCAGAGAAGCTGCGCGAACTGCTGGCCAAGCGAAAAGTATAAAGGTTCGGCATGGAGAGGTAACATGACCCCCGAGCAGGTACTATCGACAAAACCCAAGATCCTGACGCAGAAGCAGCGCGAGTTCTATTTTGAGAACGGCTACCTGCTGGTGGAAAAGCTCCTCTCCGATGAGTGGATCGCCCGCTTGCGCTCCACCACCGACGAGATGGTGGATCGCAGTCGCACGATCACGAAATCGGATGCGGTTTGGGATCTCGACAAAGGTCATACGGCGCAGTCACCGCGCCTGCGCCGGTTGTCGAGCATGAATGATCACCACCCGACCTATTGGGAATACGCGTCGGGCAAGAATTCGCCGCTGCCTGACGTCATTGCCGACCTGGTTGGTGCCGATGTGAAATTCCATCACTCGAAACTCAACTTCAAATGGTCGAAGGGCGGCGACGAGGTGAAATGGCACCAGGACATCTCGTTCTGGCCGCACACCAACTACAGCCCGTGCACCGCCGGCACCTATGTGTTCGACTGCAATGCCGAGCAGGGCCCGCTCGGCGTCTTGCGCGGCAGTCACAATGGTCCAGTGGTAGATCAGTACAATGACGCGGGCGAATGGGTCGGCTGCCTCAAACCGCAGGACGCTGCCGCGATTGACATGAGCAAAGTGGATTACCTGGAGGGTCCTGCCGGATCCGTCACCATCCACAACTGCCGCACGCTGCACTATTCGAAAGCAAACTGGTCCGAGATTCCGCGACCTCTTTTGCTCAACGTGTACTCGGCCGCCGATGCCATGCCCTATACCTACAATCCACTGCAATCCAAGTATTACGGCGCCGTCGTGCGCGGCAAACCGGCACGCTGGGCCTATCATGATCCCCGCCCGTGCCTGCTGCCGCCGGACTGGTCGGGCGGCTACACATCGATCTTCGCTTTGCAGCAGGAAGAAGATTGGGCCAAGCAACCGCGCAAGGCAGCAGGCGGCATGATGTGAAGCAGCCTGGCAAATGTTAGCGGCAGCTCACGGCAAGAACGATTTCCGTTGACATGCCCGCCGCAGCAGCACCAGTATTTTAGAAATATATCAATGGCGCTCGCATCTCGACGCGACCGCTTTGAGGAGGAATATCCATGACACGCGCCAGCAGCAGGCGGAGCTTCCTCAAATCCTCGGCCGTCGGCGCCTCGGCCGCGGCGGCAACGCTCGCCGCGCCCGCGGTCGCCCGCGCGCAGCAGGTGACGACCTGGCGCTGTCAATCGATGTGGAGCGCCGCCGAGCTGACCTATAAGACCTTTCAGGACCTCTGCGAGCGCATCAAAGCCAACACCAACGGCCGCCTGATTATCGAGCCGTTTGCCGCGGGCGCCGTGACCGGCGTGTTCGAAACTCTCGATGCCGTCGGCGCCGGCGTGCTGCAGGCCCACTCATCCTGGCCGGGCTACTTCTCCGGCAAAGATGCCGGACTGGCCGTCATCAGCGATTTCGTCTTCGGCTATCAGCACCCACATCAGGCGGAAGCCTGGTTCCAGCATCGCGGCGGCCTGCAAATGCTGCGTGAGGCTTATGCGAAGTACAATGTCTATCCGATTGGCGTGAGCTGGTGGGGGGTGGAGTTGATCGTTTCCAAGAAGCCGATCCAAAAATTGGAAGACTTCAAGGGCGTCAAGTTCCGCTCGCCGCAAGGCATGACTGCAGAGATTCTGACCAAGCTGGGCGCATCGATCGTCGTGCTGCCCGGCGGCGAGGTATTCTCTGCCCTCGACAAGGGCGTCGTCGACGCCGCCGACTGGGCAACCATTTCCATGAACGAGCGGATGGGCTTCCACGGCATCGCCAAGTACCCCACCAAAGTGTTCCACTCGATGCCGGTGCAGGAATTCTCCGTCAATGTGGCGGCCTGGAAAGCGCTGCCGGATGACATCAAGGTCATCCTGCATTCGACCGCCCGGGAATGGACCTGGGACCAAGTGCAGCGCGTCGCCGTCGACGATGTGCGCGTCTTGAAGGATCTCAACGCCAAGGGCGTCAAGCAGGAGATCTGGGGAGACGCGCAGATGGCGAACATGCGCGAGCTGGCCACGAAGACCTGGGAAGACTGGTCGAAGAAGTCGCCGCTCGCAAAGCAGGCCTACGACTCCCAGCTCGCCTGGCTCAAGGATCTGGGCGTCGTCGCATGACGGACGCCGAGCGGCGGCGGGGACAACCGGAGGCACCGCGCCGATCGGCGCTGGCGCGGTTTTGCCTTGCCATCGATGCGCTCAACACCTGGATTGCCCGCTTCTGGGGCGCCAGCATCATCGTGGTGACGCTTGCCATCCTCTATGAGGTGGTGGCGCGCAGCTGGTTCGGCCAAGCCACGCTCTGGGCCAACGAGACGACGGTCTACCTGTCCGCTGTCACTTATCTCCTGGGCGGCGGCTACGCTCTCTTGCGGCGCGGGCATGTCCGCATCGACCTGATCTACGGCATGCTGGCCCCGGCTCCAAAGCGCGGCGCCGATCTCCTCGGTTTTGCTTTCTTCGCAGTCTACGTCGGCGCGCTGATCTTCATTGGCACGCAGATGGCCTGGAGCTCGTATCTGCAGTCGGAAGGCACCGGGACGCCTTGGAACCCGCCGATCTGGCCCGTGAAAATGGCAATTCCCATCGCCGGCGTGCTGCTGCTGCTGCAGGGTTTCGTCAATTTGCTGCGTGATCTCAATGTCGTGCCAGAAGCCGAGCTGGCGGCATGAGTATCGAGCTGCTCAGCATCCTGTTCGTCGTCGTGTTTGTCGCTATCCTGCTCGCTGGCGTGCCGCTCGCGTTCGCCACCGGCGCGGTGGCGGTGATGTTCGCCTATGCCCTGTTTGGGCTGCCTGGACTGACGTTAGTCATCAGCCGCGTCTTCACGCTGATGGGCAACTACGTCCTCGTGTCCGTGCCTTTGTTTATTTTCATGGCATGTATCCTGGAGCGCGCCGGCGTCGCCGACGCCATCTTCCGCGCCGTGCACGTCTGGTTCGGCGCCGTGCCCGGCGGCTTGGCGGTTGCGGTGATCTTCTCCTGCGCGCTGATGGCAACGATGGTGGGCGTGATCGGCGCCGAGATCGTCACCATGGGCGTGATCGCGCTGCCGGCGATGTTGAGCCGTGGCTATGACAAGCGGATCGCACTTGGCAGTATCTGTGCCGGCGGAGGCCTTGCCACGCTCATTCCGCCCAGTGTCGTTTTTATCCTCTATGGCCTAACGGCAGGCGTTTCCATTGGCCAACTCTATATGGCGGGCGTCATACCAGGGCTGCTGCTGGCCGGCTCCTACTGCGGCTACATCATCGTCCGCTGCTGGATCTCTCCCGAGCTTGCTCCGCCTGCCCCTGCCGAGGAGCGCAATCTGCCAATGCGCGAGAAGGTGCGGCTGCTCGGAGAGCTCGCCATACCCTTGTTGGTTGCGCTGATGGTGCTCGGCTCCTTGTACCTCGGCATTGCCACGCCGACGGAGGCCGCGGGCGTGGGTGTCGCCGGCGCCTTCTTGGCAATGGTCGTCAATCGCAAGCTCTCCATGGCTGCCGTCCGCCACGCCATCGAGGAGACCACCAAAGTCACGGTGATGCTCTACTGGCTGTTCTTTGGCTCCTCGGCGCTCATCGGCGTGTACACATTGGCGGGGGGCACCAGGCTGATCCAGGATACCATGACGTCGCTGCCGCTGGAGCCGATCTACATCATCATCATGTTCCAGCTCATCTGGATCATCTTGGGATGCTTCATCGACTGGATCGGCATCCTGTTCCTCACCGCCCCAATCTTCGTGCCGATCGCCGAGAAGCTGGGCTTTGATCTGGTCTGGCTCGGCGCCCTGTTCTGCCTCAATATGCAGATCTCTTATATCTCGCCGCCGTTCGGTCCCGCCGCCTTTTACCTCAAGGGCGTCACGCCGCCCGGCATCACGCTGAGCCAGATCTTCGGATCGATCTGGCCCTATCTCATCCTGCAGATCATCGTGCTCGGCTTGGTGATGGCATTTCCGCAGATCGCGCTTTGGTTGCCGCAAACGATGGCGCGCTGAAGAGCCTGTGATGCAAAACGTTCTCGACGAACTCGTCGACATCATGTGCGTGCCAGTCGATGGCGATCCCGGCGTCGCCGTCGTCCGCACAGGCACTCTGAAACCGTCGCGTGTGATCGAGTGCGAGATCCTGATCGTTGGCGGCGGCACCGGGGGAGTGGCCGCCGCGCTCGCCGCAGCCCAGCGCGGACGCAAGGTGCATCTGCTGGAGGAAACCGATTGGATCGGCGGCCAGTTAACCGCACAGGGCGTCTCCGCCCTTGATGAGCACGAACATATTGAAAACTTCGGCGGCACTGCCAACTACTACACGCTCAGAAACGCCTTGCGCGATCACTACCGCACCCACGCCAACGCTGCCGGCAAACAGCCCCACTTCAATCCCGGGAACTGCTGGGTCACGCGCGTCGCCTTCGAGCCAAAGGTGGCGCTGGCAACGATGCTGGCGCTGCTGCAGCCGCACATAGAGGCCGGTCGCGTTGTGCTGCATCTGCGCAGCAAGGCCGCCGCAGCCGAAGTTGCGGACGATTGCATCAGTTCCGTGACAGCGATCCATCTCGACGATGGTGCTGCAATCTGCTTTCGCCCGAAGATTGTGCTCGATGCCACCGAGCTCGGCGACCTGCTGCCCCTCGTCGGTGCTGAATACCGCCTCGGCGCCGAAACAATTGCTGAGACCGGCGAGCCGCATGCGCAGCCTTCCGAGCCCAAGCCGCACTGCGTGCAGAGCTTCACCTATGTGTTCGGGCTGGAGCGGCGCCCCCCACACGAGCGCCATGTCGTCGAGCGGCCCGCGCGCTACGAATTCTTTCGCCGGTCGCAACCCTACAGCCTGACCATCGAGGTGCACGGCGGCGAAATCTATGGCGAGGATAGCGGCTGGCTGACCTACAAAGTCTTCCAGACCATGCCCGGCACGAAGGGCGGCCTGTGGACATATCGCCGCTTGGTCGATCACGATCAGTTCGACTCGGCCTTTCCGAGCGACCTGTCGATGTTCAACTGGCCCGGCAACGACTACCGGGAATCCAGCATCATCGATCGTCCTGCCAATGCCGTCGCCGCAGCCCTGCAGGACGCCAAGCGGGCCAGTCTAGGGTTCCTGTATTGGCTGCAGACGGAGGCTCCCGCTGAAGGCGATCGCCTCGGCGCATCCGAGCTGAAGCTGCGGGCCGACCTCATGGGCAGTCTAGATGGACTGGCCAAATTTCCCTACATTCGCGAGTCCCGCCGCATCAAGGCGTTGCGAACCGTGGTTGAGCAGGATGTGTCGGCTCATTTTCAGGTCGGACCAACTGCTGCCCATGTCGATGATTCTGTCGGCGTAGGCTGGTACCCCATCGACATTCATCGCGCTGGTCCGGAAGACGTGGGTGTCAGTTGTCGCACACGCCCTTTCCAAATTCCTCTCGGCGCACTGGTGCCCGTTCGGCTGCGCAACTTGATTGCGGCGGCGAAGAACATCGGCACCACGCACATCACCAACGGCTGCTTTCGCCTGCATCCCGTCGAGTGGAACATCGGCGAGGCGGCGGGGGCGCTGGCGGCGTTCTGCCTCGAGCAGGGCAAATCCGCCGCGGCAATTCACGGGGATGCGGACCTGAGGTCCAGCTTGCAACGTGGCTTGCTCAGCGACGGCGTGCCCTTGAGCTGGGCAGCTTATCTGGCGGCACGCTGAGTGGAGCTAACGGGGATGCCGCACGACCTGTGCGGCATTGACGGCGCAGTTGGTGCAGGCCCCGAACGTGAGCTGTTAATTGCCAGTGAGCGCCATGCTGGGATCCAGCAAGTTCTTGTAGATCACGCCGTCTTTCATGATGACCAGGAAGCTTTTCGCCGGGTCCGCGACCAGCTTGATGTCTGCAATCGGGTCACCGTCGACCAGCAGGAGGTCAGCGAGTGCGCCTTGCTCGACCACGCCAAGCCTGCCTGGATAGGGATTGCGCTTGCCCGATAGCGCCAGCAGCTCGGCGTTGGTCCCCGTCGCCATGGCGAGAGTTTCGGCCGGGGTGTACCAACCCACCAGCTTGGCCAGCAATTCCCCCTGTCGCTGCGCCAGCCTCGCAGAGAACAGAATATCGGTGCCAAATGCCGTCTTGAGCTTGTGCTTTTTCGCCAGCTGAAACGTTCTGTCCGTACCGGCAAACACCTGCATCGCCTTGGCTCGTTCTTGCGAGCCCAGCGGAAACGCGTCGGCCATTTCATCGGGGAATGCCTGCGTGCAGAACCAGATCCCCTTCTCCGCCATCAGTTCGGCCGTTGCTGCATCCATCAGATGGCCGTGTTCGATGCACTTCACGCCTGCGGCAATTGCCCGCTGGATCGAAGCCGGCGTATAGGCGTGCGCGGCGACGTACGTGCCCCAGTTTTCGGCCGCCTCAACGGCAGCCCGCAGTTCTAGTTCGGTGAAGGTGGTGGCGTCGAGCGGGCTATTGGGCGAGGCCACACCGCCGCCCGCCGTGAGTTTGATCTGAGACGCGCCCTGCAGGAGTTGCTCGCGAACGCGCACGCGGACCTCGTCCGGACTATCCGCGATCATAGCCCCGCCGGTTTTCTCTCCGCGTGACTGCGGATTGCCTACAGCGCGAGGTAACTCGAAGGGCTGGCGGAAATCTCCATGGCCGCTGGTGACGGTGATTACCGCGCCAGACGGGTAGATGCGCGGGCCTGGCAGCACGCCCTCGTCGATGGCGCGCTTCAGGCCGAAGACCGGTCCGCCCATGTCACGAATGGTGGTGAAGCCGCGCAGCAGCGTAGCCGTCGCCTCGGCTCCAGCCTGTAAGTTGAGATGGCCGATATCTCCCGTCAGGAGCGCCGCCGGTGTTGGACGCACGAGCATCGTATGCCAGTGCATGTCGATCAGCCCAGGCATCAGCGTGCGCCCACCGCCGGCGATGATCCTGGTGTTGGCGCTGGAGTTGACCGGGATCGGATCTTGCGAAATCCGCTCGATGGTATTTCCCCGCACGAGAACGTGCTTGCTCACGCTTGCTGTGACGCTCGTACCATCGAAGACCCGGACATCCCGGAATAGCGTTGCGACCTCTGCCGCTGGCTTTGCGCCTTGCGCGCGCGCTGCCGTGGACAGCGCCACGCCAAGGCAGGGCATCGTTGCAACAAATTTTCGGCGAGACAGGGATTTCATGGAGACGACCTTTGGGACTGCTAGATCCTGCAGGCCCCCCTGCAATTGACATCATGGTTCGCGGTCGTTGCTGGCGGCGGTATCGGGAGAAACCCCTGATCTCAACAAGACGGTTGCTCAGGCACTAGTGTTGCTCAGGCATCCGATAGAGAGGCGGATGAGCTCGATGGTCCCCGGCAGTTGCGATGTGTAGGCCAGGAGCACTTATGCTGAGTGTCCCGCCGCTCCGACAGTTGCACCCCCAAGTTGGGCAGCTGCCTTGATCACCCGAGGGGTTTGCCCACATCTCGCCGGAGCAATTGACGGACCCAGGTAGCTCGCTTGGTAGTCGCAGCTTCGCCGCACGGCCAAAAGCGCGGTCCGCACGGCCACGTCAGCCGAGCGTCGGTTGATCACCGATTCCAGACTTAATCTCTCCACTGCGGAAGTCTTCCGGGTCGTGCCATCAAGAGACCCTCGGTCGATCAATCCGAATAGCGAGCCAGGACATCGATCACTTTGCACTGGGCTATGCGCCCCTTGGCGCACGCTTTGAGCATGCGATTGACCTCCGCCCTGAGTGCCGTCAGCCGGGCAATTTTGTCCTCGATGGAGACGAGATGCGCCTTGGCTATGCCGTCGACGGACGCGCAGGACTGATCGGGTCGGCCAGCGAGATCGAGTAGGCCGCGGCTGTCTTCGCTCTCGAACCCCAAGTCGCGAGCGCGCCGGATGAAGAGCAGCCGGCGCAGCAGATCTTCACCGTAGCGGCGCTGACCTCCCGAGGTCCTGGGCGGCTTGGGCATCAAGCCGATCTGCTCGTAGTAGCGCAGCGTTTACACGGCGTAACCCGAACGCCGAGCCAGCTCGCCTATGGCAAGGTCCATGTTCGATTTTGCTCTTGAACCTACAGTCGCTGTAGATGCTATGTGATGTGGGTCGAAAGCGAAAGGACGTCAAGCATGAGCGCGAGCTGCTGCGGGGGCGGGTCTAAATTCGGGACGCCGGATCCCGGCTACCGGCGCGCTCTATGGCTCGTGCTGGCCATTAACGCCGCCATGTTCGCGGTGGAGATTGGTGCTGGCCTCGCCGCGGGCTCGGCCTCGCTGCAAGCCGACGCGCTCGACTTTCTCGGCGATGCGGGTAACTACGCCATCAGCCTGTTTGTCGTGGGGATGGCCCTGCGTTACCGAGCCATGGCGGCCCTCGCCAAAGCGGCGACCATGGGCGTCTTCGGCCTTTGGGTGATCGGCATTACCATCTGGCACGCCGTTCACGGCACCCTTCCGCAGGCGTTCACCATGGGAGCGGTAGGGTTCACGGCACTTGCCGCCAATGCTGGATCCTTTGCGTTGCTGTGGGCATACCGCGGCGGAGACTCCAATATGCGCTCAGCGTGGATCTGCACGCGAAACGACGTGCTCGGCAACCTAGCCGTGCTGCTGGCCGCCCTCGGCGTTTTCGGAACAGGCACTGGCTGGCCGGACCTCATCGTCGCTGCAAGCATGGCCGCCCTTGCCGTGCAGGGTGCAGGAATTGTTTTCCGGCACGCCTTGGCCGAGTTGCATCAATCCGCGAGGCCGATTTCGGTGGCGGCCGAGTAGGATCTGCCCCCGATGGCCAATACACGCGAGCCTTTCCTCAATGAAATCGCCCTGCGGGGAGGTGCTGCAGACCAGGAAAAGGAGATCGCAGCATGCTGCTGATGCGTCGAGCCTCTGCTTGCGCGCTGGCTATTGCCATCGCCCTCGCAGGCCCAGCCGCCGCACAAAAAAAGGATCATGCAAAGGAATCGCATTTCAAAGTTACGCCGCCCGCCGACGTCAAGGCGGCATGGACCCTGATCACAACCAAAGTTAGCGACGCAGAAAAGAGCATTGCTGCCAAAGAGCTTGAGCCGGTGCACGAGGCCGGCGAGCACCTTGAGGCTGCCGTCCACGTGCTCAAAGAAAAGTCGACGATGGTGTCGGCGGACAAACAAAAGAAGCTGCGCTCGGCTGTCGAGCAGCTCCGGAAGGCGGTCGACGAGATGCATCACGCCGCGGAAGACAAGGACGCAAGCAGGGCTGGTTTGGGACTCGCTAAAATCAAGATGCTCCTGCCCCTCGTCGAGGCACAGTACCCATCCGGAGCGCTGCACTGATGGTCGCCGGTTGCCCGATGCTTCTGGGCTTTGCGGCAAGAATGCCGTGGAGGCGCCGGTCTCAGTTGCTGCTGAGTGTGATCCGTCGAGGGCAGACGCGGGTCAGGGACTCGCTCCCCCTGACAATGTTCGCCCTGATTGCCGACGTGCGGCAACTTACCAGAGGACCGGCAGCGGCCACGGTCCCCCTTCAGTCTCCGACTTTGGGTTACTTACTTTTGTAACTTGCTACAGGAATTAGATTGCCGTCCTGCATTTACAGTTGGGGTGCGCACCCAATGGAATTGCAATCTGTCATCACCTGCCCGGAATGCGGTGCCAGTTCAACTGAGACAATGCCGACTGATGCCTGTCAGTACATCTACGATTGCAAGGGGTGCGGCCACCGCATGAAGCCGATGAAAGGCAAGTGCTGCGTCTTCTGCTCCTACGGATCGGTCCCTTGCCCGCCTATTCAGGATGGACACGACGGCTTCGCCGGCGGGTCATAGACGGATTGGGCTGGTAACTGGCGGCGGGTCACTGGGGACTACCGGCGGCGACGTCAAGGATAGCCCGCCTCGTAGTGAGGGCTTCTTCCGGCGGTCGCAGCGTGCCCTCCACCGGATGGCACCGAGAGCAGACCGACGCCCCGTCGCTCGGCCCCAAGGGCGGCGCTGTCAGAATTCCACGCCCAGGGTCCACTTCAGGACCACATCGGGGGTGTTTTCGGTGAGCCCGAAGAGCACACCTGCACCCATGCTATACGTCGGACCATTCTTCTCGCCGTTCTTGTCCACGTCAGCGCTGCGCACCCGAAGGCCCTTGCCGGGTTTCCCGGCGGTATTGTCGTGGTCGCTCCAGCTATAGTAGATCGCCGGTCCGAGCAGGTGCCTGTCAAAGTCGCCGAATAGCTGTCTCGCATCGCTCTTGGTGCCGCTGTTTCCGAGCCGCTCGACGACACCATAGCCCTCGAGCGCAAGCGCGAGACGGCTGTTGACCTGATATTTGACCTGCGCGGCGTACTGGAAGTCCCAGCGCTCATCACTGATCGACGCGCCATCGCGCTCTCCCCGGCCGCCAATGTTCTTGACCGCATAGAGATTGGCGGTCGCCGACCACGGGCCCAAGGCGTATTGCAGAGCGGTTCCCAGGAACAATTGGTGTGCTTCGTCCTGCTCGAAAGCAATGTGTTGCTGGATGAGCGCGGCGGCAGCGAAGCCGTTCTTGCCCGCGGGCACCAGAACAATCGTACCTTCGAGCTCTATTTCCGTGACTTTAAGTTCATCGAAACCCCGGGCACCTGCAAGGGTTTCCGCATCTTCGAAGCGCGCCTGCTCGGCCTCGAGGCCGACCAGCAGGCCCAGCCACTTTGTCAGGCCGTAGCCTATGCCAATGGAATGCCGCTGGCGGCTAAACCCGTTATCATCGAACACAAGCTGCGGGGTTTGAACAAAACGGCGGCTTGGCTGCTGGAAGTGATAGTCGCCGCGATATTCGATCTCGATCTCACCTGCTTCAACCTTCGGCTGCTCGATTTCCAAATGGTGCTGGGCATTGGCCGGCGCGCAGGCAAGGATCGCGAAGAATATTGATGACAGCGTCGACCAAATGAAGGCGATGCGCATGCTCTGGACCCTTCAATGCCTGCAACCTTTTGCGGTCGCGAAATCGACCCGGCCGGAGGCCCAAGAGACGAATCGATTCAGAGACTATCAAGTGTACGACAAAACTGAACCTTGGCCGGGTCCGCACGCCGCGGTCGCCTTTCACGCGGGACATCCGACTTCCGCAACGGGCGGGAGTGCAATCGAGGTGCTGATCCGGCCAGTGCAAGCGGGAGCACCCACAACAAAATAACGAGGGCAGCGCCGGCCTTGCTAACGGGTCGGCCCGCAGCAGCGGCACGCTGTTCGGCAAGGATGAGAGGGTCGATTACGCGCACTACGCCCGCGATGGCCAACGGCAACAGGATCTACTCGTCCAGGTAACCTAGAACGGGGAAGAAGTCTGGGAGCAAGTCGATTGCTGTGTCGCCACACGGAACCCTGAGTACGGTCTCCGTCAGAGGCACTTGTCTATTGATCCTACACACGCTCCATGGTGGCAACTGGGCGCACGCATCTGGAGGTGTGCGACCATGGCCACGATCTGGTGTGCCGTAGGACCCCGCAGGTCAATAGATACGAGCTGCCGAAGGCTGTTCGGATCGCGTGGACGGGACCGGGTTCGCGAACGGAACGGACACGCGGAATGAGCTGCCACTGCTCGTCGATGTGACTTCCAAACGCCCCGCGAGTTGATCCGCCAACCCTGACACCAGATCTTGCCCCTTTCCGGGATCTTTTCGCAGACCTGGAGGAAGGCCGACCCCGTCGTCCTCCACGCAAAGCCTCAATTCATCTTCGAGGACTTCAAAGGCAACACGGATTCGACCTGACCGACCATGAGGAAAGGCATGCTTAATTGCATTCGTGACAAGCTCATTGACGATGAGACCAAGCGAAGTTGCCTGATCCATGCACACTGGAATGCTATCGGCCTTGCATTCGATCGAAACCGGATGACCGCGTGCCAGCGAGGCATTGAGATCATTGCACAGTTCGCCGAAAAACTGCTCGCTGTCCACCAGTGCCTCTTGGTCACCAGCCCGCAGCCGTCCATGCACGCGTCCCATCACTTTGACCTGCTCAATTGCCTCATCCAGGACAGCCCGCGCCCTAGGGTCATTGACGGAGAAAGACTTCAAGCTGATCAAGGCCGCAATGGCCGCAAAGTTGTTTGCGACACCATGCGCCAGCTCAGAAAAGAAAAGCGACTTTCTTACCTCCGCCCGCTTCAGGGACGCGTGCAAAGCGTAATGGTAGTGCGCAAGGGCGAATACGCAGACGGTTGCGAGGATCGCGAACACCTCAATCTTGACTAGGTCTACCGCATGATCGAGTGCAAAAGCGGCGGTCGGTTCAAAGAAGCGAATTGAAAGAACCGTGGTCATCGCTACTCCAGCGAATCCTGCGGTTGCCCCGAAGGCGAGCGTCGCCCCGATCACCGCTAATAAGAAGAGCAGGAATGGTTCGCCGGGTATTTCCCGCTCCAAGGGAATTTGAATTAGGTATGCTGCGGCAACCGCCACGCCGGTCGCAGTGACGCGGATCCACAACGGCCAGCGTTGGATTGCTTCAACTTTTCGCAGCATCTGAGCGCCCCGCCCTAACCTCTCGTACTTTATTATTAGTTAGCCTTACAGGATTGTGGAAAATTGTGAAGGGTACCGCGCATAGCCGGCGCCAAGGTCTCAGATAGACCCAATCGAACGCGAAGCTCCAAAACAATAAATGAGAGCGCTGCACCGCGCAGTGCAGTTCAGGGACAAGATTTGCCGGTGCGGCGGGCGCGAGCGCACGGTAGATGTCCGCCCGAAACGCACTACAGCACCCAAACCTTCTTTATTGGGGGAATAACAAGTGAGACAAACCAGGTTCCCCAATTTGGGGGAGACTTTGTGCCCGCTGAAATGAGCCACAGGCAGAACGGGCCGCCGTGTGCGCCAAAGAAATCAAAGAAGCGCAGGAGTGCCGGAATGACGGAGGGAACATGATCAAGGCGAAGCGCAGTGGACATGCCACTTTCGAGACACCTGACCTCGACAAAACGATCGCTTATTTCACCGGCGTTAGCGGATTGGTGCGCAACGAAGGAGAAGGCTCGCGCCTTCCTGGCAAGCAAGATCGGACCATCTCGCTGGAGCAGCGTCGCACGCGCGACTTGGCAATGTTCAATCTCGCCATTGACAGCAAATTGCGCGGCTGTGACTTCGTTGCACTGCGCGTCGATGACGTGGCGCAACGGCTATGCGATTGACTGAGCCAATGTCCGGCAGAGGAAGACCGGCCGGCCCATTCGCTTTGAGCTGACTGAGACGCCACGGCAGGCTCTCGACGACGACCTTCGCGGTAGCGATCGCAGGCCAGGGGCGTACCTGTTTCCCGGGCGTCGAGACCAGGATCGGGCCTTGACGACGCGCCAGTATTCCCGGCTCGTATCAAGGTGGGTCGTCGGCAATGGGCTCGACCCCCCGCACGTTCGCCACGCATTCCATGCGCCGAACCAAAGCGACGCTCATTTAGCGCTAGCCTCTCTGCCGTTCGACGATGGGCGTCGCGTCAGAGAAAGCTGCACAGGAGCCGGAAAGCGCCCTAAAGGTGTCGTCGGTCCGGCAGTCCCGCCCTCGATGGGCTGGGCGCAGCATCGAATCCAGCCGGCCTAGGTAGCCCATCGCCGCTTCGGCCTGCTGCTTCGATCCACATCCGGACAAATTCGTCGAGATGGAAGGGATTGGGCGTCTACCCCGGGGAAATCCCAGAGTTCGCCGGCTGACGTCTTGCCTTCGTATCAAAGTCACTTGCAGAGTGGCCTCCGGGCAACTGCAGGATTGCTCCGGCGCGATGGATCACCCCCGGCAGCGCGGCTTCAACGCAAGCCCCTGATGTTGCGGCAGGTTTGTCTTCCCCAACGCGACCTTGGGCTGCCAAGGCGAAGGGAGCCATGGTGCGTGATGATGGCGCCAACGCCTTCCAGCTGACCGCCGCCTCCCTGCCGTGCCTCGCATCGGCAGGGAACTCAAGAGCCAACTGGATAGTTTGCTAAGCGCTCACAACGTGAGCGCTGCCGTAGCGGGGACACTACGGCGTCTCGAGGGATCTTCGCTCAGGGAAAGGATATCTCATGTCACAGAGAGGCAAGACGTTTGTGCTCGCGCTTGTGGGTTGTACCTGGTTTCTGCCGGCGCAGGCTGCCGAGCGTGAACAAGTCCGAATGGTGATCAATCTCGTTGCCGGGGTGAAAATGCCTTTCCCCCACAATCTGCGCAACAATGTCGCTCGCACGGAACGCGTTCAGCTCGACACCAATGGCGCCACCGCCGCCTGCCTACGCCTCGATGATAAGCAGAGGTGGTGTTACGAGCAC
This sequence comes from uncultured Alphaproteobacteria bacterium, assembly GCA_963820375.1. GTDB lineage: Bacteria > Pseudomonadota > Alphaproteobacteria > Rhizobiales > Hyphomicrobiaceae > AWTP1-13. Next base: position 82,610 of record CAWFZX010000014.1, on the reverse strand, counting down.
ATTGCACCTGTCGGTGCGCGCGCCGAGATGCTGCGTGTGCGCAGCGAGCCAGCTGATGGGCCGCTGGTCGGCCAAGTCTATCATTACGTTGATGATTATGACCTCGACGGCGCGGTTGACGTCGGTAGTACCACAAAGCTCGAAGGTCAACCTTATGCCCCCGTCGGGGTCGTGAGCCAGTTTTTTCATCGCGGCACCAACCGTGGTGACCAATTCCGCGGCGACTATCAAAAGCTCTACGACGAGGGCATCCAGGTTGCGCTAAAGTTTCTTGGCGAATAATGCCTGCGTGCCAGTGAGTTGCGCGCATGGCAGGCACGTGTTGTGCGCGCTATTTTTGTGATTGCTTCGTGCACGAACGGATGCCGCCGGCTGGTTGCCGTGCGGCCGCGCTCGGCTGTTGGCTTGCAACAATGGCCGCCGCGCCTGCCAATGCCCGGGGGTGATGCGGCTGCCAAGAAACACTTCAAGATTCTTTATGCGGTCGCAGAACCGCGTTGGCGGTTCGGCGTTGCACCTTGGGCTCTGCCTCGCAAGACAGACGAAACTTGGGCGCGTCGCCGAGAGCCTGCGGCTCACTGGGAAGGGATTTATCAAATGCTTCAGCACGCTAAGCTTCTTCTCGCAAGTTGCCTACTCGTCATCCCCGCTACAACGGCGCTCGCCGCCGAACGCGAAGACGTACGTAAGGTCATCAATTTGGTCACAGCGGTTAAGATGCCATTTCCGGAATCGCTGTCACGAAACCGTGCGAAGACGGAGCGCGTCTGGCTGGAGCGCGACACAACCACAACGGGATGCATCCGTCTTGCAGAGCGACGCTGGTGCTATGAGTATATCCCGCCGCAGGGCAATCGAGCCGAGATGCTGAGGATCCGCAACGAGCCTTCGCGCGGCGTCTATATCGGCGCGATGTACTACTACATCGTGGATCTGGATCTCGATGGTCTGGTCGACGTTGGCTCGACGACCCGCATTGAAGAACTCGATCAAAGGCGTCCGGCGACGCCGATTGCAGACGTGGTCCAGTTCTTCCATCGCAGCACGAAGCGCTCGGAACAGGCGGTGGGCGAGTACCAGAAGATGTACGACGAGGGCCTTCAGATCGCCCTGAAATACTTCGGGGAATAGCCGCCAACGCCAGCCAGGGCTGTTGCCTTGCCTGCGGGGCCAGGCGAGCCGATCAAGAGGGCTGGCTTGATCTGTGCCTGGCCTGAGACGAGGTTGGCGCGGGACCCTCAGGAGGTCGCGCCCACGCCTCTTCGAGGAAGGCTGTTCCACGGCTCGCCGCGGCGCGCGCGCCCCACGTTTTTGTGGGGCCGTCGTCGGCGGTCTGGCGTGCGGCGGCTCACGACGGGTCGGCACTTGGAACTCCTCTACAAGCCGCGGGATTCTATTGTTCCGCCGTGAGTTAGGACCTCCAGGCACCGCCCCGCCCCCTCTGTCCCCTACCTGCCGCGACACGAGCGCCCGCATCAGCCACCTGTCGCGTAGCGACTTAGTGCGCGGGTCAATTTCGCCATTGGAGTGCTGTTGCCGCCCCGGCTAGTTTCGAAAGGGAAAAGATGCCAGGAGCGGTCGTGAGCGGATGCAGCAGCAAGCTACAAGGCTAGCGTCTCTATCCCACAAACAGTGAGCCGCCGCTTGCCGTCATTTCGAGTTCCACCCCTGTCAGGTGGCAAAGCCACTACCTCTTGCGCAACTTGGGATCCAACGTATCCCGCAATGCATCCCCGAACAGGTTGATCCCCAGGACGGCAAGCACGATCGCCACGCCCGGAAAAATGGCGATCCAGGGCGCCGTCGTCGCATACTCCTCGGTGCCTCCCTGTAGCATCAGACCCCACGCCGCCACCGGCTCCTGCACCCCCAGACCCAGATACGACAGCGACGCCTCCGCCAGCACCGCCTGGCCGACGAACGCCGTCACCATGATCAGGAACGGAGCCATCACGTTCGGCACCATGTGGAACAGGATGATGCGAAGGTGGCTGTAGCCCAGCGCGCGCGCGGCATCGACGTAGGGGATCTCGCGGATCGACAGCGCCGAGGCACGGACGACGCGGGCGCAACGCGGAATCAGCGGGATAGTGATGGCAATGATCACATTCTGCACGCCGGTACCGAAGATAGCAACCACCGCCAGCGCCATGATGATTAGCGGGAATGCCATCAGCACGTCGAACACGCGCTGCATGATGAGATCGATCGTGCCGCCGAAATAGGCGCTGCCGACGCCCAGGATCAGCCCGGCGACGCCGCCCACCAGAGCCGACGTCAGCCCGACGATCATGGCGGTCCGCGCACCGAAGATGATGCGAGAGAGCAGATCGCGCCCGAACTGGTCGGTACCGAGAAGGTGGGTGGCGCTCGGTGCCTCCATCATCGCCCCGAAGTCGTTCGCCGTGGGGCTATAGGGCGCGATCAGCTCCGCCAGCAGTCCCGTGAGTGCCATCACTACCACCAGCACCAGGCCGAGCGTACCCAGCACCTCATGGCGGCAGAACTTGAGCGCGCGCCGGAACCGGCTTGCGCGCGCTGTCACCACATTGTCCGCGTCGACCGCAGAAAAGCCTATCGGGCTGACGTTGGTCACCATGACGTGCCATTGCCTCAGCTGTAACGGATGCGCGGATCGAGCCACGCGTAGAACAGGTCGACGATCAGGTTGCAGATGACGAACACCATCACGGTGAGCATCACCAGTGCTTGGGTCAGCGTGTAGTCCTGGTTCTGCACAGCCTGCACGAACAGTCGACCGACACCGTTCAGGTTGAACACCTGCTCGGTCACCACCAGCCCGCCGATCAGGAACGCGAACTCGATGCCGATCAGGGTCACCACCGGCAGCATGGCGTTCTTCAGTGCATGCCGGTTGACGATCAGCTTTTTGATCAGGCCCTTGGCGCGGGCGGTGCGGATGTAGTCCTCCTGCATCACCTCCAACATCGCCGAGCGCGTCATGCGCATGCTGACCGCAGCGTAGCGGTACCCGACTGTCACCGCCGGCAGGAACGCCATGCTCAGGTTGCGGATTGGGTCCACCCAGATCGGCACGTACTCGATCGGCGGCATCCAGGGCTTGCCGAACACGGCGCTGGTGAAGTTGAGCACCACCAGCACCGACATGATCCCCAGCCAGAACGACGGCGTGGCGATGCCGGCGATGGCGAAGACGCGCACCGCATAGTCGATCCAGGTGTTCTGCTTGACCGCGGAGATCGTGCCGAGCGGGATGGCGATGGCGATGGCGACGACGGTGGCGAGGATGGCGATTTCAACGGAGATCGGCAGCCTTGCCATGATCTCGGTCGTGACGGGCTGGCCCGACCACATCGACGTGCCGAAGTCCAGCCGCATGCATCCCCAGACGAAATCGATGAACTGGATCAGCAAGGGCCGTTCCATGCCAAGCTCGGCGTGGCAGAGCGCGATGGCCTTGGGGTCGAACGTGCCGCCGCTCGATCCCAGGCGCATGACGCAGACATCGCCTGGGATCAGCCGCATCAGCACGAACACCAGCGCGGCCGCACCCAGCAAGGTGGGGATCACGAGCAGCACGCGCTTGATCACGTAGCGCAACATCTACTTGTCGAGCCAAACGTTGGCCAAGTCCTGGTTCAGATAGTGGCTGGGCGAGATCTTCCAGCCCTTCACGTAGGACCGCATGGGAACCGTGCGGAACCAGAAGGTGACCATCAGCTGGTGCGCCTCGTCGTTGATGCGCTTCTCGAACTGGCGCATCAGCACGCGCGCCTTGGCCTGGTCGGTCTCCCGCAGCATGCGGTTGTAGATGTCGACCATCTGCGGATCGGAGAAGTAGCCGTAGTTCTCGCGGTAGACCTCGGTGGGCAGCCAGCGGCCAACGTCGGCGATCGGGTTGACGACGTTCTGACAGTTGGCCTCCAGCGCCACGTCGAAGTCGCCGCTGCGCATGCCGTCGAACCACGGGCCGGTCGGAACCACCTTCTGGGTGGCATTGATGCCGACCTTGCTCCATTCATCGACCAGCCAGGTGCCGACGATCTTGTAGGGCTGGTCGACGTTGCGGTTGAGGAGCTCGAAGGCCAGATTCTCCTGGCCCGCCTCCTTCAGGAGGCGTTTGGCCTCCGCGCGCGACTTCTCGATGTCGGGCCCGTAGCCGATCAGCTGTTGCAGCTCCTCCTTCGTGGCGGCCAGAGGCGAGCCGGGGAAGACGATGCCGCCCACGGTCTTGATGATGGCGATCTTCGACAGCGCAGCCGCGCCCTTCCACTGGTCGATGGCGAGGAACAAGGCCTTGCGCACGCGCACGTCGTCGAACGGCTTGCGCTTGTGGTTCGGCGTCACCACGTTGCCGCAGTTCCAGTCGCTCTCCTGCACGACGATCTTGTCGCTGAGCTCCTTGACGAGCTGGTCGCGCGCGGACGGCGGCAGCGAGCGGAACTCAAGCGCCGCGCGGTCGGCCCGGATGGCGTCGGTGCGCACCGTCTGCTTCGGCGCGAAGATCCCCACGAAGCCGTCGAGGTAGGGCTGTCCGGGATGATAATAGTCCGGGTTGCGCTCGCCCTTGATCGACTGGCCGACCTGATAGTCGGTCAGCCTGAAGGGGCCTGACCCCATGATATTCTTCTCGTACCAGTGCATGTCCTGGTCGAGCTTCTTCTTCGAGTAGATGTAGGTATAGGGGTCGGCCAGCGCCGGCAGGAACGTCAGCGTGGCAAACTTGAGCTTGAACACCACCGTCTCGTCGTCTGAAGCTGTGATGGTATCCACCATCACGAAGTTGTTCTGGCGCGCGCTGGCGACACCCTTGGGTGGGTGGACGATCTTGTTCCAGCTTGCCGCCACGTCTTGCGCCGTCAGCGGCGTACCGTCGTGAAACTTCACGCCCTTGCGGATCTTGAACGTGTAGGTGAGACCGTTGTCGGTGGGCTCTGGCATCTCGGTACACAGGTCGCACCGAAAATCGCTCGTCGAGGATGGGTTGTCCGGATTGACGCGGATCAGTACGCTGTAGAAGGGCGCTGTTGCGTGCACCACGGCGAAGGTGGTCTCGCGGTGGCCGTCATGGCTCGGGCCTGCATCGGCCGGGATCATGAAGGTGAGAATGCCGCCGCGCTTGGGCGTCTCCGCCGACGCGGCGGTAGCTCCAAAAGCAACGACGGCAGCCAGCACCGACTTGAAGCCCAGACGGCGGCTACCCATTGGCACCGAACGCCGAACGACCGCGGCGAGCCCGAACTCCCGGTTCTTGTGCGCCCTAACGTCCTCGCAAGTCATTGTCTCCTCCTCGTGTGAGATGCCGCGCATCGGCTGTTCTTGTGTTCGCGCTCGTTTGCAGATTTCTCGGTTGGCCGTCTGAAATGCCAAACCAGGGCGCGCCCGGTGGGGTCCGAGCCTGCTGCGGGCTGGTCACTGGAGGTGCAGACGATGCGCAAATACCGGCATGAGCCGGTTTTGGCAGCCTCATGGCGTCTCCCTTCGACCGCTACGCGGAAATGCCTAGCTTTTTGCCCTTCTGGCGGATCGGCGCCGGGGCGGCATTCCACGCGGTCTTTTTTGACTGAGCGAGGTGGCCCATTGCAGATTAGTTTAGCGAACTGCTCGCCCGAAGCCCAGTGGCGAAATCAGGGATGGTGACTTCACACGACGACCCGAACGGATCGCGTTGATGCCAATGTAGTCATCTAAGCGCTGGACCTAGCCCATTCGCGATGGGTTGGATGCCCTTCGACCTCATCGCGGTATCCGAGCATATTGCCGGTGTACAGCTCTCCAAGCGATCTCTGGTGAGAGCGGTTCATTAGCGAATTAACAGCAAGGTTCTCAAGGTAGCCCTCCAGTATGCCGGATCGATACCGTACCCCACATCGTAAACAACGCCTGCCTCGTGCCGAGCCGGCCATCCTGCTGAGCCCCTTTGAAACTGCTGCCTCTGCCAGCAGCAGGGACGCGCCCCAACGGGTTGAAGACGGCGATCAGTACGCCCGCAACTATGCAAGTGAGTTCAACCTGCATAGACGGCGGCATGTGCACTCCTAACGGTCGTGCCCCTCACCCCGAACGCGGGCTACGTCAACATGCGGGTGAAGTCTGGATTGCGGACGGTTGCGCAGATATCCGGCCAGCAAGATGGTGAAAGCACCCGGGGCGACCGCCGCAAGGCTCGCATAGTTCACAAGCACGAACGGATTGAGTGCTTCTCCAAGCGCCCCTATGCCTGCCCGAACATAGACAATCACGTAACCGACCATGATGACCGCGATCCCCGCGGCAAGCAGTCCATAGCCGAACGCATTGAGCGACTCGGCCATTGTCAAGTTGGCGCTGGTTACTTGTGTTGTTCGTCCACCAGCCTGAGAAACAGTTTTCATCAGAATGGGCAGCAGATTGAAAAGCCCGATCATGAGCACAAAGACGCCAGCCAACACCCCCACAAATAAGTTTTTGACCTTCGCCGCATCTGCGAACGCCACCGCCATAGGGACTGAGACAATTTGAGCGCCAACAATCTCATCGAGCTTCCAGCCGAAACCATTCTCCGTACCGTAGGCAGAAAGTATTGCGCGCGGCGCATTGCCAACGCTGCCGTGACAGGTGAGGCAAGGGCCGCCACTGATGATTGGCTGTGACAGGTGGAGCAGGCGGCCGCCATCCGTTTCGCGCTCAGTGACCAATTCTCGGTTTTTGGGATTTCCGCGGAAGTTGTTGATTATGTCAGTCTCCCAATCTACGGCGCGATTTGCCAGATTCATCGGGTTGAGTGCCGCTTCGCGATACGCATAGTCGCGAAATTTGCTTGCCAACAGCGCAAAATTCTTGGTGGCTGCGTAGGCAGGAATAGTCTGTGCATAAAATTCCTCGCCGTCGGTTCTGGCATTCAGCAACGGTGCGATCTCATTGGAAGTGTACGTGCGAATGCCCGCAGCGGCCTCCATCATGATCCGCGCCTTTTGCAAGACTTCCGCACGTGCGACGTTTTCCAAGAATGGGGTCGACACAACCGTGAACAGCTCGACCACGATCGCGGCCACCGCCAAAAGTACTAGATTGACCTTCAGCGAGGCTCCCACGACTCGTCCCTCTACCCGCGAAAGAGCCGACTGCACGTCGTCGATCATCGTGCGGATGCGAAGTGACAAAAATATGCCCGACAATCGATCAACGCTGCTGGTGGGCAAACTGATGGTCACGAGCTACACATTGCACCAATCGCAAAAACTCTCGACGGCTGACGCACGTCCCCAATGAATAGGCCGATAGCCGGCCTCGCATCCGTTAGAGCTTGCAATCCACGATCATGACCTGCGAAGAGGTCACATCATAGTGACTTGACCCTGTGCGTCCGCACCACCTAGCAACGATCTCGTGCAGTCCACCGGATCGACAAGTGGAGCTCGCAACGACGACGCCCCCTGGAAGGTCATGCTGATGCACGCGTGGCGTATCACCCGCAAGAGTGACGCCAGATTGCGTTTAGTGGTTTCCAGCCTTGCCCTCATGCTCTCGCTTTCAAGCGGCGGCCCACATATTTCGGCCGGCACTCCGGTCATTGAGGACTTGTTCCGTTTTGCTGCGGTCGGGTCGACGCAAACCGTCGCTCACGGTGCCTGGGACCGCTTGCTCAAGGAGTATGTGAGGCCGGGCCTCGATGGGCTGAACCGCGTCGACTATGCAGCCCTTAAAAGCGGGGGGCGCGAAACGCTCAAAGCTTACATTCGCGGGCTCGAACAGATCGACCATCGCCGTCTCGACAGGGCGGAACAGTTCGCGCTTCTGGCTAACCTCTATAATGCCAAGACTTTGGAGATCGTTGCTGACAAGTACCCGGTTAGGTCGATCAAAGACATTGCACTAGGCGGCGATGGTTTTGCCTGGATCACCGCGGGACCGTGGAAAGCCAAGGTGCTCAAGATCGGGGGTGTTGAACTAAGTCTGGACGATATCGAGCACGCCATCCTACGGCCAACCTTCAAAGACGCCCGTGTGCACTATGCCCTCAACTGTGCATCTGTGGGGTGCCCAAATCTGGGCACCGACGCCTTCACTGGCGCAAAACTAAACGAGCAGCTGGAAGCGGCGGCGAGAGCCTACGTCAACAGCAAACGTGGGGTAGCTGTCGACGGCGAGCGCATCGTCATGTCGTCGATTTACGTCTGGTACAAGGCAGACTTTGGGGGTGGCGATCAGGGCGTCCTAGATCACTTGCGCCGGTACGCGGCGCCGGCCCTCGCCCGCAAGCTGGCAGGGATATCATCGATCAGAGATCACACGTACGATTGGGGACTTAACGATAACAAGACCACGAGATGAGCATCTGCGTCTTGCCACGGTCGAGAACCGGGCATCGCCGTAGCGTTTGCCGCTCGGTGTCTTGAATCGGCACGACGAAGCACAGCGCACCTTTCTGCCCAGTACTTCGAGCACCATAAGCAGAAGGCATGCCTTCTACAGCTACAGTGATGGAGGAAGGCAAGTTGATGCGGGCGCAGGCTTACCGCAACGATCTCAACGATGCTGCGATTGGCGTCATCCTGACCGAGTTAAGCTCCTGGCCCGTGCTCGTTGCTGGCCCCGATCCAGTGTTGCGAAAAAAGGCCAGAAGGCTTGCTCTTGAACCTACGCCGCAAGATCTCAGGGGTTCTCCATCAGCGCGCTTACGCGGCCGGCGAGCCGCCTTTTCGAAGATGCCACGGAGTTGATCGCGTCCACTGCCGCTGATCCAGCAGCTCGTGTGAGGACATCCCAACATTTGCGCCATGGCCGAGTCTTTTCTGCAGAGTGACGCGATCGGCTGCTCTAACGGCGCTGCGATGCGCTGTCGAGCCCCAGGGGTCAACCTAGTTCTCGGGGTTGTCCCTTTTTCCTATCTTCTCCAAAAATGGACGTATCCACGGGCCTCGCTCTTGCTTCCAAAAGGTCAAAAAAATGAGGGTCATAACGAAATAGGTCACAACGTAAGCCACAACGGCAAAAGGCACGACCCAAACAGCTAGGCTCTTGCCGATAGCAACAAAGATGTAAAGAAACTCAATCATTTGTGGGACGCCAAGGAAAAGCCCTGAGACCCCTAGGCCCTAGTTCATCACAGACTACTAGTGATTGGCCGAAAGCCGCAATCACGAGTCTGTGCAAAAAATCATTTAGCCTGCCATCGCGGGTTTGGTGGGTCGGCACGCAGGCTGGGCGCGGTCTCTACGTTGACGATAAGCACGACGTGGAGGGGATTGCGGCACGCAGCAACGGGAGCTTGCCATTGCCGCGCAAGCATGAGAACGCAAGCTGCCGGTAACGATGCCCGTCAGCGCCGGCAGCCAGTACATGTCAGGACTTCAGCAGGCCAAGATTGGCGCGCACATAGTTGCAGCGCTTCGACATGAGTGGGCCGCTGTCGGGCGGAGGCCGCGAGCTTTCCGCCGCAAGGCTGCACTCCCATACGAGGGTCACGATGCGACACCCCGAGGTGCTGTTCGTCCCAGTTCTGATGGTCTTGGACTACTATCTGACGCTGTACGGCGCCCATTTGGCCGAGCAATCCTATCGGCGACATTTCAAGACCGAGCACTATGAGCTCAATCCCATTTGGCAGAGTGCCGTAGCCCGGCGTCATTGGATCAATCTGCGGCATCTTGCCCTCGTGGTGCTGATGGGCGGCATACTTGTGTTGCTGGCGGAGGTCTTGGAACTGGAGAGCGAGTTCTTGAACCCCTTGCTCGGCTTCGTTCTCACGTCTTACGGCGTGCTGCTGGGGCGCCACCTGTCCAACATACTGACGTTTGCTCATCTCACTCGCTGCCCTGAGGAAGTCGTGGGTGAGGTACGCCTTTCCCACAACTTCGTCATATCGCTGTCAATCTACCAACTGCTGGCAGTGGGGCTGCCGATCATATTTGTTGCCATCTTCTCGCCGAGCGGGTTCGTTTTTGGCGCCGTTACGGCGGTCCTGACGATGGGAGGCGTGAAGACCCTGTGGCTGGTGCGATCGCGCAAAACCCGCGCGAAGCACCAGATGCCGTGATGTTGGCGATAATGGCGCACACGCCAAAGGCTAGCGGGCGAGCCATCCCGATGGTGCGAGACGGCCGCCCTAACCGCGCCTAAGGCGGATAACCAGTTGGCGCGGTATTCGGTTAGGGCTCACTGTTTAGGGGCAAGCCCTGCGCCCGTGCGATCCGGGAAGCGTAAACCTTGGCAGGAGCCAACCCGGCGCACGACGTAGTACCTGATCAGGCGGCGTTGAGCGATGACTAGCGCGTCTGTCTCGGCAGGTTGAAACTCCGCATCGTGCGGGTGAGCGAGTAGACAGGCATTTAGCCATAACCTGAAGAATCATATACGATTGGATACGCCTGTGACTGCGCCAACGGCAAACATGCTCAGTAATAGCTAATCTGGCGGATGTCGAACCCGCGCTGGCCGAGGATAGGCACTTGGCGGTTGAGTGCGGCGCCGGGCTCAAATTTCCACGCTGCGACGACCTTACTGGGGTCTGGTTGTGCGTTTGCTGAATTTGCTCGCCAGGTCGACTTCGAACGTCTCATTGACCGTGGCGGCGGGGCTCACCGACCAGTGCTTGACCGCCATTTTCACACTTTCTGCCGCCGTGCTGTTCTTATTGGACTCATCTATAACGTAGTACACGCCGACGGCCATTTGCGTCGATTTATTGCAAACATTGCCGAAGTGCATTGCGTCTACGGTTACCTTTTCGGTACGTGTAACAATGCGCCCGTACTTCGGAAGCTCAGTGACACTGATGCGCGGAGGCGGTCGGCTCTGACAGTTGCTATCCCACGTGGCGAATGCAGCGAGGCGTATGACGTTATCGCCAACGATGCGGTCGGTAGGAGCGAGCGCTTTGCCTCCGCGCTCCAACTCATTCAGAAAGAAATGGCCAACAATGCCATCAAAGTAGGCAGGCCGCTGGGTGCGGGAGATCGATTGCGCATCCTGCTCGACCTGAATTTGGACGCGCTTGGCAATGTCGACGAGGCTCAAATCAGCAGTGTTCAGAAGGGGCAACAGGCGTGTGACATAGACTGAATTTGCCTCGCTGCGTTCGTCGCGAAGATAGTCGATGGCTTCCTCGTCCGGCCCCGCAGAATACATCACGAACGCCCCGTAGACGCTTTCGATGCGGCCGAGCCCACGGGCTTGCCCACGATCCGCCTTCGCGCGGCTCTCCGAGATCGGGTTGTTGCGGCAGGCATCCAAGATGTAGAGCGACGCCGTGAGGCCACGCAGTTCCATGCGCTGCATCAATTCATGAAAGTCAGCAGCCGTATCCAGCACGGCCTTTTCTCCTCCGTCCGGTCCTGGACTGTCCTTGAGCAGTAGGTAGTTGGCGCCATCGATCTGCATGCCATGCCCGGCAAAATAAAAGACGACGGCATCCCCGACCTTAAGGGAGTTGAGGAACTCGCGCCAATTGCGCTCAAACTCGGCTTGATTTGGGTCGTGAACCGTAGTGACGACAAAATTTAAGGCGCTCAAGGTCTTCGCGATGGCCGTGGCATCTCTGATCGCGGTTTTGAGAGGCGGCAGTGCCGCATAGCTATTTACACCGGCCACGAACGCTCGTTTCTCGGCGTAGCTTGCCTGGCTCGAGACCAGCATGAGACAAGCTGCGAGGAGCAACGGGGTGTTCGACCTCTGCCACATGGTCTGCCTCATCCCTCTGGGCCTATCGTCCGCTACCAAGGCATGAGCCGGGTGACACACCGGCGCCGCCCGCAACTGAGAAAGAATAAAGAGTCTCGAGGAGGTGCATCCGAGTTGTGATCGCCGGTGCGCATTTATGCGTTGGGCGCGACTACCGCCCCGTTAGGATTTGCGCTTGGGTATCAAGCCCGCCGCCGCCGGCAGCAGGGATGCTCGCCAACCCGCCGCCGCCGGTGATGGCGGCGCCTTCAAGTCCGCCACCGCCGGATACGGTCAGGGCCTTGCTGGGGCGGGCTTTCGCCGGCGCCGGAGCAGCAGATTTCGGGGAAGCGCGCACGGGCGTGCCGGAGAAGACCCCCTCACGAGGCCTTTGCGGAACTCTCACGGACGGCACGCCCCCTCCTATTTTCGGGTCTGCGCTGGGCCTGGTTGGGACTCTAGGCGTTGGCACCCTCGGAGGTGCGTTCGGTCGGTTCACCGACAACGCGGAAGGCGGCGGCGTTATGGTGATTCTCGGCGGGCTCGGCAGCACCCGATCGGCCGCGTTGACTGGCACGGCCAATGACACAAGCGCCAAGCACAGCGTGCCAATTCTTGGACAACTCAGCATGCGTTTTTGGTGGCCCTCTATCTCGCTGCGAAGGCTGTCGCGAGCATGGCCGTCTTGTCAAGCTGAATACTGGGTGGATAGGGCGATCCCTTGCAGCCGCAAAGCAGAGGTCGGCATCGCGCCGCCAGGTCTAGGCGTTGAATATCTTTGTCCCTTCATGCCGAAAATCTGCAAGCTTGCGGACGAACCACCGCTCCCGTCGGCAGAGATGGGGTGGCCCAATTGCAGATCGCTGGCGACGTCCCTTGATGGTGAGGTCCGGCGTTCTGCCCACCCCCCGCCGGGGTCGATGTCATCGCAACGGCAGGCAAGCCCGCAGGGAGCCGGAGAGATCACCACTTGTAGCGAAGGCTCACCCGGCCAGCCGCCCCGACAACATCAGCGCCGTGATCTAGGTTGCCGTGCCGAACTTCCCCTTCGAGCGACGTTGAAAGACCATTCCCAAAATTAAAGTCGAGCTTTAATGCGGCCTGCTCGAACAGCTTTCCTTCATCCGATGGAGCTAACGGGACGCCGAGATTGCTGATGTTCCCGCCCTCGATCACGACATCGCTATACAGCATGGCGAGCAGCGTCGGTTCGATCGTCACGTTGCCATAGCTGAAGGTTTGACCGAACCGCACGCCACCTTGCACGCGCAGCGTGTGGCCGTCGAGCGCACTCATGGCGCTATCCCAGCGGGTCGCCGTGTAGATGGCACCGGCAGTCGGTTCTACCCACCCGCCACCAACATCGAATTTGTAATTGATGTTTGCTGCCGTCGTATAGGTTGTGAGATCAGAAGAGAGTGGAAGCGCGGAGGATTGATCGAGTGCGAGAAAATCCACCTTGGAATTGAAATCGACCGAGAAGCCTCCATTGACGTAGACGCTATAAATGCCGGCTGAAGGGCCGTCGATCTTGGTCTTTACTCCCACCACACTGGTCGTGCGCATCTCGGTAACGCCGGCAAGAAGGCCCACGACAAACGCATCGTTGGGCGAGAATAGTCGGTAAGACGTATGGTCGATACCGCCGATGCCTCCGGCGGTGGTCGCCGTGCGGCCATCGAGAAAGCCAAGATTGCTATCGCGCCACTCACGGTCGATGTAGCCTTGAACCCAGGTGGCGATTGAACTCGGCAGTGTTGTTGCCGACCGCGTTAGGCCCATCATTGGAGCATCCTGCGCCTGAGAATAGCGTGCACCCAGGCCTTGCGGGGGTTCCTTGGTCGCGGCAGACATCTTGTCTTGAATTTTATCCCGGATATCTCTGATCACCGTCTGCACGGCGCCCATGGATACTTGCGAGGCGGATGCGGCAGCCGCTTTCGCTTGTTCCAAAAGGTGAGCTTCGAATATGGCTTCAGCTATGGTGATAAAGCTGAAGCGCCCGAATTCGGGATTGGGCAATACTGCAAAGAGGCAGTCGTTGCCGATCAATGTGCCGCCGGTTGTCTTGCAGGTTTGTGCGAAGATCTTGGGTATGGTGGCGATGTTCTCAGCGACGGCGCACTGCTGGTTTCCCTCGCAGCTAATGATTTCACCATTTGTGATGAGAAGTGAGCGCCCTTCCTGCGCGCTGGCCCGCGGCGCAAAAGTCACCGATAGGAGGGTCGAAGCTAACAGTAGAACAACGGTTTGATGAAAGCCCGCGACGAGTAGGCTACGCAGACAACGCAACATGAACGCACCACCCCTGCACCGACTGCTGTCCCACATTTAGCAAACGTACGCCTGCAGAGCATCCACTTCATGCGCGCTCAAGCTGTGACGCCAAACGTCTGTTGCCGGGGAAACACAGACCTGCATTGGGGGGCTGACTGCCGCGACAGATAACTCTGCGCGCTGACAGAGAATTTCACGAATTCGCCGTGCTGCCAGAGTCACCTTGGTGACATGGAAAAACGCCCAGGCTCCGAGCTTGCTCGTAGTTGCGTGTGCGCGTATGGACAATGCCTAGATCATGCTTGTAGAGCGGCTCGACGTTCGGCTCAATGACCTTGGGCAGGATAGAGCAGCGCGAGGTCGTTGAGCCTGGTGCCTACTTGAGGATGGTCGGATCCAAAGCGACCTTCGGCGGGCGCCGACACGCGCTCGGCCATTGGCGTCGCTGCTGCGTACTTCCCGGCCCGGTACAGCTCGACGACCTGCCGATTGAGGCCCTCCAGATCGTCCGGCGCGGGGCCACGGCCCGCCCCAGCGGTCATCGCCAAAGAGTGCAAAACCCGCGCAAGCGAGAGTTCGTGCCGAAAAGATGTTTGATGCGATTGCACGATGACAGAGGATGGAGCGCCGCGCCCAGAGACGGCGGCGAGCCAAACTCGCCATCAAGGACGGACCGTTCAGTCGCAGCGGTGCCGCCAATCTCGTCATGAAAGATCAGCACCCTTTGGTCAACGCAGCATAGGCAGCGTAGCACGTCGGCGCGCTTGTACCCCTGGCGCGACCAGGTCCCTGTCGCACTTGCGGCTGAGCTCTGCATAGAGCTGCTGGCCCGGGCCCGCTCGTGCCATGATGAGGAAGCCGTCTCGGATCGCGCGGAGCACCGCTAGTCTTGGTCAAGTGGCGCCTGCGATGTATGCATAGTAGACGCACGACCCGAAGAACTCGCCGCGCGTGCTGGCATCCAGGAGTTCCTCGCGCCATGCCGTCGCCTCTGCCGCGTTGAGTATACCCGCGACGGGCGCAAGTTTTGCATAGGCTTCGACACTGCTTCTCCAAAAGTCGGCGTTGCCGACCTCAGTGATTATGCTCGGCATTACGACCTCCACGGTGAAGCCTGCCATTTTCAGCAATCGAGGTAACCGCCGGAGGATGCGCGGGTTGGTTATGAGAGAGCCGATGATCGCATCGTCCATACGGCGCGACCGCACCTCATCCGCAAGTTCGAAGGTCAATGACGCGTAGTCACCGTCGAAGATGCCGACGGTTCCCTCCGACCGAAGCACACGACGCATTTCGGTGAGCACCTGAGCGGGGTCGTCGAGGTGGCTGAAAAGCGTATGAGCCACGACGGCGTCAAACGAGCCGGGACCAAGCCCGAGCGTGTGCGAATCCCCGGTCTCAAAGCGCACGCGGTCACTGAGCCTCTCTTCAGCGGCGAAACGGCGCGCCGCCTGAATGAGGTGATCGCTTAGATCGATCCCTAAGATGGATCCTTTGAAACCTGGACGTTGCGCGATGGCTCGCGCCGCGATCCCCGTGCCGCAGCCGAGATCCAGGACATTTACTTTGCTGTCGATTTGCATGCGGTCGAGATAATCGGATAGCGGTTTGGCGAAGCGCGGGTGATGACCACGCGACTCGAGCCGAGCGACGATAACGTCAAGTGTGCTCGACTCCAGTTTGTTCGTAATGCGGAAAGGATCGACGGCCGGAGGCATGGGTTCCTCTTTATCCCAGGTCCGAAGTACGGCGCGAAATACGCCAGTCACTTCCGATAGAGCTGCAGGTAACGGGCGAAGGCGCGCCGGGCGTTTTGCTCGCCTAATTTGGTCCCATCCCGACAGGCGGAGCGGAAGTGGAGGCCGGCGTGGACGCGCAAGTCGGCGTTCTCCCGCGAGCCACGTTAGGTCCGCTATTGAGCGAGCCCGCCCGACGAGTTTGACCCTCGGATGTTTGCGGAGGTGTTGGCTGCTTCGACAACGCGTCGTCCTCCCGTCTGATTTTGGTAATTGGTGCGTGTGCCGGCCGAAATCCAATTGCCGCCCCCGCTATCCGCTGGGCGCAGGACAGCATCAGGCATCGTAGAAGGCGAGCGCACTATCCAATTCGCGCCGAAATTTACGGGGCAATCGAGGCTGCGCTCCGTGACGTCACAGTTGACCAAATAGGCTTATCGAGCAGGCGGCAAAGCATGCGTGGCGTTCCTTGCGCCGCTCCTCGATCGGCATCCGATCTTCAACAGCCGTGATATGGAAGAAGCGCGCGCGTTCCTGCATGCGAAGGAGTTCGCAGACTCGCTTGCCTATTTGCCGAGACCCTGCCACGCGGCGAGTGGGTGTCAGGCACGGATACCGACCTTAGCTTCATTAAGAATCTTGTCGCTGCGCACCGCCTTCGCGAGGTCATGTGCCTCTATGGCTTTACGCGCTTCGAAGCCGCGCCGACGTCTGCTGACGGCGACCTTTAGGACCTGCGCCTCGCGATCGATGGCGCCCCATTGGGCTGAACACCGATTGGCTGCCCGCGATCGAGCAGTTCGGCGAGGGCACGGGGTCGTTGGAGCAGATCTGCAGCCGCCGCAGCGCCGCCGCGAGAATAAGAGCAAAGCGCTATGTTGTCGCGTGCGCCGACCACCATACGGCAAGCCGTACCGATGATCGGGCCTTGCACGGCGCCGCCTGCCACGGCTGCCTGCTGATCGGAGAAACTAGCTGCGAGATGCGCAATGTGTTTCTCGATCGTGCGCTCATCGTCGACACCAGGGGTGTCGCGGGGCGCGAGCCTACTTTAAATCGACCGCTATTGGTGATCCACAATTCGAATTGCTTGAGGGCATTAGCTGGATAGAGGCGGTTGCAGCATGAAGTACGTATCGACACCAGGAGCTTGCACATTCATGCCGCCACGGGCGCCGGCCGCGAGCGCGGTGTTGGCACCCAAGCACGATGAGCTAGACTGGCGCAGATAGTGTCTGCTTCCCGTTTGCCACTCGATCAAAATCTAATATGGAGAAAGCCAATGCCTTGCGCGCGACCAATCATTGCCCTCCTAGCTCTCATTGCCGTGCTCGCCTACGGCTCCGCACGAGCCCAAGACTCCCCCCACATTGGCGCAAAAATTCGCACGTTGACGCCTGAATTGCGCAAGCAGCACAAGGTCGCAGGTGATGTGAAAGGAGCCCTCGTGACCGCCGTAACTCCCGGCAGTCCGGCTAAAGAAAAGGGAATATCGGTTGGCGACGTTATTGTCGAAGCCGGGGCTAAGCCGGTGGCTGCTGCGAAGGACGTTGCGAGCCAGATCGCGGCGGCAACCGCAGCGGGGAATGACAAAATCGTATTGCGAATTGTGAATGCGAAAGGCGAACGCCGTGAGGTCACGGTCGGGTTCGAAAAACGCCCAGCCGAAGGCTCAAAGTCAATCCTCCCTGGTCCCAAGTAGAACCGTCACCGGAGACGCCGACCGCGAAAATGCGGATAGCTTTTGCACTGACTTTAATGATGAGTTCAGCGCTCCAATAGATCGGCCCAAGTGGCCTCGGACGCGGTGAGTTTGGCGTGCGCTCACAAACGCTTTCGCCGCGCACAGCGTTGACGCGACAGTCCGGTCGCGGCCGGCCTCCACCGCTCCCCGACCTGTTCTCTCCGCTGAGGAGATGACTTTGATTATTCAATCTTGCGAGCGACTTGCACGACTATCCACAGATACAGAGGGGCCGGCTCGCAACCTTGCAAGGGATGCCGGGTTGTTGGTGTAAGCCCACGCGCCTGTAAGCGCTCGGACAGGGGCTCTTCGCAGAGTAATGCGTTTCGTATTGCGTTCTGGTTTGCGTAGCGAGGAGCCCCGCTCCAGCTTCAGAATTTTCAACCCCGCATTCCGCGGCCTCCCTTGTTTTCGCCCTTCTCGGCGAAGGACAAATCACTGCTTACGTCCCAACCTCGCTCTGCCGTCATTGGTGGCGCGGCGCCGGAATTCACTGAGCCCCCTCACGTTGCCCTCTTATGAACACGGCAACCCTCCCTCGCCCGATCCTTCAGTCTGTTAGGCGTTCGGTCGTGGAAGAACGCTTGCGTTTCGTTGCCCGGCTGCTCGACGGCGAGGCCATGACCGAGCTCTGCCTGGAGTTCGGCATTTCACGCAAAACCGGCTACAAAATCTTTGACCGCTACGATGGTCTCCCACAGCGCGTCTGGCAGCCTCACACCGGACGATATTTTTCCGCCACCTGTTCACGCTCGGGTGGATTTAAGTATATGAGCTCATCCTCGAAGTTGATCTGGCGGGAGTGATTCGGCGGCCAAGCGCGCCCTGTTATGCTTCGATGCACCGGACCTGCGTTGAGGCTTCGGTCATCGGTTCACCAATAGTTTCGAACTGAGGAGGAACCGCGATATGTCACGCCGAGAGTACCGAGATGGCAAGGCCAAAGAGAAAAGGGGCACGGAGACTACGACGGCGGTTCGGTTCGTCTCCGTTTCTCGTCTCTTGCTTGTTCTGACCCGACGCGAGAAGGTTTTGCGGGCGGTCGTGCGCTTGGTGGTTGCTAGTGAGTGCTTCCGTCACTGAGTGTGTACGTGCCGCCTGCGCCTATCGCGACGAAACGGAGCTGCCGGCGCAGGCGCGATGATTGAAGGAACCGCCACCGGGCCAGGGCGTTGCCCAGATTCAAACAGTTTGTGAAAGACGGACTGTGTCGATAACCCGGGTCCTAATCTGCTCGACGCTCGCCCTGGCCTGCCCAAGCCCGGCGCGGGCCGATCCCCTTCTCGCCCACTTTGACTATCCGCATCCGGTTCAGCGTTACGAGTTCCAATCCCAGGGCCAGTCCTTGTCAATGGCCTACATGGACGTCCGTCCGGCGCAACCCAACGGCAAGACCGTGGTCCTCTTGCACGGCAAGAACTTTTGCGGAGCAACTTGGGAGGTGACCATCGGCCCGTTGCGCGATGCAGGCTACCGCGTGGTGGTTCCCGATCAGATCGGCTTCTGCAAATCAAGCAAGCCCCAGGCCTATCAATTCGGCCTGCACCAGCTTGCGGCCAATACCCATGCGCTGCTCGCCAGCATCAGCGCCGAGCGGCCGATCGTGATGGGCCATTCTATGGGTGGTATGCTCGCCATGCGCTACGCCCTCATGTATCCGCGCGAGATCGCAGGTCTGGTCCTGGTCAATCCGATTGGGCTCGAAGACTGGAAAGCCAAGGGCGTGCCGTTCGCGACGGTCGACCAGCTCTTTGAGCGCGAACTGAAAACCTCGTTTGACAGCATCAAGAAGTACCAGCTCTCCACCTATTATGCGGGGGAATGGAAGCCCGAGTACGATCGCTGGGTGAATATGCTTGCGGGCATGTACGCGGGCGAGGGAGGCAAGCTGGTCGCATGGAACCAGGCGCTCACCTCCGACATGGTCTTGAGCCAGCCCGTCATTCACGAAATTGACCAGATTACGGTGCCGACGGTGCTGATTATCGGCCAGAAGGATACGACCGCTATCGGCAAGGACCGCGCGCCGCCCGAACTTGCCAAGGCGCTCGGGAACTACCCCGCTCTCGGGCGCACGGCACACGAGCGCATCAAGGGATCGGTGCTTGTGCCCTTTCCAGATCTCGGCCACTCGCCACAGGTCCAGGACCCGCCGACCTTCAACAAGGCCCTCATTGAGCAGCTCGCCCGCATGTAGCGCATGAGCGCAGACCAAGCGGTTAATGGGCGTTAAGCCGGCCGAATCCGCCGCTTTCTCCGATCAGCCAATCTGCTCACAAGGTAATATTGTGAGCACCGCCGGATCACCCACCTGGTAAGCTCGACCAGCCGGTTGCTGCCGTCCGGTTCTATGTTTCGGTCGTCGCGGCGCAAAGCACGGGGTCATAGGCGGGGGAGCCAACCAGATCGCAGCCCGAGTGAGGGCCCCGAAGGGTGCCTTGACGCCGTGCTGCGCCGTGGCAGACGACCACGAGAAGAGCCGGAGGCAGCTTCTTCACGCCGTCCCGGGGGACATCATTCAGGACCCACCAGGCGGGTACATTGTTGCTCGCGGCCGCGGCCGCCGGAAAAGGATTGAACCCGAATATGGCGCTCGACCCGAGGATGACTTTGCGCCCGATGGCGCTGGCGGACGTGCCGCTGCTTGATGTTTGGGACAGGCAGCCGCACGTGATCGCTGCCACCAGCGATGATCACAATCAACCCAAAGCCTTCGGCGACACCTACTGGCCGGATGAGCTGGCATTGACGGCCCCCGACAACCGATACGTTATTGCCGAGTTCGACGGGCGGCCGATCGGAGCCATGCAAATCATTGATCCCTGCACCGAGCAGACGCACTACTGGGGCGAGATCGAGTCGAACCTGCGAGCAATCGACATCTGGATCGGGGCGGCTGAGGACCTCGGCAGGGGTTACGGTGAGATGATGATGCGCCGGGCGTTTCAGGTATGCTTCGCCGAGCCCGCAGTGACCGCCATCGTGATCGATCCTTTGGCGAGCAATACCCGCGCCCACAAGTTCTACAGGCGTCTCGGCTTTGTCCCTGAAGGTCGGCGCCTGTTCGGCGACGATGATTGCCTCGTGCATCGTCTCACACGCAAGGCATGGCGGGAGCGGTTCCCGAATGACTGAGCGCTGATCTTGAAGGCAATTCACGGCAGAGTTTGGCCGGCAAACAACAGTGCAGCGCTGGTAGCCACCTTTCGGGAACCGCTACCGAGGTGCGCCTTCGTCGTCCCGGCCGACGCGAGGAGCGCCTCGACGTTGTTCATGGTCGTCTCGGCCTGGTCGGCAAATCCAGGCGGGAGGCTGCCGTCAGCAGCCAGGTCCCCCATGTATTTCAACGCGCCAGTCTGTCGTGGTCTCGAGATATTCTGGAAACTGGCCCGAGCTGACTGCCACTGACTGGCCGCACCGAAATCTCCCAAAATCTCACTGTTTGAGCCGCCGACTGGCCCGAGCCGCCACCAGCCGCCCCTTGTTTCACCGAGGAATTTTGACCAGCGGCCCCTTACGAATGAGCGGGGCCACCCTTGCCATCCGCAATCAACCGACGAATGATTGAAGGTGACTTGTCATGGACCGCAACATGGAGGGTAAAGTCACATGGCAGCATCTGGACGCATCAATTTCGGAACCATGGACGCCGTGGTCTTCGGCAAGCCCGCCGCTGAGGCCGTCGCAGAGGAGGCGCGACGGCTCAGCGCCACGCGCGTGTTCCTGATGGTGTCGAGCTCTCTCAATCGCAACACCGAAGAGATTGCCAACGTGAAGGCGGCCCTCGGCAACCGCTGCGCCGCCGTCTGGGACGGCATGCCACCGCACACGCCCCGCTCGGCGGTGCTGAAGGCGACGGAACAGGCGCGGGCCGTCGAGGCCGATCTCATCGTCACTATCGGTGGCGGTTCGATCACGGACGGCGCCAAGGCCGTGCAGATGTGCCTTGCCAACGACATCCGCACCGCCGATGCAATGGACGCGCTACGCCCGGTCAAGGGCGCTGACGGCACCGTCAGCCCGCCCGCCACCATGAAGGCGCCGACTGTGCGTCAGATCAGCGTGCCGACGACCATCTCCGGCGGCGAGTTCAGCGCCATCTCGGGCGTCACCGACGAACGCACGAAAGTGAAGGAGCTCCTGCGACATCCGCGCATCATGCCGGCGACCGTGATCCTCGACCCGGCCGTCACCCGCCACACGCCCGAATGGCTCTGGCTCTCGACCGGTGTGCGCGCCGTCGACCATTGCGTCGAGGGCATTTGCTCGGGCGAGGCGCATGCCTATGGCGATGCGCAGGCGCTCAAAGGCCTGTCCCTGCTCGCAAGCGGGCTGCCGCGCGTCAAGAACAATCCGGCCGACCTCGACGCCCGCCTCGACTGCCAGCTCGGCACCTGGCTGTCCATGGGCCCGCTCTCATCGGGCGTGCCGATGGGCGCAAGCCACGGCATCGGCTACGTGCTCGGCGCCGTCTTCGACGTGCCGCACGGGCACACGTCGTGCATCATGCTGCCGGCCGTCATGCGCTGGAACGAGCCCGTTAACGCTGACCGCCAGGCCCTCATCTCCATCGCCATGGGGCGGCCGGGCGACGCCGCCGCCGCCGTGCTAGATGCCTTCATCGGCGACCTCGGCATGCCGAGGAGCCTTGCCGCCGTGAACATTGGCCGCGAGCACTTCCCGCGCATTGCCGAGCAGGCCATGGCGACGCCCTGGGTGCCGCGCAATCCGCGTCCCATCAAGGGGCCCACAGACGTGCGTGAGATCCTGGAGCTTGCGGCCTGATGGAAGGGCTCCCAAACGCGGGAGCCGAGGCAGGTCGTCTCACCCCCAACTGCCGGGTCCGACATTGATCGATGCTGGCAGACTGGGAGGCAGATATGCGACCGTCCGCTCGCCGCGGCAGCCCGGTCGCAGTTCGCGGATCTGGGCAAAGCGCGAGTAGAAGGCGTGAGGATGTCCGCAGAAAGCCCGGCCGGTCGCCCGAAAGCTCTGCCGCGCCGTGCGGCGCCCTCCTGCGCTGATCGGGCTCTTTCCGAGCTCGACCCGGTGCTGCTGTGGAGGACGCCGACATCCGCCAACTGCTGATGGTGGTCTTCCATCTGTTCGGGCGATCTCAAGTGGCTCGGCCCCAACTATCGCCCGCAGCGCGACGTCCGGCTGGTCGGCGATGAAGACGCCGGGCTGTCGCCGCCGGTGCGGACCGAGATCCGCGGGGACAGCGCTCGATCTCCTCGGCTCAAAATCGGCAAGATCGGACGAGATGGAAGCGCGGTCTAGCGGATCATTAAAAGCCTAGCAGGCATCATCGATAGCGACATCCTCATTGAAAGCGGCGAAGTCGTCGGTCACAAGCTGCAATTGATCAAGAGGATTTCGGTAGACGTAGATGCGGGCGCCGTTCGGACAAATGCGCGCGAGCTCCGCTCCCTGTTGTTCAGCTCTCGATGGCGTGTACTCAGCTTCAGTTGAGTCCCGAAGCAGGCTCAGCGCGAGCAAAGCTATCAAGGCAGCAATCGCCAATGATTTTTTGCAGATCGACATCGAAGCCATCCCATGATGGACCCCGCCCTTCGTAGTTTGACGGGGGCGAGTTAATCTTTGGTTTACCGAGCTAGGCGCCGATTATTCCGCGTGGCGCGCGCGTGGGCGAACGCCAACGTCCATCCCTCGTCGCCCTCCACCGATTGCACGAGGCACCCGATGTCGGCCTTACCCCAGTAGGCGGGCAAGGTGATCGGCAACGACCTGGGGTCCGGCAAGTGCCACTTGCTGCCGTGAGCAGCCACAGCAAGGGACGTCAACAAGCGACTTCGATGCTCTTATGCAGGCAGTCCGGCGCCGCACCAGGCTTCAGTCAACGCCTCGGCGAGGTCGGCCGGAAGCGCGAGGGCAGTGCAGAACCGGCTTGCGCTGAAGGATGGTTGCAGCGCCAGCACTTGCTTCGCCACGACCTTGGCTTCCTGCCTCCGCCCCAGCTTGGCGAGCGGTGCTGCCAGAAGGCTGTGCGTAACGCCAAAACCTGGATTGCACTGTAGAGCGCGACGCCCGGCCTTTGCCGCCTCCTCATAGCGGCCGCGCGGAAAATGCCCGATAACGAACGCGGTCGCTACGCGGGGTGCGGCTGGAACGATGCAATTGAACGCCAAGTGGTAGATGCTATCGCGACCATGCGCGGCACGCGCCTATAAAGCAGCAACTGCGCCAATCCTTGCATCGTCCGAATGCCAGATGGATGCCGTTGTTTTGACGGGTTGGCGGGTCAAGAATGGCATTGCGATCGAGGCGCTAGCGCGTCTCGAAGACCTCCATCAACTCACTCACTCGCTGCAGCGCCGAAGATGCCCGGCGTGTGCCTAGCAGTCCTTTCAGCGAGACCATCTCAGGGATGTTTCCAGTTCATCGTCGGGGTTCCACCTCATATCGCTAGGGCAATCCCGCCGCGAAAATGACCGTCCGCGCCAACCGGACGCCCTCGACTTTCGTGCGGTTCGGCCGAAATCTCAGGTTTCTGTTTGCTGGCTGGCTCGGGAGCCGGACGGCGGAGAATACAGATGCGGCAGCAATGGCAACTCACGGCGGGGGTGTTGCCAGTGCTTTTGCTGTCCGGCTGCGGCGATGGCGACCAGAAAGCCAAGGCTGCCTCACCACCGCCGGCAGTTACGGTGGTCGCGGTCGTGGAGCATGACATCAAGCCGTCCTTGACCTTCAGCGGCCGTGTGCAAGCCCGCGACAAGGTCGATTTGCGCGCACGCGTCGAGGGCTTCCTCGAGAAACGCCTGTTCAACGAAGGACAAGACGTCAAGAAGGGCGATCTGCTATTCGTCATCGAGCAGGCTCCCTACAAGGCGTCGATCGCCGAGATCAAGGCTACAATCCAGAAGGCGCAGGCCGTATTGACGCTGGCCGACCTCGAAGTTGCCAGGGCGTCTCAGCTTGTCGCCAGAGAGGTGGGCACGCAAAAGCGGCTCGACGAGACCACCGCGCAGCAGGGCAACGCGCGTGGCGAGCTCGCACGACAGAAAGCCGCCTTGGAGAAGGCTGAGCTGGATCTCAGCTACACCGACATCCGCGCCCCGCTGGCGGGACGTATCGGGCGCTCGCAGTTCTCGGTCGGCAATTTCGTGGGACCCGCAAGCGGAACGCTGGCGACCATCGTTAGTCAGGATCCGATCGATGTGACCTTTCCCGTTACGCAACGGGAGGTGCTCTCCATCCGCAAAGCAAGGCGCGAAGCCGGCGATGCCAGCGAGGACGTCATCTATATCCAGTTGGCCGATGGTAGCCGGTATTCACAGCGGGGAACGCTCAACTTCGTGGATGTGACGGTAAGCCAAGGCACCGACACCGTTCAGGTGCGGGCTACATTCCCCAATCCGGACCGCCTCCTGGTCGATGGTCAGCTCGTCAGCGTCATTGCGGAATCCGGAAAGGCCGAGTCCGCCCTCCAGATCCCGCAGCAGGCGGTCCAGATCGATCAGGGCGGCCCCTTCGTTCTTATCGTTGACAGTGCGAGCAAAGTGGAGGTGCGCCGCGTCGAGACAGGTCCTCTTCTCGGCACGCGCCTGGCAGTGGCGAAGGGACTCTCGGCAGGTGAGAAAGTCATTACCGAGGGTGTCCAGAAAGTCCGGCCTGGTCAGATCGTGCAGGCGACCGAAGTCAAGCCGGGCGCTTGAGCCATGCTTTCGGGCGTATTCATCGACCGGCCACGACTGGCGGTCGTCATCTCCGTCGTCATCACGTTGGCCGGCCTGCTTGCGCTTGCCGCGATTCCGGTCGCGCAATTTCCCGACATCGTTCCGCCACAGGTGCAAGTCTCGGCTAGCTATCCGGGTGCCGGTGCCGAGGTGGTCGAAGCCGTCGTAGCGCAGCCGATCGAATCGCGCGTCGTCGGCGCCGACAAGATGATCTACATGAAGTCGACCAGCGGCAACGACGGCAGCTACACGCTGACCGTCACCTTTGCGGTCGGCTCGGATCCCGACATCAACACGGTGCTGGTGCAAAACCGCGTCAGCCTGGCGGAGCCGCAGCTTCCTGCCGAAGTGCGCACCCAGGGCATCAGCATCAAGAAGCAATCATCGGCGATCCTGCAGATCATCACAATGGTTTCGCCGGACGGGACCCGCGACCAGCTTTTCCTTAGCAACTACGCCACCATCAATGTCATCGACGCTTTGAAACGTGTCCGCGGCGTCGGCGACGTGTCCCTGCTCACTCCCACTGACTACAGCATGCGCCTTTGGCTCAACAGCGACCGCATGACGAGCTACGGCCTCACGCCTAACGACATCGTCAACGCAGTGAAGGCGCAGAATGTCCAGGCGGCGGTCGGCCGCATCGGCGCGCAGCCAGCGCTGCCGGACCAGCAATTCCAGCTCAGCATCCAGACCAAGGGACGGCTCTCCACCGTCGATGAGTTCCAGAACGTCGTCGTGCGCGCCAATCCGGACGGCTCGTTCGTGCGCGTCAAGGACGTGGCGCGCGCCGAGCTCGGGGCGCGTTCCTCCGAACAGATCGGACGCCAGGACGGTGGGCCGGCGGCGGTGATCGGCGTCTACCAGTCGCCTGGCGGAAACGCGATCGCCAGCGCCGACGCGATCCGCACCACCCTGGAGCGTCTCAAGGCCTCGTTTCCCGAAGGTGTCGATTACAAGACGACGTATGACACCACGATTTTCGTCAAGGAAAGCATCAAGGGGGTGGTGCACACGCTGTTCGAGGCGTTCGTACTCGTCGTCATCGTTGTCTACCTGTTTCTCGGCAACGTGCGGGCGACGCTCATTCCGTTGATCGCCGTGCCGGTATCGCTGATCGGCACCTTTGCCGTGATGCTGGCGCTCGGCTATTCGGCCAACACGGTGTCGCTGCTTGCCCTGGTGCTCGCCATCGGCATCGTCGTCGACGACGCGATCGTGGTGGTCGAGGCCGTCGAGCACGAGCTGGAGAAGGACCCGCAGCTGGCGCCGGCCGAAGCGACGCGCCGCGCCATGGGCCACATCACCGCGCCGATCATTGCCATCACGCTCGTCCTGTTGTCGGTGTTCGTGCCGGTCGCCTTCATCCCCGGCATTTCGGGCGAATTATTCCGGCAGTTCGCCGTGGCGGTCTCGGTGTCCATGGTGATCTCGGCGATCAATGCCCTGACGCTGTCGCCCGCCCTGTGTGGTGTATTGCTGCGAGCTGCCCACGGGCCGAAGCGCGGCCCCATCGGCTATGTGCTTTCCGGCATTGACTGGGCCCGTGACGGTTATGCGGCAATCGTCAAACGCCTCGTGCGCGTGGCGGCGTTCGGCCTGATCGCACTGGCCGCCATCATGGCGGGCACGGGTTGGTTGTTCCGGATCACGCCGACGGGATTTCTGCCCTCCGAAGACCAAGGTGCCATCTTTGGGGAGGTCCAACTGCCGGAAGGTGCTTCCGTCAACCGCACCGACGCGGTCGCCAGGCGGGTCGAGGAGATGATCCGCAAGACCGACGGAATTGCCGGCGTCACCACGGTCGTTGGCTACAGCATGCTCGACGGCCAAGTGAAGTCGAACAGTGCCCTCCTCGTTATGACGCTCAAACCATTCGACGAGCGCAAGGACCCCGCCCTGTCGGCCAACGGCCTGATCGCCGAGCTCAAGAGGGAATTCGGGGCGATCCGCGAAGCCAATGTCATCGCCTACAACCTGCCTCCGATCATCGGCTTGGGCACAGGCAGCGGCTTCGAATACCAATTGCAGAGCCTGAGCGGTGCCAGTGCCGCTGACATCGCTGCCGTCGCACGGGGTCTCGTCTTCGCCGCCAACCAGGACCCGGCTCTCAGCGCCGTGTTCACCACTTACGCGGCGAATACGCCGCAGCTCTATCTCGATATCGACCGGGAGAAGCTACAGACGCTCGGCGTCGACGTTTCCGCCGTCTTCAATGCGCTGCAATCGGTGCTCGGCAGCGCCTACGTCAACGATTTCAACCTGTTCGGCCGCACCTGGCAGGTCAACGTGCAGGGCGAAGCGGTCGATCGCAGCCGTATCGATGATGTCTTCCGCATCAACGTGCGCAACGCCCGCGGAGACATGGTACCGCTGCGCGCCTTCGCCGCTGCGCGCATCGTGCTCGGGCCGCAGTCGGTCATTCGCTTCAACAACCTGCGCAGCGTGACCATCAACGGTGGTCCCGCGCCGGGCCATAGCTCGGGCGAAGCGCTTGCCGCCATGGAGAGGATCTCGGCGGCCTCGCTGCCGCGTGGCTTCAGCTTCGAGTGGACCGGCACGGCCCTGCAGGAGAAGGAAGCGGCCGGCAAGACCGGCATCGTCCTGGGTCTGGCCGTGCTGTTTGCGTACCTTTTTCTCGTTGGTCTCTACGAGAGCTGGACCATACCTATTCCCGTGTTGCTGTCGGTCTCGGTCGCCGCCGCCGGAGCCATGCTGGCTCTGCTGGCGTCTGGGCTCGACAACAACCTCTATGCCCAGATCGGCCTCGTTGTGCTGATCGCGCTCGCCGCCAAGAACGGTATTCTGATCGTGGAGTTCGCCAAGGCTCGGCGCGAGCAGGGTCAGTCCATTGTCGACGCGGCGGTGGAGGGCTCGAAAGAGCGGTTTCGTGCGGTGATGATGACGAGCTTCGCCTTCATCGCCGGTCTCGCGCCTTTGGTCATAGCCACCGGTGCCGGAATGCTGAGCCGGCGCGGTGTCGGCACCGCCGTATTCGGCGGGATGCTGGCGGCCGCGCTGGTGGGAATCTTCCTGATCCCGGTGCTCTACGTTGTGTTCCAGTGGCTGCGCGAGAAGGTGAAGGCCGGCGCTTTCTTGCCCCACCTCCTTCGCCAAAAAGGCGCAACTGATCGCAAGGGCGACGCGACTTCATCGGCGAAATTGGGCTCACAAGCTGAACCAGAGGACCTCGAGCTCCTGCGGCGCGAACCCTGAGGGACATCAGAATGGGTGGGATCGGCTAAAGGGCGAGCGAGCGTTGCTTGTGGCGTCGGAGTTTTTCGTTTGCGAAGGTTATCGGCGTCGAACTCTCACAACATTTTGCATCGAATCGCAGAAGAAAAACATCAAGCGGTACCGCCCTGCATCGCAGCAGTGCACGGCATTCCATCTGCAGTGCATGAATGTCGTCGATTACGTCTTCGGCCAAGAGCCGCTTGTGCCGTTCCTCGCTGATCCCTTTGGGCGGGAGACCGTTGGCAGCGCAATAGCTAATTTGGAAGCGTCCCTGAGCGCAACGCCTCGCGAAGCTCTTGTTGTCGATATATACCCGCAATTTGAGGATTTGTTGCGGAGCTCCGCTTCCTTCGAAGGGTGAGAGAAGGCGGACCCCGGTGGGGGCCCTGGAGCCGGTATGTGGTCTACGCGGCATCAGCAGCGAGGCTAGGTCAGGCGGAGTACAGACACGGCCATCCCAAACCATCGCGCGATATTGGGCTGATGTGATAGACGACCAATGACACTTCGTTGCCGGCAGCATGACGCGGTCCGCCCTCCGCGAGCGACTTTCCGCATGCTAGAGAGGCAATGGACATCCGCCCGGTAATGCCTCGACGATGCCGGCCCCATTAGAGCCACGCCCCCGCGAGGCTGCTCGGGCGGCAGGTATGGAGCTCGTGACGAGCCGAGGGCATCGCTTGTAGAGGTAGGGCTTACGAAGTGGGAGGAAAGCGAATGGCACCGGTGATACGCGCTCACGTCCTCATTTCGCTGCTGCTGGCACTGGCGCCTTTGCCGGCTCTGGCGCAGGGAGGGCCCGACAAGATTTCCTTGCCCCGAGAGCACCGAGGCAAACAGGTGACCATCTCTGGCGACCTTTACCTGCCGCAGGGCACGGCAAAGGTGCCGGCCATGGTTGTACATCACGGTAGCGGCGGCGTTGCCGAGCGCGAGAGAACCTATGCAGGCGAGATCGCAAAGCTCGGCGTCGCGGCCTTGGTGCTCGACTCCTTCAAGGGTCGCGGCGTGGCCGATACCGTGCAGGACCAGTCGGCAGTGACCAACAACGAAATGCTGGATGACGCCTTTGCGGCGCTGAAGGCGCTGGCGAACCACCCTCGCATCGACGGCAAGCGCGTTGGCATCGTCGGCTTTTCCAAGGGCGGCACCGTTGCGCTGCTCGCTGCTCATGACCGGCGCGCCCGAGCCCTGCCGGCGGAGCTGCGCTTCGCGCTGCACGTACCCTTCTACCCAAGCTGCAGCACGCAGCATTACAAACCGAAGTCGACGGGCGCGCCGATCTATCTGCTGCTTGGCGGCGCCGATACTTACGTGGGCGTTGCACCGTGCCAGGAGTATGCAGCGGTTCTCAAGGCCGAGGGAGCGCGCGTGGAGGTGACCGTCTATCCCGGCGCAGCGCACGGCTTCGACACCGGCAGTGCCTACAAGAATCGCCAAGGGCGAGAACTACAGCAAGTGCGTCTTCGCCGAGCAGCCGGATGGTACGTGGAAGGAGCGCATCAGCGGCGCCACGACCATGGATGCCAAGGGCCAGCGCAACGATGCAGGCTTGAAACAGGCCCTGTCAGCCTGCCGAACGCTGGGCGTTAGCGGCGGGCCCAACGCCGCGGCCAAGACAAAGGCCATGGCTGACCTCAAGGGTTATGTGCAGCGACATCTGCTGGAGGGGAAGTAGCTGCTCCGTGGCGAAGAATCCTTGCAGAGCATAAGGGCCACCCGAGGCCTTTGCCCTTGCCCGCGACTATCCCTCTGATCGGAAGCGCATCGTGCTGCACGGTTGCGAGAAGAGGGACCTGCTCCGCGGTGCGGCGTGATACCGGTCAAAGTCGTGGGACGAGGCGACGTGAAACGCCCCAAAGCGCGCGGTCGTTGCGGGTTTACCTCGAAATGTCGGCTTTCGACACTCCTGTCGTGCCGTGCAGCACCGAGGGGCATTTTGTGCCAAAACCGAAGTTGGCGGGAATGGAATGCCGCCATTTGAGGACATCGAGCGGTGGCTCAGTTACCCCCGTCACTCATTAGAATCACTAATCGGTCTTAGTGGATCAGGGTGTCTAATCGCCGATTGTTAGGGAGACTAGGTTCCTCACTCGATCGAGCCACGAGAGACCGATGCGTCTGACCGAGTGTAGAGATGTGCTACTTTCCGCTTTTCTTGCCGCCAGCCTGCTGGCCTCAGCTTCGTCCGTTGCCCGGTCCGCGTCGACGCCCGAGCCGCTGGTCATTCAGGAGCAGGGTAGCTTTATGGCGGGCGGAACGGTCCTTGCGGCCCCAGGCACGTTCGATCCGCTGAAGCCGCTTGAGCCGGCCGGCCAGACCTTTCGGGGCGACCATGTCTACGCGTTCTACCAGCTGCCGGTGAACCCGCGGAAATACCCGATCGTCATGTGGCACGGTGCGGGCCAGTCTGCGAAGACGTGGGAGACCACGCCGGACGCGCGGGAAGGCTTCCAGAACATTTTCCTGCGCCGCCGCTTCGCGACCTATCTGATCGACCAGCCGCGCCGCGGCAATGCAGGGCGCAGCACGATCGAAGCGACCATCAAGCCGACACCCGACGAGCAACTCTGGTTCAACCAGTTCCGCGTCGGAATCTGGCCCAACTACTTTGACGGCGTCCAGTTCGACCGTAGGCCGGAGACGTTGAACCAGTATCTTCGCGCGATGACGCCGAACACCGGGCCGTTCGACATGAGTGTCCTGTCGGCTGGCGTGTCGGCGTTGTTCGACAGGATCGGCCCCGGCATCCTGTTCACGCATTCGCAGGGCGGCGGTCCCGGTTGGCTGACGGCGATCAAGAACCAGAACGTCCAGGCGATCGTTTCCTTCGAGCCGGGCAGCAGCTTCATCTTCCCTGAGGGCGAGGTGCCGCCACCGAAGCCGAGTGCATTCGACACGGTCCAGGGCGCAGCCGTGCCCATCTCGCAGTTCATGGCGCTGACCAAGATCCCGATCCTGATCGTCTATGGCGATAACATCCCGGCACAGCCGATGCCGCTGCCGGCGCAGGATAGCTGGCGGGCGCGGCTGGAGATGGCGCGGCTCTGGCGGGACACCGTCAACAAGCATGGTGGCCAAGTGACTCTCGTCCACCTCCCGGAGATCGGCATACGCGGCAACACGCACTTCCCGTTCTCGGACCTGAACAACGTCGAGATCGCAGACGAGGTCTCGAAATTCTTGGCGGAGAAGGGCCTTGACTGATCCGTCCGCTCACTCCGGTCGGGCCGGGACCTGAGCGGCTCCACGATCTCACGCGAGTATGGGAGACAGACCATGAGCCATTTCGCCGGCGCCTTATTTGCCGCCGCATGCCTGCTCACCGCAGGCGTCACGACAATGTCGCGCGCGCAGACGCAGCGCCCGGCTCAGCCGGACCAACCGTCACGGGCCCAGCAGCTGATGGGCGACATCGCGCCTAAGATGGCGGAACTCACGGACAACGTGCTGTTCGGCGACATCTGGGAGCGGCCGGGTCTCTCAAAGCGCGACCGCAGCCTCGTCACCGTCAGCGCCCTGATCGCGATGAACCGTCCCGACCAGCTTCGCTCCCATCTCGCACTGGCGCGGCAGAACGGCGTAACCGAGGTCGAGCTCATCGAGGCGATCACGCACCTCGCCTTCTATTCCGGCTGGCCGAACGCCGTCTCGGCGGTCGCGGTGGCCCGCGAGGTCTTCAAGCAGAAGTGATGGCGGCGCTCGCGCCGACAACAGGCCGCATCGGCGGCGCCGTTTGCCAGACGGAGGCAGTGCCATGTTCATCCCGGCTTTGGGACTGTTCGCCCTATTGCTCTCGACCGCATCGGCTTTGGCCCAGAGCAGCCAGGACATTGTCGTCCAGCGCGCCGGCTCTGAGGCCCCCAGCATCGGTGCTGCCCAGAACTTCACGGGCGCGGTACGCATCGAAGGCCGCTTTCAGGGTAGCGCGCCGGCGCGCGTCAGCGGCGGAACGGTGACCTTTGCGCCGGGCGCACGCACCGCTTGGCACACACATCCGCTTGGCCAGACGCTAATCGTCACGGCCGGCGTCGGACGAGTACAGCACTGGGGTGGCGCCATCCAGGAGATCGGTGTCGGGGACGTCGTCTGGATCCCGCCGGGTGTAAAGCACTGGCACGGCGCGGCGGCGACTACGGGTATGACACATATTGCGATCTCCGAAGCGCTTGATGGCAAGACCGTGGAGTGGATGGAGCATGTCTCGGACGAGCAATACCGGCGTTAGCCGGACCTGCGGACGATCGCGCCCGTCGCTGCGCCGGCGACTCGCAATTCCAATGGTAGCGTTTTTCATGGCCAGCTCCGAGATCGCCAATGCTCAGGAAGCCTGGCGCGACGACGGCGGCGTCCGGTCTCTGCGCGCCGAAGACACGATCGGCGATTTCCTGCGTCATCCAGCCTTCGCCAGCTTCGCGCGCCGGCTCTTGCCGTGGGATGACCGCGCTTACGATGAAGAGATGAAGCTGAGCGCGATCGGCAACCTGCTGCCCTATCATGCGCACGTCGACTCGGCGTCGACGGTCAGTGCTCTGAACCGCCTGATCGACGACTCCGGTCAGGGCTGGCCAGTCTACTTTGACTTTTATACCGAGGCCGAGAAGCGCGAGCTGCCCGTGAAGGCGAACACGGGGCTATTCTTCTACAGGGGGCGTGCGGGCGCACCGTTCGCCATCATCGCACCGGGCGGAGGGTTTGCCTACGTTGCTACCTTGCATGAAGGCTTGCCGTACGCCGCCGAGATCAGCAAGGCAGGCTTCAACGCCTTCGTGCTGAAATACAGGGTCGGACAGGGTGGCATCGTCGCAACGCAGGATCTCGCCGCCGCGATTGCGTTTATCTTCCGGCAGGCGGACGCGCTCGGCGTGACCACGCGCGGCTACTCGCTCTGGGGCAGCTCCGCTGGCGCCCGGCTGGCGGCATCGATCGGCAGCTATGGCGTGGCTCGCTTCGGTGGCGCTGATCTCCCCAAACCCTCAGCCGTCGTGATGGCCTATACAGCCTATGCCGATATCTCGAGCGGCGAGCCGCCCACCTTCGTCGTGGTCGGCGATCAGGACGGCATTTCTCCGCCGTTCGCCATGGAGCGGCGCGTCAGAGCACTACGGCGAACGGGAACGGAGGTCGTGTATCGCCAGTATGAGCACGTCGGTCACGGCTTCGGACTCGGCGTCGGCACGAGCGCCGAAGGCTGGATCGAAGAGGCGATCCGCTTCTGGAGACGCCATCAATCGCGATAGCGTAAAACGTCGACCAAAACGGACAGCGCCGGCGACAAGTGCCGCCGGCTAGGATAGTACAAGTGATAGCCGGGAAATGGCGGGCACCAGTCCTCGAGCACCCGCACGAGCCTCCCCTCGCGAACGTGGGGCAGCACCTGGTCTTCGGGCAGATATGCGAGGCCAAGGCCATCGAGCGCGGACTGCAGCCGCATGGCGAGGGTGTTGCATACGAGCTGGCCCTCGCCACGCACTTTCAGCTGACGACCATCCTTCTCGAGACCCCAAGGGAAAAGCCCGCCATAGGTGGGCAGCCGGATCACGATGCAGTTGTGCGCGGTCAGATCCTGCGGGGAAACAGGAACTCCGCCATATCGTTCGAAATAGGACGGCGACCCGACCACGGCCATGCGCATTTGAGGGCCGATCCTGACAGCGATCATGTCCTTGGCGACCTGTTCGCCAAGGCGAACGCCCGCGTCATAACCGGCCGCGACGATGTCAGTCAGACCATGATCGACGATGATCTCGACCTTGATGTCGGGATGGTCCGGAAGGAATCTCCGTAGCGCCGGCTGCAGGACCGTGATTGCCGGATGCTCACCGGCCGTGATGCGGATCGTGCCTGCCGGCTTGCCCCGCAGCTCTCCCAGCGCCGCTAGTTCCGCTTCGATCTCTTCAAATCGCGACGCAATCGTTTCCAGCAGCCTGATGCCGGCCTCCGTCGGCGCGACGCTGCGCGTGGTGCGCGTGAGCAGCCGCAGCTTCAGCCGTTCCTCCAGGCCCTTGATGGTCTGGCTCAAAGCGGATTGCGAGACGCCCAGCTTGGCTCCGGCCTTGGTGAAGCTGCGCTCCTTCGCCACCATGACGAAGGTGGCGAGGTCATTGAAGTTCGTATGGGCCATTGATTAGACTGCCTTATAGCACCATTGCGATCATAGCGCCCAATCAACCGCCTCCACACGCTCAATACTACCTCACCCCGATGTCTGAGTTGGTCAATTTCGCCATTGCCCCCTTCGTCGGCTGTCGGAGTGCTTTCTGCCGTCTCGGGTCGATGGGTCGTCCTTCACCGTCTCGCCGCAAGGCAATTTCAGCCTTGTCGGCGACCTGCACGATTGCGGCGGGCGTCAAGCGGCCTTATCCCTGAAACACGACGCAGCAATCGACGTGCACATGCACGAAGGCAATGGGAAGCATATGCTGGACCGACAAGAACGCCTTTGCGGTGAAGAGGTCGTTGTTTTTCCGCCCTTGCGAGCCATGGTGGTTGGCACTTACCCCCAAAGGGAGTAGCTTCGCTGGACGGTCGTCAGGACGAGATCTTGATCTCCTTATCGTGCGGCGGGGCGCCAAAGGCGTTGCCGATCGTCGTCCCGACCAAAATGGCGTCACGATTCTGCTGAGGGAGGAGCGAAAGATGCAATCCGGGCAATTCTGGATCATCACTGCGGCCGCGACATTGCTCATCAGCGCAACCGCAGCACGCGCGGATACGACGTCCGTCAAGGCGTGGCAGGTGGTGCGCGTCGCGAAGACCGGCGCGCACTGCGTCGACGACAAGAACTGCATGAACCGCATGCACCCGGCCATCAAGCCAGTGAGCCGCGCCAACCCCGGCCAGCATATCGTCTTTGAAACCCGCGACGCCTTCGACTCCGACTTCAACCTCAGCTCCAAGCCGGAGGATGTGTCGGCGGCCGATCTCAATCTCGTCCATCCGCTGACCGGCCCGGTCTTCATCGAGGGTGCCCAGCGCGGCGACGTGCTGGCAGTGACACTCCTCGACGTACAGCCGGACGACTACGGTTACACCGTGATTGTCCCGGGCTTCGGCTTCCTGCGCGATCGCTTCACCAAGCCCTTCATCGCCAATTGGAAACTCAACCGCAAGGAGGCGGTCTCCGACCAAATCCCGGGCGTCGTCATCCCCTTCAACGGATTTATGGGCACGGTCGGGGTGCTGCCCGGCCAGCCCGAGGTGGGCAAAATCCTCGCTCGCGAGGCGGCGCTGCAAAGCGCCGGCGGCGTCGCGCTCACTCCGCAGCCACTCGGTGCGCTGCCCAGTGATGTGTGCGGTCAGAACGGAAGCAGCAAAAATGAGTGCCTGCGCACCATTCCGCCGCGAGAGAACGGTGGCAACATGGACATCAAGCAAATGGTGGTGGGTACGACGCTGCTGCTGCCCTGCTTCGTGGACGGGTGTGGATTGTTCGTCGGCGACGTCCATTTCGCCCAAGGCGATGGCGAGGTCTCCGGCACGGCGATTGAGATGGGGGCGACGGTCACACTGGTCACCGAGATCCGCAAGGGGCAAGCCGCGAAGGTCAAAGTCCCGCACTTCGAGGGCGGCGATCAGCTCGTCCGGTTGGCGCCGACCGAGTTCTACGCCACCACCGGCTTCCCGCTGAAAGCCAAGGGCGAAATCCCGCCTTACCATACCTACCTCGATAGCCAGAAAATCGGCCCGCTCGAGAACCTTTCGGAGGATCTGATGCTGGCGGCACGCAACGCGCTGATCGAGCTGATCGACTGGATGGTCGGCGAGAAGGGCCTGACACCGGAGCAGGCATATGTCGTGGCGAGCGTGGCCGCTGACCTGCGCATCGGCAATGTTGTCGACGTGCCGAACTACGCAGTCTCCGCCATCCTGCCGACGACCATATTCCGCAAGAAATAGCGTGTGGCACAAGATCGAAGCCTCTGAGGTAGCCGCCAGGCCGTGCCGCCGAGAATTTCTCCGCAAGGCGGCGGCCGGCACCGCAGCCATATTTCTTTGTGGCCACGCTCCCTATGGCCAGTGGGGCGTCTACCGCCGGCGCTACCTGCTCATCCTGACCTCGCGCGCCGATCCTCCCTCGTTCGAGCTCGGCAAGCGTGTTGCTGAGTTCCTTGCGGATCGATTGCCCAGCAGCAAGGCTCAGGTGAGCAGGGCGCCGAACAACGAGCGCATCGCCAGCCTCATCAGCTCGCACCAGATGGACGTGGCGCTTATGCGGCGCGACGATGCGGCGGCCCTTCGGCAAGGGCGGCCTCCCTTCGCCGGGCATGGACCAGTCAAGCTGTTCACCATTGTTGGCATCGGCGAGTTCTTGTTGGCCTGCCGCGACGACTTTGCAGCACGGCATGCGTGGTTAATTGCCGAAGCCTTCGACAAGAACCGCGACGTCCTTCCCGAATTGCTGCTGCCGAGGACTTCGACCTCCGAGCCGCCTGACTCGCGCATCCCGCTGCATCCTGGCGCTGTCGGCTATTTCACGGGCGCGCCCATGCCAAGCCTCGAGCCACACGCTCATGACGATCACACCCACGAGGTTGATGTTAAGCAATGAGGCGCGGCCCTAAGCTGGAGGTCGACCAGACCTCTGCTTTTTCATCATTGCGAGCCTCGTCGCACCCTCGCAGCACATTCAGGAAGGCTCAAAGCTTTTGCCTGCCGACAACCACTCCGGCACACAGTGCACCTCAGCAAACGGACGCGCATGTCGACCAACCTACACCGGAGTTCAATTTCGCCATTGCCCCCTGCGTCGGCTTTCGGCGTGCTTCTGCCGTCTCAGGTCGTTCGAAGGGAAAGAGGTGCCAGGAGCTACTCTTGTAGTGCAGCAGCCCCGACCGCGAAGCACCACTGGCTATTAGCAAAGCCGGCAAGACCAGCGACGAGCGCGCCGATGAAGGCTGCGAGGAGGAAGAGCATCAGGTCAAGTGGCACGGCGAAGGCCGGCATGCTTTGATCTCGATTGGAGCTTTTTCAGGCGCGCAGCGTCTTCAGCCGCCTCGGTCAGGAGCCACCCAGTGAAGGCGGCGATCTTGGGCAGTTTGGCGGTCGCCTTCGGGCAGACGATCCAATAGGAGAATGATGCCGGCAGCGCCCGCGAGAAGGGACGCACAAGCCGGCCGCCGATAAGATCCCAGGCCGCCAGCGCCGATCGCGCCAGCGCAACGCCCTGTCCGTCAACGGCCGCGTCGATCGCCATGCTGGCCTGGTTGAGAATGGGGCCGTGCGAGACGTCGACGCCTTTCGCCCCCACAGCATCCAGCCACTTGCCCCAGTCCTGGCGATCGTTGACGTGCAGAAGTGTGTGTCGGTTCAGATCGGCGGGTTTGTGCAGCGGCTTGTGCCTTTTAAGAAGCTGCGGACTGCAAACGGGAAAAAGCTCCTCCAGGCAGAGACGCGTAACATGCAAAGCCGGGAATTGCCCATCACCATGGCGGACGGCTAGGTCAACATCCTCGCGCGCGAAATCGACATGATGGAGCGAAGCACTTATTCGCAGATCGATGTCGGGGTGAACTTCCGCAAAGCGGTTGAGGCGGTGAACGAGCCACTTGGCCGCGAAATTCGGCGAGGTGCTGACCGTTAGTGCGCCAGCGTTCTGACGCTGCAGTAAGCGTTCGGTCCCATTCGCAATCCGATCGAAGGCGTCGCGTACAACGGCCAAGTACGCGCGCCCCGCTTCTGTAATGATGAGCCGCTGCCGTTCGCGATTAAACAGTTTGAGTCCGAGCTCTGCTTCTAGCGCCTTGACCTGGTGGCTGACCGCACCCTGCGTCACGCATAGTTCCTCGGCGGCGCGTGTGAAGCTCTCGTAGCGGGCGGCGGCCTCGAAAGCCTTCAGCGCGTTCAATGCTGGCAGCCGGCGTGGCATGGGCCCACTTCATGAGAAAATCTGGGGCAGGGTAGAGAAACCATGCTTTGCGCGCAAGTCGCAGAGGAGGCTACTCACATGCAGCCACTTTCAGGGATGCATAGACCCGTTTATCGAAGGGGAGACACAGTGCTGACGACATTTGGCCAACGCCCGCCCCTGGTGACGACGCTTCAGACGTGTCACGGATCACCGTCGTCACTGCGCGAGCTGCTTGGGAAATGCAGCGACGCGCTGCACGAAGACTTCGCAGCCTATCGCGCGTATCACCGTCTGACCTCAAACCGCATTCCTCATGACGCGGCGCTGCGCAAAGCGTTTGGTCTCGACGAGGCGCGTGAGCGCTAGGGAACAGAGCAGCAGGAAACGATGGACCATAGGGCGTTGCATGCATAAGGCAATACTCAATCCTGAGGGCAGGTTCCGGCCTCAGGGCAGACCCTAGGCACCTGATGGACGTCATCGCAGCAGTTGACGTCACGGCAAGAGAGAAGCTTGCCATTCTGCAGGCTTGGGAAGCAGATGAGCGCGCCGAAAGCGAGGGCATGGGCGGAGGAGAGGATTAGTCCGAGAGGGGCTTCGCGCGCATTGAGGCGGAGCTTCCAGCGCACGGCTTGAACCCGCACGGCAAATCTCACTGATGCGACAGTGCCTGTCGATGTGCCAACCCATCGCGACGATGTCGTCAATAGGTCGTCAATAGGAGGAAACCATGAAGTGGGTCACGCGTGAGAAGGTAAAGGTCGATCGCGTTGCTTGTCCTTGGCTCATTCGCAAATTCATTGATCGGCAAGCTCAGTTCTTGTTTGTCTCCGCGGACAAGGTGTCGGAGGTCGCCAAAAGCGAGGGCGCAACGCCTTACGACGTACCTGGCGTCGAATTCGGCCACCACGGCAAAGAGTGCTCGTTCGACGCGCTCGTAAAGAAGCATCAACTCGATCGCGATCCAGCATTGGTGCTGTTGGCCAAGATCGTCAATGGCGCGGATACCGACAACACGCTTTGGAACCAGCCTGAGTCAGCTGGTCTTAACGCGATCGCCGAGGGATTTCGGCATCTCGGGCTGAAAGATGACCATGCAATGCTCACCGCTGAATTGATCGTCTACGACGCCCTCTACGCATACTGCCAGGAGATGGTACGGCGCGGTCGGCCCGATGGCCAGTTTCGCTGACTTTGTCGACCAGCCTCCACCCAATCCACAACGAATTGTTGAAGAGCCAAAGCCAATGACCAAGCCGCCTTTGCACCATGTTGGATACGTGGCGCTGCCAAAGCACAATGCAACCGGAGGGTTTGATCACGCCGCGGTGCATGCAGCGAGCGGCCACGTCTATGTTGCACACACGGCCAACAATGCCGTGGATGTTTTTGACCCAGCGTCCGAAGAGTATTTATATTCCATCCCCGGCCTGTCGGGCGTCGCCGGAGTGATTGTCAGCGACCAGGCGCAGATCATCGTCACCTCCAACCGGTCCGAGAACACGATCGGATGCTTCGCTCCCGGCCCTGCACCAAAGGTGCGGAAGGTCGCAGTTGGCGTGCGTCCCAACGGTCTTGCTTACGATCATAGCCGGCGGCTTGTTCTCGTCGCAAACGTCGGCGATCCAGAAATACCAAGCTCACACACGCTGTCTGTGGTCAACCTCGACGACGGCGTGGTGCAAAACGAGATTGGCGTTCCTGGCCGAACCCGCTGGGCGGTTTACGACCCCGATGCCCAAGTGTTCTATGTGAACATCGCCGATCCCACTCAGATCATTGTCATCGACGCCAAGCATCCCAGTTGCATTGCCCGCACATTCGCGGTGCCGTCGGCAGGCCCGCATGGCCTCGATCTAGACCTCGCGACGCATCGCCTCTTCTGCGCCTGTGACGAGGGCACGCTGGTGACGCTCGATGCGCAATCCGGACAAGTTACCAGCCAAAGCAAACTGAGCGGCGCACCCGATGTCATCTTCTTCAATCGTGAACGCGAACATCTCTACGTCGCTGTCGGAGACCCTGGCGTCATCGACGTATTCGACACCGCCACAATGCACAGCTTAGGAAACGTGGCGACGGAAAAGGGAGCACATACGCTGGCACTCGCGCCGGCCAGCGATCAGGTCTATGCCTTCTTGCCCCAGACCTGTCGAGCGGCGATTTACCAAGTCCATGCCGTGTGAGGTCCGGCCCCCCGATGCGGCGGTTTTTCGACCATCTCATGATGAACAAGGTCAACGAGGAAAACGTGGCTTCGGCGCCGAGGTGCAAGAATCTTGATCGACCACAGCGCCACAGGACTGTGGCATATGTAAATGTGGCACGCGCCCTGCGTGATTTCGGCGATGGGTTCGTGGCCGTGCTGCTGCCGGTCTATTTGGACGCACTAGGTCTCGGCGCGCTGGAAATTGGCATCGTGGCGACCCTAGCGCTGCTGGGCTCGGCGTTGATGACGTTGGCGATCGGCATCTTCGGCGCCCATCTAGATCGGCGCCGGTTACTCATCGGTGCCTCCGGCTTGATGCTTGCAACCGGGCTCGCATTCGCCGCCTCCAACACCTATGCCATCATCCTTGTCATTG
Source organism: uncultured Alphaproteobacteria bacterium (assembly GCA_963820375.1). Classification (GTDB taxonomy): domain Bacteria; phylum Pseudomonadota; class Alphaproteobacteria; order Rhizobiales; family Hyphomicrobiaceae; genus AWTP1-13. Next base: position 41,862 of record CAWFZX010000014.1, on the reverse strand, counting down.
CCTTTGCGGGAACGATCAACCCTTCAGCGGGTAGCGTCAGCATCTTTGTTCCATTGGAACACGCTGTTCTCTCAGGCTCAGTCGCAGATCGTGAGCGGACGGTCATGTTCGCGCGCTACAGTTTGATCGGCGCACTCGCGGCTGCAGCCGGGGCGCTCGCCGCTGCCAGCCCCGACGTTCTGGCAACAATGGGTGTGTCGTACCTCTCCGCGCTCAAAGCAATGTTTGTTGCCTACGCCACATTGGGCCTCCTCGGCGGCTTTTTGTACGCGCGCATTCCGATTGATGCCCCGTCTGTCCATGAAAAACCGGTCGTTGCGCTTGGGCCATCGAAAGGCATCGTCTACAAAATGGCTGGGCTCTTCTGCATCGACGCATTCGCTGGCGGCTTTGCCGTGCAGTCGTTGGTCGCTCTTTGGCTCTTTAGCAAGTTCGGACTATCTCTATCGGCAGCCGCGTTTTTCTTTTTTTGGTCGGGCGTGCTTGCGGCCTTCTCGTTCCCTGTTGCCGCTTGGCTGTCGCGTCGAATTGGCCTCATCAACACGATGGTCTATACGCACATTCCCTCCAGCATCTGCCTCATCCTTGCGGCTGTGGCGCCCAACATCGAGGTGGCACTCGCTTTGCTGCTCGCGCGCGCCGCCCTATCCCAGATGGATGTGCCAACGCGATCGTCGTACGTGATGGCGGTCGTAACGCCGCCTGAGCGTTCAGCGGCTGCGAGCTTCACATCAGTTCCACGCAGCCTCGCGGCAGCAGCCAGCCCAGCTATTGCCGGCGCACTGTTCGCCGCCGGCTTTCAGGCGTGGCCGCTGGTGATCTGTGGGGTTCTCAAGATTGGCTATGACCTGGCCCTGCTTTGGGCTTTCCGCCGCATCAAGCCGCCCGAAGAACTTTAGCGAAGGCTACTCGATGCCAAGGTCCGCAGCCCATAGTGGAACCTAAGCGTCAGTTCAGCGGGGTAGGACGGGCCTGGAGAAAGGCTTGGGCGTTGCGCCGGCGCTTCAGCAATACAGCGCCGCACTTCGGGGTTTCCGGCATTGGTTTGCCTGTTCCTCCTGCGGCCGGCGACCCAGCAATGCCGCGTCGGCGCGGGTTCGCGACGCATCATGCACTTACTTCCGCTGCCAGTTCTCGTGATCGCACCGCCGGCGAGGCTGGCAGATTCCAGGCTCTGACAAGACCATAGACCGCGGGAATGACAATGAGGGTTAGAAGCGTCGACGAAATCATTCCACCAATCATCGGCACCGCAATTCGTTGCATGACCTCCGAACCCGTACCAGTGCTCCACATGATGGGCAACAACCCGCCCATGATGGCCACCACCGTCATGATCTTCGGACGCACACGTTCCACTGCACCTATCATAATGGCATCGTAAAGGTCGTTTCGCGTATAAAGCCGACCCTGCGTGGCACATCGCGCGCGCACATCGCGGACGGCGTTGTCGAGATAGATTAGCATGACCACGCCGGTCTCGGCGGCAACACCCGCGAGCGCGATGAAACCGACCGCTACCGCAACCGACAGATTGAACCCGAGCCACCACACCAGCCATAGCCCGCCTACCAGGGCGAACGGCAGCGAGAGCATCACGATCAGCGTCTCGGCGAGGCTGCGGAAGTTCAGGTAGAGCAGTAGGAAAATAATCATCAGCGTCGCCGGCACCACCACCTGCAGGCGAGCTTCCGCGCGCTGGAGATATTCGAACTGGCCGCTCCAGATCAGGTATGTGCCGTCGGGGAGCTGCACTTGTTCCGCCACCGCCTTCTGTGCTGCGGCCACATAGGTCCCGAGGTCGCGGTCGCGGATGTCGACGAAGATGTAGGTGGCCAGTTTGGCGTTCTCGGTACGAATACTGGTAGCGCCCTGGGTGAGCCGGATGTCCGCGACCTCGCCCAAGGGCACCGTGCCACCGTTTGGCAGAGCTACAAGAACGTCCTTGGCTATGGCCTGGGGGTTGGAACGCAGATCGCGCGGATATCGGATCGCCACCGTGTAGCGTTCGCGGCCCTCGACGGTGGTGGTGATCGGTTCGGCGCCCAAAGCGGTCCCAACGACGTCCTGCACGTCCGACACCATCAGCCCGTAGCGCGCCAGCTTATCGCGGTTGGGAACGATCTCGAGGTAGTATCCACCGACAACACGCTCGGCGTAAGCGCTGGCCGTGCCTTCGACTGTCCTCAGCACTCTCTCGACGTCGCGGGCGACTTTTTCCATCTCCGACAGGTCACGGCCAATGACCTTCACCCCGACCGGCGTGCGGATGCCCGTGGAGAGCATGTCGATGCGGGCCTTGATCGGCATGGTCCAGGCGTTGGAGACTCCTGGGAACTGCAGCGAGCGATCCATCTCCTGGATCAGGCTGTCGACGGTGATGCCGGGTCGCCATTGCTCCTTCGGCTTCAGGTTAATGACGGTTTCGAACATCTCGATGGGCGCGGGGTCGGTGGCGGTTTGCGCACGCCCCGCCTTGCCGTAAACCGACTCCACCTCGGGAAACGAGCGGATGATGCGATCCTGCATTTGCAGTAGTTCCGCCGATTTGGTCACCGACAGCCCAGGCAACGTGGTCGGCATGTAAAGCAAAGTGCCCTCGTTGAGGTTGGGCATGAACTCGGTGCCCAGTCGCGTCGTCGGCCATACCGATAGGGCGATGATTGCTAGGGCCAGCGCGATCGTCAGCGCCTTGGCCTGCAGTACCAATCGAATGACGGGCCGATAGATGGCGATGAGGACACGGTTCAATGGGTTCCTATGCTCGGGAATGATACGGCCGCGCACAAACAGCACCATCAATGCTGGCACCAGCGTGATCGACAGCATGGCGGAGGCGGCCATGGCAAACGTTTTGGTGTAGGCCAGTGGACCGAACAGACGCCCTTCCTGCGCCTCCAGCGTGAAGATCGGCAGAAACGACACCGTGATGACGAGTAGCGAGAAGAACAGCGCCGGGCCGACTTCGGAGGCGGCTTCGACGAGGATTTCCAGTCGGGGCTTATTGGGAGGTGCGCGCTCCAGGTGTTTGTGTGCGTTCTCGATCATGACGATGGCGGCATCGATCATGGCGCCGATGGCGATGGCAATGCCGCCAAGGCTCATGATGTTGGAGCCAAGACCCAACAACTTCATCGCCAGGAACGACATCAGAATGGCGACCGGAAGCATCAGCATCGCCACCAGGGCGCTCCGCACATGGAGAAGGAACACAATACAGACCAGAGCAACCACCACGCTCTCTTCGAACAGCGTTCGGCGCAGGGTCTCGATGGCCCGGTAAATGAGTTCGGAGCGGTCGTAGACCGGCACCACCTCTACCCCCTTGGGAAGCGACGGTGCGATTTCAGCCAGTCGCGCCTTTATGTTGTTGATGACGTTGAGTGCGTTGGCGCCGAAGCGTTGCAGGGCGATGCCGCTTGCGACCTCGCCTTCACCGTTGAGTTCGGCAATGCCGCGCCGTTCGTCGGGCCCGAGTTCGATACGCGCAATGTCCTTGAGGAGCACAGGCGTGCCGCCGTCTGTTTTGACGACGATCCGTTCGAGGTCGCCAGTGCTTTTGATGTAACCACGGCCTCGCACCATGAACTCGTGCTCGCTCAGCTCGACCGTGCGACCACCCACGTCCATGTTGTTCTGGCGGATGACCTCACGCACCTTCGAAAGCGGAATACCTAGCGACCGCATGCGACCGGGGTCGATGACAACGTTGTACTGCTTGACGAAGCCCCCGACGCTGGCCACTTCGGCAACGCCTTCAGCCTTGGCAAGGCCGAAGCGGATCTCCCAGTCTTGCAGCGAGCGCAGCTCGGCGAGAGATCTGTTCTTAGCGACGACGGCGTATTGATAGACCCAACCGACACCGGTTGCGTCTGGCCCCAAGGTTGGCGTCACACCAGCGGGCAGGCGCTTCCCCGCAGCGTTGAGATATTCGAGGACGCGGCTGCGTGCCCAATAGATATCGGTACCGTCCTCGAAGATGATATAGACAAACGACACGCCGAAGAATGAGAACCCGCGCACCACTTTGGACTTCGGCACTGTGAGCATCGCCGTGGTCAGCGGATAAGTAATCTGGTCCTCCACCACCTGGGGCGCCTGCCCCGGAAACTCCGTATAGACGATAACTTGTGTGTCAGAGAGATCGGGGATGGCGTCGAGTGGTAGTGTCCTCAGGGCCCAGACGCCGCCGACCACCACGAACGCGGTTGCCACCAGCACCAGCATGAGGTTCTTGGCCGACCAGCCGATCAGGCGGGCGATCATTACTTCGCCTCCTTGGCCGATGGCGCCGTCAGAGCCCTGAGGGCGCCCTGCAGGTTGCTTTCGGCATCGATGAGGAAGTTGCCGTCGACCACGACGCTGTCGCCGTCGTTGACGCCGTCCACAACCTCCACGTAATCGCCGCCGCGCCGGCCCAGTTTGACATCACGGGGTGCAAACCTGCCATCGCCCAGATCGACAATGACGACCTGCCGGCTACCGCTGTCAATCACTGAGCTTGTCAGCACCGCCACCACTGGTTTGTCAGAGCCCGTGGCAATTTCGACGTCGGTGTACATGTCGGGGAGGAGTGCCAGGTCGTGGTTGGGCAATTCGATGCGGACACGGGCACTGCGGGTTTCCTTCATCAGATGCGGGTAAAGCACGCCCACTTTTCCATTGAACACCCGCCCCGGGTAGGCCTTGCTGCGCACCGTCACTGCTTGGTCGGGTCTCACGCTTCCTACGTCACCTTCCGGAATGTCGGCCATCACCCAAATCACGGAGTGGTCGGCAAGTCTAAACAGCACGTCGCCGGCCTTGAAGGCCTGGCCGTCAACTGCGTTGCGCTCTGTGACGATGCCGTCCTGCGGCGCGGTCCACGTCACCGCATCGGGCACGCGGCGGGAGCGTTTGATTTCTTCGATGACCTCATTTGGCACCTGTAGGTTCTCCAACAGGCGGCGGGCGCCAACAACCCTTGCGCGCGGGTCTCGGCGAACCGGCGCAGTTCCCACTTCGTCGGACTCCGGTCCTTTCCAGCCGGTCACCTCTTCCACGACCAATTGTCCGCCGGCTTTGAGCAGCTCTTGTCCAAACACGCTCATCACAGGTTGACCTTTCTTGACATGCGTACCGCTGGTCACGGGCATGACCTTGTTGATGAAGCCATCGAAGCGCATTGCCACCACTGACAGCCGAGTCTCATCGAAGGCGACGACGCCTGGAGCCTTGATGGTTTCCTTGATCGGTAGCTTGCCCACCAGCTGGGTCTTGACGCCCGTACGCTGCAGCCTGCCGGGAGAGACTTTTACGGTGTTGCCGCCATCCTGTTCGCCGTCGTAGACGGGGATGTAGTCCATTCCCATCCAGTCTTTCTTTGGCACGGGCGAGGTGTCGGCCAGGCCCATGGGATTGCGGTAGTAGAGGATCCTCTTGCCCGCCTTCTCTGCTGGCGCAGGCGGCTTGGCTTCCTTGAAGTCGGCCTCCTGGTCCTCGTACACGGGGACGTAGTCTCGCCCGTCCGCCGTCTTCTTCGCGCCCGGCGAGAAATCCGGCTTCCCGTCCGGGTCCTGCCAATAGAGGATCGTACGCTGCGGGCTCGTCCCGCTCGTCACCTGCTTGGGTGGCGCGTGCTCCCACACAGCAACCGGCAGCGGCCAAGCACCGGAGCCGGCGCGATAGCCGGCAACGGCGCTCGCGAGGACCGCTGCGACAGCGGCCCCCACCCACATTATTGTCTTCATGGCCGTGCCCTCTATTTGGCCTTGAAGACGACAGTGCCTTGCACCGTCTGGCTCTCGCCCGGCACCTTGGCCATCAGCTTGAAGGCCCACCCGCCCGCCATGGTCAGGTCCGCACGGAACTTGTAGACGCCGGGTTCAGTGGAGGGTTGGGCCACATGCTTGGCGGTCATCTCGCCCATGCTGTCGGGCGACATATCGAGACGCGTGCGAAACAGCACGACGCCTTCGACGGGCTTGCCGGTCGGCTTGTGGATGATGCGGACCGCAAGTTCGCTGCCAGGCCCGTTCTTCACATCAACCTTGACGGGATCGAACTTGTAGTCATTGGAACCGGCGAAGACGGGCTCGCTAACAAAGAGGCTGAGGCTCGCGAACGCTACGAGCGCACGAGTGGTCGAGTTCATTGCGATGATCCTTCCTTGATCGACGGAAGTGCGCGCGTCTCCGCACGCACATCAGCGCATCCACGGCCGCAGCAACGCGGTCGTGGTCGACAGTGACTGAGGAAGGACTAGGATCGAGGTGGAGGCGGTCGAGGCTGCAACCGCCAGTCTGGGGGCTTTTGTGGACGGATCGCCTCGGGCGGCGCGAGGACCGGCGGATCGATGCCAGACAGCGCTACGATCATACCCATCAGCTTGCAGCACTTCACGCCGCAGTGATCCGGACATTTGGCCATCGCATCGCAGCACGAATGCTCGTTGGAGGCCTTCTTGCCGTGGCAATCCTCCATGGCTGGCTTAGCCATCGCATTGCTTGCAGCCAAGGCCGAGCCCACCGGGGCAAGGGCCACTGCAACAGCAATCAGGCCAGCTAGAAGGAGCCGATACATGCTGCTGTCTGGCAGTTCCACCCCACCTCGTCAACTCACGTCGTCGTAAGTGCTAAATGTCGGCAACTGGGCGACCGGCCCCATGCCATGCGCGCCCCTGGATGAGGCCGTTGCGGGTCAATTTCGCCATTGCCCCCTTTCGTCGGCTTCCCCGATTGCTTCTGCCGACTCGAGTGGTTTTGAAGGGGTTAAGGTACCAATGAACGGCTGTAAGCAGGCGCAATAAGCTCCGCAGCAAAGCTGGCACCGTTGCATTGATGATGGGCGCTGCGGTTTACTTTTTGACCGGAGACCCGAAACACCACGCGCCCCGAAGGAATATCTCGCCTCCGGGCGTGTCGCCAAAACGTGCGCAGCTCCATTGAGGTGGACAGGTGTTTTCGTGAAATCTGAGGTCGTGGCTATCGCAGCTGCGATGACACGGCAGCCCACAGGGCCAGTAACTCTTGGTCCGCAATATGGTCGCTTCCGTAGCGGACCGCCGTTTGCACGAGCACCAGCTTTGCTTCTGGATCAACGATAACGAACTGGCCCCGTAAGCCACGGAGCGCGAACATGCGATTGCTGCCGGGGACGAGCCAGACTTGATAGCCATACCCGGACCAGATCCACCCTAGCTTGAGGTGGCCGTCCTCCGGTGCAATTGAGGTCGATGCTAGTAGCCACTCTCGCGGGACGATGCTCTTGCCGTTCCAAGTCCCGTCATGCGCAAGCATAAGCCCGAGCCGGCCCCAATCACGCAGCACGGCGTTGAAGTAGGCGTAGGTGACTTCGTGGCCGGTCGCGTCGACCGCCCATGATGCATCGGCTTCCGCGCCGAGGGGCTCCCAAAGCATCTCTCGCGCATAGTCCGATATGTTACGCCCTGTCGCGCCCGCCAACACAAGACCAAGGATGACAGTCTCGGCCGACGAGTAGGAGAAGCGCTGGCCTTGCTGCGCATTGCGTGTGTTGAAACGCTTGACAGCTTCCAAGCTCCCACCCGGCTCCTGGAGCAGCGTGAGGCGAGCAAGCGTCCAGATGTCGCTCGAGCTATCGGTATACACTTCCGAGAAGGATACGCCGGACGACATCTGCAGCAACGCTTTGATTGGCGTTCGCCCATATTCGGTCCCCGTCAGACCAGGCACATAGGTTTCGGGTAGGTCGTTGATGGAGCGAATGGCTCCCTGCTTCACGGCGATGCCGATGAGAAGGGCAGTGATCGTTTTCGCCATCGAAAATGACGTGAGCCGATGCTTGTCGGTTCGCGCGTATTGATACCGCTCGACAAGAATGGAATCACCCTTGGCAATAAGCAGACCCGTGACTGGCTGGCGATCGAGATATTGATCGAGGGTCAGGGTTTGCCCAGTGAAGGTGTAGCGAATGCTCGGCTCGGTCGGCGCGCGCGCCAGTCGGACTGGTGTCTTGGAAGCAGCAATTGCTCGCGCGGGAAAGAGCGTATCGAAATGGCTCAAGGCCCCGACGCGGCACCGATCTTCGCGAACGTAGGCAAGACCTGTACAGGCCGGATATCCCTCGTTCCTGCCGTAAGCATCAGCATCTCTCCCGTCCGCACGGTAGCGCGGCCCGGCTTCGCTAGGAACCACGAATGCTTGAGTGGCCGCCGGCTGGGGAGGTAGTGAGAGCGCGACCGCGACGAGGGCAACGGCCACAACTGAAGAAGAGGCGACCGATATGGTTCGGTGCCGTCGGCTCAAGCCAGGCTCCTTACGTGCGACCGCCATGCTACGCGATCCACCCATCGACGATGACAAGACCAGGATATCAGCTTGGCTCAAGGTTGTCGTCCAATTGTCCGAGGTCCGTTCCGGGCAACGCGTCGCCTGCACGGACGTCCGCTGGCACGCGAAGGGGGCATTGCCGAGCATACCTTCGACCTGCCAACAGCTCAAATTCCCTACTCAATTGCAAATTGCTGCGCTGAGAGGCGGGGTAGCGGCAAAAGCGTACACTGTTGATGAGCTCTCACCGCGGTCGCGACTGCAGACAACGCTGCGTTAGTTTCATCTACGCCATCGCGGTTGCCCTGGCTTGCACCGACGTCTCTACCGCTCAGCAATTGAGGTCTTCCGACATCATGTACCCCACGCTTCACTGGGAGCTCCTAGACCCGCGCGCGACAAGGGGCGGGCCTATGCGGCGGCTAGCGGTTCCAGCGCCGTCATGATCGTCCTGCATGGACGCGTGATCGCCGAACGGGGTGACACAAGTCGTAGGACGGATATCGCGTCGGTACGCAAGAGCTTGCTCAGTGGGTTGTTCGGGATCGCCAGCGAACAGGGGGCGAGCTCTCAGATTCGCTCGCTAGACCCGGGACTAATGACAAGCGACCCCAGGCTGTGGCGACAGGCTTGACTTTGTGCCTGTACCGAAAGTAGCCTCGAGGCGGGTCGACAGGCGACCAACGGACCGCGTAAAGGGTTCAACCCACCTCTGCAGCATTTAGCTGACATCTCCTTCTTTCTTGCCCGAGAGTTGCGGTCGCCGGGCGCAGAGAAAGAAGGTGTCCCATGCCGCAGGCGCTGCCCGCGAATCCCAATCTCGACTGGTTGAAGAAAGCTGCGAAGAAGCGGCTAGTTGCGTTGCGTGCCGTGAAGCCGGATACACGGTTGTATGAGGCGCAGCTCGCTGTTGCCAACGACTACGGCTTTCCGAGTTGGCGCGCGCTCAAGGCGCACATCGAAACGGTCAATCCCCGCCGAGCCGAACACAACCGCGTCTTCGACGCCGCCCGCGCCGGAGACGTCGAGACGGTCCGGCGTGCCTTCGCTTCGGGCTTCGATCCGGCAACACCCGACCGCGACGGCCGCACCATCCACCAGATTGCCAAGGAGCGCCGTCATCGGGCCATCGAGATGCTTACGCGCGAGGTCCAAGGCGGACCGATCCGCTCCGGCGCCGAATTGGAGGCGGTGCAAGGCATCGCCAGTGCGGCGCAGTCGGGGGACGTCGACGCGCTGCGGCAGCGCCTCGACGCACGCCCTGACCTCATCAATGCGCTGGCCGGTCGTGGCTTTCCGAAGGCCACCGCGCTGCATCTGGCCGCGCTGCGCAACCAGCATGCCGCCGCCCGTCTGCTCATCGAGCGCGGTGCCGATCTCGACGCTCGCGAGTTTCCCGACAATGCAGCGCCGCTCCACTTCGCAGCTATGTACGGCGATCTCGATTTGGTCAGGCTGCTTGTGGAGGCGGGTGCCGACGTCGAGGGCAAAGGAGACGACCCCGAGGTCGGCATCGTGGGTTGGGCGACCTGCTTCCGGCAGGTGCGAGAGGACGTGGCGGAGTACCTGCTCAATCACGGGGCAACGCTCAACCTGTGGAGTGCAATCGCGCTCGATAAAGTCGACGATGTGCGGGCGATGGTCGCCCGCGACCCTGCGTTGCTCGCCGGCCGGATGACCCGCGGTCATCATCGCCGCACGCCCCTGCACCACGCGGCTGCGAGAAACCGGCTCGCGATCGTGCAACTGCTGCTCGAGCTCGGCGCGGATCCGAATGGAGCCGATGCGACCGGTGCGACAGCGCTGACCACAGCCGTGCAGGAGAAGGCCGATCCGGCGATTGAGTCCGCTCTGCTGGCGGCCGGCGCACGGCTCGATTTCCTGACGGCGGTCAATCTCGGCCGTTATGGCGAGGCCGAGGCGATGCTGCGCGATGATCCTGCGCGCATTGGCCCAGACGGGCGTGATACCATCGCCCTGCATCTTGCGGTCAGCAAGCGGAACCTTGACGCCATCCGGTGGCTCATCGCGCACGGTGTCGACGTCAATGCCAAGCGACTGATGTGGGACTGCAATCACACGGCGCTGCACATGACCGCCGAAAGTGGCGAAATCGACATCGCTCGGCTGTTGCTCGATGCCGGCGCCGATCCCAACATCCGCGATGACAAGGTCAATTCCACCGCGCTCGGCTGGGCGAACTACTTTGGCCGGGCCGAATTTGCCGAATTCATCCGTGAGAAGGGCGGTGCGAAATGAGAATTAAAAAGCTCAGCCGCCGCCAAGTGTTGTTAGGAATCGGGGCCGCCGTCGCGGTTGCCTTGACTCACACCGGTGTCTCTACGGCTCAGGAATTGAGGTCTTCCCGCATCGTGTACCCCACGCTTCACTGGGAGCGCCTAGACCCGAGCGCAGCAGGTTGGTCAGCGGACTTGCTCGACAAGGCGCGGGCCTATGCGGGGGCTAGCGGTTCCAGCGCTGTCATGATCGTCCATGGTGGGCGCGTGATCGCCGAATGGGGTGACACAAGCCGTAGGACGGATATCGCGTCGGTACGCAAGAGCTTGCTCAGTGCGTTGTTCGGGATCGCCATCGAAGAGGGAAGGGTCAAGCTCTCAGATACGCTCGCTGACCTCGGGATCAATGACAAACCACCCAGCTTAACGTCGCGTGAATTACAGGCCACGCTTGCCGATCTCCTCACTTCACGCTCGGGGATTTATCACCCTATCGACTCCGAACCTGCGGCGGTGGCGGCGCAGCGTCCGGCCCGTGGCAGCCACGCACCGGGTGAGTTCTGGTTCTACAACAACTGGGACTTCAACGCCGCCGGCTCTATCTACGAGAAGATTGTCACCGCGGGCATCTTCACCGCATTCAAGCAGCGCATTGCCGACCGCATTGGCATGCAGGATTTTAGCTTGCAAGCCTGCTACTACGGCGAGACCAAGGTCTCCATGCATCGGCACTACGGCTTTCGCCTGAGCGCGCGCGATCTTGCCCGCTTCGGGCTGCTCTACCTTCGCGATGGGCGCTGGAACGGCCAACAAGTCGTACCTGCGAGCTGGGTAGGCGAAAGCGTCAAGCCCTTGGCAGCAACCCATAACGTGTTTTTTCCGGGTCGCGCGTATGGGTACATGTGGTGGTCCCACTTTGGCAGCGTTTGGGCTCCGACCGTGACGTTGCCTCAGGGAGCGTTCTTTGCGCTGGGCTTCGGGTCGCAGCTTGTCTTCGTGATTCCGGCTCACGACCTCGTCGTCGTGCATACAGTTGACATGGAGCGCGAGCGTTGGCCGTGGGTGAGCGACGCCCAGATCGGACGTCTTATGTGGCTGATACTGTCGGCAGCCGGGGTCGGCGATATCGGCCCTGATACCTCGGCCACCGCGGCTGGCCTCCTGTCGGGCGAGGCCGTAAAAGGCTTCTTTGTCGGGGAAGACGCTGCGTTACGCTGATGCGGCGCCGGACGGACCATACTTCATGCGTCTCAATTCTGACGGCACAGCGTCGCTGCAAAAAGGCACCGGACGCAAGCAAGCTTACTCGGGCAAATGGTGGGTCGACGGTGCTAAGCTCTGCCGTAGCTGGGACCAATTTCACCCACGGTTTGAGTGCTGGCCGGCGGCGATAAGCGGCTCCACTGTTAGCCTATATGCTGAGCACGATACCATGTTCGTGCGGGGGTCCCTTGAGACCGAATGATCCTGCATTTGAATTCTCCTGCGGTGGAGCCGCCCAAATATCTTCGGCCACGGGGTTCCGTTTGCACGGCTGGGCTCACTCCTGTGGGAAAAGAATTGGTCAGGGCATGCAACCGACTGGGCGTCATGATCGACTTGGCGCATCTCTACGAGCAGGGTTTCCGGGACGTGGCGAAACTAAGCTCAGCGCCCCTGGTTGCGACGCATGCATGCGTGCATGCGATTTTCCCCTCGACAAGGAACCTCACCGTCGGGCGGCTCGATGCCATTCGCGAGACGGACCGCAAGCACGAAGTTGAGCTGCGCATCGCCGGCTCGAAGTCTTTCCTGTGCAGTCATTGCTACGAATGCTTCAAGTCTGCTGACAGGGTCTGTCAGCACCTCATGATATGGTCCCTTCACCGTAGGATCCTCACCAAGGCCTAGGAGGTGTCGATGGTCGACTTTGCAATGTGGCGACGGCTCGACACGCCCGGTCATGATGCAGCTATTCTGACCCGCAATGATGGGGGATGGTCATTGCGTGGAATGGCAGTCTTCAAACACGAGGCTGGACCCGCATGCATTAACTACGCCGTCGAACTTGATCGATCGTGGGGTACCATCTCTGGCGATCTCCGAGGATTTCTAGCGGGCAGGCCTATTGAACACGTCATCAGACGCGACAATGATGGCTGGTATCTCAACGGCACCATGGTTGCCGGCCTACAGCATCTGGTGGATCTCGATTATGGGTTCACCCCTGCAACAAATATGCAGCTACTACGCAGGATAAGCCTCAACACCGGCCAAAGGATGGACGTGTCAGTTGTATGGTTTGACATAGATGCGACTACGCTGACCGAATTGCCACAGCGATACGAGCGCCGCGACGAGGCGTCGTACTGGTATAAATCACCGACGGGCGGCTACGAGGGCGTGCTTCAAGTCTCGGAGAACGGTTTCGCCAGAACTTATCCAGATCTCTGGGTGATGGAAATCTGAACGGCGCTCTCACCGCGAGGGCGATTCCGCCAAGCTAGCATGGCGGACAACAGGCCAATGACCTGACCGCAAGGCAAGTTCCGGTCATCGGACGCATACATCGCCAACGTAAAACGTACAACCACCACAGCGTGACTTTGTGCCAAAGGGGCAATGAGCCAGGGTCGCAAGAAGCGCCTGAAACGCTCTATCCGTAGAAACCCCGTTTCGCCCGGAGTTAGCACCCAACTTGGAACCCGCTGACCTTGTCGCGCCTGTGTTTACGTTGGCACCAGCCCCTTGATGGCGTTAGCGCGGGCCCTGCATCTAACGCGACCCATGGAATTGGCGGGAAGACGCGCGCGTACGCCCCCTTTGAGTTTTTCGCGTTCCTCGGGCGTCATCGCGTCCAATGGAGGACGCACACCTCCCGTGATCGTGCTCGTCGCCCAGTATCCCTCGAATGTCGCGAACGTGCGCTCCACCACGATCACACGGGTTTCCACTGCTTCAAGTCCCGCACCCCTCCACAACGCCCAAAGCGCTTCCAACCTACCGACGGATGGGCTCGGCGGGAGAAGCGGGGCAACGCCCGCGGCGCGAGTTTCCTGCCAAATTGGGTCGAATGGGAAACCACCGTCGAGCAAGTCCCAAGCGTACGCTGCAACCAGCCCACCTGGCCGAACCACCCGAGCCATTTCGGCTACGCCTCTTGCCGGGTCGGGGACGAAGAATATGACGAGCGCCATGACGGCGGCATCGAACCGCTGCCGTTCAAACGGCAGTGCCATTGCGTCACCCTCAACAAACACCGCGCCGGCCAAACCCGGCCTCACTCGGGCAACCGCCAGCTGCGCGTCGCTCGGATCGATGCCCTGCATCTCAATTGGCGCGCATCGCTCGGCAATCAAGTCTGTGAAGGCGCCCGTTCCACATCCAACATCGAGCCACCGCAAGCCTTCGAGGGGGCGAAAGCCAGTCGAGGAATTCTTGCCCCGCAAGTCGACTCCAAGGGCTCATGCCAAGCTGATACGCGTCTGCGTCTTCAAAACGTATGGATTGTTCGACCATGCGCCCCGCATCCACTAAGCGGTGTATCTGTCGCCATCCCTGGCTGACACGTGGAGCCGTGCTCAGTGCGTCTTGATGCCAGCAGCCTTGACCAGCGCTGCGTCGGCGGTGATTTGCTTCTCAATGAACCCATCGAACTCGGTTGGTGTCATCACCATCGGATCAACGCCAAGTGCGACGAGCTTCTCCTGCAGCTTCGGCGTAGCCAACGCTTTGACGGCCTCGTCGTGCAGCTTCTCAATGATGGCCCGCGGCGTCTTTGCCGGTAGGAACATACCGATCCAGAACGGGCACTCAGCATCGGTGAAACCTGCTTCCGAGGTAGTGGGCACCTCCGGCAGTGCGGCGGAACGCTTGGCGCTGTTCACCACGAGCGCGGTGAGCTTGCCGTCCTTCACAAACGGCAAAGCATTCGCAACCGGCGGGAAGAAGAAGTCGATTCGACCTGCGATGATCTCGCTGATTATTTCCGGCCCACCCTTGAATGGCACATGCGTGGCCCGCACGCCGGCGCTGTACTGGAATCGCATGGCGCTAAGATAGGTTGCGGTCCCGACGCCAGCCGAGCCGAAGTTCAGAACGCCTGGTTTTGCCTTGGCCGAAGCCACGAAGTCGGCCGCCGTTTTGAAACCGCTGGCTGGAGAAACCACCAGGACGCTCGGCGTAAGGCCGAGCGGGACGACTGCCGCAAAGTCCCGCACCGGGTCGAAACCCAGGCCCGGATAGAGCGCCGGCGCGATCGTGTGCGCGGACGAGTTGACGAGTACGGTGTAGCCGTCGGGATCTGCCTTGGCGACTAGACCGGCAGCGGTTGTCGACCCGGCCCCAGGGCGGTTCTCCACGATGATGCTCTGGCCAAGTCGCGTCGAGAGTTCCTCGAAGACCAGGCGGGGAAGGATGTCCGTTAGAGTGCCCGCAGCAAATGGCACGATCGCTCGCACGGGTTTCGTCGGCCATGTCTGTGTATGACCCTCGACCGAAACCACAGTAAGGCCGAGCGCGGATATGAACATCAGGTGCGATAGCTTCATATGCATCTCCTCCGTGCCACCAGCCTGGCACTTGAGCGCCCTTGTGCATGCGGCATGACAGTGGCAGTTGCAGCTCTGCGACGTCCAATACATAATTTGCCTGACCGGCAATGCCGATCCGGCATAGGGATGCTATGAACCTTCGATACGCGCGCACCTTCGTCACTGTCGCTGAGTTGGGCACCGTCTCCAAGGCTGCAATGCGCCTGCGCATTGCCCAGCCTGCTCTGTCCCGACAGATCAGTGCTCTTGAGCAGGAGCTCGGTCTCAAGCTCTTCGATCGCGTCGCAAGCCGCCTCTTGTTGACCGGCGAGGGGGAGCAACTGCTCGGCGATTTCCGAGCTCTATTGAACTACGCGGGCGCGTTGGGTGAACGGGCGCAGCTGCTCCGGCGCGGGGATACCGGGGTGTTGAAGGTGGCCACGTCTCCGCAAATCATAGAAAGTGTCTTTGCGGATTTCCTGCATGAGTACGCTGATCATTACCCCAATGTGCAGGTCAAGTTGCATGAGGCGTTGGGGTGGCCAGACACAATGGGGATGCTGGAGCGTGGGGAGATACATCTCGGACAGAATTTGCTTCACGCCGTTCGACCAGGCGATCATCGTTTCGGATGCCATCGGCTGGAGGCGATTAACTTGCTGGCCGCCTGTCATCCGGCGCAGAAGCTTGGCAACGCCGGGACAATCGAGATCGGCCGCCTCGCACCATGTCCCCTGCTGCTGTTGGACGGCAGCTTTGTCTTTCGCCGAACCTTCGACGCCGCCTGCCGCCTCGCTGGCTTCCAACCGAACATCAAGTTTGAAAGCCGTGGGCCCCATACACTCTTGGCGATGGCTAGTAGGGGGCATGGCGTGGCAATCATCCCGTCGGCCTTGCAGACAGATAGGTACGCGCTACGAATTGTTGGCGTAACCTACCGTGGCAAACCGCTGCGCGAGCCGCTTGCAGTTTTCTGGGACAAGCGGCGTCCCCTGCCACGCCACGCCACCGCATTTTGCGAACTGCTGGCACGGCACATGCGTGACGTCTTTCCAATCACGCGGCCGTCCGAACCAAAGCGCGTGGCTACGGTGCGACGAACCGCGCCGCGTCGGTCCACAAGAGCGGCACCACCCCGATAACCCTAGGCACCATTAGGATGTCCGCCTCGGCTCCTTTTCGCCATTGCCGCCTTCGTCGGCTTTCGGAGTGCTTCTGCGGCGGCTCACGAATTCAATGAAACTTCGTCGGCTGCGGCAGAAGCGCCGCTCGTCGCCTTTGGCCCGCTTGTGCCATCATGTTGGTGAACGCTGCTGTTCAGCCACTTGCCCGGTATCTCAAATTTGCACCGGGCTCCGTCGGCCGTGAGCTCAAAGTCAACCGTACCGCCAAGTTCATGAGGGATAAGTTCGCCAATTACGCTTGTCCCATAGCCAATTTTGCTCGGAGCTTCGACGACGGGTCCGCCCGTTTCCTGCCATTCGATGAGCAGCCTATCTTGGGCTTTGCCGTTAGCTAGCCAATGCCATCCAACCGAGACACTGCCTTTCCGCGCCGAAAGCGCGCCATGTTTCGCGGCGTTGGTAACTAGCTCATGGAATACCGTCGCCATCGCTTGACCAGCATCAGCAGTCAGCATGACTTCAGGGCCGTCGAACTTTGTGTTGTTTCCGTTGGCGTAGGGCGAGAGTTCTCGCCGTATCATCTCCACCAGCGGTATGCCCTGCCAACGGCGCTCGCTCAATAGCTCGTGCGTCGCCGCCATCGATCTGATGCGACCATCGAGTGCGGCAACGAAGTGTTCCATCGACGGGCTGGCGTCCAATGTTTGGGTGGCGACGGCGCTGACGGTCGCGAGCACGTTCTTGACCCTATGGTCGAGCTCAGAGACCAATGTCCGTTGCTGATCCTCTGCGAGCTTACGCTCAGTGATATCAATGTTGACGCCGACCACCCTATCGGGGCGCCCATCCGTGGCATAGGAAATGAAGCTTCGCGACTCGATCCAGCGAACCTCGCCGCCTGATCGAACGATGCGATACTCCATGCCATATTCGTCCCATCGTTCGCGGAACGCTTGATTCTGCGTCTCCTCGATCCGAACGAGATCCTCTGGATGGGCCCTGGTGCGCCATTCCCTGCGTGTCGTTTCCACAGCCCCCTGCGGCAAGCCATACAGCGCCGCATAGCCTGCATCGATCTGCATCGCGTCAGCGTCGGGGTCATAGCTGTAGTTGCCGACACGGGCAGCCTTCGCCGCCAGGGAGAGCTGCATGTTCCGCTCGGCCAGAGCTTGCTCTGCCTGCTTCCGGTGAGTGATGTCGCGAGTGACGCCAAGCAGTCGCTTGGGAATTCCTTGGGAATCGCAAACAAGAGAGCTTTCAACCGCCACCCAGCGCGTCTCGCCGGCATGTGGACAATTTGGTGGGTGCATCACCCGGTATTCAGCGTTCCAGACGCCGCCAGAGTCCCGCGCCTTCGCTAGGGCAGCATCTATGCGGGTCAGGTCGTCTCGGTGGACGAAGCGCCTGGACTCTTTGATCGTAGCTGGCGGCACGTTGTGTCCGTGCATCCTGGCAGTGCGCAGGTCGCATTCGAGGTGCCCATTGGCTAGATCCGCCCTGAAGGCACCCAGCTTTGCCCCGTTAAGGGCCATTTTGAGCGCCATTTCGCGTTGCCGCCTCTCGGTGAACAACGCACCCAGAACCAGAGTGTAGACGGTCACCATGGTCGCGGCGACTTGGGCACCTCCGACACGTTCGACGACCGGTATGGACGCGTCGCCAAAGCGGCCTAGGCCAAAGATTGTCGCGCAGATCGCCGCACTGGAAACGACGAACGCACCAGTGATCGTCAAGGTCGGGTGACAGCGCGCAGCCAGCCACAATAGTATCGGCAGGACGAGCGCCCCAGGACTAAATGAAACCCAGGATGTGGTGGGATGACTCAGGATATACACACTGGTCACGACCAGAAGCCCCAGTGCCGCTCCACCCTCGATCAACTCGTCGCGGCGCGGCAACTCGCGCCAGAATTGGACGAGTCCCACCACGAATGGCGTGACTACCACGATGCCTACTCCGTCCGATAGGAACCACGTTCGCCAAACCTCCCAGAATGGCGCCGAGGTGTGAAACATGGTCAGAGTTGCGGCGCCTCCAAGCGCGGAGGCCGCGGCTGCGAGAGCAGCAGCAACGCAAAAACCTAAGACCCGACGCAGGTCACCAAACCCGAATGCCGGCCCAAACCAACGGTCGAGCAGCCAAGCTACCAGGATTGCCTCGCCAGCATTGCAAAAGCCGTTGAGTATCGAGGTGATAAGGCTCCTGTCACCTAACAGATTGGCAGCGGCGGTACCGATCACCACGCCAACCACTAGCGCTGAATACGCGCGCCGGCCCGACACGATTAAGAAGCCAGCAGCAATGCCAGAAGCGGGCCAAAACACAGCCACGTCTGAGGGCTGCGCCAGCAACAAGAGTCCAAGCTGGGCGGTCAGGAAATAGAGAGCAGCGAGAACGCCCGCCTCGCGCAGGATCATTGCTGCGCTGGCGGCGGCCGTCACGTGTCGCCGAGCCGCACGAGTAGGTGTGCCCGTTGCCTGCAAAGCTCCCTCAGGCCAATGCTGACGCAATCCTATACGTCATCTAAATACCTACTGATATCTATCGGGTGTTGTCCGTAGTTGTTCTTAGTTAATAGGCTCAGCTGGGTGCCGCGACCGGACCAATCATTTCATGAGGACCTACCGACCGTTATGGCCTCGCGGCTCATCGAAGGCTCCCCCATAACGAGGATGCTGCATCGCCTCGGACGCCCCATCTTTACCCCGGCGTGGCATCGACCATACCCTCGCTGGGGGAAAGACCCGGGCCTGGCCGGTCGAAAGATCTGATAGTAGTCCCAGCCGCAAGGCTTCCGTCGGCATCGATGTCCGGTGAAGCGTTGAGCGAATAGCAATTTCACCGATGTGGACAGATGCACAAGAAGCTGGCTCCTGAGTTTCCCTGCCGCGAACTCCTGGATGCGTTGCCCGCTGCCATTTACACCACCGACGCCGATGGCCTCGTTACGTACTACAATGCGGCCGCAGTTCACCTGGCTGGTCGGACACCCAAGATCGGCAGCGATGAATGGTGCGTAACTTGGCGACTCTACTGGCCCGACGGAACGCCACTGCCGCACGACCAGTGCCCAATGGCAGTCGCCTTGAAAACTGGGCGCCCCGTAAGAGGCGTGGAAGCCGTTGCAGAGCGTCCCGATGGCACGCTAGTACCGTTCATGCCTTACCCGACGCCCCTGCATGATGCGTCTGGCAATGTCGTCGGTGCGGTGAACATGCTCGTTGATCTCACCGAACGCTCGCGCGCAGAGCAGCTAAAGCAATTGCTAGCCGCCATCGTCGAGTCCTCTGACGACGCCATCGTCAGTAAGGACCTAAATGGCGTGATTGCCAGCTGGAATCCGGGAGCCGAACGCCTTTTCGGGTACATGGCCGATGAGGTCCTCGGCAAGTCTGTCCCTAGTTTGTTTCCAGCCGACCTCCAGAATCAGGAACGCTCAATTCTGGAGCGCATAGGACGTGGCGAACAGCTTGAACACTATGAGACTGTCCGCTGTCGCAAGGATGGAAGTCTGGTCGATATTTCGCTCACAGTGTCTCCTCTAAGTAATGCTGCAGGCAAGGTCACGGGCGTGTCTAAGATCGCGCGGGACATCAGCATGCGTAAGAAGGCGGAGCACGAGCGTGCGCTCGCTCTTCAGGACGAAGAGCGACAACGCATTGCCAATGAGCTGCATGACTCGACCGCACAGCATTTGGTGGCAATCGGCCTCAACCTGATGAGGTTGAGAGCGGTGGCTGTTGTAGAGGCCGAGGCATTCAAAATCCTAGACGAAATGGATGGATTACTAGAGGAAGCCACAAAAGAGCTCCGCGCCTTCACCTATCTCCTGCATCCACCGGAGCTGCAAAGGGAGGGATTGTCGACGACGCTCAGACGATACATTGAGGGGTTCGGCACGCGGACTGGGCTGAAGATCACGTTGAAATCATGCGGCCGGGTCGACCAACTCTCGCCACAGCTTCAGCAAACGCTGCTCCGCATTGTTCAGGAGGCATTGACCAACGTGTATCGCCACGCCTCCGCGACGCGCGTCTCCGTCAACTTCAGACGTGTGGGCAAGACGCTGCGTTTGGTCATCAGCGATGACGGGCAGGGAACCGAGGAAACCTCGACACACCAGAACGGGAAGCCGTTCCGCCTGGGAATTGGCATTCCAGGGATGATGGCCAGGATGCAGCAGTTCGGTGGCAATCTTGATATTCACTCTGGCCCTAACGGCACATCCGTGCATGCAACAATGCCGTTAGGCTAACGCACTGGTCCGCTTGCTCAGTCAAGCACCAGCCACCTGGACGGCGAGTTTCGGGTCATTTCGCCATTGCCCCCTTGGTCGGCTTTCCGAGTGCTTCTGCCGTCTCGCGTAGCTTCGAAGGGGAAAGGTGCCAGTTCCGGACTCATGCACCGCAACGAACATCTCACTCGATCAGTTCGTCGGCACCAGCGAGTATTGAGATCGGAACATCGATGCCAAGCGCTTTGGCCGTCTTCACGTTGACCACGAGTTTGAAGGCGGTGGGCTGTATAGGAAGATCACCGGGCATTGCTCCATTGAGTACCTTATCTACGAATGCCGCGGATCGTCGCCACGCGTCGGATATATCGGGTCTGTAATTCATCGCGTAGCCGGGTCTCGCCCGAGAGCGTCTAGCCCCCGCCAAAGGGTTGCGCATGGCTGTATGAGGAAAAAATTGGATGAATATCGGTGCAGATGCTTAGGGGCGGATGGCTCATCGCTTCCGTGACGGTTATAATAGAGGATGGATCGCTCGATACCATCCATACCGTGTCCAGTTTGTGAGGATCCGGCGAGCAACCGCACGCCACCGGATTTCGACGGCCTGATCATCCGCTGCGACCATTGCCGTGACTACGAGGTTTCAGGAGCGGCCTTGGGTAAGTTGGAAAAGCTCGACTTGCTTGAGCGAATTGACGTGCTACGGAAAGCGCAAGCGCAAGCTGAACCGGGCAGGCGGGCAGTAATCACCACCGCCTGCTTCTAAGCCGTTGCGCCGACGTGCACCGGAGGCGTCGCGGTGCGGGGCATCGCCGCAACCTCTAAGCTTGGTCAACCTCAACCGTTCCGTGCCGATGCCGTCGGCGTGGACTGCTTCGCTTTGCTGGGCCAGTCGCAGGGATGCGCGATCTATGCCGTGCGCCACCCGGAGCGCGTGACCAAGCTCGTTCTCATCGGCGGCTTTGCGCTATCGCAAGCATCGTATTGACCAATCGATATCCTGCCCTGATGCGCTGCACAGGCGCCGGGTTGACCAATCACTTCTCGTTTGAACTTAATCTGTGTTCGGCGAGGATGCCGCTTGCCACAGGCACCGGAGTAGTTGAATGGCGGCGACAACGATCAATATCGACGCCTATAGCGATGCGCTGGTCGTGCTGGCCACTGCAGGGGTTGTTGTGCCACTCGTGCGTCGCTGGGGGTTGAGCGCTGTCCTTGGCTACCTCGGGGCGGGAGCCATCCTGGGACCGCTGGGACTCGGCTCGTTCATAGATAGGTTTCCATGGCTCTATTGGGTCACGGTGGTCGATGCCAAGAACGTTGCCGGCATCGCCGAGTTGGGCGTGGTCTTCCTCCTATTCCTGATCGGTCTGGAGCTATCCTACCAGCGGTTGCTGACAATGCGCCGCCTCGTGTTTGGATTGGGCAGTTTGCAAGTGATCTTCTCCACAGCTGTGATCGGTAGCGTTGCCGCTTTGGCGGGCAACGAGACCGCAGCGTCCATCATCCTTGGCGCCTGTCTCGCCCTCTCCTCGACCGCGATCGTCATAGAGGTGCTATCCAACCAGCATCGGCTTTCAACAACAGCGGGCCGGACTAGCTTCGCCGTTCTTCTTGCCCAGGACTTAGCTGTGGTGCCACTCCTGCTATTCATCTCCATCCTCGGCGCGGGCACCAACCGTCAGATCTTGACAAGCCTGTTGTTGGCGCTGGGAAATGCCGCGCTGGCACTTGGCTTCATCGTTGTCTTCGGTCGCCTGCTCCTAAGGCCTCTCTTCCGACTTGTTGCCTCCACAGGCACGAGTGAGCTGTTCGTAGCAGCGACCCTGTTCGTGATCGTCGGCGCAGGAGTAGCGGCTGGGCTCGCCGGACTTTCGATGGCGCTCGGAGCCTTTGTTGCAGGTCTTCTCCTAGCCGAGACGGAGTTCGATAAAGCTATTCAAACGACCATCGATCCGTTCAAGGGACTGCTCCTTGGGATCTTCTTCTTCACTGTTGGTATGAACATCGATCTCCGAGAGCTCGCCCGGGAGCCGATATGGCTGCCCGCCTGCGTGGTCGGCCTCATTGGCATGAAGTCAGTTCTGCTGATCGGCCTCGCACGCATCTTCCGAGTACCGTGGCGGGCCGCCATCGAAACCGGCCTTCTGCTTGGCCCAGGCGGCGAGTTCGCCTTTGTTGGTATCGGCTTGGCGACGACGTTTGGGCTTGTCAGCGCTGGCGCCTCCAGCTTTGCGCTAGCGGTGACGTCGATAACGATGTGCCTGATTCCGCTTCTCTCCCGCCTCGCCCGCCGATTGTCGTTGGCGGTCCAGCAATCAAAACCTCTCGACCCCGAGCTCGCCGTTACCCCAACGAGTACCGCTACTGACCACGCTATTGTGGTCGGTCACGGCCGCGTTGGTCAGGTCGTTTGCGATATGTTGGAGCGACATCGCTTTCCCTTTCTTGCCGTCGATAGCGACCCACGTGCGGTGACCGAGTACCGCCGCCAAGGCCGGGAGGTCTACTATGGGGACGCCACCAATCCGGCATTCCTTGCGACCTGTGGACTGATGCGGGCTGCCGGTGTGTTTGTCACCACGCACACACCGGCAGCGATCGATGAAATTGTCAGGTTGGTGCGTTCGGTCAGACCCGACATCCTTATCGTTTCTCGCGCCCGTGATGCTCTGCACGCCCGCCATTTGTATGCAATCGGCGTAACCGATGCGGTTCCGGAAACCATCGAGGCAAGCCTGCAGCTTTCGGAAGCGGCGCTAGTCGGCCTTGGTCTTCCGACTGGGCCCGTTATCGCCTCTATCCACCAGAAACGCGACGAGTTTCGAAGCGAGCTGCAGGATGCTGCCGGACAGGCAGGGCCTCATGTCAGCCGCGGGATTCGCCCGAAGACCCTCAAGGGCGCCAAATCGACGTGATCATCAAGGACCGCTCTGGGTCATTTTTCCCCGTGGGCACTCTGTCCGCTATCGGAGTGCTTCTGCCATGGCGCCAATCGTCGAAGGGGAAAAGGTGCCACTTCGAGACCTGAGCATGTGCAGCAAGACGAGTGAATAAAGGCCGCCTTTCCCCAGGCAGTCGAAGATCGACGCAGTCCTCCCTTCGCAGTTCGATCAGCTATCTCTGTCCAGAATTGGCTGACGTCGCGGACCTCTGATACTCCTTCAGCTCGGGCTCCTCCCGGCGATCCACTGGCCTGGATCAGCGGCGATGCGTCGCGACTCAGAGCTACCCATCGCGCGCTCATCTGCTGCAACCTTGTTGGCCATTGTCCAGGAAGACGAGCGTTGGACAGGCCGGGCCAGCGCGGGGTTCATGATCCGGTTTGGCTCAGGACATCGGCAATCGCCTTCAGCCGATTGGGCGTGTAGAGCGGCAGCCCGGCAGATGCCAACAAGACGGTCGCGAGCGTTCCACAGGGTGGCTTTGCCGCCAGCGGCGGCTGGCCATGGCGCAGGCAGGCATTCCAGCTATGGGCGATGATCCCAACGGGCGACCCCGACGGCCACCTCTGGGAGATCGCCTGGAAACCCTAGTTCAGCATCCCGGACTAGCAATTGTGAGCGGCCAGGCTGGAGTTCGTCAGCTTTCGACCCGATGGGGTGCGTTCGCTTGCTCCGTAAACTTCCGGTGACCGAGGGCCAGGAAAGAAGAGGCAGGGCCGACACGGCTACGACGCGTCCCCACGTGCGGCCCACCCGGTCAGCCGACATAGCGCTCGTCGTGTCCTGTGTCGGCCCAACCAGGTGGCATTCGAGCCCTGTACCGTCATGTCAGGGCTCTCTGCTCGAGTAGGCCGGCTTGTAAATTGAGTGATCGAAGCCCGGGCCGCCATGCAAGAGCAGTAGCGTGGGCTTTTCGCGCATGCTCGGCCCGTCTGGCACGTGGCTGGCCCCCTCGACATCAAAAAAAAGCTGTGCGCCATTTACCAATACGCGCATCAGCTGATTTTCCGACTGAGACTAATTCAGCTTCTTTTACCAATCCCGGGGCGGATCAGGCGCTGTCTGAGGTCGCATTCGGCAGGATGCTCCGGCGTGCTAGGGTCACATCGCAGTGCCTCGCCGCTCATGTCTAAGGTCCGTGAGGCCATGCACGATCCCGATTGCACAGCATTCCTGCAATGGGCTCTGCCGCGGCTGGACCTCCGATGGGCTGGCTTCCGAAGGGTGCGAACGCAGGTCTGCAAGCGTCTCAAGCGGCGCATGCACCTGCTCGGTTTGCCTGGGTTCGTCGCCTATCGTGATCGGCTAGAGGCGGATCCCGATGAATGGCGGGTCGTCGACGACTGCTGCCGCATCACAATTTCACGCTTCTTTCGCGACCGGCGGGTGTTCGAGATACTCTGCGATCGTGTCCTTCCTGGGATCGCGCAGCGGGCGAGGAACCAGCAGCGCGACGCCCAATGCTGGTCGGCGGGCTGTGCCTCGGGCGAGGAGCCCTACACGCTCAGGCTTCTGTGGGATCTGAAAACCGGTGCCGCCGCTCGCTTGTCTATCGTTGCGACAGATATAGACGATGCCGTGCTCGCACGGGCTCGTAACGGCTGCTACCCGGTGGCGTCGCTTCGCGAACTGCCGCCCGATTTGGTCGCGCGGGGTTTCGAAGAAGGTGATCATTTGTTCCGCATCCTCGAACGGCATCGTCGCGGCATCACGTTCATGCATCACGATTTGCGCTCCGACGCTATCCCAGGCTTTTTCGATCTCATTCTGTGCCGCAATCTGGCTTTCACCTATTTCGCGCCACAGCTGCAATGCCAGGTCCTGGAGCGACTTGCGGAGCGGCTGCGGCCAAACGGATGGCTGGTCATCGGTGCTCATGAACGGCTGCCCGACGCAGCATCGCCCCGGCTGGCACCGCTGGCCGCAGCACCGTATATTTTGGAAAGAATTTAGGGCCGCTGGCTACGACAGCTATCGAATTAACGACTCGATTGGCCATTCTCGATGATACAATCAAGTGGCTGCAGGACCATGGCTACGATGTTGTCCTCGGTTCAAACGGCGACAACTATGGGTCACGATCGCCATTGCTGATTTAACTGCTGACAGGTCTGTAGGATCACCGTGAACGGACTGGCTTGCTGCAGCGCCGAAGATGCCCGCCCTGTGCCACTTTGAGACTGAGCAATTGCAGCAACGTGCGTGGGCGGACGGCGAAACCACCATGGCAACCGTGAAGATCGGCGGCCGTACCACCGGCACCCTGAGCGTTGATGAGCGGGCGATCACCGCCTACTTTGAAAACGTGGTGGCACAATCTAGTTCATGTCCAACGATGATCTCTTGGGTCATGGGCGGTAAGTCTCTGAGAGAGCAAAAATAGTCTGGACGACCCCGATAACCGCCGCATCCTGATTACCTCACCTGCATGACGCACATCACTCCATGCCGACGGAGGCCACGGCCGGTGCCGAGCCTGGGCCGGGCAAGGGAACTTTCACAGATCAGCAACGTTGGTAAATGGGTTGTCCATCAGCGCGGGCAGCTCGCTCCCTTGTCAGTTCTTGGGGGGAACCATGCCGATTGATCGTGGGCGTACCGACCAATTTTTCGCGTTCCTGTGGTTCGCACTGAGTTTTCTTTTCCTGCTCGCCATCGTGGCCCTGGCGTTCAACGTCTCTCCAAACGGGACCAACGACGCCCCTCCCCCTTCCATCGCAAAACACTAGCGAAATAGCAGCTCGCGGGCGAAGTAACACGGAGTGTTAGCTATGCAGCAGGTCCTCAACGAAGTCAGCCAGATCGCTCAGCGGCTCGCCGGAGTTATCTGGCAAGTACTGCAATTCATCTGGAATTGGTCATTCGGCCAAGTTGTGAAGATGTTCCAGATGCCGTTCAACAATCTGCCGTTGTGGAAGCAAGTGCTCTTCGTAGTCGTCGTCGCGGCGCTTGCTTACTTTCTCTATAAGCTCGCGAAAGACCTGTTGAAAGCAGTCCAGTCGGTGCTCGGTGCGATCGTCGGTCTCATCTCCGCGCTCATCGCAATGCTGCCGCAGATCGTGTATGCAGGGCTTATCGCCTTCGGTGGCGCATGGGTCATCACAAATTTGAGCCCTACGTGGATTCCGATTGCACTGCGATGATCCGATTCCGTGATGTGGCGACGGCCGTCGAGGAATTATTGCGACGATTATCGCCCATTGGAAAGCTTCGAAGTCTCCTCCCGATTGGGGATCGACCGCACTCTTCGTTCCATCCATCTTTGCGCTGTCGTGGCTCGTTCACCGCACGCGGTGTCACGATGGGGTAGGGCTGTCCGGCCGGCAGGAACGGTGACCGCGGTCAGGACTCGACCCTTTTGGCCGCGCTGGATACTGCCCAGCGCGGCCCTTCAAATGGCCAACCCCACCTCGAGTTGGGCAAAATCCACCCTGCTTATCTCAGCCTCTTTGCTTTCCCAAAGTTGCGGCCGCCGACTCTGTGGCTGTCAATTGCAAAGGTGACGAGCCGCACGAGCATCGCGATCAAGATGCCGCACGGAAGCCTTGCGGCGGCTCCAGGCGGATGGCTTGTATTTCTTCCACGGGTGAGCTGATCAGAACTCAGTGACCTGGCGCACCGTTAAGAACGGCACTTCTATCACGATTTGCAGGCATCCTCAGAAGCGGGACACCAACTTGCGAATTTTCTCGCTGCCAAAATGAAAGCAATCAGGGCTGTGAATCTCCGGGTTCAAAACGCCGTGAAGCGCCACAGACTGTCTTAGTCATACCATTGAGCACTGGCTATCTTGGCTGTGGACGCAAGGGAGCGGCGACCGGTCGTTTCCCTCCAAGACGTGCTCATAGGTGGGAGGATCAAATGTTCGAAATCTCGCGACGCGACCTCGTGCTCGGGGCGGCCGGTGCCTATGCGGCGTTCGGGCTCACCAAACCCATTGCCTTTATCGGCGCGGCCGAAGCCCAAAGCCAAGCTCAAAACTTCAGGAAATATAAGGTGGGGGATATCGAGGTCATCTCACTATATGACGGCGTTTGGGAGAAGCCTCACGATGAGAACTTCATCAAAGGTGTCAATGTTGAGCAGACCAAGACTGCGCTGAAGGCTGGAGGACTGACCGACACACACGTGCCGGTCCCCTTCACAGTCATTGCTGTTAACACGGGCGGTCGCCTGGTGCTGATCGACTCAGGCACTGGCGGTGGCCAAGCCGGTGGCCCAAAGGCCGGCATCTTGGCGCAGAGCATGGCTGCGGCCGGTATTGATCCCAAGGCGGTCAGGACCATCGTCATCTCGCACTTCCACGGCGACCACATCTCCGGCCTGATGGCCAAGGAAACCAACGCGCAAATGTTTCCCGACGCGGAGATCATCGTTCCGGCGGCGGAGTTGAAGTGGTGGACGCAGTCGGTCGATGCGATCCCGAAAGCTCGCCAGGGCCTCGCCCAGCGCATACAGGCAACGTTCCCGACCTGGAAGAACGTCAAGCCCATCGACGGGGAAGCCGACGTTGCGTCGGGCATCCGCGCGATTCCCGCGCATGGCCATACCCAGGGCCACACCGCCCATCTCATCAGCTCCGGCGGCAGACAGTTGCTCGTCACAGCCGACGCCACCAACATCCAGGCGTTGTTCGTCAAGAATCCAGAGTGGCAGGCGGCATTCGATCATGTACCGGACCAGGCGGTAGAGACGCGCAAGAAGCTGTTCGATCGCGCCATTGCCGACAAAGCCATGCTCGCTGGGTATCACTGGGGCCTGCCGAACGTGGGCACAATCGCCAAGGATGGCAACGGCTACGCCTTTACACCTGCAGCGTGATCGTGAAGCGTGCGTCGCTCGTGGCGACGCGGCCGATTCGGAAGGGCGTCCCCAGACGTCGGCGCCCCTCCTTCTGGCATGAAGAGGCACATCACGTCCATCACGCCCGATGGATCGGGCCGCTTGCAACGTGTATGCGGCCGTCTCTCGATTGGTCGGCGCTGTTGCCCCTGCCGTTCGACGAGCCCCCACATGCCATCCCTACCCCGCCTTTCGTGTTTTGCTTCTGTGGACCCGGCCGCCTTGATCTGACGGGCCGCACAGCGACGCCAGACCTAATCAACTCCCGCCTCATCTACGAGCTCCCTCAAATGCGAGAAGCTCCGGCAGGATAGCACTCCTCCGATGGTTACCGCATGGAGGGTTGCTGCCTATGCTGCATCGCAATTTATGCGTGGAAGCAGCTTCCGGAGTGGGTCTTGGCTGCGTGATAACGCGCTGGAGGGGTGTCGGCCAGCCTTTGGTCAAGCGGATGCTCATCGTGCGACCGTTTCGAGCATATTTTTCGGATTTTGATGTTGAGGCAAGCGTGTTGCGCGCACGGGCATCGTCAAGGGATCAAGATCGTGCAGCCCGCTTAAGATGGGGCGTCTTAAGCCCTCATCGCGGCGATCAACGGCTTGACGCCCACGATGTTCAGCACGCGCGTGAGATTATAGGCGAGCACATGCAATGCCATCTCGGTTGCGACCTTCGGTAGACGCTTCATTAGGAAGTGCGTCGCGCCCATGCGCGCCTTCATCGTGCCGAACGGATGCTCGACCGTCTCACGCCTCTGCCGCATCGCCTGTGGGTTCTCATCGAGACGCTTCTGCACCGCCTCCAACACGTCCTCATGCTCCCAGCGTGTGATGCGGCGTTGCGGCCCGGTCGTGCAGCGATGCTTGAGCGTGCAATGGCGACACGCATTCGTCCAATAGCGCCGCAGCTTCTGCCCCTTTTCCTCGTTGGTGTAGTAGTATTTGAGCTTCTCCCCAGCCGGACAGCGATAGACATCCTCATCGCTGAGATAGACAAAGTCCTGCTTGCCGAAACGGCCCTTTGCCTCAATGCCGGACGTCATTGGTTTCGGAAGTGTCACGGCGATGCCAGATTGATCGCACGCCAGGATTTGCTCGCCACTGAAGTAGCCGCGATCGGCAATGGCTTCGAGCTTGTCGACGCCGAGAACATCCTTTGCCTGTGAGGCGATGTTGGCCAGTTGTGCCCAGTCCGAGCCACTATTTGTCACTTCGTGCGTGACGATCAGGTGATGCTCGGTTTTCCACCGCCACCTGCACGTTATAACCGACCACGCCCGAGCCGCGACCGCTCGTCGCCATCGAGCGACTGTCGGGATCGGTCAGTGAGATCTGCTGCTGGTCAGGGGTGGCCAGCATGTGCTTCTCGTAGGCCGCCAGCTTCGCCATCTCCTCTCCGAGCTTTGCCAGCTTCTCCTTCAGATGCGCCGTCTTTGCCGCAAGCGCTTCCGATGGCTCCTGCCGGTCGGCCGTGTCGAGCTGGGCGAGATAACGCGCAACGCTGTCCTCAAGCTGCGTGCGACGCCGTTCGACTTTCCCGCGCGTGCACGCGATTGAGATAGCCGTAGATATAGAGTTTCAGCAGTGCCGATGGGTGGTAAGAGGGCCGACCCGTTGCCTCCGGAACAACGCCGTCGAAGCCCAGCTTGACGAGATTGAGCCCATCAACGAACACATCCACGGCGCGAACAGGGTTGCTGTCGTCAATCCAATCATCGAGGCTTTCCGGCAACAGGGTCGATTGCTCGCGATTGGCACCCTCAATGAACCGCTTCATCGATTGCCTCCGCAAATTGCGCGGAAAACACATAACCGACTCGACGTTTTCACGCACCCAGGGTCAGACTCGGTCACCGTGGGCAGGCCCCAAGGACCCTTGCGGCGGGTCAGGTGACCCTCTGATTCCTGACGTCGCCTCTGCGGCAGCGGGGACGGTCGGTCCGTGCCAGAACTGACTTATGCGCCGCAACAAAAACTAGCTAGCGCGCTCCCTCTACGACGACAACGAAGGGCGCCCAGTTCGCCGGATGGCTATTGTCACCGCCACGGTCGATCGTCCGCAAGGCTCCAGGCATCGATCCACTCACTGGTGGTCCGCTTCATGTCGAAGTCTTCCTTAAGCCGCTTGTCAAAGTCCGGCATGTGGGCCGCACCGTAGAAGATCGCAATTTTCTTCTTACCCGCCGCCAATTGCTGCTGGAGAACCTTCATGCACGCTTTGTTGCGATCCTCCACGAGCAGCTGGTTGACCGTCCTTCCGAGGACTACATCCCCGCGGGTGTCTTCGAACTGCTGGGCCATCATCCTCTTGAACTTGGTCGGGTTCAGGAGGTCGTTCAAGCTGATGTCCGGAGTTTGAGGCGCAGGCTTGTCGGCACCCAGCTTCTTCTTCCGCAAGAAGTCCGCGACGACGCCGAGGAAGACGGTCATCTCGTCATCACCGCGTTCCTTCATCGCCCTCCTCATCCCTTCCGGGGACAAGTCGGCGTGGATGAAGTTGGCTTTCCCGTAGTCCACGACTTCAAGCTGATGTTCCAGCCGCAGGAAGAATTTCATGCCCTGCTGGAGCATGGCGAGCGGGTTGTCGCTCTTCTGCTCTCCGCTCTTCGGGGGCTTGATGCCTTCCGGGGCCACGAGTTCGTAGAGCACGGTGTCGTACTTCTCGAACTCCTTATTCAGCCGCTCATAGTAGGCTTTCTCGCCGATGTGAACGACGGCGACCAGGTCTATTTCGACGCCTTTCGCGCCGCTAGCCGGGACGTACTTGGCGATCACAGTCTGCAGGGCGACCGGCTCACGGCTTTCATCTCGTTGAATGCGGAGAAAGCTGGATTTGGGATTGGGCTCTGCGGCCGCAAGCGTTGGCGCCAGGAAAAGCAGCACCAACAGGGCCTTGATGATTCGCATTTCTGAACCTCCTTAAAGTCCCGTGAAAATATATCATCGTCACGTCATTTTCACGGCCCCCCGGAAACCGGGGGTTTGCCGCGCCGCATGAACGTGTTCGTGACGGTGGCGCTCGCCGACCATAGCGAACGGGAAGCACCGCCTGAGGTTCCGCGGTGATCCGTATTCGTCTGCCCATCGACAGGGCTAGTCATCACCCGACTGCGTGATGAGGGCGTCCCGAATGGAAGCGGTTGCGGCGTAGGGTTCGTGCCCACCACATTTGCGCTGCAATGCGCATTCGAAACAAGCAACTTCTCCTATGGTCAAGGGCTGAAGGCCCATCACCCGGCCGGCACTACCAGATTGCTCCGCTCTACCCCCCAGGAGCGGACCAGGGTCGGTGGTTTCTTGGTGAATGGCGCTGTTTCACATGACCAGAAGTCGCCATGACCAGCCGCCGGAGGTAATAGTACCTGTCACTCGGGTTGAGACTAGACGCGCAGCCACTGCGAGCGAGAGCCAGGCGGAGCACAAAGCGCATGACCGATCGCGTCGTTGTTGAAAGGCTCAGCGTTGCCCGTGTTCTTTACGACTTCATCAACAGGGAAGTCCTCCCGGGTACAGGCGTGCCTGAAGCCGGTTTCTGGACCAGGCTCGACCGCATCGTTCACGACCTCGCCCCCCGGAATCGCGCGCTTCTGGCCAAGCGCGATGCTCTGCAGGCGCAGATCGACGAATGGCATCATGCCGGCAAAGGCAAACCCTTCGACCTTGGGGCCTACAGAGCCTTTCTCGGCACGATCGGATATCTGGTTCAGGAGAGGGACGACTTCACCGTCGACACCGAGAATGTGGACGACGAGATAGCGCGCATTGCTGGCTCCCAGCTCGTGGTGCCGATGACCAACGCGCGCTATGCGCTCAACGCGGCCAACGCCAGGTGGGGCAGCCTCTACGATGCGCTGTACGGCACAGATGCGATATCCGAAGCGGACGGCGCGACGCGCGGGAACAGCTACAATCCAGTGCGCGGCAAGAAGGTGTTCCAGTGGACCAAGCGGTTCCTGGATGAAATCGCTCCGCTCGCCAGCGGCTCGCACGCGCAAGTGCGCGGCTACGCCGTCCAGGACGGCCAGCTGGCAGTGAGCTTCGAGAGCGTGGAAGAGACTTGGCTCGGAAGCGTCGTGCAGCTGATCGGGCTTGGTGGCTCAGGTAAGCTGGTAGGTCTCGCCAATCCTTCGCAGTTCGTTGGCTATCGCGGCAACCCGTCCGAGCCCCGCGCCGTCCTGCTGAAGCACAACGGCCTGCACGTCGAAATCCAGATCGACGACCGGCACTATATCGGCAGGGCCGACATGGCCGGTGTCGCTGACGTGCTGTTGGAAGCGGCCATCACCACCATCGTCGATCTGGAGGACTCCATCGCTGCGGTAGATCCAGCCGACAAGGTTTCCGCCTACCGCAACTGGCTGGAACTTATGAAGGGCACGCTCACCGCGGATTTTGTCAAGGCGGGGCAGCCGATGACACGGCGGCTGCATCCGGACCGGATCTACGCCAAGCCGGACGGCGGCGGCGAGCTGACCCTGCCCGGCCGGAGCCTGCTGCTGGTGCGCAATGTCGGACACCTGATGACGGACATATCGGTGCTGGATCGCGGTGAAACCCCTGTGCCTGAAGGCATCATCGACGCGGTGGTGACTTCGCTGATTGCGTTGCACGACCTCAAGGGCAACACTAGCTTCAAGAATAGCCGCGCCGGCTCGATCTATATCGTCAAGCCGAAGATGCACGGGCCAGAGGAGGTGGCGTTCGCCAACGAGTTGTTCGACCGCGTCGAGGGCGCGCTGGGATTGCCGCACAATACATTGAAGATGGGCATTATGGATGAGGAACGGCGCACCACCGTGAACCTCAAAGAATGCATCCGCGCTGCACAGCATCGGCTATGCTTCATCAACACCGGATTCCTCGACCGCACCGGCGACGAGATCCACACCTCGATGGAAGCTGGACCGATGATCCGCAAGGGCGACATGCGCGCCGCGCCGTGGATCAAGGCGTACGAGGACTGGAACGTCGACATTGGGCTTGCCTGCGGGCTACCGGGCCGGGCCCAGATCGGCAAGGGTATGTGGGCCATGCCGGACCGCATGGCCGACATGTTGGCGCAGAAAATCGCGCACGTGGAGGCAGGCGCCAACACCGCCTGGGTGCCCTCGCCGACGGCCGCGACCCTCCATGCCATCCACTACCATAAGGTCGACGTGTTCAAACGGCAGGAGGAGTTGAGCACCCGACCGCGGGCTGCGCTCGACCACATCCTCACCATTCCGGTCGCTGATCGCGTGAACTGGTCGCCCGACGAGGTGCAGAAGGAGCTGGACAACAACGCGCAGGGCATTCTCGGCTACGTCGTGCGCTGGATCGATCAGGGCGTCGGCTGCTCCAAGGTTCCCGACATCAACAACGTCGGCCTAATGGAGGACCGCGCCACGCTGCGGATCTCGAGCCAGCACATCGCCAACTGGCTCTATCACGGCATCACCAGCGAGACGCAGGTAATGGAGACCATGCGGCGCATGGCAGCCGTGGTGGACAAGCAAAACGCGGGGGATCCACTGTATCGGCCGATGGCTCCGAACTTCCAGGACTCGGAGGCGTTCCAGGCGGCGTGCGATCTCATCTTCAAGGGTCGCGAGCAACCCAACGGTTACACCGAGCCGATCCTGCACGCGCGGCGCTTGGAGGCCAAGGCGCGGGGCTGAGAGCAGAGGCCTAGTCCTTCTTCGGAGGCCAAGAATTCGCGTCGTAGAGGCTTTGCGGCAGGCGGGGCCACCTGAATGATCGCGCCAAACCCTACACAATTCCCGAAGTCGCCGCCGATCACTGCGCACGTTCCCAATGCCTGAAAAGCGGACAAGGCGTCGCCACCACCCGCATGGCGATGAGTAGTAGGCAATGGAGATCTTTGACCGGTTCGAACCGCGCAGGTTACTCCTGTCCGCCTTGGCTAGGTGGGAGAGGCTTCACGCCTACCCCCGATGAGGATTTCGTCGGACGACGGCCCAGCGTAAGATCAGGGTCGGGCCCAAGCATACTTCATCCCGAGCCCGCCAGACTTGTCCC
This sequence comes from uncultured Alphaproteobacteria bacterium, assembly GCA_963820375.1. GTDB lineage: Bacteria > Pseudomonadota > Alphaproteobacteria > Rhizobiales > Hyphomicrobiaceae > AWTP1-13. The sequence goes on along the minus strand of CAWFZX010000014.1, from coordinate 7,661 downwards.
CGGACGCTGAGCAATTTTGCTGAGCATTCAATGGATAGGATGCCGCCATGCCGTCCGAGATGTCGACAGCCTGTGCAGATCAAAATCGTGGTCGCACGGTCGAGGCGTTGGAGCGCGAGCTGAACGAAACTCATCGACGGGGGATCGCAACTGCAGAGGTCCTGCGCATTATTGGCAACTCGCCGACCAACGCGCAGCCGGTGTTCGACACGATAGCGGCGAGCGCGACGCGTCTGTGTGGTGGCCTCTATGGTGTCGTCTTCCGCTTCGACGGCGAGATGATCACAGTGGCAGCCGATAGTGCCGAGTCCTCACGGGCATCGGCGATCATCCGGAGCGCGTATCCGGCCGCGCCCGGCAGAGGGACGATGGCGTCCCGGGCACTGCTCGAGCGGCGGGTGATCGCCCTGACCGACGCCCAGGACAGCGTCGAGAATCCAGCCGGCGCCGAGCGTGCGCGTGCCATTGGCTACCGAGCAGGCCTGTCCGTGCCGATGCTAAGAGGCGACATGGCCATCGGCGCTATCAACATCGTACGGCGTGACGCGATACCGTTCTCCGAGAACGAGGTCGAGCTGCTGAAGACCTTCGCGGACCAAGCCGTGATTGCCATCGAGAACACGCGTCTGTTCGAGGAAGTACAGGCACGCAATCGCGAGTTGCGGGCGACACTCGAACAGCAGACAGCGACTAGCGATATCCTTGGCGTAATTAGCCGTTCGGTGACCGGTGTTCAGCCAGTATTTGATGCAATTGCGGAAAGCGCGGCCAAGCTTTGCGCTGCTGATTTCTCCGTTGTGGCTCGATTTGACGGAGAGGTCATCCACTTAGCGGCACTGGTGCTTCAATCAGAGCAGCAGCGAACAGCAATTGAGAAGCTGTATCCACGAAAGCCAGACCGCGCAACGCAAGTAGCCCGTGCAATCCTCACGCGTCGCACACAGCATGTACCCGACACTACCCGGGACCCGGCCTACGCAGATGCACCTAACACAGGGTTCCACAGCGCATTGGCCGTCCCCATGCTACGCGAAGGATTGCCCATTGGGGCGGTGTCAGTGGGCCGAACGAGGATCGGCGGATTCTCAGACGGGCAAATCGAGCTTCTAAAGACCTTCGCCGACCAGGCCGTGATCGCCATCGAGAACGCCCGGCTGTTCGAGGCCGAGCAGGCGAGCAAGCGCGACCTCCAGGAATTGCTTGAGTATCAGACCGCAACGAGCGAGGTGCTGAACGTCATCAGTCGCTCACCGACCGAGCTTCAGCCGGTCCTGGACGCGATTGCTGCGACAGCCGCACGCCTATGCGAATTTATGGACGCCACAGTCTGGCGTGTTGCTGGCGGGAGGGCCAGGAGGGTTGCCCAATTTGGGTCGCCAACCAGTTCCTCCGCCCTGCCGTTGACGAGGGGGAGCGTCACAGGACGTGCAATCGTTGATCGGAAAACTATACATGTCCACGACCTCGCTGCGATGGTGGAGACCGAATACCCCGATGTCAAAGAGGTACAGCAGCGCATTGGTCACCGGACGACGCTTGCGACGCCGTTACTTAGCCAAGGTGAGGCACTGGGTGCAATCTCGGCGCGAAAGAACCACGTGCACCCCTTCTCAGATAGACAAATAGCTCTCCTGCAGACCTTTGCCGACCAGGCCGTCATCGCCATCGAGAACGCGCGGTTGTTCGAGGAGGTGCAGGCACGCACCCGCGATCTAACTGAGGCCCTTGAGCAACAGACGGCGACGAGCGAAGTCCTGGAAGTCATTAGTCGGTCACCGAGCGATCTCGGACCTGTGCTCGACACGATTGTGAAAACCGCTGCGCGGCTGTGCCAAGCGGAAAGCGCTTTCATTTGGAAACTCGAAGATAACCATTTTTGCCTGGCTGCAATGAATGACATTGAGGCAGAGCTTGCAAAGTTTGCATTGCAGCATCCGCCTCCACTCGATCGCAAGACAACAGCAGGTCGGTGCGTGTTGGAAAGGCGCACCATTCATATCCGAGATGCGCTGGAAGATTTAGAGTACGTCTGGCGCGGGGACGAGGAGAAGAGGATTGCTCGGGGTTACAGGACGTTGTTAGGGATTCCACTTTTGGGTAGAGGCGAGCCGTTCGGCGCCTTTGTACTTATCCGAAGAGATGTCAAACCGTTTACAAACAGGCAAATCAAGCTTGGGGTGACATTCGCCGACCAGGCAGTGATCGCCATCGAAAACACGCGGCTCTTCGAGGAGGTGCAGACGCGCACCAAGGAGCTGCAAGAGTCCCTCGAATACCAGACTGCTACTAGTGATGTGCTGGGTGTCATCAGTCGATCGAAGTTTGACCTGCAGCCGGTGCTTGACAGTATCGTGGAGACGGCAGCGCGCTTGTGCGCTTGCGATATGGCCACTATCCGAGGCCGCGAAGGCGACGTGTATGTTCAGCTCGGCGGCTACGGCTTGCCAGCCGAGTACGCTGACTATAGCCGAAGTACGAACTGGCACCACGCTGGCCGAGGTAGTTTGGTCGGGCGCGTCTTGCAGGAAGGCAAGGCGGTTCAGATCGTCGATGTCCTAGCGGATCCCGAATATTCTCTGGACGAGGCGCAACGCCGGGGCGGCTTCCGGACTATGCTGGGCGTCCCGTTGCTTAGAGGGGACGAGCAGCTTGGCATCATCGTACTGATGCGGCGGGCAGTGCGGCCGTTCGACAACAGGCAGATCGAGCTTGTTGCTGCCTTTGCCGACCAGGCGGTGATCGCCATCGAGAACACGAGGCTCTTCGAGGAAGTGCAGGCCAGGACGCGGGAGCTTGCCACTACCATCCAAGAGCTCGAGATCGCCAGCCAGCACAAGTCGCAGTTCGTCGCCAACATGAGCCATGAGCTGAGAACGCCGCTCGCCGCAGTGCTTGGCTATGCCGAGCTTTTGCAGGAAGGCATCTACGGGGCACTGCCGGAGAAATCCCTGCCGATCCTCACGCGCATCCGTTCCAACGGCCAGCACTTGCTGGGCCTCATCAATACCGTCCTTGATATCTCCAAGATCGAAGCCGGGCAGTTTAAGCTGAACGTTGGCGAGTATGCGTTGGGCAACATCGTCGAGACAGTGATGGTGGCAACGGAGTTGCTGGCGGCGACCAAGAAGCTGGCCTTCAATATGGACGTTGCCAAGGGGCTGCCTTATGGCCTCGGCGATGAGCAGCGCCTGACCCAAGTGCTGCTCAATCTCGTGGGCAACGCCATCAAGTTCACGGACGCTGGTGAGGTGCGCATCACGGCCGGCTCAGCCAACGGCTACTTTGAACTAAGCGTCAGCGATACCGGCCCTGGCATCCCTCCGGGGGAACGCGAGCGCATCTTCGAGAAGTTCGGGCAAGTCGACAGCTCGAACACGCGTGCCAAGGGTGGCACGGGGCTCGGTCTCGCCATTGCCCGAGACATCGTCGAGATGCACGGCGGGCGCATCTGGGTCGAGTCGAAGTTGGGTCAAGGCTCGACGTTCCGCATGAAGCTGCCCGTGCGCGCCGCAGTCGCCGGCAGTGCAGCATGAGCAAACGCATTCTTGTCGTGGAGGACCAGGAGGATCTGCGCACCATCCTGCGCGATTTCCTCTCCGCTTCCGGATACACCGTGATCGAGGCCGTGGACGGCGCTGAGAGCGTTGCGATGGCTGCTTCAGAACGCCCTGATCTCGTGCTCATGGACATCCAGCTGCCCGTGCTCGACGGCTATGACGCCACCCGGCAGATCAAAGCGCTGCCCGGTCTTGCTGCAATCCCGATCATTGCCGTCAGTTCCTTCGCCATGAAGGGGGATGAGGAGAAGGCAAGAGCCGCCGGATGCGATCACTACGTGACCAAGCCCTACAGCCCAGTCCAGCTGCTGCGCATCATCCGTGGTTTTCTCGGCGACCAGTAGTGAGGAGGATTGGGTCCGGTTTCTGGGTCTGCTTTCGAGGCACGATGTTAACGAGATAAACTTCGGCTTCGGGTCATGTGTGGACGGCGCCCTGCGGTCAAGCACTTTTTGGCGTGGCGACGATTGCGGTCGGGTGCAGTCATGTGTCTGGATCTGTTGATGCAGCCATTCTTCACGACTGCTGGCCCTGATGTGGTTCGCGAGGTGGGTCCTGATCAATTTCATGGGCTCGATGGCCCGTGACCCGAAGAAGGTTCTCCCGCCTCGACGATCGACCGATCGACATCATGCCATCAGCACCTCCGCAACCCGTGACGCGTTACGGCGTGTTCCTCTCAGCTATGCGTTGCAATCGTGCACGCCCATCGCCAAGCCTCTTATCCGGTGAGCGCGCACGCCTCGGCTCGATAATGGGCGGCGCGATGGCCGGCCTCGTAGACGCCGCCGTGAACCATGATGGCCCAGGCGATCCGCGCGGTCTTGTTGGCGATCGCGATCGCCACTTGCTTGGCCGACATGCGGGCGAGCAGCTTCGTGACCCAGGGATGCTTGTCCGGCCGTTTCTGTGCCTTCTGCACGACGGCCATCGCGCCGTTAACAAGTAGTGAGCGCAGATAGCGATCACCCTTCTTGGAAAGCCCATTTTGCCTGACCTTGCCGCCGGTCGAATCATTCTCCGGCACGAGACCGATCCACGCCGACAGGTGCCGGCCGTTCCCGAACAGCTTAGCGTCGGTGACCCGAGCCCTCAGCGCACTGGCGATCACCGGACCAATCGAGGGGATCGTCTCGAGGCGCGCACCCAGCTCGCTGGCCTTGTTCTCATTGCGCAGCGCGGTGTCGAGCGCGGAAATTTCGGCACTGACCGCCTCGATCTGTCGAACAAGTATCATCAAGGCTGCGCGTGCTGTCGTGGGCAGGCGCTGATCGCTCTCGTCACGGACGATTGCTGCCAGCTCGGCGAGCCCGAGCAGGCCTCTTTCCGCGATGATGCCGAGCTCGCTCAGGTGCCCGCGCACGGCGTTGACCAGCTGCGTGCGCTGGCCGATCAGTTGCGAGCGCGCGCTGTGCAGCATCGACAGACCTTGTTGCTCGAGCCCCTTTATCGGCACGAACGACATGCTCGGCCGCGTCACCGCCTCACAGATCGCAGCCGCATCACCCGCGTCCGTCTTGCCGCGCTTGACATAGGCCTTGACGTACTTCGGCGGCATCAGCCTCACGCTGTGCCCGAGCTTGGCAATCTCACGCGCCCAATAATGCGCACTGCCGCACGCCTCCATCCCGACCTGACACGGCGCCAGCTTGGCGAAGAACGCCAACACCTCCTTGCGTCTGAGCTTCCGGGCGACAAAGACCTTGCCCTCGGCATCGACGCCGTGGACTTGGAACACCTTCTTTGCAAGGTCGAGCCCGATGGTGGTAATTGTTGTCATGGACGGCCCTCTCTGGTGATTCGTCTCCAACGATCACTCTACGGCACCTCGATGCCTTGTGAGGCGCCGTCCACCTCATCAATTTCGCCATTACCCCTTGGTCGGCTTTAGGAGTGTTTCTGCCGTCCCACAAAGCGTCGACGGGAAATGGTGCCAATTCCGGCCCTCAAGGGAGAAGCTCCATCCATGGAGGGTTGCCGTCTTGCAACCACGAAGATCGTCGAACTTGGCCCGCGAAGAGAACGGACCGGCGCGGTGGACCGCTGCATCACTACCCCTCGGGTCGGGTGTAAAACTTGTCGAAGGTTTGGCGAGAGGCGGCTGGGTCTCTGCTCAGCAATCATTCTGACGCGCGAGGTCAGGGGCTTCACCCTCCGACACAAGGGATCATCATGAAGACGACTCTTCGCGCCATTGCTGCCGCTACGGGCTTTTTGGCGCTGGCGTTGCAGTTCTGGCTCGAAATTCACACTCCCCGCGCCCCAGGCCTGTTCAAATCCACCGTGAATTTTTTCAGCTATTTCACAATCCTGGCAAACTGCGCGGCGGCACTCGCCATGCTGGTGCCGCTCATCGCACGGGATCGCGGGGCAGGGCGCTTTCTGTCGCAACCATCAGTACGCACCGCAATCGCGGCCTACTTGATCGTTGTGGGCATCACCTATCTTCTGTTCTTGCGGTATGTCGGGGATGACCAGGGTCTGGAACGCGTTGCCGACCAGTTGATGCACTACGTCACGCCGGTGCTGTTCATGATCGACTGGATAGCATTTGTGCCCAAGGGACGGGTTCCCTGGACAACGATCGGCACCTCTCTCATCCCGCCACTCGCCTACGGCGTCTGGACGATGGTGCACGGCGCTGTGGCCAACTGGTATCCCTACCCGTTCGTCAACGCCACCAAATTTGGCCACCACGGGGTCTTAATTTACATGGCGGGTTTTCTGGGTGCATTTGTAGCCGTTGCCCTGGCGCTCGTTGTAGTCGACCGAATTTTGGGATCGATCCAACGACGCGGCATCGTCGAAGCCGATCAGTAGGGAAGCAGGTAGATGAGGGCAAGACTTGAAGTCCCCGAACACGTCGCCTACACCAACAAGGCGGTGATCTACGATCTGCTGTTTAAGGCATCTGCCGAGACCATGCTCACGATCGCGCCGATCCCAAGCATCTGGGGGCGCGCATCGCCATCACCTCGGTGCGGCACACCTGGGGTTCAGCCATGATGCACCATCCTCATGTGCACATGATTGTGCCCGGCGGCGGGCTCTCCTTAGATGGCAGCCGCTGGATCGCCGCCAAGCCCAACTTCTTCCTGCCCGTCTTCGTGCTCTCAAAGTTGTTCCGCCGCCTGATGCTGGAGAAGCTCGCCGCTGCGCACGCGGCCGGCAAGCTCTTCTTCTTCGGGGCACACGCTCACCTTGCAGATCAGAAGGCATTCGCCGCCTTCCTGGCGCCGATGAAGCGGACCAGGTGGTTCGTCTACTCCAAGCGGCCCTTCGCCGGTCCTCACGCCGTGTTGGCGTACCTATCGCGCTACACCCATCGCGTCGCCATCTCCAACGGCCGTCTCATCGCAGCCGACGCCAACAGCGTCACGTTCAAGGTCAAGGACTATCGGATCGAGGGACCGGGTCGCTACACAAGCATGACGCTTGAGGTGGCGGAGTTTATCCGCCGCTTCCTGCTACATGTCCTCCCCAAGGGTTTCCACCGCATCCGCCACTACGGCCTGCTTGCCGGTACTACCAAAGCCGAGACGATCACCAAGGCTCGCGACATGCTCGCCGCGGCCGTAAATCCAGACACCCCCGAGATCGATGAAGATGCGGCCACGGCGCACGCTCATCCTTGTCCATGCTGCGGTGGCCGCATGATGATTGTCGAGTTGTTTGAGCCCGGCGGCCAACCCCAGCATCAGCCGATCAACCCAAAGATCAGGATCGACACCTCATGAGCGACGCCTCGGCATCGCTTCCGCACGTATTGTCCGCTTATCGCCGCTGCGGCACAGCCGGCTACGCTATCCCTCGCCCAATCCATCTTCGTATGCCGCAATTGGCCGGACCATTGCGGTCCTCACACGCTGCCCTCCTGCTCGGGACGAAGATCCTCCACCATCTCGACAAGCGTCATCGTCGCACGACCGGGTCACAGCTCGTCACCGATACCGCCAGCGCTAACCACAAATCCCCATAGCACTCGCGGACCGATCACCGCCCCTCTCTCGCGGGTTCTTTCCCTGGAGGCTTTCCGACGCCGGCCCCAGTATCTGCCGCCTCGTCGCGGTGGGCCGGTATCCGAAACCCTACACAGGTTCGGAC
>CAWFZX010000013.1:0-240662 GCA_963820375.1 uncultured Alphaproteobacteria bacterium | reverse complement strand
TGCGTTCCAACGTCTCGGTCATAAGGGACAGACGCCCAACCACGCCCTGGTGTCAAGCCGATCGGAACGCGATAGGCTTGAGGCTCGGCAAGGAGAGCACCGATGATTGAGGTCTATTATTGGCCCACGCCCAACGGCAAGAAGGTCACCATCCTGTTGGAGGAATGTGGCCTTGCCTACAAAATTACCCCGGTCAACATCCAGCGCGGCGATCAATTCGCGAAGGATTTCCTGCGCATGAATCCCAATCACCGCATGCCGGCCATCGTCGACCATGCGCCCCTTGGTGGCGGACCGGCCATCAGCATCTTCGAGTTTGGCGCCATCATGATGTACATTGCCGAAAAAGCCGGCCGGTTTTGGCCCCAGGACGTCGCCACCAAGTACGAGGTCACTCAGTGGGTGATGTGGCAGATGGCCAACCAGGGCCCCAAGCTTGGCGAGTGCGGCCACTTTCGCCGTCTCGGCGATCGGGAAGGTGACCAATCCTATGCCACCCGCCGCTTCACCGACGAGGCAAATCGACTTTATGGCGTCCTCAACAATCGGCTGCATGAGCATCGCTATCTGGCAGGCGACGCCTACACGATCGCCGACATGATCTGCTATCCTTGGACGGTCAACTGGAAGGTGCAGGGGCAGGACATCGAGGAGTTCACGTATTTCAAGCGCTGGTTTGAGGAGGTCGGCCAGCGCCCGGCGGTCCAGCGCGGCATGGCTGTTGGCAACGACTTATCGACCGACGTCACCAAACTGCCAGCCGAAGAACAGGCGCGGATCAGGAAGCTGCTCTACAATCAGCGAGCCATTCCCGTGCCGTAGCATCAACGCGTCGTTGGCCACTGCCGGCGCGGCGTGGCCCGCTGGTGGCCCGAGCGCTGCCATCGCGGCCACGCGGCAGGATAGCCGGCAGGATCGCAGGACGTGCGCTAACACGGGAGATGAAGAGGACACGAGACCTTGTTTGCCGCGGAGACGGGCGAAGCGATGGGCTTCAAGCATAGGATCGGCATTGATCTCGGCCGGAGCATTGCGCTCGAGGATGGCATCGCCTGGGCGGCGAGCAACGGGGTGTTTTATTGCGATGCCCAGACGGACATTGCGCCCAATGCGATTGAGAGCTTCGATGATCGGCGTTGCGGGCGCATCGCCGATGCCTGCGCGCGGCATGGCGTACACCTTGGATTGCATACCTTGTCCGCCGTGAACATCGCCGAGATCTCGCCGTTCGTGCGTGATGCCGCCGATCAATACTTGATGGCCTATACCGATCTGGCGGTGCGCCTCAAGGCCGAGTGGGTGGTCGTGCACGGCGGCTATCACTTCACATCCGACCACGCCCTGCGCAAGCAAGCCTCCATCGACCGCTTGAAACGCGCCGTCGCCTATGCCGAGAAGCGGCAAGTGCAGCTTCTGCTCGAGAACCTCAATGGGGAGCCCGAGCGGGCCGAAGTCCACTACATGCCCGATAAGCTTGAAGATACCATCCACTATTTTGAGCAAATCCGTTCGCCGTATTTCCAGTGGGCCTTCACGATCAACCATGCGCACTATGACCCGATCGGCATCAAGGGTTTCATCGCCGGCATGGACATGAGCCGCTGCGCCGAGGTGCGCCTCGCCGACAACAACGGGCTTTATGAGCTGCATCTGCCGCCGGGCACCGGAACGGTCGACTTCGTCGACTTGTTCCGCGGCCTCGAGACGGCAGGGTTCAAGGGTCATTATATGTGCGGCTGGGGCAGCATTGAGCAAATGCTCTGCGGCCGAGAGTATCTGGTCGAGTGCGCCAGGAAGGCAGGCGTCGCCTGACGAGGCTTGTTCCCTGAGCGCCTGGAAGCAATGGCCGACCCAGATTAGGAAACGCACGGGGTGATACGCGTCATCGACATCGAGACAACCGGGATCGATCCTGGCTCGGACGCGATCATTGAGATCGCCAGTATCGACTTGGTGCGCGGCGGAGGCATCACGAACGCCATGCACACGCTGGTGCGGCCAAGCAAATCGATTCCGCCGGGGGCTTCCGCCATTCATCACATCGTCGATGAGGATGTGCAGAACGCGCCCCTGCTGGCCGAGGTCGCTGATCGCTTCGGCGGGGCCGACGTCTATGTCGCTCATAATTGCGAATTCGAGCGCAGTTTCTTCGCGGCGCAGGGTATCGAGCTCGGCCCGTGGATCTGCACCTACAAATGCGCGTTGCGGGTGTGGCCGGAATTCGACGGCCACAGCAATCAGGAGCTGCGCTATGCACTGGGCCGGGCAACGCCTTTTGCAGGCTTTGAACGCGGCTCGATCGCACCGCATCGTGCCGCCTACGACGTCATCATCACGGCGGCGATCTTCGAGGAGCTGATCAAGCGGGCGCGCTGGAGCGAGCTCAAGCAATGGTCAGCTGAACCCGCACTGCATACCCGCATTCACTTTGGAAAATACCGCGGCAAGCGATACTCCGACATTGCCGCAAGCGACGCAGAGTATCTGTTATGGATTGTCGAAAAATCCGAGTTGGAGGAAGGGATCAAGCATAGCGCACGCTATTGGCTGAGCGCAGCGAATCCGGCCGCAGCCCCAGACAAGAACCCAGCCACGGACTAAGTCAGGCCGCCCCCCCTGGCTCGGCCGATCGCGGCTCGGAATCGCTTGTGAGCCGGGCAGACTTGGCGTTCTCGGTCTTGGCACTAGGGCTTGCCCTGAGAGGCTGTCAGGAGGGGAGCCCAGCGGGTGATCTCGGCACGAACAAAGCCGTCAAATGCCGCCGGGTTGCGCTCCGCCTTGTCTGGAATCGTGCCGCCGAGTTGGGCCAGGCGTTCGCGCACGACAGGTTCATCGAGGGCCTTGTCCAGGGCATCGGCAAGCCTGGCAATCACTTCACTGGGAACACCCTTGGGGGCGAACAGGCCGGCCCAAATGCTCATTTCGAAGGCGACGCCGATTTCCTTGGCGGTGGGCACATCCGGGAGCGACGCCAAGCGTTTGTTGGCGGAGACCGCGTAGGCTTTGACGCTGCCGCCCAGCACCGATTCTGCCACGCTCACCGATTGCTCGCACAAGAAATCGACGTGACCTCCCACAAGATCATTCAACGCCGGAGCCGATCCACGATAAGCGACAAGGGTGGGGGTGGCGCCGATCGCCTTGGTGAACAAAAGGCAGGACATATGTGAGGACGCACCAACGCCCCCATGCGCCTGTTTCAAGGCGTCGCCTTTCTGCTGTAGAAGGGCAACGAATTCCTTCAGATCCTGGGCCGGGAAGTCCTTGCGTGCGATCACCACCGCCGGCGAATGGGCGGTGATGCCGATCGGGACGAAGCTGGTGGCGGGATCATACTTGAGATTGGGCGTCAGCACCGGCGCTGCCACGTGCGAGCCCATCGCCGCGGCGAGGAGGGTGTAGCCATCGGGCGCCGCAGCGGCGGCCCGGGCGCTACCCACCGTCCCGCCCGCTCCGCCGACATTCTCGATGACCATTGATTGCTTGAGCAACTTGGACATCTGATCGGTGACGATGCGGGCGACAACGTCGCTTGCACCCCCAGCAGGGAAGGGCACGATGACCGTTATCGATCGGGACGGATAATCCTGGGCCCATGCCGGCGCTATGCTGCCGACGGCCAACAGCATGGCAAACAATCGGGCGCCCATTCGCGGCTTCATGATGGCCTCCTCGTGCTCCCTTGGCGCGGCTAGTTGCAGGCGTGATCGTCGAGGACCGCCGCCACTTCAATCTGGCGGCCGTGTTGTGCCGAGAGAATGCCAGCCCGCACGACCGCAAGCGACCGTGTCGCCGCGTCGCCGCCGACCTCGATTTGACCCTGCCCGCGGATCGCCGCGACAAACTCTTCCAGCTGTTCGACCAAGGTGTCGTTCTTGGCGCTTGCCACGCGCGTCGGTTCTGCTTGGCCGCGCTTGAGCAGACGCAGTCCATTGTGCAGGTCGTAGTAGGCCGTGGCATCTTTGCCGTAGATGTTCATCAAGTAGTATTCGGACGCCGAGGCATAGCTGGCGTTCAGCGTCGACAGGGCGCCGCCCTCATGCTCAAGGATCAGGCTGGCAACATCTGGGTTGTCGCCCGGCAGCACCAGCCGCGCCGATTGTGCGCGCACGGCCCGGATTGGCCCCAGGAGGTATTCCAGCACGTCGGTGTAATGGATGCCGATTTGCAGCATCACACCGCCCGGCATGCCCGCAGCCTGATAGCGCCATGAACTAAGGTCAATTTTGCCGAGCCGATCGCGGCTGATGTTGGCCTCGGCATGCACAAGCTTACCGAAGTGACCAGCTTCGATTTGTTGTTTGATCCAGCGAAAATGGCTTTCGCGGCGCCGCTGGTAGCCGAGCGCCAGCACCACACCGGCCTTGCGGCAGGCCTCGGTGATGGCGCGGCCATCCGCAACGCTGTTGGCGATCGGCTTATCCAGGAATAGGTGCTTGCCGGCTGCTGCCGCGGCACAGGACGTCGACCGATGCACATCGTTTGGCGTGGTGTTGATGACCGCTTCGATCTCGGGATCGGCCAGCAACGCCGCGTAGCTCTCGGCCGCCCGGCAGCCGTACTTGTCCGCGAAATTCTTGCGCTTTTCCGCCGATCGCGAGTAGCAGGCGACAAGCTTGAGCTTGCCCGAGCGCTGCACGGCGTCAGCCAAGACGTCCGACCACCAACCGATGCCAATTGAACCGACCCGTAATGGGCTTTGATCCATGCTGTCACCGCCGCGAGGCGACCTTCACGTCAGGTCAGCGTGCGCGCCCGGTCCCCTCAGTTGCTATTTCCAGTTCGCCCCAATGGCTTCAACACACGCCTTCGCGATGCGCAAATCGGTTTCCCAATCTCCGCCACTGACCCCGACCCCGCCGAGGCAGTGGCCGTCGACCAGCACCGGGACCCCGCCCTCCATGGCCGTCCATCGTTCCGGTCCGGCGGCAAGCGCCAAACCCAGGGCGTGACTGACGTCCAGATCCTGACCCGCCGCTCCCTTCGCCGTGGTCGGCCGCCGGTTGGACGCGGCACATACGGCCTTGGTGGTGCAGGAGTGCACGGTGTGAAAGCGCCCACCGTCCATTCGCTCCAGCACGATCAGGTGGCCGCCAGCATCGACGATCGCACAGGAAATGGCGATGCCGGCCTGGTTGGCCATGTCAACGGCCGTCGTCATCATCCTCTTGGCGCCCTGATGCGTCAGGCGCTTGCTGTCAGCGACATCCATCGGCAGAAATCCGCTAGAAAAAGCAAGGCGATTGTGCGCCAAGACGCAGCCAGCAGCAAGACTAGCGGATGATCTTGGCGGAAACCGGCGCGGCACCCGCGAAAGGGCGACGCCGGCGCGAAGGCTGGTCAAAGACTGCCAAAGCGGTCCAGCGCGGGCTCGCGGATAAGGTGCCTGCAGGTTGGGCGTCACCCCGTCTCCCGCGCAAGCTCAAGAGCGCCATTGGCGAGTGCTCTGGCGTAGCGGGCGAGCAGTGCGATATCAATCGCCTCTGGCCAACGGTCTGCCACATTGTGAAAGGCTTCGCTGCCGCACGCCACCGTCACAAACCGCCCTCCCCCTCGCTGGATCGGCCCCGCCTCACCACGAGCCGGAGCATCGTGTTGCAGCTTGGCGTTCACGCTGAGCGTTTCTTGTTCCATCGTCCGCAGTAGCCATCTTTCGAGCGCCTGGTCTGAGGCGTGAATGAGATTAGGCTGGCGCGGGGCTCCGATATCGGAGCCGTAGAAGACCCACACCCGCGCGCGTTTCACAAGATCAGGTCGACGCTCGATGTAAGCATCAATTCCCAACAGTCCGAGCTCGTGACCACTCAAGGCCACGAAATAGGCGTCGCGCTTGGTACTCCCAGCCGCTATGACGCGAAGAGCCTCGAGCCAACAGGCGAGGCGGCTCCCTTGCTCGCTCGCGCTCTGCCACCACGCACTGCGCGGTGCCATCAACACCAGCGGCGACAATGCCGGGTCGCTGCCAGCGACCTTGCTGGTGACGTTGTAGGCCTGTGCGGGCGTTCGGATGACGTGCGCAACGAGCATCGCCTCAGTGCGCTGTTGAGCCTGGTGTTTCAGCCACTCGCTCTCAGCACTCGACACTTGCAGCATCGGCGGGCCGCTTGGTTTTTTGAACGACACAGCGTTGAGCAGGAACAGTCCAGGACGGCTGCCGCCGGTGAGCAGCACCACCGCCTGGTGCTGGCTCCGCCTTGCTTCTGCGACCACCCCGGTCTGAGCTCTGCGCGGTTCCATGAGCGAGAACGGCTCGGTTTCTGCCAACCCGATCTCTGCGTCACTGCCGAGTGGTCCGATCCTCCCGCGCACGCCATCTGCGTTGGTAAAGGTGGCATCGAATAGCGGCACTCCTTCGATGCGTCGGTCGGCGATATTGAGGTAGCACGAATTCGGTTCAACCCGGCTGAGCGGGAACGGTTCGAGTTCTGCTTTGGCCCCAATTTCCTGCACCTGGCGTGCCAGCCATTCCGCTGATGCAGTATCGACGGGGGTCCCGGTGCGGTGGTTCCCCTGGCTGTCGTAGGCGGCAATGACATCAGCGAGCCGCTGCTGCAATGCCATTGCTGGATGCGAACGATCTCGTGCCGGCAGCGCGTCCTGGCCGATCGCGCTTGCCACGATCGCACTGGCCCCAGTCAGAAGAAATTCTCGGCGGCGCATGTTGCAACTCCAGCTTGCGCTGAGCAGGCCCTTTCGGGTTCAAGGTAGTCGACGGCCCCATAATCATGTAATCGTAATATCCGATGATCCCATAACTTTCCTTGATGGGGCGCACTCCATGGATTGGGACGCGCGACGCCTCGGCCGTCACCTGAAGCTACGGGATTTGCACGTTCTCATGACGGTGGCTCGCTGCGGCAGCATGGGAAAAGCGGCCGCGCAGCTTGCCATATCGCAGCCGGCTGTCTCGAAGGCCATTGCCGATATGGAGGGGACCTTACGCGTGCGCCTGCTTGATCGCAGCCCGCAAGGCGTCGAGCCGACGATCTACGCCCGCGCGCTCCTCGACCACGGGATGATCGCGTTTGATGAGTTGCTGCAGGCCGTCGGAAAAATCGAAAGCCTCGCCGATCCCTCGCTGGGGCATGTGCGCATCGGGTGCACGGTCGTGCTCGCTGAGGGGTTTGTTGCCGACGTGATCACCCGGATGGCGCAGCGCTATCCGCGCGTAACTTTTCAGCTGACCGCTGAGGAGTCTGGATCAATCTATCGTGCTCTCGAAGAGCGCAAGTTGGACTTGGCGATTGCGCGCATTTTCGAGCCGGTTCCGGCGCATCTGAAGTCAGAGGCTCTCTATGGTGACCGCCACGTGGTCGCCGCAGGGGCGCGCAGCCCGTTGAGTAGAAGGCGGGGAGTTCGCCTCGCCGACCTGATGCAGGAACCGTGGGTCCTGCCGCCACTCGAAACCCTGACTGGCTCTATCGTCCGAGAAGCCTTTTGCGCCGCGCGCCTGCAGGTTCCTGTTGCAACGATCGTTACCTCGTCGACCCCTGCACGCCTCGCGCTTGTCGCAAGCGGACGGTTTCTGTCGATCCTGCCGATTACCACATTGCCGCTTGCCAGCAAGAAGCCGGCGCCAAGGGCTTTGCCGATCGCTTTGACAACACGCCCAAGGCCGATCGGCATCGTCACGTTGAAAGGCCGCGCCCTGAGCCCGACAGCGCAGCGCTTCGTCGACTGCGCTCGCGGCGTTGCTAGGTCGTTCGTAGACTAGCAGCTCGACTCCTCAAAGTCGGCGGCAGGCAGCGTCGGTAACTACGGTCAACGCTAAGCACCAAGTGCCTGTTGCGACCTGCGTAACTCGGAAAATGAGATCAGCTGGCGCCGACTTTCATCCCAGAGCACCAGCCGCACGCAGCGCAGGCTCTCCACCAACGTCAGCCGGCCGATTGCGCCGAGCTCCGGATAGTCGCGTAGCACCTGCGGCAAGCGGTAATAAGGAATGCGACTGCTCAGATGATGGACGTGGTGTACGCCGATATTGGCCGTGAACCAGCGCAAGACTGGCGGCAGATCGTAATGCGAGCTGCCGTGAAGCGCCGCCTCGTGCAGGTTCCAGCTGGGGTCCCCGGTCCAGAACGTCTCTTCGAATTGATGTTGAACGTAAAAAAGCCAAACGCCAATCGAGGATGCCAGCAACACAATAGGCACGTGCACGAGCAGGAACGGAGCGATGCCAGTGACGTACATCGTCCCGACGATAAGGAGGACGATCGCCACATTTGTCGCCATGGTGCTCAGCCAGGGTTGCCAGCCTCTGCCAGCCGCGCCGAGCGGCAGTCGGTGCTGCACAATAAAAAGATAGGTCGGACCTAGACCGAACATCACGGCCGGATGGCGATACAGTCGATAGCGCAACCGCGACCATCGGCTCAATGCGAGATACTCGCGTACCGTGAGCGTGGTGATGTCGCCGATGCCGCGCCGATCGAGATTTCCCGAGCCGGCGTGATGGAGCGCGTGGCTGCGCCGCCAGAAATCGTAGGGCGTTAGCGTCAGCGCGCCGATCACGCGCCCCACCCAGTCATTGGCAAGACGGTGGCGGAAAAAGGAACCGTGACCGCAGTCGTGCTGGATCATGAACAGGCGCACCAGCAACCCCGCGGTCGGCACGGCGATCATCAGGCTTAGCCAGTAGCCCAGATCTAGAGTTGCCCACATCAAGATCCACAGCAGTACAAACGCCGCGACGGTGATCAGGAGTTCAAACACGCTGCGGGTGTGACTTGGCGCTCGATAGCGATTGAGGATTGGCATCCAGTCGCGCGCATTTGCCCTCTGCGCCGTTGCCGTTTCGTGCAATGATGGACTCCGTTCTGGATGTCGCCGCCAAAGCGCTGAACTCGCGCAGTCGGGGATGAGATGGCGGCAGCCTAGCACGCATGTGCGAAATCGTACAAATTACGGAAGGTTCACCTCAGCGAGCTGACGCGCCGCGATCCAGCTGCCGTAGTGGCGTGGCGGCCTCCTCGGTGCACATGACGGACGTTTGCAACGTCCACGATGGGGATTGACGGTCGTCGGCGCCCCCTAAACTCGCCGTGGTTGTGGCCCGAGACCGTCACCCACGGAGTGGCTGGCACTCTCGGCATGCTTGGCGATCCCCCCGTTCAAGACGTGAGGGTCAACCATATCCATAAAGCCACAATAAGGCGCCACGCGGCCGCCGCTCCTGCTGGGGCATAAGGCCGCAATTTTTGCGCTGGGTGCATGTCGTGCAAAAGTGTCGGTTGGGCAGGACACCTCCAATCGTTTGCATCTCGTGTGCGCGGCCGGATCCAGCATTGCCGTGCTGGCATGACCTGCAACACGCCGCTGCTGCAAGCGGTGGCTGGCCAGACAATGGCAAAGCCGGCAGGAGGTCGGGAGCGCACCGTGCCAACCAGGGCCAAGGGCATAAAGAGCCCGCGGCCACCGCCGGCACCGACGCGGCCGAGATCGGCGCGAAGGGTCCAGGGGCGCCGCTCAAGCAGCGGGCAGAGACCTGCCGCAGCTCACGGGCCCAGCCCGACAAGCGTGCCGACGGCGGTGCACGTGAGCTAAAGCCGTTGCCCACTTGCTCCGCTTCGCCCGGCTCTGGTGCATCGATTGTTTCCGCGCTCACCATCCAGGCGGTCCAGGTTTTCTCCCTCAAAGCATCGGCGGCCGCGCCCGGTTGCCGACGAAGATCCCCGACGGGCGTAACGCTAAGGCGAAGTTTGTTCCAGCCAAGGTTTCAAAGGATTACCTGGCAAAGGCCCACGTAGGACACCTCGCAGCTTCCCCTCGCCTTCCGCGCGTGTGCCGTATCGGCTATCGCCCAGCAGCAGCGCATGCCGCCGCTTGGGCGTCGAGCCCGATTGTCTTGGCGGTGCGCAGCTTGTAGTTTGCGCCGTCCCGGGCCGGCGGCTCCCATGAGGTCTTTATGCCCAACCCCGATGCATCCTCCATCCTGATTAAGCGTGATGCTGCGGCAAAGCTGTATGACGTCGATATGGCACGCTATGTCATGGTCGATGATCTTTTCGCCTGGCAGGTCCTGGCGGTGCCGTTCATCGTTCGCGATGCGACAAGCGGAGAGGATGTCACCGCCGCCGTGTTGGCGGAGCCGACCGCCCCGATCCGCACGTCTGCAAGCGGTGAGCGACCTTGGCACGGCCTGTGAGGATAGCCTCTTGATGCTGTAGGAAGGTCCCTCCAGGAGGCTGGCGGCGGACCGAGCTCAGGCGCCGCGCAGCCAAGCTCGCCTCGCTCTATGCCAAGAGCGACTTGCCCAACACGGCTGCGTGCCTTTCTCTGGCTAAGACGTCCCTATTGCCGGAGCCGTTGCCCATGCCCCTGCTCGGCAATAAAATCCGTCAATGCGGCGAGGAGTTCGTCGGATTGTTCTTCCAAGGCATCGCTCGCCAAATCCCAAAGGCAGGCTATCGTCAAAATGTCGTCGCGCACGTCATGACAGTCCCGGCAGGCGCCTGACGAAACCAAGGATTGCAGAGCCTCGCCACCTCGGCAAGACCAATGCGCTGTTGCGGGCCATCTGGGAACCGGGCGCGAAACGCGCGGGTTATTTCCGTCAGCTGCACGAGCCGTCGCAGTTGACTTGCGCTTTGCACCGTTGCCATAGCGCATTGTATACCACTCCACGCCCGGCGCAGTCGTGCTTTGGCAACATCAACAAGAAAGCAAAACGCGAGCGTTGCCGTTTTTTGCGGGCGGCGATGCCCGACCCTGCCCAGGGCCGCTGTCGGCATTCTTTGCTGTTTTGCACCCCCGTTTTCAGCTGCACCCTGCGGTCTTGAGCGCGCGCGCACCGGCAGACGTCTAGACCCGCAAGCAGGGCGGGACCAGCAACGCAAGACGGGGCGGCCCGGCCGCATGTCCTCATCGATTCACCACTGCATGCTCTCCGCCTTGCAATCCCAATACAACTCCGGATGTCTATGGCAGCCATTGAACGCGTACTGACCATGCGGGGTGTCTCGAATAAGCCTCGTCCGGTTCGCGGTGACGCCGGACGCCAAGGTTGACTTTCGCCATTTGTTGGTGGTCGAGGGAATCGCCCAAATGCAAAACGAGCAGACCGCCGCCGCTGGTGCCATTGCCGCGCGCCAGCGCATTTCCGCTGGGCTGGGTGGCTCAATGGGGTTGTGCCTGTTGGTCGGCGCAGCCTACTTCCTCGCCGCCCGGCTGAGTTTGGATCTGTTGACGAAGCCCGACGGCGTGGCCGCCTTCTGGCCTGCTGCGGGGGTCGCCTCGGGGACCTTGATTGCGCTTGGATCGCGCGCGCGCCTGCCAATCGCCGTTGGGGTGATGTTGGCGACCGTGGGGGCCAATGTCTTGGGCGACCGCAACATTCCGGGCGCTTTGGTGTTCGCCCTCTGCAATGCCGGGGAGGCGATCCTGATCGCGCACCTCATCAACCGGCAATTTGGCGCATGCTTCAGCCTCGACAGCGTTCACCGCGTGCTGGTGTTTTTTGCGGCGGTGGCGATCGCAGCGGCGGCCTCTGGGGTCGGCGGCAGCGCCGGCTTTGCCCTGTTTCACGGCTCCACCGCACCCGTGCTGACGATCTGGGCGAATTGGTTTGCATCCGACGCCTTGGGCAGCATTCTGGTGGCACCGGTGCTGATTGGCCTTGGCGGGCTGCGACGCGAGGTGCCGGCGCGGTGGGAGCTGGCAAAAGGCGCCTTGACGCTGGCAGCCCTGGTGCTGGTGGTGGCAACGCCGTTCGGTGCGGCCCCGCACAACTGGTATGCCATCCTTCCGCTCGGCCTGCTTTTGCCGGTGCTGGTGGCGGCTCACTGCCGGCCCCTGTTTGCCGCCACGGCAGTGCTGATTCTCGGTCTGGCGGTGATTTCGGCGGCCACCTTCGGCATCGGTGACCTGGACGGGCGCCTCTCTTTGCACGAACAGGTTTATGCCGCACGGGCAACGTTGCTGGCCCTCTCAATAGGCACGCTGATGCTCGCCGCTCTGTTCGCCGAGCGAGAGCAGAAAGAGGCGGCACTCAAGGATAGCAATGAGCGCCTGCAGCTCGCCCTCGACGCTGCCGAGCTGGGGGTGTGGAGTATCGACGCGAAATCCGGCCGCTTTGAAAGCGATACCCGCGACAAACGCATCCATGGTCACCCGCTGGCAGACCCGCCCACAACTCTGGCGCAAGCCCGACCTTTCATCCATCCCGAAGATCTGCCGCAGCTGGACGCTGCTTTTGCCGCCTCCAGGCGGGCGGGCGGCAGCTGCAAGGTCGAATACCGTCTGGCTGCCAGCAGCGAACTCGGCCGCGAGCGTTGGGTGGCGGTCGAGGGTGCCGTCGTCAGCGACACGGCCGGTGAACCCGTGCGCTGGCTGGGCGTCACGCGCGACGTCACGCAAGGCAAGCGGGCGCAACAGGCTCTGGCCGAGCGCGACGCGCAGCTCGCGCTGGCCGGCAAGGTGGCTCTGGTTGGAAGCTTCGCCTTCGACATCGCCACGGGGATCATGCAAGTCTCCCAAGGTTATGCGGCCATCCACGGTCTGCCTGAGGGAAGCGTTGAGGCCAGCCGCAGCGATTGGCGCACGCGCGTTCATGCCGACGACCTGGCGAGGCTCGATATTCACCTCGAGCAAGCCTTGTCGGAGCGGCGGCGCGATCACTATTGCGAATACCGTATCTTCCTTGCGGGTGGAGAGACCCGCTGGATCGAGTCCCGCAGCCTGATATCCTACGATCGTGAGGGCGTTGCCCAGCGCATCGTCGGCACCAACATCGATGTGACGCAGCGAAAGCAGACCGAGGTCGCGCTGGCGGAAAGCGAAGTGCGGCTGGCGGATGCCCTAACAGCCGGTCAGGTGATCGCCTTCGAATGGAATGCCGTCACGGGGCAATCTCGGCGCAGCGCCAATGCTGCGGCCATCCTGGGACCTGAGCCGAGCGTCGCCGACGGGGCGCACAACGACTTTTTCAGCCGGGTACATCCGGATGATCGCGACGGCTTCAGGGCGCAGATCCGCCAACTGCGGCCGGACCACCCCGGCTATGCCCGGTGTTTTCGCTTTCGCTGCCGCGATGGTCGCGAGGCTGTGGCTGGAGGAAACGGCCAGGGGCGAGTTTGACACCACCGGCAAGCTCGTGCGCGTCAAAGGCCTGACACGCGACGTCAGCGAACGCCAGAAAGCCGAGCGCGCGCTGGCGGAGCGCACCCTGCAGCTGGCCCTGGCTGGGAAGGCAGCCCTGGTCGGCAGCTACTCCTATGATATCCACACCGATACGCTGCAGATCTCCGAGGGCTATGCCGCGCTCTATGGTTTGCCGGAGGGCACCACCGAGATCACGCGCGCGGAATGGCGCGCCATCACGCACATTGAAGATGTCGAACGGGTTGAGGAACTGCGGCAGCGGGCCTTTCGTGAGCGACGTGGAGAATATGAGATCGAGTATCGCATCGTGCGTTCCGACGCCGAAGTGCGATGGATCGAATCGCGCAGCTTCATGGCGTATGCCCCCGACGGCAGCCCGCAACAGGTGGTCGGCGTCAATATCGACGTCACCGAGCGCAAACAAGCCGAGGAACATCGCAATATCCTGAATGCCGAGCTGGACCATCGCGTCAAAAATGTGCTTGCCACGGTTGGCGCCATCATCCGGCATACGCAACATTCAACGCCCTTGATGGCAGACTTCGTCACTGCCCTAGAGCAGCGCATCGAATCGTTGGCAGGGACGCACGAACTTCTGAGCCACCACAACTGGCGTGGCGTGTCGCTGGCAGACGTTGTGCAGCGCGAATTCGCGCCTTACGCGGGCGACAACGCCGAGATCAGCGGTCCAGCCGTGTTTTTAAAAGCCGAGGCGACGCAGGCCGTGGCCATGGTGCTGCACGAACTCACCACCAACTCTGCAAAATATGGGGCGTTTTCCAGGCAGGATGGTCGTGTCCTTCTGCGCTGGCGCTGGCCGCAGCTTGGCGCCTGTGACCGGCTGATCGTCGATTGGCAGGAGATCGGCGGCCCGGCGCTCGCCTCCCCGCCTCGATCCGGCTACGGCAGCAGCATTATTCGCGAGCTCATCCCGTTTGAGCTCGGTGGTGCGGTCGACCTGGACTTTGGCCTGCAGGGGCTGCGATGCAGGTTGGAAATTCCGGCTGATTGGGTGAGCCCCGGTCCGCTGCAGGGCCACGAGCGCCTCGCCGGCGAGCCGCCCTGGCAATTTCTTATGACACAAGGCGACATTGCCCGGTCATTCAAAGATTTTTGCTGATGCGCCTTGCACGGGCTCTCGCTTGAGAGCGGTTGACGACGTGGCGCATCCGCCTGGCGCTGCGACCGCAAGCCATCCACGCCCGACGCGGTTGGCGAGCAGCGCCGCGGCAATCTCTCTACCTTCGCCAGGCAGCCTGACGTCACCGTCCCTCACCGCCGTCCCGGCCTCGCCTTTGGCGAACTGAGGAACCGCGAAAGCCAGCAGACGTTTTTTGTGGAAAGGCTGCGCGGCCTTGCGGGCTGTCCCTGTCGCTTCGGCGATGTCGACATCGCCTGCCGCGAAACTTTGAGGTTGAGGAGCCGGTTCACATGAAAATGGCCGTGATGGTAATGGGCATTGTGCTTGCAGCCTTGCTGATACCTTCGGCCTTCGCCGAGCAAAAAGCCAAGCGGCAGAGGATGGCGGCCGAGACCAAGGAACTCGTCTCCCGCGATCAGGAGCCTGGCAAGTCCTTCCGCGTGCGCGCCGACAATTTGCCCGCCCCACGCGCCACGCAACCGGTTGCCAACGGTCCCCTCAGCCTGCCCTTCGAAGGTCAGATCCCCAAACTCCCCGAGGGCTTTGCGGCCACCCTGGTTGCCAAGCTCGAGCATCCGCGCCGCCTGCTCGTGTTGCCCAACGGCGATGTTATCGTCGCCGAGCAGAAGCCCGGCCATTTGACATTCCTGCGCCTCGACGCCGACGGTAAGGCCGAGTTCATCGAGCGGCATGCGGAGGGCTTCAACCAGCCGTACGGGCTGGCTTGGCGCGACGGTGAGATCCTGGTGGCCGACCAGGACGGCATCTGGAAAGTCCCCCACACGCTGGGCAACGTGCGGACCGGGCATGGTCAAGACAAGAAAAAAGCCGAGGTTCCCCCCGACCAGCGCAAGCCCTCGCCCCACTTCAACGGCCAAGCGCTGCTGACCGACAAAGGTGTGTTTGGTCTTGGGCGAGGCCACAGCAACCGCCCCCTGGCGCTCGATGCCAAGACCGGCGCACTGTTTGTGGGCGTTGGCTCCGCCGGCAACATCGGCGTCGAGCCGCCGGTCAAGGCCACCATCCAGCGTTTCGAGGCCAACGGGGCCGGCCAGAGCACCTATGCGTCGGGCCTCCGCAACCCCTGCGGGCTTGCCGTGCATCCCGAGACCGGAGAGCTTTGGGCCGTGGTGCAGGAGCGCGATGGATTGGGCGACAAGCTGGTGCCCGACTACCTGGTGCGGCTGCAGGAGGGCGCTTTTTATGGCTGGCCGTATGCCTACAGTGGCCAGCTGCCGCAGCCCGGATTTGCCAGCAAGGCTCCGGACAAGGTCAAGGCCTCCAAGCTCCCCGATCTACTATTTGAATCGCACTCATCGGCGATGGATCTCGTCTTTTATGCGGGCAGCCAGTTCCCTGCCGATCATCGCGGCAGCGCCTTTGTGGTCCTCAAGGGGTCGTGGAACAGGGCAGACCCAACCGGCTACAAAGTCGTGCGCGTGCCCTTCAAGGAAGGCCGCCCGGTTGGCTCGTACGAGAATTTCATGACGGGCTTCTGGGTCTCGGGACGTGAACGTGCCGAGGTGTGGGGACGTCCGGCCGCCATTGCGCTTGCCAAGGATGGCGCTCTGCTTGTCGCCGACGATCTGGCCGGCACCATATGGCGCATCGCCTACACCGGACCGCAGCGCAAAGCCCAGGCACGTCCGGGCGCAAAGCCCTGAGTGCCGCTGCTCATGCCGCGGTCCGGTATTGGCCAAGCCGTCAATTCGTCAGCCGCAGGAAGGCGATTTTCAGGGCGATGTCGCGGAAAGCCTGTTTGAGCTGATCACCGTTGGTAGCCGAGTAGTTGTGATCGCTCGAGGTTGCGCAGCTGGCGAGCGTGGCTTTGGCTTTGTCGTTGTCGAGCTGAAAGCCGACGGTATAGACCTCGATGCCTTTTTCCTTCATGCCGGCGCAGATCTGGACGGCGTGGTTCTGGGCGGTCTCGGCTTGCGAGCTGTTGTCGCCATAGGAATGCCCCTGCAGGGTATTGTAGGCGCCGTCCGTCATCAGCACGGCGATCTTGCGCAATTTGGGCGTGCCGTAGGCGGCCGGCTTGCTGTCGGCGGGCCAGATGTCGGCCCAATTGGGGGAGATCATATACCAGGCGAAGGCGGTGCCGAGCTGGCCGGCGGTCGTGCCGCCGGTGGCGAAGGCGTCGATGGCCTCTTTCAGCGTCTGACGGTTCTTGCTGAGCGGCACGATCTGGGCGGAAGGCGAGCAGGACTTTGCCATGCTGTTGGCCTTGTCGTTCCAGGTCGGCAGCCAGGCTCCGACCGCCGGGGCCGCATCGGTGTACCGCTCCGAACCGCCGCGCTCCACCACGCACTTGGCGTAGCTGGCGATGTAGGGCGGCGAATCGTAGTCGGGGTCCTCGCTGTCCCGGCAGCTGCGTCGCACGCTGCCGTCGTCCCTAATACAGCTGGAGGGATAGTGGATGTTCTTGCTGTTGCTGCCGTCGTTGTCCGTGCGATCGGCTTTGTTGGTGAGCTGGGTGAAATAGGTGCTGCCGACATTGACGGCCGGGGCAAAGGGCGAGAGCGCGATCTTTGAGGTATAGGCGCTCTGATCGTCCCAGATGACGATATCGACCAGGTCTTTGGCGGCGGCTTTGAGATCGTCGATCTTGGTGCAGGGATCGCACATCGAGCCGGTGACGTCGAGCATCAGGGAGATCTCGAGGCTTTCCCCCTTGCTGTTGTTGCCGCCGGCGCCGACCGAACAGGCCGAGCTTGGGCAAAGGGCGGCCGTGGCGGTGGTCACGACCTTGACGCAGCCGAAGTAGTTGCCCTGGCAGACCGCCGGTGCGGCGGCTTCCGAATCCTTGCGCTCAAGGGCATGCAAGATGCCAAGAAAGGGCGTCCTGACCCAGGAGGTGGCCGTGACCTTGAATTCGGTGTTGAGGGCATTGGGCGAGAATTGCAGCGAGCTCTGCACCACATTGCTGGGTTTGGCCGTGCTGAAATAGGCATCTGCGGCCGCCGAGGCCTTGTTGACGGTGTCGACCTTCTCAAGCTGGGACACGCGCCCCGCCGCCAATGCGGCGGCATCCAGCGCCGCCTGGGTGTGATTGTTGACGGCATAGACGCGACCAAAATCGACGGCCAGGCCGACCGTGGCGGCAATCGGGATCACCAAAAGCCCGAACATCATGCCGACGGTGCCGGAGCCGTCCTTGTAAAGGCGGCGCATCCTGACCGGGACGCGTCGAACCCACTTCCGCCGCTGAACAAATGGCAACATGTTCACCCCCGAAAACTTGTACATCCGCATCGGATTGAACCCGACCGTCGTTTCGGGGGCGTAAAGTTTGCCGGGGAAGTCAAAGTGAAATCAAAGGCTGGTTATGGCGCCCATAGCGGCGGCAACGGCCTTTTACGCAAATGCGGGGCTGGCATTTAACACTTCTGTTACCGCGTGCCGCCAAGGCGCGCGCCGCGCGGCGCGGCTCAGATCGGCCCGGCCCCAAAAAGCAATTCGTGCCGCTTGCGCGCCCCGCGCGTCGGGCTAATCCCGGTCGCGCCTCGGCGACCCCGATCTGCCCGCCGTCCCTGCTCGTCCATGGCGATGCTTGAGGGTCTGTGACGGCCGTTCGCCAAAGCGCTGGCGATATTCAACGGCGAACCGGCCCATGTGGCTGAAGCCGCAGCTCATGGCGATGCGCGTGACGCTGTCCTCGGCTTCGGCGCGCAGGAGCGCTTGCCGCACCCGCTCGAAGCGCAGGTTGCGGACGTAGCGCATCGGCGACATGCCGTTGCAGACCTTGAAATGCATGAACAGGGTTCGGCCGGCGACCCCGGTTGCGCCGGTGATGTCGCCGATCGTCAGCGGTGCATCGAGGTTGGCGTGGATGTAGTCGATTGCCCGTTTGACGTCGCGCGGTGCAATTGGCTTTTCCAGCCGTCGCAAGGCCTCGCTGTAATTGTGCGGTTGCGACAACAGCAGGGCGTTCATGATGAAATCTTCGAGGACGCTGGTGGCCAAGGGGCGGCCAAGCAGCGAATCACCGTGTTCGAGGTCGGCGACGACCATCCGCAGGTAGGCTGCCAGGCTGCGCCCATAACCGCACGTCAGGTCGATGTCGGGGGCAAAATCGAGTGCTGCACGAGGGGGCTCGCCGAGCAGGACGGCAAGCTGCTCGCTCAGGGCGTGCTGGAACAGAGATAGGCGAATTCCGGCGCAGCCACTCTTTGATCGGACCAGATAATAGTCCTGGCGCGTGGGGGAGGCGATGCCAGCTCGCCTGGCGTCGCAAGTGACGCTGGCTTTGCCGCTGACCACCTGCAACTGTCCGCGAATGGGCAGCTGGATCCAGTAATCATCGCGCTGCACGGCGCGGACCTCGACCGGCGGTCCGTACTGGATGTAGCCGAGGTACATGCCCGGCAAATAGAT
This sequence comes from uncultured Alphaproteobacteria bacterium, assembly GCA_963820375.1. Lineage (GTDB taxonomy): Bacteria > Pseudomonadota > Alphaproteobacteria > Rhizobiales > Hyphomicrobiaceae > AWTP1-13. The sequence continues at coordinate 222,046 of CAWFZX010000013.1, read as the reverse complement.
GCCGTTGATGCGCACATCGAGGTCACAAGCGAGCCGCGGGGCAACCTCCAAATTGAAGTCCTTGCCGCGGAGGAAAGCGCGCGCCTGTTCGGCATCACGACCGTGGAAAATGGCATGCTGCTCCAGGAGCGGTGCACTGGCGGCGTGCATGGCGTGCCTCCTAAAGCAAGACTATAGCACGCCACCCATGATCGCGTGCGGGGCGCCGTCCGCGCAAGGCGACGTTCTTGCAGTTTTTGGATAGTGGCCGCTGGGGGGCGAAAATTTTGCGCGCAACGGATACTGGCCAGCGCCAAGCGGATATTCCTTGACCGCCGGGCTCCTTAATTTTTGCCGGAACGGTGGAGGCCCATTATGCGTGAGCAGCTCAAGGCGATCGGTCGTCGTCGCGTTCTTGGCGCAGTGGCGGCAACAGCCTTTACCGCCGGCGCCGCCAGCCTGTGGCCCTCCCGCCTGGCCTGGTCCAACGCCCGCAGCATCCACAAATGGAAAGACCTTGAGGCCTTGGTCGTCAGCGATGGGCATTTCTTGCTGCCGGTTGGCTTCCTGGTGGCGCCGGACGCTCCGGCCGCCGAGCGCGAACTCGCCCTCAACGCTGTCGGACAGCGCGCCGAACAACTGCAACTGATGAACAACATCACCGTGATCCGTCATCAGTCGGATGTGATTCTGGTCGATGCCGGTACCGGGCCGCGCCACCAGAGCACCGCCGGCAAGGTCGCCGAGAACCTGCAAGTTGCGGGCATCTCGCCCGCGGCGATTACCAAGGTGGTCTTGACGCACGGCCACCCCGATCATCTCTGGGGCATCCTCGATGCGAGCGACAGCCTGACCTACCCGAACGCCAGCTATATTCTAGCGGCCGCCGAATGGGATGTTTGGGCAGACCCCGACGTGGCGCAGAAATTGCCGGCGGCCTTGCCCAAGGACCGCATCGTCACCGGTGCCAAGCAGCATTTGGCGCGCATCAAGGACAAGGTGCGAACCGTGCGCCATGGCGAGGAGATTGTCGCCGGGGTGCGCGTCGTGGCGACGCCGGGGCATACGCCGGGCCACATCTCGGTCGAGCTGGCGGGTGGTGACGGCCTGATCATTGCCGGGGATGCGCTGACGCATGAGGTGATTTCCTTCCGGCACCCGTCGTGGCAGGTGCCGGTCGACCATGAACCCGATCGCGGCATCTCCACCCGGCTGCGCCTGCTTGACCGGCTCGTCACGGACAAGCGCCGCCTCGTCTGCGCGCATCTGCCGTTTCCTGGCACAGGCGTGGTCGAGCGCGCAAATGGCGCCTATCGGTTCGTGCCGACCTAACGCCGCGGGCTGGCCACGCCAAGGCGCGGCGGCTGTCGATGGGCGCGGTGCCGTCGCGCATCTCTCGCAATGGGCCACCTTCGCCGCGCCGAACATCCCCGACAGCCTCGAGCCAGGCGAGGGAAGGCGCCCGGTCCGGCTAACGCGCGTCGGCCTTTGGTCCGCGGTCGGAGCCCGCACGCATGGTACCAAAGCCCCACGCCGCTAAGCCCTCAGGGCGGCTTGCGGCCGCCCGCTTGAGCAAGATAGGGTCCGGCGCTGCCAAGGATCGGCAATTGCTTCCCAACTCCAATTGTCGGGCCGTGGCCGTTTCCCATCTCTGGCTCTCAAACCCTCAAACCCCTTGGGAGCCAGTTTTTTCCCAAAGCGATTGGCCGCGGCCGCAGCCGCAGCGTGCTTTCCCAGAGGGCAGGCGTCTGGCTGGGTCATCGACCGGCAGAAGCGCTTGCCGAAGCAAGAAGGTTGGCCAGACGCGCTGTGCAATTGAACTAACAACGACGCTAGCGGGCTCGGCATGGCGCTGTAAGCGTCAGCAAAGAGCCGATGCTGGCGCCACCGTCCTGTTGCAGCGCTGCGACCGCATCGACGAGGCAAAACCAGCCAGCATCGATCGTTCGACCGAACGCGACACGATGACGTGGACTAGCCAAAGCAAGATGTTGCGTCGCGATGATGCTATGCCGCCTCAGGTCTGAAGTGGGTCGATGGTGATATCGACAGCAGCGGTCAACTGCGGGGCCTCGATCCGACGTGCTCAGCGCGTCTCATGTACGCCAATGAGCTGACGGATGAGTTGCGCCGGGCGAAGGTTTCAGCCCGGTGCCAAGCGGAAGTACGCAGCGAGACATGTGCGCCTAGGCTGCACTCAGGCCACCTACATTAAGCGAAGACAGTACAGATCGTAACTGAGCTTCGGTATACGGCTTGCCGAGGAAAGCAACCAGGGTATCGGTTTTGAATTTCTCGCGCAGCTCCGGCGCATTGTACCCGCTTGCAATAATTATTGGCATTTTTGGATAGATCACTCGCACTTCGCTTACCAGCACGTCGCCAGTTGGGTCGGGAAGTCCGACGTCTATGATCGCGGCCTCGACGTCACCAACGAGCTTCAGTTTGCTCATTGCGTCGGCTGCTGAACCCGCTGTCTCAACTTTGAAGCCCAGCGCCTCGAGTTGCTCAACGGCTGCCATCCTGATCAGTGGCTCGTCCTCCACCAGGAGGATGCGGCCACTACGCGGCGGGGCGTCAAGAATGCTCCTTACCTTGGCGGCCAGTGCGGCGTAGGTGAACGGCTTGGTGATCAGCTGCACGCCGGGATCGAGCTTGCCATCGTGCACGATGGCATTGCGCGCATAGCCGGTTGTCATGAGAACTTTCAAGTCGGCATTGAGGCGACGCGCGTCGTCCGCAAGCTCGCGTCCGTTCATACCGCCGGGAAGGCCCACGTCCGTGAACAAAAGCTTTATCTCCGGATGTGTCTTTAGAAGCTGCAATGCAGCTCGTCCCGTACCCGCCTCAAATGTGCGGTAACCGAGTTCGCCAAGAACTGCCTTCGTGTGATTGCGAACATCCGGGTCATCCTCGACCACAAGGATTGTCTCGGATGCCTGCCCGCGCGCGAGAGGAGCAGCAGGTTTGGGTGGTGGCGTCGCAATTTCCGCAGCATGCAGACGCGGAAGGTAGATCTTGATGGTCGTGCCCTGGTTGACCTCCGAGTAGATCTTAACGTGGCCGCCTGACTGTTTGACGAAGCCATAAACCTGGGAAAGCCCCAGCCCGGTTCCGTGACCGACATCCTTGGTCGTGAAAAACGGCTCGAAGGCCCGTTCGATGACGTCCGGCGTCATCCCACTCCCGGTATCAGTGACGCAGATGGCGACGTATTGGCCCGCGACGACCTCGGCTTGGCTCGCCGCGTAATGCTCGTCGAGGGAAGCGTTCGCTGTCTCTATCGTCAGCTTGCCGCCGTCCTGCATTGCGTCGCGCGCATTGATGGCGAGGTTGAGGAGAGCGACCTCAAGCTGATTGGGATCGACGTGTACGCGCCAAAGGCCGCCCGCTAGCACGGTCTCGATGGCAACGTCCTCTCCCAAGGAACGCCGCAACAGATCTGACATCCCGGCAATCAGCCGGTTCACCTCGAGAACCCTTGGTTCGAGCGGTTGCTGCCGCGAGAAGGCCAGCAGTCTTTGCGTGAGGGCCGCTGCCCGCTCCGCGCCGAGCATCGCATTCTCGATCGAGCGGTTAAGTCGGGAGGGGTCGGCTTTTGGGTCTCTTGCGACGCGCCGTAGGGTCTCCAAGTTGCCCATAATGATGGTCAGCAGATTGTTGAAGTCATGGGCAACTCCACCGGTCAAATGACCGATGCCCTCCATTTTTTGCGCCTGCGCCAGTTGCTCCTGGCTCTTTTGCAGGGCGATGGTCGCTTCGCGACGCTCGGTGGTGTCGCGTGTGATCTTGGCAAAGCCGATCAGACGGCCGCTCGCGTCGCGGATTGCGTCAAGCACCACGCTTGCCCAGAACCGGCTCCCGTCCTTGCGAATTCGCCAGCCCTCTCCTTCATACTTGCCGTCACGGGTCGCGACTTCGAGAGCATTTTCAGGGAGGTGTCTGTTGCGATCCTCCGGCGTAAAGAAACGGCTGTAATGCTCGCCAACGACCTCGTCAGAACGATAACCCTTGATGCGCTCGCCGCCGGCATTCCAGCTTGTAATGATCCCCTTGGGATCCAGCATGTAGATGGCATAGTCGACGACGCCCTCTACGAGCAGACGGAAATTGCCTTCTGCTCTTTCCCGTTCCTGAGATGCTGCAATCCACTGAGCGGTTCGCTCGGCAACTCGCCTTTCCAGCGTTTGCTCACCCTCGCGCAGTCGAGCTTCGATCTGCTGGCGGCGCGCTATTTCAGCCTGCGCGGCTCGATAGAGCTTTGCTTTGTCTATGGCTATGCCGGCTTGCAGCGCAATGGCGCTGACGATGCGCTCGGCACGCTCGCTGAAGATGCCCACTTCGGGATGGCCGAAAAACAGACCCCCGAGCACTTCGCCGGATCTGGATATCACTGGCGCGGCGAGGTAGCTGCGCACAGGTAGGTGCCCTTCGGGCATACCGCGGTAGGGAGAATTCTGGCCATAGCGTGCATCTTTGGTGATGTCGTCAGAGCGAACAACGCCTTCGCCAGAGAAGGTTGGTCCGAACACTGCCGTATTCCGCGGCATCGGAAATCTTGCGAATGCCGAGCGCGGCGCGCCTGATAACGTGTACAGAGTGTACGACTCTCCCTTAGCGTCCGTCACATTGTAGAAAAATGACCCGAAGGACGCCCCCGACAATTCCGTGGCAGCATCCGTTACCACTTGTACGGTACGCTCCAAATCGAGCTCGGCGGCCACGGCCGCGCCGACTTTGTTAAGCTGCGTGAGTATCTGCGCTTCTTCCTGCAGAAACCGCTCGCTCTGGGAGCGCATTCGTGAAAGCTCGATCGCGGCACTTACCCGCGTCAGTAGCTCACGCGCACTGAATGGCTTGACCAGGTACTCATCCGCTCCCCGCGCCAGCCCTTGCTCTTTCGCCTCTTCACCGGCACGAGCGGACAACAGGATGATGGGTAAGGTTCGCGTGCGCTCGTCGGCGCGTAAGCGTGCCACCATCTCGATCCCATCAAGCCGCGGCATCATCACGTCGCTGACGACCAAGTCAGGCCGGCGTCGCCCAATCGCCGCCAGAGCAGCCTCGCCGTCGGCGACCGCTTCGACCTCGTATAAGGGGTTCAGAATGCGTTGCACATAGGCCCGCATGTCCGCATTGTCGTCGGCAAGCAGAATACGGGTCCGTTCGCTGCTGCGAACGTTGGCGGCATCCAGTACTCTGTTGCCATCACCGGTGCCGCTGCTCTCGGCGTCGGGCAACCAGCGCAAGGCTTCCTCGATGAAGGGACCCGCCCCCACCGCGGTGGAGACCTGGGTGCGTGCTGCGCCAATTTGGCTTGCGGGCAGGTGGCGGCTGCCGGTGGGCAGCAGGACACGAAACGTGCTGCCGCGCCCAAAACGGCTTTCGGCCGTGACCAAACCGCCATGCAGCCGCGCCAGCTCCTGGACGAGGGCAAGGCCAATGCCGCTGCCCTCGTGTGTGCGTCCCTGCGCGCCGGCCACCCGGTGGAAGCGCTCAAACAGCTTCGGCACCTCGTCCTGCGGAATGCCCGTGCCAGTATCTCGAATTGTGAGCTCGAAATTGTCGCCCACGATTTTGAGCTTAACTGCGATTTCGCCATCGAATGTGAACTTGAAAGCGTTGGACACAAGATTGAGGACGATCTTCTCCCACATTTCACGATCAACAAGGGCTTGCTCGGTCAAGGCCGGGCAGTCGATCACAAACCGGAGCCCAGCCTTGTCCATCGCCGAACGAAACATGCTGGCGATTTCTGCGGTAAAGGCCGCTAAGTCCGTCGGCTCGTAGAGCGCCTGCACCCGTCCGGCTTCAATGCGGGAGAAGTCGAGCAGCGTGTTCACGAGTTTGAGTAGTCGCAACCCGCTGCGATGCACGAGGTCGACCTGTTGATATTGCGGCCCTGAGAGGGAGTTGGGTGAGCTACCAAATTCGTTCTTGAGCTCTTCCAGCGGGCCGAGCATCAACGTAAGCGGCGTGCGGAATTCGTGGCTGACGTTGGAGAAGAAGGTTGTCTTGGCTCGATCGATTTCTGCCAGCGCCTCCGCCCGCTTCTGCGCCTCCTCGTAAGCCCGCGAATTGGCGATGACGGTTGCAATCTGCGTCTTCATCAGCTCGAGAAAGTCGCAGTAGTGCTCATCAAACCGCAGCCGTGAGCTGATGCCGGTGACCAACAAGCCAGCAACTTCACCTGGCAGATTCGAGGGAATAGGCAAGATGACCGCGGTGTGTGGCGGATCTGTCCAGGGACCTGCTGGGACATCGGCGAAGCGCGAGCCGAGATCCTCGATAACCTGCAGTTGGGGCTGCTGCATGGCCGCCGCGAGAGGCCAGCCTCCCTGCTGGTTTGCACCATGCAAATCAACGACAGGGGGGCTGAACGTCTCGTCGCGACCAATGCCGGCCCCGCCAGCAAGGCGTGCTTGGCGGCCGGTTGCGTCCACGAGGTAGATGAGCGCGAACGGAACGTCCTGGGAATGCTTTGCCAACGTCCCAGCGGCGATCGCACACGCCTCTTCTGTCGTCCTGGCCTCGGCTGCACGGTAGCCGAGGTCGCGCAGTACTCTGATCCGGCGCTCGCTGACCACTTTCTCAGTTGTTTCAGTGACGGTGGCCAGTACGCCGCCGATGCCGGTGGCCACGGTTGCGTCAGGTACAGGACTGTACGCGATCGTGAAGTGCGTTTCCTCCATAAACCCGTGCCGGTTGATCTCCAGCGCGATGTCGTCGTTCCATGTGGCGGGGCCGCCATTGAAGGGCGTATCGATCAGCGGCTTGAGGATGTGCCAGATCTCGCTCCAGCACTCGCTCACTGGCCGACCAAGACCCCAGGGATGCTTCGTGCCCAGCACCGGCCGGTAGGGGTCATTGTAAATTGACACATACTCTGGGCCCCACCAGAGGAGCATGGGGAACCGGTTGGCGACCAAAAAGCTCACCATCATCCGCAGCGCGAGTGACCAGCTCTCCCTTGGCCCGATGGAAGTCTCGCTCCAGTCCTTTGCGCGAATGAGCGCGCCCATTTCGCCGCCACCGACTAGCCACTCACCCGTCGCAGCCGGCTGTCCCACGCTCTGCAATTGCTCTCCCCGTATTCAAACGCTGGCTTAACCATAGATAATTCGGGATCCCACCAATCGGTTCCCACCAATTTTGCCCATCGGCAAGGCGATCGGGGCTAGCGCTTTTTGGCGCGGGATTGGCGCTGGCCGCACGCGGTGACTGTTGGCATCGACGTCGGCTGCCATGCCGCCGCCTCTTCGCCCATGCATTTGCGCTTCGCCCACTTTGCCAAGCAGGTTTGCTGCTGCTTTTTGGGGTTGCCGCGATCGGGGCTGCGCAGGTGTCCCAGCCCCGCACCTGGCTGCGGCGGTCAGGGTGTGTGGAGCCGGCTCGGCGGGCGGGTAAAGCTCTTGCGACCGCGCTTGAACCCGAGGCTGGGCTGGCACGGCTCGGTCACCGCTGCCACGGGACTGCGGCAGGGTAGGACGAGGAGATCGGCAAAGCTACCGACCGCCAGCCCATAGCCGTCGAGGCGCATGAGCCTGGCCGCGGCCGCTGTAATCATGTCGAAACAGCGCGCGAAGTCCTGCTGCCGCCCGAGCTGGGCGACGTTGGCATAGAGGTTGGCCATGCGGAGCAGCGAAGCATCGCCGAAGGGCGTGAAGGCGTTCAAAATATTGTTGCTGGCCAGCGAGCAGGTGACGCCGTGCTGGGCCAGGCGATCGGCACGCGTCACGCCGCGCGGCACGTTGTAATCGCTGTCGCGTCCCATCAAAAAGAGATCGGTTGCCGGCAGCACGGTAACGGCAACGCCCGCCTGCGCCAGCTGGTGGGCGATTTCGATCTGGCGTTGCGAGGGTAGCGCGGAGAGTTTGCTGACATGGCCGACGGCAACGCGGCCACCATAGCCGGCGAGCCGCGTTTGCCGCATCACCTCGTCGAGATGCATCCAATTGGCGTCGAGATCAAAATCCAGGTGGAAATCGATATCGAGATCGAAGCGGCGGGCGATGGCGAAGACGCGGGCGATGTGCTCGATCGGTTCGCTGTCCGCGTAGGGACAGCCGCCGATCACATCGGCGCCTTCAGCGCACGCCTGCAGCAGTAGCTCCTCGGTGCCGGGGTCATTGATGAGACCCTCCTGCGGGAATACGCAGATTTCAAGGTCGATGGCCCAGGCGTAGCTGCGCGCCAGCGCGCGCACCGCGCGCCAGCCTTTCAAGCCGATGCGCGGGTCGACCTCGACATGGCTGCGCATGTGCATCGTGCCATTGAGGATCGCGTTTTCCAAGGTGCGGCGCGCGCGCTCGGCGATGTCCTCCTCGGTGAAGGCGCGCTTGGCACGTGCCGTTTCAGCAATGGCTTCGGCGAGCGTGCCTTGGCTAATGCTGCAGCGGTCGATGATGCAGGACTTGTCGAGATGAATGTGGGTCTCGACAAAGCCCGGCACCAGCAGTCCACCGTCGATTGGCTCGATCTGGCTGGCGCCCGTAAGGCGCGCTGCGATGGCCGCGATCCGACCATCGCGGATGCCGATGTCGACCAAGCGCTCGGGATCACTGGCAAGACGCGCCTCACGCAGCACAATGTCGAAGCTCATGGCGCTCTCACTCTGCAGCTGCAAGTCCGCCGAGGTAGGCTGCTTCCAAAGCGGGATCCTTGGCCAGCGCCATGGCCGTATCGGCGCGCACGATGCGGCCCGATTCCAACACGTAGCCACGGTCCGCCACCTGCAAGGCCAAGGCCGCCATCTGGTCGACCAGCAGGATGGTGATGCCATGCTCGCGCAACTCGGCCAGCGTTGCGAACAGCTCGCCGATGATGGTTGGTGCCAGGCCTAGCGATGGTTCGTCGAGCAGCAAAAGCTGCGGCTTGCCCATCAGCCCGCGGGCGATCGCCAACATCTGTTGCTCGCCGCCCGACAACAACCCGGCGCGGCTGGAGATGCGCTCCTGCAAGCGCGGAAATCGCCGCAGCACAGCGGCAATCTCGCTCGCCAAATCGACCTCCTGGCGGGCATGCGCGCCGAGCAACAGATTGTCGCGCACGCTGAGCTCGGGGAACACCTGGCGGCCTTCCGGCACCAAAATCAGGCCGGCGCGGACAATCCGGTGCGTCGCGCTGGTGTCGATGGCGGCACCGGCAAGTCGGATCGACCCGGAGACGGGCCGCAGCAGACCGCTCAACGCCCGCATGGTGGTCGACTTGCCCGCCCCGTTGGCGCCCAGCATGGTCACCAGTTCGCCCCGCCCGACCTCGAAAGTGATGGCGTCGAGCACGGCCACCGAGCGATAGCCCGCGCTTAGCGCCTCGGCGGTCAGCAGCGGCGTTGGCTCGGCCGGCAGCGGGACCGCGCGCGGTCGGGCGGCGATCTCGCCGGTGCCGAGGTAGGCGTCGCGCACCTTCGCCTCGCCTCGCACCACGTCGGGCGCGCCAGCGGCGATCGGCCGGCCGGCATCGAGCACCACCAGATGGTCGGAGATGCCCATCACCAACGCCAGGTCGTGTTCCACCAAGATAATGGCGAGGCCGGCATCGGCGAGCCGGCGTAACACCCCCGTCAACAACACCTTGTCGGCACGCATCAGACCGGCAGCCGGCTCGTCGAGCAAGAGCACGCTGGGGCGAATGGCGAGCGCGCGCGCAATCTCCACCAGGCGGCGGTCGACATGAGGCAGGTCGGCAGCGGGTAGGCCGAGCGCTCCCCGATAGCCGACGAAGGCCAGCAGCCCTTCGGCCTGTTGGCGCTCGGCGCGGCCGGCCGCCTCAGCCAAGGGGTTCCCCAGGCGGCCTCGCTGCAGACCCAAGAGCACATTATCGAGCACGCTGAGCGAGCCGAACAGCTGCGTCGTCTGGTAGGTGCGGGCAATCCCAGCGCGTGCAACACGGGCGGCGCTGGCGCCGGCCAGCTCGCTGTCACCCAGGCGGATGCTGCCGGCATCGGGCTGGTAGAAGCCGCCAATCATGTTGAGCACCGTCGTCTTGCCCGCCCCGTTCGGGCCGATCAGGGCGGTGATGCGGCCAGGCTCGGCGGTCAGTGCCACGCCGGTCGCCGCGCGCACGCCGCCAAAAGCGATCGACAGACCCTCGACCGTCAGCGGCTGGCGCTGGCCGACGGCTGCCAAGAATTCTGGCATGGAGAAACCGCGCAATTGCGCGGTTGCCCCGTCGCTGCGGCGCAGCCAGCGACCCAGCAAGCCAAGCACACCCTCGGGTGCCAGCCAGAGCACCATCAGCAGCAGCGCGCCGAACACCAATAAGCGGTATTCGGCCAAGGCGGCGATCAGCTCGGGCAACACCACGATCGCGGCCGCGCCGACCACCGGGGCGAGCGTCCAGCCGGCGCCGCCGACGATGACCGCGAGCAGGAACAGGATCGACTGGGAGAACGGAAAGCTGTCCGGCGCGACAAAGGCGAACAGGGCTGCGAACAGGCCGCCGGCCACGCCCGTGAGCGCGGCCGACAGCGCAAAAGCGATGGTCTTGATGATGACCGGGCGGAAACCGATGGCGCGGGCGGCGATCTCCGAGTCGCGCACCGCCACCATCGCCATGCCCCACGAACTCAAGGCCAGGCGATGGAAGAAATACAGCGACAGGCCGGCCAGCAGACTGGCGCTGACGCCGATGCTGCGCTCGCCGTCCAGCCAGCTGGCAAGCACCGGCTGTGGCAGGTTCATCAGGCCATTCTGGCCGCCGGTGACGTCGCGCCATTCGATCGCCGTATGCTGGACGATGAAGGCAAAGGCGATCGTCATCATGGCAAGGTAGGGGCCGGACACGCGAATCGCCGGCAACGCCAGCAGCGCCCCGATGCCGCCGGCGATCAGGCCGGCCAAGGCCAGCGCCACCCAGTAATTGCTGCCCTGAAGACTGAGCACCGCCACCACGTAGGCGCCGATGGCATAAAAGCCGATGTGCCCGATCGAGATCTGGCCAGCCAGCCCGACCAGGATGTTCAAACCGACCCCGACGATCGTGGCAATCGCCACCAGCGCCAGCACGAAAGGGGTGTAGCCCTCGCCAAAGATCGCCACGCTGAGGCCGAGCGCCGTCAGGGCGAAGATGGTCGCAACGCTGAGGGCGCGGCGCATCGCCTTTCCTCACACCTTGCGCACCGGTGCGCGACCGAACAGGCCGTTCGGCATGAGCGCGAGCGCGGCGATGACGACCGTGAACATGACGATTTGCGTGTAGGTCGAACCGAGCAGTGCCGTCACCAGCGCCTCGGCAATGCCATAGAGGATGCCGGCAAACATGACGCCGGAGGCCGAGGTGATACCGCCGAGGATGGCGACGGCAAAGGCCTTGATGCCGAACAGGGTGCCCATGTCGGAATGCACGCTGAACAGTGGCGCGATCAAGAGACCGGCCAGGCCGGCAAGGGCCGTTGAAAGCGCGTACGACATGGCGATCGTGCGCGTGACGTCGATCCCCATCAAACGGGCCGCATCGGCGTTCTGCACCACCGCCAAAAGGGCTTTGCCGCGCCGCGTCCGCCGCAGCAGCAGGGCGAGGCCGCCGGCGATGGCGATGCCGATGAGCGGGATCAGCAATTGCAGCGGAAAGACGCCCGCGCCGAACACCGCCACCGGCTTTTGCGCCAGCACGGAGGGAAAACTGCGCGGTTCCTTGCCGAAGGTGAACAACACCGCATTGTCCAGGACGATGCCGCCCGCCACCGTCGCCATCAGCCAAGCGTTCGATCCGACTTGAGCGAACGGGCGCACCAGGGTGCGCTCCACCAAGAGGCCGAAGCCGGCGCACACCACCAGGGCGGCCGCCAGCGCCAGCGGCAGCGGCCAGCCGAAGCGCACGCCGAAGGTGTAGCCCAGCACCGCGCCCAGCATCACCGAGCTACCCTGGGAGAAGTTGACCGTGTTCGACACCACGTAGGTGATGTGAAATCCGAGCGCGATCAGGCCGTACATGGAGCCAAGCGCCAGCCCGCTCATGATGGCCGAAGTGACTAGAATGCTCCCCCTCCGGTCGTTGGCGCAGCAGGGCGCCGCCGCCGCGGTGGCGCCGCCCTGCCGCAAACACTATTGCGTCAGTGGCAGGATCTCACCGTCGACGAAGTGCGTAAAGATGTAGTCCTTTTCCGACAGCGCATCCTGGTTCTGCGGACTGAACGGCTTTTGGTAGCTCTTGATCAGGCCGTCGTAGCTGTCGATGGCATAAAAGGCGTCACGGACTTTCGGTCCCTCGACCGAGCCCGCCTTGGCGATCGCCAGCCCGGTCAGGTGCATGGCGTCATAGGCATTGGCGATGCCGACGGCGGGCGTGACGTCGGCCAGGGACTTGATCTCCGGATATTTCTTTTTCAATGCCGCCAGCACCGCCTCACCTTTGGGCGATAGCTTGCCCGAGAAACTGTAGGTTTGAATAAAGTGCACCTTGGCGGCGCTCGCTCCTGCCAGCTCACTGAAGCGGCCCCCGGCCGGGCCCCAATGCGACACGATCGGCACGTTCCAGCCCATGCGGTCGAGCGATTTTACGACTTGCGAGGACGGCGCCACATTGGCGACGAGGTAGAGGACATCGGCGCCGGCTTCCTTGAGGCGGCTCAGCTGCGGGACCACGTCGACATCATTGGTCTCGAACTTTTCGATGCCGGCGTACGGCATATTCTTGGCGGCCAACGCGGCCTTGAGGCCCTTCTCGTTGGATTCGCCCCACGGGTTGTTGATCAGAATCATGCCGGGTTTCTTGGCCTGGTGTTTGGCGATCGAGTAGTCGACCAGCGCCTTGTCCACCAGTTCATCCACGGCGGAGACCCGGAACGCGTAGTTCTCGGCGGCGCCGTTGCGCGTGATCGGCGTGCCGGCGGCCCACACCCCCATGAAGGGGACCTTGTTCTGGTTGGCGAACGGCACAATCGCCAGCGAGACCGGCGTGTCGAGGCCGCCGAAGAGGGCGGCCACCTTCTCGCGCTGGACCAACTCGCGTGCGGCGATCGCTCCCTTGGCTGGGTTGCTCTCGTCGTCGCGGACGATCAGCTCGACCTTCTTGCCCAGCAGCCCGCCGCGGGCGTTGATCTCATCGATGGCGATGGACAGGCCGCGCACAATGGCCTCGCCAGACTTCGCCGACTGGCCCGACATGGCCGCCACCAGGCCCAGCTTCAGGACCTCCTGGGCGCTGGCGGGAAGGCACGCCGCAAGGCCAAGCGCGCCCGCGAGCAGAAGACCCCGGACGTTTCGAACAAGCTCAACGCGCGCATGCATGACAAAGCCCTTTCGCAAGACCACTGACGACCGCTCAAAGCGCGCTCTCGGTATGCCATAGGGGCCCCTGGTATGGATACGATTTATTGGGCAAGATCTGCCTAAGTTACGTGCATTGCCGCGGGCAAACGGCTACATTTTTCGTCATAAGTGCATACAATAAACGATTGGATCGTGTGCGCTTGCCGGCCATACTCCGGCGCCTCGCTCCCCTCGTTTTGCCAGCACCGGGAAGCCAGCACCGGGAAGGAAGACGCCATGTCCGCTACCGCCCCCGCGCCCAGGCGCGACAACGAAACCGCCGCCGCCGCCGAGATCGTCGAGCATTTCCTGGTGGCCTCGATGGTGCCCGACCCCGTCGCCGCCGCACGCTATATCTCCCCTGATCTCAAGATTACCTTCACCGGCGGGCGCAGCATGCGCCACCCCCGTGAGTCCGCCGCCTTCAACGCCGGCCGCTACCAATGGGTGAAAAAGAAGATCGAGCGCAGCGATGTCGTCGCCGGCGCCGGCGAGACCATCGTCTACAACCTGGGCACCCTCTATGGCGCCTGGCCCGACGGCACCCCTTTCGAAGGCAACCGCTATGTCGACCGCTTCGTCGTTCGCGACGGCAAGATCGTTGCCATGGACGTCTGGAACGACAGCGCCGAGCGCCTTCTCGTCTTGCACGGCATCACGGCCTGAGCGCGTCAGCGCCGGCGCCGCGACCCATTCGGCGCCGCGGCGCTGCCGTCGGCGTAGAGCGCCAGAATTTCGCGTAGGTCCTGGCGCTTGTGCGGTTGCATCTTGATCAGTGCCCGCCCCGCTACCGCATCGAGATGCTCCTGCATCAGTCGGTTGGCCGCCTGGGCATCGCCGCACGCGAGCGCATCGATGATGGCGCCGTGCTCGCTGACAGCGCACTCGGAGGAATGCGGCCGGCCGTAGAGGGCGAGAATGAGGCCGGACCGGGAGGTGACCTCCGCAACATAGCGGGCCAGCAAGGCGTTGCCGGTCATGTCTGCCAAGAGGATGTGGAATTCACCGGCCAGCCGGATGGACAGCGGCTCGTTGGTGCCGCGCGCGGCTTCCTCTTCTTTGACGTGGCGGCGCAAACGCGCCGCCTGGTCCGCGCTCAACTGGCCAGCCAGGCTCGAGACCACCAGGCGCTCCAGTCCCAGGCGCACGGCGAAGATATCGCGCGCCTCCTCCCAGCTCGGCTTTGCCACGGCGGCGCCGTGATTGCGGCGCAGTTCCACCAGCCCTTCGCCGGCAAGGCGGCCCAGCGCATTGCGCACCAGGGTGCGGCTCACGCCGAAGCGCTCGCCGATGGCGTCCTCGGGCAGTTTGGCCCCGGGTTCAAGGGCCTGCTCGATGATCGCCCGGCGCAAGGCCTGATAAATGGCGCTGGCACGATCGGTGCCGGTCCTGGCAGGCGGTCTTGTCATGTTGGCAGCCGCATGGCATGGCGCGTGCCAGGTCGCATTTGCATCGTCCCAAGCGCCCCTGGTTCGGTCCGCCAGGCACCCTACCCCCCTTGGCCATGGCGGGTGCCTCGGCATCAGAGCAAAGCGTGAAAGACGGGCTTGCCTCACCGCGCCCGGAGCTTCGCACGCCCTCCCTGATATTATAGGGATGGTGCGGTTGTCGATCAGAGGATTTGATCCGCTAACATGGTTGAGCCAACACCTCCACGCCTGCTGACGGCGCCCGTCGGCGTCATCAATATCGGCCTTGCCCAATTCGCCACCGACCTGGCAAGCTGCGGCGTGCCGGTGACACATGTCGACTGGATGCCGCCGGCCGCTGGGGTTGCCGAGCTGGCAGAGCTGGTGGCGGGGCTGTTGGGCGATGCTGCGATCGAGGCCGCCAACCGTCAAGCCGTCCAGCAGATCCTGTCGGCCGAGCCAGTGCTGATCGACGTGATCCCGGCACTGGAGGCCATTCCTGCTCTGGGCGATGGCAAGACCATCCTGCACGCCGGCCCGCCCATCGCCTGGAGACGCATGTGCGGACCGCTGCAGGGTGCCATCTGCGGCGCCATCGTGTTTGAAGGTTGGGCCACCGACCTTGCTGCGGCCGCCGAGCTGGCCGCGGCCGGCAGCGTCACCTTTAAACCCAATCACCACTTCGACGCCGTCGGACCGATGACGGGCATCACCACGCGCTCGATGCCGGTGCTGGTGGTGGAGAACCGCAAGTTCGGCAATCGCGCCTACTGCACCATCAATGAGGGCCTCGGCAAGGTCATGCGTTTCGGCGGTAACGATGCCGAGGTGCTCGGGCGCCTGGCATGGTTGCGCGATGTGCTTGGTCCGGCGCTGGGCAAGGCCCTGCGGGCTGGTAACGGCGTGCCCTTGAAACCCCTGATCGCCCGCGGCCTGAGCATGGGCGACGAGATGCATCAGCGCAACGTCGCCTGCACAAGCCTTTTCCTGCGCGAGATTGCACCTTGGCTTGCACGCACGTGCGCGCCGGGAGCGCCGCTCGCCGAGGTGTTGGCCTTTATCGCCGCCAACGACCAGTTCTTCCTCAACATTGCCATGGCGCTGGGCAAGGCCATGACCGATCCGGCGCGCAACATCGAGCACTCTTCCCTCGTCACGGCCATGTGCCGCAACGGCACCGACTTTGGCATTCGGGTCAGCGGTACCGGGGAGGCCTGGTTCACGGCGCCGGTGGAAATGCCGGTCGGTCTTTACTTCGCCGGCTTCACGGCGGCCGATGCCAACCCCGATATGGGTGACTCGGCCATCGTCGAGACCATCGGCCTGGGCGGTTTTGCCATGGCGGCGGCGCCGGCGGTGGTTGGCTTCATCGGCGCCGGCTCGGCGGCCGAGGCCGCGCGCTTCACGCAAACGATGCGCGAGATTACTGCTGCCGAAAATCCGTTTTGGACGATCCCCGCGCTTAACTTCGCCGGCGTTGCCACTGGTATCGATGTGCGCCTGGTGGCCGAGACCGGCATCACGCCGACGATCAACACCGGCATTGCCCACAAGCAGCCGGGCGTCGGTCAAGTCGGTGCCGGTGTGGTGCGCGCGCCGTTGGCCTGCTTTACGGCAGCCGTCCGGGCGCTGAGTGCCAAAGCGGGGGCAAAATGAGCCTCGCGGTTCGCAACGCCGTTCGGCGCGGCTTTTACTTGGATTCCGTGGCTCTGATGCGGTTGTCGCGCGAGATCGCGGCGATGCCCGGCGTTGGGCAAGCCGCGCTGATGATGGCAACCCCCGCCAATAAGGCCATTCTGGCCGACGCCGGTCTGTTGGATGCCGAGGGTCAAGAGGCCACGGCCAACGATCTGATCCTGGCGGTCAACGCCGCTACGGCGGAGGTGGCCGAGGAGGCTTTTCAGGCGGCCTGCGCGGCCCTCGATCGACAGCGCAGTGCCGGCGGAGCCGCCGGCAGCACGGCAGCGCGTAGCTTGCGCACCGCCTTGCGCGAGCAGCCGGCCGCCAGCCTTGCCCTGATCTCGGTGCCTGGCATCTACGCCGCCGACGAAGCGCGCAAGGCCCTGCGCAGCGGCCTCGACGTGATGATTTTTAGCGACAACGTCCCCCTGGCGCAGGAAGTCGCCCTGAAGAAGGAAGCCGCGGCGCTGGGTCGCCTGGTGATGGGCCCGGACTGCGGCACCGCCATCATCGGCGGTGTCCCCCTTGCTTTTGCCAACCGCCTGCCGCGCGGCGAGATCGGCCTGATCGGCGCGTCGGGGACCGGCCTGCAGGAGGTCAGCTGCCTCATCGCCCAGGCCGGCAAGGGCATTTCGCAGGCCATTGGCGTCGGCAGCCGCGATCTGAGCGGCGAGGTGGGTGCGCTCTCAACCTTGGCGGCCATCGATCTACTCGATGCCGATCCGACAACGCGCCACATTGTGCTGATCTCCAAGCCGCCGCACCGCCGGGTTGCAGCCAGTGTGCTCGATCGCATTGGCCGGAGCGCCAAGCGCTTCACCATCTGCTTTCTCGGTGCCGTCGACCTGAGCCTGCCCGTCAATGCAACCGCCGTTAAGACGCTCAGCGCCGCTGCCGCCGACGCGGCGGGATTGCCAAGCGAGCCGATCTCCGTCACCCCAGCAAACGTCGCGGCACGGCGCGGTGCCATTCTCGGCCTCTACTCGGGCGGTACGCTTGCTGCCGAGGCGCAGCTGATTTTGCTGGCGCAAGGCCGCAGCGTGGCCGCGAATGCGGCCGTGCCCGGTGCCGCAGCGCTCGGGCAAGCGGCGCCCGGCGCCGATTGCGTTCTTGACCTGGGAGCCGACGAGTTCACGCGCGGTCGGCCGCATCCGATGATCGATCCCGCCGACCGCGCCGACAGGCTGCGCGCTGCCCTCGCGGACGTGAATGTGGCCGTGATCCTGCTCGACATCGTCATCGGCTTTGGCGCCCACGCCGATCCGGCCGCAGCCATCGCCGCGGCGCTGACCAAGGCGGCGAGCGACCGGCCGCACGTCATTGCCTCGGTCACCGGCACCGAAGCCGATCCGCAAGTGCGCTCACGCCAGATTGCCAGCCTGCGCGCCGCCGGCGTCCTGCTGGCGGCCTCCAATGCCGCTGCCGCCGAGCTGGCGGTCAGCCTGGCACAGCCCTGAGGGCGCGGGCATGCGCCAAGGCCGGCCAATGGCCCGCTGCCGCCCGCCGAGCGCCCGCGCCAGGGTGCCGCGCGAGGCCCTGCGTCGTGCGGCCTCCCAGGCAAGGCTCAGCGCCACCCCTGACGCGTCGTGGCGGTGCGCGATCGCCGGTGCACGGCTTGCTCGAAAGCCAGGACGCCAGGCCGGCGTCGGGCGGCGATACCGGCGCGGCGATCGGTGTTGGCGATGAGTGGTCCGGCCGCAAGCCTGCGCGCCAGCTTGGTCGGCCCGACTGCCGCCCGGGCGCTGGGCATCGGCGCCTGCGGCAGCGTGCGTGCGGTATTCGAGCGCAGTTTCTACGTTTGCTTGCAGGCTGGTTGGGTCTGCATTGGCTCTGCGCGCCTCGGCGCCGGGCCGTTGCAGCTCATTTGCGAGTGCTGGCCCGCGGCGCCGGCGTTGGCTGCACTCGTGCGGCCGGGTGATGCCGTGCGCATCGCCAAGCTCGGCCTTTCTGCCGGCAAGCTGCGCATTTTTCTCGACGGCGCACGACCCTGGTTGCCCGAGCCGGCGCCGGCTTGGAGCCGGGCCAGCCTCGGCCGCGGCTTGGCGGCCGTGAGCGACGTCTTGCGCACAACAGCGCCTGCCGATGGCCTGGCGCTGTTGGGGCGCGCTGCCGCCGGCGCCCCTGTCTGCGGGCCAGCTGCGCTGGCGCTCTCACATGTGATGGAGGTCCTCTACGCGGAAGCCGCGGGGGAGTGGCCGCTGATCGATGGCGAAAAACTTGCCCCACTGGTCGGCCTCGGCCCTGGCCTCACGCCGTCAGGCGACGACTATCTGGGTGGCGTTCTCATCGCCCTTTGCCTGCTCGGCCGCGTCAGCCTGCGCGACCGACTGTGGCAGATCCTGGAGCCGCTCGTTGCTGAGCGCACGGTTGACATCAGTGCTGCTCACCTTGCGGCCGCAGCCGAAGGTTTCGGCTGCGCCGCCCTCAACCGCGTGCTCTGCGCCATCCTCGTCGGGGCGACCGATAGGGTGGTCGCAGATGCCATCAGGGCGCTGGCCGCCGTCGGTCACAGCTCCGGCTGGGATGCGCTGGCGGGCGCGCTGGCAGTGCTTACGACTTGGCGTTCGCCAGGGCTGCGGGCCGCCTCGCCCGCGTGGCTTGTCGCCTAAGCGGGCGCACACGTGCAGTCTTGCCGGTGTCGTCAGGCCGCAAGGCGCGCTGCCCTTTGCTCGCCACGACGCCGGCGACGCTGGCGCTGCCCAGCGCGGAGCTCCGCGGCTTCCAGACTAGCTGCGGCAGAGGTAGGACACCGTTCTGATGCGCCGCTCGGCCAAATTGCGCACCATGTTGCGCGTCATTTGGCTAAAGTCCTCGCCCAGGAAGGTTCGAAAGCTGAGCGGCGGCGCGTCGGATCCCGCCATCCGCGCGGCTGCCGCCTCAAACCAGGCGTCGCTTTCCGCGGTGGAATCGATTTCTTGCGTGATTTTGAAGCCCGCAGCTTGCAGCAGTGTGCGCATTTCGGCAGGCGTTGCGAGATGGCTAATGCTGGGCGTGCGTGCCCAGGGCACCGGAAAAAGCACCTCGCCACCTTCGCCTTGCAGAACGTCGTAGACCGCAAATATGCAGCCGGGCTTCAGCACGCGATGCACGCCCGCATAGACGGCGTCTTTGGCGGCGATGTTCATCGCCACGTGGATTGTCATGGCAGCGTCGAAGGCAGCAAGATCGCCAGCAAGCGCCGTGGCATCACCTTGCGAAAAGCTGACCTTGGCGGCCAGCCCCACCCAGCGCGACATTTCGTTGGCCGCGGTGCAAAATTCCGCGGTCAAATCAATGCCAGTGACATGACAGCCGTAGACCTCCGCCAGCGTGCGCGCCGGGCCGCCGAGACCGCTGCCAATGTCGAGCACGCGCGAATGGGGGCCGATTTCCATGCCAGCGGCCAATTCCAAGGTGGCCTTGCGCCCGCGGATGTGAAACTCGTCCACCGCTGCCAGGTCAGCCGTGGTCAGGCGGGCCAAATCCCTGCCGGCAGCGCGCAGCGTGCTTGCAATCTTGTCGGCAATGCTGCCGTTGCCGCCATAGTGCGTTTCGACCTGGCTTTTCATGTCCACCTCCTGACGCATTGGCGCCATCAGCCTGTCAGCTGGCTGATCCTAACCGCTGACGCAGCAATGCCCCAGCCAGCTCTCGGAGCTTAGCCGGCACATCCTGCGTGCTGTTTTGATCGTTTATGGCCAAAAACTGCTGGCGGCAAAACCGGCACGGGGCGCGCGCGCCGGACAGGACGGCACGGGCTCGGTGCGGGCACCGGGCGCCGCCGACTTGCATCTCCTCGCCGGCGTGCCGGGTGAGGAAGCAGGCCTTGAGGCTCCTCTCACCGCCTGCGGCCTTCTGCTTCAGGACGGCGCCCCGGGGCCGACGCCGGTCACGCCTCTGCGCGCGCTGCCATCAACCCGTTTTTCCCAGCCGTTGCAGCAGCGCCTGGGTCTCGCGCACCAGCGCGCTGGTCAGCTCCCCCGCCGCCATCTCGCTGGCAAGTCGAGCCGCTTGCCCAGCCAACAGGGGCGAGAAATCGGCAGACCCCGAGGCCTCGGCCCGCGCCCGCAGCGGCTGCAGGCTCGCCGCTGCCAGCGGGAACGGCGGTGCCTCTGGATTGATCGGTCCGACCTCACGCAGGAAACGGTTGACAATGCTGCGTGCCGGGCGACCGCTGAAGACATTGGTCAACATGGTGCGATCATCGCCCGCCGATCGCAACGCCGATCGATAGGGTGCGGAAATTGTGGCTTCGGGGCACAACAGATATCCCGTGCCAATCTGGACTGCGCTGGCACCCAGCGCCAGCGCGGCGACAATGCCACGCGCATCGGCGATCGCCCCGGCGGCGATGACTGGAACGCGCACGGCATCGACGACCTGCGGCACCAGCGCCAAGGTTCCCACTTGCGAGGCGACCTCGCGCGCCAGGAACATGCCGCGATGCCCACCAGCTTCCAGGCCCTGGGCAATAATGGCGTCGGCGCCATGCCCTTCCAGCCAGCGCGCCTCTTCGACGGTGGTGGCGGAGCTTTGGATGACGCAACCGGCAGTCTTGAGCTGTTGCAGCAGGGCCTGCTGCGGCAGGCCGTAGTGAAAGCTCACCACCCGCGGCCGCTTCTCCAGCACCAGCGCGCACATTGCCGCGTCGAATGGGGTCCTGCTGGGGGCGCCTGCGGCTGGACTGGGCGCGACACCGAACTCGGCGTAGTAGGCAGCCAGGCGTTGGCGCCAGCGGCTCTCGCGCGCCGCGTCGGGCATCGGCAGCGTGTGGCAGAAGAAGTTGACGTTGATGGCACGGTCGGTCTCAGCCCTGATGCGGTCCAATTGCGCGCGCGCCTCCTCAACGTTGAGCATGCCGCAGGGCAGCGAGCCGAGCCCGCCCGCCCGCGAGACGGCAATCGCCAATGGCGCCAGATTGGCCCCCGCCATGGGAGCCTGGATGATCGGATGGGTGATGCCGACGAGGTCGAGGTAACGACGATCTGCCCACATTGAGCTGTTCTCCGCCCAGGTCCCCGCCGATCGGCGGCGCTCTGCGGCGCTGCACAGTAGGCTCGCACGACCAATTCCGTGTAGCGATTTCTTTTGATAGTATCTATCATGATTTGAGATAGCTGATGGTGTCCGGCTGATGGAAATTTCCGACCTGAAGATCTTTGCCACCGTTGCACGCTGCAACGGCATGAATTGCGCGGCTGATGCACTCCACACGGTGCAGTCCAACGTCACGGCCCGCATTCGCGTGCTCGAAACCAAGCTCGGTTGTCCCCTGTTCGACCGGCACAGCCGTGGCGTCGCCCTGACCGCAGCGGGCCGGCGACTGCTGCCCTACGCTGACAACATTCTGCGCCTGCTGGAGGAGGCGCAGCGCGCAGCCCGCGATGACGGTGAGCCTGGAGGAAGCTTGACGCTGGGCTCGCTAGAAACGACCGCCGCCCTGCGTCTCGCCCCCGTTCTGTCTCAGTTCGTGGCGGCCTACCCGAAGGTCGATCTGGTGCTGCGTACCGGCACCACTTGTGAGTTGATTGACGATGTGCTCGCCCGCCGCTTGGAGGCAGCGTTCGTGTGCGGACCCGTCGATCACGTCGAACTCGAGGTGGAGACGGTGTTCACGGAGGAACTCGTGCTGCTGGCTGCACCGGGCCTAAAGTCCTTGCGCGCGGCGATCGGCGCCGGCGCTAGTCGGATGGTTGTGCTGCGGGCGGGCTGTTCCTATCGGCAGCGACTTGAAAGCGTGCTTGCCAAACGCGGTATCCAGTCGCCGCGCGTGCTCGAGTTCGGCACCATCGAGGCGATCGGCAAGTGCGTCGCTGCCGGCCTCGGTATTACGCTTCTTGCCGCGTCGCCTCGTCGAGCGGCTATGGCCCAAGGATCAGCTTAGCATACACGCGCTGCCAAGAGCGGAGGCGCAGGTGGCAACGCTATTCATTCGGCGCCGCGATGCATTCTTCTCAAGCGCGCTGCTGGCCTTTTTCAATTGTGCGGCTTCGAGGGCCGGCCCGACTGCGCCGGCCTTGGCAAGGCCGGGTCGAGCTTAGCTCTCCGCCTGGCACGGCCTTGGCGGCCAAAGGCGCGGGGGCAGCGTGGCGCCGCAGCCCTGGCGACAATATGATTGCAATGCCGCAGGCGCCCGCTACCCTGCCGAAGCGCGAGGCAGCCGGGGTGCAAAACAAAGGTCGAGCCCGCCGATGTCGAAGACAACTGTATTTCGCCGTGCGGCCTGGCTGGTGGCATGGGATGACGAGCGCGCCAGCCATGTCTATCGACGCGATATCGACCTGGCGATCCGGGGCAGCGACATCGTCTTTGTCGGCAAGAACTATCCCGAGGTGGGAGATAGCGAGGTTGATTGCTCGCGCCTGTTGCTTTTGCCGGGCCTCGTCAACATCCATTCACACCCCAGCAGCGAACCGCTGCGCAAGGGTATCACCGACGAGACCCGCAGTCCGGGGTTCTGGCACAGCTCGCTCTATGAGTTTTTGACCGTCTTCAATAACGATCCGGAAGGATCGGTGGCGGCGATGCGGGTGGCCTTGGCCGAGCTGCTGATGAGCGGCGTGACAACCGTGGTCGATTTGTCGCTCCCGTTCGATGGCTGGATCGATACGCTGGCCGAGTCCGGTATCCGCGCCGTCGCGGCGCCGATGTTTCGCGATGCGCGCTGGTTCACTAAGAACGGCCATCAGCTCGACTATGCCTGGGACAAAAAGGCCGGCCGGCAAGCGTTCGAGCACGCCCGGCGGCTGATCGACCTTGCCAACCAGCACCCCTGCGGGCGGCTGAGCGGTATGCTCTGCCCGGCGCAGATCGACACCTGTTCGCCCGACCTGATCCGCGATGCCCACGATTACGCGAGCGAACGCCGGCTGCCCCTGCAAATTCACGCCTCGCAGAGTGTCAATGAGTTCCACGAGATGTTCCGCCGCTACGGCAAGACCCCGATCGCATGGCTCCATGCCATCGGGGCGCTGGGCCGGCAGACGATCATCGGTCACGGCATTTTCCTCGATCACCACCCCTGGCTGCATTGGCCGACGCGCGGGGATCTGCCGCTGCTGCGGGACACGGGCGCCACCGTCGCCCACTGCCCCACCGTCTTCATGCGGCGCGGCATCGCCATGAATACATTTGGCGCGTATGCCCGCGAGGGCATCAATCTCGGCATCGGCACCGACACCTACCCCCACAATTTCCTCGAAGAAATGCGCAGCGCCTTCACGATCTCGCGGGCGGTGGCGGGCACGGTTGAGGACGTGACCACGCTTGACATCTTCAACGCTGCGACGCTGGGCGGTGCTCGCGCCCTTTTGCGCGACGATATCGGTCGCCTCAAGGTCGGCGCCAAGGCCGACATCGTCCTGGTCGACATCAAGCACCCCTCGATGATGCCGATGCGCGAGCCGCTCAGAAGTCTGCTCTACGTGGCTGCGGATCGGGCGGTGCGCGATGTTTATGTTGACGGCCAGCGCGTTGTGCATGAGCAACGTGCGATCAACATCGACTATGCCGCGGCTGCCGAGGCTCTAGAAGAAGCGCAGAAGCGCTCAATGCGCGAGGTGCCCAGGCTCGACTGGGCCGGCCGCAACGCCGATCAGTTGGCGCCCATGGTGCTGCCGCTTGTGAACAGCTAAACGAGCGGCACGCCTCGAGCCGCGCGCCCGTCTCTTTGTGAGGCGCCGGCCAGTTGCCGGGGCGCCCGCCGACGTCGACGGCATGCGGCTGGTTAGGCGTGGCTGGGCGGCGGGCTATTCTGTGCCTGCGCGAGATGGCCTAACTTTGCCCACAGCCGGCAGCCGCTCGCCGCGGCCTTGGCCGTCAGCTGGCTGCCCGGCGGCAGCCGTAGCCAGGACAAGGGCTTGAAGGTTTCGCCGCCCTCGGCAAACCCGCCGGAGAGGACCAACAGTTCAAGCCCGCCTGGCAGGGGCAGCGCGATGTCGCTGTTGGCGGCCCAACGTTCGAGCCGCACCTCTTCCCGGGCGTCCTTGAACAACGGCATGATCTCAACGCCAGGCCGATGTGGCGTGCTGCCATAGGGGAGCGTGGCCGTGTCGATGCGGACTTGGGTGCGGTCGCTCAAGTCGAACTGCCACAGCTTCACGAAGATCGTGCAGCCACTTTCGGAGCCTGGTGTATGCCGAGAGGTTGGCGGGTTGCGAATGTAGGCGCCCGCGGGGAAGTCGCCATGCTCGTCGGAAAACACACCCTCCAGCACAAAGAATTCCTCGCCGCCGTCGTGGCTGTGGGCGGAAAAGCGGCTATGGGGTGCATAGCGCACGATGCTGGTCGCCCGGGCGACTTCGCCGCCGACGCGATCCAGCATACGCCGCTCCACACCGGCGATCGGCGAGGGGGTCCAGGCCAGCTCGGCGCCATGCACGGCAACGCGCTGGCTAAAGTCGGCATTGAGCTGCATGGCCGAATGACCTCCGCTGCGGCATGCTTAAGTTGCCGGGCGGGCTTGGGCAAGATCCCTCCGCCGGCGCGCCGCTCCACCTGCTAAAGGGCGATGGCTTGACCGCGGCTGGGGGAGCCGCGCAAAGCCACTGCGGGACGAGCTCGCTCGCAACGCGTCCTAGCGCAGGAAGGCACGCACAATGGCAAGCGTGGCTGCCGGCAGCTCTTCCTGTGGCACATGTCCACAGCCCTTGAGAACCGAGAGCTGCGCCCTGGGCAGGGCGCGTGCCAGTTTGTGTCCCACCCAGAGCGGGACCACGCCATCGTCGGCGCACCAGATCAGCTGGGCCGGCTGGTGAATGCTCCGATAGCGTGCAATCAGCGCCGGCAGATTGGGTGGAATGATCGCTTGGGCGCTCTTGATGAGCGCCTGGCGCCCGCCCGGGTCGTAGAGCGGACGGGCGTAAGCGCGCACCGTTTCAAAGGTGATCTTTCCAGGGTCGGCATAGGCGGCGGCAAGGCCTTTGTAGACCTCAAGTTCCGGAGGAGCGGTGTAAAGGCCGAGCTCAGCCAACACGGGGGTCCGCAGCAGTTCGATGAACAGGGGCACAGGCTGCGGATAGGCGATGCTGTCGATCAGGACCAGGCGCTGCACCGTCTCGGGTTGGGTCCGATTGAGATCGGCCGTGACCGCCAGGGCCACGCCCCCGCCCAGGGAGTGGCCGACGATGGTGACGTGGCTGAGCCCTCTGCGCCTGATCAGGGTCTTGATCAGACCGGCCTGATCCAGCACCCCATAGGCGCTATCAATGGGCTTGTCCGACCGCCCGAAGCCCTTCAGATCGACGCTGATCACCCGATGCGTGCTGGCCAAGGCCGGCGCCAGCCAGCGCCAACTATAGGTGTTGGCTCCCAAGCCGTGGATCAGCAGGATCGGTTGCCCGCTGCCCCTCTCTTCGACCCAAAGCCGCAACGGCGTCGCCGGCGTCCCAACATTGACCAGGCCGCCGCCGCGACCGGCCTCGATCGCCCTTGCCGTGTTGCTGCAACCAAGGCCAAGCAGCGCCAGCCACCCGCTGCCCAGCACGGTGGCAACCAGAACTCGCCAAACCTGCATGGTTCTTCCCGTCCCGAGCCGTGGCGAATCGCCATCACCCAAGCTAACGGCCAAGCCCGCGTGGCATGCCTCGGTCGGCCGCATCGACGCTCAATTTGCCCGCGCCTGTGGCCGAGGCGTCACCTTGTTTCCTGGGATTGCGGCGTTTTATGCGCCGCCCGCGAACCAAACGCGCCCGTTGGCGTTTCTGTCGGGTTGCGAAAGGATAGCACAATGCGCACCTCACTCATCGGCATCGTTTGCGCCGGGCTGCTGGCTGCAAGCAACCCCGCCGTGGCGCAGAGCAAAGACCGCCCCGCTCGGAGTGCCGCCTCGCTGGAGTGTTCCAAGCAGGCCGACGCACAAGGCTTGCATGGCAAGGCACGCAAGAGTTTTCGCTCCAAATGCCTCAGGACCGCGAAGCGCAAGAGCGCTTAGTCAGGGCGCTGTTGCGAGCCGGCGCGACGCAAATGTCGCGCTAACGTTGCGCGGCTAGAACCTCATCATGTCTCGCAATGATGTCTCGCGATGATGTATCGCGAAGGTGTATCGCAAAGGCGTATCGCCCAAGCGCGCCGCGCCCCGGACTGACCTTAATGGTTACCTGCGAGCGTCGTTGGCTTCACCCGCCGACATTGTAGAATGACCGGGACACGCGGGATGGACCGATCTCATGACCATCGCACCGGAAGTTATTGCGACAGTGACGGCGGCGGCCGTATTCGCCGCCGTCCTTTGCATGTCACATGGCCTAATCGCCCGGCGCGAGCGCAAGGCTGAGCACGCCAAGCGGGAAGCGCACTTGCGCAACACCGGCGCCTGACGGCCGCCCAGCAGGCCTGGCGCCTGGCGACGGATCCGCTTGAGCTCGTCGGGTCCGGCAGGCGTGTCACCTCGAGCGCGCGTTCGTGATCGGCGAGCCAAGGCTCACCGCCTGCTGCCATCGCCGGGCGAGGCGCGACCCGCATCGCCTTGCCACCCGCCTCAGCCTTGGCAGCCTTGCGCCGCCAGCCGCTCGTAGACGCCTGGGTCTTGGCGCTCCATGAAGCGCTCGGGTGTCAGCAGCGCCGCAAATCCATGTTGCGCATAAAGGCCATGCGCATCGGTCGTGACGAGCAGCCAGCGCCGCAGATCCTTGAGATCGGCATGCCCCATGACAGCCGTCATGAGACCTTTGCCGATGCCTCGACCGCGCTGGCTGGGATCGACGAACACATCGGCGACATAGGCAAAGGTCGCGCGGTCCGTAATGACACGACAGAAACCGACCGTGGCATTGCCTTCGATGGCGCCAAAGCAAAGGGAACCGCGGACGGCGCGGTCAAACACCTGACGCGGCATCTGACCGGCCCAATAACTCTTGCGTGCGATCCAATTGTGCACGCGGTCGAGGTCGATGCGGCTGAGCTCTGTGGTGTATTCGACGGTGGATTTCGGGTTCGATCCAGGCATGTGCAAGCGCCTCAAGTCCGGTCGCCAAAATGAAAAAGCCGCGCATCTGGCGCGGCTTGCGAACAAACGCTGCTCAGAGCGTCATCGCTTTCGCGCCGGGCCGGGCGTACGCAGGCGTCGCTGGATCGAGGTCAGGGTCATGGCGGCCGCCTTCCTAGGATCGATCGGCGGCGAAGTCAACGGCCATGCGGGAGCGCTGGCAACAAGCTCAAGGCCGGCCCCGCGACAGTGACGGGCGCACGCACACAACGGGAAAAAAAGCGGTTTTGCTGATCGGCCCGTCACAGGCCTGCCGTTCCGCCGCCGCTCGCTGTGTAAAGATGGCAAGCCACCCGACGGTCCGCCACCTGCGTGAGGCTCGGATCTTGCCGCAGGCAGTGCGGCATGGCCTGCTGGCAACGGGGATGGAAATGACAACCCGGTGGCGGACGCAGCGGGCTCGGCACCTCGCCGGCGAGCACGATTTCGTCGCGCTTCTCGTCCGGGCGCGTCGGCAGCGCCGCCGAAAACAAGGCTTTGGTGTAGGGGTGCTTTGGCGCCTCTACCAGCAGCTGCGCTTCTCCATACTCGACGATCCTGCCCAGGTACATGACCACGATGGCGTGGCTCATGTGGGCGACGGCGGCGAGATCATGGGCAATGAAGAGATAGGACAAGCCGAGCTGCGCCTGCAGGTCCTTGAGCAGATTCAAGATTTGCGCACGGATCGAGACGTCGAGCGCGGAAACCGGTTCGTCGAGGACGATCAGCTTGGGTGAGAGTGCCAGGGCGCGGGCGATGGCGATGCGCTGGCGCTGTCCGCCGGAGAACTCATGCGGGAAGAGGTCGGCGGAGCGGCTGGACAATCCGACAAGCTCGAGCAACCGCAGCACGCGCCTGCGCACCTCAGCGGCCGACAGGCGTTCGTTGGTGACGAGCGGCTCGGCGATGATCGCAGCCACGCGCATGCGCGGGTTGAGCGAGGCGTAGGGGTCTTGGAAGACCGCCTGCACGGACCGGCGGTAGTGCCGGCGACCCGCGGCGTCCAAGCTGCCGAGCTCGCGTCCCTCGAAGCGGATGCCACCGCCCGTGGGAGGTTCGAGCCCCAGCACCAGTTTGGCGGTGGTGGTTTTGCCGCAACCGGATTCACCGACGACGCCCAGGGTCTGACCACTCTCGATCGTAAATGAGATGCCGTCCACGGCACGCACGACACCAGCGCTGGCGCCGAACAAGCCGCGGCGTCCGGCAAAGTGCTTGCTGAGGGCTTGCGCTTCGACCACCGGCATCACGCCACTCCGCCATGCACCTCGGCACTGACCGTGCCCGGCGCCGTCAGCCAGCAACGCAGCCTGCGACCGTCGGCGCCGCTGAATTCCGGCGGAGCCGCAGCACGACAGCGCTCGATTGCGCGGCAGCAACGTGGCGCGAAGGCGCATCCTGGTGTCATGCTGGCGAGGTCGGGTGGCTGCCCGTCGATGGCGGTGAGCCGGCGCCGACTGTCCTGCATGCGTGGTATCGAGTTGAGGAGCGCCTGGGTGTAGGGATGGGCCGGCGCGCTGGAAGATTTGCCGCACCGGTCCAGCCTCCACCACCTTTCCCGCGTACATCACGGCCAGCTGATCGCACATTTTGGCGACGATACCGAGATTGTGCGTGATGAAGATCAAGGCCAGGCCGTGGGCCTGCTGCAGCTCGCGCAATAAATTCAGGTACTGCGCCTGGATCGTCAGGTCGAGGCTGGTTGTGGGCTCGTCGGCGATCAGCAGCCGCGGTTCGCATGAGATGCCGATGGCACCAACGATACGTTGGCGCATGCCGCCGGACATTTCGTGCGGATATTGCCGCAGACGCGTGTCCGGAGAGGCGATGCGCACTGCCTTGAGCAAGTCCAGAGCCCGACGCCAGGCGGTACCGCGAGCCGCGCGCTCGTGCACCCGAATCGGCTCCGCCACCTGATCACCGACCGTGAACAGCGGATTGAGCGATGCCATCGGGTCCTGCAGGATCATGGCGATACGCCTGCCGCGCACGCGCCGCATTTCGCTGGCGGATTTGCTCAGCAAGTCCTCGCCTTCGAACATCATCGTTCCGCTGGCGATGCGCGCCGAAGGTGGCAGCAAGCGCACGATGCTCAGTGCCAGCGTGCTCTTGCCGGAGCCCGACTCGCCGACGATGCCCAAGGTTTCACGCGCATTGATGCGCAGACTGACCCCTTCGACTGCGCGCACCACGCGCGCCCCTTGTGCCGAGACGTAGTGGGTGGAAAGGTTGTTGATCTCGAGCAGTGGCTCAGCTCCCATCAAGTCACCTCACCTATGCCGGCGAACGTTCGCTCATAGTTGGCGGAGCTGGGGATCGAGCTTGACGCGCAGCCAGTCACCCAACAGGTTTGCCGAAAGCACCATCAGCATGATGCACACGCCCGGCAGCACGGTGAGCCACCAGTACCCCACCATCATGCCCTTCTTGCCGTCGGCCAACATCAGGCCCCAGGCTGGCTTGGGGGGCGGCACCCCGACACCGAGAAATGACAGTGCCGCCTCGGTGACGATGACAACGCCGAGCATCAAGGTGCCGAGCACGATGGCCGAGTTGAGGACATTCGGCAGGATGTGCCGTCGCATGATGCTCCACTTGGAACACCCCGCCACGATCGCCAGCCGCACGAACTCCCGCTCCTTGAGCGAAAGCACCTCGCCGCGGATGACGCGCGCGTAGCGCGTCCAGTAGACGGCCGCAAGGATGATGACGATGTTCATTTCGCTGGGGCCAACGATGGCGGTAAGGAAGATGGCGAAGGTCAGCGCCGGCAATGCCAGCCAGGTATCGGTGATGCGCATGATCACCTGGTCAACCCAGCCCCCGAGATAGCCGGAGACGATGCCGAGCAGCGTACCGATGGCGCCGGCGAAGATGACCGCGGTAAAGCCGACCACGATGGAAACTCTGGCTCCGAAGATCAGACGGGAGAGGACGTCGCGACCGAGATGATCGGTACCAAGCAGATGATCGGCACTGCCGCCGGTCTGC
The DNA here is from genome assembly GCA_963820375.1 of uncultured Alphaproteobacteria bacterium. Lineage (GTDB taxonomy): Bacteria > Pseudomonadota > Alphaproteobacteria > Rhizobiales > Hyphomicrobiaceae > AWTP1-13. Next base: position 191,792 of record CAWFZX010000013.1, on the reverse strand, counting down.
CAAGCGGGTGGACGGAAGCGCGCGGCAAGTGAGCCGATCTCAGGATTGTGGGGTGCGAGCAGCTCAGCGAGCAGGGCGACCAGCGCGATGCCGATCAGGATCAGCGTCGGCAGCAGCGGAAATCCCTCCAGCAAAAAGGCAGCGCGCGGGGCGCGGCCGATGGCCTCGGTCTGCATCGCCATGGCGTCATTTCTCCAGTCGGATGCGTGGATCGATCACCGCATAGAGGATGTCGATCAAGAGGTTCACCAGCACGATCATGGCGCCGCCCAGCAGCACCACGGCCTGCACGACGGGGAAATCGCGGAAGGTGATGCCTTCGTAGAGAAGACGACCGATGCCGGGCCAGGCGAACACCGTCTCCACCACCACGGCAACGTTGATCATAATGACGAGGTTGATGCCCGCCAGTGTCAGCACCGGGATCAGCGCGTTCTTGAAGGCATGTTTGGCGATGACGAGGGATTCGGGCAGGCCCTTGAGGCGGGCAAGCTTGATGTATTCGGAGCCCAATACCTCGAGCATAGAGGAGCGCGTGAGGCGCATGTGCGCGGCGGCAAAATACCAACCCAGCGCGAAGGCCGGCATCAAGAGATGCCACACCGTGCCCGAGCCCGAGGAGGGGAGCCAGCCAAGCGAGACGGAGAAGATGAGGATCAGCACCAGGCCAACCCAAAACGAGGGCAGCGACAGGCCGAGCAGCGAAAACAATTTGCCCGCACTGTCCCAAAAACCGCCGACGCGCACGGCCGCCAGAATGCCGCTCGGAATGCCGATCAGCAGCGAGAAGGCCATCGCCGCCAACGCCAGCAGCAGTGAGTTGGGCAGGCGCGAGAGGTAGAGCTCGAGCACCGGCGTGCGGTAGTAGAAGGAACTGCCGAAGTCCCCCTGAACGAGGCTTGCCATGAAGTTCCAGTATTGCACCCAGATCGGCCGATCGAGACCGAAGCGCTGGCGGATGGCATCGATGTCCGCTTGACTGGCACCGGGCTCTACCAACAGCGTGGTGGGATCACCGGTGACGCGCACAAAAAGAAAGATCGTCAACGACAGGAGAAGTAACGAGATCAGCGAATAGCCGAGCCGGCGTATGATGTAACGGGTCATGCCGTCTCCCCTAGGGTGCTGTGGCAGGCCACTGCGGGCTGGTCGTAAGGCCGGCAAGGCGCCGCCGGCGCCGAGCACGCATCGCACCAGCCGTTGCTGCCGCGCCGTCGCATTTGCCGGCCTCCGCCATCTCTTACTTGACCGCCAGGGTCACGTCCTCGTAGGGCGCCGAGTAGGCATGGCCGGCGATCAAACCCAGCCCTGACTTGCCCACGCGTGGTCCGGCGCCGTTGATGAAAGCCAGCTGCCAAAGATGGGCGTAGATGGTGCGCTCGTGGATCAGCTGTTGGATCTTGGCGAGGACTGCCGCGCGCTTCTTGCCGTCGAGCTCGCCCGCTTGCTCATGAAACAAGGCATCGAGGTCGGGGTAGCTGCCATAAACGTAGGTGCCTCCCTTCACCACGAAGGCTTCGAGCCGGGTGGCGGTGTTGCCGAACGCGCCGCTCGCCGCCTGGATCAGGTTCTTGTAGCTCTTCTCGCTATAGCCCTTGAAAAACGCGGCCCGCTCGAGAGGGCGCAGCTTGGCGCGGATGCCGACGGCCTGCAGATTGTTGAGCACCGCCTCGGCCAGGTTGGCATACGATGCGTCGCAGTAGTACTCGCCGGCGTCGAAGCCGTTGGCATGACCTGCCTCGGTCAACAGCTTCTTGGCCATTGCCGGGTCGTAAGTGGGAGCTGGGGGCTGCCAGAAGTGCTCGAAGGTGTTGGGGATGATGCTGCCCGTGATTTTGGAGTGGCCAAGCGTCAGCGCCTGATTGATGCCCTTGTGGTCAATGGCGAGGCTTGCTGCGAGCCGGACCCGCGGATCGTGCCACGGCGACTTTGCATCCCATTGGTCGGCGAAGTAGAGCCAGAACGGAGCTTGGATCACCGTAGGCTTGAGAAGGAGACCCTTGGTGCGCTCGATCTCCTCGGCCAGCTCGCCACGGATCGAGTAGGCGATGTCGACCTCGCCGCGCTTGAGTGCGGCAAGCCGGGTTGATTCATCGGGGATGACACGGAAAATGAGGCGCTCGACGCTGGGCTTCTTGCGCCAGTACGCCGCAAACGCCTCCATGCTCAGCTCGAGGCCGGGCGTAAAGGCGACAAATTTGTAAGGCCCGGCGCCGATCGGCGCCTTCTTGAAGCCCTCTTCGCCGACCTTGTCGACGTACGACTTCGGCACGATCCAGGCCGCGGCCGTGGCGCTGGTATAGAAGGTCATGAAGTCGGGCCAGGGCTGCTTGAGCTTGAAGACGACGCGCTGGGGATCGGGCGTCTCGACCGCGGCAACCCGCTCCTTGAGCGCCTTATTGGCGGCGCCGCGGTACCTCTCATATGAGAACTTTACGTCCGTCGCGGTGACCGGATCGCCATTGTGAAATTTTGCGCCTTCGCGCAGGACGAATTCGTAAGTGAGACCGTCGTCGGATTGCGACCAGGATTTCGCCAGGCTCGGCGCAAACGACTGCCCCGGCATGGGTTTCACCAGGGCGTCATGCAGGGCGTAAAGCACCATATAGGGCGTGATGATCCCCGACATCTCCGCGGGATCGAACCATGTCGGTGCCAAAGAGACGTGCACCCCCCAGGTCAGCTGCCCTGATGAGGCCGCCGCCCTCCCCGGGCCGGCGGCGCCGGCAAGCATCAGCCAGGCGATGAGAGCGAGGAAGAGCCAGCGCAGCCAGGGCCGGTGGCCGATGTTAGGCAACGCCGGGACTGCCCCGGCTTGAATGAAAGCCATGGCGTTCTCCCTTCAACGGCGCACGGAGAACGTTTGGTGAAATGTTTACCCGCGCCCCAGGTCGATTTTCTGAGGCGCGGTCCTCCATGCGTGACGGACCTTTTGTTTGTTGCCGGAAACGACGTTTGCCGTTCCCGGTGGCGATACTGTATTGCATTCGGATCTCGCCGCACAGAGCCAAAGTCGTGCAAAAGGGCTGCCACCGTGCTCGTGCCTGCGCCGAAACATTCGCTCCATCCCGCCCCTGGGAGGCCGCATGCCTGACCGGCTCAGCGAGGAAATTGCCGAGCTGAAAGGCGCGGCAGCGCAGCATGAGGCGCGTTTTGCGCTGCTCGGACAGTTGGCTTGGCCCGACGCGGCGCGCATCGCCGTCAATGTGACGATCGACTTTGATGCCATGCTGTTGCGGCGCCTCAACAACGAGCCGGCCATGCAGTTGGCCAAGGGGGAGTTTGGCGGGCGCGTTGGCATTTGGCGCTTGCTGGAGCTGTTGGAAACGCACGCCATAAAAGCCACAATCTTCACGCCTGGGCGCATTCGTGAACTTTATCCCGAGGCGCTGAAGGCCGCGGTGAGAGACGGCCACGAGCTCGCCGACCACATGTGGGAGCACCGCGTGCCCAAGGAGCCCGAGCTTGCGCGCGATCATCTGCGCAAGACCGCCGCGGCTCTTGCCAGCATCAGCGGGCGCCGGCCGGTCGGCTCACGCAGCCACTATGCGCCGGCGCTGCTGCGGCAGGAGGGCTACATCTACAACTCGCATGGCGCGCGCAGCCATCGACCCTACTATGTGCTCGACGATAAAGGCGAGCCCATGCTGCTCGAGCTGCCGTTCCACTTCGCCATCGACGATGCCATGTTCTTCAGCTTCGCCTGGTACGCCAGCGCCAATGCCGGGCAACGCCTTTCGGACACGGATCGGGTGTTTGATCTCTGGTCGGCCGCCTTCCTGCAGCAGTACCGGCAGGGCGGCTATCTTAATATCTGCTTGCACCCGTTCGTGTCGGGGCGCGCGCTGCGCATCGCCATGCTCGATCGCTTGATCCAAAGCATGAAGGCGCTTCCCGGCGTATGGTTTGCCACCTGCGAGGACGTGGCGCGTCATGCACTTGCGCAGCATTCGGCAGGGTCCCGTGTCGGTGTGCGCCAATTTGCGCCTGGAACTTGAGCGGAGTGGCAGCCATGCCCTGGAAGCAGGGATATACGATTTCGGATGAGAAGAGCCTGGCCGACGCCGACGTGCGCTGGCCCGACGCAAAGCGTTGCGCCATCCACATCGTTGTCGACCTGAGCGTGGCCAGTGGCCCGGAGGGAATTGTGCCGCGCGACCTTGCCAGTGAGGTGGCGGTCTTTGCCGTCAACGACGGCCTCGATGGGCTGCTGGACGCCCTCGCACGCCATGGGCTGCGCGCGACGTTTGCGGTGCCGGCGGTGATGGCCGAATGCTATCCGGCTCGGGTCAGGGATATCGCCCGGCGCGGTCACGAAATAGCAGCGCACGGATTAAAGCATGAGGATGTCAGCCAATTGCACCGAGACGAGGAAGAGGCGCGCATCAAGCTGGCGACAGAAATGCTGACCGCGGTTGCGGGAACGCGTCCCTCGGGCTGGTTCTCGCTGCCGCGGCAGCAGGACCCGTTCGCCGGCGGCAGCATCAGCGCCAACACCATGCAGCTTTTGCTCGAGGCCGGCTACCACTACATGGGCAACGGCCTTGCCGATGACCTCCCGCACTACTGGGTGACGGATTTTGCCAGCAGGCGCGCGATCCTGACGCTGCCCTACTATTATCACTTCGATGATCAGTTCTTTTGCATGTTTCCAGTTGCCGGGACGGGACTGGAGAACCCCGACATGCTGTTTCGCAATTGGCGCGCGGAGCTCGACGCGCAATATCAGCGCGGCCGTTTTTTCACAATGACGCTGCACCCGCAACACATCGGCTGGTGCAATCGCATGGCCGGCTTGGAGGATTTTCTCGCTCGCATCAGCCGTCTGCCGGAGCTGTGGAATGCAACGGGCGCCGAATGTGCCAACTATTGGACGCAAGCCTATCCGGCGTCGACCAGCTTGAAGCTCGAACCCAGCATTTGGCAGGACTACCCCGGCAGCTTGAGTTGATGACGCCGGCGATAGCTATCTCGGTCCAAGTCTCACGCCCGCCATCTGTTCGTAAATCTTCACAATCGCTGCGCCATCCTCCTTGGCGAGGCCCGCCGCCCGCGCCATTTGGTAGACCTGCTGGCTGACGTTGGCGAGAAACAGCGGCACGCCAAGCGATTTTGCGAAGGCGGTTTCGAGCTCCTGGTCTTTGTAGGAAATGTCGATGGTGCCACCCGGCTTGAAATCACCGGCGATCATGCGCGGCAGGCGATAGTCGAGCGCAAAGCTGGCTCCCGTCGAGACCTTGATGACGTCGTACATGGTCTGCGCGTCGAGCCCGGCCTTGGCGCCCATCACAAAGGCTTCGGCGATCGCCACCGTGTTGACCTGGATCAGCATGTTGTTGACGAGCTTCAGGGCCAGGCCCTGCCCGATGCCGCCGACATGGAACTGATGCGTCGACATGGCCTTGAAGACGGCGCGGCAGCGCTCGAACGCTGCCGCATCGCCGCCGGCGATCACGGCAAGCTCGCCCGCCGTGGCGCGCGCGCTGCCGCCGCTGACGGGCGCGTCCAGCATGGCAATGCCAGCTTGCTGCAAGCGGTCATGCATGTGCTTGGCGGCATGCGGATCGATGGTGCTCATCATCGCCACGACGTGGCCGCGGCTGGCGCCGTCGATGATGCCATTGGCGCCGAGGATCACGGCTTCGGTCTGTGCCGTCGTCTCGACCATGGTGATGCTGCAACTGCACCGGCGCGCGACCTCGGCGGCGCTCGACGCTGGCTGTGCGCCGCGCGCGACCACGGCTGCCATCTTGGTACTGTCGAGATCGTTGACGACAAGCTGATAGCCAGCCTTGAGCAGGTTGCCCGCCATGCCGCCGCCCATGGCGCCCAGTCCGATAAAGCCAATTGTCTCTGCCATTGCCACTCCTCCTCCTGATGACCTGCCACCGGCGTGCGTGAGGGCAAGCGCCGCTCCAGCCCATGAGCGACACCCTAGCGGTCTCGCAAGCGTTTAACCTCAGCACGGCATCGACTTTTGTGTGCGCTTGGCAGCTCAACCGCGACCAGTCCGCCGCCGCGCGCCTCTGAGCCGGCGTGGGCGAACACGCAGGCGCTGTTCTTCCGAGGGGTCGAAACCGGCACCACGGCAGCGCCGCGGTTTGGCGCTTCGCTGCGGCAGCGGTTGACTTGTGCGTCGCAGCATGAGAGAAGGTGCTACCGCTCCCATGAGCGATTTGCGGCGCTCCAGCCGCGTGACGGACACATTGTCGGCCCTTCGAGGCACCCGTGTCCTCCTGTTGAGCGCCCCGAGCATTGCATCCGACAGCCCAGGACACGCGGGGTGTCTCCAACAACGTGGCCGCAAGGCGCACTATCGCACCGACCCACCGGTCGGACGGCGCGCGCACGCGGTCGAGAGAAAGTACCTACAATTGACGACGTTTTCAGAATACGGCCTTGCCGAGCCGATCCTTCGCGCGCTCAAAGCCGAAGGCTACGACAAACCCACGCCGATTCAGGGCAAGGCCATTCCGGTAACGCTTGCCGGACGAGATGTGCTGGGGATCGCCCAGACGGGAACAGGCAAAACTGCCGCATTTGCCCTGCCGATCATTCACCGCCTGGCAACCGATCGGCGCCCGGCGCGGCGTAAGGGCTGTCGCGTCTTGGTTCTCACCCCGACGCGCGAGCTTGCCAGCCAGGTCGGCCAAAGCTTCCGGGTGTACGGGCGCCACATCGGCCTCCTCGTCGCCGTCGTGTTCGGCGGCGTAGGTGCCGGCGCTCAGGTGCAGGCGCTAGCGCGCGGCGTCGATGTGCTGGTTGCCACGCCCGGTCGACTGATCGATCACCTAACGGAGGGCAATGTGACGCTCGCCGGCACGGAGGTCCTCGTCCTCGACGAGGCCGACCAGATGCTGGATCTTGGCTTCCTGCCGCCGACCCGCCGCATCGTCTCCCATCTTCCCGCCAACCGGCAAAACCTGCTGTTTTCGGCGACCATGCCGCAGGAGATCCGCAAGCTGGCCGACCAGCTGTTGCGCGATCCCGTTACCGTCTCCATGACCCCCGCGGCTGCCACAGTTGACAGCGTCACGCAGCGCATCATTTACGTTGAGAGCCATAACAAGAGCTCCTTGCTGGTCGAGCTGTTTGGCGATCCGAAAATGTCGCGGGCTTTGATATTCACGCGAACGAAACGGGGCGCCGACCGCGTTGCGCGCCGGCTTGAGGCGGCGGGTCTGCGTGTTGCAGCTATCCACGGCAACAAGAGCCAATCGCAGCGCGAGCGGGCGCTGGCAGCCTTTCGTGCCGCGAAAGTCCGCGCGTTGGTTGCGACCGACATTGCTGCCCGGGGCATTGACATTGAACAGGTGACGCATGTGGTGAACTACGAGCTTCCCGACGTCGCGGAAAGCTACGTGCATCGCATCGGACGGACCGCGCGTGCGGGCAAGACCGGGACCGCCATCTCGCTATGCGACGCCGACGAGCGCAATCTGCTGCGTGATATCGAGCGCTTGATCCGGCAATCGATCCCGACGGAAGACCGCCGCTGCGCGGCTGTGCAGACCCGCGCACCGGCCTCGGCATGGTTGGCGACCGCACCGGCAAGGCCATCGCGCCAGCGCGCTGCGGTCGTACCGGATCGCCAGCGGTCCGGCAAAGCGCCCAGGCGAAGGGCAAATCCGACGGGGTCACTTTCGAGCGGATCGAGCAGGCCCCGCTGACCGGGCGGGCGCCCGGAATGGCAAAGTTCTGGGAGTGCCCGGGTCGAGACGCGAACCACGGAGAAGCGTAATGGCGCATAGCTTTAAGGTTGGACAGCTTGTGAATTATGCACCAGCTCGGCCCGGCATGCCGACGATGGGGCGACTCTATGAGGTCGTCCGATTGCTCCCGGCCGAAGCTGGCGAATTTCTCTACCGCGTCAAAAGCAAGGCAGAGACGTTCGAACGCGTCGCCAAGGAGAGTGAGCTTTCACGCCGCGTGTCGGCGTGAGGGAGCCGCGGCCAAGCAAAGAAAGGGAGCGGTCGCACCTGGCGTTCGCGGGCCCCACTGGCGAGCCCAGCGCGGCGGCGCTGTCGCCCTGCCGGACGTGTGGGGCCTGTTGTGCTTTTTCGCGGGATTGGCCGCGCTTCAGCACGGAAAATGAGGATCACCTCGAACGAATTCCGCGCCAGCTCGTCAATGACGGTCTCGGCCGCATGCGCTGCAACGGCGACCGCTGTTCGGCTTTGCTCGGGGAGGTTGGTGTTTCGGTCACCTGCGCCATCTACGAGGTGAGACCCGACGTCTGTCGCGACTGCACGCCGGGTGATGAAGCCTGCCTAATGGCGCGGCGTCGTTTCGACTTGTGACGGCCTGCGCCTCTGCGTCCGATCGCAGAGGCAGCCGATGCGCTTTACCCCAAGGTGGCGCTTCTTGCGCCATGGCACCAGCCGATTTGCATGCGCAAAGGAGATCTCCTTTATGTTTGATCCTGTTACCACCGTTTACCTTTTCCAATGCCAAGGCGAAGATCTGTTTGCCGTCTCCCACGACATGACGGGTGCCAACATCCCGCGCTCGCCGTGCACGCACGGCTGGGAGTTTTGCGAGCAGTTTGAGCTGGGTCTTCGCTCGCGCGTTCCCGCTCCCATCATGGCCGAGCCAATCATGAAGGGCATTGCCGATAACGGTTATTACGTGTGGCGCGGCTGGAGCGGGCCATCCCCCCGACCAACCCGGGAGCGAGATTGACGGCGCTCAGCCCGTTCCTGGGGCCTGCCATGGGGTCTTGCCGTTGTGAGACGCGCCTGTCAGCTTGCCAGGGCCCGCGGCTGTCATTTCAAGCGCGGGTCTCAAAGGTGCAGACGGAAGGCCGAGGGCATGGCTGTTGGGGATTCCCCGGTATAATTTGGGTCAATATGTGCTATCCTGAGGCATCGGCGAGACTTCGTGCCATGGCAGTCGCCGACTGAGAGAGCCTACGATCCGCTCCCGCCTGCTTGAAGAGCGAGCCATGCAGGCCAGACGTCTTCTACAACAGGCGCCTTTTGACGGCCCTACCGTGCAGATGCTTTGTCAGGTCCTGGACGAAGGGTGGGCGTCGATTGACGCAAGGCTCGACGCCGCCACCGAAAGCGCGGTTCGCAAAAACCTGGCCGACGCTATTCTGGCCATGGCCAGAGCGGGTCATCGCAATCCGCTCGTCTTGCGGCAGCACGCCGTTTCCCGCGCGCGTGCTCTCCTGGGCGGCAGCGAACGTCGGCCACATCGTTCCGCTTCCAAGTAGTGCGCAGCAGTCCCGCTGCACAAGACAGTGATCTCGTTGTTGCCCAACATAAGGACCGTCTCAGGCGCTCTTGCGCAGGTTCCCCAAACAGAGCCTGGGCTGGCAGGGGTGGTGGGTCGTTTCTCGTTACAACATGTCTAGTCAGATGGGAAGTTGATGGTCGGCTGGTTCCGAGCGCGCAGCCTAAGACGCAACGCGCTCAAAGATGTGAAGACCGCGCGCAACGTCATGGGATCCGACGCTCGGCTGACGGTCGCCCGTCGCGTGATTGCGCAAATGGCGCTGATAGAACAGCAGCCTGGCCGCGCCAACGGCGCCATCGATTTGCTGAGCGCAGCGTTACGGCAGGCGACGGCGGACAAACGTGCCGCGCCGCGCGGGTCGCAGCGAGATTGCGATCCAACCAGAATGGCGGCAGCGTTGGTCGAAAGCTGGATCGGTGCGAGATTGGCCGCCAGCCGCCGCAAAATCTCCATGCGCGCCTATGAGAGGATCGACGCGGTGATCTGGAGCTTTGTCGCAGACACGATCGACCCTGCCGAAATCGAGGCCGCCTTTAGACGACAAGCACCTTGATGCGAGCGCTCCAGCACGCTTCGATTTATCGGTCCGGCGCAGCTGCAAGCCCCGCCTGCGCCGAACGGCCGCCCGGCTGCCTTGGTCGGGAGCGGGCAGCAGAGGGATGGGGGTAGCGTTTGCTGGCACTTGGTGCGACGTGGGTGCGGCGGAACTCGGATGCTTTATCAGCGATCTTTTGGGTCGTGACACGCCAGCGACACTGGGTCGCCACACGCATCCGAGCTTTTACGGACCCGGCTGGTGAGAACAGGAGTGGTCAATGCAACAGGATCCGGTCAAACAGCGCCTCAAAGCCGAAATGGAAGCCGATTTTCTGCCAACCCCTTCCCCGGACACATTAAGCCAAGTCGATCGGCGCATGGCCAATGCAGCCGAATACATTGCCTATCACCTCGGTCAGATCGACAAGAAGCTCGACCGCTTGATCGTGCTGCTGGAAGCATCGGCGCAGACGAAGTCCTAACAGGTATGGCCAGACCGGGTTGCCGGGCTCGTTGGTCGCCGCCAACGGTCTGGCGCGTGAGCGCAGGCAAGCTCTCAGGGCGGTTTAGCTGGCGAATGGTTCCCGCCTCCGTCGCGAGATGGGGCCAAGGAGTATCGGCTGCGAAACGCCAGCACGGGGGTGCCCACCGCAAACAGCTTTGCCTTTCGCAATAGCAATGCTCGATGCACCGCCAAATTTAATCGACGTGGAAATATCCGTTTATTTTGTTCGGAAATTTCCGGTTTTTTGTATCTATCCGGCAAAAAAGAGTATACGCTAGCGATGGTCGGAAAATTATTTTCCCTCCAGGGAAAGTCGAAAGACGAAAAAAAATGCAAGAAAAATATCGTTACGGTCTTTGGGGTGCGGCCGCCGGAGCCGTTGCGCTTGCCGTGGTCGGATTTAGCTGGGGTGGGTGGGTCACCGGCAGCACCGCCAAACTGCAGGCGGACGCGGCGGGTTGGAGCGCACTGCTGCCGGTTTGTGCGGATGCGATCCTGGCAAACCCTGCAGCGGTCGCCGAGTTGAAGACCAAGCGTACAACCGACTACGATGACGTCGTGCGAGACCATCTGAAGATGATCGCTGGCCGCGGTGACCTGAGCTTTGCGTTCCGGCGCGATTGCGGCAAGACGATCGAGGCGCGACTGGTGCAAGCCACGGTCAAGAACTAACGCCTAAAGCCCCGCAAGGACGGCGGGACGCGAGCGCGATCCGTGCTGATACGGCCTATTCGGCTGGCGCCTGTCCGAAGCTTGGGCGGCAGTTCGTCCATTGCAAGCCACGCAGGCGACGTGCTGTCGCGTGTCGTCCCTCAAGGAAGTGCTCGCCGACGAACCGCAGTCCTGCTAGGGTGAGTTGTGGCCAAGCGTGAGATTTCGACCAGCTTCCTTGTCGAGCCGACCGAGTATGGTTGGTCCGTGTGTGCGGGCACCAGGCGCGTGGGTTTGTTCATAACGCAGCGGCAAGCGCTGGCGAACGTGAACAGGCTTCGTGGAGACCTGCGGGCCAAGGGCAAACGCAGCACCCTTGTTGTGAGAGGGAGCGATCCCGGATCACTAGGTCGCGGGCGAACCACGCGGTCCTCCTGGTTTAATCGCTAATTGGGTCGCAATCCTCGTGCGAGGCGGGCGGGGGAGAGCGTGCGGGCAACGCTTCCGACCTCTCAGACGATGCCAAGGCGTGCGCGGCTCGTCCAAAGAGACGTTGGGCTTTGCCACGTTCTCCTCAGAGCGCGTTAACAGATCTGCCGCATCGTAACGCCACGGCCCGGAAGACCGCTGAACTCCGCGGCAGAGCGGAGGAAGGGGAAGGAAAAGGAAAACAGGTGAGAAGCGGGGAGACGGCGCCGCCTACGTGACCGGCCGGAGCCTCGGCAGGGTCAGCACGACCGCGGTGTTGCGCGCGATGTGATACCCGCGGGTGCGCAGGTTCACGAGGGCGACCTGCACGTCCCGGGCAAAGGGCTTGAGGTCCGTCCCGGACATCGGGATCGCTCTGACCAACGTCCAAGTGCATTTCGAAGTGCTGGCCAAGATGGGAAGATTGGCCCCATCCTCTTTGAGGGAAAATCCGTTGAATTCACGGTTGTTGCAGGTGAAAACGTAGACCGTTTGATTTGGCATTATTTAATTTAGCATGAAAGGTTGAAAATAGCTAATTTAGCGCGCCATTGAGTGCCGCATGCCCAGCCTGTGCTTTGGGCATTGACACCATTTCCAGAACGATCGGGGCCGGCACCCTATCCGCCAAATGCGGTGGCCAACCAACCGCCTGCGCGATCTGGTATTTTTCCGGCAAATGCCATGGCCCCAGACGGGGCGGCGGTGATCACCCTTGTCGGCGCACACTGACACCCAGCCTCGGGCCGAAGCCGCAACCGACCGCTGGCGGCTGCAGCACAGCGTGAGGGCATGTGCTAGCATGTCCCCCAGGTCCCAAGTGATCCCGCGCCCATTGCTGGAGGATCCCCATGACGACGGCGAGCGAAGGAAGGGAACTCACACGCGTCGGCCCGGGTACCATGATGGGAGAGCTGATGCGCTGCTACTGGATTCCAGCGGCGCTGTCCTCGGAACTTGCCCGCGACGGCGCGCCGGTTCGCCTCATGCTGCTCGGCGAGAAGCTGATCGCCTTTCGCGACAGCGCCGGCCGCGTGGGCGTCATGGACCATCGCTGCCCGCACCGTTGCGCCTCCCTGTTCCTGGGGCGCAACGAACAAGGCGGGCTGCGCTGCATCTATCACGGCTGGAAATTCGACGTCGCCGGCAATTGCCTCGAGATGCCAAGCCTACCGCCGCCAGGCTTCATGCAGAAGGTCAAGGCCAAGGCTTACAAGGTCATCGAGCGGGCCGGCGTGGTGTGGGTCTACATGGGCTCACGCAGCGAGGCGCCACCGCTGCCCGGCTTCGAAATCCTCGATCTGCCAGAGGCTGAGATAAAAGTCAGCTTCATCCAGCGCGATTGCAACTATCTGCAGGCGCTCGAGGGCGAGATCGATACCTCGCATTTCGGTTTCCTGCACGCCGGCCACGTCGACGCCGACGACCTCGCCGAGGAAGAGCCTCTGCGTCACACCGTCAGCAATCGGGCACCGGAATATCACCTGGCCGAGACACCCTGGGGCACGCAATATGCCGGCTACCGTGAGGCGAAGCCCGGTCATACCTATTGGCGCTTCGGCAATTTTCTGTTTCCGTTCTGGACCCAGGCGCCCAACGGCGAGTTCGGCAGCCACATGCATGCGCGCGCCTGGGTGCCGCTCGATGATGAGCACACGATGTTCTGCTTCCTATGGTGGAAGGGCGCCGTGTCGGCGATGTCGCTGCCGCAGCCGGCCTTTAAGGACGGCAAGCCGATCGGCGGCACCGGGCGCGGCAGCAAGTTCTTGCCCAATACCACCGACTGGCTCGGCCGTTGGCGGCTGGCCGCCAATGCGGGCAACGACTGGGGCCTGGATCGCGCCGCCCAGCAGAACAACACCATCTACAGCGGCATCGACGGTATCCACCTGCAAGATCAGGCCATCACCGAAAGCATGGGCCCCATCGTTGCCCACGAATACGAGCATTTGGCGCCTTCCGATCAAATGATTACCCGCACGCGCCGACGCCTGTTGCTGGCCGCGCGCGCCTTACGCGATAAGGGCCAAGCGCCGCCCGGCGTTGAGGATCCCCAGGTCTATCGCGGCGCCCGCAGCGGCTACATGATCAGCGACGACGCCAGCCCTTGGCAGGAGGTCTACGCCAGGGCGCTGGCCGCCTCGGTGCGTCCACCGCCGGGCCCGTTGCGCGCGGCCGAATAGAGGCTCCCGCAGCGTCTAGCGCGCTGCGGCGTGCTGGGGTGGTCGGCCGCAATCTCATGCGGGCGTTTGGCAGGGCGGTCCGGGCACCGCCGGCGGCAGGTTGCGGACCCCTGCGGCCGTGTGCTCTTGTTGCCGCCGGGTGGAGACGAAGCACAAAGTCAGGAGCAGGGCATGCATGGTCCGTTGAGGTTGGCGCTGGCGGTAAGTCTGCTGCTGACGTCGGTGGCGGCTGCGGCCGCCGAAGAGGTGACCCTCAAGGCAATCACCTCCTTTGCGGAAAAGACCTTTTATTCGCGTGGCTTTGAACGCTTCATCGACAAGGTGAACGCCGACGGCAAGGGTGTGGTGCAGATCAATTACATCGGCGGCCCGAAAGCCATGCCGCCGTTCGAGGTCGGCAACGCGCTCAAAGGTGGGGTGGTTGACCTCGCCAACGTGACGGGGGCCTTCTACACCAACGTGATGCCGGAGGCCGACGCCTGGAAGCTCACCGAAAAGCCGATGGCGCAGCTGCGCAAGGATGGTGGCTATGCCTACATGGCGAGCCTCTACGAGCAGAAAATGAATGCCATTCTGCTGGCCCGCCACATCGACAACAACCCATTCCATCTGTATTTGACGAAACCGATCTCAGGCCCCGACCTCGCCGGGTTGAAGCTGCGCATCACGCCGGTCTATCGCGATTTCTTTCAAGCCTTGGGCGCCACCGTCGTGCAGACGGCTCCCGGCGAAGTCTATACTGCGCTCGAGCGCGGGGTGGTGGATGGCTACGGTTGGCCGATTACCGGCATCTTCGATCTCGGTTGGCATGAAAAGACGAAATACCGGGTCGACCCTGGCTTCTACAGTGCCGAGGTGAGCATCCTCGTCAACAAGACCGTTTGGGGCAAACTGAGCGAGCAGCAAAGGCAGGTCATTGGCGCTGCGGCCGCCTGGATCGAAGCGCAGGCTCAGGACGTCAGCAAGGAAAACGAAGCCGACATCGCCAAGCAGAAGGCTGCGGGCATTCAGGTGATCACCCTGGGCGAGGAATTTCGCAAGAAGGCCTACGAGGCGGGTTGGGCCGGCGTGATCAGGCAAAGCCCCGAGCACGGGCCAAAGCTCAAGGCCCTGTTTGCGCAGTAGCGGCCGTGATCGAAATCGCAGGGCGGCAATGACGGTGCTATCGCGCTGGTACGGGGCCTTTCTCGATGCCCTCATGCTGCTGGCAGCGCTGTTGGTGCTGGGCATGGCCTTGATGATCGGCGCCGACGTGCTGTTGCGCAACGTCGGTGTCGGTGGCCTGCCCTGGAGCAACGAGGTTTCCGAATACATTCTCTATTTGGTGACGCTGCTGTCGGCACCGTGGTTGCTGCGCCGGGGACAGCATATTCGTGTCGACATCCTGCTGCGGGTGCTGCCGCCGCGCCTGGCCTATGCCTTGGAATGGCTGGCCGACGTTGGCGGCTTGGCCTGTGCGCTGTACTTCGTGGCCTATGGCTGGCGCGTTGCCGAAGCCAGTTATGCCGCCGGTGCGATCAGTTTGAAGACGCTCGTGCTGCCCGAGTGGTGGATGTTGTCGAGCCTGCCCTTTGCCTTCCTGCTGGTCGCCATCGAATTCGTGTTCCGCATGCACCGGCTGGCCAGCTCGGACATTGGGCCTCGCGCGGAGGCAGTTTCGGCTTCCTAGCCGGCGCCTGGCAGAATTGGGGGGCAATGAGTTTGGCGTGGGAGATGGCCGCACTGCTGCTGCTCGGCGGCTCGACCGTGCTGCTGTTTCTTGGCATGCCGGTCGCCTTGTCGTTTGTTGCCATCAATATCCTCGGCGCCATGGTGTTCCTGGGCGGCGAGCCGGGACTGCTGCAGGTCGTGCGCAACAGCGTCGTGGCGGTGATGAATTTCTCACTCACGCCGATCCCGCTGTTCATCTTGATGGGAGAACTCCTGTTCCATACCGGGCTGGCGCTCAAGGTGATCGAAGGCGTGGAGCGGCTGATCAGGCAGGTGCCGGGCCGGCTCGCCGTCATCGCCGTTGCCGCCGGTACGGTCTTCTCCGCCATCTCTGGCTCAACCATCGCCACGACGGCCATGCTTGGCTCGCTGATGCTGCCCGTGATGCTGGCGCGCGGATACCATCCCGCGTTTGCCACCGGGCCGATCATGGCGATTGGCGCCGTCGACATGCTGATCCCGCCATCGGCGCTGACGGTGCTGCTCGGCAGCTTGTCGGGTATTTCCATTTCCAAACTGTTGATCGGCGGCGTGGTGCCGGGGCTGCTCCTGAGCCTGGCGTTCATCGCCTATATCGTCGCCACCGCGCGACGCCGGCCGGACCTGGCGCCGCCGGCGCCGCTTGAGGCCCGGGATCGGTCGGAAAGTTGGCGGCTGTTGGCGCTCTACGTCGTGCCCTTGCTATCGATCTTTGTGGTCGTCGTCGGCGCCATGTCGGGCGGCTGGGCGACGCCGACGGAATCGGCGGCCCTCGGTGCCCTCGCCACCCTGCTGCTTGCGCTCGCCTATCGTGCCCTGAGCCTCGATGCTTTGCTGGCGGCGCTGCGGGGAACCGTGGCGATCACCGGCATGATCCTTTTCATCATCCTGGGTGCCACCACCTTTGCCCAAATCTTGAGTTTCTCGGGTGCCACGGACGGATTGGTCTCGGCCATTCTAGGGCAGGGACTATCGGCATTTGCCGTCCTTGTCGGCATGATGCTGTTGCTGATCTTCCTCGGCATCTTCGTCGATCAGGTCAGCATGATGCTCATCACGCTGCCGGTGTTCATGCCGATCGTCGCCAGGCTCGGAATTGATCCGATCTGGTTCGGCGTGCTGTTTTTGATCTGCATGCAGCTTGGCCTGCTGCTGCCGCCGCACGGGCTGCTGCTCATGACCATGCGCGGCGTCTCGCCGCCCGAGGTGAGCATGGGCCACATCTTCCAGGCCGTGGTGCCGTATGTGATCATGAGCCTGCTGCTGCTCGTCTTGCTGCTGCTGCTGCCGGCGGTCGCCACCTGGCTGCCGGGCCGATTGATTGGATAGAGGTCATGCGCACGTCGACGACTGTGGCAGAAGTGCTTGCCGCCGATTTGGCAGCCTACGGGGCACGCCGTTGCTTTGGGCTGCTCGGCACGGCCAATTTCAAGATATCGCACGCGCTGGTTGCGGCGGGTGTGGACTTGATCTCTGCGCGACACGAAGGCAACGCCGCCAGCATGGCTGATGCCTACGCCAAGGCCACCGGCGAATTGACCCTGGTCAGCGTGCATTCCGGGCCCGGTCTCAGCAACGCCCTGACCGGCATCGGCGAGGCCGCCAAGAGCCGGACGCCTTTGCTCGTGTTGGCCGGTGATGTGCCCTGCGGTGCCGTGACGTCCAACTTCTACATCGACCAGGCAGAGATGGTCCGTTCGGTTGGTGCCGTGTCCGAGCGCACGCATACAGCGGCAACCGCACGCCAAGACACCTTGCGCGCCGTCACGCGCGCGCTGCGCGATCGCCAGACCGTGGTGCTGAGCCTGCCGACCGATGTGCAGGACACAGCCTGGTCCGCGGCGGCCGCGCTGCCGACGTTGCCGCCGGCACCCCGCCCGATGCACCCGGACCCGGCAGCGGTGGGCGCCTTGGTCGCGGCGCTAGGCGCTGCCCAGCGCCCGCTCATCCTGGCCGGTCGGGGAGCGGTCGTCTCTGGCGCCGAGCCGGCCTTGACCGCCTTGGCCGAGCACAGCGGGGCGCTGCTTGCCACCTCGGTGTGCGGCCATGGGCTGTTTGCGGATAATCCCTGGTGTCTCGGCATCAGCGGGGGGTTCGGCTCGCCGGCGGCTGACGCGTTGATCTTTGAAAGCGATCTCATTCTTGGCTTTGGCGTCAGCTTCACGCCGTGGACCACCAAGCGGGGCAAGCTGATCGCAGCGGGCACTGTCGTTGCCCAGGTCGATATCGAGGCCGCGCGACTGGCCTGGCAGATGCCGGTCACGCATGCCGTGCTCGGCGACGCTCGCGTCACGGCCGAGGCATTGCTGGCAGAGCTCCGACGCCGCCCTGGCTCCGTCCGCACAGGCCGGCGTGATGACGTCACGCGCCAGCGCATGCGCGAGGGGGCCAACCACAACGCCCCTTACCAGGACGTTTCGAGCCAAGAGAGCATCGACCCGCGCACGTTGAGCAAGGCCCTCGACGATATCCTGCCCAAGCAGCGCGTCGTTGCTTCCGATTCCGGCCATTTCTGTGGTTGGGTCCCGCGTTTCCTCCGCGTGCCTAGCGCGCGTGCCTCCTGCCTCAGTCATTCCTTCCAATCGGTTGGCCTTGGCCTGGCGTCCGCCATCGGCTTGGGTCTGGCAAATCCGGGCGCGCTTGCCGTACTGGGCGCCGGCGACGGCGGTTTTCTGATGTCGAGCAGCGATCTTGAGACGGCCGTGCGCCTCAAACTGAGGATGTGCATCCTGATTTACAATGACCGTTCCTACGCAGCCGAGGTGCATCTGTACCGTCGCCGCGGCTACGCCGTCGACATCGTCCAGTTTCCCGACACCGATTTCGCGGCCATCGCCCGCGGCTATGGCTGCCGAGCGGCAACCGTCAGGACGCTCAGCGATCTTGAGCCCGTGCGCGCCTGGGTCGGCGAGGGTGCGCCGGGTGTCTTTGTGATTGATGCCAAGATCAACCCCGATCTCGAGGCCGATTGGCACGCCGAACATTTCCCGGCCTGAGGCTGTCGTCGCCACCCGCAACTGCGCCTCAAGATGGCAACGCCCACGGCTGCTCGCGCGCTGGCCGGCACATTGCCGCATCGCTGCGGTCCGGCGGTGGCGAGGGTTGTGTGCGTCATGTGTGGACGCCTGCTTAGCGCCCGGCCACGCCTGCGGGGCAATTCCGGTGAAAAGGGTCCCGGAAGGATTGCGGCTGCGCCGGTATTTCGATGCTTCAGGCAAGGACCACGACGCTGAAATCCCTGCGCCGAATTGGACTGGCAAACATTGCCAGAATTGGTTCTTCGGATAATGCATCGGGCTTTTATCTGCTCTGCAGCGAAGCTGACAGGATGCAGCGACGCAGCAAAGGTTGAACCGAGCACAAGGGCAGGGGCAATGCGGGTGAGGATCGATCGTCGAGCCCTTTTGATCTCCGCTGCGAGCGCAGTCACTGGCGCTGGCGTCGGCGCAGCACAAACCGAGCAGGCCCCGAAAGTGTCGCTGCCATCACTCGATGGTTCTCTGCAATTCGACGAAAGCAGCCGGGCAGCGGCGACAGACGATTTCGGTCATATCGTACGCAATAGGCCGGAAAGCGTGCTGTTGCCTGGATCCGAAAGGGATGTGGCGACCGCGATCCGCTGGGCGGGCGAGCGGGGCCGCAAGGTTGCGGCACGGGGGCAAGGCCACTCGGTCTACGGCCGCGCCCAGGCACGCGACGGTCTCGTGATCGACATGCGCCAACTGCGACAGGTTCACGCTATCGCCGATGATCATGTTGTGGTTGGCGCCGGCGCGACGTGGCGAGAGGTGCTCGAAGCGACGTTGCCTCGTAAGCTGACGCCGCCGGTTCTGACGGGCTATCTCGATCTTTCGGTTGCAGGCACGCTGGTCGTCGGTGGGGTCGGCGACACGACCTTTCGCAACGGCGTGCAGAGCGACAACGTACTCGAGTTGGACGTGATCACCGGCACGGGGCAGAAGATCACCTGCTCGTTGGACAACCACACTGACCTCTTTGAGGCAATGCGTGCAGGCCTTGGCCAGGCCGGGGTCATCACGCGCGCAACTCTGAAGCTCATACCCGCGCCCGACGCTGTGCGCTTCTACGAACTCACTTATTCTGATCTCCAATCCATGCTGGTCGATCAACGACTGCTGGCGACCGGACATCGCTGCCAAGGCCTGCAAGGCGCGATCGTGTCGTCTCCGGCGGGGTGGAGTTACAAGATCGACGCAGTAACTTATGGTGCGGCGGGCGACGCAACAGCCAACGATCGCAGCGTGCTCGGCGGCCTTGCCGTCGACAAGGCGGCTGTAAGAGTGAGGACACTCACCTACCTAGATTATCTCGACAGGCTTTCGGCGCTGGAGCGTCTGCTCAGATCGAAGGGTCAATGGTCGAACCCGCACCCGTGGCTTACGACATTCGTCGCCGATTCAGCTGTCGAACACCTTGTCGCCGACGAACTCCGCCGCTTGCCGGCAGGCGACCTCGGCCCGTTCGGACAGGTTCTTCTTTCACCGCTCCGCCGCTCTGCCATCGCCAGTCCGCTGCTGCGGCTGCCCGCCGAAGAGATGCTCTACGCCTTCAATCTGGTGCGCATGCCGGCCACCGACAACGCCGCCACCGAGGCCATTCGCCTGACTGCCGGCAACCGCGCGGCTTACGAGCGAATTCGGGCCGCCGGCGGGGTGCTCTACCCGGTCAGCGCCTTCACCATGTCGGCAGAGGATTGGCGAAGTCATTTCGGCCCCGAGTGGACGCGACTGCGGCGGGCAAAGACAAAATTCGATCCCGATCACCTGCTTACACCCGGCTACGAGATCTTCTGACGAGAGGGACTTCGGCGTAGCCTTTGCATGGACCAGACAAGCCAATCGCCGTGAAAAACTTGGGTGCGCCCGCAACTCCGATCGGTGTTACGGCGTTGCGCCCGACAAGGCGGTAATTTTCAGAAAGCTTACTCCCCAGCTCTCTTCGATCGCCAAGCCGAACCAGCAAAGGAATGTAGGCGATGCAATGACCCAAGATGTGGGCATCGCCAATCCGGAGCAGACCTCCACCAGCGCCGAAGCAATGGTGATCTTGCGACGGCGATGCAATCAAAGAGGTGGCGCATGCGCCTTGCCATATCGTTTGCAGCGATCGTGCTTACCGGGCTCGCGTTGGTTGCGCCGGCCGCCCACCTTTTCGAGCTGCCCAACAAGATCGCCATGCCGGAGAACGACTACTTCGTCGTGCAGACGATCTACAACGGCTGGTGGATGCTCGGGATCTTTTTGCCTGCAGCGTTCCTCACCAACCTGGCACTGGCGGCTGCGACGCGAGATGACACGACAGCGCGCCGGCTCGCGATTCTTGCTGCCGTGCTGATCACCGCGAACCTTGTCATTTTCTTCCTCTGGACCCAGCCAGCCAATAGCGCGACAGCCAATTGGACCGTCCGACCGGACAACTGGCGCAGCTTGCGTCAACAATGGGAATGCTCTCACGCCGTGAACGCGGCCGTCGTGTTCGCCGCTTTCTGCGCCACCACGATCGCGGCGCTGCGGGCGAGACCATGAGCGGTCGGGTGCCAATGATCAGCGGCAAGCCACCGGCAAAGGCACTGCAAGAAGCCCTTCAGGCGGTCGCGTCTCGCTACGGAAGCGCCACCGCCGACTTCGTCGCCATGCAACTGGAATACCCAACGGACCCGGCGTCGAAATGAGTTCGCCCGAACGGATTTCCATGATGCACAGCCAGCTGAGATGCGGCCTAGGGGGTATGCAACGGCGGCGTGCAGAAGGCGTCCTGTCAGACACGTCGAAAGCACGGCGCCTATCGAACAGCTCTAACCTCACGCCTGGCTTGATGGGCATTGCGACCAGGCAAATGTCATGAGAGACGGCGGCTGATGGTGCAAGATATGCTGGTCAGCGCTTGCAGCAGATGGAGTAAGTTCCGTTTCCTCGGTATTGCGGAGACACCCATGCGGATCGCTGTCGTCGGCTTTCAGCACGAGACCAACACCTTTGCGCCGACTGTAGCTGACTACGAGGCTTTTCGCGTTGCCAAGGCCTTCCCGCCGCTTGTGCGAGGACGGCAGATGCTTGCTGCCGTGCGCGGCAAGAAGCTGCCAAGCGCGGGCGCTATCAGCGTGCTCGAGGCTGCAGGGGCGGAGATTGTTCCTATTCTGTGGTGCATCGCAACGCCAAGCGCCCAGGTGACGGAAGATGCCTACGAGCGAATTGCCGGCGAGATTGTTCAGGGCATCGCTGCTTCGGGTGCGCTCGATGGCATACTGCTCGAGCTGCATGGCGCGATGGTCGCGCGCCATGTCGACGACGGCGAAGGAGAGCTCCTTGCCCGCGTGCGCCGGGTGGTTGGGCCACGCGTGCCGATCTCAGTTCCGCTCGATCTCCACGCCAACGTGACGCCCGAGATGGTGGGGAACGCCGACTATCTCGATCTCTACCGCTATTATCCCCACATCGACATGGCGGAGACGGGAGCGCGCTCCGCAAGGATGCTGCTGGAGATGAGCGGCTCGGGCAGCCGCCCGGCCAAGGCCTTTCGTCAGCTCGACTTTCTGATTCCGATCAATGGTGGCTGCACCGACTTCGGACCGGCGCGCGAGATCTATCATGCGATCATGCCGACGATGGAGCGAGAGCTGGGACTTGCCGGACTGTCGTTCGGTGTTGGGTTCCCACATGCGGACTTCAAAGACGCGGGTCCCAGCGTCATTGCCTACGCCAAAACGCAGGCCGTGGCTGAGGCCGCGGCCGAGCGTCTCAAAGCAGAAGTTGCCCGGCGCGAAGCGCAGTTTCTGCCGGAGTACTATCCCGCGGCCGAAGCCGTGGCGCGCGCGCTCGCAATCGCGGCGACGGCTTCGAAACCTGTCATCATCGCTGATACCCAGGACAACCCAGGCGGTGGCGGGCCTGGCGATACGACCGGGCTGTTGCGAGCCATGCTTGCGGCAAAGGCCAAGGGTGCCGTGATCGGGGCCCTGATTGATGCAACGGCTGTGGAGGCTGCGCATGCTGCTGGGGAAGGGAGAGCCACTGTCATCTCCATCGGCGGCAAGCGCTTACCCGGCGACTCACCGGTTGAGGCGCGCTGCCGTGTGTTGCGTGCGCGCTCGGATGGGTGGACTGCGGTCGGCGCTATGAAAGGCGGTATGCCCGTGGATCTCGGGCGCACGGCGCTGGTCGAGACCGTGGAAGGCGTCGTGGTCGCGCTTGCCTCGCGCGGGTCGCAGACGCTCGACAGAGGGATCTTTCAGCACCTGGGCCTGGTGCCCGAGCGCCTGCCGATCATTGCCGTCAAAAGCTCGGTGCACTTCCGGGCTGACTTCGCGCCGATGGCGGAGGCGATCATTGTCGCCAAGGCGCCTGGCCCGGTCGCGATCGACCACACCGAGCTCGCCTACAGCAAGCTGCGGCCGGGCGTCAGAGTGATGCCGCAAGCGACGTAAAGTTGGCGAACGTCTTGCTGGAACCGGACCGGACAGGCGTCAGGCAGCTCGCCGATTTTCAAGGATCTTCTCAGGTGTCGCCCAGGAATCACGCGCGGCGCAGCATCGGCGTCGAGCGCTTCCTGCCAACGTGCGGCGCACAGGCACCAGCCGTCCCCGGCTTGAGAGCAAGGAACCCAAAGTCCGGAAAGCGGGATGCAAGATCGTTGTCACGCGCCTTGCCGAATGGCGAACGCTGCACTGGGAGCGGTGTCGTCACAACCGGATGATCATGACCGCGCCTGCCTAGGCCCATCCTTTTGCTGAACCTTCTGCACGCTACCGCGGCGAGGCCCTCGCCCAGCACAGGAATTGGCATGCCGGCAGGGAACGATCTTGGCGACCTCGGGTTTCGTCTGGGCTCGCGGTAAGGACGTTTCAAGGAGGTTCGAGAGAAGGCCGGATGCACAAGGTTGACCGCAAAGTTGGCGCAACGCTCCTGCTGGCGTTGTGCGCGAGTGTCCCGTCTGCCGGCCCATCCTTGGCGCAGGGTTGGCCGTCCTGGGCGGATGATGTGTTCGGTACCGGCAGAGGGCGCTACGAATCGCGACGGCATCTGGACCGAGCCCTGCGCACCGACCCGGCGCAGCCGCCACTGGCTGCGAGCAGCGACCTGCGCGACGGCGGGCCGCGACCCGAGATCGCCCCGGTGCCGCCGGCGACCGTTGCTTTCGAGCACGATTTTCCCGTCAACTCGATCGTGATCGATAGCAGCGCTCGGGCGCTTTATTACGTGCTGCCCGACAAGCGGGCGTATCGCTATCCGATCTCGGTGGGCCGGGACGGCTTCAACTGGACCGGCACGGAAACAATCAGTCGCAAGCAGGCCTGGCCCGACTGGTATCCGCCGGCGGAAATGCGCGAACGCGACCCGAGCCTTCCCGAAAAGATGACCGGCGGGGTGAAGAACCCGCTGGGCGCCATGGCCTTGTACCTTGGCAACTCGCTTTACCGTATTCACGGCACCAACGACGTAAAGTCGATCGGCCAGGCGCAGTCCTCGGGATGTTTTCGCATGCTCAATGCGGCCGTGGTGCATTTGGCCTCGATCGCCGAGGTCGGCACCATCGTCGCTGTCGTAGACGCACTGCCCGCACGCCAACAGCTCAGTCGCGCGAGCGAGCCTCCCGCTGCCGCGCACAGTCAAGCTGCACCCGCGGCCTCGCCACAGGCGCAGCCCCCGGCCGCCCCGGTGCCGTCTGGCGCCGCCGATCGACGGCCCGACTACCGCAGCTTGCGCGATTACGCTCTGCAAAGGCGCTAAAGCCAGTCGCGGCCGCCAGCTGCGCCCGCGCGCCCTTTTTTCCGGCCGGTCGGATCGCGGAAAAAGCGGCTGCCAACGGGCTGCGGCCGGCGGGGGTGCGGTCGCTTTGAGGGGAAGCTTGGGCTTGTCCGTCAGCGGCGCGGCAGCCGTCGGCGCCGCGCCGAGCCGTTCCAGACCCGCGCCACACTCCGGGCCGTCCACAGGCGGCCATGGCGCGGCGTCGTCAGGCCGCGTGCATTGAGGGCGCCGGCGATCAGCCAGGGCTTCTTGAAGCCGCGTCGCCTTAAGCGTCCGATGAGGCGGCGGGCCTCGGCGGCCCGACGGCTATAGAGGGCATCCCCGGCATTGCGGCGCGCCGCCGGATGGGCGCGGCGGTGGCGCCGCATCAGCAGATAAAGTTCGTGTGCGTTCCAGCGACCTCGGGCCGGCCGGATCCCCTGACGGTTGAGCGCCGTCGCCAATCCCGCGTAGGTGGTCACGCCCGCCGAGCGTAGCTCGTCGAGCAAGAAGCCCAAAGGGGGCGGTCTGCGCTTGCGGCTGTGGCCTGCGATTTTCATCTCTTTGCTCGGTGTCGGAACGAGGCCGCGTCGGGGGCGATGGTGTGTCGGCACGATCGCGCGCCAGGGCACACGCCCCTGGCCTGATGCCAAGCCAAAATATGGGGATTGCGCCGGAGATTTGCCAGCCGATGCTGCAGCGCAGAATGGTCGGGTTCACAAACCGTTGCGTTCACCGTTACCCTCGGTCATCTAACCAAATGAGCGGCCATGGCCTCGGTTCTCACCCTCTGGTGCACCACACGACAGTGCGAGGTCACGACTGACATCTGGACCGATGCCGAGGGGCTGGTCGACCTCGCGCAGCGGACCGATCGCATCAGGTGCGCCGTCTGCGGTCGCGAGCATGCCATCAGACATGCCTATTTGAAGCCGGTCCCGCCGCGCGCAAAGCCGATTGCGGCGACAGTGGCTCAGCACCTTCAGCAGCGTCGCGCCGACGCCCACTGAGCCCCGCAGGGGGCACCAGGCGGCCCCTGCTGCCAGCGCATGCGCGCCCCAGTCAACGACACGGATGCTACTCTTTTTGCAAACGACCGGCGACCGGCGACGGCCACGCCGACTGGCATCGGCCAGCGCGGGCCCGGCGCGATTGGCAAACCTACCTGCCGATGTCGCCCCAGCAAAGGCGTGACATCGCCCAGCCTCTGCGGGACAATCACGCCTTGTACTGGCCCGGCTTGTGCTGGCCCGGTTTGTACTGGCCCGGACATCCCGGGTGGAAAAGGGGGGCTTTTCGGGCGTGGCGGATGCGGTCCAATCCGGTGACGGCTGGCGCGTCTCGGCGGGCGCCTACCTTGCGACGCGAGCGGCCGCATTTGGCGTGGGTGAACCGCGCTCGCGTTATGTTGCCATGCGCGATGGCTGCCGTCTGGCGCTCGATGTCTATTTGCCGCAAGCTGGACTTGCCGGGCAGCAGCCAAGGCCGAGGCTGCCGACGCTGCTGATTTTCACGCCTTACTATCGTCGGTTTCGACTCAAGCCCGGCGCGCCTGCCGCCACCGAAATGAGCCCAAACGCTGGCAAGTGGCGCGACCTGTTCGTGCCGCGCGGCTATGCCGTGGTGGTCTGTGACGTGCGCGGTACTGGCGCCAGTTTTGGCACGCGCGATAGCTTCCGCTCGCCAACCGAGCGCCGGGACTATGCTGAGATCGCCGATTGGGTGGTTCGGCAGCCGTGGTCGGATGGATCGATTGGCGCGACCGGCATTTCCTATGTCGGCGCCGCCGCCGACTTTTTGGCGAGCACCGGTCACCCGGCCGTGAAAGCCATCGCTCCGCTGTTTGCCGTTTGGGACACCTACGCGGACCACTACTACCCCGGCGGTCTCCTGCTCAACCGTTTGGCGGAAACCTACGACGAGCTGATGCTGGCGCTGGACCAAGATCGACGCGACCTCTTGCAAAAGTTTGCCTATTTCAAGGATCCGAACCTGGCTGGACCACAGCCGGTCGAGGAGGATCTCGACGGCAAGCTCGTCAGCGCCGCCGTGGCCGAGCACCGCGGCAATTTCCGCATGACGGAATTTATCCGCGAGTTTCGGTTCAGCGATGACGCGCTGGCCTCTGATCCAACCGTCACGCCAGCCACCTTCAGTCCACACGGCTACTGCAGCGGCGTTGCTCCGCACGTCGCCATCTATTCGGTTTCCGGTTGGTATGACGGTGCCGGCTATGCCAACGGCGCGCTCGCGCGCTTTCTCACTTTGCACGAGCAGCCGCGGCATTTGCTGCTCGGACCGTGGGATCACGGCGCTCGCGTCAATGGTTCGCCCTGGCGCGCTCGCATGGAGCCCGAGTTCCCCCTGTTGGCCGAAGTGCTGCGCTTTTTTGATCACTACCTCATGGGCTTGCCGACCGGCCTGGAGCGCGAGGCACCGGTGCACTACTTCGCCCTGGGCGCTGAGCGCTGGCACGCCGCCGAGGCGTGGCCTCCGCAGACGCGAACCGAGACGCTCTACCTGGCCAAGCAGCATCGACTGAGCGTGGCGCCGCAAGCGGCAGCCAGTGACAGCTACAAGGTCTCGTTTGCCTTCGGCACCGGATCGATGACGCGCTATGAGCGCATTGCCGCCATCGATACACCCGAATACTACGCCGACTGGCACGGACGCGACGCCAGCCTGCTCAACTACACCTCCGAGCCCCTGCCCCAGCCGCTGCTGCTGGCAGGCCATGCCCTGGTGAGGCTATGGCTGGAGGCCGACCAGCCTGACGCCGCCCTGCACGTCTACCTCGAAGAGGTGGATGCCGAAGGTGGCTGCCGCTATGTGACCGAGGGCATGTTGCGCGCCTTGCACCGCCAGACGGCGCCCTGCCCGGCCCAGCATCGCACCACCTGGCCCTGGCGCACCTTTGCGCGCGCCGACGCCGCCACCCTGCCGCCCGGGGAGGCGGTTGAGATGAGCTTCGCGCTGCTGCCGGTGGCGTGGAGGTTCAACGCCGGCAGCCGCGTGCGCCTGGCCGTTGCCGGCGCCGACTGCGATCACGTCGTCCAGGTGCCGCACGGCCGCCCGCCATGTCTGCGCCTCCACCATGGTGCCGGACATCCCTCTTGCTTGCTGCTGCCTTGCCTCGAGGGCCAGTGACCCGGGGGGATGGCATGGCGCTCTTGGAGGTCGTCGGCGTCGAGCTGAGCTTTTATGGCGTGCAGGCCCTGAGCGGGGTGGACCTGTCGGTCCAACCGCACGGCATCACCGGCCTGATTGGTCCAAATGGCGCCGGCAAAACCACGCTATTCAATTGTATCACTGGCGTGGTGCCGCCGGATCGCGGTCGCATCGTCTTTGCTGGCAGCGACATCGCCAGGTTGCGACCCGACCAGGTCAGTATCAGGGGTTTGGCGCGCACCTTTCAGATCGCTCGTGGCCTGCCGCGCCTCTCCGTCATCGAGAACCTGCTGCTGTATGCAGCGCATCAGCCCGGTGAGCGCCTACTGCCAGCGCTGTTGCGCACCGCGTCGGCGCGCCGCTGCGAGGAAGAACTGGTCGCCCGTGCCGTCGCCGTCGCCCGGCGCCTCGACCTCTACTCCGTCATCGGCAATCCCGCTTCCGACCTGTCCGGTGGTCAAAAGAAGCTGCTCGAGATCGGCCGTGTGCTCATGAGCGAGCCCAAGCTGATCCTCCTGGACGAGCCGGTTGCTGGCGTCAATCCGACGCTGGCGCGAACGATTGGCGAGCACCTCAAGGCGCTGGCGCGGGAAGGCATGACGATCCTGCTCATCGAGCATCACATGGACATGGTTGCGCGGCTCTGCGATCACGTGATCGTGCTGGCGGAGGGGCGGCGCTTGGCCGAGGGCTCGTTTGCCGACGTTGCCGCCGATCCGGCGGTGCAGGAGGCCTACATGGGGCGTCGGCGGCCCGGCCTGGTGTGAGATGAGCCTCCTCGTGGCAACCGGTGTGGTGGCTGGCTATGGCGCCCAGGATGAGATCCTGAAAGGCGTCGATCTGGTCGTCGATAAGGATGAGGTCGTCTGTGTCATCGGGCCCAATGGGGCGGGCAAGTCGACCCTGCTCAAGGCCATCGCCGGGCTGCTGCGACCGAAATCGGGGAGCGTCACCCTCAACGGTCGAGACATTGCCGGGCTGCCGGCGCGGGAGATTTCGCGCTTAGGCCTTGCCTACGTGCCGCAGGAGTTCAACGTCTTTCCCACCCTCTCGGTGCGCGAAAACCTGGAGATCGGCGGCTACATCGACGGCAAGGCGGCGATGCCACGCATCGAGGGCGTGTTGGCGCGCTTCCCGCCGCTGATTGGCAAGCAACGCCATGCTGCCCGCACCCTGTCGGGCGGCGAGCGCCAGATGCTCGCCATGGCCATGGCGCTGATGGTGGAACCCGCCGTGCTGCTGCTCGATGAGCCGTCGGCCGGCCTCTCGCCGGTCGCCGCCGAGCGTTTGTTTGATGCCATTGTTGCGATCCATAAGGACGGCGTCGCCGTAGCGATCGTGGAGCAGAATGCCAACGAGGCTCTGGCCATCTCCGACCGCGCCTACCTGCTGGTTGACGGCAAGAACAGCCGTACCGGTGCCGCCAAGACCCTGGCCGCCGACGCGGAGATCAGAAGGCTCTTTCTTGGAGCCTGACATCGGCCTAGTATTTTTGCCATCGGCTGGTGCAAGGGGGTTTGCCATGACGACGACCACACGCCGTGCCCTCATCAAGGGCGCTGCCGCGACCACGGCCATTGCCGCCTTGCCGATCCGCGCATCGGCGCAGGGCGAGCCTCTCAAGTTTGGCGTGCTGACACCATTGACCGGCGCGGGCGGGCAGGATGGCCCGCGCATGCTCAAGGCCATGCAGGCGGTGATCGATGAGGTCAACAAGGCTGGCGGCGTCCTGCAGCGAAAGATTGAAACCATCATCGAGGACGATCAGACCAATCCCGAGGCTGCCGTGCGTGCCGCCCGCAAGTTGATCGAGGTCAACAAGGTGCCGGTCATCATGGGCACCTGGGCTTCGGCGGTGACGAGCGCGGTGGCCCCGGTGTGCTGGGAATCGAAGACCTTTCTGTGCACGGTCTCGGGGGCGGACTCCATCACCCAGCTGCCGCACCAAGGCTACATCATTCGCACGCAGCCTACCTCCAAGCTGCAGGCGACCGCGCATGCCGAGTTTATCGCCGCCATGGGCAAGAAGAAGGTGGCGGTGATCGGCATCCAAGCGCCGTTCGCACTGTCGACCAAGGAGCACCTTGACAGCGTACTCAAGAGCAAAGGCGCCAGCGTCGTTGCGCACATCATCTACGAAAAGGACAAGGCCACCTACCGCTCGGAGATCGACCAGGCGTTGCGGGCAGACCCCGACTTTCTCTATCTCAACGGCTATGCGCCGGACACCGTGGTGGTGCTACGCGATCTCTACAAGGCCAACATCAACCTGCCCAAGTTCTGTCAGTCCTATGCCGTGCCGCAGAAAACGCTTGATACCCTGCCGGCCGAGGTGTCGGCGGGGACCTACACCGGCCAACCCTCAGCCGATATCGAGGGCAAGGCCTTCCGCTTGAGCGCGGCTCGGCTGGGTGTTGCCGAGCCCGATTCCTATGAAGCACAGGCAACCGATTGGGCCAGCTTGGTGATCCTGACGGTGGCCAAGGCGCAGGTGGCGACCGGTGTCGCCCTCAAGGAAAACGTGCGCAAGATCAGCCAGGGATCCGGCGAGAAAGTCTACAGCGCGGTTGAGGGTTTGAAGCTGTTGGCTGAGGGCAAGGATATCAACTATGAGGGCGCCTCGGGGCCGTGCGACTTCACCGACATCGGCGACATTCAAGGCTGCCGCTTCCGCTACATGGAAGTGGTGGACGGCAAGCTGAAGTTCCTCAAGGTCGTTTAAGCCCAAGAGCCTGGATCTGCCGCCCCAGTGCGCGTGAAGCGGAGCCCCGGCCGGTAGGCGTATGGAAGTAGCGCAGCTGATCCTCAACGGCTTGATGGCGGGAACGATCCTGGCCGTGCCGGCGATCGGCCTCACCGCCATATTTGCGGTGCTGCGCTTTACAAACTTTGCCTTGGCTTCACATATGACGATCGGCGCTTTTGCAGGCTTCATCGCCAATGTCAGCTTGGCATGGCCGTTGCTACCATCGCTCATTGCGGCCTTCGTGATTGCCGGCCTGGTCGGGGTGCTGTCGGACGAGTTCATCCTCAAGCCCTTCCGCGCCGCCGGCTTTATCACCACGGCGATCGGCTCGATCGCCCTGACCATCGCGCTTGAGAACGCCGTTCGTTTGCTGTTTGGCAATCAGCTGCGGGGCTACGACCTGCCGCTCCGGCGCGATTGGCTGGTGGGGGGCCTGCGGGTCTCCCCGCAGCAGGTCGAGAATCTGGCGATCGCGCTTTTCGCCATGGCAATGCTGTTTGCTTTTCTCTTCTTTACCCGCACCGGCAAGGCCATGCGCGCCTATGCCGACAATCCGATGCTGGCGTCCATCAAGGGCATCAATGCCGATATGGTTGCGCGCCTGGTGTCGTTCGTGGCCATGGGGTTGGCCGGCCTTGGCGGCATGCTGATCGGCCTCGATACCACTATCGATCCCCTGGTCGGCTTCAAAAGCATCCTGTCGATCTTCGCCGCCGCGGTGGTCGGCGGTCTCGGCAGCCTTCCCGGTGCCGTCGTCGGCGCCTTGCTGGTGGGTGTCGGCGAGGAACTGAGCTTGCTGGTTCTGTCGCCGGCCTACCGGAGCGCCATCGGCTTTCTCGCCATCCTGCTGGTGCTGACCTTGCGGCCGCGCGGAATTCTGGGCGCGCGGGCCTATTGAGGAGGGGCGAATGGAGCACTACCTCGTCGCCATCGCGGTCACGGCCGGCATCTATGCCCTGATGGCGCTCGGCATGAACGTGATTTGGGGGATGGCTGGGCTGATCAACCTCGGCCTGGTTGGCTTTTTCGCAGTCGGAGCCTACGTCTCTGCGCTGCTGACCCTCAAGTTGGGAATGCCGATCGCCGTCGGCGTGGTTGCCGGCGCCTTGACGGCGGCCGGCGTCGGCGTGGTGGTGGCATGCGTCACCGTCGGGCTGCGCGGAGACTATCTGGCGATCGTCACGCTGGGCTTTGCCGAGAGCCTGCGCATCGTCATGTCGAACGAAGCTGTGGATCGCCAACGGCACCGATGGCCTCTCGGGCATTCCCGGCCCATTCCGGGCGACGCTGGGGCCGCACCTCTTCAATCTGTTCTACCTTGGCATCGTTGTTGCGGCCGTCATCATCCTGTTCTTTCTGGTCGATCGCTTGGTGCACTCGCCGTTTGGACGCGTGCTGCGCGCCATTCGCGACGACGAACAGATCGCGCAGATTGCCGGCAAGAACGTCGTGCTTTTCAAGGTCAAGGCCTTTGCCTTCGGCAGCGCCGCCCTGGGCTTGGCGGGTGCGCTCTACGGGCATTTCACCAGCTACATTGCCCCGGATCTGTTCGCTCCGCTGCTGACGCTTTATGTCAAGCTGTCGCTGTTGACCGGCGGGCTCGGCAACAGCAAGGGTGCGGTGCTCGGCGCCGTGCTTGTGGTGTTCTTTCTGGAGTCGACGCGCTTCGTCGTGCCGCTGATCCCGAGCCTGTCGGCCGTGCAAGCGGCCGCCCTGCGCGAGCTACTGATTTCCGTCGCCCTGCTGGTGATCTTGCGCTTTTATGCCAAGGGCCTGCTGCCCGAGCGCATCAAGCATCCGCTGTTGCCGGCTGCCGCGGCGCCGGCAGCCAGTCGCGTCTGAGGATCGTGCATTGGAAGAACCCATGGCTAACAAACAGCGCGCCTTGACCATCGCCGACATCGCCGCAGTAGCGCAGTGCGCGGCAGCCAGCCTCGGGCCGCGCGCGGTTTATCGTGAGGTTGAACGCATCAGCGGCGAGACCATAGGCTGGCGCCTGTTCACCATCCTGCGTTACGTCGAGAGCGCCCAGGTCGTCGAGCGCCTCTACTCCAGCGACGAGGAGGCCTATCCCATTGGTGGCCGCAAGCCGCTCGACAAGATCAGCGCCAGTCACGGCGCGCTTGCCACGGGCGAAGTCTTCTTGGCGGCGACCAAGCAGGAGGTGCGCAAGGCCTTCTTCGACCACGAGCTGATCTTTTCGCTTGGCATCAGCGCCATTCTCAACGCGCCGATCCGGCATGCCGGCCGACGCCTCGGCACCCTCAACCTGTGCGGCGAGGAGGGGATGTACGGCCCGACCGAGATCCTCGCGGCCAAGATCCTGGCCGGGCTGATGGTGCCGTCGCTGCTCGCCCGCGATTGACGGGGGAGGGCAATTTACCGATGCTCGTTGGCTAGGGGAAAAGAGGGCAGGGCAATGGCGCAATACCACTTCAAAAACTTTGCGATGCTCGATCCCGAACACGACGAGCTGCTGGCCGGCCACGAATTGCTGGTCGAAGGCCAATGCATCAAGGAAGTCTCGGCCAAACCCATCAAGGCGCCGGGCGCAAACCTGATCGATTGCGGCAAGCGCACGCTGATGCCGGGCCTGATCGACAGCCATGTGCACGTGGTGCTGTCCGAGGTATCCCTGCCGCGCCTGGAGAATGTGCCGTTGACCTTGATGACGGCGCGCGCCGCGGTGTTGATGCGCAATATGCTCGAGCGCGGCTTTACCAGCGTGCGCGATACCGGCGGGGCCGATTGGGGCCTCAAAGAAGCAGCCGACAAGTGGCTGCTGCCGGGCCCGCGCTTGTTTATCGCCGGCAAGGCCTTGGGCCCCACCGGCGGGCACAGTGACGGCCGACGCCGCACCGAGCACGGAACCCGCTGCCACTGCTGCGATGCGCTGCATTTCGCCATGGGCCTCGCCGATGGCGTCGCCGAGGTACGCAAGGCCGTGCGCGAGGAGATGCGCCAGGGTTGCGACCAGGTGAAGATCATGATGTCGGGTGGCGTTGCCTCACCCTACGATCCCCTCGACAGCCTGCAATTTTCGCCTGAAGAGGTGGCCGCCGCGGTCGAAGAGGCGCATGCCTTCGGCCGCTACGTCTGCGCGCACGCCTACAGCGTGGAGGCGATCACGCGCGCCGCGCACGCCGGCGTGCGCACCATCGAGCATGGCAACCTGATCGATGCAGCGACGGCCAAGCTGATGGCGTCGAAGGGCATGTATCTGATCGCCAACCTCGTCACCTACTACGAGATGCGGGATCGTGCCGCCGAGTACGGGATGAGCTCGGACATGCTCGCCAAAAACGATCTGGTCATCGATGGCGGGCTGCGCTCGCTGGAGATCTGCAAGCGTGCCGGCGTGCCCGTCGCCTACGGCACAGACCTGTTGGGCCAACTGCAAAGCGAGCAGTCCCGTGAGTTCATGATCCGCGCGCAGGTGCAAAAACCGATCGAGATCATCCGCGCCGCCACTTTGATCGGCGCCGAAATCGTGCGGCAAGTGGGCAAGCTCGGCTGCCTCAAAGCCGGCGCCTTTGCCGACCTTCTCATCGTCGACGGCA
This sequence comes from uncultured Alphaproteobacteria bacterium, assembly GCA_963820375.1. GTDB lineage: Bacteria > Pseudomonadota > Alphaproteobacteria > Rhizobiales > Hyphomicrobiaceae > AWTP1-13. Next base: position 158,301 of record CAWFZX010000013.1, on the reverse strand, counting down.
ATCCGCTGCAAGATCTCGGCGTGCTGCAGGAGCAGGGCAAGTTTCTCGCCGCTATCATGAAGGACGGGCGTTTTTACAAGAATTGGTTGCAGTAGGCGATGTCGCAGATCCACTTCAAGAATTTCAGGCTGCTCGAGCCGGCCTACGGCGAGCTGCGCGACGGCTACGAATTGCTGGTCGAGGGCGCGCGTGTGTGCGAACTGAGCGAAACCCCGATCAAGAGCAACGCCGATGAGGTCGTCGATTGCGGCGGCCGCACGCTGATGCCCGGCCTGATCGATTGCCACGTGCATGTCATCCACAGCGAGGTCAACATCCGCTTTCTGGAGGCGATGCCGCTGACCCTGCTGACGGCGCGAGCCGGACTGAGACTGCGTGCCATGCTGGATCGCGGCTTCACCACGGTGCGCGACACGGGCGGCTGCGATTGGGGCATCAAGACCGCGGTCGAGCAGGGTTATCTGGTGGGGCCGCGCCTGTTCATTGCCGGCATGTCGATCGGGCCCACCGGCGGGCATGCCGATGGCCGCCGGCGCACGGACAGTGTCGACGGCTGCGCCTGCTGCAACGGGCTCAAATTCAAATCGGCGGTCGCCGACGGCATCGACGAGGTGCGCAAGGCCGTCCGCGAACAGCTGCGGCAGGGTGCCGACCATGTGAAAATCATGATGTCGGGTGGCGTTGCCTCGCCCTACGACCCGCTCGACAGCCTGCAGTTCTCGGCAGGCGAGGTGGCAGACTAGGCCTAGGCGCCCATGTCCTGCACGGGCGCCAAGGTGGCAAGGGAGGCGTGCGGGGGGAGTGTGGAAGCGCATGCCGGGTCTGGCCAATTCCCGCCGTTTGGGTGGTTTTGCGCTCAAGGCTGCCGCAGGGCTGGCGCTCGCCTATATCCTGACCCCCATGGTGTTCGTCACCTGGCTGGCGTTCTTCCTGCAGGAGATCCCGTCCTTTCCGCCGGAAGGCTACTCGCTGCGCTGGTTCCGGGCCATTGCCAGCAACGACCGCTTCGTCTCCGGCTTCCTGCTGAGCCTGCAGCTTGCCGTGCTCGCCACCAGCATCGGCCTCCTGCTCGGGGTGCCGGCAGCGCTTTGCCTCTCGCGCCGGCAATTCAAAGGCCACGAGCTATTGAACAGCTTGCTGCTGTTGCCGCTGGTGGTGCCGGGCATCGTGCTTGGCATTGCTCTTTATGTGTTTCAGGTCGAGGTCGAGATCGCCACCGGCCTGCCCCTGCTCGGCTCGCTCGGCGGCTTGATCTGGGGCCACGTCCTGATCGTCATTCCATGGACGGTGCGCTTGGTGAGCGCCAGCCTCGCCGGCCTCGATCGCTCGATCGAGGAGGCGGCGCAGAGCCTCGGCGCCGATCGTTTGACGACCTTTCGCCGGGTGACGTTACCGGCCATCCGGCCCGGCGTCGTCGCCGCGGCGCTGTTTGGCTTCGTCGCCTCGTTCGGCAACCTGGAGATGAGCCTGTTTCTGGTGGGTCCCGGCCGCACCACGCTCCCCATTGCCATCATTCAATACCTTGAATGGAAGATCGATCCGACCATCGCCGCGGTTTCGGTGCTGCAGATCGTGCTGATCGCCGCCGCCATGCTGGCGACGGACCGCTTCGTCAAAATCAGCCGGATGGTGTGAGGCGATGGCGCAGCTCAAAATCGAGGGCGTGAGCAAGCGCTATGGCGAGGTTGAGGCCATCCGCGAGGTGACGCTCGACGTTGCCGACGGGGAGTTCGTGGTGCTGCTTGGGCCGTCGGGTTGCGGCAAAACCACAACGTTGCGGGTGGTGGCCGGTTTCGCCGAGCCGAACTTTGGTTCGGTGGCGCTCGGGGGGCGCGATATTACCCGGCTGCCGCCGTGGAAGCGCAATGCTGGGCTGGTGTTCCAGAACTACGCGCTGTTTCCGCATCTGACGGTGGCGCAAAATGTGGCCTTCGGGCTGGAAATGCGCAAGACCGGACCGGCCGAGACGGCGAGCCGCATCGGCGATGTTCTGCGGCTGGTGCGCCTGGAGCATCTGGCCGGGCGCCTGCCGCGTCAGCTGTCCGGCGGCCAGCAACAGCGCGTGGCGCTGGCGCGCGCGCTGGTCGTGCGCCCCGACGTGCTCCTGCTCGACGAGCCCTTATCCAATCTCGACGCCAAGCTGCGCCAGGACGTGCGCGTCGAGATTCGCGAACTGCAAAGGAAGCTGGCGCTGACGACGGTGATGGTCACACACGACCAGGAAGAGGCCCTGACGATGGCTGACCGCCTGGTGGTCATGCATGATGGCGAGGTGCGGCAGGTGGGCACGCAACAAGACCTCTACGAGCGTCCGCGGGACCGCTTTGTCGCCGGTTTCGTCGGCCGCTCGACCTTCATCGAGGGCGAGATCGAGGCGCCGGGGAGGTTTCGCTCTGCCGGCGGTCTCGCGCTTGCCTGCGCTGCCACGACGGCCGGTCCGGCCACGCTTGCCCTCCGACCCGAGCGCATACTGATCGAGGCGGCGCCGCAGGCAGGAGTGGACAACAACCTTCCTGGCGTGGTGGAATTCGTCTCGTATCTGGGCGCAACGGTCGACATGCATGTGCGCATTTCGGCAAAGGAGCGCGTCGTGGTGCAAATTCCCAACCGAGCCGGAAGCGCGCTGCCGCGCGTGGGTCAACAGGTTATGGTTACCTGGTCGGCCGCCAACGGCATCGTCTTTCCCGGCGTCTCATCTTCCCCGTGAGCGGCAGGTCCGCGGAGGTCGCAATGCGCAAAAGGACGGCAATATCCGCTTCACGCAGGCACCTGCTCAAGGGCGCGGCGGCGCTGACAGCGACGGGCCTCGCCGGTCTGCCGACCGGCGTCCGTGCCCAAGCCAAAGGCAAGATTGTGATCGGGACTTGGGGTGGAGACTACGCCCGCCTGCTCAACAAGAACATCGAGCAGCCGATCCTGATCAAGGCTGGCTGGGAGGTGATCCAAGATCAGGCCGGCGACCCCGAGCGGCGCTCCAAGATGCTGGCGGAACGACGCCTGCCGCGCGGCACCACCGATCTGCAGGGTCTTTCGGCGCTCAACATGTTCCAAATGCACGACGCCGGCGTGATCGATGCCATCGACTATGCCAAGCTCAAGAATGCCGGCAACCTGCTGCCGGCGATGAAGTACCCTTATGGTGTCGGCCACATCTACTCGGGCAAGGTCGGCGTCTTTAGTCCGAAGGTGGTGGCGGCCGCACCCAAGAGCTACCGGGATATTTTCGATCCCAAGCACGGCAGCAAGCTCGGCATCATCGATATCCAGTACCAGTACACGCTCGTCTGCGCCGCGCTCGCAGCCGGCGGCAAGGTCAACGATTTGGAGGCCGGCAAAAAGCTGCTGCTCGCCTGCAAGAAGGCGGGAGCGCGGATCTATCCCACCAACGAAGCCTTTGCGCAGGGCTTGAAGACCGAAGAATTCGGCGTCGGCGTCATGTGGAAGGCCCGCGTCGTGCAATGGCAGAACGCCGGCATCAACGTTGAGGCGATCGTGCCGACCGAGGGTGCGCTCGCCTACGTATCGGGTTTCGTCATTCCCAAAAATGCACCCAACAAGGCGGGTTCCTACGCCTACCTCGATGCCATGCTCGAGCAGAGCGCGCAGGAAGCCTTCGCCATCGACATGGGCTACAACCCGACCGTCGGCAATGCCGTGGTGACGCCCGAACTCAACAAGCGCATCGGCTTCAGCCCGCAGGAGGTCGAGGCACTGGTCGATCTCGACTACGCTTACATGACGCAAAACGACGTCGCGCTGAAGGAGTGGTGGGACAAGGAGTTGAAAGGCTGATGCGGCGGGCGGTCGCACAACCGCGCCGGCTTGCGGTACGCCCAGGCTCCCAGTCCTGGCCCCAGTCCTGGCCCCAGTCCTGGCCCCAGTCCTGGCCCCAGTCCTGGCCCCAGTCCTGGCCATGACCGAACCGATCCTGCAACGGACCATTGCCGCAAAGGGCCACGGGGGGCGGCACGCGGGCCAGCGGGGAGAGCGCCAGGGCGGAGCGCTGACGGCTTCCGTCCTGCTCGGGCCGGCGACCTGCCTGGTGCTACTCGGCCTACTGCTGCCGATCGGGGTGCTGTTTCGCTACAGCTTCAATAGGTTCGAGCCGCGCCTCATGATGGTGGAGGCGGTGACGCTTGAGAACTACCTCAAATTTTTTACCGACCCGTTCTACACCAATATCTTCTGGACGACGCTGCGCGTGGCGCTCGTCTGCACGGTGATCTGTCTGCTGTGCGCCTTTCCTCTGGCCTATGTGCTCGCCCGCACCGAGAGCCGCTACAAGAATTTACTGCTAATGCTGGTGGTGCTGCCGCTATTTGTCGGCAACGCCGTTCGCGCCGCGGGCTGGATGACGCTGTTTGGCTCCAAAGGCGCCTTCAACGCCTCGCTGTTGTGGCTCGGGCTGGTCGATGCGCCGCTACAGATTATGTTCACCGAAAAGGCGGTGATCATCGGCATCATCGCCGTCAACCTACCCTACATGGTGCTGACCTTGCAGAGTGTGCTCGAAGGCATCGCCCGCAACCTCGAGGAGGCTGCCTTCAGCCTCGGCGCCGGTCCGTGGCTGATGTTCCGCCGCGTGTTGTGGCCGCTGGCGCTGCCCGGCTTCATCGCCGGCGCGATCTTTTGCTTCATCCTGGCCATGAATGCGTATGCCACCCCCGTGCTGCTCGGCGGGCCACAATTCAAGATGATGGGGCCGCTGGTGTTTGGACAATTCCGGCTCAACAATTGGCCGTTCGGGGCAGCTATTGCGTTCGTGTTGATGACGGCCACCTTGCTGCTCACGGCCTCGGCTAATCTGCTCAGCCAGCGACGCTATCGACGCAACCTCACGGGCCAACCACTCTGATCGGCGGGCGAGCTTGGGTATGGCGAATGCATCCAACAAGGTCGTCATTTGCGGCGCCGGCATCGCCGGCATCGCGGCGGCCTACTATTTGGCCGTCGAGCACGGCCATGCCGACGTCGTCATTCTCGATGCGGCAAGCCCCCTGTCGCTGACGTCGGACAAGTCCACCGAGGCCTATCGCAACTGGTGGCCCGGGCCCGATGAGGCCATGACCGCTTTCATGAACCGAAGCATCGACCTGATGGAGGGGATCGCCCGGGCCACCGACAACCGCATCAATATGAACCGCCGCGGCTATCTGTATGCCACCGCCATGGCGAGCACCGCCGCGCGGCTCGAGGGCTTGGCGGCAACGGCTCAGGCGCTGGGCAGCGGTCCGGTCCGCCTGCACGCGACGCCTTCGAGCCCCTACCGGCCGGCGCCGGAGCACGGCTTCGAAGAGGCCCTGACCGGTGCCGACATCATCACCGATGCCAGCTTGCTGCGCCGGCACTTTCCCTATCTTGCGCCGACGACGGTCGCGGTCTTGCATGCCCGGCGCGCCGGCTGGCTCAGCGCGCACGGGTTGGGCACGGTGATGCTGGAGGCAGCCCGAGCGTGCGGCGTAAAATTGCTGCGGGCAAAGCTCGTGGGCATCGAGTTGGCGGCCGGACGCGTCCGCTCGGTTCAGGTCGAACAGCACGGCGTGCGGCAAACGCTGGAGGCAACCGAGCTGGTGATCGCCGCCGGTCCGATGCAAAAGGAGGTGGCCGCCATGATCGGCATCGAGCTCCCCGTGTTTGCCGAGCGCCACCAGAAAGTGAGCTTCTCCGATCGGCTCGGCGCGGTGCCGCGTGGATCGCCGATGCTGATTTGGCTCGACCCGCAGCAGTTGCCTTGGAGCGCGGAGGAGCGCGCCGCTCTCGCGCAAGAGCCCGACACAGGTTGGCTGCTGGAGACGTTTCCGCCGGGCGTGCACGCGCGACCCGACGGCAGCGGCACGACGCTGCTGGTCCTGTTCAACTACGACAGTGCCGCAACCGAAGTCGTCTTCCCGTTGCCCGAGCCGGCGCACTACGCCGAGATCGCGCTGCGTGGCATGTCGACCATGGTGCCGGCGCTCGTCGCTTACGCCGGCGTGCGCGGCCACATCGACGGGGGCTACTACATCAAGACGCGCGAGAACCGGCCGCTGATCGGCCCCTTGCCGGTCGAGGGCGCTTATATTTCCGGGGGATTTTCGGGTTTTGGGGTCATGGCCGCGTGTGCTGGAGGAGAGCTGCTGGCGCGACACCTTTTGCGGGCTGCGCTGCCTGCCTACGCCCCGGCCTTCGCGCTCTCGCGCTACCAGGATGCAGGCTACCGCCGACTTTTGCAGAACTGGGGAGATGGCGGTCAGCTCTGAAGGCCGTTGCGGGGCCAATCGGGTCGTGTCGGGGGAGTGCCGTTCCGGCGCGTCGGCGAGCACCCTCGGGGTCTGATGCGGGTGGCGCTAGCAAACAAAGGGGATCAGCGCGGCAGTCTCTTTTTGGTAGGCGCGGTAGGCCTGCGGGAACTGCGACAGCATCAGGGCCTCTTCGAGGCCAATGCGTAACAGGAAGGCCACCAGACCGATGGCCACCGCCAGGTAGCTGGCGAGCGTACCGATCGTCACCGCGGTTGCCGCCATGGCGATCAGGAAGCCGGCATAGATGGGGTGGCGGACATACTTGTAAGGGCCGGCGACCACGAGTTCGTGGTTCTCGCCCACCGAGGCCAGCATCCCCGACCAATTCCGACCCAGGGTCAGGCGCGCCCAGATTGCAAACAGCAAGGCGGCAACGCACACGAGATCGGCAAGGAGGGCGATGAGGACTGGCACGTCCGTCAGCCGCCTGCCCAATAGTCCTTCCGTTCGGCGCTGGAACAATAAAATAAAGGCGAGCGCAATCAGCGACGTGGCCGCCACCTGCAAGACCGGCCTGCCGCTGCGCACGGCCTTGCGGCTTGTGAAATAGCTGGGGATCCAAACGACCAGGATCAGCGCCCAGGCGGCGTAGGCAATCAGGGTATAAGGCGAGGTCATGCGGCGACCCTTTGGGGATGGCGGCCACAGCAGGCCTCAGGGGGCGCGCGATCTTGGGCGCTGTTGGGGCGCTCGGGCCCAGCAAACCAGTCCTGCTGCCGCAAGACCGGCCACAAAGCGCTTTTCTGAGGCCAAGCTTGCTGGCTTCAGGCCGGCCGGGGCCAAGCCGAATGTCGACTTTGCTGCCAGCTCTACCCTGGCGCCGGGGTCGAGCGGCCCTTGTCGGGTTGGCGCGCTCACCATCTGCGACAACCGCTCAACCCAGCGCCGCCAGCAACAACCATCCGCACCAAGCGCTGGCGGGGCATTGCTCCCCATCGTCGACGATCCTGCCGGCGGGTAGCGCACCGCCGGCGCTGCGGCGGCGCTGAGGCTTGCGCCGACGGCGGCGAAGCGGCTATTTGCGTTTTCTCAACTACATCCGCTGGTCCCGCCGCAGGTGTCACACTTGAGGCAGGTGCCGTTGCGCACCAGGGTGAAATTGCCGCATTCGCGACAGTTCTCGCCCTCATAGCCCTTGACGCGTGCCTCGGCGGCGCGGTCGACGGCACGGCTGGTGGGGGCAGCGCGCGCCTGGGCCCGCGCGGCCAGCTGATCGTTGAGCTGCTCAGCCAACTCGGTGACCGACAGCTGGGCCTCGGCCCGCGCCACCGGCGCCAGTGTGCCAGCCAATTCCTGCTGCACCGCCGCCAGATGCTCGATGGCTGCCTCCATGCGCTGCTTGGGAGCGGCAAAGGCGCTTGTGACGCCCTGCTGCAGCGCGGCCACGGGGCTCGCCGTTTCGACGTCCTCCGCCACCACCACGCTGCTCGTCGAGCGCAGCGCCAGCACGCGGTTTTCCTGGCCGCGCAGCAACCCGCGCGACAAATACTTTGCCGCCGGTGGCGGCGCCTGCTCCTCCTCCAGCTCCTCTTCGGAGGAGCCAAGCCCGGTATTGGCGACCTCGCTCAGGTCGACGTGGGCCAAATCGTTGCGACCGAGATAGGAGACGGCCAGCTCGCGGAAGATGTAGTCGAGGATCGAAGTGGCATTCTTGATGGTATCGTTGCCCTGCACCAGGCCTGCCGGCTCGAAGCGCGTGAAGGTGAAGGCATCGACGTACTCCTCGAGCGGCACGCCGTATTGCAGGCCGAGCGAGATGGCGATGGCGAAGTTGTTCATCAGTGAGCGGAAGGCGGCGCCTTCCTTGTGCATGTCGATGAAGATCTCGCCGAGCCGCCCGTCCTCGTATTCGCCGGTGTGAAGGTAGACCTTATGACCGCCGACGGTGGCCTTCTGGGTGTAGCTCTTGCGCCGATTGGGTAGCTTTTCGCGCTGGCGTTCGCGTTCGATGATGCGCTCGACGATCCGCTCGGCGGCCACCGCCGCGCGTGCGGCCATCGGCTTGTCGGCGCCGATCTCGGCCAGCACCTCCTCGGCCTCCTCGGCCTCTTCCACCAACAGTTGCGCATTGAGCGGCTGCGACAGCTTGGAGCCATCGCGATAAAGCGCGTTGGCCTTGAGGGCAAGACGCCAGGACAGCATGTAGGCACTCTTGCAGTCGTCGACGGTTGCCTCGTTGGGCATGTTGATGGTCTTGGAGATGGCGCCCGAGATGAAGGGTTGCGCCGCCGCCATCATGTAGATGTGGCTTTCCACCGACAGGAAGCGCTTGCCCTTGCGGCCGCAGGGGCTGGCGCAATCGAACACCGGCAGGTGCGCCTCGGCAATGTGGGGGGCGCCTTCCAGCGTCATCGCCCCGCAGGCATGCTCGTTTGCCGCTTCGATGTCTTTTTTCGAAAAGCCGAGATGGCTCAAGAGATCGAAGGAGATGTCGTTGAGCTTGTCGACCTCGATCTTGAGCGTGCCGGTGAGGAATTCCTCCCCCAAGGTCCAGCGATTGAAGACAAACTTGATGTCGAAGGCGCTTTTGAGCGCGCCCTCCAGCTTGCGCAGGACCTCGCTCGTGAAGCCGCGGGCTTTGAGCGTTGTGTGGTTGATGGCCGGCGCCTGCGCCAGCGAGCCGTGGCCGACGGCATAGGCTTCGATCTCGGCAATCTGCGCCGGGCCGTAGCCGAGCGTGCGCAAGGCCTCCGGCACGGCCTGGTTGATGATCTTGAAATAGCCGCCGCCGGCCAGCTTCTTGAACTTCACCAGCGCGAAGTCCGGTTCGATGCCCGTGGTGTCGCAGTCCATAACGAGGCCAATGGTGCCGGTCGGCGCGATCACCGTGGCCTGGGCGTTGCGATAGCCGTGCTGTTGGCCGAGCTCGATGGCGCGATCCCAGGCGCGCTGGGCGGCCTCGATCAACTGCGGCTCCGGGCACGCGGCATGGTCGAGCGGCACCGGGGCGATGGCAACCTTCTCGTAGCCGTCCAGCTGGCCATAGGCGGCGCGGCGGTGATTGCGGATGACGCGCAGCATATCGGCCTTGTTGGCCTCGTAGCCCGGGAAGGCGCCGAGCGCACCGGCCATTTCCGCCGAGGTGGCGTAGGACACGCCCGTCATGATGGCCGCCAGCGCGCCGCAGATGGCACGGCCTTCGGCGCTGTCGTAGGGGATGCCGGAGGCCATCAGGCAGCCGCCGATATTGGCAAAGCCCAGCCCGAGGGTGCGGTAGCGATAGGAGAGCTCGGCGATCTTGCGCGAGGGAAACTGGGCCATCAGCACGGAAATTTCCAGGGCAACGGTCCACAGCCGGCAGGCATGTTCGTAAGCGGCGACATCGAAACGCTTATCGGCACCGCGAAACATCATCAGGTTCAGGGAGGCAAGATTGCAGGCGGTGTCGTCGAGAAACATGTACTCCGAGCAGGGATTGGAGGCGCGGATCGGCCCCGACTTCGGGCAGGTGTGCCAATCGTTGATGGTGGTATGGAACTGGATGCCAGGATCGGCCGAGGCCCAGGCCGCGTAACCGACCTTTTCCCAGAGCTCCCGCGCCGGCATGGTCTTGACGGTTTTGCCGCTGAGCCGCGCGGTCAGGTCCCAGTCTCGATCCTCGATGACGGCATTGAGGAAGCGGTCGGACACACGCACCGAGTTGTTGGAGTTCTGGCCCGAAACGGTGAGATAGGCCTCGCTATCCCAATCGGCGTCGTAGCTGGCGAATTCGATGTCCTTATAGCCCTGGCGGGCGAATTGGATGACGCGGCGAATGTAGGCGTCCGGCACCAGGTCGCGGCGTGCCTCTTTGATGCTGCGCTTGAGGGCAGGGTTCTTGGCAGCGTCGAAGCAGGCTTCGCCCTCGGCTTCACAATTGACGCAGGCTTTGAGGATGGCCCGGAGCCGCCGTTGGCAGATTTTGGAGCCGGTGACGAGGGCGGCAACCTTCTGTTCCTCCTTCACCTTCCAGTCGATGTAGGCCTCAATGTCGGGGTGATCGATGTCGACCACCACCATCTTGGCGGCGCGACGGGTGGTGCCACCCGACTTGATGGCACCGGCCGCGCGGTCTCCGATTTTGAGGAAACTCATGAGGCCCGAGGATTTGCCACCGCCGGACAGCTTCTCGTTCTCCGCCCGCAGGCTGGAGAAGTTGGAGCCGGTGCCGGAGCCATACTTGAAAAGCCGGGCTTCGCGCACCCACAGGTCCATGATGCCGCCCTCGTTGACGAGATCATCGGCGATGGACTGGATAAAGCAGGCGTGCGGTTGGGGATGCTCATAGGCCGAGCTTGACGCCGTCAGCTCGCCGGTTTCGTGGTCGACGTAATAGTGGCCCTGGCCCGGGCCATCGATGCCATAGGCCCAGTGCAGGCCGGTGTTGAACCATTGCGGGCTGTTGGGGGCTCCCATCTGCATGGCCAGCATGTAGCGGTGCTCGTCGAAGAACGCGCGCGCATCGTCCTCGCCGGTAAAATAGCCGCCCTTCCAGCCCCAATAGGTCCAGGTGCCGGCCAGGCGGTCGAACACTTGCCTGGCGTCGGTCTCGCCGATGCTGCGGTCTTGCTGCGGCCGCTCCGCCAGCGCGCGCTCGTCTGGAACCGAGCGCCACAGCCAGGAAGGAACTTGCGTCTCTTCGACGCGCTTGAGGCGGGCCGGCACCCCCGCCTTGCGGAAGTATTTTTGCGCCAAGATGTCGGCCGCCACCTGGCTCCAGTGCTCGGGTACCGCGAAATGATCGAGCTTAAAGACGATCGAGCCGTCGGGATTTTTGATTTCAGAGGTGGCGCGGCGGAAGCCGATGTCGGCATAGGGCGATTTGCCCTCCGTCGTGAAGCGCCGCTTGATTAGCATGTCTTGCCCCCGTTTGGCGGTGGCGCTCGCCAGCCCGTCACGAGCGGCACGCCCCAGTTTTTTGCGCGATCGTGAAAACGCAGATGCGACCGTTAAGACGCAACCAGGCCACAGACGCGACGGCAGCAACACACAACCAAACCCGCGCGGCGAAAATCCTCTTTGCGCCTCGCGGTGGGCGCCCGCCCAGTGACCCAACCGTCCGAGCAGGCGCGGCGGATTGTGCTGAGGGCGGCACGGTCGGCTGACCGGCGCCCGTAAGACACAAACTATGACGATTCGGAGGCTGTCGTCACGAGGTCTTGGGGGTGTAGATAGGACCAGACACTAAATGTAGTAGGTAGGAGGCGACCAGGGCCAGTGCTGTGGACAGGCAGGCCTGGAGGACCGACGCTTCAAGGGCTTAGAGAAAACGGGCCGGTGGGCGATCAACCGTTCCTGCAGCTGTTATTGAAGGATCCTCCCCAGGTCATGAACACATAGGGCGATTCTGAAACACGCGGTGTGGCCGATGTGCCGCGGCAGCGGATGGATGGACAGGGCCGCAAGCGCGGTGTCATAAGCGGCCGCAGCGGATATAGCGCAAACACGAGACTGCAGGGGCCGATGGGCATCCTCAAAGAAATCTTCAGCTGGTGGGGCGGCAATACCTGGTCGAACCGCCTTTATACGGCCTGGCGGGGCAAATTCGTCGGCAGCGATGCCGCCGGCAACCGCTATTACGTGCAGCGGCGCGGGGTTGGTCCCCTGGGCGTGCCGCGACGCTGGGTCATCTACAGCACCTTGGCCGAGGCCTCCCAGGTGCCGCCCGAGTGGCACGGCTGGATGCACTACATGGTTGATATACCGCCGACTGAGGAGGCCTATACGCCGCGGCCATGGGAGAAGCCGCATCGCATGAACATGACCGGGACGGCAGAGGCCTACCGTCCGGATGGCAGCATCCTAAAAAGCGGCCGGCGGCCGGCGGCAACGGGCGACTACAAGCCGTGGCAACCGAGCTGAACATTCCGGTCACGCTGGCGCCACCTTTTGCGCGCGTCGTCAGCGCGCCCGCGTGGGGGCGCGCCGACACAACGTTGCAGCCGATGAGAAGTGAGGTCTTGCGCCGGTTGAAGTTGGCCGCAGGCTTGGCCGCTGCCTGCGCCGGTGCCGTGTTGGCGGCTGATCCTGCCTCAGCCCAACGCATCGACAATGCCGTTGCCGTGTTTGCCGCGCTCGACAAAGTGACCGCCAAGATTTCGCGCCTCGAGGTGCCCCTCAATCAGACGGCCACGTTCGGCGCCCTGAAGATCACCCCGCGCGTGTGCTACTCGCGCGCGCCCACCGAGCCGCCCAAGACCACCTCTTTCGTCGAAGTTGAAGAAACCCAGCTCGACGGCAAGGAAAAGCGCATCTTCTCGGGCTGGATGTTTGCCGACAGCCCGGGCCTGAATGCGGTTGAGCATCCGGTGTTTGACGTTTGGCTGACCGATTGCAGCCAGCCGCAGCGCCAGGTTGGCCCGCGACCCGTGCAGGGCGGTGGGCCTGCCGCCAGCGAACCGTCTCCGCCGAGCGAGGGCGAGTTGTCGCCACGCCGGCGACGCGTGCCGCGCTGAAGATCAGGGCGTGCGGTCGGCGGCAATAATCTGAAGAATGGTGTCGGGTGCAGCGGTCGCCGGCAACGCCAAGAAGTCGGCTTGATGCGCCAGGGCTTTCTCCAGGAGCGTGTGGAACTCGTTGCGATCGAGCTCCATGGTGCCGAACTGCCGCAAGTGCTCCGTCACGAACTGGGTATCGAGCAGGCTGAATTTGCCGGCGATCAGCCTGGCGCACAGATACACCAGTGCCACCTTGCTGGCATCACGCGCATTGGAAAACATGCTCTCGCCGAAGAAGGCTCCGTTGAGCGCCACGCCGTACAATCCACCGACCAGGCGGCCGCCCTCCCAGGCCTCGACGGTGTGGCAGTAGCCGGCGTCGAACAGGTCGCGGTAAAGGCCGCGAATCCTGCGGTTGATCCAGGTCGTGCGCCGGCCCGGGCGGGACATGGCGCAGCCGTCGATCACGGCCTCGAAGTCGTGATCGATCCTGATATCGTAGCTGGCCTGCCGGACCGTGCGGGCAAGGCGACGGGGAATGTGCACCGCGCCGAGCGGCAGGATGCCCCGCTGCTGCGGTTCGATCCAATACAGCGCCGGGTCGTCGGAGCTCTCCGCCATAGGAAAGATCCCGCAGGCGTAGGCCTTCAAGAGGACCTGCGGCGTAATTTCGATGACGATGTCGTCGCGCGAAGCCATCACCTGGTCCCTGGCACCGCCGTTCTCTTAGCGAATTATGGTTTTTGCAGGAAGCTCTCGAGCCAATGAATGTCGTAAAGGCCATTGGCAACGTCGGGATTTTGCACCAATTCCGTAAACAGCGGAATGGTCGTTTCGATCCCGTCGATCACGAACTCCGAGAGGCAGCGCTTCAGCCGCATCAGGCATTCGTTGCGGTTCTTGCCGTGTACGATCAACTTGCCGATCAGGCTGTCGTAGTAGGGTGGGATGCGGTAGCCCTGGTAGGCGCCACTGTCGACGCGCACGCCAAGACCGCCCGGCGGGTGCCAATAGGTGATGGTGCCGGGCGAGGGCATGAAGGTCTTGGCATTCTCGGCGTTGATCCGGCATTCGATGGCGTGGCCGGAAAAGGTAAATTCGTTCTGGGTGATCGACAGCGGTGCGCCCGAGGCAATGCGGATCTGCTCGATCACCAGATCGAGCCCGGTAATCATTTCGGTGACGGGATGCTCGACCTGCAGCCGGGTGTTCATCTCGATGAAAAAGAATTCGCCGTCCTCATACAGGAACTCAACGGTGCCAGCGCCGCGGTAGTTGAGCTTTTGCATCGCCTTGGCGACGATGCTGCCCATGGTTTGCCGCTGCTCGGCATTGAGCGCAGGCGAGGGCGCCTCCTCGAGGATCTTCTGGTGGCGGCGCTGCAGCGAGCAATCGCGCTCGCCAAGATGGATGGCGTTGCCCTTGCCATCGCCGAACACCTGGAATTCGATGTGCCGGGGCTTGGCCAGGTATTTCTCCAGATAGACGCTGTCGTTGCCGAAGGCGGCCTTGGCCTCGGAGCGCGCGGTCCTGATGGCGAGCTCGAAATCCTCGGCCGAGCGCGCCACTTTCATGCCGCGGCCGCCGCCCCCGGCGGCTGCCTTCACCAACACCGGAAACCCCATCTGCTTGGCAAGGCGCAGACCTTGCGCATCGCTGCTGATGGCTCCGTCCGAGCCGGGGACGACCGGGATGCCCAGGCGCCGAGCGGTGGCCTTGGCCTCGATCTTGTCGCCCATGATGCGGATGTGCTCGGAGGTCGGCCCGATGAAGGTGATGCCGTGCTCCTCGAGGATCTCGGCAAAGCGCGCATTTTCCGAAAGGAAGCCGTAGCCTGGATGGATGGCATCTGCGCCCGTGATCTCGCAGGCCGAAAGCAGGCTCGGAATGTTGAGATAGCTCTCCGCCGAAGGCGGCGGTCCGATGCACACGCTTTCATCGGCGAGCCGCACATGCATGGCATCGGCATCCGCCGTCGAATGCACGGCCACGGTGGCGATGCCGACCTCTCTGCAGGCGCGCAGCACGCGCAGCGCGATCTCGCCGCGGTTGGCAATCAACACCTTGTCGAACATCGCTGCGAGACGGCTCCGGGTCGTTACTCGATAATGACAAGCGGCTCGCCGAACTCCACCGGATGGCCATTGCCGACGAGGATGGCGGTGACGGTGCCAGCCTTCGGGGCCGGAATGTGGTTCATGGTCTTCATGGCTTCGATGATGAGGATGGTCTGCCCCTGCGCCACGCGCGTGCCGACCTCGATGAAGGGGGCAGCGCCGGGTTCGGAGGCCAGGTAGGCCGTGCCGACCATGGGGGATTTGACGCAACCGGGATGCTTGCTGGGGTCATCGGCCGTGGCTTTGGCGATCGGCGGCGGTGCCGAGGAGAGACTGGCCAGCGACGGCGTTGCCGCGCTCAGCGCGCTAACGGCCTGCTGACGCGCCACCCGCACCCGCAGTCCTTCGCGCTCGATCTCGATCTCGCTGAGCCCGGTCTCCTCCAGGAGGGAGGCCAACTCCCTAATGAGGTCCTGATCGGGACCGCCTCTAATTTTCGCCTCCTTCGCCATGCCTCGTGTCGCAACCGTTGTTCCGTTTGTCGCTGCCCGCATCGTTAACCCTTGCCTGTCATGTCCGCGCCCCGTTTGGCCGCCCGATCAGCCCTCGCGGCGGCCGCGGTCGGTGCGCGGGCCCAGGCTCACAGCCAGGCGGTCGTTTGCTCAGCGCCCGGCGCGCCTTTGGCGCCGTATCCGCGACCCTGCGGCACGCTTTGCGGACCCCAAGTCTGGGCCTCCCGGGCCCAGTGCGCACAAAAAACGGCTTGGCCATCGACCCTTCGTCTTGCGGCACCTGCGTGCTGACTGCCCGCCGACAAGACCGGACCGGCGCGGGCAATGCCCGTTTAACAGCTTTTTCCGCACTGCGAAAGATTAACGCCGCGCTTGTACAGAGGTCATAAGCGGCCCCGGAGGCCGCGCCGCAGCGGCCGCCGGCGGCTGCGGCTCAGCAGACCTTGCAGCCGTCTTTGCGCACCTCTTTGACGTTCTGGACCAAGAGCTCGGCGAGGTTTTCCGGGGCTCCCGGGATGATGCGATCGCCGACCAGGAAATGCGGGGTTCCCTGGATGCCGAGCTTGGCGGCAAGCTTGCGCGTATCATCGATCTCTTTCTTGACCTCGGCGGAGACCATGTCCTTTTTCAGCCGCGGCATGTCGAGGCCAATCTTTTCGGCGATGCGCAGGGCCGAGGCCTCGTTGGCCTGCCCTTGGCTTTCCAGCAGGGCGCGGTGGAAATCCCAGTATTTGCCTTGCATTTTGGCGGCCAGCGCCACGCGCGCGGCGTCCTCGGATCCCTTGGACAGAATCGGAAATTCCTTGGGGATCAGTTTGACCTTTTTGTCCTTGTCGAGCAGCTGAGCCACGTCCGGCAGGGCTTTTTTGCAATAGCCGCAATTGTAATCGAAGAACTCGATGACGGTGACGTCGCCATTGCTGTTACCGACGACGGGTGAGCCCGTCGGCCGGAAGATTTCGGCCGAGTTGTCCTTGATGGCAACCGCCATGCGCTCGCTCTGCAGCTTCTCCATCTTCGCCTCAAGCGCCGTCTGGGCTTCCATCAGGAGCTCGGGATTGTTCAAGAGGATCTCCTTCAGGATGACCTCGAGTTCCTTGCGCTGGGCCGGCGTAAAGGCGCTCGTGCCCGATGCCCCGGCCTGGGCCGCGGGGTCCTGGGCGAGCTGCGGCGGTTGACCGGCGCTTTGCCCCGTGGCCAGGCTCGCCCCGAATAGCAAAAGGGCGGCGGGTGCGAACAGCGCCACCTTGCGGGCACAGGTGCGGCGATCGAAGCGAGAAAAAAGCTTGGCAGGCATGCGGTTCTCCGTGGATCTTGTGCAAGGGCGCCGGTGCCCCGTCATGTCGGTTCCTTATAGTTCACAATGTCTTCGGCGCGAATCCATTCCGGCGAACCGCGCGGCAGCTTGAGCTGTGCCCGCTTGGCGAAAATCTGCGCCTGCTTGACGTTACCCTCGATCATATAGGCCTGAGCCGTTGCCAGCAGCGCTTGCGGTTCTTGGCCCTTGCGGCTGAGCGCGGTGGCGAGCTGCCGGTGCGCCTGCGAATTGCCCTCATCGTTCAGGATGGCCTTGCGCAAAAGGTTAATGGCCTCATCCAAGACCTTGCCGTCTTCGCTCGAGATCAGCGACTGGGCGAGCTGCGCCTGCATCAAGGGTTCGTTGCCGCCGGAAAAGTGCATGGCCTTGCGCAGGAAAGCGATGGCCTCGCCATGTTTGCCCACCGAGGCGTAGAAATTGCCCTTCAATTCCCAGAGGTAGGGGTTGTCCGGCTTCTCTTGAATGAGAGCATCGACCTCGCCGACCGCATCAATGCAGCGGCCGCTGCAGTTGCGGGCAATGGCGCGCGCATAACGGGCTGGCAGCGAATTGTCGCGGGCGGGATAGCGGTTAAAGACCGCCTGCTGGCGATCGAGATAGCCGGCGATCTTGGCCCGCATCATGTCGTGGCGCAGCTGCAACTCAGGCGCATCCTTGGCGTTGCTGTAGGTGCTGGCGGCCACGCGATTGCGCAACTGCGCCAGCCGTTCGGTGGCAATGGGGTGGCTGCGCACAAAGGGGTCCTGGTAGGTGGCGGAGATATATTCCTGCTGCGCGAACCGTTCGAAGGTTTCCAGCATGCCCTGGCCCGATTGCTTGGTCGCTTCCAGGTAGCGCAAGCCGGCCTGATCGGCCGCCGATTCCTGCGCCCGGCGCTCACTCAGGAGCGAGCGCATGATCATCTCGTTGCCGCCCATGGCCAGGCCGCCGCCAGCGGTGCCGACCTCGCGTGCCGTGTCGCCGCCGGAAGCCGCGCCGCCGACCATCAGGCCGATGCCAAGCACCGTCAGCAGGATCGCCTTGGTCTGGTCGCGGGCAATGCGGGTGCGCAGCTGCGCCAGGTGTCCGCCGGTGATGTGTCCCGTTTCGTGGGCGATGACGCCGATCACCTCGTTGGGCGTCTTGGCCTGGGACAGGGTGCCGGTATTGATGAACACGTTGCGGCCATCGACCACGAAAGCGTTGAAGCTGTCATGGCGGATGATGCGCATGGAGATGTTCTGGCCACCCAGGCCGGCAGCCTTGAAAATCGGCCGCGAATAGTCCTTCAGCAGGTTCTCGATTTCGGCGTCGCGAATGAGCGGCAAGCCCTGCGCCGCTGCCGTTGCGGCCGTCAGGATGGTGGCGGCGGCATAGCTGATGGCAAGGCACGCCGCGCGACACCTGATGAGCAACAAGCGCGCCGCTGTCGGGCCCGCCCGCGGCTGGCGCCGGCGTGGCGCCGGCCCGTTCGCCCTCTGTGCTTGTCCTGGCACGGTCAACACTCGCGTTCCCATGTTGGGACGTTGGCTCACCAAAAGACGCTGGACCCCCGCCGAGACCCTGACCTAGGCAACTCGAACGGCCCCAACTATAAGCCGGCGGAGCCGGAGGCGCCAACCCGCCCTGGCGACATCGCAAAGGGTTGATCGGCGCCACGAGGCGATGGGGTGGCGCGGTAGGGCGCAACCATGGCGGATTGAGGGCTTGATGGTGGAGATGGCGAACATGATCAAGGCGGATATGGGAGCGAGGGGGGATGCCTCCAAGACACCCCGGCCGTCCTCGCGCAGCGCTATCCCCGCCTTTATTGTCATGGATGTCATGCAGGCGGCCGCCGAACGCGAGGCGACAGGCGCCGATATCGTGCACATGGAAGTGGGCCAACCCTCCACCCCCGCGCCGCGTGCCGCTGTCGATGCCGTCAACCGTGCGCTCGCGCGCGAGACCTTAGGGTATACCATGGCGCTCGGCTTGCCGGCGCTGCGCGAGCGCATCGCCCGCCATTACGCTGAGCGCTACGGTGTGACGGTGGCCCGCGATCAGGTGGTGGTCACCACCGGCTCGTCGGCCGGGTTTGTGCTCGCCTTCCTCAGCCTGTTCGACGTCGGCCAGAAGGTGGCGCTGCCTTCGCCGGGCTATCCCTGCTATCGCCATATCCTGACCGCGCTCGGTCAGGAGCCGGTGCTGATGACGACCGATCAGGCCGGGCGCTGGATGCCGACGGCGGCGGACATCGAAGCGGCCGCGGCCCATGGGCTTGCCGGCCTGGTGCTGGCAAGTCCCGCCAATCCGACCGGGACCATGTTGCAGCCCGGCCGATTGGCGGAATTGGCGGCGGTCTGTCGACGCCATGGTTTGTGGCTCGTCTCCGATGAAATCTACCATGGCCTGACCTACGCCCTGCCGGCCGAAACGGCGCTGGCGCACAGCCCGCACGCGGTCGTCGTCAATAGCTTCTCCAAGTACTATTCGATGACGGGCTGGCGCGTGGGCTGGCTGGTCGTGCCGCCGGAGCTGGTGCGGCCGCTCGAGCGCCTGGCGCAGAACCTTTATATTTCGCCGCCGGCCGTGGCGCAGGTTGCAGCCCTCGGCGCCTTCGATGCCATCGATGAACTGGAGGCCAACAAGCGCCGTTACGCCGAAAACCGCGAGCTGCTTCTCAACGAGCTCCCCAAAGCGGGCCTAACACAGATCTTGCCCGCCGATGGCGCCTTTTACCTTTACGTCGATATCTCCGGGTTTGCTGACGACAGTACAGCTTTCACGCGCTCGATGCTGGCCGAAATCGGCGTCGCGGCCACGCCCGGCGTCGACTTCGACGCGGCGCGAGGCAGCCGCTATATGCGGCTGTGTTATGCCGGCACGACCGCGGACATGCTGCGCGCCGCCCGGCGCTTGCAAGGCTGGCAGCGCCTCAAGACGGGCTGAACGGCCCCGCCCGCGCGGGCGGCGGGTGCGAGACGGGCGAAGGGCACCTTGAGCTGCCCCGCCGCCCGAGCCGCAAAGCTCGCGCCGGCGACGGAGCCTCCTGATGCAAAGCTTAGCGGCAGGCCCGCGCCGAGCTGTTGCACTCGTAGAGCAGCCCCTTCATTTCGCATTTGGTGTCCGGGGCACTGATTTTGACGGCATCGCCCAGCTTGGCTTTGGCGGAATTCTTCATCGCCGCTTCGGCCATGAAGGAGGCAAACCCTTGCAGGGCGCCTGTGCCCCAGCCGCCGGCCTTGATGCACTGGGCGGCAGCCACCGGTCCACTCGTGAGCGCGATCGTGGCAATCGCCAGCATGGCCAACGAAACACCTTTCTGCGTCGTCCTCATGACATCCCTCCGTCGCTCAACCCCGCGCGCGCATGGTGGACCCGCACGGCGGCCTGAGCAAGGGCGGGGCGATCGCCGTGTGTGGGAATCGCCCCGACAAAAGGGAGCCTCAGGTGGAGGTGAAGCGTCGCTGCCACCAGCCCCGGCGGATGGGCCGGCTCGAATAGTCCTCCTCTGCCTCCTCATGCACGGCTTCACTGGCCGGTGCCGTGGAGGGCGGGAACGGGATCGGCTCCGTCTCCGGGGGCTGCGCCGGGCGCGCCGCGCCGGCGCTGTCCTGGCCGTTGCCGGTCTCGCGCGGGGCGGCCTCTTGCGGCTCGTCACGGCGCTCGGCAGCCCACGGCACTTCTCTCACCGCGTCGACAGGTGCCGCTTCGCTCGGCCGATGCTCGGTCGGCGACATCAGGTCGTCGGCGCTGGGCTGATCGGGCGCCGGCAGGTCTGGCATTGCCGGGGCGGGCTCGCCGTCGGCTGCCGCCTCCGCAGGTTGCGCGTCGGGCGCAGCGTAGCTGGCGCCGTTGCTGGGGCGATCGTCGCCGCCGGCAAGCGGCTCCTCACCCTGTGTGCGTTGGCCGTCACGATCACGGCCGCGTCGGCCGCCGCGCCGGCCGCGCCGTCGGCCGCGTCGGCCCCGCCGTTCCTCGCGCTCCTCATCGCTCAAGGCGGCGGCGGGCTGCTCGCCGATGCCGGGCTGTTCGCCGCTGCCGGGCGGCTCGGGCACCAGATCCGATGGGGCCTCGATGTCATCCCAGGGTTGGTCCTGGCGCGCGCCATCCTCGGCCTCCGCAAGGGCGTTATCGCCGGGCTGTTCGGGCTGGGCAAAGGGCGCGCGGGTATCGTCGCGACCGTCGCGGCGACCGCGCCTGCGGCGCCGTCGGCCGCGGCGTGCCTCGCCGTCCTCCTCCGGCTGGCTCGCCGGCTCCTGCCTCACTTCTTCCTCGCTGCTTTCGCCTTCGAAGCCCCAATCCATGTTGACGGCTGAGCGCTCGGGCAGCCGCTGCTGCGGCAGCGCTGCGGCACTGCGCTCGATGGCGAAGTTGCCGCCTTGCATGCGGTCGCTGGCCTGCACGGTAATCGGCACGCTGTAGCGGCGTTCCATGTCGGTGATGAACGCGCGCTTGTTGTTGAGGATGTAGAGGGCGACGCTGGCCGTCGTCACGGCGACGAGACCGGCGCTTTCATCACGCAACAGCTGGTCCTCGAGCGCGCGCAAGACCGCCAACGCCACCGATTCGACCGAACGGATGATCCCGGTACCTTGGCAATGCGGACATTGCGTCGTCGAGCCTTCCAGCACGCCGGTGCGCAGGCGCTGACGCGACATCTCGAGCAGACCGAAATGACTGATGCGGCCGACCTGGATGCGCGCGCGGTCGTGCCGCAAGGCATCCTTGAGGCGACCCTCCACCTTGCGGTTGTTGCGCCGTTCCTCCATGTCGATGAAATCGATAACGATCAGGCCGGCAAGGTCGCGCAGTTTGAGCTGGCGGGCGATCTCTTCGGCCGCTTCCAGGTTGGTGTGCAGCGCCGTCTCCTCGATGGAAAACTCACGGGTGGCCTTGCCGGAGTTCACATCGATCGACACCAGGGCCTCGGTCTGGTTGATTACCAGATAGCCACCCGAGCGCAGCGTAACGTAGGGGCTGAACATCGCGTTCAGCTGGCGCTCGATCTGGTAGCGGTTGAAGAGCGGCTCGGGCGCCTCGTACTTGATGACGTTCTTGGCCTGGCTCGGGGACAGCATGCGCATGAAATCTTGCGCTTCGTTGTGGGCGGCCTCGCCGGCGACCAGGATCTCCTCGATGTCCTTGGCATAGAGGTCCCGGATCGACCGTTTGATCAGGTTGCCCTCCTCGTAGACGAGACACGGCGCCGTCGATTTCAGCGTCATGTCGCGCACGCTTTCCCACAACCGGATCTCGTATTCGAAGTCGCGCTTGATTTCCTGCTTGGTGCGCGCCGCGCCGGCGGTGCGGATGATCAGTCCCATGCCGTCCGGCACTTCGAGCTCGTGGGCGATCCCTTTGAGGCGCTTGCGGTCCTGCGGATTGGTGATCTTGCGCGAGATACCGCCGCCGCGTCCGGTGTTGGGCATCAGCACGGTGTAGCGGCCGGCCAGCGAAAGATAAGTGGTCAGCGCCGCGCCCTTGCCGCCGCGCTCCTCCTTGACGACTTGCACCAGGATGATCTGGCGGCGCTTGATAACTTCCTGGATTTTGTAGGACCGCATGCGGCGGCGCGGCCGCTCCGGCACCTCCTCCATGGCATCTTCCGAGCCGACTTGCTCGACCGAGGTGACGGTTTCGGGAGCATCGGCGGGATCGTTGGCGATTTCCTCGACGTGGCCGGCATCGTTTGCATGCTCCGATGCCGACAGCTCTGCATCGCCGGCGCCGCGTTCGGCCTGGCTTGGCTCACCAGCTGCCGCCTGCGCTGCGGCCGTGTCGAGATCGACGGGCTCGTCGAGGTCGTGCCTGAGCACGCTTTGCCGATCGGCTGGCGCACGCAAGCCAAGGCTGTCGGTTGCGGCCGCAGCCTCGAGATCGGGGCCGGGCTCAAAGTCGCGCGCCTGGCCATGCGCATCGGCGGCCGTCCCCGCAAGGTCGTCGTCCCTGTCGCGGGGCTCGCCCGCAGGACCCTCCGGGGCGCTGGAAAAATCGCCGTCCGTCTCGCCTTGCCCGAAGGCTGCGGCTTCGGCACGCGCATCGGCTTCGGCCTCGGCCTCGGCTTCCGCCTCGGCTTCTTCGCGCAACAACGCCTGCCGGTCGGCGACCGGGATCTGATAGTAGTCGGGATGGATTTCGCTGAAGGCGAGGAAGCCGTGGCGATTGCCACCGTAGTCGACGAAGGCCGCCTGTAAGGAGGGCTCTACACGCGTGACTTTGGCGAGGTAGATGTTGCCGCGGAGCGGCTTGCGAGCGGCCGATTCGTAGTCGAATTCCTCTACCCGGCCGTTCCGCAGCACCACGACCCGAGTCTCCTCGGGATGCGTGGCATCGACGAGCATTTTGTTCTTTTCCATTTGGTAACGTTCCCGGCGCGGAGGCGGCTCGCAGGGGACCCAACTGGCCCCCTGCGCAGGCTGTGCCTCAGGTAAGCGCCATTTTTGGTTGCAGGTGCGGGACCGCGAGAGCCGCAGCGGCGCTTCCGTGCCGATGGCTTGGAAGGCACAGCATTGGCCATCAGGATGCTCGCGCCGTCCGCCCGGATTGGGCCTGGGCGGTTGTCACCATCTCTCAAAGGCCAACGAGAGGCTGCCATGGTCCACATTCGATGTGCGGAGCACGTGAGCGTCACGCTCCTGCTCCAGACGATGCCCGGTGCTCGGGCAAACCTTGTGCGGACGGTCACACCGGTGTCCGCTTACCGTTCTCACCGCCGGCAAGCCCCCGCTTGGCTTGCTTGCCGCTGGCGGGATCGGGCCATTGAAGCGGCCCACCCCTGGATGCGAGGGTGCAGGGCCAGTGGATGGAAACTTGCCTCGCTCTCCCGAAACGCGCCGTCGCATCACACAGCCGATGCGCCCGAAATTTCCTCACGTTCAGCAGAGGCGGCGAGCAGACGCTCCGGGCCAGTTGAACGTGGTCTTTGGGCATCACCGGCGGGCAGACGCGGCGATCACGCCTAAAGCTTGTAGGCCGTCGCCTTGGGAGTGGCAAGAAAGTTTTGCTAACCACCAATTGCGCGATCAGATCCTTGATTAAGCCATCGATTCGGCAAACAAGTTGTTAAACTCGTGGGCGTATTGCGTGCTGCAAGGGATGGGGAGGGCGATGCGACCGGCCGGCCGGAGGTGGGCAGGCATCGGCATTTTGGTCGCTTTGGCGGCAGCCTTGTATGCGCCAGGCGTCAGCCAGGCCCAAACCGGCATTGCCCAAATCGGCATTGCCCAAACCGAAATTGCCCAAACCGAAATTGCCAAGACCCCGCCGCAGCCCCGCCCCTCAGCCAAAGAGCGGGGGCGGCCAGCGCCGGCCGTGCCGGCCGGCGAGGCCTCGGAGCAGAAGGCGCGTCCGCGCACCGAGGGCTGGGCGACCGAAGTGACGCCACGCGCCATTAGCGCGCTGAGCGCGGAGATTATACCGGCGGCTGCGCGCACCCGGTTCTCGCTGGTGCTCACCCAGAGCGTGCCCTACCAGGTGTTCACGCTTGCCGATCCCTATCGTGTCATTATTGATATGCCCGATGTCGCCTTCCAGTTGCCGACCGGGGCGGGCCAGCAGGGTACCGGCGTGATCGCGGCCTATCGCTTTGGTCTGATCGCTCCCGGCAAGTCGCGGGTGGTGATCGACGCCACCGGCCCCGTACGGGTAGAGGCGGCGACGCTGGTCCCGCAAGCCGACAGCAAGACGGTTCGGCTCAACCTCGAGCTTACCGCGACCGATCCGCAATCTTTTCTCACCCGTGTGCCGCCGCGGCCGAAAGACGGGGCCCCACGTCGTCATCAGACCTCGTCGCTGGCCCAACGCCGCAAAGCCGATGCCAAGCCGCAGATCGTGATTGATGCGGGTCACGGCGGCGTCGACCCAGGGGCGATCAGCGGCGAAGTGGTCGAGAAGGAAGTTGCGCTGTCCGTCGCCCGCCACCTGCAGTCCATACTGGCAGCGAAAGGCCGCTATGAAATCCACCTGACGCGCGCCTCCGATGTCTACGTGTCGCTCGACAGGCGCGTGGCCGTGTCGCGCGACAAGGCCTGCGATCTGTTCATCTCGATCCATGCCGATACGCTGGGGGCCGGGGCGACGGAGGTGGCGCAGACCGTGCGCGGGGCCACGGTCTATACCCTGTCGGAAAAGGCCTCCAGTCGAGAAGCGCAGCGGCTGGCCGACAAGGAAAACGCCTCCGACGTGCTGGCCGGGGTCGACGGCGCGGCGGAAGAGGAGACCGATCACGTCAAGGGTATCCTGATCGATCTCATGCGTCGGGAAACGGCCGATTTTTCTGCCGACTTTCGCAGCCGCCTGCTCACGCATCTGAAGCGGCGAATCGCGCTTTCCCGCGACCCCGGCCGTTCGGCAGCGTTCAAGGTTCTGCAGCAGTCGCAATCGCCATCGGTGCTGATCGAGCTGGGGTATATGAGCAACGCCCAGGACGCCAAGTTGTTGGCTTCGAGCGACTGGCAGCGGCAGGTGGCGGGCTCGATCGCCGCCGCGGTGGATGAATATTTCGGCCAGCGCCGCGGGACCGGCGCTAACGCCGCAGAGGGCGCAAAAGAGCGTTAAGTCGATTGCAAAGCGGGGTAAATTCGGCCTCGTGCTGCCACATTCCATGTTAAGGTGCGCGCAGCCGTGAGAGTCATGGTATTTGCGGCCGGTTCGACCCGACTGAGGCTCGATTAGACTGAGGCTCGATTAGACTGAAGCTCGATCAGATTAAAGCTCGATCAGACTGAGGCTCGACCAGACTGAGACTCGACCAGACTGAGACAGGGGGTCAGAGGCGGACCCCAGGCTATGGGCCCCATGACCGGGGCCTTCACGACCGGGGCCTCAAGACTGGGGCCTCACGATACGGCATGTGCGGACGCACCCGATGAGACCTACGCCGATCCTTCCCCCACCGGCCGCGCCGATCAAAAAGCGCAAACGGCGCAGTTGGTTGTTGGGCTTCCTGGGGTTCGGCTTCGCCTCGGCGGTGGTGATGTTCCTCGCCGCGGCGGCCGTCGCCGGCTTCTTCTTCTGGAAGGTCTCCCGGGATTTGCCCGACTATGAGAGCCTCGCCAAGTACGAGCCGCCGGTGATGACGCGCATCCATGCGCACGATGGCAGCTTGATGGCCGAGTATGCGCGCGAACGGCGCATTTTCGTGCCGATCAACGTCGTGCCCAAGCTGGTGATTGCGGCCTTCTTGTCCGCCGAGGACAAGCGCTTTTACGAGCACGGCGGCTTGGATTTTGCCGGCATTGGCCGTGCCCTCATCAACAACTTCCAGAACTGGGGCAAGAAGCGGCCGGAGGGCGCCTCCACCATTACCCAGCAGGTGGCGAAGAATTTCTTGCTCTCGAGCGAGCAGAAGCTCGATCGCAAGCTCAAGGAAGCCATCTTGGCGATCCGCATCGAGCGCGCCTACTCGAAAGACAAGATCCTCGAGCTTTATCTCAACGAGATCTACCTTGGCATCGGCTCCTACGGCGTGGCCGCGGCCGCGCTCAATTACTTCAGCAAGGAGCTGAGCGAGCTTTCAATCGAGGAGGCCGCCTATCTTGCCGCGCTGCCGAAGGCGCCCAACAACTATCATCCCTTCCGCAAGACCCGGGAAGCCACGGTCCGCCGCAATTGGATCATCGATCAGATGGCGGAGGTCGGCTACATCAGCGGCGAGCAGGCCAAAGCCGCCAAGCTCAAGGCTCTCACCGTCAACATTCGCCCGTTCGGCACGCAGATTTATGCGGCCGATTATTTTGCCGAAGAGGTGCGCCGCCGGCTGATGGAGATGGTCGGCGAGGACGGTCTCTACGGGCGCTCGGAGCGTACCGGGATCGCCGACGGCAGCGTCAACGGCGGCCTTTCCGTACGCACCACGCTGGATCCGAAATTGCAGCGCACGGCGCGCAAGGCACTGATCGATGGCCTCGTTGCTTTTGATCGTGAAAAAGGCTGGCGCGGGGCCGTGCAGCGCATCGACATCGCCGGGGATTGGGGCACGACCTTGGGCGGCGTGGAAATTCCCAACGATCTCACCCCCTGGCGGCTTGGTGTCGTCCTCGATGCGCAACGGGGCAAGGCGGTGGTGGGCTTGCGCCCGGGCCGCCAGCCCGACGGCAGCTATGTCGCCGAGCGGGAGGCGGTCGAGATCCCCTTCGAGGAGATGAAGTGGGCGAAAACCACGCGCGGAGCGCCGCGGGCGGTCAACGACGTCCTCACGAACGGCGATGTGATCTGGGTGGCGCCCAAGGATGCTGCCAACGCCTCCGGGACGTGGGCGTTGATGCAGATCCCGGAAGTCGGCGGAGCCATCGTCGCCATGGACCCGCACACCGGCCGCGTGCATGCGGTGGTCGGCGGATTTTCGTTTGCAACCAGTCAATTCGACCGAGCGGTGCAGGCAAAGCGTCAGCCCGGCTCCTCGTTCAAGCCGTTGGTCTACGCCGCGGCCATCGACAACGGCTACAAGCCGACCAGCATCGTTCTCGACGCCCCGATCGAGATCGACCAGGGACCCGGCAAGGAAGTCTGGCAGCCGAAGAACTACGACGGCGTCAATTCCTACGGGCCCTCCACGCTTCGCCTCGGCATCGAGAAGTCGCGCAACCAGATGACGGTGCGCCTGGCCCAGGACATGGGCATGCCGCTGATCGTGGAGTACTCCAAACGCTTTGGTGTTTACGACGATCTGCTGCCGGTGTTGGCGATGTCGCTAGGCTCGGGGGAGACGACGCTGTTGCGGATGGTTTCGGCGTACGCGGAGCTTGCCAATGGGGGCAAGCAGGTGCATGCAACCTTGATCGATCGCATGCAGGATCGCTGGGGTCGCACCATCTGGCGCCATGACAATCGGGAATGCACCGGCTGCAAGGTCGAGAAGTGGCAGGGCCAGGCCGAACCGGTGTTGCCGGACGATCGCAAGCAGATCGTCGACCCGCACACCGCCTATCAAATGACCTCGATCATGGAAGGCGTGGTGCAGCGTGGCACCGCCACCGTGATCAAGAAGTATATTCCCAACGTTCCCGTTGCCGGCAAGACCGGCACCACCAACGAGGAAAAGGACGCCTGGTTTGTCGGCTATACGCCGGACCTGGTGGTTGGCATCTTCGTCGGCTACGACACGCCGCGCCCGATGGGTAAGGGCATGACGGGCGGTCACGTCGCCGCACCCATTTTCGGGGACTTTATGAAAATGGCGCTCGCCGACAAGAAGGCGGTGCCCTTCCGCATTCCGCCCGGCATCAAGCTCGTGCGCGTGAGTTTGCGCACGGGAATGCGGGCTCAAGGCGCCGAGCCCGACGCCGTTCTGGAGGCATTCAAGCCCTACGAGGACCCCGATGATCCCTATTCGATTGTCGGCTTCACCAATGAGAGCGGCGGCTTCTTCATGGGCGATCAGCAGGACCAGCCACGCAGCTTGAGCAGCGGGCGCGGCGGGCTTTGGTAGCCAACACGGGGCGCGCGCGCCCCGCGTTTACAGGCTGCCGGCCCACGCCTATATCAGCACCACCTGTGCCCCCAAAGATCCTCAACCCCGGGGGGTACCGCCGATCTAAGGGAAACCGTCATGCGGGCCGAAGCTGAAAAACTCGCCGATGCGATCCGCCAGTCGCTCGCCTTGTTGCGGAGGCATCTTTGACTTCGGCACCGCGCCGGACCGGCTGGCAGAGCTGAACAAGCGGGCCGAAGACCCCGCGCTGTGGAGTGATCCACAGGCTGCCCAGAAGGTCATGCGGCAGCGCCAGGCGCTCGAGCGCGCCATTGCGGGGTATCGGCGCCTCGAGCGTGAACTCGAGGATGCCGTGACGCTGATCGGGCTTGGCGAAGCGGAAGACGATGCCCAGAGCGTGGAGGAGGGCGAAGCCGGCCTGCGCAAGCTCGCCGAGGAAGCCCGGCGCCAGGAGGTGGAGGCGCTGCTGTCGGGCGAAGCCGACGCCAACGACACCTATCTGGAAGTGCATGCCGGAGCCGGCGGCACCGAAAGCCAGGACTGGGCCAGCATGCTGTCGCGCATGTACATCCGCTGGGCGGAGGATCGCGGCTACAAGGTCGCCCTGGTCGAGGAGAGCGAGGGCGAGGAAGCCGGCATCAAGTCGGCAACGCTGCTCGTCAAAGGCGAGAATGCCTATGGCTGGCTGAAGACCGAATTGGGCGTGCATCGGCTGGTGCGGATTTCGCCCTACGACAGCAATGCGCGCCGACATACCAGCTTTGCCAGCGTCTGGGTCTATCCGGTGGTGGATGAAAACATCGAGATCGACATCAAGGAGAGCGATTGCCGCGTCGACACCTATCGCGCGTCCGGGGCCGGGGGCCAGCACGTCAACACGACCGATTCGGCCGTGCGCATCACGCACCTCCCCACCAATATTGTGGTGGCCAGTCAGCAGGAGCGCTCGCAGATCAAGAACCGCGCCATCGCCTGGGCCATGCTCAAGTCACGACTGTACGAGCAGGAGCTCAAGCGGCGCGAGGAAAAGGCCAGTGCGGCGGCCGCCAGCAAGACGGAGATCGGCTGGGGCCACCAGATCCGCTCCTACGTGATGCAACCCTACCAGCTCGTGAAGGATCTGCGCACCGGCACACAGAGCAGCGACCCGCAGGGCGTGCTCGACGGCGACCTCGACGCCTTTATCGAGGCGGCATTGGCCCACCGTATGTCGGGAGCGCCGGCGGCCAAGGTGCAAGACATCGACTAGCTCACTGTGCTTTGATGCACCTCGCACCGTTCGAACTGGTGAGGATCTGGCTGTCATGACCCGCGTGCCGCTGCTGCCTTCAAGCACCCTGCCGCCCGAGTACGCCGAGACCTACGAAGAGTTCGTGCGCAGTTATGGTCCGTTCCGCAATCAGGCGGCCGTGCTCGCGCATGTGCCGCCCGCGCTTGAGCATCTGAGCAAACTCCTGCTGGAGCTGAAGGCGCGGCAAGGGATCAAATCGCGTTATGTCGAACTCGCCATCGTCGTCACCTCGAAGCTCAATGACTGCGCCTACTGCGTCTCTCATCATACACCCAAGCTTCGCATCGAGGGGCTGTCGCCAGAGGCGGTCGACCAGCTGCCGCAAGCAGAGCATCCCGAGTTCGATAGCATCGATCGACTGGTGATCGAATATGCCATTGCGGTCACGCAGGCATCCGGCCGCATTCGTGAGGCGGTGTTCGATCGGCTGCGGCAGCATTTCAGCGCCTCCCAGATCGTCGAACTGACGTTGCGCATCGCCCTGTGCGGCGCCTACAACCGCCTGAGCGAAGCGCTGCAGATAGATGCTGAGTGTGATGCCGCCGAACCCGTTGCGGCAGCCGCCAAGTAACTAAGGTTGCAACGAGAGATGCCGGGCGGAGAGGTCCGAGCCGAGGCGGGGCGCAGCGCCGGCAGCGCTGATCTCGATGCCAAGCTGCGCGTGCTTGCGACAGCTGGCTTTGCCGACTACGCCCTCCTCGACAGTGGCAACGGCCGCAAGCTCGAGCGCTTCGGTCGCTTTACGGTCGACCGCCCCGAAGCGCAAGCGATGTGGCTGCCCGCAGGCGAGCCTGGCCCGTGGCGCAGCGCCAATGCCGTCTTCAAGGGGTTCGCCAAGGAGGAGGATGGCGAAGGTGGGCGCTGGAAGAGCGAACAACCGCTGCCCGAAAGCTGGCCGATTGAGGTCCTGGGCGTGACGGTGCTGTGCCGTCTGACGAACTTCCGACATCTGGGGCTCTTTCCCGAGCAGCTGCCGCTTTGGCAATGGATGTTGGGCGAGCTGGGCAAGGTTGCGGAGAGACCGATGCGTGTGCTCAACCTATTTGCCTATACGGGGGTTGCCTCGCTGATTGCTGCCAAGGCTGGGGCCGAGGTCACCCACCTTGATGCCTCCAAACGCGCCATCGCCTGGGCCAAAGAGAACCAGCTGCGATCGGGACTTGCCGGCGCATCTATCCGCTGGATCCTCGAGGACGCGCGCAAGTTCGTGGCGCGCGAGCTGCGGCGGGGCAAGACCTACCATGCCATTTTGCTGGATCCGCCCAAGTTCGGACGTGGACCGGCCGGCGAGGTGTGGGACGTGTTCATTGATCTGGCTCCCTTGTTGCGCGATTGTGCAGCCTTGCTGGCAAGGGGCCCAGCTTCCCTGGTGTTGACGAGTTACGCCATCAGGGCGTCGGCGCTGGCCACCGATGGGCTCATGCGCGAATGCCTCAAAAAGCGCGGCGGGGTGATTGGCAGCGGTGAGCTGGCCCTGGTCGAGCAGGCAGCCGCCAGGCTGCTGCCCACCGCCAATTTCAGCCGCTGGACCAGCGATGCAAGTGCGTCGTGAAGGCTCGCGCGCCGGCACGCGCACCATCACCAGCCTGCAGAACGAGCGGGTGAAGCTGATCCGTTCGCTCGAGATGCGCAAGGCGCGCCGCGAGACGGGGCTGTTCGTCGCCGAAGGCACCTCGCTTTTGCTGACCGCGCGCGAGGCGGGCTGGGTGCCAAAACTGCTGGCATTTCTCAGGGGTAGCGAACAACCGCCGGCCGCGACCCAGTTTGCCTCCTGGGCCGAGCGTGCCGGCGCGGAATGCCTGGAGGTGTCAGCGGCCGTGCTCGCCAAACTTGCTGGCAAGGACAATCCGCAGAGCATGCTTGGCGTCTATTCGCAACGGTGGGCAGGCCCGCCGGAGGCCGCGGCGGTTGCCGCCGATGCGGTGTGGCTGGCGCTGGAGGCCCCACGTGATCCCGGCAATCTCGGCACCATCATCCGCACCATCGATGCCGTTGCGGGAAACGGCGTCGTGCTCATCGGCCAAAGTTGCGACCCCTACTCGCGCGAGGCCGTGCGCGCCAGCATGGGCTCGATTTTCAATGTCCCGGTGGTGCACATGCAGGCGCAAGACTTCCTGGCCTGGCGCGCCCGCTGGCCTGGCGACGTGGTGGGCACCCAGCTCACGGCGCGTCAGGACTTCCGCCGGGTTGGCTACCGCGGGCCACAGCTGTTGCTGATGGGCAGCGAAGGCCCAGGTCTGTCTGGTGAGCTGGCAGGCGCCGCGACCCGGCTGGTGAAAATCCCGATGGCCGGCAAGCTCGATTCCCTAAACCTGGCGGTGGCCACCGCGCTGATGCTTTATGAAATGCGCAAAGATCGCCTGCGCGTGTGAAGGCCCGCGCCTAGAAGCGGAAGCGCAGGTAGCCGACCCCGTCCCCGGTGTCGCCCGGGCGGCCGCCATGATTTTCCCAGAAGTCGACGGTCTGCCGTCGCAGGGTGTCGCTGCAACTGAAGGCGCACTCGAGCCAGGTTCCGCCCCGCAGCCCCACCTCGAGACGGCCCTTGCTGTTGCGGCGCACCGGCGCCGAGATGCTGCCGTGGCCATAGAAGCTCTCGGCGACGACGATGCCAGTCTCCGGGCCGCGCGGGGCGCGCCGGTCCTGGGCGTCGGCGGTGGACGTCAACGACAGCAATATTCCCGCGACGGTGACTGCGATGGGCCTGGCCATGTCGGATCCTCTTGCCAAATTGAGGCGCCGCTGCAGGCTACAGGCAGTTTGTGTTTGAATCGCCAACGGCACGACATCGGCTGGCCGATCCCCGCCGGCCTGTAGCCAGGCAGTCACACCGACCGGATCGCTAAGCGATGCGGCCGCCAAGCTCGTCCTCGATATGGATGCGGATGATGTCTTCGAAACTGGCGTCGGCCTTGAAGCCCAGCTCGACGGCGCGGCGCGGGGCGAAATTGCGCGGCCAACCCGCCACCACACCTTCGATAAACGGATCGGGCTGGCGGCGGATACGGGCGGCGACCTTCTCGCCCGCAACTTTCTTCAAGGCGGCAATCTGCTCACCGACCGTCACCGACACGCCGGGCATGGTGAGCGCCCGCCGGGGGCCGACCTTGTCCGTGTCGAGGCTGGCGGCGTGCTCAAGAAAGCCGACGGCGGCCCGCGGCGAGGCGTGCCAATGCCTGACGCTCTCCGACACCGGCAGCACGGCCTCGGCGCCGGCCAGCGGCTCGCGCATGATATTGGAAAAGAAGCCGGAGGCCGCCTGATTGGGTTTGCCGGGCCGGACGCAAATCGTCGGCAGGCGGATCGAGAGGCCATTGAGGAAGCCCTTGCGGGTATAGTCGGAAATCAACAGCTCGCAAATGTTCTTCTGCGTGCCGTAGGAGGTGAGCGGCGTATTGAAGAAGTCATCGCCGATGGCCTCGGGAAACGGTGCGCCGAATACGGCAATCGAGCTCGTGAAGACGAGGCGCGGCTTGTTGCCCGCGGCGCGGATGGCCTCGAGCAGCAGCCGTGTGCCATCAAGGTTGATGCGGTAGCCTTTGTCGAAATCGAGCTCGGCCTCGCCGGAGACGATGGCAGCCAGGTGGAAAATGATATCGGGCCGATCGGCCATGAGCCGCTCGGCCTCGCCGGGGCTGGGCAGGTCGCCGGTTGCGATCTTCACCGGCAGCTTGGCAGCTGGCGGCGGCAGCGCCGGGACGACGTCGTACAGGGTCAGGCTGGAGACCGCTTTGCCGGCGAGCTCCCCGTCGCCTGCCAGGCGCTCGGCCAACTTGCGGCCGACCATGCCGGCGCCGCCGATGATCAAAACTTTCATGGCCAATCCCTTTGTGCTAGCCGAGCGTCACACCGCAAGCCGCGGCCCATTTAAGCCCCTCCAGCGTGCCGTTTCTTGGCCGATACTCGCAACCGACGTAGCCGTTAAAACCGCTGGCGTCGATCTTCTGGAACAACCAGCGATAGTTCATCTCGCCCGCGTCGGGCTCGCCGCGATCGGGCGGGCTGGCGATCTGGTAGTGGCGCGTCAGCGGCGCAAACTCGTCGATCGCCATCGCCACGTCCCCCTCCTCGACCTGGCGATGGTAGAGGTCGAATTGCAAACCAAGGTTGGGCTCGCCCACCTCGTAAATGATGGCTCGTGCCTCCGAGGTCTTGTTGAGGAAGAAGCCTGGGATATCGCGGCGATTGATGGGCTCGATCAAAATCGAGGCCCCCGCCGCGCTGGCTAACCTGGCGACCTTCTTGAGGTTGGCGACATACACGTCACGCCGAGCGCCGTGCTGCACGAGGCCCGGCATCACATGGATGCGACGCCCGCCGGTGGCCTCGGCATACCGTAAGGCGGTTTCGAAGCGCGTGGCGAAGTCGTCCTCGCGTCCCGGCAGCGCCGCCAGTCCTCGCTCCCCCTGGGTGGCATCACCGGCGGGGGCATTAAAGAGCGCGAGTGCAAGACCATTGCCGGTTAAGCGCGCGGCAATCTCCGTGGCGGCGGCCGCATAAAGGTCCGTTGATTCGACCGCCTTGAAGCCGGCCTTGGCGGCGGCCTCGAAACGGTCGAGGAACGGCAGCTCGGTAAACAGGAAGTTGAGATTGGCGGCGAAGCGTGGCATCGGCCGGCCCCCTATAGTGTGAAGCCCCCGTCGGGGATGATAGACGAGCCGGTCATATAGGCTAACTCGTCGGAGGCGAGGTAGACGGCGACGTGTGCCATCTCCTCGGCTGTGCCCAACCGGCCCATGGGTTGGCGGGCAATGAACATGGCGCGCGCCTTGGCCTCGCCGCCGACCTCTTGCCCCAAGGCCCTGATGCGCTCGTCGAGCGAGGGGGTCTCAATGGTGCCAGGGCAGATGCAATTGCAGCGGATGCCCTTGGCGATGAAATCGATGGCCACGGCCTTGCTGAGGCCGACCACGGCGGCCTTGCTGGCACCATAGATGTAGCGGTTCGGCGCAGCCTTGGCGGCACCGACCGTGGAGGCGATGTTGATGATCGAGCCTTTGCCTTTGGCCAGCATCCCCGGCAGGAAGGCCTTGATCGTTCTATGCATGGATTTGACATTGAGCTCGAAGGCGAAGTCCCACTCTTGATCGGTGGCGGCGAGCACGGAGCCGTGGTGCACGAAGCCTGCCGCATTAAAGAGCACGTCGACCGAGCCAAGGCGCTTGGCCTGCGCCTCGATCGCGGCCGGGTCGCGGACATCGAGCCTTACGCATTCGGCCACGCCGGCCTCCGCCAAGCCGGCCATGCCAGCCTCGTTCAGGTCGCTGGCAATGACCCTGGCGCCCTCCCGCGCGAAGGCGATGGCCGTGGCGCGGCCGATGCCGGCGGCGGAGGCTGTGCAGAAGGCAAGCTTGCCTTTGAGACGATCGGCCATTGTGGCTCCCTTGCTGCTCCCTTGGCTCGTGGGACGATCCCGCGCTCTCGCTGCCTGAGACCGCAGGTGCCGGCGCATGGTGGGCCGACCGGCGGGCAAGGGTCAAGCCGAACCGAGCCCCTCCTGGTCCATCACCCCTGATCCATCACGCCTTGCCTATCACGCCTGGCCGTCACGCCGCCGCCTCGGGTGGCCTTCGCGCCGGCCTGCGGGCCGTCGCTGCCGTGGGACGCTCTGCCAGGAAATGCGCGGCGAGGTCGACGCTGCCGACACGCCCGATGGCCGTGCGGTGCCGGGCCAACCACTTCTCGGTTTCGGCGCGGCCAGCGCCGCACAGGTGGACGAGGAGCTCGAGGTCGGGTTTGACCTTGCTTTCCGGCGACAGGGCGCTGGTGACGCGACCGGCCTCGATCAAATGAAAACGGTGCCGGGACAGGCGCCGGTCGCCCGCATGGCCCCGGCGCGGCCAGCGCGTTGTGTTTCTGCGGATGCTCTCGATCACCTCGACGTCGCGCAGCATCGGCTGATTGAAGGTGATGTGGTTGATGCGGGCGCTGATCTCGCGCGCGCTGGTGGGCAGGCTCTCCACGATCATCGGGTTGAGCTTGACGATCAAGGTATCGGCGACGGGGCTCTCGCGGGCAAGCGTGATCAGGTCGGGATTGGCGGTGAAGCCACCATCCCAGTAGGCGCGACCGTCGACAGAGACCGCGTGGTGCAGGGTCGGCAGGCAGGCGGAGGCAAGCACGCACTCAACGATCAGCTCCCGGCGGCGAAACAGCCGTGGCCGGCCGGTCGCAACATCGGTGGCGGCGATCAGCAGCTCGGGCCCAGGTGCTGTGCGCAGTAGCGCGAAATCGACATGCGCCTCCAGCACCTTGCGCAGCGGGTCGAAGCCCAGCGGGTTGAAGTCGTAGGGGGAGAACAGCGAGGCGACCTGGGCCAGCGTCTGCGAACGTGAAAGTCCGGCCAGCCAGGGATTAAAACGCATCAGATCCGGTACGCCGGCCTTGGCGACGGCTTCCCACACAGCGCGCAGCTTGGCGCGCGCGTTTGCCCCATTCCCCTCGGCCAGGCCCGCCGCCAGCGCCACGGCATTGACCGCCCCGGCACTGGTGCCGCTGATCCAGCCGATCTCAAGTCCCGGCTCCTCGAGGAGGCGATCGAGGACCCCCCAGCTGAAGGCGCCGTGCGCCCCGCCGCCTTCCAATGCCAGATTGATGCGCTGCTGCCGCCGCCAAAATCGCAGCAATGATCGCCCCCTGCCGATGGCAAACCTCCGGTTCAAAACCGCCGAACCGGGGCGGCATCATGGCAGTACGTCCCGTGTCAGCACAGCGGGTATGCCATCAATTGTGCGATACTCGGCGCGGATGCCGTAGGCGGCGGCGAGGTGCGCGCCGGTTAGCACTTGGGCAGGTGGCCCCGCAGCCAGGGCGCGACCGGCGGCGAGGAGCACAATCTTGTGGCAAAAGCGCGCGGCAAGCGACAAATCGTGCAGGGCGACAAGGACGGTGCGGCCGCTGCCTGCAAAGGCGGCAAGGTGATGAAACAGCGCCAGCTGGTGAGCGGGATCGAGGCCGGCGGCCGGCTCGTCGGCAATGAGCACCCGTGGCTGCTGCGCCAGGGCACGCGCCAGCAGCACGCGTGCCTTTTCGCCACCCGACATTTGCAAGACCGGACGGCCGGCCAGCGGCGCAATGTCCATGGCGGCGATCGCTTCGGCGATAGCTGAGCGATCCGCGCTGGTCTCGCGTTGGCCCATCGGCTGATGCGGCAGGCGGCCGAGGGCGACGACGTTGCGCGCCGTGAGCGCCCAGTGCACGGTGCGCTCTTGCGGCAGGTAGGCGAGGCTGCGCGCCAGGTCCGCGCGCGACCAGCTGCCAAGCGCACGTCCAGCGAGCCAGGCCTCACCGGCGGCCGGGGCAATGAGGCCGGCCAAGACCCTGAGCAGGGTGGTCTTGCCCGCGCCGTTGGCCCCGAGCACCGCGGTCAGCTCGCCGGGCTCCGCCGCGAGGTCGACACCCCTGAGAACCTCGCGTCCCTTCAACTGCACCCGCAGGCCGCTTGCCTCCAGCTTCATGGCGCCAGCTCGCTGCGGGTCTTAAGCACCAGCCAGATGAAAAATGGCGCGCCGAAGAGGGCGGTCAGCACGCCGATGCGCAGGTCGGCCCACGGCTGGATCAGACGCAGGACGATGTCGGCGCAGAGCACCAGGATGGCTCCGCCAAACAGGCTTGCTGGCAGCAAGAGGCCGGG
Source organism: uncultured Alphaproteobacteria bacterium (assembly GCA_963820375.1). Lineage (GTDB taxonomy): Bacteria > Pseudomonadota > Alphaproteobacteria > Rhizobiales > Hyphomicrobiaceae > AWTP1-13. Next base: position 121,401 of record CAWFZX010000013.1, on the reverse strand, counting down.
TCGATGGCCGGTCAATGGGCGCAGCGCGTGCGGCACCAGCAAACCAACAAAGCCGATGATGCCGGTGACGGCGGTTGCCGCGCCGACGCTGAGCGCGGTGCCGGCCACGATTGCAAGCCGCGTGCGACGGGCATCGATGCCGAGGCTGAGGGCGGCATCCTCGCCCAACGTGAGGGCATCGAGCGCTCGGCCAACGAACAGCAAAAGGCCAATGCCGACGAGCATCAGGGGTCCGCTGAGCCACACCTGTGTCAGGCTGCGATCGGCGAGCGAGCCCATCATCCAGTAGACCATCTCGATGGAGGCGAAGGGGTTCTGCGACAGGTTGAGGGCGAGCGAAATGAGGGCGGTGGCGGTGGCGGAGACGGCGAGGCCGGCAAGGATCAGCGTGATGGGCCCGCCGTGGATGCCGGCGAGCGCCACGACGGCGAGCATGGCGAGTGCGGCACCCAATAGTCCGCCGACCGGCAGCGCCAGCACCAGTGTCTGGGCGATGCCGAGATGAATGGCGAGCACGGCGCCGAGCGCGGCGCCGCCGGAGACGCCAATCAGGCTGGGCTCGGCAAGGGGGTTGCGCAGATAGCCCTGCAGGGCGGCGCCGGCGAGGCCGAGCGTTGCGCCAACGAGCGCGCCCAACAGTGCGCGCGGCAGGCGGATCTCCCAAAAGATGAGCGAGCCCGCCTCGCCGCCTGGTCCGAAACCGAAGCCGGAGGGGCCGATGGCGAGCGAAAGGACGAACACCAGGAGGGCGAGGCCCGCCAAAGCGGCGAGCAGGCGCCCTGGCGTGTTGGCAGCGACCGGCTCGGTCATCGCGGTGTCGCCTTGAGGCGGTCGCGCGCGGCCGTGAGCTTCTCGATGGCGTCGGCGACATGCGGCGTGCCACACAACCAGAGCTGCCACGGCAGTTCGAGGGAGGCGTGTGTCCGGCGCAATTCGCCCAGCGCGGGGTGGCGAAGATTGTCGGCGGCAGGCGTTCGGTAGGCGTTGCTCGCGCTCGAAAGGATGAGGAGATCGGGAGGCTGGGCCACCAGCAACTCGAGCGGCAGCTGTCCATTGCGGGTCAATGGGTAGTCGCGCGCGAGGTTGCGGAACCCGGCGGCGGCGAGCGTGGCATCCGCGAGACTGCCGCTGGCAGACACTACGCCACTGACCTGGTAGACGAGGGCGGTCGGGGATGCGCCGTCGAGAGGGCGGCGCAGAGTGGCCAGGCGCTTATCGAACGCTTGCAGCATCGCCTCCCCGCCTGCGACCTCACCAATGGCGACGGCGACGGCAAGGATCGACGCGCGCACGCCGGCAAGATCCTGCGGCAGTGGCACGATGACGACGTTGCGATTGAGCCGGCGTAGGAGGGCGACCGTGGAGGAGACGCCAAATGGTCCCGCCAATACCAGGTCAGGGTCGTAATTGAGGACGTCCTCGGCGTCCCCGTGCGTGATGGGGATGCCCTTGGCCTTTTCGGGGATGGCGGAGACGGAGGCGTCACTTGCAAGGTGGGTGACCGCAGCGATACGCGCGCGCGGCGCCAGCTCGAGCAAGAGCTGGTCCGTGCATAAATCGAGGAAACATGCGGCGCGGGGGCTCGGCGTGCGCCAGCTCGGCTGTCGGTCCAAGTCCAAGGAGAGACGCAGCAAAGGCCAAGGCTAAGAGGCGCCCGCACAGCCTTGTGGACGCGCGCCGCCAGCCGCCCCGCAATCGTCTTTCCGTCGCGCCGCCGTCGCATCTATTTGGCCCAACTTTACCACCAAGCCCATCTGGTCCTCCGAGCGTCAGCTTGACGCCGGCAAAGGCTGCGATCGGAGCAGCCTCGAAGCCAAAGACCTCTTGATACTTCTCATCGAGCAGATTCTCTACCCGTGCGAAGAGCTCGACGCCCGGCTGCAGTTTATAGGAGGCAGCGGCGTTGACGGAGCCAATAGTCGTCCAGCGTACTACTGTGGCGGGAAAGGTACCAAAATCCGGTCCTTCACGTCGCCGTTGTAGATGACCGCGACATTGGACGTGCCGCGGCCATCAGCGAAAGGTAGTAAGGTCCGCACGTGCGGGCGAGTGCGGGGCCGACGCATTTCCTCCTGCCGTCGGGGTCGGGGGCGTTGAGAAAAGTGTAGCCGGCACCCCAACTCAGATCCAGGGCACGAGCTTGCGGGCGGAATTTCCAGCCTTCCGACGCCGCGTCGTTCGCGGTACACCGTCCAGGTTGCGAGGGATGGCGACGAAACCAACGATCTTGTCGGTCAAGTTGGCGTGGAAATAGGTGACATCGAGGGATGTGCGGCCCCCGACGAGGGTGAACTCGATACCCGCATCCCAGCCGAAGCTATTTTCGGGTTTCAGATTGGGATTGGGAGCGAAAAACCCGAATCGATGCCGAACTGCTCGAACATGCCCGGCAGGCCACGGCCGTGCCGACGCTGGCGTGCGGCCGCATGCCCAATTTCGGAAAGCGGCAAGGAGGCCGCCAGCTCGCCAGGTCGTGGTAGTCGCGGAACTCCTCGTTATCGTCGTGGCGCATGCCGGCGGTCAAATACAAGCGATCGGCAAACCCGCCGCGCCACTCGCCGATGCGTAGGAGCTGGCCGCGCTCGCGTTCGTCCCGTCGGGCCCGAACGGTCCGGACGTGGCTGGTCCCGGGCGTGAATTGCTCGTCCTGCCGTTCAACTGAGCGCAGAAAGCTGTGCTTGGCGCCAGATCGCCGGGGTGGCGAAGCGATAGGTGCCAGATAGGCGAACGTGTCGGTCATGCTGATGTTCTTGCTTTGGAGACAAACATGCCGCTGGTCTCTGTCCTGGGTGGTGGTGCCATTGTGGTTGGCGCGGAACTCATGTGAGAGCGCCGCTCAAGCATGTCCCACTTGAGATTGGCGCCGGCGAGGAAGATGTCGGTTGGCCAGCGTCGAGCGATCGTCGATGGCCTGCGCAATGAGCCGGGCCGGGCACTGAAGTCACTCGAACCCAGTCGCGATCGGCGCGCTTTTCCATGTTGCGCAGCGCGAAGTCGAGGGCCATGTTCTCCATCAGTTTCACGCCAGCCGCGCAAAGCGAGGGTCAGATTGCGCTACGGATCCTTTTCATCGCCGATGGAGCGATATTGAAGCCGTCGGTGCGGCGCCGTTGCGCGCTGAGCGACAGGTCAGGCCCGATCGTTGCCGCCGGACAAGCGCGCCACGATATCATCGGTGGCGAACGCGCCGCTCTCGAGCTGCAAGGAACCGTCGCGGTAATTGGTCCCTTGCCGCGTCGGTGATGATGTTGACGACGCCGCCCACGGCGTTGGAGCCGTGCAGGCTGCTCTGGGGCCGCGGATCACCTCAATGCGCTCGATGTCTTCTGCCGAGCAAGTTGGAGAAGTCGAACTCGCCATCGGGTGGTATTGTGCCTCGATGCCATCGATGAGCACCAGTGTATGATTGCCCTCCGCGCCGCGAATGCGAACCTGGGTGAAACTGCCCACGCCGCCCGGCGGTTGACGGCGACCCCGGCAGCCCGCGCAGGGCATCGGCGACGCACTCGCACCTGCTGGGGGCGCAGCTCCTCGCCGGTAATGACGGTGACGGCATTGCCAATGTTCTCGAGCGGGATGCCGGACGTATCTCCTGCCTGTGCTTCGCTTGGCGGCCGCCTCGGTCGGGCCAGGTGCAGCCGCGGCGGACGCGGCCACGGGCCGCGCTTCTCAAGGTGGCGCCCTGCACCGTGATGGCAGGAAGTTGCACCGTTTGTGCGGAGGCGCTGGGGAGGAAGGGCGATGAGGGCAGCGAGCCCGAGCAAGGGAAAATTCACCGACGACGGACGCATGACGCCTCTCCGAACATGAGGAGCGGAGGGTGCGGCGCAGTTTCGACGATCCAAACCACCGGCAACACGGACAGCCGCAGCGCCCCTTGGCCTGAGGCGCTCGTTCGCTAGAGCATCGCTGATTAGGATTGGCCCTTACGCACATCACCTGGCACGACCCTCAACTCGATTACAGAGTCGTCGCCACTACGGTGATCCGTTCGCCGACGCGCCCCGCGCCGGTGATGGGCGACTCGTGCCGGCAGGTCTCCTGGCTTGCGGCTCCATGCGCATCACTCCCGCCTTCCCGCCGATTGCTCGGCAGTGGCACTCGGGAGCGACGCTCGCCGCCTACAGTTGCGGGGGCAGCCGCGGACTTTGAGATCGATGAACCTCGCACCGCGTTCCCTTTTCACCGCCGCGGCCCAACTGGGACCGCAACGAGACCGTCACGCGGACCGGATCGAAGCAATGCGCAAGGGCCGCTGTCAATTGCTTACGTGGACGGAAGATGCTTTGCGCTTGCGCACTGGCGGAACGGCAACGCTCTTGGCGCTCGTCTACTTCACGGCGTCCTTGACGATGCCGTCGAGCAGCGCGTCGACGGCGGCCAGAGCCTTTTGCGATGCTGCCGCGCCCGTGGGCTGGGGAGGCCGGTAGCCCACGACAATTTCGCCGGGCTTATCGGCGGCCTCATAAAGAAACACCACATAGGGGCAATAGCCGACATTGGCCGGGTCAGCCTCAATCATGGCGCGGGAGAGTTTGGCCGAGCAAAACATCAAGAACTCGGCGTTTGCGTAGACGTGTTTGCTCGATCCGACGTCGGCGCCGGTGCGCTCCAGCATCTTGTTGATGTGTCCGGTGTAATCGACGGCAAGCCCGCGTCTGATGATGGCATCGCTGAGTTCGAACTTCACGTCCGCATAGCTGCCCTGCTTGCGGTAGGTTTTGAGCTCCTGGGCGATCGCTGCGACCGTGCTCAGCACAAGGCTGCCGCAAATGAGGACAGCAGATTTGCAAAAGGCTCGCTGCATCGCCCGCCCGATCCTCGATCCCCAGTGCCAAAGCCGGCTGCTCGCGCCCGCTCGCTTAGGGGCGAGCATCATTGCGATCGCCGCGAGAGGCAAAAAGTTCCGCTAAAAGCAGAAAATGCGCTGTGAGAAGGCCGCCAGATCGAGGAGCAAGGCTTCCCCGCGCACTGCGATCAAGTAGGCCGCACCGGCCAGCACGGCCGCCAGCACCCCCACCAGCAACGCGCGCAGCCCAGTCGGCATGCGCCCGCTGCCGTCGCGGTCCTCGGCGATCGGGCGCGCAATGAGCTGGCTCTCGGCAATTTGGCGCTGTGGTGCCATTCTTCTCCTATACCACCTTTTCTCCTATGCGGCGGCGGGGACGACCGCCAGCCGGGCCACGGGGCGCTCCTGGATCGGCCAGTGCACGGCGGCGGCGAACAGGCCCAAGGCAATCGAGATCCACCACATCATATCGTAAGACTTGGTGTGATCGTAAAGGGTGCCGGCGAGCCACAGACCGCTGAAGGAGCCCAGCTGGTGCGATAGGAAGACGACGCCGAACAGCATCGACATCCAGCGTGTGCCGAAAAAGGTAGCGACCAGGCTCGAGGTGAGCGGCACCGTGGACAGCCAGAACAGGCCGAGCAGCGCGCTCAGCACAATCACCGTCAGCGGAGTGATGGGCAGGAACAACAGCCCGAGAAAGATGAAGCAGCGGCCGAAATAGATCAGGCTCAAACCGCGCCGCTTCTCAATGAAACGCCCGGACTGGCCGGCAATGTAGGTGCCGACGAGGTTGCCAACGCCAACCGTGGTCAAGGCTATGACGGCGACGCTGCTGTCGAGGCCCTTGTCGGCCACGAACGCGGGCAAATGCACGCCGTAGAAGGCGACGTGAAAGCCGCAGACAAAAAAGCCCGCCACCAGCAGCAGATAACTGGGATGCGTACAGGCCTCGCGGATGGCGCCGCCCAAGGTCTGCTGGTCGACAATGCCGGCCCCCGCTGCCGGTCTGCCGCTGAGTGGCCAGGCCAGAGGCAGCATGATGCTGGTCGTGATCAGCAGCAGCAGGAGGCTCGTCTTCCAACCGGCAACGTCCATCAACAGGTGGGTGTAGGGGAAGGCCACAAAGCCGCCGATGCCGCCGGCCATGCCGAGGCTGGCGATGGCGCTGGTGCGCTTGTCGGGCGGCGCCGCGCGGCCGACGGCGCCAACCAGCGAGGTAATACCGGTGCCGCTGACGCCGATGCCGAGCAGGATGCCGCTGAGCATGAGGTCGAGCCCGCTCTGGGCCACGTACATGACGTACATCCCCGCCATGGTCGCAAGCACACCGGACACGACCACGCGTCCGGCGCCGTAGCGATCCGCCACCATGCCGGCCCCCACCGCGCCGAGGCCCCAGGTCAGATTGGCGATCGCCATGGCGGTCGAGAACGGCTCACGGCCGATGCCAAGCTCAAGCGTCATGGGCGGCAGGTAAAGGCCCATCACCTGGCGCAGCCCCATGGCGATCCCGCAAATCATTCCCGCCGCGAGGATGACGAGCCACAAGGGTTGGCGCGTGGCGATGACGGGCGAAACCTGCTTTTGCATTGTCCCGGTCCTGTGCTGTTCGGCGGCGCACACTACAGGCTGGTGCTGAGCGGACCCAAACAAAATCCCGTGCAATTGCTCAAATCTTTCTCAGGTCAGACATGACGTTTGCTTATGCGTCGATCAGCTGGCGGCGCTCGATTTCGCCGATAGCGCCGTCGGGAGCGCAGAGAGCTCGGCCCAAGAGCTCGACGCGCCAGGGCGGTCCTTCGATGCGATAAAGATTGTAGCGGGCCAGCGGCTCGTGCTTGTGGTGCACGGCCTGGGAGGCAGACGCTACGCCCACGATCGGGATTGGCGCCCCCGAGGATGACGGCTGCAGCAAAAGCGTGTTGCGATGGTTGTGGCCATGGGCGACGAGCTCGGCGCCGTGCGCATGCAGCACGCTTTGCAGCGCCGCCGCATCCTTGAGCCCACGCGTCGGCGAGGCCTGGCCCGGCAGCGGCGGATGATGAATGAGCAGCAGCCGAAAAAGCCCGGCGCGACGCGTGCTGTCGAGCACGTGCGCAAGCTCTTGCAATTGGGCCTTGCCGAGCTGGCCCGATGCGATCAACGGTGGTGTGGGAACGGCCGAGTTGAGGCCGATCAGGGCGACGTCGTGCAACAGGCGGACGAACGGGAATGCGGCCGCCGGGCCACCGGGTGTGGTGCTCAGATGCAGCTTGCCACCCGCGTTGGAGGCCATATAGGCCGTCCATAGCCGCGTACTGGACTGGCGCTGCCGCGCATAAATGTCATGATTGCCGGGAATGACGCTGACGCGATCAGGGGGTCCCAAGGAGGCGAGCCAAGTGAGCGCGTCGGCGTGCTCCTGCGGCAGACCGATGTTGGCGAGATCGCCCGTCACCACGATGTGATCCGGTGCCTGCGCTTGCAGGTCGGCCACCAGGCGATCGGTGACGCTGCGCTGATAGTGAGAGCGGCGCCGGCTCCGCCAATTCCAATAACCGGTCAGGCGCTTCGGGTTCCAATAGCGTGGCGTAAAACCTCGGATCGGGCCAAGGTGCACGTCGGAGAGGTGGGCGATGGTGAGCGCCATGGTCATCGGTGTTGCGGATTGGTAGCTCGTTCTGCAAGCCTTGCCAAATCAGCCGGCCCGGTCGAAGAGGAAGGCCGCAACTGCGATGACTGAGGCGCGGCGACGGCGATGGTCAGCAATGTCGTTATGATTAAGGCCCTGCAGCGCTACTGGCGCTTGCGGCGTGCGCTGACGATGGGCGCGCAAGCCGTCGTGTTCGACGCCGGCGGACGGGTGTTGCTGGTGCGGCATGGCTACCAGCCCGGTTGGCACTTCCCGGGCGGGGGGGTGGAAAAGGGTGAATCGGTGCACGACGCCGTGGCGCGCGAACTCACGGAGGAGGCCGGCATTACGCTCAATGGGCCGGCGCAACTGTTCGGCATTTACGCCAATTTCGCGACCTTTCCAGGTGATCATATCGCCCTGTTCATCGTGCGCAGCTGGCAGCAGACACGGGTGCCAATACCCAATCGGGAAATTCGCGAGCAGCGCTTCTTTGCAACGGATGCCCTGCCGGCGGGCACGACGCAAGCGGCGCGGCGCAGGCTCACCGAGGTGCTGGGCCAGACCGAGCAAAGCCGGACCTGGTGATCCCCGCCGTTCCCCAGCCCCCAGGCACCGCTGTCCCCTGTTGGATTACCGGTGTTGCGTTTTGGGGTCACGCGCGATGCGTGGACGAAACGCTTTCCAGCCGGCCGGCCATGAGGTTTGGCAAGGTCTGCATTGGGAACCGGTCGCAAACCTGACGAACCCCGCAACGCAACGGCCATCCATTGCCGGCCAAGCGCCCGCGCTCAGGCGCCGGCAAAGCCATAACCGGCAACGGCGCGGGCAGATCTTGCCTGCAAGTTTTATCCTGGCTCGAAGCCCTTGGCCTTGAAGCGCGCCGCAGCCTCCGGGCCTTTCAGGAATGTGATGAGCTCACTTGCGGGGGCGCGCAAGGTGCTGCCGGCACCGATACCGGCGGTAAAAACGGTCATGCTGGCGAATTCTCCCGGGAGCGGTCCGACGAGTTGTGCGCCTGCGACGGGGACGATTTCGGAGCCCTGGGCGACACCAAGTTCGGCCTCTCCCCTCGCGACCACCTCGGCGGCTTGGGCGCCCGGCACCAAGATCGTCTTCGCCTGCATCTGTTCGGCAATGCCGAGACGATCGAGGACGCGTGCGAAATAGACACCGCTGGCGCCACCTTTTGCGGGATCCGCATAGACGATGGATCGAGCGCTAAGGAGCGTCTGCTTGAGGGCGTCGACCGTGCTGATGTCGGGCTTGGGTACGCCGGCGCGCGCCGCCACCGAAACGGGGGTCCCCGCCACGTCCACCAGATCGCTTGCCGCGAACTTGTCCAGCTTTTGCAGTTCCTGCATCGCGCCGCGCGACAGGATGATCACGTCGGCGCTCTCGCCTTCGAGGATGCGCTTTCGCTGCGCAGCGATCAGGTTGTAATCGATCTTGAGCTTCGTTCCGGTTGTCTTCTCGAACACGGGCGCAAGTTCGTCGAGCACGGACGTGAGCGCGACCGAGGTCAGCACCTTAAGCTCGCTTGCTTGGGCAACGTTGGCAGTGACCAAGCCGAATACCGCCATCAGGGCGGACCATAGAACCAACGCCATCGTGTTCATGGTGTTCTCCGGTAGATGTTGTCGTCCCGTCGTCGCGCTTTCCCGCTCCCGGCGATGAGCATACTCCGTCTTTACTCTGGTTTCGCCTCTTTCGCGGGCGCTGATCGGGCGTGCGGGGCAGCGCCCTTGGCGGCGAACGCTTCCCTTTCCTGTCAAAACGCCAGGACGGGAGGGCTCCTTGGCCGTATCGATCCCGATCGATGATAAAGCCGGCACAGGCGGCTTGCTGGTCAGGCGGCGTCTGCCGGTTGCAATGGAAGTGGCAACGGAAAAAGTCCTGAGGAAACGGGCGAACGGGACGAAATCTGTGCGCTCGCGGGCAGCCTGCCGCGCCCGATTTGCGCACGCGGGTGCAGAGCCGACATGGAGCCGCCAGCACAAGCAAAAATTGCCGCCGGTTTCTTGACTTTCTGCTGGTTTTTCGTCATGTCCGCCGCGGGCCACCCCTCCCCACCGAGGGGCATCTATCTGGAAGGGTAGGCAGATGACGACTGTGACCAAACCGGCTCGGCGGCCGGTCAATCCCCACTTCTCCTCCGGTCCCTGCGCCAAGCGCCCAGGCTGGTCCCTGAAAGCCCTCGAAAACGCCTGCCTCGGCCGCTCGCATCGCGCCAAGGACGGCAAAGCCCGTCTCAAGCTCGCCATCGACAAGACCAAGGCGATCTTGGGCCTGCCGCCCAACTATTTGTGCGCCATCGTGCCCGCCTCAGACACGGGGGCCTTCGAGATGGCCATGTGGGGCATGCTGGGGGCGCGCGGCGTCGATGCCCTGACCTGGGAGAGCTTTGGCGAAGGGTGGGTGAGCGACGTCACCAGGCAGCTCAAGCTCTCGGATGTGCGCGTCTTGAAAGCTGAATACGGCCGGCTGCCCGATCTCGGCCAAGTCGATTTCAGCCGCGATGTGCTCTTTACCTGGAACGGCACGACGTCGGGGGTGCGGGTGCCCAACGCCGACTGGATCGCAGCCGACCGCACGGGACTGGTCTTTGCGGATGCCACTTCGGCGATCTTCGCCCAGCCGATCGACTTCGGCAAAACCGACATCGTCACTTTCTCCTGGCAAAAAGCCCTCGGTGGCGAGGCCGCGCATGGCATGTTGATCCTCTCGCCACGCGCGGTAGAGCGGCTCGAAAGCTACACGCCGCCCTGGCCGCTACCCAAAGTGTTTCGCCTCACCAAGGACGGCAAGCTGATCAGCGGCGTTTTCGCCGGCGAAACCCTCAACACGCCGTCCATGTTGTGCGTCGAGGATTATCTCGATGCGCTGGCCTGGGCGGAGCAGATCGGTGGGCTGCCGGCCCTGATGGCGCGGGCCGATGCCAACGCTCGGGTGCTGACGGACTGGGCCGCGCGGACCAGCTGGGTTGAAAACCTGGCGGTTGATATAGCCACGCGCTCCAACACTTCGATTTGTCTCAAGATCGTCGATCCGGTGGTTATCCGGCTGCCCGAGGAGCGACAGCGCGCCCTCGTCAAGGAGATGGAGGCGCTGCTGGCGAGGGAGAAGGCGGCTTTCGATGTGGCGGGTCACCGCGATGCACCGCCGCACTTGCGCATCTGGTGCGGCTCGACGGTGGAGACGGCGGACGTCGAGGCGCTGACGCCGTGGCTCGAATGGGCCTTCGCCGAGGTTAAAGGCTCACTCGCCAAGGCGGCGTAAGGGCCTGCTGCCCGCCATTCCCGCGTCGGCGGGAACGCTTCTGGTGGCCTGTCTCCTGGTCGCCGAAACTTGGGCGGGATGACATCACAAAGGACGATCCCCCATGCCCCGCGTTCTGATTGCCGATCAGTTATCCCCCGCCGCCGTCGCCATCTTCAAGGAGCGCGGCATCGACACCGATGTGAAGGTTGCTGTTGCCAAGGAGGAGTTGGAAAAAATCATCGCCGCTTACGACGGCCTGGCGGTGCGCTCGGCCACCAAGGCGACGGAGAAGATCATCGCTGCGGCCAGCAATCTCAAGGTCATCGGCCGCGCCGGCATCGGTGTCGACAACATCGATGTGAAGGCCGCCACCGCCAAGGGTATCATTGTCATGAATACCCCGTTCGGCAATTCGATCACCACGGCCGAGCACGCCATCTCGCTGATGATGGCGCTGGCACGACAAATTCCCGATGCCGATCGTTCGACCCAGGCCGGCAAGTGGGAAAAATCCAAGTTCTTGGGCGTGGAGCTATTCGCCAAGACGCTGGGCGTCATCGGCTGCGGAAACATCGGCTCGATCGTGGCGGATCGCGCTCTCGGGCTGCGCATGAAAGTGGTGGCGTTTGATCCTTTTCTGTCGGGCGAGCGCGCCATCGCGCTCGGCGTGGAGAAGGTCGAACTCGAGGAACTCCTGCGGCGAGCCGATTTTATTACCCTGCACGCGCCGCTCACCGACAAGACCCGCAATATCATCGATGCGGTGCAACTGCGTAAGACCAAGAAAGGCGTGCGCATCATCAATTGCGCCCGCGGTGGTCTTGTCGACGAGCGGGCTCTGGCGGAGGCAATCAAATCGGGAGAGGTGGCCGGCGCGGCCTTCGACGTGTTCGAGGTTGAACCCGCCAACGACAGTCCGCTGTTCGGCTTGCCGAACGTGATCTGCACGCCGCATCTGGGCGCCGCCACCGGCGAAGCCCAGGAAAATGTCGCTCTGCAGATCGCCGAACAGATGTCAGACTACCTGCTCAAGGGTGCGATCTCTAACGCGGTCAACTTTCCCAATATCACCGCCGAGGAAGCGCCACGCTTGCGCCCGTGGGTCAAGCTCTCCGAACAGCTTGGCCTGTTTGCAGGCCAGCTCACCGAGACCAGTATCAAAGGCATTCGCCTGGAGTACTCGGGTGAAGTTGCAACCCTGAACACCAAGCCCCTCACGGCCGCGGCACTGGCCGGTGTGCTGCGGCCATTGTTGTCGGACGTCAACATGGTGTCGGCCGGGATCAGCGCCAAAGAGCGCGGGATGCGCCTCGAGGAAGTATCGCGTGGTCAGGACGGCGCTTTCGAGAGCTATATCCGGCTGACCGTCCGCACCGATGAGTACGATCGCTCGGTTGCCGGCACGGTATTCGCCGACGGTCGGCCGCGCATCATTCAGGTGCGCAATATCGACATGGAGTTCGCGCTGGCGCCGCGCATGCTGTTCATCCGCAATTTCGACAAACCGGGCTTCATCGGCAAGTTCGGCATGCTGATGGGCGAGGCGGGGCTCAACATCGCCACGCTCAACCTCGGACGCGACAAGCCCGGCGGTGATGCGATCTGCATGGTGGCGGTCGATGAGCCGGTCAGCGCCGAGATCCTGGAAAAGATCCGCGCTCTACCGCAGGTCGTGCGAGTGAACCCGTTGGTCTTCTGATGCCTTGTTGACGGTGCGGATGCCGGCGTTGGCTGCGCCCGCAGCTTGCCTTGGATGCCATCCGTCTGCGCCATTTCTGTCATATTTGCCACTTGCCGCCTTGCTAGACCTGCCCCCTTATGGCGCACGCCAAGCTGGCGTGCGCCGCGAGCGGGAGAGACGCCATGCTGTTGCGGGCCGCACTTGTCGCCTTGCTTCTTTCAGCCTGCGCCGCCGAAGCCGCCGAGGTCGCGGGCAGCTCGCATGTTGCCTCGGTCACGGTCTTTCCGTCGGGCGCCGAGGTGACGCGGCTGGGCAAGGTCAAGCTAGACGCGGGCGATCATGTCATTGTTTTTGCCGATCTGCCGGCGCGGGCGATTGCAAGCTCGATCCGGGTCGAGGGCAAGGCTACCGGCAGGCTCGAGATTGGCTCGGTCGACAGCCGCCGCCTGTTTGTGCCGCGCAGCGACAGCGCGATCGCCAGCAGCGAGCGCAAACGCCTCGAGGATGCCAGCGAAAAACTGCGCGACGAGCGCAGCGCGCTTGAGAGCCTCAGCAAGGCGGCCGAGGCGCAAAGGACGCTGGTCAACAATTTGGCCCAACTGCCGTTGCGCCCGTCGGCGGCCAACGCCGCGGTCGCGGCCGAGCCCGATTGGGCTCAGCTCTTTCACCTGATCGGTCAACGCAGCGGCGAAGCGCAAAAGACCATCCTCGACACGCAGATCAAGGTTCGCGAAGTCGATCGTCAAATCAAGGATCTGGAGGGCAAGCTTGCCTCCCTCGCGCCGACACAGGACGAGCGCACCGAACTCAAGCTATTTGTTAACGCCGATCGGGCGCTCGATGCGGACATCAGCATGCGCTATCAGATTAGCAGCGCTTCCTGGACACCCCACTACGAGGCGCGCCTGGCCACGGGCACCAAGGCGCAGGCACCCAAGCTGCAACTTGTGCGCCGGGCCAGCATTCAACAAAAGAGCGGCGAGAGCTGGGACAATGTTGGCCTGTCGCTGTCGACGACGCGGCCCGGCGCCGGCACCGCTGCGCCGGAGCTCAACCCCATGACGATAGACTATGAGCCCGAGGCGCCGCCGCCGCGCCCGACCGCGGCTCCGGCGGGCGGTGTCGTTCGCTCGGCGGCGCAGCGCGAGGCCATGGGCCGCAGCGGCCCGCTCGATGAAGAGCGCCTGGACAAGGCGGTGCCGCAGAGCGTCGCGCCGGTGGCGGCCGAAGAGGTGCGCAGTTCGGTCGAGGCCCAGGCCTTTCAAGCCATCTATGCAATTCCCGGCCGGGTCAGCGTGCCGCCGACCGGCGAGCTCAAGCGCGTACAGATCGACGAGGTGGCGCTCGATCCGGCCCTCATGGTGCGCACCGTGCCCAAGCGCGACCAGAAGGCCTACCTTTATGCCAAGGTAACGATGGCGCGCGGCACGCCAAATCTCCCCGGTCAGGTTGCCTTGTTCCGCGACGGGACCTTCGTCGGCAATGGCAAGCTGCCGCTGCTGGCGCCGGGTGAGGAGCACGAGCTAGGTTTCGGCGCCGACGACAACGTGCGCGTGCGCCACGCCATCGCCGAGGAGAAGCGCAGCGAGACGGGCATCATTTCGACCTCCAAGACGGATGTGCGCAACTTTCGCATCACCCTCAAGAACCTGCACGAGCGGTCGATACCTGTGGCGGTGATCGACCAGATCCCCGTGGCGCAGAACGCCGATATCAAGATCGAACTGATCGGCAAAACGGCGCCGAGCAAGCGCGACCTCGACGACAAGCGGGGCGTGCTGGCGTGGGAGATGAAACTCGAGCCCGACGAGGAGCGGGTGGTGGACTTCGGCTATCGTGTGACCTGGCCGGCGGCCAAACGCGTCATTTACAGCAATTGAACTGCCGATTCGCCGCGCCTTTTCGGCGCGCGCGTGCTTTTGCGCCAATCCCTTTCTTCCGCGCGCGGTCGCGGAGCGGTATATCTCGCCAGCCGCCAGGTGGCGTGGACTGCGCTGGCGCGAGCTCGGAGGCTGCCGGCAATGGCGAATGTCGTGGTGATCGGCGCCCAGTGGGGGGACGAAGGCAAGGGTAAGATTGTCGATTGGCTATCGGAACGCGCCGACATCGTCGTGCGCTTCCAGGGTGGGCACAACGCCGGGCACACGCTGGTGATCGGCGAGCAGACCTTCAAGCTGTCCTTGCTGCCATCGAGCGTCGTGCGCAGCGGCAAACTCGGCGTCATCGGCAACGGCGTGGTGATCGATCCCTGGGCCCTGTGCGATGAGATCGCGCGTCTGAAGCAGCAGGGCATTGTGGTCAGCGTTGCTAACCTGCGCATTGCCGAAAACGCCACCTTGATCCTGCCGCTGCATCGCGAGCTCGATCAGCTGCGAGAAGCGGCCGCCGGCGAGGGACGCATTGGCACCACCGGGCGCGGCATCGGTCCCGCCTACGAGGACAAGGTCGGGCGGCGTGCCATCCGCGCGCAGGATCTGAAAAACCTCAACACTTTGGGGCCGAAGATCGACCGCCTGCTGGTGCACCACAATGCGTTGCGGCGGGGCCTAGGCCAGGTCGAGATCAGCAAGGATGCTCTGATCCGCGAGCTTGCCGAGATCGCACCGAAAATTCTGCCGCACGTGGACGTGGTCTGGTCGCTGCTCGATCGCGAACGCCGCGCGGGCAAGCGCATCCTGTTCGAAGGCGCGCAGGGTGCGCTGCTCGACGTTGATCATGGCACCTATCCGTTCGTCACCTCCTCCAACACGGTCGCCGCACAGGCGGCCACCGGCTCGGGCATGGGACCCGGCGCCATCGGCTATGTGCTCGGCCTCGCCAAAGCCTACACCACGCGGGTCGGCTCGGGTCCGTTCCCGACCGAACTCACCGACGAGATCGGTGAACGGCTCGGCCAGCGCGGACAGGAGTTCGGCGTCGTCACGGGACGCAAGCGCCGCTGCGGCTGGTTCGATGCCTGCCTGGTCCGGCAGGTGGCGCGCGTGTCGGGCCTCGACGGCATCGCACTGACCAAACTCGACGTGCTGGACGGATTTGCCGAGATCAATGTGTCTGTGGCCTATGAGCTCGACGGCCAGCGTATCGACAGCCTGCCGGGCGGACAAAACGCGCAGGCGCGCGTCAAGCCGATCTACCAGACATTTGAGGGCTGGACGCAATCCACACGCGGAGCCAGGAGCTGGAGCAGCTTGCCGGCGCAGGCCGTGAAATACGTGAAGGCCATCGAGGAGCTGATCGAATGCCCGGTGGCGATGCTTTCGACGAGCCCTGAGCGCGAAGATACCATCCTGGTGCGCGATCCGTTCCAGGATTGATTGGCCGCCACGCGCAAACGCCGAAGCTGAGCTCGGCGTTTGCCGGTGACCCGGCCCCCGGCGCCAGGCGGCCGGTGGGCCTAGAGCTTGGCGTGTCGGCGATCAGCGCAAGTCGTAGCGCAGGCCTACGCGAAACTCGTGTGCGCTGACGTCCTCGAGGCGTGGACCTGGTGTGGGAACGCCAATGCCGACCGCGTGGCCGGTACTGGCGTCGCCAAGATAGAGGAAGCGATAGCCCAAATCGAGGTGCAAACGGCCAGGCACCGCTGCCGTATACTCGCTGTCCTTGATGCTGACCGGAGCGTACCGATCCATGCGGAAGCTGAAGCCAGCCATCAGCGCGGCCGCCGGCGTCCATTTACTTTCGCCGTCGAAGTTACAGGTGCTGCCGCACGTCAGAGTGACGGTGCCGCTGCTGGTGGAGTGATACGCGGCGCCGAGGCCAATGCCGATGTAGGGGGTGAAGCGCGCGCCGGGATGGAAGTCATAGTAGAGGTTGGCGAGCAGCACCTGGCTATCGAGCTCGAAGTCGGCGACCGCCACACCGGTGCCGTGTAAATCCGTGCCCGCCCGCCACTCGTATGTAAGGTCGCCGCGTACGCCACGGCCGAAGTAGGTGCCGACGCCGACGCCAACGCCCCAGGTGTTGTCGACCGAGACCGACGAGAAGGGAAAGCTGTTGGCGGAAAGCTCGCTGGCGTCCATCCAGGCGTAGCCGACGTCACCGCGCAGATACCAGCTGGGCGAAGGCGCAAAGGCGGCCGGGGCCTGGCCATAACCCACTCCGAGATCGGCGGCATTGGCAGTTGGCAGGCTGGCGATGAACAGCAGCACGCCTAGAACCAGCGATCGAAAGGTAGCTGACATGTTGGTTTTTTTCCCCTCTTGCGCGCAGAAAGGGAGATGGCGAGCCCAAGGGTCCCCGCAGCTTTGCGCGCACGTCTTAGTGCGCTGAGCATCGGCAACAAGCCTTAAGAAGGCTTTAACCGCCGTATCGTGAGGGGTGTCGACTGTGGCGGCGGGAGCGCAGTGCTCCGCCATCGGATTATCTCTGCACCGCCGGCGGCGCCCGCCGCCCACTTGGCGTCGGACGCGGGCCCCCGGTTGGCGTGGGCCGCGATGCGGCTTTGGGCCAGGCCTGGGCGAGGTGTGTTGAAGGCCGTCCGTGCGCGCGCTTGACAAGAATCCTGGGCTCTTGCCAGCCGGGGTGTTCGCGCTCAAGGTTTGCAAATGTCCGCCTTTCTTCTCAGCGAAGGCTTTCAAGAGGCCGAGCGCGGCGCGATCGTCGCGCTGTTGCGCGAGTACGAGACCGGCATCGGCGTATCGCTCTGCTTTCAAGATTTCGAGGCAGAGATCGACGGCCTTCCCGGCGACTACGCCCCGCCGGGGGGTGCGCTGATCTTGGCGCGGGGAGCGCAAGACCCTCGACTGGTGGGCTGCGTGGCCCTGCGCCGCGTTTCCGGCGCTTGCGACCTCTGTGAAATGAAGCGCCTCTATGTGCGGGCCGAGGCCCGAAAGACGGGTCTCGGCCGCCAATTGGCGCTGGCGGCCATCACTGCCGGTCGACGCTTGGGCTACCGACGCATCTGCCTCGATACCCTGCCCAGCATGACGGCAGCCCAGGCGCTCTATCACGACCTCGGCTTTCGCCGAACGGGCCTCAGCGCTGGTGAACCTCGCGTCATTTTGTTCGAGCGGACTTTGTAGCAGCCCGCAAGCGAGCCCGGCGCGGCCGCGAGCCCTCATTCGGGCCGCGTGAAGAGGCCGGCCCGAGGCGAACGCTTTCAAAGCCGCATCGGGCTGCGTTCAGCCCAACCGCTCGGGTGTGAAAAAAGTGTCTGGTTTAGCCGGCCCGTTCAGGGCGATCAGCGGGCGCCGGCAGGTGCACCCCGTCCCGAAGCGCCCAGCATGGTCTTGAACCAGTCGGCGACTTGCGAGGGGCGGGCAGCCTGCACGGGTGCTCGCAAACTCACGGCCGTCCCAGGCCGCCAGCTCGCTTCCACGGCGGGTCGCCGGGCAACCTCCTCTTCGGGAGTGTCGTCCGGAGCGGCCATCGCAAAACCCGCGGCGCGCGCGGCAGTGTTCAGTGCTTCGATTCCCATGACGCCAAAACTCTCAGCCCCAACAAGCGTTCCAGGTTCGGCTTCGGGCTCGGCCTCTCTGGCACCCCCCGCGAGACCGTCTCGGGGTCAGAGCCAGATTATGCCTTGACAGTAATTAGCGGGCCACAAACGGCGCGCGTCAAGATAAATTCGGAAACATTGCGTGATCACGTCTGCTTGAAGCTCAGTGGGGCCTGCAACGCTGCAGTGCAGCATCGTCCGCCCTTGGCCGCCCCGTTTGCGGCGCGGCGATATCTGGGGGCCTCGCCCCCCGTCGACAGGGCGCGCGGACGGCGGCCGCAAACGCCGGCTGCCCCCGGCCTATCTGCTTGGCGCTTGCGCTCGCCATCTGGCGGGTTCACGATACTGTCACGCGCCCCACGAAGCTCAGGCGCGGGCGCGCGAGCTTCGCGTTTCCGTTCGACCTGAGCCGATCAGGAGGACCCTATGGGGCAGAATGGTGGCTCGGCCGCCCGCAGCTCCCGCTGCATCGCACTGGTGGGACCTTACCTTTCCGGCAAAACGACACTTCTGGAGGCGATCTTAGCCCGCACCGGTGTCATCACGCGCCAGGGTAAGGTCGCCGACAAGAACACCACCGGCGATGCCGCGGCGGAAGCACGCGACCACGGCATGAGCGTCGAGGTCAACGTTGCCGATGTTTCCTTCCTAGGTGACACCTTCACCTTCATCGATAGTCCGGGTTCGATCGAATTCCAGCATGAAGGCGCCTTGGCGCTCACGGCTTGCGATGCGGCCGTTGTCGTCTGCGAGCCCGACCCGAAGCGTGTGCCTGCCCTGCAGCTGATCCTGAAACAGCTCGAAGATCGCGGCATCCCCCGTTTGCTGTTTCTGAACAAGATCGATTCTTTCGACGCGCAAGTGCGCGACATCCTGCCAACTCTGCAGCCGGCGAGTTCGCGGCCGCTGGTGCTGCGCCAAATTCCGATCTGGGAAAATGGTGCCGCCTCCGGTTTCGTCGATCTGGCGCTGGAACGCGCCTTTGTCTACCGGCCGCAGGCCAACGCCGAAGTGATCGACATCCCCGCGCGCGTCAAGGAGCGCGAGACCGAGGCGCGGTTCAAGATGCTCGAGCAGCTCGCCGACTACGATGACGAGCTGATGGAGCAACTGCTCTCCGACGTGCAGCCGGCGCGCGAGAAGGTGTTTGCCGATCTCGTCAAGGAAGTGCAGGACGGCCTGATTGTGCCTGTGCTGCTTGGCTCAGCCGAGAACGGCAACGGCATCCTGAGGCTTCTGAAGGCCCTGCGTCACGAAGCGCCCTTCGTCGAGCGTACCGCCAAGCGGCTGAAGCTCGAAAATGCCAAGTCCGCCGCCCAGGTCCTGAAAACTATGTATACGGCGCATGGCGGCAAGATCTCCCTGGTGCGCGTGCTGGCCGGTGATTTCGGTGAAGGCACGGTCGTGCAAGGTGCTCGCGCCGAAGAGCGGGCGGCCTCGGCCTTTGCGCTGCTCGGACAAGAAGCCAAGAAGCGTGCGGCCGGCAAGCCCGGGGATACGCTGGCGCTTGGCCGCTTGGAGAAGATCCTCTCCGGCGAAACGATCTCAGCGGACAAAGGCGGCATCACCCAGATCAAGGCGCCTGAGCCGCCGGAGCCGGTGTTCGGCGTCGCCATCAGCGTCAAGGACCGCAAGGACGAGGTGAAGCTGACAGGTGCCCTCGGCCGGCTGATGGAGGAGGATCCCTCTCTCAAGCTGCAACACGCCAAGGACACGCACCAGATGGTGCTGTGGGGCCAGGGCGAGATGCACCTGCGGGTGGCGCTGGAACGACTGAAGCGCAAGTACGGCGTGGAGGCCGAGTCCAAGCCACGGCAAGTTCCCTACAAGGAGACGATCCGCAAGCCGGTGGAAATTCGCGGGCGGCACAAAAAGCAGTCGGGCGGACACGGCCAGTTCGGCGATGTCGTGCTGGACATCAAGCCCTTGCCGCGCGGTGCGGGCTTCAAGTTCGCCGAAAAGATCACCGGCGGGGTAGTGCCGCGCCAGTTCATCCCCTCGGTCGAAATCGGCGTCTCGGACTACCTGCATAGGGGGCCGCTCGGTGGCTTCCCGGTGGTGGATGTCTCGGTGACGCTGATCGACGGCTCCTATCACTCCGTCGACTCCTCCGACATGGCCTTCCGTCAGGCGGGCCGCATCGGCATGGCCGAGGGTATGCCGAAGTGCAGCCCCGTCCTGCTCGAGCCGATCATGGAGGTGGAGATCGCGATCCCGAGCGAGGCCACCGCGCGCATCAACGGCATGATTCCCCAACGCCGGGGCCAGATCCTTGGCTTTGATTCGCGCGAAGGTTGGCCCGGCTGGGATGTCGTGCGCGCACAGATCCCGGAATCGGAAATGGGGGACCTGATCGTCGAGCTGCGCTCTGCCACCGCCGGCGTCGGCACCTTTACCGCCAAATTCCACCACCTGGCGGAACTGACCGGGCGACTGGCCGACAATGTGCTCGCCGCCCACAAGGAGGCCGCCGAGTAACCGGCAACCCGGAGGCTGCCCCGGGGCGGGCGCAACGGCGGTCTGGCGTGCTGCCGTGATTTGCACCGCCTGTCCGGGGGCAGGCCAGGCCGATGCCCTGCCCGTGTCAGGGCGGCGGCGCGGGCCGGAGTGCCTTGGCCCGTGCCGCGGCGGTTCGCGGTAGACCCGCGGCTTGGCTACTTGGTCCGGTTCAGTGCGGGCGTGTTGGCGGTCGTTGCCCCGGGGGCTGCCCCCTCTTTGGCGCTGCCGCTGGCGAGCACCGCTTTGCAGGCGGCCGGCAGCTGCTCGAGGGTGATCGGGGGTTTCGGCGGTGTCGCTGCTGCAGAGGGTTGCGGCGGTCGTTGCAGCAGCGCGATCCAGTCGGCAAGCTCTTTGCCGCAGCCGTCGTCGTTTGGCGGATCAGGTTGCGCTTCGCAATTCGTACTCTCCTTGGGACAGGCAATGCGCACGTGAAAGTGGAAGTGGTGCCCCCAAATCGGCCTGACTTTATTGAGCCAGGTGCGATCCTTGTCCTTGGCGGTCGCCTCGCACAGGGCCTTTTTGATGGCGGGATGTACGAGCACGCGCTCGACCGCCGGATAGGACGCAGCGCGCTTGATGAGCCGCACATGCGCATCGCTCCACAGCTTGGGATCGACCGATATCTTGTCCTCGGCGAGCATTGAGGTTGCCGATAGCTCCTCGCGCTCTTTTTCGCTGAGCCGGCGGTCGGGCATCGGCGTCAGCCAGATGTCGGCATCAAGGCCAACCTGGTGGCTGGCGTGACCCGTCAACATTGGGCCGCCCCGCGGCTGGGACAGGTCCCCCACCAGAAGACCGCGCCAGCCGTCGTGTTTCTGGGCGTCGTTGCCAAGCTTTTCGACCAGGGCCACGAGCTCGGGGTGTCCCCAGTTGCGATTGCGTGAGAGGCGCATCGCCTGCCAGGCTGGACCGTCGATCGGCAGGGCCGACGCGCCCGCGAGGCAGCCTTTGGCATAAAAGCCGATGGCGCGGGCGGCCATCGGCGCCGGGCTCTTGGCTGCTCCGAACAATTCCTTGGCCGGGGGTGCTGCGGGTTTGGCCAACTTGGCCGCGCCCGGCTTTTTCGGCACCGGCCTTTTGCCGGCCACAGCCTTGCTTGCCGTGGCCTGGGGCGCTTCCGCTGCCGATTCGAGAGGCCCCGCCGCGATCAGCAACAGACCGCACAACACAAGGCTTGATCGCATCGCGCGCTCTCCACAGCTTGGTTCGTGCTCGGCAATCTTGCCCGAGATGGGCGCACAAAAGTAGGGGTAACCCGAAGTTTCTAACACGATTGCGGGCCACCACACACCCGCAAGGCACGGCTTGGCTAAAAACGCCTGACGGTTGGGTTGGCCGAGGGCGCAAACCGCCTTGGTCCCTCCGCTCGGGGGGCACCACGGCGGGCGATGGCCGTGACGGTGAGGCCACCGACGGGCGCCGAGTAACGGACGACCGACCCAGAGCTGTGCGGCGGTCATCAGGCCGCTGGCGGCTTCAGCGCCGCGCCGTGCCCCGGCAGCGCCGCGACGGCGGCTGCGGCAGAGCCCGCCGCGAGCAACAAACAGATCATGACATTCCAAGCGGCCAGCGACAGGCCGAGAATATGCAGTGCCGCCTCATCACAGCGCACCACGCGCGTCGTCTCCAAATCCTTCAGGAGCCCGCCGCCACCGGTTGCCAAGGCCGCCTCACCCGCCGCGCAGGTGTCCGGTCCAGGCCACAACTTCCATTCTGCGCCGGCGTGGTAGGCGGCAAACCCTGCGTTGACCAAAAAGATGGCGGCAACGGCAGCAAACAGGACGGCCGCTGCGGCCGGGCGGCCCCGGGCGCCCAGCAGCAGGGCCACCAGCAGGGTCGGGATCGAGACGTAGTAGGCATAGCGTTGCTGCAGACAGAGCGGGCAGGGCGCGTAGCCGCCGAGGTGTTCAAAGGCAAGTGCGCCCAGAATGACGGCCACCGCCAGCACCAGCACCGCCGATGCAGTAGGATAGACGGCGCTGCGTGGCAGGTTCCTCATCGACATCCGCAAGCATCGGGCTCAGAACAGATATTTGATGGCGACGAAACCGCCGACAAGGGTCACCACAAAGGCCGTGGTCACCAGGCTCAGACGACGCTCGATGAAGTCCTTAATCGGCTCGCCGAACCAGAACAGCAGGGCGGCCACCAGATAAAAGCGCATGGCGCGTGCGACGATGCTGGCCAGGATGAATGGCAGCAGTCCCATCTTGAAGGCACCGGCCGCGATCGTCAGGACCTTATAGGGGAAGGGCGTCCAACCCTTTGCAATTAAGATCCAGACGCCCCACTCCCGAAACAGATCCGCCGACTCCTCGAAGCGATTGGCATAGCCATAGAAATTCAGGATCGGCTGGCCCACGTACTCGAACAGGAAGTAGCCGATCGCGTAGCCCGCCAGCCCACCCAGCACCGACCCCATCGTGGCGATGGTCGCGTAGGCCCACGCCTTGGCGCGGCGCGCCAAGATCATGGGGATCAGCATGACGTCTGGTGGAATTGGAAAGACGGAGCTCTCCACGAACGAGACCCAGAACAGGATTTGTGGGGCGCGCGGGTGCCCGGCCAGGCCCATGATCCAGTCGTAGAGACGTCGCATCAGCAAAATCGCATTAGGGCGCCTGCAGGCGCGGTCGTTGGGACCCCTGCTTTGTGACGGGGGACTTATACCAGCCCGAGCGCCAGCTGCACGGGCCGGAATGAGCGACGGTGATGGGGTGTGACGCCATAGCGCGCGATGGCCGCGAAATGCTCGGCCGTGCTGTAACCCTTGTGGCGCTCGAAGCCGTGGTGGGGATAGTCGCGGGCCAGCTCGGCCATGATGCCGTCGCGGGCAACCTTGGCCACAATCGAGGCCGCCGCGATCGAAAGACATCGGGCATCGCCCTGCACGATGCTGCGCGTCGCACACTCAAGGTGCGGCGCCTTGTTGCCGTCGATCAATACCAGCCTGGGCCGGCCGTCGAGGCGGGCGACGGCTTGTGTCATGGCCCACATCGTGGCGTTCAAGACGTTGTCGGCGTCGATCCGCTCGACGCCGGCAATGCCGATCCCCACCCGTGAGCTCGCCAGAATCGCTTGATACAGCGTGCGCCGGGCGGGCGCGTCGAGCACCTTGGAATTGGCGATGCCGGCAGGAATATTGTGCGGGTCGAGGATGACGGCCGCCGCCACCACCGGCCCCGCCAAGGGACCACGGCCAGCCTCATCGACGCCGGCAATCGGCCCGCCGGTCAGCTCCAGCTCAATGGCTTCAAGCTCGAAGCTGGCCTTCATTGCGCGAATCGCCCCCAAGATCGCGGGCGAGCTTCGCGATATTGACGCCGACTGTCAAAGCAGCGGGAGTTGATCTCCTTTGGCGACCGGTCGCTGGAACAGGTCCGTGCGCAGGCGCAGATTGCGTTCGTTGAGCCCCAAGCGGCTGACGGCTAAGCGGAATCTCAAGGCGATATGGTCGGCGTAAGGCCCCTTGCCGCGCTGCCGCGTACGCCATTGGGGTGTGTAGTCGCGGCCGCCGTGCATACTGCGCAAGAGCGCAATGACGCGTTGTGCTCGCTCCGGAAACTCGCTGGCCAGCCACTCCCGGAACAGGGTTTTGAGTTCGAGAGGCAAACGCAGCAACACATAGCCTGCCTCCGAGGCGCCGGCTCGCTGCGCGCTCTTGAGAATGCTTTCGATCTCGCTGTCGTTGAGAGCGGGAATAATGGGGGCAACCATGACGGCCACCGGCACCCCCGCGGCACTGAGCGCGCTGATGGCCTCGATGCGCTTGCTCGGGGTGGCCGCCCTGGGCTCCATCTTGCGGGCGATGCGACGGTCGAGCGTGGTGACGGAAATGGCGACTTTCACGAGATCGCGACGCGCCAGCCGCGCGAGCAAATCGAGGTCACGCAAAATGAGGGCCGATTTGGTGACGATCGCGACGGGGTGGTTTGCGCGCTCGAGCACTTCGAGGATGGCGCGCGTGAGCCGATGCTCGCGCTCGATCGGCTGATAGGGGTCGGTGACGGCACCGAGCGCGATGACCTTGGCAACATAGCGCGGTCGACCCAGTTCGCCTTCGAGCAGTGCGGCGCCGTTGATCTTGGCGTAGAGTTTGGTTTCGAAATCGAGGCCGGCGGAATGGCCGAGATAGCAATGCGTGGGACGCGCGAAGCAATAGATGCAGCCGTGCTCGCAACCCCGATAGGGGTTGATCGATTGCTCGAAGCTGATGTCGGGGCTGTCGTTACTGGCGATGATGCTCTTGGCCGTCTCGCGGTAAACCTCGGTCTTGAACGGGGCTAGGTCGCCCAGACTCTCCCAGCCGTCGTCGAATGTCTCGCGAGCTTCATGTTCAAACCGGCCAACCTGGTTGGAGCGCGCGCCCCGCCCGCGTCGGCGTTCGGCATCGACCAGCGCGTCAGGGGGCGATGGCGGGGGCCCCTGTTCGCCCGTCCGCGCTGCGTCTGACCCGTGGGCACTGCGCCCGCGTTCGGCCGGACCGCGCTCGGCGGTCGCGCCTTCGTTGGTGGGATGCCCGTTCGCCTTGGCCATGGAACAAAATTAGAGGAAGGGCCAGAACAAATAAAGAACAAAATGCAAAGCTTTCAGGCGATGGCTGGTGGCGTATACGAGGTCGCTCACCACCGACCGACCCGGCGGGGACCCAATGATTTCCGTCATCATTCCGACCCTCAATAGCCAAGCCGGTTTGCCGGCCGTGCTTGCGCGGCTCGTCCCGGCCGCTGTCGACGGCCTGGTGCGCGAGGTCATCATCGTCGATGGCGGCTCGAGCGACGGCACCACCGCTATTGCCGATCAAACCGGTGCCCGCCTGCTCGCCTGCGAGCGCGGCCGCGGCAAACAACTGGCCGCCGGCGCCGCGCAGGCGCGCTTTCCCTGGCTTTTGTTCCTGCACGCCGACACGGCGCTGGAGGAGGGCTGGGAGCGCGAGGCGTTAGCCTTTGCGGGACAGGTCGACAGCGGCGAGCGCAGCCTGGGCGCCGCAGCCTTCCGATTTGCCTTGGATGATCAAGGGCTCAGGCCGCGGACGCTGGAGCGCTTGGTGGCGCTAAGGTGCAACCTGCTCGGCTTGCCCTATGGCGATCAGGGGCTGTTGATGCCGAAACGGCTGTATGATGCGCTTGGCGGCTATCGGCCGCTCTCCTTGATGGAAGACGTTGATCTTGTGCGGCGTTTGGGCCGCCGACGTATCAACATGTTCCGCTCCCGCGCCATCACCAGCGCCGAGCGCTTCCGTCACGATGGCTATCTGCACCGCTCCGTCCGCAATCTCTTGTGCTTGACCCTTTACCTGCTGCGCGTTCCCGTCAGCACGATCCAGCGCCTCTATGGCTGATCGGGGGGAAGCGCCAGATCATCAAATGTGCGTGAGCTGGAATGCGCGGCCCGTGCGGATCGTCCATAAGCCTTGTGTGAAGGGCTAAACGGCTAGGAGAGTGTCATGCAAAGTATTTCACGCCGCGCGTTCGTAATCTCGGCGGCGACGGCGGGTGCCGTGTTCGGCCTGGACGGTCCGCTCGAGTTTCTCAGTCCGGCGTTTGCGCAAAAGCCCGATCCCAAGCTGATGGACAAGGGCGTCGTCAAATTCAAGGTCGGCGACATCGAAGTCATTCAAATGTACGATGGGGTTTGGGAGAAAGCGCACGATCCGAATTTTGTGAAGAATGCCTCTCTAGACGAGGTTAAGTCGGCCCTGAAGGCCGGCGGTCTGACGGACGAGTTCGTGCCTATTCCCTTCACGGTGACCGCGGTCAAGAGCAAGGGCAAGCTTGTCCTGTTTGACGCCGGCACCGGCGGCCAGCTTTCGCCCAAGGCCGGTCTGGTCGCCGCCAAGAACATGAAGGCGGCAGGCATTGATCCCGACAAGGTCACGACCATCGTCATTACCCACTTCCATGGGGACCACATCAGCGGGCTGATGGCCAAAGATACCAACGCACCGATCTTCCCCAACGCGGAAATCCTGGTCCCGGCCGGCGAATACAAATTCTGGACCGATCCCACGACGACGGCCGGCGCGGCCAAGCGGATCCAAGCCGTGTTTCCGGGCTGGAAGAACATCAAACAGTTCGAGGGCGACAAGGAGATTGCGCCGGGCGTGCGACCGCTGGCTACGAACGGCCACACCCCGGGCCATACCAGCTACCAGCTGGGTTCCGGCCGCAAGCAGCTGATCGTGCTTGGCGACGTGACCAACATCCCCGCGCTCAATTTGAAGAATCCCGGGTGGCACATGGCCTTCGATCTCGACGCGGCGATGGCCGAAGCCAATCGGCGCAAGCTGTTCGACCGTGTGGTCGCCGACAAGATCACCGTCGCCGGCTATCACTTCGGCTTCCCCGGCGCAGGCTCGATCCGCAAGGACGGTAAGGGCTACGTCTACGTACCGGTCAAGGCCTAGCGACGCCTGACGTGCGGGGTATGGCCAGGCGCCGCCGTCGCGCGGCGCCCTTCCGTTGCCGTCTGGTGGTCATGGCCAAGGCGCCGATCGCCGGCAAGGTCAAGACTCGGCTGGCAGGCGAAATCGGCACGGTGCAGGCAACGCGGTTTGCCCGGCAAGCCGGTGCGGCGCTGCTGCACCGTCTCGGGCGCGACCCGCGCTGGCAAACCATCATCGCCGTCACCCCCGATCCGGTTGCCGCCAGCGGCATCTGGCCGCCGGCGCTGGCCATCAAAAGTCAGGGCCGGGGCGACCTTGGCCAGCGCATGCAGCGCCTGTTCGATCGGATTGCACCCGGGCCCCTCCTCGTCGTCGGCACCGATATTCCGGGCCTCACAGCCAGCCACATTGCTGCAGGCTTTCGTGCGCTGGGCCACCGCGACGCCGTCTTCGGGCCCGCCCGCGATGGCGGCTATTGGCTGGTCGGCATGCGGCGTCGCCCCCGCCTGTTGCGGCCGTTTTCACAGGTGCGCTGGTCCGGGGCCGATGCGTTGAGCGACACGCTGGCAAATCTGGCCGGCTGCTCCATTGCCTTCCTGGTCACGCTCAGCGACGTCGACGACGCGGCTGCCTACCACGCGTGTGCCGGCAATTTTGGCCGGCGCGTCTTGCCGTCGGCCTAGCCTTCGGTCGCCCTACTTGCAGCGCCAGAATAGGCCGCGATCGAGATGAAAATGATTGTGGTGCGCGGCATTGTAGTCGGGCCCAAGCACGACGTGGAAATAGCGGCAGGCACGCTCGTGCACCGCGCGCAGGAAGCGCGCTTCGACGCCCGTCCCCTTCCAGTGGGAGGCAACGCCGATCTGTCGCCCGCCGGCTAGCGTAAAGCCACTGATGTCCAGCGCATTGGCGCTCGCGTGTTCGCTGCGGATGTCTTTCCAGAGCGGATTGCCGACGATGTTGCGGCAGGCATAAGACCCCATGGTCTGGATCGAGACCAGGCGCTGGCCGAACATGTCCTGGGCGATGGTTTGCACGTCGTGGGTGAGCCACAGCGTCAAGGCCGCGGCCGCTGGGCAGGTGACCTTGTCGAAGGCGGCATGCACGCCCGCGGCCGATGTCATGCGCACGCTGTTGCTCCAGCCGCAACCCTGCTTTGGCGCATTGTCGGGGATTGGCTCGGCCGTGATGAAGGGTTGCGCCAGAACGCGCCGGCAAAGCTGCGGGTCATGCTTCAAGGCCGACAAGCGCCAATCGAGGAACCAGGGGTCGGCCTGGCTGAGATCGAGGGCCGGCAATGGATTGAGAGCCGGCGGGACCAACCCGTGCCGGAACAGGAAAGCCGTTCCCGCCCCGATGCTGACCAACAGGACGAGCCAAAACATGCGAAGGCGGCGCGGGCGTGTTGCGGCGGGAGGCGGCGACGTTGGCATGACAGCATCTATAACGGCGGGCCTGCTGACGGCCAAGCTGCGTGGGCGGGTCCGGTGCAACGACCCAGTGCGCCGCCCACCGCCGCCCCCTGCTTAAAACTTCCCGCAAGGCAAAAAAAATGCAGGCGAAGCTGCGCGGGTTGGGCAATCCACGGACAGGCCATCGGCAAAGACAAAGAACTCAGCAGGCGCCGTGTCGGAACGGCGGGCGGGACCTGCCGCCGGCATTGCAACCTCAGAAGTCGGAGGCAATGCCATCTTTTTCCCAATCCCCGTAACGGGTGGGCTCGGGTCCGCGCCGCCCGCCGATCTCTGGGCTCGGGGGTCCGGCGGCACGGCCTCCCTCGGCCTTGCGGCGTCGCTCCTCTGCTTCCGCCAGGGCGCGCTGTGCTTGCGGCGTCAAGGGCTTGGGGGGCTCCAAGGGCGTTGGGGGCTGTTTTTGCGGCATCTGCAACCTTGCGGGGTTGACCGACCGGGGCGCTCTCGTTGCAGCTCTGGGCGAAGCTCCCGCCTTAGGCCCTGGCTGCAACATCTGGCGGAACTCTGGCCTGAAACTTTGGCCTGAAACTTTGGCCTGAAACTATGGCCTGAAACTTTGCCCTGAAACTCTGGCGAAAGTCTGGCCCTCCCGCGAGCGAGACACCATATTAACAGAGGCTTTTGGCGTTCGCTTCGGCGGTGTGCCGCGGCAAGGAACGCAACGCAACAAACGAGGTGAGCTTTCCATGCCCATGAACTTCGCCAAGACCGGCCTGCTGCTGGCGGCCTTGACGGGCATTTTTGTCGCCATGGGTGCGCTCCTGGGTGGTGCGACCGGGATGGTGATTGCTTTCATCATGGCCCTCGGCATGAACGCGTTCAGTCTGTGGCAATCCGACAAGATGGTGTTGCGCCTTTACGGTGCCGAGGAGGTCGATGCCAGCTCCGGGGGCGAGTACTACGCGATCGTGGCCGATCTGGCGCGCAAGGCTGAGCTGCCGATGCCGCGCGTCTATATCATGCACAATCCACAGCCCAATGCCTTTGCCACCGGTCGCAACCCGGCCAATGCCGCCGTGTGTGCCTCGACGGGCCTGATCGAGATGTTGTCCGCCGACGAAGTTGCCGGCGTGATGGCGCACGAATTGGCGCACGTCAAGAATTACGACACGCTGACGATGGCCGTCGCTGCCAGCATCGGCGGCGCCGTCTCGATGCTGGCACAGTATCTGCAGTTCGGCGCCATGTTCGGCGGACATCGCGAGAACAACAGTGTGGGGTGGATCGGCACCCTGGTCGCCATCATCGTCGCGCCCCTCGCCGCCATGCTGGTGCAGATGGCCATCAGCCGCTCACGCGAGTATCAGGCCGACCGGCTTGGGGCGATGATCTGTGGAGAGCCGCTGGCCTTGGCCTCGGCGCTGCAAAAGATTGAGCACTACGCCCATGGTATTCGCAATGAGCCGGCGGAAGCCGCGCCCGCAACCGCACACTTGTTTATCATCAATCCGCTGACCGGCGAGGGGATGGACAACCTGTTCTCGACCCATCCCAACACCGCCAATCGCATCGCCGAGCTGGAGCGCCTGGCCCAGGAGATGGGCACCGCCGGCGGAGCTCGGCGCGCATCAGCGCCCGCATCCGGCCCGTGGGACGGCGCTTCGCGCGCCCGCGGTGGGGGGCCCTGGGGCTCGGCTTGAGGGCCAAAGCTCGGGTTTATGACTTGGGTCCAGACTTGAGGGCGCGCGCGAGGCCCTGACGTTGGGGGCCGACGGACGCACCAGACCGGGATCGACGTTTTTGCCGCCGCGAAATCATCGCCCGAAAACGTCGGCGTCAGCCAAACCGGTACGCCAGGCGGGGCCACCGCAAGGCTTGGCCGCGCGTCGCCTGGCGGTGCACCTCGTTGCGGGTGTGCTGGTGACTAAGCGCCCGCTCGAGCAGGTGCTCGTGGATGTGTCGCGCCAACCGGATCTGTCGTTCCTTGACCCACGTGACCGGGCCTTGGCCCGCATGGTGGCCGCCACCGTTCTGCGCCGACAGGGCGAGCTGGAGCACGTGCTGAACGCCTTCATCGAACGGCCGCTGCCGCGCGAGAAGGGCTACCTCTGGCCCATCTTATTGTGCGCCGCCGCGCAACTTCTCTGCCTCGAGCTGCCCGCGCACGCCGTGGTCGACCTCTCCGTCGAACTGGTGCGTCGCGATCGCGGTGCGCATCGCTTCGCCAAGTTCAGCAATGCCGTGTTGCGGCGCGTGAGCGAGCGCGGTGGCGCCCTGTTGGCGACGCAAGATGCCCTCCGGCTCAACATCCCCGATTGGCTTTGGCAGCGCTGGAGCAAGGAGTATGGAGCCGAGACGGCGCGCCGGATTGCCGAGGCGAGCCTCAAGGAAGCCGCCCTCGATATCAGCCTGAAGCCCCATGAGGATGCCGCCGGGTGGGCGGACCGGCTCGGCGGTCATGTGCTAGCAACCGGCTCAATCCGCCTTGCCTTGCACGGTCGGGTCGAGGACCTGCCAGGCTATCGCGACGGCGTGTGGTGGGTGCAGGATGCGGCCGCCGCCCTGGTCGGCCGCCTCGCCGGCAATGTGGCGCAGCGCGCGGTGGCTGATTTGTGCGCGGCTCCCGGCGGCAAGACGGCCGCGCTCGCGGCGGCCGGCGCCGTTGTGACGGCTGTCGATAGTTCGGCCGCCCGACTCGAGCGGCTCAAAGCCAATCTCGACCGCCTCAAGCTGTCCGCTGCCCTCGTCGCCGCCGATGCCTCGACCTGGGCGCCCGGCGCCAGTTTCGATGCCGTCATCCTCGATGCGCCGTGCACGGCCACCGGAACCATCCGCAGACACCCCGACATTTTGCGGCTCAAGGCTGAAGAGGACGTGGCCCGCATGGCGGACCTGCAGCAGCGCCTGTTGGGCAACGCCGCCACCCTTGTGCGCCCCAACGGGCTCTTGCTCTACAGCACCTGCTCGCTCGAGCCCGAGGAAGGATCGCGCCAGATCGCCGCTTTTCTGCAAGCGCACGCCGGCTTCGAGCGCGTCCCGATCGTGGCCGGCGAAATCGGCGGCGATCCGGCGTGGCTCACGCCGGCGGGCGAGCTGCGCACACTTCCCTTTCATGGCCCCTTGCATGGCCCCTTGCATGGCCCCTTGCATGGCCACGAGGCCGCCGCTGCCGGGATGGACGGGTTTTATGTGGCCCGTCTGCGGCGGTTGGCCTGAGCCGTGGCGGCCACCCACAACCTTTCCATGGCTTGGCCTTGTCTGGCGTGCGCTGCCGAGTTAACCGAGCGACATGCACAACTCCTCCCCGGAGCGCTCGGCCCCGGTGTCGGCGCAGCCGTCGCGATGGTCTCGATTGCATGCCAGTTTGGCTACCCGCGAGAAAGTCGGGCGCACGCTGCTGGCCGTCGACCGTGCCCGCAGCCAGATGCTGGCGTATGTGCGCCGATCGGAGCTGATGTCCTGGCCACCGCGCCGGTCGGTGGCGGACGAACTTTTGATGGCACCTCCGGACTTGCGGGTCGCGGATCCGAGTTTCGTCGATGAGTTGCGGGTTGGCAACTTCGGTCTTGCCGGCGAAATCGCCGATCTTGCGGGCCATTCGCCGTTTGCGCGCAGCCGGGCAAGCGAGGAATGGGCGCGCGAGCTGCACGGCTTTGCTTGGTTGCGCCATCTCGAGGCCGCCAGATCGGAAGAGACCGAGCTGCTGGCCCGCCGGTTGGTTCAGGACTGGTTGCAGGAGGGCTACCGGGACAAGCTTCGCGCCTGGGCGCCGGAGGTCACGGGCCGTCGCTTGATGTCCTGGCTGGCGCATTCGGCTCTGCTGCTCGACGGGGCCGACCACAGGTTTTACGCCACCGTGTTGCGCAGCTTGCAGCGGCAAACCACCTATCTCGCCGCCGCCTGGCAAAACGCGCCCGAGGGCTATAGCAAGCTGTTGGCCCTGGTCGGCCTGGTGCTTGCCGACGTGTGCATAGCCGGACACGATCGGCAACTGAAGCGCTCGGACAAGCTGCTTGCCGCAGAAATTGAGCGCCAGATCCTCGCCGATGGCGGCCATATCGGCCGCAACCCGCAAACCTGTGTGGAGCTGGTGCTGGATCTCTTGCCGCTGCGCCAGTGCTTCCTGGTGCGCGGCTTGACACCCAACCCCGCCCTGCTGCGTGCGCTCGGGCAGATGGTGCCCATGCTGCGCCATTTGCGCCTGGGGGACGGAAGTCTGGCGCGCTTCAACGGCGTCGGTGCAACGGATCGCGATGCGCTGGCAACCGTGTTGGCCTATGACAAGGGAGTGGGTGCGCTGCCCGCCCTCGCAGCGCCATCGGCATACGCGCGCCTTGAGCGCGGGGCCACCATCGTTGTGATCGATGTCGGCACCCCTCCGCCGCTCGCGGTTGCACAAACCGCCCACGCCGGCTGCCTGTCTTTCGAATTGAGCGTGGGCGGCCAGCCGCTGTTCGTCAACAACGGTGTTCCCGCCTTGTGTGCGCCCGGCTTGCGCGCGGCAGCGCGCGCGACGGCGAGCCATAACACCCTTTGCGTCAAGGAGCAGTCCTCCTCCAGGCTTGCCCGTCGCGGCCCGCAGCGGGGCGCCTTGTCCATCGAGCATCCCGATCGCGTGAGCTGCAGCGTCAGTGAGGACGAGGGCGGGCTTGTGTTGGAGGCCGCGCACGACGGTTACGTCGGGCGTTGGGGCCTGCTGCACACGCGCTGCCTGCGCCTCGATGCCGACGGCAGCAAACTGCGAGGCAGCGATGGCCTGGCGCCGGCCAAGGGCGTGCTGCGCTTTGCCTGGGACGTGCCCTTTGCCGTGCATTTCCACGTGCATCCGGACGTGGAAGTCTGGCCCGGCCGAGGACCCGACAGCGCCGACCTCGTTTTTAAGTCCGGCGAGCACTGGCGGCTGTCGGCGCTGGGCGGCGCGCTGACGATCGAGGCCAGTGTGCATAACGCCGGCGCTTTGGGTCCCCGCCCCGCCCAGCAACTGGTGCTGCGGGCTGCCTGCCATGGTGAAGCCAAGGTCGCCTGGGAGATCGAGCGCATGCCGCCGGGGCGTCAGCACGGCGCTCAAGCGGCGACAGCGATGGCGCAATCCCTGGCGGAAAGACTAGCAACGGCGGAGGGCACGGCCGCCCCTGACGAGGGCAAAGCCGAGGCCTCCCTTGACAAGGATGGCGCCTGACAAGCGAGGGGCCTGACAAAAAAGCGCCTCGCACACGTGGATCTGACAAACAGGGGCCCTGCCCGCCGGCAGCGCACCGCCTGTTGCTCATGTCCGTTCCATGCTAAGCGCGCGCCGACGCCAGCTGGGTATTGCCCTTCCCAACCGATGGGCCAAGCAATGGGAAACGACCGCCTATGACAGACACGGCCAGCAAGATCGGGCGTGCGCTGATCTCGGTTTCGGACAAGAGCGGTCTGGTCGAGTTTGCTCGCGGTCTTGCCGCCCAGGGCGTCGAAATCCTTTCGACCGGTGGCACCGCCAGCGCCCTCAAGGATGCGGGTCTCGCCGTCCAGGATATTTCTCAGTATACTGGCTTTCCCGAGCTGATGGATGGCCGCCTGAAAACGCTGCATCCCAAGGTGCACGGCGGGCTGCTCGCCATCCGCGGCAAGGCTGAGCATCAGGCCGCGGCCGCGGCGCATGGCATCGCCGCCATCGACCTCTTGGTCGTCAACCTCTACCCGTTCGAGGCCAGCGTCGCGCAAGGGGCGCCGTTCGCGGACTGCATCGAAAATATTGACATCGGCGGACCGGCCATGATCCGGGCGGCAGCCAAGAACCACGCCGCTGTTACCGTGGTCGTCGATCCTGAGGACTATGCACTGGTTCTTAAGGAGATGCGGGGCGGGGCGGGTGCCACCAGCGCGGCGCTACGCAAGACCCTGGCGGCCAAGGCCTTTGCACGCACCGCTGCCTACGATGCGGCAATCAGCGGCTGGTTCGCCGATGTGCTGGAAGAACGGCTGCCGGCCTGGCGCGCATTCGGGGGCAAACTTGCTCAGGAGCTGCGCTACGGTGAAAACCCGCACCAGCGCGCCGCTTTCTACACCACCGCGGAGCGTCGTCCGGGAATAGCCACCATCGTGCAGCACCAGGGCAAGGAGCTTTCCTACAACAACCTTGCCGACACGGATGCCGCCCTCGAGCTGGTGGCCGAGTTCGATCCCCTTTCCGCAGCCACGGTCGCCATCATCAAGCACGCCAATCCATGCGGCGTCGGCACCGGCGCCTCGCTGATCGAGGGCTATCGCAAGGCGCTGCGCTGCGATCCCGTCAGCGCCTTCGGGGGCATCATCGCCCTCAACGGCGTGATTGATGCTGCCACCGCGGCAGAGATCACGGGCATTTTCACCGAGGTGGTGATCGCGCCCGAGGCAACCGCGGAAGCGAAGGCGATTTTTGCCGGCAAAAAGAACCTGCGCTTGCTCACCACCGGCGCGCTGCCGGATCCGCGCCGATCCGACATCACCTTTCGCTCGCTTTCCGGCGGCTTCCTGCTGCAGGGGCGCGACAATACCATCGTCGATGATCTGGAACTCAAGGTCGTGACCAAGCGGCAGCCGACGGCGCGTGAGCTGGCCGACCTGAAATTCGCCTTCAAGGTGGCCAAACACGTCAAATCCAATGCCATCGTCTACGCCAAGGAGGCCGCCACCGTGGGGATCGGCGCCGGCCAGATGAGCCGCGTCGACAGCGCCCGGATCGCGGCCTTGAAAGCGCAAGAGGCCGCCAGGGCGGCTGGCCTGAGCGAGACCCTGACCAAGGGCTCGGTGGTGGCTTCGGATGCGTTCTTTCCCTTTGCAGACGGGCTGCTGGCGGCGGCCGAGGCCGGCGCGACCGCCGTGATCCAGCCCGGTGGGTCGATGCGCGACCAGGAGGTGATCGCCGCCGCCGATGCGCATGGCCTGGCGATGGTGTTCACCGGCGTGCGCCACTTCCGGCATTGATCGGCAATGGCCCAAGCGCAGGTGTCAACGGCTATGCGGCTGCGGCCAGCGACGGCCGAAGATGGGTTCATGATCCGCCGCTGGCTCAAGGATCCGGCGCTGCAAGCCTGCTGGGGTAATCGCGCCAGCGCAGAAGCCGAGATCACGCTCGCCCGTATCAGTCAGACGGCGCTGTGCCGCATCGTCATCTGCGAGGGAACGCCGATCGGCTACGCCCAGGCCATTGAAACCGGTCTGGGCGCCGGCGCCCGAGCTCCGGAGATCCTGCCGGGAACCTGGGACACGCAGTTCTGGATCGCGCCGGCGCGGCAGCGCGGCCGTGCGGTCCTGGCCGCCATCCCGGCACTGCTTGCGCAGGAGGTTTTCGCAACCACGCTCGCCGTCGCCTGCTCGGGCCTGGTTTTGATCAAGCAGGAGATGCTGGTGCGCGCTTACGAGGCCGCCGGTTTTCGCTGGCGGCGGATTTGCCACGACCCCGTGTTCGGGCCGGCCTGGCTGCTGCTGAAGGAGCGGCCGCACTAGCGGCATTGGCAACGTCTTGCAGCTGCCCAGCCGCCACCAGCAGGCGCGACAACGTCAGCTCATCTTCGCCGCAGATCTGCTCGAGCGTGGTGATGGCGCGCGCCAGTCTGGGGCCCTGCCGCTCGAGCCAGGCCGCGATCGTTTGCGCGCCGCCCGCACGGATGGCCGCGCGGGCCAGATCGGCCTGCGAGGTCCCTAGCTGGTTCAAGGCTTGCGCCACGGCAAGCCGGTCGTAGTAGTCGGGCGTGGCAATCCGGGCGGCCTTGGCGGTGAGGTCGGCGATACGCAATCGATCGCCGAGCAGCAAGAACACGCCTGCCGCCTCCGGCACCCCTCTGTTGGTGGCGTGCGCCACCTCATTGATCGCCGGCGACAGCTGCAGAATATCGAGGGCGGCGACATCGGCGGCCAGCTCGCTGGGGATGCCATCGGCCACCAGCAGGTTTGCCTGCTCGGCAATTTGCTTGGCCAAGCGCGCGGGCAGCACGGCTGCAAGGACCGGCTTGAGGGCAGCCAGTCCCAGCCGATGCCGCGCGATCGTGTCGCCGAGTTTGCCGCCGGCCATGCCATGGCGCAGCATCCACAGGGTCTGCGCGTTCACAAGTTCTTGGGTCGCCTGATAGAGCGCGATTTGCCGCTCGCCGCCAATCTTGCCGTCGAGCGCGTCGATCCGTTGCCAAAGTTCCGGCAGCTCGAACACCTCGCGCACGGCCAGAAACGCCAAGGCCACATCCGCGCTTGTCGTCCGCGTCTCATCCGCCAGCCGTACCGCCATTGCCGGCCCGCCGCGATTGACGATGGCATTGGTCAGGCTGGTGGCGATGATTTCGCGGCGCAGGCTGTGGCCGCAGATGCCCTGCGGAAAGCGCCGGCGCAGCTCCGCGGGAAAATAGGCGGTGAGCCAGCTTTCCAGCAACGGCTCGTCCGGCACCGTGCTCAAGACGAGATCACGCTCCAGCGCGATCTTGGCATAGCTAAGCAGCACCGCCAATTCGGGGCGTGTGAGTGCGCGGCCGCTGCGGCTGCGCTCTTCCAGCTCCTTGTCGGTCGGCAGCGCTTCAAGCCGTCGCTCGAATAGCCCGCGCGCTTCCAGCGCATTGAGCAGCAGGGCATAGTCGGGCAGGGCGCGGCCGCAGCTGCGCTGCGCGAGGCTCAAGGCCAGCGACTGCTGGTAGTTGTTGGACAGCGAGCCGGCCGCCACATCGTCGGTCATGGCAGCGAGTAAGCGTTTGCGGTCCTCGCTGGAAAGTTTGCCGGATCGGCTGGCCGGCCCCAGCGCGATCTTGATGTTCACCTCCTGGTCGGATGTGTTCACGCCCGCCGAATTGTCGATGAAATCCGTATTGAGACGGCCACCGCGTTGCGCAAACTCGATGCGCGCGCGCTGCGTCATGCCGAGGTTTGCGCCCTCGCCGACGACCTTGGCGCTCAGCTCGGCAGCGCTGACGCGGACGGCATCATTGGCACGATCACCGGCATCCGCATCGGTCTCGGTCGAGGCGCGCACAAAGGTGCCGATGCCGCCGAACCAAAGGAGGTCGGTCTGGCACTTGAGGATGGCACGCATCAGCTCGTTCGCTGTCAGGCTGGCACTGCTGAGGCCCAGGACGGCCTGCATCTCGGGGCTCAGCGAAATGGCTTTCGAGGAGCGCGGAAAGACTCCGCCACCCCTGGAAATTTTGCTCCTGTCATAGTCCTGCCAGCTCGAACGCGGCAGATTAAAAAGGCGTTGTCGCTCGGCGAGGCTTGCCGCCGGATCCGGATCGGGGTCACAGAAGATGTCACGGTGGTCGAAGGCCGCCAGCAATCGGATCGCCGGGGAGAGCAACATGCCGTTGCCAAACACGTCACCGGACATATCGCCGACGCCCACCACCCGGAACGGCTGGCGTTGGATATCGATGTCCATCTCACGGAAATGGCGCTCAACGCACACCCAAGCGCCCCGCGCGGTGATCGCCATGCCCTTGTGGTCGTAACCCTGCGAGCCGCCCGAGGCGAAGGCATCGCCCAGCCAAAAATCGTGCTGCGCAGAAATCTCGTTGGCGAAGTCGGAAAAGGTCGCAGTACCCTTGTCGGCGGCAACCACGAAATAAGGGTCGTCGCCGTCGTGGCGCAAGACCTGGCGCGGCGGCACGATCCTGCCCTCTTGCAGATTATCGGTGAGGTCGAGGAGCGCGGAAATGAAGGTTCGGTAGGCGGCGATGCCCTGCCTTTGCAGATCATCACGGCTGGCGTTGCGGGGTAGCTGCTTGGGTAGGAAGCCGCCCTTGGCGCCCGAGGGTACGATGACGGCGTTCTTGACGAGTTGCGCGCGCACCAACCCCAAGACCTCGGTACGGAAATCCTGTGCACGATCCGACCATCGGATGCCGCCCCGGGCGATCGCAGCAAAGCGCAGATGGATCCCCTCCACGCGTGGGCAGTACACCCAGATCTCGCGAAACGGACGCGGATGCGGTGCGGCTTCCACGAGTTTGCTGTCGAACTTGAAGCTGATCACCTCCGATTGCTGGCCGTTGGCGTCCGGCTGGTAGAAGTTGGTGCGCACGGTGGCGATGACCAGGTTCAAAAGCTGGCGCAGGATACGGTCCTCATCGAGGCTCGGCACGTTGGCCAAAGCCCCCTCGATGCGCTGCCGGATTGGCTCCGCCGCGGTCCTGCGCTCGTCAACACCAAGCCGCCGGCCAGGGTCGAAGCGCAGGTGAAACAGCTCGATGAGATCGCGCGTCAGGCCGGCATGCCGGTCGAGCGTATCGGCGAGATAGCGCAACCCGAAGGGCGTTCCGAGCTGGCGCAAGTAGGCGCAGTAAGCGCGGATGGCGGCGACCTCGCGCCATTCCGCTCCCGCCGACACGATCAGGCGGTTGAAGCCATCGTTGTCGGCGACGCCGCGGCAGACGGCCAAAAAGCAGCCTTCGAGCCGGCGGTCGTGACCCTTAAAATCGATCGGCTCGCCGTCCGCCCTTTCCAGCAGCATGTCGTGCAGCGTGACATCAAGCACAGCGTCGGCAAAGCGTGGCCTCAGGTGGTAGGAGCGCTCATCGATGGCGCGAAAGCCCAGGTTCTCCAGCACCGGCACGCGCTCCGACAAGGCAATAGGCTCGCCGAAGCGATAGACGGCGGCGTGGCAGCGGTTTGCCGCCGTCGCCGAGCGATAGAAATCGACCGCGATCGGCCGCTCCGGTCCCAGCCGCTCGATGCGCTCGATGTCCTGCAGCGCACGCTCCGGCGGGAAGGTCTCGGCGTAGCCCGCCGGGAAGGCGTTGCCGTACTTGGCCGCCAGCGCCGGAGCCCTCTGCCCCAGCTTGGCGATGGCCTCTTGCAGGCGGTCCTCCCAGGTGCGGATGATCTCGGCGATCTTCTGTTCGAGCCAAACCGGATCGACCTTCGGCGTGCTGCCTTGGTAGCGCCCGATGATGAATTGCACGCGCACCAGCGGGCCTTCGGGAAAGTAGGGATAGAAGGCGGACACGCGACCCTGGTAGACCTGTGCAAGCAGCGCACCGATGCGCTCGCGGACGCCGGTATTGTAGCGGTCGCGCGGAGCATAGATGAGCAACGACACAAACCGATCGAAGCGATCGATGCGCGCAAACACGCGCACGCGCGGCCGCGTCTCCAGATCGAGGATGCCTTCGG
Source organism: uncultured Alphaproteobacteria bacterium (assembly GCA_963820375.1). Lineage (GTDB taxonomy): Bacteria > Pseudomonadota > Alphaproteobacteria > Rhizobiales > Hyphomicrobiaceae > AWTP1-13. The sequence continues at coordinate 82,211 of CAWFZX010000013.1, read as the reverse complement.
CCCACTGCTGCAGCCGTTCGACGCCAATCTGAAAGAGCTCATCGCGCGGAAAGCTGTTGAGGATGTTGGCGAGCGCCTTGCCGGCGTGGCTGGCCGGTGGATAGCCCGAGCCCGCCAGCACCTTCTCGACCTTCAGCCGCAAGAACGGAATTTCGCTCGGCAGCCGAACATAGGCCTGCGAGGTGAAGAGGCCGACGAGGCGCAGCTCTCCCTTGAGCGCCGCATCGGCGCGGTAGGTCTTGATGCCGATGTAGTCCATGTGCACCCGCCGATGGACACGGCTCACCACATTGGCCTTGGTGATGATCAATGGCGCAGGGGCAAAGAAGAACCGCCGGATCTCCGGGGTCATGGCGAGAAGCTCGCTGCCGCGCCGCAGCACCTCGAGCGTGCTGTCGCGCAGGACGCCGAGCCCGGTACCCGGCAGGGCCACCAAATCGCCGGTTTTGCGATCGCCGGCGATCTCGAATTCGCGCATGCCGAGGAAGGTGAAATTGTCCTCGAGCAGCCAGCGCAGGAAAGCGAGCGATTCTCGCTGCAGGTCGGCGGGGATGCCGGCCGCGGTGCTCTCGAGCTCGGCGCGGGCCGCCTCCAGCCGTTGTCGCATCTTTGACCAGTCGCTGACCGCGACGCGCACTTCGCTCAGAATGGCCGAAATCGCGGCGACGACGGCCTTGCCGGCCGCCTCGGACACGGCCGGCAGGTGAACGGCGATGTAACTTTCCTGGTGGCCATCGTTCCAACCTTGGTCGCCCGGCCCGAGGAGTTTGCTTAGACGGCCGGACCTGTCGCGCTCGGTCTTGAAGATGGGGTGCAGCAGGGCGAGCACGCCCAGCCCGTGGGCCTGCAACTCGCCAAGGATTGAATCGACCAGGAAAGGCATGTCGTCGTTCAAGATCTCGAGCACGGCGCGGCCGGGCGCCGCGCCATTGTCAGCGCTCGTTATGGTGCGAATGCGGACCTTGTGTTGTGCCTTCGGTTTTCTGGCGATGAACTCGAGAGCGTCGCGGGTGAGTGCGGCGAGACGATCGGCTTTGAGCCCGTCGAGGCCGTCGTTGCCGTCGCGCCCAAACAGCAATTGTGCGAAGGCTGCGGCCGGCGCATCCGCCGCCAGCAGCTTCAGCACCTGCCGCATGGTGCCGGCCTTGCTTGCTACCGCTTGCAACGACATGGCGCGTCTTTTCGCGTGTGGAATCCAGTTTCGGCGAAGTGTGGACCGCTGACCGGGGATTGACAATGCGCATGATCACTCGTTCACAATCGTCGCGGGCACGCGTGAACGAGGTGGCTCGAGGATGAAAGCGATGCGCACGAAAAACGACGTCACGGCACTCGAGCTCGGCCCGCCGGCCCGTCTCGAGCCGGAGCTTGCCGCCTACTTCGAGAAGTGCCGTGAGAAGCTGGGCTTCGTGCCCAACGTCTTGCAGGCCTACGCCTTTGACAATGCCAAGCTCAAGGCCTTTATCCTGATGGCCGACGATTTAATGCTGGGCGATAGCGGCCTCTCGCGGCTCGAGCGCGAAATGATCGCGGTCGCGGTCAGTGCAGTCAATCATTGCCACTACTGTCTCACCTCGCACGGCGCCGCCGTGCGCCAACGCGCCAACGACCCGGAGGCCGGCGAACTGATCGCCCAGAATTATCGCGCCGCCGACCTGCCGGCACGGCAAAAGGCCATGCTCGATTTTGCGGTCAGGCTCACGGAGGCGCCCGACAAGATCGACGGCGCCGATCGGCAGGGATTGCGGGCGGCGGGTTTCAGCGATCGCGAGATCTGGGACATCGCCGCCGTGGCCGCCTTCTACAACATGTCAAACCGCCTGGCGGCCGCTGCCGACATGCGGCCAAACCGGGAATATCATTACAGCATGCGCGAAAAGCCTGCCAAACAGGGCGCTGGCGCCGGCTCCCTTGCCGCTCAGGCGCGCCCGCAGGCGCCAGGATCGCCACGCCGGCGCAGCCGCGGCGCCTGAAACTTCAGCGACGGCGGCTCGACATGCACCCGGACTATGCCATATTTGCCCGTCACATGAGGTAGGCTCGGCTCCGAGCCCACCGGCTCAGGCGCGTTGGGGGTGGGGATGCGTAACGCAATCGCTGTGATGAATACCAAGGGCGGGGTCGGCAAATCGACGCTCGTCCTGGCCCTGGCCGAGACCTTGTCGGCGCACTTTGGCAAGAACGTTCTGATCATCGATTCCGACGCGCAGACCAGCATCAGTGCGATGTTGCTGACACCTGCCAATCTGCATCGGCTGCAATCGGACGGCCTCACCATTGTCGATCTGCTGGTGGCGAGCGTCCTCAACAATGTGGCAGTCGACTGGCCGCGCTTTGTGGTCGGTGGGGTCTCGGACGTGGACGAGGCGCGCTCGGTCTATCTGGTGCCGAGCGATATGCAACTCACCTTGTTCGAGCGGGAAGTTTCCAAAGAAAGTCTGCACGGCCAGCTGCGCCGCAGCATCGGCGCCTTGCTCAATCATGTGCGTGGCGTGTTTGACATTGTCCTGATCGACTGCCCGCCGGGCCTCTCGGTGTTGACGGAATCTTGGCTCAGGGAGGCCGACTTTCACCTCTCGCCGACCAAACCGGACTATGTCTCCACCTGCGGCCTGGAGGTCTTCCGCCGCTTCAAGGGCCTGAACCCGGAAATGGGCTTTGCCGAGAACTTGGGCGTCATCATCAACATGAAGGACCCCTACTCCTCGGTCGACGCCGACTATCAGCGCTGGCTGTCGGAGAACGCCGACAATCGCTGCTTTACCCAAGCCGTCCCCCGCACCAGCGCCTTGCAGGTGGCAGCGCAGCTCAGCCCCGTCGAGCGTTCCTACGTTGCCAAGTATCCCGGTGACTCCGGCCATACCATTCGCGCCGTGGCCGAGGAATTGATCGGCCGACTGCAAGTCGCCAACGCCGCCGCTGCGGCCCGGGCCCAGGCGGCGGCGGCAAAAGCCAGCCAGCCGCCGGCGGCGCCGAAGGCGGCGCCAACGCCGCCACCACCGGCCCCTGCTGCGGTTCTTAAGCCTGCCGCCAGTGAGGCCGCCGCGCCGCGACCGGCATCGCCGCCGCCGCCGCCGGAACGATCGGCCGCCGCCACCACCACGGCAGCTGCGGCCCCGCCGGGGCCGCGGCCTGTTGCGCCCGTGGAGCAAGCGCGACCCGCCGCCCCGCGCGTCGTGCGAGCGGTCCCAGCGCCGGCGCAAGCCGCCGCCAGCCCCCCACCGCCGCCGCAAACTAAGCCGACGCTGATCAAGTAGCCGCGGGGCTGATGACGGTGACGGCGTCGCGCTTCTGCTAGGGTGGGCGGCCGCGCAAGCAAAAGGAGCCGGACGCAGCATGGCTTCGACGGTGTTCGATTCGGCGATTTTTCGCGACAGCTTCGCGCCAGCTGGCATGCGCGCCATCTTCTCTGACCAACAGACGGTGGCGCGCTATGTCGAGGTGGAGGTGGCGCTCGCCCAGGTCGAGGGCCGGTTGGGCATCATTCCCAAGGAGGCGGCCGACGCCATCAAGCGCCTTGCCAGCGCCCAGCAGATCGATCTGGCTCAGCTGCGGCAAGCCACCAACGTGGTCGGCTATCCGATCGTTGGGCTCGTCGCCCAGCTCGCCAAGCAGTGCGGCGAGGCCGGGCGCTATCTGCACTGGGGTGCGACCACGCAAGACATCATGGACACGGCCGTTGTCCTTCAGCTCAAGGCGGCCTTGGCGATTGTCGAGAACGATCTCGGCGCGCTCGCTAACACCCTTATAGAACTGGCGAAAAAGCACCGGCTGACGGTGATGGCCGGCCGCACGCATCTGCAGCACGCGCTGCCCGTGACCTTCGGCTACAAGGCCGCGATCTGGCTCAGCGCGATCGTGCGGCATCGCCGGCGTCTTAAGGAGATCAGACCTCGCGTGCTGGTCGGGCAGTTCGGCGGTGCGGTCGGCACCTTGGCCTCGCTCGGCGACAATGGGCTTGCCGTCCACGATGCTCTGATGGCGGAGCTCGGTCTCGGGAGCTCCCCCATGCCCTGGCACGTGGGCAGGGACAGCTTGGCGGAAACGGTCGCGGCGCTGGCCTTGATCACGGGCAGCCTGGCCAAGATCGCGACCGATATTATGCTGTTAATGCAGACCGAGGTCGGCGAGGCCTTCGAACCCTTCGAAGAGGGCCGCGGTTCCTCATCAACCATGCCGCAGAAGCGCAATCCGATCGCCTGCGAGCTCATTATCGCCGCGGCTAGGATCGTGCGCCAGCATGCCGGCCTGATGTTCGATGCCGTGGCGGCCGACCATGAACGGGCGACCGGCCCCTGGCACCTCGAGTGGATGGCTCTGCCCGAGGCCTTCCTGGCCACTGGCGCCGCGCTCACGCACGCGCGCTCGATGCTGGAAGGACTGATCGTCGAGCCGGAGCGTATGCGACGCAATCTGGAGCTGACGGGTGGCCTGATCGTCGCCGAGGCGGTGATGATGGCACTCGCCGAGCACACCGGGCGGCAGGCGGCCCATCACATTGTGGCGCACGCCTCGCGCGCCGCCCTGGAGAAGGGGACACCGCTCCTCGTCCAACTCGAGCGCGATCCGCAGGTGATCCAGCATCTCGATGGCAAGCGGCTGCGCCAGCTGACCGATCCGGTCAACTACCTGGGTTCAACCCAGGCCATGGTGGATCGGATGCTCCTCGCGGCCAGCAGCGCTGCGACCGTCTAGCCCTGAGTTAACGATGTCGTGGACGGGCGCCGGCAGGCCGGCAGAACTTAAGCGGTAAGGTCCGTCAGGGCGACGACGCAAGCTTGTCCGCGGCGCCGGGCGTCGACGAGATGACGTGGGACCCTCCTCCGCCGCGACCTCGCGGCGAAGCTGGTCGACCTGCCTCCTCGCCTCCACACAGGGGTTTCGAGCGCTGCCGTCGCGGAGGCGGAGGTCTGGGCTTTAGTTTCGGCTCGCATGGTCAGCGCCAAACCTTCGGCATCGTTCTGGTCGATCTGGATGCTCTGTCTCTTGAGCGGCGCGAGCAGGCCGCGCGTTGCGGCATAGAACCTCGAGAGACCGACGGCGCAGCTCATGTTCAGCCACGGCGTCATCGAACCAGTCTCGATGCCCCATGCGAGAATTTTTGCCAGCGTGCTGGGGCCCAGTTTTTTGTAAATCTCACTTGGCACGCAGCGGTTTTCCGCGCCAGGGCCTGTGGCCGGCGTCGTCGACAATGCCAGATTGCCGTCATCCTTGTGACACGTCTCAATCCGACACAGCGGTCATCGAGCAACCTCAAATGTGCGAACCAGCGGGCGTCAGCGCCCGGATCGCGGCACACTCGGCGGTCATTGCCCCGCCGCGATGACCCGACGTGCATCCATGGCGCTCACTGGTTCTGCTCCAGCTAGCGACAACGGCACATCGATTAGGAAATTGGTTAACCGCGCTGCGGCGGATCCTGGCAGGCCCGCGACGTGGTCCAAAAAGCCAAGCTTTCTCGAAGCCTCCGCAGCGTGCGGCAACAAGCCGTGACCAAAGTCGCCAGCATTGCGTGATGCGGTTCTAGGTGGAAGCCCCGATGTCCGCTGCCTCGACCTGGAGCGATATTTGCAACCGCGCGACTTGGTAGCAATTTGTCCTCGTGGGGCGAGTAAAGTGCCAACGTTTCAGAGCACCAGTGGCCAGTGGAGCGGTGTCTTCGACTGGCCGATCATCGGCATTCATTGCGTTCTGACGCCCGACAACAAGATCCTGTCCTACGGCACCGATCAGTTCGGTCAGCAAGGTGCGATGCTGATTTATGACGTTTGGGATATCGCGACCAACACGCACTTCACGCTGCCCACCGGAACACCGACCGACATGTTCTGCTCGGCCGCGGCTGTGGTGCCCGAGACAGGTGAGATCCTTATCGCGGGTGGCGATTCCCGTGGACACGACCCTGACGACGTCAACCATGGAGTTCACGACGTCAACGTCTACGATCCGGCCACCATGACAGTCTCGCCCTTGGACCCTGACTGCGAGGTCGGCGAGGTTCACGATGGTCATATTTGCGGCGGCCACATGCAGTTCGAGCGGTGGTACCCAACCGCAGTCACGCTGGCGAACGGCAAGATTGTTTTGATGGGCGGGCAGAACGGCGATGGTGGCGGCGTCGGCACACCAGAGCTCTATACGCCGCATAGCGGTTGGAGGACCTTGGACGGCGCAACCAGCAGCATTATAGCGAATCACTGGTGGTATCCTCGCGCCTGGCTCGATGCTGATGGCAAGATCAACATTTTCGAGGTCATGGTGCCGGCCGGCCAACCGGCAAATGTGATGCTCATGGATCCCTCTGGTGATGGCCAAGTCTCAGTGGTGGGGAGCCTGCCATTTGAGACATCCGAGGCCAATCCCGCGATCATGTATGAGCAGAATAAGGTCCTGGTCCTCGCCAACAACGGTGACGCCTGGATCATGGACATGAGCGGCGATGCGCCGACGTTTACTAAGACGGCAAGTCTGAACGAAAGCCGCTTGTGGTCGAACATGGTTGTGCTGGCAGACGGCTCGGTGATGGTGACCGGCGGCAGCGGTGTGAACAACGCGCTGACCGACGTTACGAACGAAGTCGCGATCTGGAATCCGAGCACTGGGCAATGGAAGATTGGCTCTGACGCAGAGATACCTCGGCTCTATCACTCCACCACCATCCTGCTCCCCGACGCTACCGTGCTCTCGCTTGGCGGCGGTGCCCCTGGTCCACTTGTTAATACCAATGGTGAAATCTACACACCGCCCTATCTCTTCGACCAAGACGGCAATCTCGCGCAACGACCCGTCATCGCCAGCGCACCCGATGAATTGCAGCCCGGCGCCACGTTTACGATCTCCGTCGATGACGCCTCAGCCATCGACCGCCTGACGTTGGTAAAGTACGGAGCGGTGACGCATTCATTGAATATGTCGGCAAGCAAGCTGGAGCTGCCTTTTACCGTAGCAGCGAATAACAAGCTGGTTGTTCAGCTGCCTGAGAACAGCAATGTTTTGACTCCAGGCAACTGGATGCTGTTCGCCATAAATGAGAACGGGACACCCTCCGTTGCATCGACTGTTAAGGTCGATGTTGGCGGCGAGTTGCTATCCGAGGAGATGGGCGGTTGGGTAACTCTCAATGGCAACGCCACCCACGACACCGCCTCTGAGCATTTCATCCTAGGCCAGGACGCGCCGGCCCAGAAGGGCGCGTTAATGTCCAATGAGCGCATCGACTTGCGCTCCGACTTTCAGCTCAGCTTCGATCTCTATCTTGGCAACAAGGATGCGGCCGGTGCCGATGGCATGGCATTCGTACTTCACAACGACCCGTTCGGCGGCGATGCAACTGGCGGCGGCGGCGGTTTCCTTGGCGCCTTGGGCATCCGCTATGGCGTCGCCATCGAGTTCGACACCTATCAGAACGCCGCGTTCGGTGACATTGCCGACGACCACACCAACTTCGTGGATACCGACGCGCCATTGGATTCGATCAACCTCAGTAATCCGGTCGGCCTCGGCAACATCGAGGACGGCAATTGGCACGGCGTCCAAGTGTCATGGGACGCAGCCCTGCAGACGTTGAGCTATTCGTTTGATGGCAAGCAGGCTGGGACGTTGATTGGCGACCTTGCCAGCAGATACTTCGCAGGCTTCAATTATGCCTATTTTGGGTTCACGGCCGCCAGCGGTGGTTTGAGCAACCTGCAGCAGGTCGAGATTAACGCACTTGCAGCCGTACTCGAGGACGGCACTCAGGTTCAATTCGGCGAACCACCAGTTCCCGTCCCCGTCCCTGGCACGGGCGGTGTGAGCTGGAACGGAAACGCCTCCTACGATGCCGCGAGCAACATTTTCAGACTGACTCAAGACACGCCGGGCCAGACTGGCGCATTGATGTCGAATGAGCGCATCGATCTGCGCTCCGACTTTGATTTCAGCTTCGATCTCTATCTCGGCAACAAGGATGCGGCCGGTGCCGATGGTATGGCATTCGTTTTTCACAACGATCCATTCGGTGCCGATGCGACCGGCAATGGCGGCGGCTTCCTTGGCGCCTCTGGCATCCGTAACGGCCTCGCTATCGAGTTCGACGCCTTTGAGAACGCCGCGTTCGGTGACATCGCCGACGATCACACCAATTTCGTGGATACCGACGCGCCATTGGGTACGATCAACCTCAGCAATCCGGTCGGCCTCGGCAACATCGAGGACGGCCAGTGGCACAGCGTCCATGTGTCATGGGACGCTGCCCTGCAGACGTTGAGCTATTCGTTTGATGGCAAACAGGCTGGGACATTGACTGGCAACCTCGCTAACACCTACCTCGCTGGCTCCCAGTTCGCCTATTTTGGGTTCACGGCCGCCACGGGCGGCTTGAGCAACCTGCAGCAGGTCGAGATTAACGCACTTGCAGCCGTACTCGAAGATGGCACTCAGGTTCAAGTCGGCGAACCACCAGTTCCCGTCCCCGTCCCGGTCCCCGTCCCCGTCCCTGGCACGGGCGGTGTGAGCTGGAACGGAAACGCATCCTACGATGCCGCGAGCAACATTTTCAGACTGACTCAAGACACGCCGGGCCAGACTGGCGCATTGATGTCGAATGAGCGCATCGATCTGCGCTCCGACTTTGATTTCAGCTTCGATCTCTATCTCGGCAACAAGGATGCGGCCGGTGCCGATGGTATGGCATTCGTTTTTCACAATGACCCATTGGGCGCCGATGCGACCGGCAACGGCGGCGGCTTCCTTGGCGCCTCTGGCATCCGTAACGGCCTCGCTATCGAGTTCGACGCCTTTGAGAACGCCGCGTTCGGTGACATCGCCGACGATCACACCAATTTCGTGGATACCGACGCGCCATTGGGTACGATCAACCTCAGCAATCCGGTCGGCCTCGGCAACATCGAGGACGGCCAGTGGCACAGCGTCCATGTGTCATGGGACGCTGCCCTGCAGACGTTGAGCTATTCGTTTGATGGCAAACAGGCTGGGACATTGACTGGCAACCTCGCTAACACCTACCTCGCTGGCTCCCAGTTTGCCTATTTCGGGTTCACGGCCGCCACGGGTGGCTTGAGCAACCTGCAGCAGGTCGAGATTAACGCACTTGCAGCCGTACTCGAGGATGGCACTCAGGTTCAAGTCGGCGAACCACCAATTCCCGTCCCCGTCCCCGTCCCCGTCCCTGGCACGGGCGGTGTGAGCTGGAACGGAAACGCCTCCTACGATGCCGCGAGCAACATTTTCAGCCTGACCCAAGACACGCCGGGCCAGACTGGCGCATTGATGTCGAATGAGCGCATCGATCTGCGCTCCGACTTTCAGCTCAGCTTCGATCTCTATCTCGGCAACAAGGATGCGGCCGGTGCCGATGGTATGGCATTCGTTCTTCACAATGACCCATTGGGCGCCGATGCGACCGGCAACGGCGGCGGCTTCCTTGGCGCCTCTGGCATCCGTAACGGCCTCGCTATCGAGTTCGACGCCTTTGAGAACGCCGCGTTCGGTGACATCGCCGACGATCACACCAATTTCGTGGATACCGACGCGCCATTGGGTACGATCAACCTCAGCAATCCGGTCGGCCTCGGCAACATCGAGGACGGCCAGTGGCACAGCGTCCATGTGTCATGGGACGCTGCCCTGGAGACGTTGAGCTATTCGTTTGATGGCAAACAGGCTGCGACCTTGACTGGCGACCTCGCTAACACCTACCTCGCTGACTCCCAGTTCGCCTATTTTGGGTTCACGGCCGCCACGGGTGGCTTGAGCAATCTGCAGCAGGTCGAGATCAACGGGCTCGATGCCACTCTGGCAGGCGGCAACCACGTCACATTCGGGAGTGACTTCCTGTTTCTCTGAGCCAGGTCTCGTAACCATGGCTCACGAAACGCCCGGCTGCCGAGCGACGAAGCGCCCACATCGACCGTGCTGCCACGGTGGAGGCGCTGACCGAAAAGCACTTTAGCGAGGGGCTCGAGAAAAACGCCGTCGCGAGTTGCGGTAGGATCTGCCGCGCGAGGCTCATGAACCCGGATCTCCAGTTCCGCCGCTGGCGGCAGCGCTCGGCTACGTGAGATGAGCCCTCCTTGCCCTCCCGTGGTTCCTTGAACATGGGCTGGATCTGCCTACGAAATGGAACAACGGCGATATCTCTTGGCGCAGGCCCCGCTAGCTTCCACCCCCCGCATCATAGCCCATCGCATCTTTGGGGTGCCTACGCCTATGGTAAGACCGGCGTTGCGTGGGGCTATGTTGGTTCAGGTCAGCACGTAGGCCGCCGCCGCAAGCTGCATAGCGAGTGGCTAGTGCAACGCCGCCGCGCTTAGAGAAAGCGCCTCTATCGCGCGCAACCCTGGCTAACGATGGTCCGCCCCGACTACGGGTGCGCGGTTCAAGAAGCGCATCGTCCGCAGTATGATCAATGAAGTGATTGCCGACATCGACGCCGCCGAGATCGTCCTTCTCATCCATTGGATGGGTGGCACCCACACCGAGTTATGCTTGCCGCCGGCGGCGGCGTGGCCAGCGCAACTCTATCTCACCCGACATCATCAATGCAGTCAGTCAGTTAGTCCTCATCGCCAATGACGACCTGATTGCTGGCATTCTCAATCGAAACAAATTCAGCACCGGTCGCGGCAATCGATGGACGCGTGAGTGCGTCACTGCTCTGCGATCCCCCCCATAGGATCCCTGTTTATCGTCCTGCCACAGTCGGTGTCGAACCTTGGGCTCAACCTTACTAAGGCAGCGGCACTGCTTGACATAAGTTATCCCCGTCATGCCCATCGCCTTCGCGAGATCATCGACAGAGCGCGTTGAAAGGCCCTGCACGTAGGCGTCTTGGATCGCCGCCGGCCAGTGCTTCCTCTAAGGCACGCCGCGGCTCGAGGATGGTCGGGAAGTAGCTGCCCTTCCGGAGCTTTGGGATCTCAAGTTCGACAGTGCCGACCCGCGTCTGCCAGGCGCGCCCGCGATAGCCGTTGGGCTGGTTGATGCGGGAAACCGATTGCTCGCCGTGGGCGGCGCCGGTCAGGTTCTCCACCTCCAAATCCATCATGCAGTTGGCGACATACCCATCATCTCCCTCTGAGGAGATCGTCGTCGGAGCCCTTCTCAACGAGGGCCTTCAAGGTCATTCTGTCGATCCTCAGGAGACTTAAGTCTCCGGCTGCTTGGTGGTTTGCACCGCGGTTCGGACAATGACAGCTTCCCCGAGACGACGTCGCTGTGGATAACTTGGGGAAAAGGTTCACGCGGCGTTGCCCTCCAGTCGGCCAATGGCCCCCCTCCGCGCAATGCCGCCGGCCCAGCCTCCTACACCACGTCTGGGGACGCATCCCTCCTTTACGAGATTTCGATCATACGTTTGTTCATTGGCGTGGCTTTTAGCGTGGTCATGCCGTCGAAGTCTTATTGAGTGGATGAGCATGGGATTTCCAATTTCCCATGGTGTGAGCAACGAATTTGCCGATATTCTAGTGTAGGAAGACGTTAGGCTGGTCCTGCGACACGAAAACGTCAAACAGCTGCGCTAACTGCTTTTGCGACTCTGTGCGTAAGCTATCTGAGCAGGTCCCATCGATGGCTGCACAGGTGTTCTTGCGGCCGGAGTGACGTCTCGGGCGCTTGCAGACGCCATTCATCGTCTTGCTGTCGACACCCCGCTCTATAGGAAAATTTCCGCTTATTTGAGCGCCACAGCCTTAGACGCGACTTGTTGCTGATCTAGTGGGGGAGCTCAGCCTGAGCCTCCTCGCCTCGCGCGCACAAGCGCGACTTTCTCGACGGTCGGAGCGCGTGGCTTGCCGATCCAAACAGTTTGCCTTAGTCATTCTGCTGTTTGGGGGTTTGCCTTGCCTAGCACCAACTCGAGTCTGCTTGCAACACATCTGTGCAACTGCAGGTCGCTCGGGCTTCGTTCCTCGACCACGTCGCGAAGCGCATTGCCGTCACACCCCATCCATTCGTGGTTATCTGCATAGGTGCCAGGGTCTTGAGCGATATCGGTGAAACCGCGAAGACTTAAATGAGGGGACGATGGGTCGTGGATCCATGGTCGATCGTGAGTTGGGTAATTCTTGGCTGGAGCAAGCTGGCCGGAGATTGTGGCGGAGCTTGCCTGTTTTTGCGAGGCAGAGCGTTGCCCGAGAGTTGATCGCAAGATTGAGGCCTATGCTTTCTAGGCCTGCCTCAGAGCTGCTGCCAGACCGCAGTATCCCACGAATAGTCGTGGGCCTGTTGTCGAGCGCAAGCGGGCTTGGGCAATCTGCTCGCCTTGCCGCCAAAGCCTTGCAGGCTCAGGGTTTCACAGTGCTTGGGGTTGATCTGACTCGATACTTTTACGAGAGTGGACGAATTATCCAGCACGGTCTATGCGATGGCCGCCGCTGCTACGGAGCTGCACATGTCATTGTGGTCATCAATGCTCCGTATATGCCGTACGCCCTCACGCTGCTTGGAGGCAAATTCATTCGCGACAAGCACGTAACCGGATACTGGGCCTGGGAACTTCCACGCGTTCCGCACAATTGGGCTTTTGGGCTATCGGCGGTCCACGATGTCGCCGTTCCAAGTAGGTTCACAGCAGATGCGGTACAGCAACTTTCGCCAGAGCTTCCCGTAAGGATTGCGCCCCATCCTGTGTCGTTGGCGCACCCTGCTCCGCATCTGGTACTCGGGGAAGTCAAGACCCGACCATTCACCTTTCTCAGCGCCTGCAGTATCGCCTCGGGGTTCAATCGCAAGAACCCGCTTGCAACTATCCGCGCGTTTCGCCGTGCATTTGGAAACGACAGCTCAAAGAGGCTCAAGCTCCTCGTAACTAATGTCCACCATTTTCCGCAGGCTCGAGACGCGATCGAAGCGGAAATTAACGGGTCGCGTAACATTCAGATCTCGTGGAGGGTTTTGGAGCCCGTGGCGTTCGCTCGCTGGTGGTCGGAAGGCGACGTCTATTTGTCGCTTCACCGGTCGGAGGGCTTCGGACTGCCGCTCGCTGAAGCGATGTGTGCAGGAATGCCCGCTGTTGCTACCGGATGGTCCGGGAACGTCGACTATATGGACACCGCGAACGGTTATCTGATCGAGTACTCACTAATAGATGTTGATGACGCACAAGGTAAGTACCCGAGCGATTTGGGCCAATGGGCAGAGCCAAATATTGAGCACGCCTCAGCTATTCTAGCTCATCTCGCGACCAACAAAGCAAGCGCCACTGCTAAGGCATGCGCGTACGCAGCGAGTGCACAAAGCAGATTATCCGGAAAGGCATTTGTAGATTCGCTTACCAAGTCCAGCTGCCAGGTTGTGATCGCTAGTCGGAGTTCTAACGAGACACCAAGCATCACGCCCGAGAAATCCAGAAACACCGATCGGGGGTAAAAGTCCAGTGAAGCGGGTTCTGATCGACGGTGCTCATTTCCTAAGCAAGACGGGGACTGGCATAGGTTCTTATGGCCGAACGCTGGCAGATTCCCTCCAATCGGCAGGATGCCATATTACTGTCGTTTACGGGCAACGCGTGCGAGCCCGGCTCGCGCAGGATGCGCGGCTGAGGTTGGCAGCGCAGCTATTTGGCAACGAACCGCCGGCTTGGCGGTGGACTCGATTATTAGGCGATGCATCGTTCTTGGTGGGTGCTGCCATTGGACGCTCCAAACGGGCGTCGGCGATCAAAGTGCCGGTTGAGGGTGTGGATCTATCGGCATTTGAACCGTCGTTGCCTTCCTGCGACGAGGTCTTGAACTCGTACGGGCTCTTCGAACGCGCGTATCGCCTGTTCGGAATGAAGGAACGGTTTCTCGAACTTGAGCTGCCCAGCCCTTGCGAGGTGGCACATTGGACTGGCCCGCTTGCGATCAAAGTGCGCGGGGCTCCCAACATTTATACCATTCACGATTTGATCCCGCTCCAGTTTCCTTATTTTGTGATCGACAGAGGGGGACGGGTCGCACAGCTGCATAAGGAGATCGCGCGGCAAGCCGATCACATCATTACGGTATCACAAGCTTCGAAACAGCAAATCGTAGATTTGCTTGATGTGCAACAGGATCGGGTCAGCGTGACCTACCAGCCTGCTCCTAGTCTCCCTTTCCTTGATAAAGGGCACGCCGAGCGGCTAGTGGAGCACGTTTTTGGTGTCACCCCGGGTGCGTACGCTTTGTTTCTTGGTGCCATTGAACCGAAGAAGAATCTTCGACGGCTAGTTGAGGCGTTTCTGCTGGCCGGTGTTGATATACCTCTCCTCATCGCAGGCCCGCTCGGGTGGCTCTATGACGAGGACTTAGCGCTCCTAGATAATATTGGGAGACAAGCGCATGGCAGCGTTATCAGCGGTGAGGTGCGTGGAAATGTGCTGACCGGCCTGATCCGTGAGAATCGACCGGCTGTACGGCACCTTGGTTATTTACCTCGGCGCCACGTCGTGGCGCTGCTGCAATGTGCACGCATGTTCCTCTTCCCGTCGCTTCATGAGGGCTTCGGCCTGCCTGCGCTTGAGGCCATGCAACTCGGCGTGCCGGTGCTGACCTCGAACTCAAGTTCATTGCCTGAGGTGGTCGGCGAGGCCGCGATTGTTGTGGATCCGCTGAGTGTCTCCGCGATGGCACGTGAAATTGAACGCTTGGCGATCGATGCAGATTTGCGCTCGGAGCTTAGCCGACGCGGCCCAAAACAGGCGGCAAAGTTCGGCAAGGAGCAATATCGAGCACGGCTTGGGGAAGCTTACAAGAAGGTTGGTGTCGAATTCAGCAAAGAACTAGGAGTGCGCAAGTCGCCGGAAAGGGAGAGCAACCTTGAACATCCGACGATATCTGGGTGTGCGCCGACGTCGCCCTATAGTCTGTCTCGGTGACGTCGGCGAACTACTGCCGGGGAAGTCATCAGCCTTCGATAAGGCGATGCCGGAGAACTACCCGCTCCGTCGATGGCCGCGCAAGTGGTGGGAATGGGACTACATCGCGGATTGCGCGGAGCAACTCGGAGTACTTGCGCCAACAACGACGGCCGTAGGGCTTGGAGCAGGTGATGAACCGCTGATCTTCTATTTCGCTGACAAGTGCCGCCGCGTGATCGCATCTGATCTTTACAGTCCTTGACACGTCTGGAGAGAGGCACGCTTTGAGAACACTTCACGTATCCTCGACGCCTCGCCAATTCCCTATCCCCGCAGCCGAGTCGAGCTACTCAACGCCGATATGCGGCAGACCGGCATCCCCGAGCAATCCATCGATTTTGTGTGGTCGTGCTCGAGCATTGAGCACGTTCCCACGCTCGGGGACCTCTTTGCCGTCTTCAAGGAGATCGACCGCATTGTAAGAATTGGCGGATACGCAATTCTCACGACAGAATACTGCATCACCGAGAATCCATACCTGCTACCGGGCGTCAATGCCTGGAATGCTGAGATCTTTGATCTCATGGTTCGCAGCCTGCCTGGTTGGGAGATCGTCGGTGAGGTCGATCTGTCATTCAATGGCCTGCATCCAGCCAATGCCCCCAGACCTAGACGATATCCGCTCTCCTCGGGTTCGACCGGCCCTCTCGGGCAGATTCCGCACTTCTTCCCGTCCGGGACGATGGCGAACCTAGTCGGACTATCGGTCATAGCCCCACTTGGCATTGTCTTTCGCAAGGCATCGAACGGCGGCGTGGTCGAATGGCGACAAGCCGACGTGCCGGAACGGTTGAGAACATTCACTGACGGGATGCTCGCGTTCTTTGCTTCGGACAACGATGCTGCTTGTCACAAACTCGGGGAAATATACTCCTCTGCGGTAGACGATCTTCAGCTTCGCCACCTTGCCTTTCGATTTCTCATTGATGCCAGAGCTCGCCGTGGCGAGATGAGAAACTCCGGTGAGTTCGCCGACTGCATCGAGCTTTTTCTCGACACTACGCCTCCTGGCCCGGTGCAAGATGCCGACTGCCTTGACCTTTGCGGGTATTTGCTTGCTGAGTGCGGGCGCATCGAAGCGGCGCTCTTAACATATGAGCGGTGCCTGATCTCACCGAGCACGAGCCGAGAACATTTGCTCGAGATAGCAGTACGCTATCTGGCGCTTGCCGCAAGTAACGGGGCAACAGCCCGTGCGATAGAACGCGTTAGCGCCGTGCTCGATGATCTGATGCGATTTGGAGACTCGAGCAGAGAGATACAGCAGCAGTTCTTCAAGCCAGCCTCGGATAAGCTACCCGCCGCGATTATCGATGACTTGCGCGGTGCTATTGCGAAGGAGCGTGCACAAGCAGAGCCCGTGTCGAAATAGGAAGGCTGCGACACCAGCTGATTTTGGTTATCTCAATTGGGAAATGCACTCATTGGAGCAAGGCTTAGAATGACTAGACCTTATTACTATCTTGGTGGTAACCGCGCTCTCACCCAGCTCTCGACCGGTCAGCCTTTCTTTGTCAACACTGACGATCGTGGAATTACGACTTGGATAATCCTTGGTGGCCTTTGGGAGACTTTTGTTGACGATGTGCTGTCACGCCTAGCGACACCGGGCATGAACTTCCTCGATGTTGGTGCCAACATGGGGTACTACTCAGTGAAAATCGGAGGTCTCATTGGGCCTACTGGTAGGATATTTTCATTTGAGCCCAACCCTGAACTTTATCCCTTCCTGAAAGATAATATCGACATCAACGGCTTTTGCCCTCGTGCAGAGCTCTTTCAGTTGGCGCTGGGAGATGCTCGTAAGCAAGCGGAGCTCAAATATTTCAATGAAAATATGGGTGGTGGGAATTTGTTTGGAGGAGGCGCTCCAGGCCGCTCTGTCCCTGTCGTCATCGACATGCTGGACACTTGCATATCCGAAGGCACGAAAATTGATTTGATCAAGATTGATGCTGAAGGATACGAACCGCGTATTATCGCAGGCGGAAAGCGCTTGCTGAATGACAACCCCGAAGCGCTCATCGTGCTAGAAGTAAGCATCGCTCATTGGCGACTATTTGGGAATCCAGAAGAAACACTGCGGCGACTTACAGAAAATGACAAGGAGATCTTTCAAATCGAGATCGGCGGTGCGGTGCGCCCCAGGGGGAGTGCCTTCGAATTTTTGGCAAGCATAGATGACCGGTTTGTTTCCTATTGTTTGGTCGCTCCGCGAACCTCGAG
Organism: uncultured Alphaproteobacteria bacterium; assembly: GCA_963820375.1. Taxonomy (GTDB): domain Bacteria; phylum Pseudomonadota; class Alphaproteobacteria; order Rhizobiales; family Hyphomicrobiaceae; genus AWTP1-13. The sequence continues at coordinate 65,101 of CAWFZX010000013.1, read as the reverse complement.
TGCGCGTAAGGCTCTAGTTGATCTCATTCGAGTATAGCTCACGCATGCTTCCTAGAACGACTTTGAGATCGTCGGCGCCAATTTGATCGACAACGAACACCGCTCTGTCACCGATCGCAGCACGGCCTACAGCCTCTACACGGACCCGCCGTTGGGCCGCATTGGCAAGCGCATCACCGTGTTGCCGCCCATCGGCAAACAGAAGCGTTATCCGTCACTCGACTTGACTGTGATCCAAGCCAGCGAGCGTGGCGCACCAAAGGGCCGAAAGCCGATTGAGTGGAAACTTGATCACGGATCTGCCAGTGCGCAGCCGTGCCGAGGCGATCGAGGAGATCAATTGGTAGGCCAAGCGTTGGAAAATCGAAGCTTTCCAAAAATCCTGAAGTCCGGCTGCAAGGCGGCAGAGTCAAAATTGCGCACAGCCGAGCGGCTCGCCAACCGGATGGATGGCGATCTGCCGGCGATCTTGCCAGCAGCTATCTCGGCAACTCCCAGTTTGCCCATTTGGCTTTACCGGCGCCACCGGCGGCTTTAGCAACCTGCAGCAGGTCGAGGTCGACGGGCTCGATGCCACTCTGGGGGCTGGCGTCGGCTTCGGCACTGACTTCCTGGATCTATGCGGCAGGTTGTTCGATCGTTTGGTGTGGCAACGACGGGCAATTGCTCAGGTGACAGGAGCCCAAGCCGACCGACTGTGCCGACCACAAGCCTAACTCGCGCCTTGAGGGTTAAGGCTGCGCCGCTTTAGCTCGCGCTGAGCGGTACAGCGGGCCCTCAGGCCTTCTTGTCGGGGAGGGCCAGGCGGATGTGCAGCTCACGCAGCTGCCGTGGTGCCACCTCGCTGGGTGCCCCCATCAACAGATCCTGCGCCTGCTGGTTCATCGGAAACATGATGACATCGCGCAGGTTGCTGGCTCCCGCCAGCAGCATGACAATGCGGTCGATGCCAGGGGCGATGCCGCCGTGGGGTGGGGCGCCGTAGGTGAGCGCCTTTAGCATGCCACCGAATTTGGCTTCCAGCACCTCGGGTCCGTAACCGGCGATGGCGAAGGCCTTGTACATGATCTCGGGCAGGTGATTGCGGATGGCGCCGGAGCTGAGTTCGACGCCATTGCAGACGATATCGTATTGATAGGCTTTGATCTTTAAGAGCTCCTCGTCCGACTTGGCGGCTTCCAGGGCGGCCAATCCGCCTTGCGGCATCGAAAAGGGGTTATGGGAGAAGTCGATCTTCTTTTCGTCCTCGTTCCATTCATACATGGGAAAGTCGACGATCCAGCAGAACTCGAAGCGATCTGCCTGGATCAATTTGAGATCGTGGCCGATCATGCTGCGGGCCTCGCCGGCGAACTTGTAGAATTTGTCCGGGTTGCCGGCGGCGAAGAACACGGCGTCACCGAGCTTGAGGCCGAGCTGCTTTTGCAGGGCGGCGGTTCGCTCCGGGCCGATGTTTTTGGCAATCGGTCCGGAACCGGCCTCCTCGGGTCCGCCGCCGGCAGAGGCCTCGGCCTGGCGCCAGAAAATGTAGCCGAGGCCGGGTTGGCCTTCGCGCTGCGCCCAGCCGTTCATGCGGTCGCAGAAGGCGCGCGAGCCGCCACCCGGCGCCGGGATGGCCCAAACACGCGCCTTTGGGTCCTTCTCGATCATGCCGGCGAAGACCTTAAATCCGGAGCCGCGGAAATGCCTGGTGACGTCGGCCATCTCGATCGGGTTGCGCAGATCGGGCTTGTCGGAGCCGTACTTCTGAATGGCCGCATCGTAGGGGATGCGTGGGAATTGCGGGGTCACCGGTTTGCCGTTGGCGAACTCCTCAAAGACGCCGCGCATGACAGGCTCCACGGCGGCGAAGACGTCCTCCTGCTCGACGAAACTCATTTCCAGATCGAGCTGATAGAACTCGCCCGGTGAACGGTCGGCGCGCGCGTCTTCATCGCGGAAGCACGGTGCGATTTGGAAGTAGCGGTCAAACCCCGCGATCATGGTGAGCTGCTTGAACTGCTGCGGCGCTTGCGGCAGGGCGTAGAACTTGCCCGGGTGCACGCGCGACGGCACCAGGTAGTCGCGCGCACCCTCGGGACTGGATGCCGTGAGGATCGGCGTCTGGAACTCGAAAAAACCGGCCGCACGCATGCGACGTCGGATCGAAGCGATGATCTCGTTGCGCAGCATGATGTTCTTGTGCAACGTCTCCCGCCGCAGGTCGAGGAACCGGTATTGCAGCCGCAGATCCTCGGGATAATCCGGTTCCCCGAACACCGGTACCGGCAGCTCCTTGGCGGCCGAGAGCACCAGGATGTCGGTCGCAAACACCTCCACTGCACCCGTCGGCAACTCGGGATTGACGGTGCCCTCGGGCCGGTCCCGCACGGAGCCGTCGACCCGAATCACCCACTCCGAACGCACGCTCTCGGCGGCCGCGAAGGCCGGGCTGTCGGGATCCGCCACGACCTGGGTGATGCCATAGTGGTCGCGCACGTCGATGAACAGGAGCCCGCCGTGATCGCGCACCCGGTGCACCCAGCCCGACAGCCGCACCGTGTTGCCAACGTCGGCCTGACGCAGGGCCCCGCAGGTGTGCGTGCGGTAGCGGTGCACGCGCCCGGGATTGGAACCGCCAATCTTGGTATCGGACATGGCTTCACGCCTTGGGCAACATCGGTTCGGATCGACTGGCGGAAAAGCACATGGGGGTGCCGCAAAGTCAAGGTTGCGGCCGCGCTCGGCATGGGGGCAAAGCGCCGCCCGGGCCCACCTGCAACCCGGGCGCGCGGCGGGCCTACCGCACGGGCGACGGCCCGCCTGAGCGGCAATGGCCGGTCGGCCGGCCGCTGCCATGCGGCCCGACCGCCGCGTCGGCCGCCTTCCTTGTATGGCCCTCCCGCCGGCCGTCCGTTGCTTGTGGGGGAGGGGCGCGAGCACCCCTCAGCGTGGCTGTCACTTGTGCTTGGGCATTTTGCGCGTCGAATCGCGACAATTCGCACTGCTTGGGCTATAAGGCGGCGCTTATGCGCCCGATCGTCACAACCTCAGAGCTTGCAGAAGCTTGTGCGCGCCTTAGCCGGCACGATTTTGTTGCCGTGGATACCGAATTCATCCGCGAGCACACCTTCTGGCCCAAGTTGTGCTTGATCCAAATGGCCAGCCCCGAGGAAGAGCTGATCGTCGACCCGCTCGCCGACGGCCTCAATCTGGGTCCTTTCTACCAGCTGATGGCGGACGAGCGGGTCACCAAGGTCTTTCACGCGGCACGGCAGGATCTCGAGATCGTCTGGACGCAGGCCCGGCTTATTCCGCATCCCATCTTCGATACGCAAGTGGCGGCCATGGTGTGCGGCTTCGGCGAAGCCGTGAGCTACAGCAATCTCGTCAAGCAGGTGACAGGCGGTGATCTCGACAAGACCTCGCGCTTTACCGATTGGGCCCGGCGTCCCCTCTCGCAACGCCAGTTGACCTACGCGCTCGGTGACGTCACGCATTTGAGAGATATCTATCGCTACCTCAAGGCCGAGCTGGAGAAGGAGGGTAGGGCCGGCTGGCTTGATGAAGAGATGGCCGAGCTTACCGATCCCAGGACCTATCAGACTTCGCCGGAGGAGGCCTGGCGACGGCTCAAGCTGCGCGTCAAGAATCGCAAGGGCTTGGCTGTGCTGATCGAACTGGCGGCCTGGCGCGAGCGCGCTGCGCAGGCGCAGGACGTGCCGCGCAACCGCATCCTGCGCGACGAGGCGCTGTTCGACATCGCCAACCACGCGCCTAGCAGCGCCGCAGAGCTGTCCGAGCTCAGGACCTTGAGCGAAGGCTTTGCCAGATCGGCCCGCGCCAAGGAAATCATTGAAGCCGTCAAGCGGGGGCTGGCGCGTGATTTCAGCACCCTGCCGGCGCTCAGATCGGGTCAGCCGCTGGCGGCCGACAAGGTGGCACTGCTCGAACTCTTGCGCGTCCTGCTCAAGGGCTGCGCGGCGCGCGAAAAAGTTGCGCCACGACTGATCGCCGACGGCGACGACCTGGAACGCATCGCCGTCGAAGAGCATCCCGATGTGCCGGCGATGAAGGGTTGGCGCTACGAAATGTTCGGTCGGCAAGCTGAGCTGCTGAAATGCGGCGAACTGGCGCTAAAAGTCGAGGCTGGCGAGGTGGTGACCGTCAGTCTTCCGCCAGCCCCGGCCAAGAGCAACGCCGCTCTGGCCAAGTGACCCTGGCGAAGTGACTCTGCCAAGTGACTCTGGCCAAGTGACTCTGGCCAAGTGACCCTGGCCAAGTGAGCGTGCCGCCACCGCGCCAGCCCGCACGCGCCGGCGCCGGCTAGGCCTCGGGCCGCGTTGCCGCGAAGGCCGGCACGGCCTTGGCGAAGGCGTCGAGCCAGGCCACGAGCGTGGGACGACCGGCTCGCCATTTGCCTTCGTGGCGAAAGTCGAGATAGCCCAGAGCACAGGCGAGCGTGATGTGTCCATAATCGGGGCTGCGCTGCCACACCGGAGGATCTTGTTCGAGGAAATCCAGCGCCCGATCGATCTTGTCCTGCTGGCGCTGCTGCCAGGGTTGGTGCCACTTTTCTTCCGGCCGGAACCGCTTCTCATAGACGAGCAGCAACGCCGCCTCCAGCATGCCATCGCCAAGGGCGCCGAGGGTGAGGGTCTTGATGCGCTCCGGGCCGCTGGGGAACAACACGGGGGATGCGGCCTGGCTATCGAGATATTCGCAGATGACGTGGCTGTCGAAGATCGAACTGCCATTGACGATCAGGGTGGGAATTTTGGCGAGCGGGTTGGCGCGATTGATCTGCGCGTTGCTCGGAATATTGGTGTCGATCGGGACAAGTTCGATGTCGCCGCCCAACCCCTTCATGTCAGCGGCAATCCTGACCTTGCGGACGTAGGGAGACAACAGGCTCGACAGCAGCTTCATGGCGGCGCCTCTTTTGACCGATGGCCAGCTTTGACCGATTGCCAACGCGGCGGAAGGGATCGTGCCTGGCGCCAAGCCAAGCAGCAATCAGATTCGGCGGTTGCCGGCGCCCAGCCCCGGCATCCCGAGGGGGCAGCGGCAGCGTCGAACTAGCCTGCCACCACTGGCCTAAGCGAATCGACCAACAGCCGTAGCTGGACGTCGGCATCCTTGATCCCGAGCTGGGCCGCAAACCAATCGTGCACGAGCTGGCAGATCTTGGCTGGGTTGGCGCGCGCCAGTTCACGCTCGTCCGAAAACAGCTGCATGTCTGCCTGGCTCCAGCCGAGCGCGGTGAGCGCGCTGGCGAGGGCTTCGTAGTCGGTCTTGCGCGGTTTCGGATAGACGCGGGGCAGCTTGCGCCCGTCGGCGACCGCCTCGAACACCGAGACCAGTTGGCTTTGCAGACGTCCGGTATGCGGCGAACCCTGCAGTAGCGAGACGATCAGCGGGCTTGCCTCGCCTTGAGAGATGAAGGCGAAGCAAGCATCGGTGCCTTGCTTTCGCAGCTCGGCGATGTTGTCGTAGAAGGTGCTGGCGATACGCTTCAGGCTTGGCAGGTTGGCCGACAGCGCATTGTCGGTTTGCTGCCGGCGCAACGATACCAATGCGCGCCCCATTTGCTGGGCGATGCTGGCATCATCCTTGTTCTGTGCGGTCAGTGCCAAGATCTCTTTCAGGCGCTCGGCATACCAGTCGGGAAACTCGCGCTTGAGGAGGCGCCAGAGCGGTGTGGCCTGCAGGTTGGCATCCATCAGGGTGGCGTCGGGCCCAAAACCTCTGAGCGGCGGTATGTCGATGCCGTTGCGATCGGCCGCGGCCAACACCGAGGTCGGGGTCGAGGCGCCAATGTTGCCGACCAATTTCGTGAGGTCGGTGCGATAGACATAGGCGCCCCACACACCCGCCAACAGCATGGCCACGAGCAGCATTCTCTTGAAGAGGCGGCTCTTGAGCAGGCGGCTCAAAAAGCCACGGCGGGAACCCCCGAGTGTGTCGCTGTCATCATCCGGGTCTGCGCGCGTCGGCGCTGGGCCGAGCGCCTCCTGCTTGCGCTCGCCAGCCGCGGTCGGCGGCGTCACCGGCTGCTCGCTGCCGGCAGGCGCATCGGCGGGCGCAGGGCGAGTGGCACCGAAGGCGGCGGCCGGCTGCGGCGGAAACACGACCAGCGCCGGTCGCCACTCCGGGAAACCCTCTCGCCACAGCAAGTCCGTGGGCTGCAGATGGCCAAGCTCTACGAACTTGGCAAGTTCGGGGTCCGTGAGCGGTCCGTATTGCTGGCCATCGCGAGCCAGATACCATTGATGTTGCGACGACGGCGCTGGCATGACAGTCATTCGAGCATCGGCTTGCCGTCAGCGACGGAAAGGCTTCCCATGTCTTTCCCAGTTTCAGGCGTTTGCAGTTCGGGTATCCGCAGTCCAGTTGGGTCCCCGTCTCAGGCGTTCCCAGGGATTTGTCGGCCTCAGGATTGCCGGGCCTCGGGGGTCCCCCAGTTTCAGGGCAGAGATCCCCCGGCGTCAATCGCCGAAGTTCCAGGGGGTTAGCAGCCAAGCAAGGCCGAGGGAAGGCAAATGCAAGGCACCGGCAGCGCCGGCGTCCTCGTTCCTGGCCGAATTACGGCCCTTGGCTTGAACCCTTGCGCTGCCGCGAGCTATAACCCGCGCCACAAATAGGCACAAAAAGCATGAGGCAGGAGCAACGGATGGCGATTGAGCGCACCTTGTCAATTATCAAGCCGGATGCCACCGCACGCAACCAGACCGGTGCCATTAATGCCCTGATCGAAAAGGCGGGCCTACGCATCATTGCGCAAAAGCGGGTGCGTTGGAGCAAACAGCAGGCCGAGACCTTCTACGAGGTGCACAAGGCACGGCCGTTCTATGCCGATCTCGTCCGCTTTATGACGTCCGGGCCCATCGTGGTTCAGGTGCTGGAGGGCGAGCAGGCGGTCAAGAAATATCGCGAGGTGATGGGTGCCACCGATCCGGCCAAGGCCGATGCCGGAACCATCCGCAAGGAATATGCCGAAAGCATCGAGCGCAACTCGGTGCACGGCTCCGATAGTGCCGACAACGCCAAGCTCGAGATCGGGCTCACCTTCAAAGCCGAAGAGATTGTCGGTTAGGCGCCAACGGCGCCGTTGCGGAGAGGCTCGCTGTTGGGAAGCTGATGCTGGCGGCGGGATAGCGCCGACCCGCTCGGCGACGCGCAAGGCAAGGAGCAACGCCGCGCCGTCTTTGCTGGGCTCCCAACCACCCAGCGGTGCCGAGGCAGCCTCCATCGCTGCGGCAGGGTGCCACGCATTTCTTGGCCATTGCCGCGAACTCGTCTAGCCTCAGCGGGTCACCGCTGCCGAGGTCGCCGATGAACGCCCCAGCCAGGATTGCCGTAGGCCATTCGGTCTGTCCGCACGATTGCCCATCGACCTGCGCGCTTGATGTGGAATTGCTGGGCGACAACCGGATCGGCCGCGTCCATGGCTCGGCCGACCATAGCTACACGGCCGGCGTCGTTTGCGCCAAGGTCGCCCGCTACGCCGAGCGCATTCATCACCCCGATCGGCTGCTGCATCCGCTGCGCCGCACGGGAGCCAAGGGATCGGGTCAATTCGAGGCCATCAGCTGGGACGATGCGCTCGATCTGACGGCCGAAGCGCTGTTGGCGGCCGAGCGGCGGCATGGCTCGGAGGCGGTGTGGCCCTACTACTATGCCGGCACCATGGGCCTGGTGATGCGCGATGGCATCAATCGCCTGCGCCATGCCAAGCGCTACTCGGGCATGTACGCCACCATCTGCACGACCTTGGCCTGGACCGGCTTCATCGCCGGCACCGGTCGCCTGGCCGGTCCCGACCCGCGCGAGATGGCCAAGTCCGATCTGGTCGTGATCTGGGGCACCAATCCCGTCAATACCCAAATCAACGTGATGACGCACGCGACGCGCGCCCGCAAGGAGCGGGGCGCCAAGATCGTGGCCGTCGATGTCTATCAGAACGGCACCATGCAGCAGGCCGATCTCGCCTTGTGCCTGCGGCCTGGCACCGATGGCGCGCTCGCCTGTGCGGTCATGCACGTGCTGTTCCGCGACGGCTATGCCAATTGGCCCTACCTCGAGAAATACACCGACTGTCCCCATGAGCTGGCGGCCCACCTCAAGTCGAAGACACCGGAATGGGCCAGCGCCATTACCGGGCTCAGCAGCGCCGAGATCGAGACCTTCGCCAAGCTGGTCGGCACCACGCCAAGGAGCTATTTCCGGCTCGGCTACGGGTTTGCCCGCTCACGCAACGGTGCCCACAACATGCACGCGGCGCTCTGCATCCCGAGCGTGACGGGCGCCTGGCTCAATGAAGGCGGTGGCGGCTTCCACAACAACGGCGCCATCTACCATTGGAACAAGTCGCTGATCGAGGGTCTGGATGTGGTCGATGCCAACATCCGCGTGCTCGACCAGTCGCGCATCGGCCCAGTCTTGACCGGCGATGCCTATGATATCAAGGGCGGCCCGCCGGTGACGGCGCTCTTGATCCAGAACATGAACCCGGTGCAGGTGGCACCCGAGCAGCGCAAGGTGAAGGCCGGGTTTGCCCGCGATGATCTGTTCGTGTGCGTGCACGAGCAGTTCATGACGGCGACAGCGAAGATGGCCGACGTGGTGCTGCCGGCCACGATGTTCCTCGAACACGACGACATTTATCAAGGTGGCGGCCACCAGCACATCATGCTCGGCCCCAAGCTTGTGGCGGCGCCGGGTGAATGTCGCTCCAACCATGACGTGATCGTGGCGCTGGCCAAACGCCTCGGCGCCAGCCATCGCGGCTTTGACATGTCCCCGCGCGAGATCATCGATTGGACCTTGCAGAAGTCGGGCTGGGGAACGCTCGCCGAACTCGAACCCAACAAGTGGATCGACTGCCAACCGGATTTTGCGACCGCCCACTATCTCGCTGGTTTCCGTTATGCCGACGGCAAGTTCCGTTTCAAGCCGGACTGGCAGAACGTGCCGGCCCCGCGTGCCAACGCCTGGATCGTCGAGCGTGGCATGCCGCGTCTGCCCGACCACTGGGATGTGGTGGAAAAAGCCGATACCAAGCACCCCTTCCGCCTCGCCACCAGCCCGGCCCGGGACTATCTCAACTCCTCTTTCAATGAAATGCCGACCAGCCGTGCCAGGCATGGGCCACCCCGCGTCAAAGTGCACCCGGATGATCTTGCCGCACTGGGTGTGACCGACGGGGCGCGGGTGCGCATGGGCAATGAACGCGGCGAGATCGTGCTGCCGGTCGAAGCCTTCCCCGGTCTGCGCCGCGGCGTCGTGATCGTGGAATCCATTGCTCCCAACGATCAGTTCGAGGGTGGCGAGGGCATCAATACCCTGACCGGCGCCGATCAGCCCGGCCCCTACGGCGGCGCAGCCTTCCACGACAATCATGTCTGGTTGCGCCCGGCCGCCGAGCGCGCCAGCGGCTGAGCGGAGCCTCTGGCCCCGGGATGGCGCGGCCGCGCTCAGCCCGCGCGCAGATTGTGCGCTTCTATTCATCGCCGACTGACCAGGCAGCAAGCAGCACGCCCAAAAAATGGGCAGGCTGAGCCTCGCGCCCGACCGCACGTGGCGCCCGTGGCGGCGGCAAAACCATGAAATCCGCTGCCCTGAGCGAGCCCCGGCGCGGCTGGCACAGTCGTTGCTCTTAATCACCCCCGGGGGGCTTGGTGGCGCCCTCGTCCAGTCAACAGAGGTGTTTCCAACCCATGAAGCGCATGATCCTACGAACAGCGATGGCGGCGTCCGTGGCCGCAGTCGCCAGCTTGCCGCTGGCTTTTAGCGCCACGGCCCAGGACACCATCAAGGTCGGCATCCTGCACTCGCTTTCCGGCACCATGGCCATCAGCGAGACCACGCTGAAGGATGTGATGCTGATGCTGATCGAGGAGCAAAACAAGAAGGGCGGCTTGCTCGGCAAGAAACTCGAGGCCGTGGTCGTCGACCCCGCTTCGAACTGGCCGCTGTTTGCCGAGAAGGCACGCGAGCTGATCACCAAGGAAAAGGTTGCCTCCGTGTTCGGGTGCTGGACCTCGGTGTCACGCAAGTCCGTGCTGCCAGTCTTCAAGGAGCTCAACAGCGTCCTGTTCTATCCGGTGCAGTACGAGGGCGAAGAGAGCGAGCGTAACGTGTTCTACACCGGCGCGGCGCCCAATCAGCAGGCCATCCCCGCCGTCGACTACCTGATGAAAGAAGAGCAGGTGAAACGCTGGGTGCTGGCCGGCACCGACTACGTCTATCCGCGCACGACCAACAAGATCCTGGAAGCCTATCTGAAGGCCAAGGGCGTGAAGCCGGAAGACATCATGATCAACTACACGCCGTTCGGACACGCCGACTGGCAGACGATCGTTGCCGATATCAAGAAGTTCGGCTCAGCCGGCAAGAAGACGGCGGTTGTGTCCACCATCAACGGCGACGCCAATGTGCCGTTCTACAAGGAGCTGGGCAATCAGGGCATCGCCGCCAAAGACATTCCGGTCGTGGCGTTTTCCGTCGGCGAGGAGGAACTGGCGGGCATCGATACCAAGCCGCTGCTCGGGCACCTGGCGGCCTGGAACTACTTCCAGTCCATCAAGAATCCCCAGAACGACGAGTTCATCGCCAAATGGAAGTCCTTCACCAAGAATGCCAAGCGCGTGACCAACGATCCGATGGAAGCGCACGTGATCGGCTTCAACATGTGGGTGAAGGCGGTCGAAAAGGTAAAGTCGACCGATCCTGACAAGGTGATCGACGCCTTGCCCGGCATCGAGGCGCCCAACCTGACGGGCGGAATGTCGAAGATGCTGTCCAACCACCACATCACCAAGCCGGTGTTCATCGGCGAGATCAAAGGTGACGGCCAGTTCGACGTGGTGTGGAAGACGGACGGCCTGGTTCCCGGTGATGCATGGTCCAAGGAGCTCGATGGCTCCAAGGATCTGGTGGCGGATTGGGTCGACAAGAAGTGCGGCAACTTCAACACCAAGACCAATAAGTGCGGCAGCTAGGCCGGCTTGACGCCTGACAAAGCTGGAGGCGGCGATCGGCGCCGCCTCCTTCCATACCGGGAACAAGCGAATGCGGGTGCACGAACGCTGCGCGGCGGTCGTACTGGGGCTGGCGATCTTTCTGTTGGGCAGCCTCGGCGCACAGGCGCAGAGCTATGAAAGCGCGCTCGCGAAGTTTGCCGCCGATTCCTACAACGAAACCGACGCGGCAATCGCGGGCGTCGCCGCCAGCGGCAACCCGCTTGCGGCCGCTCTGATCGAGGCCTTGCAAGATGGTCGCTTGTTGTTCGCCGACGACCAACGCATCTACTTGCGCGACCGGAACGGCCAGCTTCTGGAGGCGGCCAGCGGTCAGCCCGCCGATGCTGCGGCGGCGAGCGGCCTGAAGCCGGTGCGCATTAACAACCGCATCCGGCGCAGCATCGAAGCAGCGCTGGGTGGGCTCACCCTGCTCTCGGCCGATCCGGCGAAACGGCTCGAGGCGGCGCAGGCCGTCTTCAAATCCAAGGACCCCAAGGCTCTGCCGGCACTGGAAACGGCGATTGGCAAGGAAACCGATGCCGCCATCAAGCGCGCGCTGGAGGGCGCCCGCGCGGCGGTGCTTCTCTACACGCCCGATGCCAAGGAAGGAGACAAGCTCGAGGCGGTCTCCGTCATCCGCGGCCGCGGCGATCAGGACGCACGCGGCCTGCTTGCCGGATTGCCCGCCGATCAACCCGACACGGTACGGCGGGCCGTTGCCGATGCGATTGGCGCCATCGACGACCGTCTCGCTGCCTGGAACGTGGTGCAGAACCTCTGGTACGGCCTGTCGCTCGGCTCGGTGCTGCTGCTGGCCGCCATCGGCCTTGCCATCACCTTTGGGGTGATGGGCGTCATCAACATGGCGCACGGCGAAATGGTCATGCTGGGCGCCTATACGACCTTTGTCGTGCAGGACATCATCCGCGGCTCGGCTCCCGGCCTGTTCGACTATTCGCTGGCCTTCGCCATACCGCTGGCGTTCCTGGTCGCCGCCATGGTCGGCATCGCCATCGAGCGCGGCGTCATTCGCTTTCTCTATGGCCGCCCGCTGGAGACGCTGCTGGCCACCTGGGGGATCAGCCTGATCCTGCAGCAGGCCGTTCGCACCAGCTTTGGGCCCACCAATCGCGAGGTCGGCGCCCCTTACTTCATGTCGGGCGCCTTCGAGCTGGGCGGCCTGACCATCACCTGGAACAGGCTTTGGATCATCGTTTTTGCCGGCATCATCTTCGTGTTGCTGTTGGCGGCATTGCGCTTCACGACGCTGGGCCTGCACATGCGCGCGGTGACCCAGAACCGACGCATGTCCAGCGCCATGGCGATCCCGACCGGTCGCATTGATGCGCTGACCTTTGCGCTGGGCTCCGGCATCGCCGGCCTCGCCGGGGTTGCGCTTTCGCAGATCGACAATGTCTCGCCGAACCTGGGCCAAGGCTACATCATCGATAGCTTTCTCGTGGTGGTGTTCGGCGGCGTCGGCAATCTGTGGGGCACGCTCGTCGGGGCGCTGTCGCTCGGCGTCGCCAACAAGTTCTTGGAGCCCTATGCCGGCGCGGTGCTCGGCAAGATCCTGCTGCTCGTGATCGTGATCCTGTTCATCCAGAAGCGTCCGCGTGGGCTGTTTGCGCTGAAAGGCCGGGCGGTAGAAGCATGATCACGCAACGGCTTTTTGAGGCTCCGGACGGTCGCGGCCGGCTCTTTCTGGCCATTCTGATCGGCCTTGCCATCTTGGTGCCGGTGCTCAATCTGGCGGTGCCGCCGGCCTCGCCCCTGCATCTGCCGACCTCGACGGTCGCCTTGTGGGGCAAATATCTCTGCTATGCGCTGCTAGCGCTCTCCCTCGATCTGGTCTGGGGCTACTGCGGCATCCTTTCGCTCGGGCATGGCGCCTTCTTCGCCCTCGGCGGCTATGCCATGGGCATGTATCTGATGCGCCAGATCGGCACCCGCGGGGTCTATGCCCACCCGGTTCTGCCGGACTTCATGGTGTTCCTCAACTGGCCGGAGTTGCCGTTCTATTGGTATGGCTTCAACTGGTTTGGCTATGCGCTGCTGATGGTCTTCCTGGTGCCGGGTGCGCTCGCCTTCGTGTTTGGCTGGTTTGCATTTCGCAGTCGCGTGACCGGCGTCTACCTCTCGATCATCACCCAGGCCCTCACTTACGCGCTGATGTTGGGCTTCTTCCGCAACAACTTCGGTTTTGGCGGCAACAACGGCCTGACCGACTTCAAGGACCTCCTGGGTTTCAACGTGCAATCGCCGCAGACCCGCGCCGCCCTGTTTGCCTTGTCGGCGCTGGCCTTGGCGCTCGGTTACCTCGTGGCCCAGGCAGTGGTGCGGTCGAAGGCCGGCAAGGTCCTGGTGGCCGTGCGTGACGAGGAAAGCCGCACACGCTTCCTCGGCTACCGGGTGGAGAACTACAAGACCTTCGTCTTTACGCTGTCGGCCTGCATGGCGGCGCTCGCGGGTGCCCTTTATGTGCCGCAGGTCGGCATCATCAACCCGAGCGAGTTCGCGCCTGCCAACTCCATCGAGGTCGTCATCTGGGTTGCCGTGGGTGGCCGCGGCACCCTGGTCGGTGCCGCCCTCGGCGCCGTCCTGGTGAATTACGCCAAGACCACCTTCACGACCGGCCTCCTCGCCCCCTACTGGCTGTTCGCGCTCGGCGGTCTGTTCGTGCTGGTCACGATCTTCTTGCCCAAGGGCGTGCTCGGCTTGATGTCTTCTCGCCGTTGCCGGGCGTCTCCAGCGACCGATACCCCCTCGCCGCTGCTGGGAGGAACCCAGCCCAGCGCGACGGTCAAGCTTGCCTCCTCGCCCGTCGGCGGAGGGCAACTGCAGCGCGGCGCGCGCCAAGCCGGGCCTGTCGCGGCGGCAACCGTCGCCCAGCCCGCCGAGTGAGCGCCATGGATCTTTCCATCGCCAGACCGCACCAGATTACGCCAAGCCTGCTCTATCTCGACGGTGTGAGCGTCAGCTTTGACGGCTTTCGTGCGCTGAATAATCTCTCGCTCGACATTTTGCCAGGCGAGATGCGGGCCATCATTGGGCCGAACGGCGCCGGCAAGACGACCATGATGGATGTGGTGACCGGCAAGACCAGGCCCGACAGCGGCGCGGTGCTGTTCGACAAGGGCATAGATCTCACCAGCAGGGACGAGGCCGCCATTGCCCAGCTCGGCATCGGCCGCAAGTTTCAGAAGCCGACGGTCTTCGAGCAGCACTCGGTGGAGGACAACGTCTTGCTGTCGCTCAAAGGCGACCGCAGCGTGCGCGGCAATCTCGGCTGGTTGCCCAATCAGCCCGACGCCGAGCGTATCAGCGAGATCTTACAGACCATTGGCCTGTCCGGACAGCGCCGGCACATGGCTGCATCGCTCTCGCACGGCCAGAAGCAGTGGCTCGAAATCGGCATGCTGATCGCCCAGGATCCCAAGCTGCTGCTTGTCGATGAGCCCGTCGCCGGCATGACGGATGCCGAGACCATGGCCACGGCCGAGCTGCTCAAGGACATTGCCAAGGACCATAGCGTGATCGTCGTGGAGCACGACATGGAATTCGTGCGCCGGCTCGGCGTCAAGGTCACCGTGCTGCATGAAGGGTCGGTCCTGGCGGAAGGCTCCATCGACGAGGTGAGCGCCAACGAGCGGGTGGTGGAAGTGTACCTGGGTCGCTAGTCCAGCCAGGGGGACGGGGCAGAGCCGGGTCAAGGGCGGGCCAGGCGGCAAGCCGCCGCCGGGTTTGGCCAAAACGATTGCGCTGGTCGCTCCCGGCGCAGTGCAGAAGGTTTAAGCGAATGCTGAGCGTTGAGAACATCGATCTGCACTATGGGGCCGCGCAAGCCCTCAGAGACGTGTCGCTCAGCGCGGCGCCGGGCAAGATTACCTGCGTGCTTGGCCGCAACGGCGTCGGCAAGAGCTCGTTGCTGCGGGCGATCATCGGTCTGCAGCCCGTCAGCCGCGGCCGCATCCTCTTCAACGGCAGCGAAGTCACCCGTCTGAAGACGCACGAACGGGCACGCCTCGGCATTTCCTATGTTCCGCAGGGCCGGGAAATTTTTCCATTGTTGACGGTGCGCGAGAACCTGGAAACCGGCTACGCACGCCTGCCGCGCGCCGAGCGCAAGTTTGCCGCCGAGCTGTTCAACCTCTTCCCGGTCCTGAAATCCATGCTCGGCCGGCGTGGCGGCGATCTGTCGGGCGGACAGCAACAGCAGCTGGCGATTGCCCGCGCGCTGACGATGCAGCCCAAGCTGATCGTGCTGGACGAGCCGACCGAGGGCATTCAGCCATCCATCATCAAGGACATCGGCCGCGCCATTCGGTTTCTGCGCGATGAGGGCAAGATGGCGATCATCCTGGTGGAGCAGTATTTCGATTTTGCGCGTGAGCTTGCCGATAGCTATGCGGTGATGGAGCGCGGCGAAGTGGTACTTGCCGGCGAGGGAAAAACCATGGTTGAGAGCGAGGTTCGGCGTTACCTTACCGTCTGAGCGTTGACCGCATAGGGGATCATCGACCGTGCTCCAGGCCAGCAGCTGGCTGCCGCGCACTGAAGGATCGGTTCGGCTGGGCCTCATTTGTCGCGGCGGCCGCACGCGCATCGAGGTGTTGCATCAGAGCGGTGCCGGACGCGCCCGGTTTCCCAAAACCGCTAACGCAGACCCCTGCGAAGCGGTGCTGCTCAACACCGCCGGAGGACTGACGGGCGGCGACAAACTGGAGATTGCCGTCTCTCTCGGCGCTGGCGCCAGCGCCGTCGTGACGACGGCGGCCGCCGAAAAGATCTATCGCTCGCAGCAGGGAAAAGCCGCCGTTGCGGTGGCGCTTTCGCTGGCCGGCAAAAGCCGTCTGGCGTGGCTGCCGCAGCCGACCATCGTCTTCGACCGGGCTCAGCTCGAGCGGCGCATGCTGATCGACTTGAGCGCTGAGGCGCATTTTCTGGCGGTGGAGATGCTGATCTTCGGTCGTGCCGCCATGGGCGAAAGCGTGCGCCAGGGGAGCGTGCGCGACGCCTGGCGGTTGCGGCGCGATGGGGTCTTGCTGTTTGCCGATAGCTTCCAGCTCGAAGGTGAGATTGCCGAAGCGCTGGGTCGCCCGGCTGTGCTTGGCGCGGCCAGGGCCACCGGGCTGGTGCTCTATGCGGCGCCGCAAGCTGCCGCCCGCCTGGCTGAGGCCCGCGGCATGCTGGAAAGTGCCGAGGGCCTGGTGGGTGTCAGCGCCGGCAACGATCTGCTGGTGGCACGCGCCGCCGCGCCGGACGGCAAAACCTTGCAGGCCGATCTGACGCGCCTGATCGAGGGCTTGCATGGCCGGCCCTTGCCGCGCATCTGGAAGTGCTGATAACCGGGGTGTGCAATGAACCTCACTGGCCGCGAGAAGGACAAACTGTTGATTGCCATGGCCGCCGTGGTGGCGCGCCGGCGGCTGGAGCGTGGCGTCAAGCTGAACTACCCGGAAGCGGTAGCCCTGATCTCCGATTTTGTCGTCGAGGGCGCCCGCGATGGTCGCAGCGTTGCCGATCTGATGGAGGCCGGCGCCCACGTCGTCAGCCGGGATCAGGTGATGGACGGCATCGCCGAGATGATCGCCGATGTGCAGGTGGAAGCCACCTTTCCGGACGGCGTCAAGCTCGTTACCGTGCACCAGCCGATTAGATAGGGGTTCAAGCGGGGTGGGTAGCAGAGCGGTCATTGGCGCAGCCACGCACGCCGCCGCAGGTCGGCCGTTGCACGCCCGTCTGCGTCCGGTCGCGCTTTAGGAGGAACGCCAAGTGGTTCCCGGAGAAATCATCACCGCAGCCGGCGAGATCGAAATCAACGCCGGCCGGCAAAGCATCACGCTGACGGTCGCCAATAGCGGTGACCGGCCGATTCAGGTTGGCTCGCACTATCATTTCGCCGAGACCAACAGAGCGCTGCAATTCGACCGCGCCAAGGCGCGCGGCTATCGCTTGGACATTGCCGCAGGAACGGCGGTGCGCTTCGAGCCTGGGCAAACGCGTGAAGTCAACCTCGTGCCGTTTGCCGGCCGACGCCGCGTGTTCGGCTTTCAAGCGGCGGTGATGGGGGAGCTCGACTGATGCCGATGAAGCTTTCGCGCGCGGCCTATGCGGACATGTTCGGTCCGACCACGGGCGACCGCGTGCGCCTTGCCGACACCGCTCTTATTGTCGAGGTGGAAAAGGACCTCACCAGCTATGGCGAGGAGGTGAAGTTCGGCGGCGGCAAGGTGATCCGCGACGGCATGGGGCAGAGCCAGCTGTGCCGCGCCGAGGGTGCCGTCGATACCGTCATCACCAATGCCCTCATCATCGACCACACCGGCATCTACAAGGCCGACGTTGGTCTCTTCGACGGCCGCATCGCCGCGATCGGCAAGGCCGGCAATCCCGATGTGCAAGCGGGTGTGAACATTGTCATTGGCCCCGGCACCGAAGCCATTGCCGCGGAAGGCAAGATCCTGACAACCGGGGGCATCGACAGCCACATCCATTTCATCTGTCCCCAGCAGATCGAAGAGGCCCTGAACTCCGGCATCACCACAATGGTCGGCGGCGGCACCGGCCCGGCCACCGGCACGGCGGCGACGACGTGCACGCCGGGCCCTTGGCATCTGGCGCGCATGATCGCGGCCGCCGATGCCTTTCCGATGAACCTGGCGTTCTCCGGTAAAGGCAACGCCTCCGAGCCCAAGGCGCTGATCGAGATGATCATGGGCGGGGCGTCCTGTCTCAAGCTGCACGAAGACTGGGGTACGACCCCCGCGGCCATCGACTGCGCGTTGTCGGTGGCCGACGATCACGACGTGCAGGTGATGATCCATACCGATACGCTGAACGAGTTTGGTTTTGTCGAGGACACCATCGCCGCCTTCAAAGGCCGCACCATCCACGCCTTTCACACCGAGGGTGCGGGCGGAGGCCATGCCCCGGATATCATCAAGGTGGCGGGGCTGAGGAACGTGCTGCCGTCATCCACCAACCCGACGCGGCCGTTCACGGTCAACACGCTGGAAGAGCACCTCGACATGCTGATGGTGTGCCACCATCTCGACGCCAATATCCCAGAGGACATCGCCTTTGCGGAAAGTCGCATTCGGCGCGAGACCATTGCGGCCGAGGACATCCTGCATGATCTCGGTGCCCTGTCGATGATCTCATCCGACAGCCAGGCGATGGGCCGGGTGGGCGAAGTCATCATCCGCTGCTGGCAGACCGCGCACAAAATGAAGCTACAGCGGGGGCAGCTCAAGGAGGATGTGGCCGGCAACGACAACTTCCGCGTTCGCCGCTATATCGCCAAGTACACGATCAATCCGGCGATCGCGCAGGGTATGGCGCACGAGTTGGGCTCGCTCGAAGTCGGCAAGCGGGCCGATCTTGTGCTGTGGAGCCCGGCGTTTTTCGGGGTAAAACCCGATCTTGTGCTGCTCGGCGGCAGTATCGCCGCCGCGCCGATGGGCGATCCCAATGCATCGATCCCGACCCCGCAGCCGGTGCACTATCGCCCGATGTTTGCCAGTTTCGGGCGCGCGGTCGCCGCCTCGGCGGTCACCTTTGTGAGCACTGCTGCCGCGCACAGCGGCCTCGACCGTAAACTCGGTATTGCCAAGGCGCTGCTGCCGGTGAAAAACACCCGCGCCGGCATCTCCAAAAAGTCCATGATCCTTAATGATGCGACACCCAACATCGAAGTCGATGCCGAAACCTACGAGGTGCGCGCCGACGGCGAACTCTTGACCTGCGAGCCCGCCAAGTCTCTGCCGATGACGCAGCGCTATTTCTTGTTCTGATGTCGCGCTGAGGCCTGGCCGTCGAAGCCGTCGCCCCTGGTGCAGGAGCGATGCGGCCGACGCAAAGGGCAGTGCGGTGGCGGCAAGCCGGCTGGCAGGTCGGCCATGAGAGGTGGAAGAATGCTGCGAGCCACGCAAATCCTGCCGGCCGGCACCTGGCCGGGCAAAGCCGCCGATGTCGTGCGCCTCGACTACGACCGGCGCCGGCGTCGGCGCATGGCTCTGGTGGGGCATGGCGGCCTGGCCTTTCTGTTGGATTTGGCCAAGGCACCGGTGCTCGCCGGCGGCGACGGCATCTGCCTGGAGGACGGCCGTATCGTTGCCGTCGAAGCCGCCGCCGAGCGGCTCTTGGAAGTCGCCTGCGCGGATGGGCGGGCGCTGGCGCGCGTCGCCTGGCATCTCGGCAACCGGCATTTGGCCTGCGAAATCGGCGATGGCACCCTCTATATCCGCTATGACCACGTCATTGCCGATATGGTGATGGGCCTCGGCGCCGCCGTGCGCGACATCGAGCGGCCCTTTCATCCGGAGGGCGGTGCCTACGGCCATGACGCCGCGCCCCATCTCCTCAGCGACGCGCAGCCCGCGCACACCCACCACGACCACGGCCATGCGGGCCGCCGGCCACCGCAAGATGACGGCGTTTGATGGCAAAGTCGGTCAAGCCACAGGCCGCGCCGGGCCAGGCCGCCGGCAGCACCGCCCGGCGGGCTGTCGAGCCGGGAGTGGAGGCTTGCGGCAACGGCGAATTTGCTGGGCCGCCGCGGCGGGCGGGCCCCGCGGGCGTGGACGCTTGCGACCTTGCCCGCCTGATGACTTGGTTGTCACCGGCGTTTCCGGTGGGCTCATTTAGCTATTCGCACGGACTGGAGTGGGTGGTCGAGGCCGGCACGATTAAGGATGCCGCCGCGCTCGGCGACTGGATCGCGGACGTGTTGGTCTATGGGGCCGGCCGCAGCGACGCCATCTTTCTTGCGCAGGCCTGGCGCGCGGTGGCGGCGGCGGACGCGCGCAGGCTTGCCGAGGTGGCCGCGCTGGCCGCTGCCTTTGCCATCTCGGCAGAACGGCGGCTGGAGACGCTGGCGCAGGGTACTGCCTTTCTCGGCGCGGTGATGGCGGTTTGGCCGCATCCTGCCCTCAAAGGCCTGACGCAATCGTCCGAGATCGCCTATCCCGTTGCCGTCGGCGCCTGCACCGCCGCGCACCAACTTCCTCTGCTGGCTTCGGCGCAGGCGTTCACTCAGGCCTTCGCCGCCAATCTGGTGTCCGCGGGCGTGCGGCTCGTTCCGCTTGGCCAGACGGATGGACTGCGCCTGCAGGCGCGGCTGGAGCCTTTGATAGCCGAGGTTGTCGGCGCCGCGCTGGCAGCCGGCCTGGAGGATGTGGGGGGTGCGGCCGTCCTGGTCGACATCGCCTCGATGCGGCACGAGACCCAATATACGCGGCTCTTTAGGTCCTGAAGGAGGAGCGATGGCCAAGTCACCCAACGGTCCACTGCGCATCGGCATCGGCGGCCCGGTTGGGTCCGGCAAGACGGCGCTGATGGAAGGGTTGTGCAAGGTCTTTCGGGACCGCTACGACATCTGCGCCATCACCAACGATATCTACACCAAGGAGGATGCGCTGATCCTGACCCGTGCCGGAGCGTTGCCCGAAGATCGTATCCTGGGCGTGGAGACCGGCGGCTGCCCGCATACGGCGATCCGCGAGGATGCCTCGATCAATTTGGCCGCCGTGGCACAGATGCAGCGAGCGTTTCCCGAGCTCGACCTGGTGTTGATCGAATTGGGCGGGGACAACCTGGCCGCCACGTTCAGCCCCGAATTGGCCGACCTCACCATTTATGTGATCGACGTTGCGCAGGGCGAAAAAATCCCGCGCAAGGGCGGCCCCGGCATCACGCGCTCGGATCTGCTGGTCATCAACAAGACGGACCTGGCGCCCTACGTCGGTGCCTCGCTTTCCGTCATGGAAAGCGACACCAAGCGCATGCGCGGCGACCGCCCGTTCGTCTTCACAAATCTGAAAGCTGGCGAGGGTGTGACGACCATCGCCCGGTTTGTCGAACGCGCAGGCGGTCTCGGCTAATGTCAGCATTTTCGTAAAGGCAAGTGCCAGCCTGCAGGCGCCGTGCTGGGTTTTGGCGCACGCCGTTGCCTCCAACTGCTGTCCAAGCGAGGAGAGTGCTGCGGTTGGCGAGCCGCTGTGGGGCCCCGCCTTGGCGACGCGGCGGCGGCACTCGCAGCCTCTGGGCTAACGCGCACAGCTGTTGCTCCAGCCCTAACATCTTTTAGACCACTTGCGGCGGTGCCGCTCCCTTCCCATTTGCGACAGCTCTGGGAGGAGGTCGTCCATGTACGCCAGTCGTGTCGAAGTTGCCCCGGACGTGCAACAGTCGCTGGCGCGCCTTGAAGCGCTGGCGCGGCTGATGGATGGCGCCTTCGTGCTGCCCGGGACCAACCTTCGCTTCGGCCTGGAGGCGATCGTTGGTCTAGTGCCGGTCGCCGGCGATATGATTGCCGGGCTGGTGTCGACCTATCTTATCTGGGAAGCACGCCAGCTGGGGGCGCCGCGCTGGCTGGTGGCACGCATGCTGGCAAATACTCTCCTCGACACCACGATCGGCGCCATTCCCGTCTTCGGCGATGCATTTGACGTGGTCTTTCGGGCCAATCTGAAGAACATGACGCTGCTGCGCCGTCACCTCGACAAGAAGGGCTTGGGCAGTGCCCAAGGCCGGGTGATCGATGGGGAGGTTCGGCGCGCAGCATAGCGCCCGTTTGAACCAACGCTCGGCTCAAGCGTTGCTTTGCAACACCCAGGAGATCGCCCAGGAGATCGCCATGACCCAACAACGCACGGACTACCCGCTCGATTACACCCAGAGCACAGCCGACACGGCCAAGGACCGGATGCAAGAGTTCGCCGACACCGCGAGCGATCGCCTCAAGGAGGCCGGCGAACGCGCCGAGCAGATTGCCGGCAATGTCGCCGAACAGGCGCGCGTGTACGGCCAGAAGGCGCAAGAGGCCGCCGGCCAGGTCAAGCCCTACGTCGAAAAATCCCTGAAAGAGCAGCCCATGGCCACCTTGGCGATGGCGTCTGTCATCGGCTTTGTGCTCGGCGCCCTATGGAAGAAGTAGACGCGGCATGACCGAGCCGCTGATCGTTCGCATTCCCCACAAACTCGGCAAGGAAGAGGCCGTGCGCCGCCTCAAGCCGGCCTTGAGCAAGGCCTCTTCCAGCTTCCCCGTCATCAGCGTGCAAGAAGAACAATGGGCGGAAGACCGCATGACCTTTCGCGTATCTGCGCTTGGTCAGACGGCTGCCGGCAGCGTGGCAGTGGCCGAAGATCACGTCGAGCTGGTGGTGAGGCTGCCCTGGCTCTTGCACACCTTCGCGCAGGCCATCCAGAAAACGGTGGCCGGCCGTGGGCGCCTTCTGCTTGAGAAGAAGTAAGTTGGGAGCCGGGAGCTGCAAGCTTAAGCGGAACTAAAACGCTGCTTGCCCCGTTGTTTCTGCGCCCCGCCCGTCAGGTCGCGGGGAAGCTCTTGCAAAGGAGGCAGGCATGCTGGCCCCGGAATCTGTTATCGCCTGGATCATTATTGGCGCCATTGCGGGATGGCTCGCGGGACTGCTCGTCAAAGGTTATGGTTTCGGCCTGATCGGCAATATCGTCATCGGTATCCTTGGCGCTGGTATCGCCGGCATTCTGGCGCCGACGCTCGGCCTTTACACAGCCTCCACCGGTGGCAACATCGTTGCGGCTTTGCTTGGCTCGCTGGTGCTGCTCTTCCTGGTGGGTCTCGTTCGCAGAACCTGAGGCGCCAGCGTGCGCGGTTGGCCGAGCTCGAACCGTCAATAACGTTGGCCGCGCGGCGTTTGCGTTGCCCGGTTGCCATGACGTCGCGCCGCGCCCCCCGCGTCAATCCTGTTCGCCCACGCGTCGCTCGCCGCCGTTATCCACAGCGGAACCAGCTTTGCGCGGAACCAGATCTGGAGGCATTCGTTTCAAGCGTACCCCCGGACGAGCCGTCCCCCTCGGTTCGTCCCTGCCAGGCCCGCCTGCTTGGCGCAACTCGAGAGCGGTGCGTTCCCCCTACGCACCGCTTTCTTGCATTCCGGCTGCCGCGAAAGCCAGCCTGGCGCGAGGATTGGATTGGCGGAAACGAACCAACACGCCGAGCGGCTCGTTGAGTGGGAGCGCCATGGCAACGCACGGGAGAGCCGCATGAAGCGCGCGCAAATGACCTTCCAAACGGGCTTTCGGCTGGGGGTCGGCAATGCCCGCTCGCAATCGGCCGTCATGGTGCTTGGCAAGGGTGGCGTGGAGGGAGACGCGCAAAACCGACACCGCGGCGCCGATCAATGGCTGTTCGTCATTTCCGGAACCGGCGTTGCCAACATCAACGGCCGAGCGGTCGAGCTGGGGGCAGGCACAATGGTCCTGATCGAGCGCGGCGACACCCATGAGATCCGCAATACCGGCCGCTCGCTCCTGAAAACCGTGAACGTCTACCTGCCCCCAGCCTATGCCGACGCAGAGACCGAGCTGCCGGCGGGCAAGCGCTAGCTGGCTGATGGCGCGCGCAGCGATGCTGCCGCTTGGCACGAGCTGCGCGTGTGGACCAGCGCAAGCATGCGTCCGCCGACCAGGAACTTCCCCGGTCTTTGTTCCGTTTCACGTCGAGGCAAGCCGGAGAGCAAAAAGATGCCGACACCCCATGAGCTTGAAGCGAAGTTCTGGAAGGCCCTGAAGTCCGATATGACGATGATGCTCGGTCTGGATGGGGTCGAGGACGGCCACGCGCGGCCGATGACGGCGCAAGTCGAGGCTGACCGCGGGCCGATCTGGTTCTTTACGGCCAGGGACAACGCCCTGGTGCAAAATCTCGCCAACGGTGACCGGGCCATCGCCACATTCACCTCCAAGGGCCACGACTTGTTTGCCACCATTCATGGCAGCGTGGGCTTGGACAACGACCGTGCTGTCATCGATCGCCTTTGGAATCGTTACATTGCCGCCTGGTACCAGGGAGGCAAGGATGACCCGAAGCTGGCCCTGCTTCGGCTGGACCCGGAGCGCGCCGAGATTTGGCTCGACGCATCGAGCCTTGTCGCCGGCATCAAGATGCTGCTCGGCGCCGATCCCAAAGCCGACTACAAAGGCAGGGTTGCCGAGCTGCGCCTGAAATAGCGCCCAACCTGCCAGTCGGCGAGGTTCAGCAACAAACGGCGGCGTCGCTTTGAGGCGCGTCCCAACACGCCCGTGTGGGGCGGCGTAGGCTGGCTGGCGGCGACGCGGGCGCTGGCGTCGAGGCGCCCACGCCTTGGCTGCAGGCCACGCGGCGCTATTGCTTGGCTAGCCTGCAATTGTTGATGGCCGACGCCCAGGTTTCGTTGGCGGCGATGCTGGTTGCAAAGCAGTCCAGGGTTTGGCGGGCATTGCGCGTGCCCGCGCACAGCATCAACGCATTGGCTGCTGTCCAGGTGTTGCCCGTACCCCAGCTGATCTTGCCGCGCATCAGTTCGTCAAAGCACCGCGCCGGCTCCACCGACGTCTCGGCGCCATGGCAAAGGCGCACCAGACTGCCCTCCGGCCAAGCTCGCGATCCCTTCGGGCCCAGCCGCACCTTGCCCTGGACCGCCTGCGCACACGGGGTGGTCGGCCGCGCGGGCGGCGGCGGGGCCACGACAAGCGGGGCGAGCGCAACCTGCGGCTCGGCGGCGGCAACCTGGATTTCGGGCTGGCTTGCTTCGACCCGCCTGGGCTGCTGTTGGGCTGCGCGGAGGGCCTCGAGTTCGCCACGGATGGCCTTCAGGGTCGTATAGGCCGCCTCGAGCTCTTCCTTTTGCTTGGCCCCTTCCCGTTCGAGCTGGGCCGCCTCGTCGCGTGCGGCCACGGCCTCAGCACTCGCCGCTATGGCGGCTGCCGCTTGCTGGGAGCGCTCGTTGGCGGCTTGCGCGCCTTGGGCTGCGAGTTCCGCCTGGGCCCGCTCGGCGGCGGACTTGTGCTCCAAGAGCAGTTGCTGCGAGGCGGTGAGCGCCCGGGCAGCACCCTCCTTGTCTCGGGCCGTCTGTGCCATTTGCTGGGCGAGCCGCTCCTGCAAGGCGCCCAGCGCGGCCGCAGCCTCCCGACGCTCGCGCGCCAAGTCTCCTTCCAGGCGCTGCAAGGCTTGACGCGCTTCGATGGCGCTGGTGCTGTCTTGTGCTCGCTTGGTTTCGGCGGCAGCCGAGGCTGTCTCGGCGCGCACTCTGGCCTCGCGCTCTTCTGCCAGCCTCGCCGCGGCATCGGTCAGTCTGGCGGCGGCATCGGCCAGCGCGCCTTCGGCGGCCAGCCGGCGGTTGCGCTCCTCCTCGAGCCGGGTGGCAGCCTCGCTGGCAACGTCTCCGGCGGCGAGCCTGCGGCCGGGCTCAAGCGGCATTGGCTCGCTTTTGCCGTCGTTGGGTTCGACGGCTCCCGTGGTCATGGCCGTGCCCTGGAAGGAACTGTGCGTATAGCTTTCGTAGAGCATCCAGCCGGCTGCCAGCGCGGCAAGGATGGCTGCGGCCGTCAGGCTGCGACGCCGGATCGGGCGCCTCTGTTGCGCGCCGGAGGCGGCCTGTAGCCCCACCACTGCCGGCACGCGCGCGTCCGGTTGCCAGCTGGCGGGCAGGCTGCCGGACCGGCCATAGCTATTGGTGCCGAAGCTCCACAAATGGCCCTCGGGATCGCGGCAGGTATAAAAGCGACCGCCCAGACCGTCGTCTTGCGGCTCCAGTTCGACTTTCGCTCCGGCCGATTTGGCCTGCCTGCAATGGGCCTCAGCATCGGGGATCGTCACATAAAGCACATGCGTATTTGCGCCGCCGACGGCGCTCGGCTCAACCATGAGATCGTCGAACACCGAATTGGAGACCGGCCGTACCAGGACGCTGCTGTCGCCCAGTGCCAACAGGATGTATTTGACGTGCTGGTCGGACTCCTGAGCACTGTCGTGCTCGCGGAAGCCGAACGCCTCACACAACCAGCGCGCCGCGGCGCCGGGATTTCGATACCGCAAGAGGGGCGTCATCGTCGTCAAGTACCGCCACGTCGTGGGCGCGGTCGGCTCCGAGCTTGTGCGGAATGCCCCGTACTCTTGAGGAGCGTCAGTACGCTGCCCACACTGTGTTAGTTAAGCCTGAGAGCTCAGAGTTTGGACGAGGATCCCGCCCATGTCCAGTTCCCTGCCGGACGGGCGGTCAAATGCTGGTCTTGGCCAAGCCTGGGGTGGGGCCGCGCCGGGGCCGTGGTCGGCCCAAGTTATGTTAGGTCATGTTAGAGGTTGCCAGCGACCGGTGCGAAGCGGCATGTGTTGGCGCCAGCGAACCAGGTCGGGCGCGGCTTTGCGCGAGCGGCGGCGTTGCAGCACCTGGCAAAAGGCGCAGGGTCCAGCGTCGGGGCTCCTGTGGTCGGGGATCTCAGCTGCTCGCAATCACGGGGAAAGGTCGTCGATGGCCAAGTCGGATTTGAGCTGCCTCGAGCCGCCGAGCGCGGCGTGCCACCCAGGCGCCGCCGCCAGGCTGCGCCGCCGACAAGGGCAGAGCCGTGCTCGAGATTGAAGGCTTGGCTTGTTGCTATGGCAAGGTCGTTGCCGTGCGCGACCTGTCGATTGCGGTCGGTCAGGGCGAACTCGTCAGCCTGATCGGCGCCAATGGCGCCGGCAAGACCACGACGCTGAAGGCCATATCCGGCCTGCTGGCGCCCACCGCCGGGCGGATCCGGTTCCTGGGCCAAGACATCACGCGTAAAAGCGCTAAGCGCATCCTCGGCCTTGGCATTGCCCACTGCCCCGAAGGGCGGCGGATCTTTCCTTATATGAGCGTGCGCGAGAACCTCGAGATGGGCTGCTACCTGCGCAGTGACAAAGCCGCGATTGCCGCCGACATGGACAAGCTGTTCGACCGGTTCCCAATCCTGCATGAACGGGCCGAGCAGGCCGCCGGGACCTTGTCGGGTGGCGAGCAGCAGATGCTGGCGATCTCGCGCGCGCTGATGTCGCGACCAAAACTGGCGCTGTTCGACGAACCTTCGCTGGGGCTGGCGCCGAACCTCGTCGAGCGCACCTTCGAGATCATCAAGGAGATCCGCCGCCAGGGCACGACCGTGGTGATGGTCGAACAGAATGCCTTTGCTGCACTCGAGCTTTCCGACCGCGCCTACGTTTTGGAGCAGGGACGCGTCGCGCTGACGGGGACCGGCGCCGACTTGCTCGACAATCCGCACGTCAAGAGCGCCTATCTCGGTGCCTGAAGGCCCGTCTTGCGGTCGCGGCAATTTTGGCGGACCATCCGGGCTCAATGGCCCCCGTACCGGCACGTCCAGTAGGAGCATTTCGGCAATGTCGTCTGCGATCAAACTTGGCAATATCAGCATCCACCGCGTGGTTGAGCAGCAGGCCCCGATTTTCGACGCGTTGGAATTCTTTCCGACGCTCAGCAAAGAGCTGCTGGCGGAGAACCGAGCCTGGCTGGAGCCGACGTTCCTGGACCCCGCCAGCGGCAAGCTGGTGCTGTGCATCCAGAGCTACATTGTGCAGACGCCGCATCACAACATCATGATCGATACCTGTGTCGGCAACCACAAGCCGCGGCCGTCGCGCCCGATGTGGAACATGTTGAACAGCGACCGTTACGAGAAGGGCCTGGCGGCGACCGGGCTGACCTTGAGCGACATCGACTACGTCATGTGCACGCATCTGCACGTCGACCACGTCGGTTGGAACACGCGCCTGGAGAATGGTCGCTGGGTGCCAACCTTCCCGAAGGCCAAGTATGTGTTCGCCGACCGCGAGCTGTCGCATTGGACCCAAAAGCAGCAAGAAGACCCGGCCAACCATCCCTGGATTACCGATTCGGTGCTGCCGATCGTGGCGGCGCAGAAAACCGAAATCGTCAAGAGCAACCACAAGCTGAACGATCTGGTCGAGCTGATCCCCACCCCAGGCCACACCATCGATCACTTTTCGGTTCTTGTCGGCAGCGCCGGGCAGGATGCCGTGATCACCGGCGACATGATCCACTCGCCGATCCAGGCGCGCTATCCCGAACTTGGCATGCGGGTGGACTACGATTCCAAGCAAGCGGGCGTGTCGCGGCGTGAACTGTTCGGCCGCTTTTGCGATACCCCGACGCTGTTCTGCATGGCGCATTTCCCCTCGCCGTCGACCGGCCGCATGACGCGCTGGGACAACGGCTTCAAATTCATGTCGGCGTGACCGCGGGCCGCTGGGTGCGGGTGCCGGCATGCCAGGGTGCGCGCCGGCGGAGGTGAGCGCAAACGGCAGGCGACGGAAAGCGCGGCGCCAGCGGCTGGCGGTTCTGCCAGCTCAGCCCGTGCGGAAGGCAGGGTGCGTCGCGCGCAGCCCGTCCAGCGCCTCGAGCGCGGCTTGCGGCAGCGGGCCCATCTCGAGAGCCGCCAACGCCTGGTCGAGATGCCAAGTTTCGCCGATGCCGACCTCGATGGTGGATAGCAGTGGGCAGCCGAGCCCGAACCGCAAAGCCGCCTGCGCGGGGGTGCCATAGGCCGTGCCCAGCCGCTCCAGGGCGGCCTTGGCGCGCGCCTCTTCAGCGGCATTCTCGGCGTTGGCGGTGATCGCCACCTCGCGCCCGTGACGCTCGGTGGTGGCAAGATGGCCGGCAGCAAAAATGCGGATGCCCATGACGCCCATGTCCTGGCCGGCGCAGCGCTGCAGCAAGCCGTCGAAATCCGTCGTGTTCCATCCCGGCCCGGCGGGCTGCATCGCCGTGGGATTGAGGAGATTGTAATAGACCTGAATGACGTCGAAGCGACCGCTGTCGACGACCTGCTGCAGCGCCTTGGGGTCGCCAAGGCCGGTGAAGCCGATAAAGTCGCAGAGGCCTTGGCGGCGCAGCCCATCCATGATGTCGGCCACCCCCTGCGGCTCCAGCACCTGCGCCACGGTCAGGCCGCGCCTATCCCGTCCCGCGTGCGCGGCCTCGACAACCCGGTTATGCAGAATAATGAGCGGCACCGATTTCAGCTGCAGCCGCGCCAGGCTATCCCTGACCGATCTGTCGACCTGACCGGCAAAGTCGCCCGCCGAGGTGTCGATGTTGAATTTGGTCGACACCCGAGGGCGCCGGCTCTGCGGCAGCTTCGCCAACCAGTCGCCGATCACCGTCTCGGAGGCGCCGTTGCCGTAGGCGGCGGCGGTATCGATCCAGTCGATGCCGGCGGCGACGGCCTGGTCGAGCACACGCTCGCGCACCTCTGGCGTCGCCCGAATGATCAGGCCGCCGACCCAGCCACCGCCATAGGTGAGGACCGGCACCGTCAATTGCGTCCTGCCAAAACGTCGTTGCTGCATGGTCGGCTTCCTCGTTCGGCGTGGTCTGTGTGTAACAGGCTGCGGCGGCGAATCAACGTACCGCTAGTAGCGGCATTTCTGCTGCGGGGCTTGATGCCGTGACGACCTACTGGACGATCCAAGATAACACCGGTCGGCATTTGCCGCACTTCATCGCCAATTCGCGCATCGAGGTCGGGCGCAAGATCGTCCCGGCCTACTACGACGTCTTCCGCCTGCACGTCTCCGCCTCCTACCGGCAGGCCTTCGAGCGGGCGTTGTTGAAGGTGCTGGAGCAGGAAGGCTGGCAGATCGTGCGCACCTGCCGGCCGCGCCAGGGCCGGCGCTTGCAGGCCGTGCCGGGGCGCTAGCTCACCAAGCCAGCTCAAGGATTTCCTTGACGTCCGCGGCCGTCTTGATCGGTCGCGGGTTGAGCTGCACGGGCTGATAGCTAAGCGCCCGCTGCGCCAGCTCGTCGATGTTCTCGCGCTTGATGCCGACCGCACGCAGCGACACCGGTTGGCCGAGGTCCACGACCAGCGCCTTGATGAGATCGCTGGCGCTGCGGTCGGCGGCCCCCATGGCGGCGGACAGCGCCTGCTGACGCTCGCCGTTGACGGCCGCGTTCCAGCGCAGGACCGCGTGCAGCAGGACACAGGAGGTATGCCCGTGGGGGACGCCGAAGCTGGCGCCCAGCGCATAGCCGATGCCGTGGCTGGCCCCGGTCGGCACGCCCGACGCCGACGGCGCGATCGCCTGCCACATGCCGAGCTGCGCCTCCTGGCGCGGCGCCAGGGCCGCAGGATCGCGCTTGATTGCCGGCAGCGCACGGTAGAGCAGCTTCAGGCCCTGCAGGGACAGCGCTTCGGTCGCCGGGCTGGCCCGCGCATTGCAGTAGTTCTCGACCGCGTGGTCGACCGAGCGGATGCCCGTTGCAGACAGCAGCCAGTCGGGGGTGTCGAGCGTGGCGGCGGGGTCGAGCACGATCGAGCGTGGCGCAAACAGGCGGTGCCGGAAAGACTGCTTGGTGTTGGTTTTGGACTGCGTGATGCCGGCGTTCTCGGTGAATTCGGAGGCCGACAGGGTGGTCGAAACCGAGATCATCCGGATCGGCTCTGACGGCAGTGGCACAGCAACCGATTTGTGGCGCTCGAACCCCAGGCAATAGGGCTCCATGGCATCGGCACTGTCGAGGGCGAGCCACAGGCAAAGCTGCATGGCCTTGGTGGCATCGATCACCGAGCCGCCGCCGACGGCGACCAGTAAATCGGCTTTGGCTGCGCGTGCGGCTTGGGCGCCGGCCACCACGTCCTCGCGCGGACTGTGCGCTCTCATCTGGGCGAAGGTCCCGACGTGGCGGCTGCCGAGCGCCCGCTCGAGGCGCTGCAGCGGGCCCTCTGTCTTGCCAGCCAGCGAACGCGTCGAGGTCACAAAGATGCGCTTGGCGCCGTAGCGCTCGGCCTCTTCGAGGACGGCCTCGCCGGCGGGCCGTCCCCACACGATGCGCTCGTGCGCGGTGACACTGAAGCTGCCGGGCTTGAGGCCGCTCTCGTTCTCACGCATGACTTGCCTTTCGCGCAACGGGGCAGCGGCCCCGGGGTTATTTCGGCAGGGCTCCCTCGAGACCCTCGACGTAGAAATTCATCGACAAGAGGTCCTTGTCGCTTGCCGTCTCGCCGGCCTTGAGCCAGACGCTGCCGTCCTGCTTCTTGATCGGGCCGGTGAACGGATGCAGCGTGCCCTTGGCGATATTGTCGCGCGCGGTTTCGGCGAGTTTGACAACATCGGCAGGGATTTTCGGCGACCAGGGTGCCAGCACCACCGTGCCCTGCGCAATCCCATCCCAGACGTCGCCGGTTTTCCAGCTTCCCTCCAGCAGGGCCTTGACCCGCTTGAGGTAATAGGGGTTCCAGTCATCGACAATGGCGGTGAGCTGGGCGGTGGGGCCGAACGGCGCCATGTCGGAGGCTTGGCCGAAGGCCCAGACACCCTTTTCCTCGGCAAATTTCATGGCGGCAGGAGAATCGGTGTGCTGCATGAGAACGTCGGCCCCTTGATCGACCAAGGCCTTTGCCGCTGCGGCTTCTTTGCCCGGGTCGAACCAGGTGCTCACCCAGACCACCTTGAATTTGATGTTCGGGTTGACGGATTTCGCCGCCAGGTAGGCGGCGTTGATGCCCATCACCACTTCGGGGATCGGGAACGACCCGATATAGCCGATGGTGTTGGTCTTGCTCATCTTGCCGGCGATTAAGCCGATCACGTGGCGACCCTCATAGAAGCGGGCGTTGTAAATGGCGACATTGGGGGCCTGCTTGAAGCCAGTGGCATGCTCGAACTTGACGTTGGGGTGCCGGGCGGCGACCTTGATGGTCGGGTTCATGAAGCCAAACGAGGTCGTGAAGATGAGGCTCGAGCCGGTGGCGGCGAGCTGATCGATGACGCGCTCGGCATCGGGTCCCTCGGGCACGTTCTCAACATAGCTGGTGGTGACCTTGTCGCCGAATTCCGTCTTG
Organism: uncultured Alphaproteobacteria bacterium; assembly: GCA_963820375.1. GTDB lineage: Bacteria > Pseudomonadota > Alphaproteobacteria > Rhizobiales > Hyphomicrobiaceae > AWTP1-13. The sequence continues at coordinate 33,455 of CAWFZX010000013.1, read as the reverse complement.
ATGGCCTCCAGCCCCTTGTGATGCTGGTAGCTCCAGCCATGATCACCGATCGGCCCCACGTACACGAAGCTGATCTTGGGCTTGCTCTGGGCCTTGGCCTGGCTGGCCAAACCGGGCAGCACGGAGGCCAGCAGCGCCGTCAGCAGTGCCGCCATGGTGGTTCTTTTCTGCATCGCTTTTCCCTCCTTCAGGTTCCCCTCAACGCTCATCCGCTCAGACAGCGGCATGGAACGGTTTGCCGAGGCAGGCTGGCGCCCTCAGCTTCGCGCGCATCTGGTCACGCGAGATGATCACCAACACCAAGATGGTGACAAGATAAGGCAGCATCGAGAGGACTTGTGCGTCCATGCCGATGCCGAAGGCTTGGCTGTGCAGCTGCAGAATGGTGACGGCGCCGAACAGATAGGCGCCGCCCAGCAGGCGCCACGGCCGCCAGGCGGCAAAGACCACCAAGGCAAGCGCAATCCAGCCGCGTCCGGCGGTCATGCGTTCGGCCCACAGCGGTGTCTGCACGAGCGACAGATAGGCGCCGCCGAGACCGGCCAAGGCGCCGCCGAACAGCACCGCGCCGTAGCGATAGGCCAGCACCGGGTGACCAATGGCGTGGGCGGCATCGTGGTTCTCCCCGATCGCGCGCAGGATCAGGCCGAGGCGGGTTCTTTCCAACAGCCAAGCCACGGCCGCCAGCAGGGCCAGCGATAGATAAAAGAGGCCATCCTGCGCAAAGAGGAGTTTGCCGATCACCGGCAGGTCGCTCAGCCCGGCAACATTTAAGCGCGGAAAGCTGCCGGCGGACTGCCCGCTATAGCCCTGACCCCAAAGTGCAGATAGGCCGAGACCAAACATGGTCAGCGCCAGGCCGGCGGCAACCTGGTTGGCGCGCAAACTCAAGGCCAAGAAGCCAAACAGCGCCGCCAAGGTCGCGCCCGCCATGGTCGCGGCAGCGATCGCCAAGGGCAGGCTGCCGGTCTCGCGGGAGGCCGCAAAGGCCGCAAGGGCGCCAATCACCATCATGCCCTCGACGCCAAGATTGAGCACGCCGGCTCGCTCGGCAACGAGTTCGCCGGTGGCCGCCAGCAGCAGCGGCGTCGCGGCAAGCATCACGCTGATCAAGATGTTGCTCAAAAGCTCCAAGCCATGCCGCCTATTCTGCCGCCTGCGCCTGGACGTCCGCTGTGGCCGTGGCGTTGGCCGCTGAGCCCACTCGCCTCGGCTGCCAGCGCGGCTGGTAGGCCACCAGCACGTCGGCGGCCAGCATGAAAAAAAGTAACAGGCCTTGGAAGGTGCTGATGGTGGCGCTCGGCAGGCTCATGCTGATCTGTGCCATCTCGCCGCCGATCGTGGTCAGCGCCAACAGCAAACCGGCCAGCAGAATGCCCAGCGGATTGAGGCGGCCGAGGAAGGCCACGACGATGGCGGCAAAGCCGTAACCGGCAGGCAAGGCCGGCACCAGTTGTCCGACGGGACCGGCGGCCTCGAACAGTCCGGCCAGCCCCGCACACCCTCCCGACAACAACAATGCGAACCAGACCAGGCGCGGCTCGATAAAGCCCGCGAAGCGCGCCGCTCGCGGGGCAAGGCCCAGCACCTTGATCTGAAAGCCCAACAGGTGCCGCTCGAGCAAAACCCAGGCCAGGGCGACCGCGGTCAAGGCAACCAGGAAGCCCGCGTGTGCGCGTGTGCCGGGGATGATGAGGGGCAGCGCGGTTTGAAACTGGCGGCTTTCGGGAAAATTAAGACCGTCGGGATCGCGCAGCGGCCCGTGTGTGAGCGCGCTCAACAGCAAGACGGCGACGTAGGAGAGCATCAGGCTGACAAGGATCTCGTTGGTATTGAAGCGCGTGCGCAGGAGGGCCGGAATGGCTGCCCACGCCATGCCGCCGGCGATGCCGGCCAAGGCCATCAAGGGCAATAGCCACCAGCCGGTTGCCGGATAGACCGCCAACGCCAGCGCGCCGCCCGCCAGCGCGCCAAGCGTGAACTGTCCCTCGGCGCCGATATTCCAAACACCGGCGCGAAAGCCCACGGCAAGGCCGATGGCGATCAGGATCAGCGGTGTCGCCTTGACGATGATTTCGGAAATGCCGCGCAGGGACCGCAGGGGTTCGAGGAAGATCAGCTGCATGGCCTCGAGCGGCGATCTGCCGAGGACGGCGAACAGCGCCATGCCGCTGGCCAGTGTCAGGAGGATGGCGATCAGCGGCGCCAAATACAGCATGGGCCGGGAGGGTGCCAGGCGCGCTTCGAGCCTAAGCATGGGCTGGCTCCGCGCTCGCCTGCCCGGCCATGCTGAGCCCCAGGCTCGCGGCCGTGATCTGATGGGCGGGCACTGCCGGGGACAGGCGACCGTTGGCGATGACGGCAATTCGATCGGCAATGGCAAACAGCTCATCCAGATCCTGAGAGATGACGAGGACGGCCGCCCCGGCCTCGGCCAGCGCCAGCAAATGCGCATGAATGGTGGCGGCTGCTGCAACGTCGACGCCCCAGGTCGGTTGCGCCACCACCAGCACGGCGGGTGTCTGCAGCACCTCGCGTCCGACCAGGAATTTCTGCAGGTTGCCCCCCGACAGGCTCTGCGCGGCCGTGTCGATGCTGGTGGCGTGCACGTCAAAGTCCTGCGCGACGCGCCGCGCGAAAGTGCGCGCCCGGGCCTTGTCGATCAGCCCGTGGCGGCTGAGAGCCAGGCGCGTGTGTGCGGTCAATGCGCCGTTTTCCCACAGCGTCATGTCAGGCACGGAGGCATGCGCCAGCCGTTCCTCGCGCACCGAGCAGAGACCCAAAGCGCGCCGCAGCGCCGGGCGGCTGCGGCCAATGCGGACGTCGTCGATTTCGATGTTGTCGTCGGTCGCGGCCAACTGCTCGCCGGTCAGGGCATCCATCAGCTCCGCCTGCCCGTTGCCGGCAACGCCGGCAATGCCAAAGATCTCTCCGCCCCGAACCTCGATATCGATGCCGGCAAGATCGCTACCGAACTGCTCTCGTTTGCCAAGGCTGAGACCGTTCACCTTCAAGCGCACCGGGCCGCTGACGCTCGGCGCGCGCTCTCGCGCGGGAGGCAATGTGCCTCCCAGCATCAGTTCGGCGAGCCGCTGCGCGCTCTCTTGTTTGGGGTCGCAGCTGGCCACCACGCGTCCCGCGCGCAGGATGGTGGCGCGATCGCACAGCGCGCGGATTTCCTCCAACTTGTGCGAGATGTAGAGGATCGAGCAGCCCTCAGCGACGATGCGGCGCAGCGTCGCAAACAGCCCATCGACCTCCGGCGGCGTCAACACGGAGGTGGGCTCGTCCATGATGATGAGCCGCGGTGCCTGCAACAGGCAGCGCACAATTTCCACGCGCTGACGTTCGCCGACCGACAGCTGACCGACCTGCCGCGCCGCATCGAGTTTTAGGCCGTAGGCGCTGGAGACGGCGCCAATGCGCTGGCTGAGCGCGCGGTCGGCGCGCTGCCGGTTCATGCCAAGCGCGATGTTCTCGGCAACCGTCAGCCCGTCGAACAGCGAAAAGTGTTGGAAGACCATGCCCACCCCATGGGCGCGGGCCTCGGCGGGGCTCAGCGGTGCGTAGGGGTGCCCGGCCAAGCGCATGTGGCCCGCGTCCGGACGCAGGAGCCCGTAGATCAGTTTGACGAGCGTGGATTTGCCGGCGCCATTCTCGCCGAGCAGGGCGTGGATCTCCCGCCGGGCCACGGCAAGCGTCACATCCGCGTTGGCAACGACGCCGGGAAAGCTCTTGCTGATATTGTGCAGGGCCAGCAGCACCGCCGCCTCGCCCGCTGGCGCGGCGGCGAGCTCCCCCGGCCCGCCTGGCCGGTGCCATGGAAGGCGCGCACCCGCGCGGCCAAGCGCTTCACCCACCATCCCCGTCCTGCCAACGCCGATCGATCCGAGCCCAGGCGGCAAAGATAGATGAGACCGCCGCCGTCGAACAGGATGGCATTTTTGTCGCCAAGCTGGCCGCACGGGCTGCGAGCCGCCGTGGCGATCACGCCCCCCTTCCCCCTTGGGCGGCCACGACGCCGGCGTGTCCTACGGGCCCGTCAGCTTGGCTTCCCGCGCGCTAGGCCGAGACGCGCTCGACGTGGTCGGGCCCCGGCACCACGGTGAGCTCGCCGCGGCGCAGCATGTAGTTGACGTGCGCCAAAACCTCACTGAAGGCGAACCCCATTTGGTGGGCGTCGAGCGCGCGCTCGAAAATCAGGGGAACGAGCTCCGCTGCCGAGCGCGGCGCGGCGCGGCAAGCCTGGGCGATGGCCTGGCAGCGCAACAGGTGATGGCGCTCGAGCTGGCTGGCGCGCGCAGGCAATCCCGTGAAAGGCAACTGATGGCCAGGCAGCACCAAAACCTCGTCGGGGACGGTTTCTTTGAGCGCGCGCAGCGAGCGCAAATAGATGCCAAGCGGGTCACCTGCCGGATCGACCGCAGCCACGCTGACATTGGGCGAGATCTTGGCCAGCACCTGGTCCGCCGCCAACAAGATCTTGTCGGATCGGCAAAGCAGCATGACCTGCTCGGGCGAATGTCCGCCGCCGGTCAGCACCTCAAACTCCCGCCCACCGATCCGCAGGACGTCACCGGCGAGCAGCCGCCTGTAGGTCTTGGGCAGGCCCGAAACGATGCGCAGATATTCGTGGCCCTTGGTGACCACGTTCTGGGTGGTGGCATCGTCGAGGCCATGGTTGCGATAGAACCGGCGGTAGTGATCGGCTTCCAATGCGCCGGGATCGAGATGCATGTTGAGGCTCAACAAGTACTCGGTTGCGCTCATGTAGAGCGGCACATCGAAGCGCTTGAGCAGCCAGCCGGCGGCGCCGACGTGATCGGGGTGGAAATGCGTGACGATGATCCGGTTGAGCGGCCGCGCGCTCAGCGGCCCGGCCAGCAGCTCCGTCCAGGCGCGCTCGGTGGCTTTGTCGCCGAGGCCCGTGTCGATCAGGCACCAGCCGTCGTCATCGGCGATGAGATAGATGTTCACATGGTCGAGCAGAAAGGGCAGCGCCAGGCGCAGCCAGAGGATACCGGGTGCGATTTCGCTGACCGTTCCGGGCGCCGGGGGGGTCGGCTGGGGATAGGTGAGATGAGGCTGCGGAGCATGCATCGGCTGCGGCTCTTTGATCCAAGGTCGGCTCGTCCATAGCTAGTGCGCTGTCGCCGGCAGCGCGAGGCGCCAATGCGCGCAGCTGCAATGCGGTGGCGCGGTTGCCGGCAAATTCCCCTGTAAATCGAGGCGGAACCGGGGGTTGGCGGGCCAGGCAGCGACCGGCGGCAGCGACCTGGCCGCGGCGCTGGTGCGCGCGGCCGTTGGCAACGGCGGCAAGATTTGCGCAAAGTGCCGCGCCGTGTTGCAACGCTCTTGGACTTTTGGCATGGTCCGGCGCGAATCTCGCGCCGGGGGTCGGCCGTGGTCGCAGGCCGCCCATGCGCCGGCCTGGCTCCGTCGTTTGTGGGCTACCGGACGTGTGGTGTTCCGGAACGGTCCAGCCATCCTAGAAGGGGAAATTCCGCCATGCCGATGGTCATGTGGGCAATCATCCTGTGCGGATTGCTCTCGCTGGTTTATGGCGCCTACACCGTGCGCGCGCTGCTGGCAGCGAGCCCCGGCAATGCGCGCATGCAGGAGATCGCCGGCGCCATTCAGGAGGGCGCGCAAGCCTATCTGGCCCGGCAATACACCACCATCGCCGTGGTCGGAGCCGTCATCTTTCTGATCGTCGGTGTGCTGCTCGGTTGGCTTGTGGCGATCGGCTTCCTGATCGGGGCCGTGCTGTCGGGCGGCGGCCGGGTTTGCCGGTATGCTGGTGTCCGTGCGTGCCAACGTGCGCACCGCGCAGGCGGCGACACAGTCGCTCGCCGACGGCCTGTCGATGGCCTTCCGCGCCGGCGCCGTGACGGGGCTGCTGGTCGCCGGGTTGGCGCTGTTGGGTGTTGCCATCTATTTTTCCATCCTCACGGCCGGTTTGGGCTACGCCGTTACCAGCCGCACCGTCATCGACTCCATGGTCGCGCTAGGCTTTGGCGCCTCGCTGATCTCGATTTTTGCGCGGCTTGGTGGCGGGATCTTCACCAAGGGTGCCGACGTCGGTGGCGATCTCGTCGGCAAGGTGGAGGCCGGCATCCCCGAGGACGATCCGCGCAATCCAGCAACCATTGCCGACAATGTGGGCGACAACGTCGGTGACTGTGCCGGCATGGCCGCGGACCTGTTTGAGACCTATGCCGTCACCGTGGTTGCCACCATGGTCCTGGCGGCCATCTATTTCAGCGGCCAGCCTGTCGTCTACGATCTGATGCTGTATCCGCTGGCGGTGTGCGCGGTGGGCGTGGTGGCCTCCATCATCGGCACCTTCTTCGTGCGCCTCGGCGCCAATCAGTCGATCATGGGCGCCCTCTACAAGGGCTTTATCGCCACCGGCGTGATTGCCCTGTTCGCCTTATGGCCGGTTACCGACTATCTGCTCGGGCTTGGTACCGTCTTCTCCGCCCGCGGAGGCAGCTTTACCGGCATGGACCTTTACTGGTGCGGTCTCGTCGGGTTGATCGTCACGGCCCTGATCATTGTGGTGACCGAATACTACACCGGCACCAACTACCGGCCGGTACGCTCGATCGCGGAAGCTTCCAGGACCGGGCACGGCACCAACGTCATCCAGGGGCTTGCCGTTTCGCTCGAGGCCACGGCGCTGCCGGCGCTGATCATCGTGGCCGGCATTATCGTTTCCTACAACGTTGCGGGACTGTTTGGCATCGCCATTGCCGTCACCAGCATGCTGTCTCTTGCCGGCGTGGTGGTGGCGCTCGATGCCTTCGGCCCGGTCACCGACAACGCCGGCGGTATTGCGGAAATGGCCGGTCTGCCGAAGGAAATCCGCAAGACCACGGATGCGCTCGATGCGGTCGGCAACACCACCAAGGCGGTCACCAAGGGCTATGCCATCGGCTCGGCCGGCCTCGGCGCGCTGGTGTTGTTTGCCGCCTACAATGAGGATCTCAGGTTCTTCATCGCCCAGGCCAAGCCGGGCTCGATTTTCTACGGCTTGAACGTCGACAACCTGTTCTCGCTGTCGAACCCCTACGTGGTGGTTGGCCTGTTCTTGGGCGGACTGCTGCCGTATCTGTTCAGCGGCATCGCCATGACCGCGGTTGGCCGTGCGGGCGGTGCGGTGGTGGAAGAAGTGCGCCGGCAATTCCGCGAGAAACCCGGCATCATGCTGGGCAAGGACAAGCCCGACTATGCCCGCGCCGTCGACATGCTCACGCGCGCGGCCATCAAGGAAATGATCGTGCCGTCGCTGTTGCCGGTGCTGTCGCCGATCGTGTGCTTTTACGTGGTGAAATGGATCGGCGGCACCGGCAACGCCTTTGCCGCGCTCGGGGCCATGCTGCTCGGCGTGATCGTCAACGGCCTGTTCGTGGCGATCTCAATGACCGCGGGCGGCGGGGCCTGGGACAATGCCAAGAAGTACATCGAGGACGGCCACTTCGGCGGCAAGGGTTCGGAAGCGCACAAGGCGGCGGTGACGGGCGATACGGTCGGTGATCCCTACAAGGATACGGCCGGACCAGCCGTCAATCCGATGATCAAGATCACCAACATCGTGGCGCTGTTGCTGTTGGCGGTGCTGGCGCACTGAGCAATCGCCAGGCAACGCGGGCTCGTCAATCGAGCCCGAACTGCTTGGCGCCGAGATTGCGGAACAGGGCCTTGAGGATCGATTCATCGCGCGCGTGGCTGGGCGTTTCTCTTTTGATGTAGTCGAACACCTTGCCGTCCTTCAGCCCGTATTGGGCGACTTTGTCCACCGCCCCAAGCCCGGTAAAGTAGATGGCAACCACCTGACGATCCTTGACCGTGGGCGCAAAGAACGAGGTTTGCCCTTCGACACTGGAAATGTAGTAGTAGGCCGATCCCGATCCGACCGTGGCCGTGGTGGTAGGCGAGCCGAGCGAGGTCTTTACCTGCTCCTGGCTCATGCCGGCTTGGATTTGTTTGAGATCGTTCTCATGGAACTGATGGCCGCGTTTGGTCACCGTCTCGGCGCAGGCGGTGAGGCCGACCGCGATCAGCATGCTGAGCGCCGCCGGGCGGAGCCAGGGCTTGGATGACGGCGTCACGGTGACGCTGCCGGCGCATTTTTGCTGCGCGTGGTGCCGCCAGCGCATAGTTGAACGTTCCCCCATCAGAATCAACCGCGGAGCCCAAAGCCGTCGCCTAACGCAGGAACCTTGGATTTGCAACCTAACGAGCCGTTCGGCTGGCACCTGCGGCAGTTGCAAATGGCAGCCTGGAGCCCTTTCGTTGCTATGTTTGCCTGGCTTTCGCGAAGGTTGGACCGGCGCCGAAATGCACGCGAGCTTTATGGCTCGATTGTGACGCAGGCGCGGGCGCCGATATTCTACACGGCCTGGGGTGTGCCAGATACCGTGCAGGGCCGCTTTGAAATGCTGGTCTTGCATGTGTGCGTGGTGCTCGATCGCTTACAGCAGGAGGCGGCGCCGGGGGGCGAGCTGGCGCGCGCCGTAAGTGAAGCGTTCATTGCCGACATGGATGCCAGCATGCGGGAGATGACGTTTGGTGACCTCGCCGTGCCGCGCGAAATTGCCCGCACCGCCGCCGCCCTGTTCGACCGTCACAGCGCCTATCGGCGGTTGCTCACGGCGCGCCAAGAGGCACCCCTGAGCCAAAGCCTGGCCACGCAAATGGCCTATCTTGGCGCGGGATCGAGATTGGATACGGCGCGTCTGGCCCACTATATTCTGGAGGCCGCCGACCGCCTGGGGCGCCAGCCCGGCAGCGAGCTGCGGGCGGGGCGGCTGGGGTGGCCCGTACCCTAGGGGCGCGCGCGGCCAACCCCAGGGATCATGCAAGGAAGGATGATGTCGACCATGGCGGGCGAGCTCAGTTGGGACCATCTGCTTGAGGAGATTCCTGCTGCCGGCCTGACCGTCGAGCGCACGGCCGATCAACAGGAGGGCCAGCGCATCGCTGCCGCGCTCGATCTTGTGGCCTGTTTGAGTTTGCAGGCGCGGTATCAAATAACCCCCCTCACCCTGGGTCGCTACCGGCTTGCCGGTGCCCTGCAGGCGGTGGTCGAGCAGACCTGCGTCGTCACCTTGGAGCCGGTGCGCAGCGAGATCGAGGAGACCTACGCGGCCACCTATTGGCCGCCCCAGGCGATGCCCGCGCCGGCCGCCGGTCAGGTGGACATTGATGGCGAGCCCGAGGCCGAGCCGATCGCGGCTGGGGCCATCGATGCCGGTCGCATCGTGTTTGAGAGCCTCGCTGCCGCCATCGATCCATTTCCGCGCGTGCCTGGCGCCATTTTCGAGGGGCCGTTGTCGTCACCCGCGGGGGACAAGCGCGAAAGTCCCTTTGCGGTGCTGGCCAGCCTCAAGGACAAGACTTGAAGGGGCCGCTTCAGCGCCACGGCGGTGGCTTTCCGAGCGCTGTCAAGCTTGCGAAATGTATTGTTTCGCGGCGGCAACCGGCTATGGTCGGGCGGCTTGGCGGCCTTGATTTGGTATTTTGCAGAAAAGACCCAGGCCCGGCGCTGTGGCCACGTCAACCAAGGTAGACAAAAACGGGTCATGACAAGGCCGCGCACGATATCGCTCGATGCGATGGGTGGAGATGGCGGTCCCGGGGTGGTCGTGCCGGGCGCAGCTCTGGCGCTTGAGCGCCATTCCGATCTGCGCTTTGTGTTTTTTGGCAATCGCGCGCGCATCGAGGCCGAGCTCGCCGCCCATCCCGTGCTCGCTGGCTACGCCAGCATCGTGCACACCGACATTGCCGTTGAAATGCAGGACAAGCCGAGCCAGGCGGTGCGCCGCGGCCGCGGCTCGAGCATGTGGCTGGCCCTCGAGGCGGTGCAGAAGGGCGAGGCCGATTGCATGGTCTCGGCCGGCAATACCGGTGCCTTGATGGCGATGGCCAAGCTGTGCCTGCGCACCATGCCCGGCATCGAACGTCCCGCCATCGCCGGGCAGTGGCCCACCATCAGCAAGCCCTGCATTGTGCTCGATCTGGGCGCCAATATCGGCGCCACCGCGCGACAGCTCGCCGACTATGCGCTGATGGGTGCGGCGATGGCGCGGGCATTGTTTCACGTTGAACGCCCCAGCGTCGGGCTGCTCAACATCGGCGTGGAGGAGATCAAGGGCATCGAGGAGGTACGGCAGGCGCATGCCTGGCTGAAGCAGACCGAACTGCCCATCGATTACCGCGGCTTCATCGAAGGCGACCAGATCGGCCAGCGCGTCGCCGACGTGGTGGTGGTCGAAGGCTTTGCCGGCAACATGGCGCTGAAGACGGCGGAGGGCACGGCCAGGCAGATGGCAGCCTATGTGCGGGAGGCCTTGACCAGTTCCTGGTCGGCCCGCATCGGCGCCTTGTTCGCCGCGCGTGGCTTGCGCGCGCTGAAGGATCGCATGGATCCCGGGCGCCTCAATGGCGGGCCGTTCTTGGGGCTCAACGGCATCGCCATCAAGAGCCATGGCGGCACCGATGCGTTCGGTTATGCCAGCGCCATCAGCGTTGGCTATCAGATGGTCGAAAGCAACGTCCTCAAACGGTTGGCCGCCGATGTCGATGCCTTTCACGGCAACCTGCATGAGGTTGAGGCGACACGCAAAACATCATGAGGTGTTGGTGAGGTGCGCCTGCGTGGTCCGTTGCCGATCTGCAATGAGCCCTGGACGAGGTGAGACGTGGCCTTCATTCGAGCCGTGATCCGCGGCGTCGGCGCCTATCTGCCGAAAAAGGTGCTGAGCAATCACGATCTGGCGCGTCTGGTCGACACCAGCGATGCGTGGATTCGCGAGCGCACCGGCATCGAGCAACGACATATCGCGGCCGATGACGAATTGACCTCCGACTTGGGTATTGCCGCCGCGCGCCAGGCTCTGGTGCGTGCCGGCGTCGATCCGGTAGATGTTGATCTCATTGTTTGTGCCACCGCCACCCCGGACCGCACCTTTCCGGCCACGGCCGTGCGCATTCAGGCGGGCCTCGGCGTCACCAAGGGTGCGGCCTTCGATGTGCAGGCCGTCTGTTCGGGCTTCGTCTATGCGCTGGCCATTGCCGACAATTTTCTGCGTACTGGGCAATTCAAACGCGCCATCGTCGTTGGCGCGGAAGTGTTCTCCCGCATTCTCGATTGGAAGGATCGCGGCACTTGCGTCTTGTTCGGCGACGGCGCCGGTGCGGTGCTGCTGGAGGCGCAAACCCAGCTTGGCACTCGCGAGGACCGGGGCATTCTTGCCACCCGCATTCGCTCGGATGGACGCTTCGAGGAGCTTTTGTACGTCGATGGCGGTCCCGGTTCGACCAAGACCACCGGACACCTGCGCATGAACGGCCGCGAGGTCTTCCGGCACGCGGTGCAGAAGATTTCCAGCATCATGGAAGAAACGCTGGTGATGGCGGGCTACGCCCCCGACGAGGTGGATCTGTACGTGCCGCACCAGGCCAACCGAAGGATTCTCGAAGGCATCGCCAAGCGCCTCGAAATCCCCCCCGAAAAGGTCGTCATCACCCTTGCCAAGCACGGCAATACCTCAGCCGCGTCGATTCCATTGGCGCTCAATCAGGCGTTCGAGGACCATCTCCTCAAGGAGCGCCGCCTGGTGCTGATGGAGGCGATGGGCGGGGGGTTTACCTGGGGGGCCGCCCTGGTGCGGTGGTAAAAGCCACACCGTCCCTATTTATATGTGCAATTTCAGCCTGTTGATGTTGACCCCCAAAAAGGCCGCGGCTAGCATCGATGGATTAGTTGGGGAGGGGCTGTATCTCATGGGTGGCAAAACACTCACGCGGGCGGATCTCGCGGAGGCGGTAGTGCAAAGGGTGGGCCTGCCGCGTAATGAATCCCAGGAACTTGTCGAGCTTATATTGAGAGAGATTTCCAGCACGCTGGCGGCCGGCGATTCTGTCAAGCTCTCCTCTTTCGGCTCGTTCGGCATTCGCCAGAAGGGCCAGCGTGTCGGGCGCAACCCGAAGACCGGCGAGGAGGTGCCGATTACACCGCGGCGTGTGCTGGTGTTCCGGCCGAGCAATATTATGAAGGATCGCATCAACTCTGGTTTGCTTCGGCGCCGTGCCGCCGAATAAGTCGTCGTTTGCAGGTTTCAGCGGGGGCTGATCGTGGCAAAGGCAACTGAAGCGTTTCGCAACATTGGTGAAGTGTCCAAAGAGCTTGCGGTCAAGAAGCACGTATTGCGCTTCTGGGAGCAAAAGTTTCCGCAGGTGAAGCCCATGAAGCGAGGCGGTGGGCGGCGCCTGTATCGGCCGGCCGATGTCGAGCTGTTGCGCGGCATTCGCGATCTTCTGCAGAATGCGGGCTACACCATCAAGGGTGTGCAGAAGATCCTGCGCGAGCAAGGCGTCGAGCAGGTGAAGCTCGCCGGCGAACTGGTTGCCGCGCGGGCCAATCAGGCTTCCGCGGACGGCGCGGCGGCCACCAAACCGCTTTTGCTCAGTCCACTGGACGTGCGCACCCTGCACAAAATCGCTGGCGAACTCGACGCCTGCGCCGAACTGCTAAGAACCGGGGCCGTGCGCAGGGCGAGCGGGCTGCGCGAGAAGCGCGCGGCATCGCGCAGCTAGCCTTCCCGACCCTGGGGTCTTGGCTCGCAAGGCCAAAGTGTGCGGCCGCACGCCCGTTTGCCGGTTCCAATTGCCGGCCGGCGAACTTATCCTTGGCGGCGTTGCACGAGCGGCGGTTGGCCCAGCGCATGACGGCAAAAGAACGCGGCTGCCCCACTAGCGCCGAGCTGTGGCTCGTCGATCTGGCGCGCTCGGCGCCACTGCTGGAGCAGCTGGAGCGCGAGCTGCCGCGCTTGGGCGCCGTCGATCGAGCGGAAATCCTGGCGCTTAAGCCGGCCGAGGTGCGCCAGCGCCGCTTAACCGCGCACGTGGCGCTACGGCTTTTGCTCGAACGCGCCGCCGGCAGCAGCGTGCGTGGCAGCGACCTCGAGCGCCAAGCCGGCGGCAAACCTCGACTGCGCGGGCTTGCCGGTGAGGTTGAGTTTAGCCTCTCGCATGCCGATGATCTGGTGCTGATCGCGGTGGGTCGCGGCTGCGCCATCGGCGTCGACCTCGAACGCGTGCGCGCGGTCACCATCTCGCCGGCGCGTCGCCTCGGCATCCTGCGTGCGGCGGCGGCGCTGTCGCCGGCGGCGCCGGCCGAGGTCCCCGCCGACGAGGCCTTCATGCGCGCCTGGGTTCGGCTCGAGGCGGTTGCCAAGGCGACGGGCGGCGGTCTTGCGCACACGCTCTCAGCGCTTGGCCTGCGGCCCGGCGGCGCCTCGGCCTCACCTGCAGAGGTTGCGTGCCTGGCCCGCAACTTTATGGCGACGAGGCGACTTGCGGTGCACGATTTGGCCCTCGCGGTGGACGCTGTTGCCGCCGTCGCCATCGCCGGCCTGGGGGGCGTGCCCCCGGTGCGCGCTTTTCCCAGCGATCGTGCGGGGATCGCTGGCTTGCTGCGCGAGCCCTCGCCATGGCAAGCGCGCAGTGGCGATCCTTAGGCCCTTTTCAGCGGTTGGCTGGCTGAGCTCGCCTGCGAATTGCTTTCGCTTGCAGCTGGCCCATTGGCTATGTTCAATGCAGTTCGGCCGCGCGCGCTGCCGAGCGGTGATGGCGAGACGAGGCTTGGTGCATGTCAGACAAGGCAGTCGAGAGGACCACCTTTGAGACCCTGCACGAGTTCGTGGCACCAGCCAAACGCAACCTCACCAAGGAGACCTGGGACTATCTGATGGGGGGCGCCGAGACCGAGACGACGCTCGAGCGCAATCGCCTGGCCATCGATGCGCTGACGTTCCGGCCGCGCGTGCTGCGCAATGTCGAAAACGCCCACACCCGCGGCAAGTTGTTTGGGCAGGAGCTGCGGCTACCCGTCATTTTGGCGCCGATCGGCTCGATGCAGGACATGGTCAGGGATGGCGGCATTGCTCCCTCGCTGGCCGCCGCGCGCTTCGGTGCGGTGCATATGCTGAGCTCGGCTTGCGCGCCCGGGCTGGAGGCCGTCGCTGCCTCCAATGATCATGCCAAGATGTTCCAGCTTTACGTTCGCGGCGATGCCGCCTGGGTCGATGACTATATCGCGCGCGCCATGGCGCATCGGTACTTGGCGCTCTGTCTCACGGTTGATCTCGACTACTACGGCCGGCGCGAGCGCGACATCGCCAAGCGCTACCTGACGACCGCGCGCCGGCGCACCACTTCGGAGGAATATCAGGCCCGCTTCGCCTGGGCCGATGTGGCCCGCATCAAGGGCAAATTTTCCATTCCCCTCATCCTCAAGGGCATCGCCACGGCGCAAGACGCCCAGATCGCCATCGAGCACGGCGTCGAGGGGATCTACGTTTCCAACCACGGTGGCCGTCAGCTTGATCATGGCAAGGGCGGGCTGTCCGTTTTACCGGAGATCGTCGAGGCGGTCGCCGGCCGTGCCGAGATCATCGTCGACGGTGGTTTCATGCGCGGCAGCGACATCGTCAAGGCCATGGCGCTTGGGGCCAATGCCGTCGGCATCGGCCGCTTGCAGGGACTGGCGGCGGCAGCGGCCGGCATCGACGGGATGGTACGCATGCTCGAGCTGCTTGAAGACGAGGCGACGCGCTGTCTGGGATTGCTCGGCGTCAAATCCTTTACCGAGCTGAACAGGTGCTATCTAGAGCCGGCCGTGCCGCTGGGCAGGTCCTGGCTCGATGCAGCCTTTCCGCTGCTGAAGGAAGGCTACTAGCCCGTGTGGATCACACCCAGACGGCCCATCTGGCACCCGGCCCCGGCCGCTGCCTTGGCCGTGCCGCCGCGCGCTGCCAAATGTGGCCGCGACGACAATGCTTGGCCTTGAGCATCTTCGTGCCGTGATGCTGACATCAGTTAGGGTCACGACCACCACGTTTGCGGTTGAGAGAAGACGGAGACGACCTGTGCGCGCGTTGCTGTTGGCGGCCTCCGTGGCCTTGTTGGTGAGCCCCGCCCTGGCTCTTTCTTCCCGAACCGAGGGCGACAGGTCGGCACGACCGGTCGCCCACAAGGCGCGCTGGCAGCACGAGCGGACGTCGTCTGCCAAGCGCGTGCTCTGTCCCGCCGTCACACGCAGCCGGTTGCAGCGGACGCCGCGCCGCCGTCTTCGTGCGGCTTCCGCGCCGGCCTTCCTGCTGGGCTCGACCGCGGCCGCGGCGCGTGCCCGACCGCGCGATCGGGCCGGACCGGTGGTGCCGGCGAGCTATGCCGTCCAGCTCAAAGCCGGGCTCAGCGGCGCAGAGCGCGTGGCGGCGATGGCCACGCTGCGCGACAAGTACAAACTCAAGATCGTCAAAATCAATCGGGGTCTCGATCTCCTTCGTCTGCGCCCGCGATCGGCGCGCCCCGCCGATGCCAAGCCGGCCAAGAGCCTCGGTGCCGCGCTGGCCCCCAAGATCATCCAGGATCTGCGCAAAGAGCCCTTCGTCGACGCCGCCTATGTCGATTTCCCCGTCAGCGCACCGGTTGGCCCCGCCAGCGGTCCTGCCGGCGGTCCCTCGCGGGGGCAGCCGCAGCCTGGCAAGTAGCCGGCACGAGGGGTCGGCGACGGCTTTGTGTCGGCAGGCCTTTAGCCTTGCCCCTTGGCGCCCCGAGCCCGCCGCGCCTGCCATCGTTGCCGGAGACTTTATTCAAACTATGATGCGCCCGAGCTGGCGTGCCCGCCGCCGATGCTGCGGGATCGGTTGTCACTTAAGGAGCGGATGGCATGGCGCGCATGAAGGGTGGCGAGCTGATCACCGAGTATCTGATCAAGAACAAGATTCCCTACGTGTTTGGCATTTGTGGCCATGGCAACGTGGGCATGCTCGATGCGCTTTATGACGCGCGCCAGCACATCAAGTTGGTGTCGCCGCGTCACGAGCAGGTAGCAGCCCATATGGCGGATGCCTACTTTCGCGTGCGCCACGAGCCCGTGGCCACCCTGACCTCCTGCGGTCCCGGCTCCTGCAACATCGTCATGCCGCTGCAGGTGGCGATGTCGGATTCCTCGGCACTGCTGGCGATCACCGCCAACGTCCCGACGCAGCAATTCAATCGCAGTCCGTTCCAGGAGATCAATCGACACTTTCAGGCCGATTTCCCCAACATCATCCGGCCCGTGGTGAAGCGCAGCTTCCAGCCGACGCGCGTCGACATGCTGCCGCTGGCCTTGCGGCAGGCGATGACGACCATGCTGTCGGGCCGCCCGGGGCCGGTGAATGTGGATGTGCCGTTCAATGTGTTCCAGGAAGAGGACGAGGTGGAGGTGCCGCCGCAGGCACCGGTGCATGGCAGCCGGCGCAGCGGGGCCTCGCCCGACCAGGTCAGCGCTGTGCTCGAGATGCTGCTGGCGGCCAAACGTCCCGTGCTGTTCATCGGTCATGGTGTCACGCTGTCGGAGGCCAGTGGCGAGCTGACCCGGTTCGCCCACGCGCTCAAACTGCCGGTGATCTCCTCACCCAACGGCATGGGCTGTCTGGACATGGCAGACGCGCTGTCGCTCGGCTTCATCGGCCGCAATGGGGCTTATCCTGCCAACCAGGCCGGTCGCCACGCCGATCTGGTGCTGGCGATCGGCGCGCGCTTCGACGATCGCTCGGCCTCGTCGTGGATCCCCGGCTATTCCTGGAATTTTCCGCACGCCAAGCTGGTGCAGGTCGATGTCGATGGCGACGAACTCGGACGCAACTATCCACCGGACTTGGGCATCCTCGCCGACGCACGCACGTTCCTGCGCCAGCTGCTGGCCGAGCTCGAGCGTCGCCCGGCTGCGCCGGACGCGGCGCTCGCGGCTTGGCATGCCCAGCTGCAAGGCTGGACCGCGGCCTGGGAGCAGTACACGCGGCCGAACTTTGCTATTCACGCCAGCCCGCTGCGCCCGGAACGGGTGGTGGCAGACTGCCAGGCGGTGCTGCCCGACGATGCGGTGCTGGCCTGCGACGTGGGTGTCAATCACAACTGGTTCATGCAGTTTTGGAAGGCGCGCCGACCACAGACGATGCTCAACTCATGGGGCTTCTCGGGCATGGGCTTCGGCGCCGCCGGGGTGCTCGGCGCCAAGCTGGCGGCGCCCGACCGGCCATGCGTGGCCATCGCCGGCGACGGCTCTTTCAGCATGGTGCCGCACGTGCTGTTGACGGCGGTGGAATACGACATCCCGGTGGTGTGGGTGATCTGGAACAACTTCGGCTGGGTGTCGATCCGAGACATCCAGCTTGGCATGTTCGCGGGCCGTGAGCTCGGCACCATGTTCCGTCAGGGCGCCAACAATACGCCCTACAACCCGGATTTCGCCGGCTGGGCCAAGGCCAGCGGTGTCGGCGCACTGACCGTCACCAGGTCGGAGGACTTCAAGGGCGCGCTGGAGCACGCCATCAAGGCCAACAAACCCTTCCTGCTTGATGTACACGTTGACGCCGAAGTGCGCCCGCCGGCGACCGGCACTTGGCAGCTGCCGCCGACGCCGCATAAGGAGCCAGCGTTTGGCAGGCGCTGGCTTCCCGGCGAGCCGGCCCCGGCGAAATAACTCCGTTGCGGCGCCCTGGCAGCCCCGGGCGAGTCGGTGCGCGGCTCTGGCTTGCGGGTTGGGCCCTCCTGCCGCCGATGGGCCGCGTGGGTTGTGGCGCGGCGAGGATCAAGACGCCCTTGGTTTGGGCGCTGCACGTTGACGCTGGCCCGAGGCTCGAGCATGGTCGCAGCCTCAGGAAAGGGGATCGCTGCGGCCCCGCGTGCGCGCCCGCGGCAGACGTCGCAAGCAGGTAGGTGATGGCTCAAGCAAGGTCCCGCGTTGTCATCCGCAACGTCGCTGAGGTGCCATGGCAGCAGTTCCCCAACCACTTTGGCGGGGCGCTGTCCAAGCCGTTGGTCATGCCACAAACCGCAGGTTCGCGGCATCTCGACTACCGCATTTCGATGTACCAGCCGATGGCCTATGTGGAGCTGCACGCCCACAAAGTGCAGGAGCAGATCTATCACGTGCTCGAGGGTGAAGGGCTGATGGATATCGACGGCGAGAAGCGTCTGCTGCGCAAGCACGACGTTATCTACCTGCCTCCGGGCACGATGCATGCGATCCAGAACTCCGGCCTGGTCGACCTGGTATTCCTGGTGGTGACCTCGCCGGTGACGGACGAAGGGCCTTGAGGCCGTCATGAAGCTCGTGATCTTCGATTGCGACGGCACCCTGGTCGACAGCCAGCACGCGATTTGCGCGGCCATGACCCACGCCTTCACGGCCCTGGAACTGCCGGTGCCGGCCAGAGCCCAGATTCTAGCGATCGTTGGCTTGTCCCTGCCGCAGGTGTTTGCCGTGCTCGCCGGCGACCAGCCAACGAGCGTGCAGGCCAAACTCGCCGAGCTTTATCGCGCCGACTTTCCGGCCCGGCGCGCGGGCGCGCCGGCGCACGATCCCCTGTTTGCTGGCGTGGCCGAGCTGGTGGCCACGCTCGCTCGCCGTGATGACATCGCGCTGGGCATTGCCACCGGCAAGTCGCGACGCGGCGTGGCCCGCATACTCGAACGGCAAGGCTGGGGCGGGCACTTCCTGACCATCCAAACGGCGGATGATCACCCATCCAAGCCGCATCCGGCGATGATCCTTGAGGCCATGGCAGAAGTCGGCGTGGAGCCCGCGGTCACCACCATGGTTGGCGACACCACGTATGATATCGAGATGGCGTGCAAGGCCGGCGTGCGTGGCCTGGGCGTCGGCTGGGGCTATCACCCGCCGGCGCGGTTGCGGCAAGCCGGGGCCGAGCGGGTGGTTGGCTCGAGCCAGGAGCTCATCGCTGCCATCGATCGACCGCTGGGGGTGCTTGCGTGAAGCGATCGAACCGCCAACAGGCCAGCGGCCAGATGCACGGGCAAGGGCAATCGCGGCGCTTTTACCAAACGGTGGGGATTGCCGCAGGGGCGCCGATCGCGACCCCAGGCGCTGCTGCGCATCGCGCCGGTGAGCGGGACAGGGAGGGTTATCGCCTCCTGCTCGACGGCAAACCATTGCGCACACCGGCCAAAGGCGAGTTTGCCGTCCCCACGCGCGCGCTGGCCGAGGCGATCGCAGCCGAATGGCAGGCGCAGGGCGATGACATCGATCCGCACAGCCTGCCGTTGACGCGCCTCGCCAACTCGGCCATCGACGGCGTCGCCGGTCAGCAGGCGCAGGTGCGCGCCGAGATTGTCAAATACCTTGCCAGCGATCTCGTTTGCTATCGCGCCGACGCTCCCAGCGAATTGGTGCGGCGTCAGGCCGAAGCGTGGGATCCAATCCTCCACTGGTGCGAGCAGACGCTGGGCTTTCGGCTTGCGGTCACGCAGGGCGTCATGCCGGTTGCTCAGCCCGAGGCTGCCGGCGCCCTGTTGGAGGCGTGGCTCAAGGCTCACGATGCCTTCGCTTTGGCAGCGCTCAGCGTGATGACGACGCTGCTGGGCTCAGCGGTGTTGGCTGTGGCGCGGGCGCAAGGCCGTCTCGATGACGCCGCCGCCTGGATGGCGGCCCATATCGATGAGGATTTCCAGGCGGAAAAGTGGGGCGTCGATAGCTTGTCCAAGGCGCGACGTGATCGGCAATGGGGGCAGATGCAGGCGGCGAGCCGCCTGCTGCAGTTGCTGGCGCAGGATTGACTAGGCCTGAACAAACGCGCGTTGAGACCGGTGGCGAGCGCTCGCGCTGAGAGCCTTCGAGACATGCACCTGCTCGCGCCGACCGCGTCGGCGGTCGGCAGCAGCGGCTCGGTGTGGGTTCCTTGTGGGGGTGGAAGGCCCGGCCTGCTCGATGTCCAAAGGCCGCCCGGGCACCCAGCTGCTGCCCTGCTGGGCCGATCGCGCCCAGGCCGAGATGCGGCTCGTCGGCCCCGGCAAGGACATGGTTGCCGCCGAGATTGGGCTGGCGGCCTTCTGCGACAGGCTCTGGCTGTGGGTGGCCGAGACCGGCTCGTTGCCCCCGGCCTTTTGCGAGGGCGATGGCGTCCGCGCGTGCCAAGCGCCGGATCTGATCGCCTGGTTGGCCGGGCGGCGACGGGCGGCGGTGACCGCCCAGCCCGGCCGCCGCGTCGCCCATCTTGCCTGTGGTTTGCGGCCTTGCCCGCGTGCTATGCCCCTAAGCCTAGCTTGTGCGTTGCAATTTCGGGATCCGCAGACATGAAGGACGTTCTCGACGAACTGGAGCGCCGACGCGCGGAAGCCCGGCTTGGTGGTGGCCAAGCGCGCATCGACGCTCAGCACAAGCGCGGCAAGCTGACGGCACGCGAGCGTATCGAGCTATTGATGGATGAGAACTCTTTCGAAGAGTTCGATATGTACGTCGAGCACCGCTGCGCCGATTTCGGCATGGAAAAAATCAAGATCCCAGGCGATGGCGTGGTGACGGGTTGGGGCACGATCAATGGCCGCGTCGTCTACGTGTTTGCCAAAGATTTTACCGTCTTTGGCGGCTCCCTGTCGGAGGCGCACGCCAGGAAGATCACCAAGATCCAGGACATGGCCCTGCAGAACAGGGCGCCGATCATTGGTTTGTTCGATGCGGGTGGGGCACGCATCCAGGAGGGCGTGGCCGCCCTTGGTGGCTATGGCGAGGTGTTCTTGCGCAATGTGCTCGCTTCCGGCGTCATCCCGCAGATCTCGGTCATCATGGGGCCGTGCGCCGGCGGCGACGTCTACTCTCCGGCCATGACCGACTTCATCTTCATGGTCAAGGATACGAGCTACATGTTCGTGACCGGCCCGGATGTGGTGAAGACCGTCACCAACGAAACGGTCACGGCCGAAGAGCTGGGGGGCGCCAAAATCCATACCAGCAAATCATCGATCGCCGACCATGCTTACGAGAACGACGTCGAGACGCTGCTACAGATGCGCCGGCTGATGGATTTCTTGCCGGCCAACAACCGCTCGGGCGTGCCCGTGCTGCCGACCAGGGACAGTCCCGACCGCGTCGAGCCCTCGCTCGATACGCTGATCCCCGACAACCCCAACAAGCCCTACGACATCAAGGAGTTGGTCGGCAAGATCGTCGACGAAGGCGACTTCTTCGAAATCCAAGAGGCCTACGCCCGCAACATCGTCACCGGCTTTGCGCGCATGGAGGGGCGCACCGTCGGTATCATCGCCAACCAACCGCTGGTGCTGGCCGGGGTGCTGGATTCGGACGCCTCACGCAAGGCTGCCCGCTTCGTGCGCTTCTGCGACTGCTTTGAGATCCCGATCCTGACATTCGTCGATGTGCCAGGGTTCTTGCCGGGCACCGCCCAGGAGTACGGGGGGCTCATCAAGCATGGAGCCAAGCTGCTGTTCGCCTATTCCGAGGCAACGGTGCCCAAGGTGACGGTCATCACCCGCAAGGCCTACGGCGGGGCCTACGACGTGATGAGCTCCAAGCACATTCGCGGCGATGTCAATTATGCCTGGCCGTCGGCAGAAATCGCCGTGATGGGGCCGAAGGGGGCAGTGGAAATTCTCTATCGCGCCGAGCTGGGTGATGCGGACAAGATTGCCCGGCGCATCAAGGAATATCAGGACCGCTTCGCCAATCCGTTCGCGGCGGCCGAACGCGGCTATATCGACGAGGTCATCCTGCCGCGCTCGACCCGGCGCCGGATCTGCCGTTCGCTCAACATGCTGCGCACCAAGACCGTGGAAAATCCCTGGAAGAAGCACGACAACATCCCGCTATGAGCCGCTGCTTTGGGTGGCTTTGGCCTCGCTGCGGCAGGGGCCGATTTCGCCCGCAAGGCGCCGCCGTTGCCGCGCCTTTGTCGGCGCGGTCGCCGGCGCGGGACATCGCCTTTGGCTTAACGCGCATTCACATGCACTGGCCTCACGGGCCGAGCCGCTTTCGTATTTTTAACGAACGGATCAGGCGCACGCTCACCGTTTTCTTCCTCTGTTAGCCCATGGCGCTGCCGACCGATCTGGTGGCGAACCAATTGGGATGATCATGAAGGAGTTGACGACATGAACCGCCTTCCCAGTGCTTTGGCCCTCGCCGTGCTGTCAGGCATCGCCCTGGCGGCCCCGGCCGAGGCCGCGTCCTACCATCATGGCGACGGCAAGCTCACCCCCTCCGAGCGTGCTGCCATCGCCCGCAGCCAGCATCACCTCAATAGCGTCAAGGCCAGAGTCTGGGCCGACGGCCACGTCAGCAGATGGGAGCGGGTGAAGATCCGTGCAGCCCAGGGGCGCCATGCCGGTCTCGTCTACCGGTTGCGCCACAACTAGCTCGCACGTCGAAGCATTCGCTCCACAGTTGGCGGCCGCCCCGGATCGGGGCGGCCGCTTTGTTGCATCACGGCACGCCGTTGTCGGCAATGTGTGCAAAAAGGAGCGGCCGTTAGCGTGATGGTAACCGTCCAAGCCTTAGCCTGCCTGCCGCTGTCTGTTGGGGGTTTGCCATGGGCGTACTGAGCGCGGTTTCTGTCCCTGAGATCAAGGCGCGGGGAAGCATCAAGGATGCAGATGTCTTGAAGCTGCGCCGCAGCTACTACGAGGACGGCTGCATCTGTGTTGAGGAAGCCGAGACCATCCTGGCGCTGCACGACGCTTGCCCCATCCAAGACCCGGCCTGGGCCGACTGCTTCATCGAGACCATCACCGACTACATCGTCGAGCAGGCCGAACCGGAGGGATATCTGACCACCGAGAATGCGGACTGGCTGATGCGGCACATCGCCAAGGAAGGGCAGATCGGCAGCAAGACCGAACTTGAACTGCTCCTCAACGTGCTCGACAAAGCCCGCTGGGTGCCACAGAGCCTCGTGCGCTGCGCCCTCGACCAGGTGAAAGAGGCGATTATCAACGGCACGGGGCCGCTGCGTGTCGGCAAAGCATTGAGCGCGGGCACGGTCACGGCGGCGGACGTCGATCTGTTGCGCCGCATTCTCTACAGCTTCGGCGGCGACGGCAATCTGGCGATCACCCAGGCTGAAGCCGAGGTGCTATTTGATGTGGATGCGGCAACGGCCGAGGCCGACAATCACCCGAGCTGGAACGACCTGTTCGTCAAGGCCATTGCCAATTGCGTGATGGGCGCGTCCGGCTACGCCACCCCACCACGCGCCGTGGCCCTGGCGCGCGACGCCTGGCTGGAGCGGCGCGGCGAGCTCTCGATCGACGAGGTGCTATCCGGCATGGCCGGCGGCATCAAAAGTCTGTTTGTCGGCTATCGCGAACAGACCAGCGAGGAGCAGGCGATCGCCCGCCTGACGCAGCAAAAAATCGAAATCATCACGCGTGAGGCCATCACACCGGTGGAGGTGACATGGCTCGCCGAACGCATCGGCCGGGATGGTAAACTGACAGCCAATGAACGCTCTTTATTGATGTTCCTGCAAGCGGAAAGGCCGGCGATCGATCCGCGGCTGGGCGAGCTGATCGAGAAAGCGGCAACGGTGGCGGCCTGAAGGCCCGCGCTTGCGCGCCCGCCAGGCGCCCGTTGCGTGGCCGCCTCGGGCAGGGGTTAGCCGCTCTGGTTTTCGCCTTGCACGGCCGCACCGGCTGGCGGGCTGCGGCTCGGCATCCTCTATCGTGCGCGGGGCCTTTGCCCCTATCATCGGCGCCAAGGCAGCCAAAGCTGCCGACGTCGTCGGGATGGTGGCCGTAGCATGTTCAAAAAAATTCTGATTGCCAATCGCGGCGAGATTGCCTGCCGCATCATCAAGACGGCCGCCAAGCTCGGCATCAAAACGGTCGCCGTCTACTCCGATGCCGATCGGGATGGCCTGCATGTGCGCATGGCCGATGAAGCCGTGGCGATCGGCCCTTCCCCCGCCGCCGAATCCTACCTGGTGATCGACAGGCTTGTCGATGCTTGCCGCCAGACCGGCGCGCAAGCCGTCCATCCCGGCTACGGCTTCCTGTCGGAACGGGAGGCCTTTGCGATCGCCCTCAAAGCCGCCGGCATCGTCTTCATCGGGCCGAACCCGAAGGCAATTGCCGCCATGGGCGACAAGATCGAGAGCAAGAAGGCGGCAGCGCGGGCCAAGGTCTCCACCGTTCCGGGCTATCTCGGCGAGATCGGCGATGCCAAGCAGGCCGTGCGGATTGCGGCCGAGATTGGTTATCCGGTCATGATCAAGGCGTCGGCGGGAGGCGGCGGCAAGGGCATGCGCGTTGCCTACTCTCCCCAGGAGACCGAGGAGGGGTTCCTGCTGGCACGCTCGGAGGCCAAATCCAGCTTTGGCGATGATCGGGTCTTGCTCGAGAAATTCATCGAAAATCCGCGCCACGTCGAGATCCAGGTGCTGGGCGACCAGCATGGCAATGTCATCCATCTCGGCGAACGCGAATGCTCGATCCAGCGACGCAATCAGAAGGTCGTCGAAGAGGCGCCTTCAGTGTTGCTCGACGCGCGCACCCGCAAGGCCATGGGTGATCAAGCCGTGGCGCTGGCCAAGGCCGTCGGCTACGACAGTGCCGGCACCGTCGAATTCGTCGCCGGTCAGGATCGCTCGTTTTTTTTCCTGGAGATGAACACGCGCCTGCAGGTTGAGCACCCGGTCACGGAGCTGGTCACGGGCATCGACCTGGTCGAGCAGATGATCCGTGTCGCCGCTGGCGAGAAGCTCGGCTTGCGGCAAGCCGACGTGAAGCTCAGCGGTTGGGCCATCGAATTGCGGGTCTATGCTGAGGATCCTTACCGCAATTTCCTGCCTTCGATCGGCCGCCTGACGCGCTACCGGCCGCCGCCGGAGCGTAAAGACGCAAAGGCGACGATCCGCAATGATACCGGTGTCTACGAGGGCGCGGAAATTTCCATGTTCTATGACCCGATGATCGCCAAGCTGGTCACCCACGCAGCCACGCGTGAGGAGGCGGTCGCTCTGCAGAGCGAGGCCCTCGATAGCTTTGTCATCGATGGCGTTGCGCACAATATTCCCTTTCTGGCCACCCTGATGCAGCACCCGCGCTGGCGCAGCGGCGACCTGTCGACGGGGTTCATCGCCGAGGAGTTCAAAGGCGGCTTCAGACCACGCGCGCTGGCGGGCGAGGACCTCGAGGTGCTATCGGCGGTGGCGGTGGCGATCGATCACCTTGGCAATGCCCGCCGGCGCCAGATCACCGATCAGATGGGGGGACCGAGCGTGCACTTCGCCCGCCGCCGGGTCGCCAAGATCGGCGCCGAGCGCCTTGTCACCGAAGTCGAAGGGGGCTTGGCCGAGACGACCAAGGTGACCGTGCTTGATGCCAACGGCAGGCGGGGCAAGGTTCTCGAGCTCAACTCCGATTGGTGGCCGGGTGCGCCGGTTTGGCTGGGTACGGTCGCGGGGCGCAACGTTGCGGTGCAGGTGCGCGGCATCCTCAACGGCTACGAGCTGGCTTATCGCGGCGTGCGCGCCGAGGCCCACGTTTATACCGAGCGGGAGGCTGCCCTTGTCGACCTGATGCCGGCGAAGCTGGCGCCAGACACCTCCAAGCTGCTGATCTGTCCGATGCCGGGACTGGTCAAGGCCATTCATGTCGCGCAGGGCCAGGAGGTGAAGCCCGGCGATGCCCTGTGTATCGTCGAGGCCATGAAGATGGAAAACGTTCTGCGCGCCGAGCGTGAAGCGGTGGTGGCCGCCATCAAGGC
Source organism: uncultured Alphaproteobacteria bacterium (assembly GCA_963820375.1). Lineage (GTDB taxonomy): Bacteria > Pseudomonadota > Alphaproteobacteria > Rhizobiales > Hyphomicrobiaceae > AWTP1-13. Next base: position 7,879 of record CAWFZX010000013.1, on the reverse strand, counting down.
CAAGCCGGGCGACAGCCTCGCCGTCGATGCTGTGATCATGGAATTTGTCTAGCGCGCCGGCGTTTGCAAGCAGACTTGCGGACGGGCCGCTTTTCATTGAGTGTCGCCGGCGATCGCCGGCCCGCCGAGGACGAAACGACAATGCGCAGCTTTCACTTTCCTGGCCGCTCCGCGGTTTATGGGCGTCGGGCGATGTGTGCCACCTCCCATCCTGCCGCCAGCCTGACGGCCATTGAGATCCTGCGCCAGGGCGGCAATGCGGTCGACGCCGCGGTCGCTACCGCTGCCGTGCTGGCGGTGGTCGAGTGTCCGATGACCGGCATCGGCGGCGACTGTTTCGCCCTGATTGCCAAGCCGGGTGCGAAGGAGCCGCTGGCGCTCAATGCTGCCGGCTGCGCACCGCAGGCTGCGACCGCCGACTGGTATGCTAGCAAGGGTATCGGCCGCATCGAAACCACCAGCGTGCACGCAGTCACTGTGCCAGGTGCCGTGGCTGGCTGGTGCCGCTTGGCCGCCGATCACGGCAGCATGCCGCTGGCCCGCCTGCTCGGTCCGGCCATCGAGCTGGCGGAACAGGGTTTCCCGGTGGCACCGCGCGTTGCCGTGGACTGGTCGCGCGGCGCAGCAAAATTGGCCCGCCATCCGGCAGCAGCCAAGCATTTCCTTGCCGCCGGCCGCGCCCCTGCGGTCGGCGAAGTGATGCGCTTTCCGGCACTGGCGGCAACCCTGCAGCAGATCGCCAAGGAGGGGCGGGAGGGATTTTACGCCGGCTGGGTTGCCGAGGACATGGTGGCGACCCTGACAGGGCTCGGCGGCCTACACACGCTGGATGATTTTGCGGCGCAATCGGCAAGCTACGTGGCGCCGGTCTCGACCCGCTACCACAGCATCGACCTGTGCGAGCTGCCACCCAGCAACCACGGCGTGGTGGCGCTGATTTTGCTCAAAATGCTGCAACGCTTGGGCCGCATCGGCGATTGCGTGTCGACCGAGCGCTATCACGTGCTGATGGAGGCGGCGCGCCTGGCCTATGCGATGCGCGACAGCTTTGTCGCCGATCCCGAGGCCGCCGACGTGCCGTTGCGCCACCTGCTCGACGAGCGCGTGATCGACGGATTGGTGGAACGCATCGATCGCCGGCGGCGCCGGCCAGAGCTTGGCCCGATGCCGCAGCCATCCGGCTCCGACACCGTTTGCTTTTCCATCATCGACGAGAAAGGCATGGCGGTCTCCTTCATCAACTCGTTGTTTGCCGACTTCGGTTCCGGCATCGTCTCGGACCGCAGCGGCGTGAACTTTCACAATCGCGGCGAAGGCTTCGTGTTGGATGCAAAGCACCGCAATGCGATTGCCCCGCGCAAGCGCCCGATGCACACGTTGATCCCCGCCATGGGGTTCGAGAACGGGGAGCTGGCCCTGGCATTCGGCGTGATGGGGGCGCATTTCCAGCCGATGGGGCACGTCTACGTGATGAGCAATTTATTCGACTATGGCCTGGACCTGCAGGAGGCCGTCGACTGCCCCCGCGTGTTCTTCGAGGGCGACGCCCTGCTGGTCGAGGACGCTGTGCCGGGAGCAGTGGTCGCCGGGCTCGAGGCGCTGGGTCACAAGGTGCGCCGGCGCGAGCTACCGTGGGGCGGGGCGCAGATCGTTGCCCGCGACCGCGCCCGCGGCGTTCTGATCGGCGCCTCCGATGCGCGCAAGGATGGGATGGCACTGGGCTATTAGGAAAGGACGCGGGTGATGCCCGAGCCCGCCAGCGACCGGCGCACCGTGCGCGTTCGTCTCGAAGGCCGTGTGCAGGGGGTTGGCTTTCGCTACTGGACCGAGCGCACCGCCACCGACCTCGGCCTCGATGGCTGGGTCCGCAACCGCCGCGATGGCGGGGTGGAGGCGGTTTTTGCCGGTCGCAGGCACGACGTCGCCGAGATGATCGAACGCTGCCGCTCCGGTCCGGCGGCCGCGCGCGTCGATTTTGTCAAGGTCATGGAAGAGACGGCCTCCCCGGGCGAAGGCTTCGCCGTGCGTCACACCGTCTAAAGCGGCCTCTCAGATCAGGCGTTCGGCAGCACGGCGCAGGCCTTTGAGGATTGGCTCGTAGGCCTCCTCGTCGCGGGCCTCGGGATAGACCATGTAGACGGGACAGCTGAAGGCGCGTGCGCGCGCTGGGATGCGCAGCCGGCGGCGGCTCAGGTGGGGCCGCACCAAGCGGCGTGGGAAGTAGCCGGAGGCTTGGTTGGCAAGCAGGAAGTCGAGACCGAGTGAACCCAGATCCAGGTGCACGCTGGTGTTGGTCAGGTCGGGATAGGCGGCCGCGTGCTCGGCTTGAAACTCCGGCCCCCAATCCACCAGTACATAGTCGCTGGAATGGCGTCGGCGACCGGGACAGCTGGTCACCAACACGAATTCTTCATCGAACAGGTGCTCGATGGTCAGCCCCGGCGGTTGCCCTGGCCGGTACATGATGGCAAGATCGAGGGTGCCCTCGAGCAGGCGCTGGATCATCACCTCCGACAGGGAGGCGCTCGCCGAGATGGCGATGTCAGGAATGTTGTCCCTGAGCCAGGATATCCATTTCAGCAGAAAGCCATCCCATAACGTCGCTTGGGCGCCAACCGCCAGGTGGTCGCGATGCTGGCCCGACAGGCCGACTTCCAGTTGGGCGTGCTGCCAGAGCCTTACCAGGGCCAGCGCGTGCTTCTGGAATTGCTCGCCGGCTCCGGTCAGCGTCGCGCCGTTGCGCGAGCGCTCGAACAGCGAGCGCCCAAACTGCTCCTCGAGCACCTTGATTCGCGCGCTGACCGTCGATTGCGTGACGTTCATCTTGCGGGCCGCGTCGATGAAGCTGCCGGTCTCGGCGACCATCAGAAAGGTGCGTGCAAGTGCGATGTCCATCGGCTATGCATTGACCGCTGTATGGATGCTGAAATGTATCTATCGAAATCATCGATAGTCGTCAGCGGAAAAATCCGTTTGTAGAATGTCATGAAAATTTCCACATTGACGACGCCCGGACTCGATTCGGGTGATTCACTGGAAGGACAAAAACATGAAGGCGAAGAAGACTGCGAAGAAAGCTGCGAAGAAGAAGCCGGCGAAGAAGAAGAAGAAGTAGGGCTTGCAGTGCACCTTAGCGTCGAGTCAGTCAGATGCGTTGTGCCGGTGTGATCGTGGTGATTGCGCTCCTGTTGAGCACCACCGCAGCCCACGCGGTGTCGATCACCAATCGCGACGAGCAAGATCACAAGGTGACGGTCATCGAGGGCGATACCACGGCAGATCACGTGTTAAAGCCTTCGCAGACCCTGAACGGCATCTGCGCGAAAGGGTGCACCCTTCGACTGAACGACAGCGAAGACGACGAGTACTTGCTTGAGGCAAACGACGTCGTCTCGATCGAGGACGGTAGCCTCTACTACGAGGGGCCCGACACTCCGGCGCAGCCGGCTCCGGCTCCGGCGACCGGTCCCGGGCCCGCCGGGAAGGGGTAAGCGTCCACAAGATCTTGACGCCTGCTGCCTGGTTCATATCGGGTGGCCAGGCGTCCTTTATTTTGTACCGGTCCATTGGCTCGCAGTCCCTGACGCAGTCCGGCCCGGGGTTTCCTGAAAGCAAACCAGATCGCCCAGCCGTGCCGCCGCCAGCGTCGGTTGCACTGGGCCAAAGCGGCGCTCGAAGGCCAGGCGTAAGGCGGCGTCGACGTCAGGCAAAGACGCGTTGCAGCCAAGGCGGGCCAGGCTTGTCACGGGCTCGTCAAGTCCGCAGGGCACAATGCCGGCGAAGTGCGACAGGTCGGGCGCAACGTTCAGGCTCACGCCGTGCGAGCTGACCCACCGGCGCAAGCGCACGCCGATCGCTGCGATTTTGGCAAACTGCTGGGAAGGCTCGGCGCCCTTCACCCACACACCGATACGACCGGCGCGGCGCTCGGATGCGACACCGAGTTCAGCCAGCGCATCGATGATCCACTGTTCCAGGGCGGCCACGTAGGCGCGCACATCGCCGAAGCGGGCTTGCACGTCGAGCATTAGGTAGACGACGCGTTGGCCCGGGCCATGATAGGTGAACTGCCCCCCGCGTCCGCTGCGAAACACGGGCAGGCGACCCGGTTGTAAGAGATGATCGGGCTTGGCACTGGTGCCGGCGGTAAACAGGGAGGGGTGCTCGAGCAGCCAGACGCCTTCGCCGGCGGCCCCGGCGGCAATCGCTTCGACGCGGGCCGCCATGAAGGCGCAGGCCACCTCATAGGCAACGGGATCTGGCGTGGCCATCCAGTCGATCGATGCGGGTCGCAAACGAGGGGGCATTAGCTTGGGTCCGCTGGCGTCCGGTATCGGCTGGTTGGCGATCGGTAGCGGCAGCCGAGCTGGCAGGTCGGGCCGGCGCGGCCGGCAGGGTGTCCGTCGCGCCTCAAGCTTAAGACATAGGCCATCTTGCCGGTAGGGCAAGGGCGTTGCAGTGAACCGCTTGTTCGCGCCGCCGGGGTTTGCTAACAGGGGCGGGCTTTGGAAACTGCCCTGATCGTGCGGTCGTGGCGGAATTGGTAGACGCACTAGCTTGAGGGGTTAGCGCCGCAAGGCGTGGAGGTTCGAGTCCTCTCGACCGCACCAGCGTCCCTGAAATCTCCTTCGAAGTCAAAAAGATACGAAGGAGCACGGACTTGCAGCGCCCTGCGCTACAAAGGGCGCTACAAAGAGAACATGCAAATGACTGCGTTACGACGTGCTCGGACCGGTGACTGGCTGAGCCGCAAGGCGATCCCCGCCGATGTGCGTGAGGCTTACCGGGCTGCGCACGGCTTGTCCCGGGACCGTTTCGGCCTAGCGCTCGATGGCCCGCGAACGTGCCAAGCAAGCGTTTCGGGTCTGGGCCGCGGCCACAGCTCGACAAGGTTCCGGGCGCGGTGAGGTCGCAAGACCTCTCGCGTCCGGGACATGTGCACGGGGGAGACGACCTATCGCAAACACTCTCTCACGCAAGCTTTGCCTCGCCGCCCTTTGCCGAGATAACCGCGTTCAGGTCCGCCTCATTTCCTGCGCGGCGACTGCGACCCTCGAAGACAGCGCCCTGTTCAATAGCAAATGCGATGTGATGAATGTCACCTTCCACCTCGGAGGTGGATTGCAACGTCACCGTCTTGGCGCAAATCGCACCTGAGACTTTGCCACTCACTGTTACCTGTCGGCCAGCGACCAATCCTGTCACCCTACCCTGTTCACCGATGATCACTTCGGTGCCTTGTACGTCGCCCTCAATCTCACCGTCAATTTGAAGAATTCCCCGGCTAATGATCCTCAGCCCCTGACCGATGATTCGAAGATCGTTGCCGATGATCGACTTGTCGCCACTGTCCGTGGGGCCGGTTCGATGTTGCGGGACGGTGACTATCGCCGGACCATTGGTGCGAGCCAAGGGTTTGCTCGGCTCTGGAGAAGAGTTGCGCGTAAACATGAGGTACCCTCCAGTAAAGTCCCGCGTTTGGGAGAGTAGCGGTGGCGCTTGGTCAAACTATGTCGACTAGGGGCCACAAGCCTCCCCTCAAGGAGTGGTGGCCACACGCGGTGTTAAGTCGTGTGGCTGCTTGGTAGTGAGCCCCACTCGACAGGCGCCTGCAAAGGCAGTGCGTATGAGGCAGTGATGCGCGGAGCCATAGGGCCATGGCGCCCTCGGGCCTGCGGCTGAAACAACACTGGGGCGGCGCTTTCGCCCTCTGTAGACGCCTCGGGCTTTCGCGGCGTTGATGCCCTCCACTGCCGTTCCCGCCGCAAGTTGTTCTGGAACTCGGCGACACCCGCAGCGCGGCGGGCACGGCCTTCTTGTCGATGCAGTGCGATCCCAGTCGGCCGCGCTGAGGCGATGCGGCGCTCAATGCTGGCCTCATCGACAAGGGCGAGCCGCGCGAGGCGCACCCGGCCTACCGGGCGCCGTTCGTGGTGGCCGGTGAGGGCAGCGCGATAGTGGCAAAGCGGCATGCCCCGACGGGGGATCGCCCGGTGCATCGAACGGTCGGACCCAACTTCAGCGATTGCACCAAACTTGCCGTACCCTACTTTCGTCGAAATCGACGCTATAAATGGCTGCAATCAACGCTCTCCCCTCCCGGGGTTGAGCGCGGGCCCCCTTCCAACCCACCCACACCGGCAGGCGGAAGCGGGACCCGCACTTTCTAATCCTCGTGACAACCAGCATCCAGCTAGGAAACCGATGGGCTGCCTATTGCGCCGCCAGAGACAGCTCCCGGACCTTTAGATGCCCCGCACGGCCGCCTCAGGTTCTCCCATCGCCTTTCTGCATGTCGATGTAGTCTGGGTTGCGATGAGGCTCACAACTGGGGCGGCCTCCACATCAGCGGCTGTTATTTCCCCTCCTCATGATAGCGGCTGAAAACTTGCGAGTAGCGCTTGCGCAAGGGCGGCGCCGCACCATGCCTTAGCGGTGTGGTGTGGCGTGTGGTTGAGGCATAGGACCGCGAGCGGACAGGGGCGACCCGAGGGGCCGCCCCTGCAGACGCATTCGCGGGGTAGTGGCCTACCTCGCTGGCCAACGCCCTAGCCTATGACAAGGCCGGCGTGGGCATGCGGTTGATGGACGCTAACGTCGCGCAGAGGCATTATCAAGGCGACCGAATTGACCTGGGGAAAGTCGTCGACGCTGTCGAACCTATCACGTCCACCGCTCTCAGCTCTGAGCTCAGCTATCCGGCCGGAGGCGGGCGATGCACGTGCCGAACGCGGCAATCAGCTCACCCTGGGAGAGATAGAAACCCTGTCGCTGCAAACGGCGCTACAAATAACAAGCCGCATGACGACGTTAAGACGTGCCAGAAAGGGCGATTGGCTGAGCCGTAAAGCAATCCCCGCTGACGTACGTGCGGCCTATCGCGAAGCGCGCGGGGTGTCCCGAGAACAGGTCGGGTCGCCGGAGCCCCGCCCTCAAACGATGGCCAACACCGAAGATGCTTCGCCATACCAGACGACGATCCATCGGCGAGGCGACCACCCACGTCGTGCAGTCCTGACAAGTCCTCGAAAAGTCCCGGCGCGGCGAGGTCGCAAGACCTTCTCGCGTCGGGGGCATGTGGCACGGGGCCCCACTCACCCAGACGTTGCCCGGGCACCCTTTGCCTGGATAACGGCGTTCAGGTCCGCCTCGTTTCCTGCGCGGCGACTGCGACCCTCGAAGATAGCACCCTGCTCAATGGCAAACACCATGTGATGAACGTCACCTTCCACCTCGGAGGTGGATTGCAACGTCACCGTCTTGGCGCAAATTGCACCAGAGACCTTGCCGCTCACTGTTACCTGGTGGCCAGCAACCAATCCCGTGACCTTACCCTGTCCACCGATGATCACTTCGGTCGCTTGCACGTCGCCCTCAATTTCGCCGTCGATTTGAAGAATACCCCGGCTAATGATCCTCAGTCCCTGACCGATAATTCGAAGATCGTTGCCGATAATCGACTTGTCGCCACTGTCGGTGGGACCCGTTCGATGTTGCGGAACGGTGGCGAGTGCCGGACCATTGGGGCGAGCCGAGGGCGTGCTCGGCTCTGGAGGAGAGTTACGCGTAAACATGAGTTGTCCTCCCAGACAAAAGCCCCGCCCTTGAAGTAGAGCAGCTGCGGGCTGTTGGTCAAATTTTGTTGAGTGGGCCCTACAAGTCCGGGTCGGCTGGGTGACCCCAAGGAAGGTGACCACACGGGCCATAAGATGTGCGGCTGCTTGTGAACAACCCTTTCGACAAAGGTCAGCGCGACTTCAGTGCTAACTTTAGCAACGCCCAAACTTGAGCTCCGGCGTGGCGCGGGTTGCCCCCTCGCGTCGGAGGATTGCGTTAGGAACAATGAAAGAGACGAACAGGACAGCAGTGACAGCCTACG
>CAWFZX010000012.1:0-84501 GCA_963820375.1 uncultured Alphaproteobacteria bacterium | reverse complement strand
GGCGCTGCCGCAAGTTTTCCCGGCACCGCCCTCAGGGCCCCCAATTGCCGTCACGTTCCCAGCGGCCATGCCGGCCGGCGCGGCAGCCCGGTATCCAGCAGGAATGACGCGACAAGCCCAAAAGACATATACTCGGGCGAACCGATACGAAAGTCGCCGGTCACCATCACCAGGAGGAAGCGGATGAGCCGAAGCATGCGGATGGGGTCCACAGACCTAACGCGCCGCGCAATCACCAAGGGCCTCGGTGCCGGGATCGTCGCCGGCGTGGCGCCGTTCAACATCGCCAGGTCGCAGGGTGCCGGCCTCAAGGTCGGCGTATTGCTGCCGCGATCGGGGGTGCAGGCGGGGATAGGTCAGGACTGCCAGCGCGGCGTCGAGATCGCAGCAGGTATTCTCCGAGACCTCAATCTGCCAAACCTGAGCATCATGAATGGGGATACCGAATCGAACGTCGAGACGGCGCGCTCGCGGGCCGAGCGCCTGATCGGCGAAGGTGCGCAGCTGCTCGTCGGCGCCTTCGATTCTGGGCAGTCCACAGCGATCGCGCAGGTGGCCGAGCAGAAGGGCATCCCCTTCGTCATCAACATTGCTGCTGCGCCACCCATTACCGAGCAGGGCTACAAGTTCGTGTTCCGCAACTTCCCCACGGCGGGAATGATTCTCAGCGACGCGTTTGCCAACCAGAAGGCCATCTTTGAGGCCACCGGTAGTGCGCCGCAATCGGTGGTCTTCATGCATGTCAACGACACCTTCGGCGTTTCGATGCAGAAGGGCATTGACGGTGTCATGCCGAAGTTCAACATGCCCTACAAGATCCTGGAGACTATCGCCTACGATCCTGCGGCACGCGACCTATCTGTGGAAGTGGCCAAAGCCAGGGCTACCGGTGCCGAGGCGCTGCTGACGGTGAGCCGTCTGAACGACGCAATTTTGCTCACGCGCGAACTCGTCAAGCAACGCTGGTCGCCACTGGCGGTCCTGAGCATGGGACCTGGCTGGTATGAGGATCAATACTTCAGGACACTCGGCAAGCTGGCGGATGATCCGCTGAGCTTCGTGCCGTGGTACGACCCCAACAAGAAACTGAGCAAGCAGCTGGAGGACGCACTTGCCAAGGCGCATCCAGGGATCAATCTGAACACCAACCACATCTACACCTTCGAGGCGCTGCTAGTCGCGGCGGATGCCTACAAGCGGGCCGGTTCGAGCGAGCCTAAAGCACTGGCTGACGCCATTCGCGCGACCAACATTGAGGATAATGTCAGCATCGGCCCCGGCATCAAATTTGACGCCAAGGGTCAGAACGACAAGCTAAAAAATGCGGCAATTCAGAATCGCGGCGGCAAGCTCGTCACGGTGGCGCCAATGACAGCGGCAAACGCCAAAACCGTTTGGCCCTTGACCCCGTACGACAAGCGCGCTTGAGCCTAGCGTCAGTTCTCCCGCTCCGGCACTCCCGGCCGGAGCGGCCTTTCGCAGGATCCTCCGGTGCCCGCCAATATTTTTCTAAATGTTGCCGTCAGCGGTCTGCTCACCGGGCTGGTCTATGGCCTAATGGCGCTAGGGCTGTCGGTGATTTTCGGCGTGGTGCGCGTGGTGAACTTTGCGCACGGCGAGATGATGACCATCGCCATGTACCTCGCGGTCGTCTTGTTCTCGGTCTACCAGCTCGACCCGCTGGTGATGATGGTACCCATCGCCGGTGTGCTGTTCGCCCTCGGCTATGTCATGCAGGCCGGCTTGATCAATCCGTTCATCAACCGACCCGAGCACAGCCAGTTCATGCTGCTGGTGGCCGTGGCAATGATTATGGTCAACGCCTTGCTTCTCATTTTCGGGCCGGATGCGCGCAGCGTGCAGACGACCTATGCCTATGACAGCTTCCAGCTAGGCCCCCTCATCGTTGATGCCACCAAGGTCTATGCCGCCCTGGCAGCCGCCGCCGTCGCCGCGGGCCTGTTCGCCTTCTTCCGCCACTCGCTGATCGGCAAGGCCATCCGTGCCTGCGCGGACAACTATCAGGGCGCGCTGGTGGTGGGCCTGGATGTGCGACGGCTCTACGCCCTGACGTTCGGGCTCGGGGCCGCCTGCGTCGGCGCCGCCGGCTGCATGATGGTGCTTTTGCTGGATGTGACGCCGCCATTAGGGCCGAGCTACACCCTATTGGCGTTTGTGATCGTCATCACCGGCGGGCTTGGGTCAATGCCCGGTGCATTGCTGGGCGGGATGCTGATCGGCGTCACGGAGGCGCTCGCGGGCTTGTTGTTCACACCTTCGGCAAAGAGCATGTTCGCCTTCGGCATGCTCGTGCTCGTCTTGCTGTTCCGGCCACAAGGCATTCTCGGCAAGAGCGCGTCATGAGGCAGCGTTTGGCCGACGGCGTGCCGCCGCGCGCACTCATCCTCCTGACCTTGCTGTTGACCGCGCTGATCCTGTTTCCCGTCATTGCCAATGACTACTTGATCACGGTCCTGATCTCGATCCTTTACTTCTCCTATGTCGGGCAAGCCTGGAACCTGATGATGGGTTTCGCGGGGCAGCTCTCACTCGGCCACGCATTGTATGTCGGCCTCGGTGCTTACGCTGCCGCGGCGCTCTACGTGCATTTCGGCATCAGTCCGTGGCTCGGTCTGTGGGCCGCGGTGACGATCGCGGCGATGACGGGCGGCGTGATCGGCTTTCTCGCCTTCCGCTTCGGCGTCGCCGGCGTCTATTTTGCGATCCTCACCATCGCCTTCGCCGAATTTGCCCGTCTGGCGTTCGACCACTGGTCGTGGGTTGGCGGTTCGGCCGGCTTCTTTCTGCCGGTTGCGAACTATGCCAGCAACGATCTACTCAACCTGCGCGGCAGCCCGACAATGTTCTACTACCTGATGCTAGCGATGACGGTGGCTGCGTTCCTCCTGTGCCACACGCTGCTGCGCAGCCGCGCCGGCTACTACTGGCTGGCGATCCGCGAGAGCCCGGACGCCGCTCAAGCCCTCGGCATCGACCTGTTCCGCTACAAAATGTACGTGGTGGTACTGTCCGCCGCCATGACGTCGCTGGGCGGCGTAATCTTCGCCTTCTATTACAACAACCTGTTTCCCGAACAGGTCTTCCACATCTCCCGTTCGATCGAGCTCATTCTGGCGCCGATCATCGGTGGCATCGGCACGCTGTTCGGGCCGATCGTCGGCGCGTTCCTGTTGGCGAGCTTGGCCGAGGGCCTGGGCGAGGCCATGCGCGCGCTCGGCATCGATGTTCCCGGCGTCAAACAAATCTTCTACGGCATCTGCCTCCTGATCGTGGTCATGTTCCTGCCCGACGGCGTGTGGCCGCCGCTGGCAAAACTGCTCAAACTCGATCGCAAGCCATCCGACGGGCCGACCGGGCGCTAGCATGGCGGCATTGCTCGAAATACATGGCCTGTCGAAGAGTTTCAGCGGCCTAAAAGCCGTGCAAGACGTCACCTTCAACGTACCGGAAGGGGAAATCGTCGGCCTTATCGGGCCCAACGGCGCCGGCAAGACCACTTGCTTCAATCTGGTCGCCGGCGTCTACCGGCCAGACGCAGGAGAGATCCGCCTGGGCGGCACGCGAATCGATGGCTGGCGCTCCGATCAGATCTGCCGGGCCGGCCTAGGACGCACCTTCCAGCTTGTGAAGCCATTTGCCGGACTGACCGTGTTGGAGAATGTCCTCGTCGGGGCGCTCAATCAATGTCGGAGCGTGCGCGCTGCCAGGGAGATCTCCGGACACGTGATCGAACAGCTTGGGCTCGAGGGCAAGCGCAATGCTGCCGCCGGATCCCTGACGCTGCCGGATCGCAAGCGCCTTGAGGTGGCCCGAGCGCTGGCGACCGCCCCGCGCATTCTACTGCTCGATGAAGTCATGGCTGGCCTGCGGCCGACCGAGACGGATCGGATGGTGGCCCTTTTCAGAGACCTGAACAGCAGGCTTGGCCTGACTATTCTCATGATCGAGCACGTGATGCGCGCGGTCATGGCGCTCTCGCGCCACGTCATCGTCCTGCATCACGGACAGGTCATTGCCGCGGGCACACCCGAGGTAGTGACGCGCAATCCCGCCGTGCTGGAGTGTTATCTTGGGGAAGACGCGCTGTGATCCTCGAAGTCGAGCAGCTCGACCTGTTTTACGGCGACGCCCAGGCTTTGGACGGCGTTTCGATTGCCGCCGAAGCCGGCGAGCTCGTCGCCATCGTTGGCGCCAACGGCGCGGGCAAATCGAGCCTCATCCGCAGCATCGCTGGCATCGAGAAGCCGCGCCGAGGGCGCATTAGCTTTCGCGGCCAGGACATTACCGGCCGGCCCAGCCATCTCATCTGCAATCTCGGCATCGGCCAGGTGGCAGAGGGTCGGCAGATCTTCCCCAGCCTCAGTGTGCATGAGAACCTCGAAATGGGCGCGCTGCTGCCGCGGGCGCGCGCGCGCATGCAGCAGTCCTTGCACGAAATCTATGGCCTGTTCCCTCGTCTCGACGAGCGCCGCAGCCAGCTCGCCGGCACCATGTCTGGTGGCGAGCAGCAGCTGCTCGCCATCGCTCGCTGCCTGATGGGTCAACCGGAGCTCATCATGTTCGATGAGCCCTCGCTCGGGCTTGCCCCCGCACTGGTGCAAGACCTGTTCCGAACGATCCGATCGATTAGCCAGCGGGGCCTGACAGTGATCCTGGTCGAGCAGAACGTGGCCGCATCGCTGAAACTGGCGAGCCGAGCCTACGTGCTCGAGAACGGACGTATCGTCATCAGCGGCACTGGCGCGGCCTTGCTCGGCGATGACCGCGTGCGGCAAGCCTATCTCGGCATCGGCTAGCTACTCGGCGGCTTTCAGGGCCGGCGACGCGGGATTGCGCAACTTGGCCAACAACGCCGCCTCTCGGGCTTTGGCCGACTTGTAGTTGCGTAGTTTGATATGGCCGAAGCCTTTGATGTCGAGCGGCAGGCGGGCGAGCGCCACGGCGGTGGCGTGCGTTTGCGGCGACAGGCGGCGCACGATTTCATCGAGCAGCAGCTCGTAATCGGCGATCATTTGCCGTTCGAGCTGGCGCTCCTGGGTATAGCCGAATACGTCCCATGCCGTGCCGCGCAGACGCCTGCCTTTCGACAAGGCTCGGAATACTGGCAGCAGCCAGCGGCCGAACTGCATTTTGCGCGGCTCGCCGGTGGCCTTGTCGTGGCGTGCCAATAGCGGGGGGGCAAGATGGAACGATAGTTTGCCTCGAGCCTCGAATTGCTCTGAAAGCGCTGCTTCGAATGCGGGATGCGTGAACAGTCGGGCGACCTCGTACTCGTCCTTGTAGGCGAGCAGCTTGTGATAGCCGCGCGCCACGGCGTCCGCCAGACCGCTCGATGCCGGCGCCTTGTTGCGCTCGGCCTCGGCAATTTGCGCAATGCGCTGGCGGTAACGCTCCGCCAAAGCCTCGTCCTGGTAGTCGGCAAGATAGCTCGCACGCGAGGCAACAAGATCCTCGAGCGAAGCAGACTTGGGCGCCGCCACGCCGGCTTGGCCGAGTACCCGCGCCAGCGCCGCGGGGTCGTGTGCCCCCAAGCGGCCGAAGCGAAAGGCATTGCGGCTCATTTCAACCGCTGCGCCGTTGAGCTCGATGGCCTGTTCCAGCGCTGCCGAGCCGACCGGCACGTGGCCCAGCTGATAGGCGTAGCCCAACAGGAACATATTGGCGGCGATGGAATCGCCGAACAACTTTACCGCGAGGGAGTGAGCGTCGAGGGAGTGCACGGGTGCCTTGCCGGCCCGGGCTTCGATGGCATGTCGCAGGGCTGCGCCTGGCACTTTGAGATTTGCATTGCGGGTGAAGTCGGCCGTGGTCATCTCGTAGTCGGAGAACACGACCGCAGTGTGATCCGGCTTGATGGTTTCCAGCACCTTGTTGGAAGCCGTCACCACTAGGTCGCAGCCAAGCACCAGATCGGCGCCGGCAACTCCGGCACGGATGGCATGAATCTGCGCAACATCCCTGGCCACGCGCATGTGGCAGGCGACGGCGCCACCCTTCTGGGCCAGGCCTGTCATGTCGATGGCGCCGAAGCCCTTGCTCTCAAGGTGAGCGGCCTGGCCCAGCACCGCAGAGAGCGTCACCACACCCGTACCGCCAACCCCCGTCACGAGCATGGTATAGGGACGGTCGAGCGCGGGCAGCCGTGGCTCGGGCAAGCCGGCCAGCATCTGCACAATGCCACTGTCACCGATCTTCTTTTTGTCGGCCTTGCGCAACTTGGCACCGTGCACGGTCACCAGGCTTGGGCAGAAGCCGTTGAGGCAGGAGAAATCCTTGTTGCAAGCCGATTGGTCGATCGCGCGTTTCGTGCCGAACTCCGTTTCCAGCGGCGCCACCGCGACGCAGTTCGACTTGACGCCGCAATCACCACAACCCTCACACACGGCCGCGTTGATAAACACCCGCTTGTCGGGATCGGGGAACAGACCACGCTTGCGGCGGCGGCGCTTCTCGGCCGCGCAGGTCTGGTCATAGACCAGCACGGAGACGCCGGGAACATCGCGCAGCTCCTTCTGCAGGCTCTGCAAGTCGCGGCGATGATAAACTGGTACCCCCTGCGCAATGAATCCGCGCGGGTACTTCTTCGGCTCGTCGGTAACCACCACAACTTTCTCGACGCCCTCGGCCAGCACCTGGTCGACGACCATACCAACCGTGATGCCCCCGTCGAGGCTCTGACCGCCGGTCATCGCAACCGCGTCATTGTAGAGGATCTTGAACGTGATGTTCACACCGGCGGCCCGCGCGGCGCGGATGGCAAGGCTGCCGGAATGGATGTAGGTGCCATCACCCAAGTTCTGAAATACGTGCTTGGTCTTGGAGAAAGGGGCCTCGCCGATCCAGTTGGCGCCCTCGCCGCCCATCTGGGTAAACCCTTCGGTATTGCGGTCCATCCAATGGGCCATGTAGTGGCAGCCGATCCCGGCGTAGGCGCGGGAGCCCTCGGGCACCACGGTCGAAGAATTGTGCGGGCAGCCCGGACAGAAGTAGGGAATCCGGGTTGCGACCTCCGTGGTCTCGGGCTTGTTGCCGCTCAACCGCTTCAGCTCGGCGACCTTGTCCTTGATGTCGTCGCCGGCGCCGGCGCGGATCAGGCGCTCCCCCAATTTGATGGCGATATCGGTGGGATCGAGCGCATATTTGGCCGGGAACAGCCAGTGCTCGTTTTCATCCTTCTTGCCAAGCACGCGCGGGTGGTCAGGAACGTCGTACAGCTGCTCCTTGACCTGTGTCTCGATCAGCGACCGCTTCTCCTCGATCACCAGGATCAGATCGAGCCCTTGTGCAAACGTGAGAATCGCCTGCGGCTCGAGCGGCCAGGTCATGCCGACTTTGAGAAGTCGGATGCCGAACTGATTGGCCCGGACCTCATCGATCCCCAGCTCATCGAGCGCCTGACGCACATCAAGATAGCTCTTGCCGCAGGTGATAATGCCAAGCTTCGGAGCCGCACCACCGCTCAGCACCAGGCGATCGAGCTTGTTGGCGCGGGCAAAGGCCAAAATTGCCGCGCGCTTGAAGTCGTGGAGGCGGGCTTCCTTCAGCAGGGCCTGGTCGCCTAGCCGAATGTTGAGGCCGCTGGCCGGCATGGTGAAGTCCTCGGGGAGCCTAACCTGGACGCGGTCGATGCGGCCGTCGACCGTCGAGGTGGCCTCGATATTGTCCTTGACGCACTTGATTCCGACCCACACGCCTGCAAAACGAGACAGGGCAAAGCCCAGGATGCCGTAGTCCAGAATTTCCTGCACGCCCGCCGGGTTGAGGACCGGCATCATGTAGTCGACGAAGGCAAATTCGGACTGGTGCGCGCTGGTTGAGCTCTCGCAGGTATGATCGTCCCCCATCAGGGCCAGCACGCCGCCGTGCTTGGCAGTGCCAGCGTGGTTGGCATGGCGGAAGACGTCGCCGGTCCGGTCGAGACCGGGACCTTTACCGTACCAGACGCCGAAAACCCCGTCGTATTTGCCCTCGCCACGTAGCTCGGCCTGCTGGGAACCCCACAGGGCGGTAGCGGCAAGGTCCTCATTGAGGCCGGTCATGAACTTGATGTGGTTGGGCTCGAGAATCCCCCTCGCCCGCAGCATGGCGGCTTCGAGCGAAGCAATGGGCGAGCCACGGTAGCCGGTGACGTAGCCGGCCGTATTAAGTCCCGCCCTAACATCACGCGCCCGCTGGGTGAGCATCAGGCGAACGACCGCCTGCGTACCCGTCAGGATCTGGTGCGTTTCGTCGAGGGCGTACTTGTCGTCGAGGCTGACAGCGTGTTTGGGCATGTCGCGCGTGAGCTCCGGGCTTCCTCCGGGCCGACAACGATTTGCGCCGGCCGATGCCGATCCAGCAGTGATGGCAGAGTCCGCGGCCAATCGCAAACTTTGGCCAGCCCGGCCTGTCCTCAGCAAAGATGGGGTCTGGGTCCGGCCTGCGCAATCGTCGGCAAGGAGCGTCTGCTGGGGCGGCAGGATTGCGCACCTGCGAGATCGAACGATTTCGGCCATCAAGATGCCGGCAGCGCCGCGCTTGTTCCCCGCGGTCACATTTGCCAACCGCCGGCATCGGAGGCTTAGCTGCGCGCAACCCGCATCTGCCAGCCGAGGGCGACGATGCCCACCACCAGGCCGGCGAAGACGATCTCGAGCCAGCCCACGGCCTCGCCGAGCAGCGCGGCAGAGGCGGCCAGCGCCACAAAAGGTTGTATGAGCTGGATCTGGCCCACCTTGGCGATCCCACCCAGCGCAAGCCCTTTATTCCAGGCAAAGAAGCCTAAAAACATGCTGAACACGGACACGTAGATAAACCCAGCCCAGGCAGAAGGATGCGCCTCCCAGCTGGTCGGCCATGCAAACAATAGCAGGGACACCAGCATGGCGGGCGCCGCGAACACAAGGGCCCAGCAGATCACCTCCCAGCCACCGATGCGGCGGGCCATCTCCCCGCCAAGCGCATAGGCAAGCGCGGCCGAGACGGCGGACGCGGCAAGCAGGAGATCGGCCCACTGCAGGTCGCCAGAAGCGCTTGCGCTGAGCATGGAGTAGATGAGAACGCTGCCGGTTCCGGCCACTCCGCAGGCCCAAAATCCCAAGGACGGCCGCTCGCCTGCAACCAGCGCGCCAGCCATGGCAGTCAGGAGCGGCAGCACGGCCAACACCACGGCACCGTGGCTGGCCGGCGCGTATTGCATGGCGATCGCCATCAGCAGCGGAAAACCGATGATGGAGAACAGCGCAAAGGCGGCTAGTCGCGGCCAGTCGCGGCGCGGCGGCGGCGGCGGTCGCGCCCAAAGCAAGGTGACAAAGGCCAACGCAGCCGCCACCAGCGAGCGACCCAGGGTGACGAACAGCGGATCGAAATCGGCGACGGCCAGGCGCGTTGCCGGCAGGGTCAGCCCGAAGGCCACTACACCGAGGAGGCCAAGCAGCAGAGCTTGGCGCTCGCCGCTCGATTGCTGGCCGGAGAGCATCGGGTTGGTGGGCGTAAGCTGCTCTGTCACCCGCGGTTGCCGCCCAACACCTGGCGTGAGACGACGACGCGCATGATCTCGTTGGTGCCTTCCAGAATTTGATGCACCCTGAGATCGCGCACCAGCTTTTCCAGTCCATAGTCCTTGAGATAGCCGTAGCCGCCGTGGATCTGTAGGGCCTCGTTGCACACTTTGAATCCGAGGTCAGTAGCAAAGCGCTTGCCCATGGCCGAGTACATGGAAGCCTGCGGGTCGGCACGATCGATGGCATCCGCGGCGCGATAGATCATCAGACGTGCGGCCTCCAACTCCGTCGCCATGTCGGCGATCTTGAACTGCAGAGCTTGGAAGTCGGCAATCTGCCGGCCAAAGGCGCTGCGCTCGATGAGGTAACGACGTGCCTTGTCCAACGCCATCCAGGCCGCACCCAGGGAGCAGGCCCCGATGTTGATGCGCCCGCCGTCGAGCCCACTCATGGCGAAGCGGAAGCCGCGCCCTTGTTCGCCAACCAGATTGGCGGCTGGGACCTTGCAATTGTCGAAGATCACCTGCCGAGTGGGCTGGGCGTTCCAGCCCATTTTCTTCTCATTGGCCCCAAAAGAAAGCCCCGGGGTGTCTTTCATCACGGCGAAGGCGGAGATGCCGTTGGCACGCTCCTCGCTGGTGCGAGCAAACACGAAATAAAAATCGCTCACCCCTGCGCCGGAGATGAACTGCTTCGTGCCGTTGAGCACATAGTGGTCACCGGCAAGCCTGGCCGAGGTTTTCAAGGCTGCGGCGTCCGAGCCGGCGCCGGGCTCGGTCAGGCAATAGCTGGACAGCCATTCCATCGACGCAAGCTTCGGCATCCAGGCCGCGACCTGCGGCTCGGAGGCATATCTGGCCACCATCCAGGCCACCATATTGTGGATGGAGATGTAGCCGGAGATGGCTGGGCAGCCGTAGGCCAGCGCCTCCATAATGAGCGCGCCATCGAGTCGCGAAAGACCCGAGCCGCCCTTGTCCTCCGGCACGTAGATGGTGGCCATGCCAAGGGCCGCAACCTGACGGATGACGTCGACGGGAAAATGGCAGTTTTCGTCCCACTCGATGGCATACGGGGCGATGCGTTCCTTGGCAAAGGTGAGCGCCGTCTCCTGGATGGCGGCCTGTTCCTCGCTGAGAGAGAAGTACATGGCTGTCAGATCCGGTGACAAAAGTGGATGTTGGTGAGACTGCTGTGACCGTCATAGAGGCAGTCGAGATCACCCCCATCAGCGGTCAGCAACGAGGTCGGGTTTTGCGCAAGGCCAGGCTGCGAACCGACAGCGATCGTCAGTGCCGAGCCGAAAAATTTCCGATCCTGTCCCATTAGCCAGCGCCCGCCACGGCCGCACCCCTGGCAAGCCGCTGTTCGGCCTCAGCCACCATGCGCTCGAGGATCAGACCAGCCGGTTCGATGCTGTCGATCAGACCGATACCCTCCCCGACAATAGTCGCAGCGACGCTGGGATCGGCCGCCGTCGAGGCGGCCTGATAGCGTAGCGTCTGACGGGCTTTGTCGGCGCGCAGTTGATCCTCGCGGCCAAGCCATTCGCGCACAAAGTCGTTGTTGAGGACGCGGCCCGTATAGCGCTCCGGCCAGGCACGTCCGCGCACGATGTCGAGCACGCTCTGCCGCAGCGTTTCGTCGCCGCTGGCCTGCAAAGCCGCCTGCTGCAAGGTCGCCGGCACCAGCGCTTCTTGCGATGCCCAAAAACGCGTGCCGACTACGACGCCGTCCGCCCCCAGCATCAGCGCCGCAGCCAGTCCCCTGCCGTCGACGATCCCGCCGGCGGCACACAACAACGTTCGCGGCGCCCGCTTGGCGATCAGGTCGGCGATCTCGGGCACCAGTGTGAAAGTCGCTCGGGTGCCGCCGTGTCCGCCAGCCTCCGATCCCTGAGCGACGATGATGTCCGCCCCACAATCGAGCGCACGCTCCGCATCGGCGCGGGTCTGCAGTTGGCAGAAGAGCACAATGCCTTCAGCCTTGATTTGACTGGCGAAGGGCTCGGGGTCGTCGAAGGAAAGAAAGATCGCTTTGGGCTTGCGTTCGACCGCCTGCTGCAATCGCTTGGGATTACGGCGCAATGCCCAGGTAATGAAGCCGCAGCCGACCGGCTGATTGCCCGCGGCATCAAACTCGCGGTCGAGCCAGGCCGCATCGTCGCTGTAGCCGCCGCCCAGCAGGCCGAGCCCACCGGCGCTCGATACGGCAGCCGCAAGTCGGCCGCCGGCGATCCCATCCATCGGCGCGCAAATGACCGGATGCCTAATGGCGAGCCGATCGGTCAGCCGCGTGGATATGGCCACGTTGAGCTCCCCTATCGCAGCGGCTTGATGCGGTCGCCTGGCATCAGCTGATAAGGATCGGCCCACCCGGGCAAGGCACGGACGCGCTCACGCCAGGCATAAATATTCGGGTGGGTGCTGGCCCAATCGTAACCGTGCTCTTCCACCGGGTAGAAGAGGTAGCCTGCGAGCGAGAAGTCGGCGATGGTCGGTTTGTCGGCGACCGCGAACTTGGACTGCGCCAGATGCTTGTCGACGATGCCGGCCGCAGCGTCGAAACGCAGCTTCAAAAACGCCAGTACGCTAGGGTCCGGCGCTTGCGGCGCGAAGGACTTCAAGAAGCGATAGCTGGCGAGGTACGATGTAAACTTATGGTTGTCGAACAAAATCCAGCGCAGCACTTCGCTGCGCTCTGCGTCGTTTTGCGGCGCAAACTTGCCGGTCAGCTCAGCCAAATGGAGCAGGATGGCGCCAGACTGAGTGAGCTTTCTGGTCTCCGTCTCGAGCACCGGCGCCTCACCCATCTGGTTCATGGTTTCGCGCCAATTTGCGTCGCGGGTAGCGCCATGCATAAAGTCGACGAAGACCGGCTCCCAATCGAGCTCGGCGCAGTTCAGATAAAGCGCAACCTTAAAGGAATTGCCGGACTGGCAAAAACAATGCAGCTTGTAGGGGGTGTTCTGGGTGTACTGGGCCATGGCTGCGCCCTCTAATCGCTGGCGGCGCTTTCTAGCATGCTGTCGCGGCCGCCGCGTAGCGGAAAGCTCATGACGCAATATGCCAGCATGCTCCTCACGGCAATGGGCTGCATCGCCCTGGGCGCCGCTGCGGTGATCGCTCTGCGCACGGCGTTGCCGGGTGAGGGCGTGGCGGCGTGCCGTCAAGGCGCGGCCATGATGGCACGGCTCGAGCTGTTGTTCGGCACCGGCCGACCGGATGGTGGCGCGGTTGGCGAGGTGGAATGGCAGGCGTTTGTCGATGCGGAGGTCACCCCGCGCTTTCCTGATGGCTTGACGGTGCTGACGGGTTACGGCCAGTGGCGCAAGACCCACGGCCTCCGCAAAGAAGGTTCGCGCGTCTTAATGATCTGGCATGCGCCCGCCGCCGACAGCGAGGCCAAGATCGAAGCCATTCGCGATGCCTATAAGGCGCGCTTCGGGCAGGACAGCGTCATGCGCGTGGATGGACTGTCCTGCGTCAGGTTTTGAGCATGACTGAGGCCGCGGAGAATGCCGATCTCTCGACAAGCCGGCCGCGAAGGCCTAAGCGATGGGAGGTGTGGGCGGGGTCTGGAGGATTGCTGATGCGTTGGATTGCTGCAACGTTATTGCTTGTCGTCTCGGCCAGTACAGTTTTCGCCGACTGCCCAGAGGGCAGCTACCCCTGGCTCAGCCGTCGCGGGGTTGAATACTGCAAGCGGGAAGTGGTCGGGCCCAGCGAGCCCTCGCTTGCCAGCCTAAGCAACTGCTCGTACGGCGCGCGCCCATCGGCTGATCGCGCCGGCAAGGCCGCTTGCAAGAAGCACAAGAAGATCGACCGGGCCGCCGGCAGCTAAGCCGGGCCTTTTGGTTACGCGCGCGCAGCGCCCGCACGCGTTCGTCAGCGAGAGGCTCGGTGGTCAACCCGCACCTGTTCGTCTACGGCACGCTGATGTCGGCGGCCGGCCACCCGATGGGGGCGAGGCTCGCGCGCGAGGCCAAACGCATTGGACCCGCGTCCATCCAGGGGCGACTTTACAGAATCGCCTGGTATCCCGGCCTGGTCGATAGCGTCGATGCTGCGGAGCGCGTCTATGGCGAGCTCTTTGCGCTCGCAAATCCAGTGGCCGCCTTCGGCTGGCTCGATGCCTACGAGGGCGTGCGCGGCGGCAACAACGACAACGAATACGCGCGCGTCGAACGGTTGGCACGGTTGTCGGCGGCCGATGCAGTGCTGGCCTGGGTCTACCTCTACCAGCGCGATCCGCCCGGCCGGGGCCTGATTGCCGACGGCCGCTGGACGCCCTCCGCCAAATAGTCCGTTGCATTCACATCGTTGCTTGGCAGTATGCCCAATGGCAACCGCTGACGGCGGGGGCCTGCAAGGGCCGCGAGAGGAAACGCCATGCCGAGCCGCTATCACGAGGTCTACGCCGCCTGGAAACGCGATCCCGAGGCATTCTGGGCCGAGGCCGCACGCGAGATCGACTGGTACAAGCCCTGCGACCGGGTCTTTGATCCCTACGCCGGGCAATACGGGCGCTGGTTCGCCGGGGCGGAATGCAACACCGCTTACAACTGCCTCGATCGACACGTGGAGGCTGGCCGCGCCGCGCAAAATGCGCTGATCTACGACAGCCCGGTTACGCAAACCACGCGCACCTTCACCTATCTGGAGCTGCGCGACGAGGTGGCGACGCTGGGCGGTGTGCTGCTCGATCTCGGTGTCAAACAGGGGGACCGGGTCATCATCTATATGCCAATGATCGCCGAGGCTGTGGTCGCCATGCTCGCCTGCGCACGGATCGGCGCCATTCATTCGGTGGTCTTCGGCGGCTTTGCGGCACCTGAGCTGGCTTCGCGCATCGATGACTGCACGCCGGCGGCAATCCTGTCCGCCTCATGCGGTATCGAACCGGGCCGCGTGGTGCAATACAAACCCTTGATCGATGGTGCGCTCGCGCTTTGCCAGCACAAGCCGGCGAGCATTTTGATGCTGCAGCGGCCGATGGCACTGGCCAGCATGCTGCCCGGCCGTGATTACGACTGGGCGAGCCTGATGGCGGATGCCAAAGCGCGCGGCCGCAAGGCCGGCTGCGTGGCGGTGCAGGCCACCGACCCGCTCTACATTCTCTACACCTCCGGCACGACCGGCGCGCCCAAGGGTGTGGTCCGCGACAACGGCGGGCACATGGTGGCGCTCAAGTGGACCATGAAGAACCACTACGGGATCGATCCGGGCGAGGTATTCTGGGCGGCTTCCGACGTCGGCTGGGTCGTTGGCCACTCCTACATCTGCTATGCACCCCTGCTGCACGGCGCGACAAGCATTCTGTTCGAGGGCAAGCCGGTTGGCACGCCCGATGCCGGCAGCTTCTGGCGCGTGATCGCCGCGCACGGCTGCGCGGCGATGTTCACCGCCCCCACGGCATTCCGGGCGATCAAAAAGGAGGACCCCAAGGGCGAACATATCAAGCGCTACGACCTCAGCCGTTTCCGCACGTTGTTCCTTGCCGGCGAACGGGCAGACCCCGAGACCATCAAGTGGGCAGAAAGCAACCTTAAGGTGCCGGTCTACGATCATTGGTGGCAAACCGAGACGGGATGGCCGATCTGCGGCAATCCCGTCGGGCTCGGTGCCCTACCGGTCAAGTACGGTTCGCCCACGGTGCCAATGCCGGGCTACGATCTGAGCGCGCTCGATGCCACGGGCCAGCCGGTCAAGCCTGGGGCGACGGGCACGCTTGCCGTCAAGCTGCCGCTGCCACCCTCCTGCCTACCGACGCTATGGGGCAACGACCAGCGCTTCCGTGACAGCTACCTCGCCGAATTCCCGGGTTACTACACGACCTCTGACGCGGGCTATATCGATGCTGACGGCTACGCCTACGTGATGGCACGTACGGACGACGTCATCAACGTGGCGGGTCACCGGTTGTCGACCGGGCAGATGGAAGAGGTGGTAGCCCGCCATAAAGACGTCGCCGAATGCGCCGTGGTCGGCGTCGCCGACGCTTTGAAAGGGCAGATCCCAACCGGCTTTATTGTGCTGAACGCGGGGGTCAATCGGCCACCCAAGGACATCGAAGACGAGGTCATCAAGCTCGTGCGCGAGCAGATCGGCCCGGTGGCTGCGTTCAAGACGGTGATGACGGTCAAGCGGCTGCCGAAGACGCGCTCGGGCAAGATTTTGCGCGGCACCATGCGTCAGATGGCCGACGAGGAAACCTGGAAAATGCCGGCCACCATCGACGATCCGGGCACCCTCGATGAGATCGCGGGGGCGATGCGAGAGCGAGGCATGTTGCGCAACCCGCCACAGGATTGAACGGGCAAAGCTGGGCTTCAGCGCAGTTGGGGGCCCTGTTTGACCACCAGGCGGTTAATCTCGCGTTCGACGGCGGCGACCCGCCAAACGTTTTTCAAATGATAGTGCCGTTCGCCGCCCGGCACGCTGAACTGGATGTCGAGGTCACCTGTGCCAAAGCCCAAAAACCACAGACCGAGCACGCGATGCACGAAGATGTCATCGCTCTGCCGCCGCGTTTGCAGGTGCGGGGTGGCGAAGGATTCGCCGCCCTCGCTGAAACGTTGGCGCTTGCTGATCAGGCCCGGGGCGAACTCCCAATAGGTGAAGCGGTCGGTGATGAGAACGGTGAAGATCCAGGCCAGCAGCAGAATGGTCGAGAACAACACATAGAAGGCCTGATTCATGTACACGAGCAACAGCGGGAAGTAGCTCAACAGCCCATCCCAGCCCTGCCAGATCTGCACGGCAAAGCCGATCACCAGCAACACCAGAAAGAGCACGAGGGATTTGACGCCGCGCGCGCGCACATTGGTGAAGATGAGCACAAACAGCGCCAGCACCACAAAGGAAATGCCGAGCCAGGCGCTTGGATGGAAAAGCACCTTGCGGCCGTCGTCGGCGAGCACCACGGGCCGACCCTGCAGGTAGGTGAGCAACGCGCAGAAGTAGCCGTAGGCCCACACCACCCACCAGTAAACCAGGTCCGAATGCTGGTAGACCTTGATGCGATCTTTGCCGAGCGCTGCGAGCGGCGGCGTCGGGCGTACCCCGGCTGCAGCGGTCGTCATGACTGCTCCCCCAGTTGTGCCTGAACCTCAATTAGCCGTTTCACCTCGCCAAGTTCAAGAGAAGATAAGGGGCCGGCGCCAGGCTTACAGCCGGTGCACGGCTGCAGCGGCGTTGACGATGTCATACTCGCAATAGATCGTGCCCGAATGCTGGCCTGCGGTCAGGACCAGATAGGGGTTGCGGTAGCGGGCGTTCCACAGGGCGTTGTCGACCTGCCACAGGTTGACGTCGAGGGTATTCTTGCCGATCACCAGCCGGATCGCCGTCGGATTGACCCAGGCTTGAGCCGACAGCGCCGGCGTGGTGCTGCGCGCCTCCCTTTGACACGCTTCGGTCGCATGTTCCTTGTAGGCACCGACGATGGCGTCCCTGGTGCCGATCCTGAACAGGTATTCCTGGTGCGCGAGCTTAACCGCCGCCAGAAGCGCCAGGAAGAGGACGACGGGCTTCATCGGAGGGAGACCCCCATTGCCGTTGCCACGTGCGGTTGTCGGAACTTTTCTTGCAGTCTCCACCAATTCTGGTGAAGAAAGCGTTGCCGTCGCTTGGCGCCTTGCGGCGGATCGCGCTTCCTATCGCCACTGGCGGCGACGCAGCTGATGCTGCTTACTGGGGCGCGCGCCAAGCCCTGCGCAACGGTATTTGGCGGTCGCTCATTGAAGAACCATCCCTGATCAGGCTGCTTGTGGGCTCATGTCGCCGGTTATCACTGTCGTCGATCTCTCCAAGACATATGCGTCAG
Organism: uncultured Alphaproteobacteria bacterium; assembly: GCA_963820375.1. Classification (GTDB taxonomy): domain Bacteria; phylum Pseudomonadota; class Alphaproteobacteria; order Rhizobiales; family Hyphomicrobiaceae; genus AWTP1-13. The sequence goes on along the minus strand of CAWFZX010000012.1, from coordinate 67,171 downwards.
GCTTCCAGGCCCTGCGGCGCGTCAATCTCGAGATTAGGCGCGGAGAGATCTTCGCCCTCCTCGGACCCAACGGGGCTGGCAAGACCACCTTGATCAATGTCATCTGTGGCATCGCCTACGCCAGCCAAGGCCATGTCAGCGTCGACGGCCGGGATATCATCCAGCACTACCGCGCGGTGCGCGCGCTGATCGGCCTTGTGCCACAGGAACTCACTACCGACGCCTTCGAATCGGTCTGGGCTACGGTCAGCTTCAGCCGCGGTCTGTGGGGCAGGCCTGCCGCTCCCGAGTATCTCGCCAAGGTCCTCAAGGACCTGTCCCTATGGGACAAGAAAGACAACAAGATCATGACGCTATCCGGTGGCATGAAGCGGCGCGTAATGATTGCCAAGGCGCTCGCGCACGAGCCGAAAATTCTGTTCCTCGACGAGCCGACGGCCGGTGTAGATGTGGAGTTGCGCAAGGACATGTGGGGGGTGGTGCACGCGCTACGCAAGGCCGGCGTAACGATCATCCTGACCACCCACTACATCGAGGAGGCGGAGATGATGGCCGATCGCATCGGCATCATCAACAAAGGCGAACTCATCCTCGTTGAGGACAAGGCCGAGCTGATGCGCAAACTTGGCAAGAAGCAGCTGACCCTGCACCTTCTACAGAGGCTCGAAGCCATCCCGGCCAGCCTCGCCGACCGGCAGCTTGCGCTTGCCAATGGCGGACGCGAACTGGTCTACACCTACGACACGCAGGCCGAGCGCACCGGCATTACGGCATTGCTCAGGAATTTGCACGAAGCCGGCATCCGTTTCCGTGACCTCAACACGCGGCAAAGTTCCCTTGAGGACATCTTCGTCGATCTCGTGAGGCGCGGCCCATGAACTGGCGGGCGGTCTGGGCCATCTATGCCTTCGAAATGGCGCGCACGGGGCGCACCCTGTTGCAGAGCATCGTCTCGCCGGTCATCTCGACGTCGCTGTACTTTGTGGTATTCGGCGCCGCCATCGGTTCGCGCATCACCGAAATCGAAGGCGTCAGTTATGGCGCCTTCATCGTGCCGGGCCTGATCATGATGATGCTGCTGACCCAGAGTACGGCCAATGCCTCGTTCGGCATTTACTTTCCGAAGTTCGTCGGGACCATCTACGAGCTGCTGTCAGCACCGATCTCCTATCTCGAGATCGTGCTCGGCTACGTCGGGGCGGCGGCGACCAAATCGATTATTTTGGGCCTGATCATTCTGCTGACTGCAGGGTTTTTTGTGCCACTGCGCATCGACCACCCGCTGGCAATGCTTGCCTTTTTGATCCTGACGGCGGTCAGCTTCAGTTTGTTTGGGTTCATCATTGGCATCTGGGCAGACGGTTTTGAGAAGTTGCAAGTGATCCCGCTCCTGGTCATCACACCGCTGACCTTTTTGGGCGGCAGCTTTTATTCCATCCATGTGCTACCGCCGGTGTGGCAGACCATCAGCCTGTTCAATCCCATCGTCTATCTGATCAGCGGCTTCCGCTGGAGCTTCTACAGCATTGCCGATGTGGACGTTGGCGTCAGCCTGGCGGTGGCCATGCTGTTCACCGCCCTCTGCCTCGGCCTGGTTTGGTGGATATTCCGCACCGGCTACCGGCTGAAGACCTAGGCCGGCGGGCGCTGGCGGTTGGTCACAAAGCTGCGTAACGTCCCAGGCAGGGAAGGCGCAAGGAGACAAACCCATGGCCAAGATTGGCTTCATCGGATTGGGCAACATGGGGCTGCCGATGGCCGGCAACCTCGTCAAGGCCGGTCACGCGGTGGTGGGCTTCGACCTTGTGGGTGAGAACTTGCAGCGGGCCACAGCCCGCGGCGTGACCGGCGGGCAGTCGGCGGGCGCCGCCGCAGCGGACGTTGCGGTGGTGGTGACGATGCTGCCGGCCGGCGGGCAGGTCATCGACGTTTACAACTCGGGGATGCTGCAGGCGGCCAGCCCCGGCACGCTATTTATCGACTCTTCGACCATCGATGTGACATCGGCCCACGCCGCGCATCGGCTTGCGAACGCCGCCGGCATGCTCTCGCTAGACGCGCCGGTCTCGGGTGGTGTCGGCGGTGCGGAAGCGGCAACCTTGACCTTCATGGCCGGCGGCACGGCAGCGGCCTTCGAGCGAGCCAAGCCGATCCTGGAAGCCATGGGCCGGCGCGTTGTCCATTGTGGAGATGCGGGTGCCGGCCAGGTTGCCAAGATCTGCAACAACATGATGCTGGGCATAAACATGATCGGCGTCAGCGAAGCGTTCACGCTCGCGGAAAAGCTTGGCCTGTCGCATAAGGCGCTCTTCGAAGTGGCATCCGCCTCGTCCGGCCAATCTTGGGCGCTGACCAACTATTGCCCCGTTCCCGGCTTGGTGCCGAGCGCGCCCTCCAACAATGATTACAAGCCCGGCTTTGCCAGCGCCCTCATGCTGAAAGACCTGAAGCTGGCGCAGGAAGCGGCCGCGACCGCCGGGGCCATTACGCCGATGGGCGCGGCGGCCGCACAATTGTTCGGGCTGCACAATGCTTGGGGCGAGGGCGGCGCGGATTTCTCCGGCATTATTCACCTCATCCGCGGCAAAGGCGGACAATAGCGATGCAGTGTTACGTGTTCGATGCCTACGGTACGCTCTTTAATCTGCATGCGGCGGCGGAGCGTTACCAGGCTGCGCTCGGAGGGCACTGGCAGCAATTCTCGCAGACGTGGCGGACCAAGCACATCGAGTATACCTGGCATCACAGCCTGACGCGGAGGCCCGCGACCTTCTGGCTGCTCGCGGAGCGCAGCCTGGATTTTGCCATCGCCGCAACTGGCGTGCCGGTCGCAAGCAAGACCCGCACCGATCTGCTGGCGGCTTACCGGTGCATGGAGCCCTACCCGGAGGTGCGGGAGGTGCTGGACAAGCTCAAGGGCAAGGGCGCAAGCCTTGCAATCTTGTCGAACGGCGACCCCGACATGCTCGACGACGCCCTAACGAGTGCCGGCTTGGCCGGCATGTTCGACGCCGTGCTGTCTGTGCAAGCCGTCGGCATGTTCAAGCCGGCCGCACCGGTCTATGGGCTCGCCACCGAACGCTTCGGCTGTCGGGCGCAGGAGATCTCTTTCCAGTCCTCCAATCGCTGGGACATTGCCGGTGCCAAGGCTTGCGGCTTGCACTGCGTTTGGGTCAATCGGATCGGCGCGCCGAACGAATATCCCGAATTGGCCCCCGATCACATCGTCACCGATCTGCGCGGCGTGCTGGATCTTTCCGACTGAGCCTTTGGCGCGCTCGTAGTGGTTGACTTGGATTCATCAGGGTCTAGCCGCTGCTCGGCGGGGCGTTGCAGGCCTGGAGCAGGGCCACCACTTCTGCGTCGGTCACTTGTGCAAAGGCACGATAAAATCCGCCCACCGAGCCGAAGCGGCGCGGCACGCTCAGCAGCACCGTGTCATCGGCTTCCTTACGCAGCATGGCCGCCGCGTCGCGAGCCGCCACCGGCGTTGCCGCAATCAGCCGAGCCGGTTCCTGCCGCCGCAGATAGCGCAGTGCCGCCTGCATGGTCATTCCCGTTGCCACGCCGTCGTCGACGACGATGGCGGTGCGGTGCTTCGGGTCGGCGGTCGGGCGCACGGCCGCGTACTGGGTTCGCTGGCGCTCGATCACAGCCAGCTCGCGCGCTGCGCTTTGCAAGATGTACTCCTCAGTGAGGGCAAGACTTTGCACCAGCTCGGCGTGCAAAACGATCTCGGGCGCCTCGCCGACACCGGCCACCGCCCCAACCGCCAGCTCAGGCTGGTCCGGAGCTCCGATCTTGCGGGCGAAAGTGACGTCAAGAGGGGCGGCAAGCCACCGCGCCAATTCGGCGCCGATCGGAACGCCGCCGCGCGGCAAAGCGAAAACGATAGGGTTTTCGAGCTTCAGACCTATAAGTCGCGCCGCCAGCAGCCGGCCGGCTTCGGCACGATCGGCAAACATCAATCGGCGGGCCATGCGAGCGGCCGGAACTTAGCAAGCTATGTGCGCACGCGGCAGAAACTTAGCGCAATTTTCAGCACTCGATAGCGGCAACTGCGCCTTGGCCTACTTCTTCTTGGCAGCCTTCACGTCATCGGCCACCGGCACCTCCGCCGCCGCCGACTCGGCTGCAAGGCTTTGCGCCTGGCTGATCCAATCGTCCTTTTCGATGCGTCCGCCCAGGGACAGTGTCTCGTCGAGATTGGCGATGTCTTCGTCGGAGAAATTGGCAATCTGCTCGAACTTGATGGCACCCAGCTGATTGAGACGGGCGGCCAGCGCCGCGTCGACGCCTTTGATCTTGGTGAGGTCGTCGGCGTCACCCTTCGGCCGCTTGAACCCCTTGAACGCCGCATTCAGGCGCTTGGCGCGGGCATCGGTGCGCTCGAAGATGCGCGCCGATTTGCCCCTCCGGCCGCGGAGGTAATAAAGCTTGGCGCGGCGGACCTTACCCCGGCGCAGGACCTCGATCTCGGTGATGTAGGGCGAGTAGATCGGGAAGACACGCTCGACACCCTCGCCGTAGGAAATCTTGCGCACCGTGAAACTTTCGTTGATGCCGCTGCCTGAGCGGGCAATCACGACGCCTTCGTAGGCCTGCAAGCGAAAGCCGGGGCCCTTGGGTTCCTCCGCCTTGGCCTTCTTCTTGTCCTTGGGGTCGACCTCCAGGCCCTCGATGACCTTGACCATCACCTTGACCGTATCGCCGGGGCCGAACTCGGGAACGGAGCGTTTGGCGACAATGGCGCTGATTTGCGCGCGCTCGAGCTCCTGGATGACGGTCATGGGATCCTCAGCTTTGTCAATGGCGCACCAGCCCGGCCCGTGCATGGGCGGCCAACGGCAGGGAGCGTCGTCGGAAATCGGCCGCGTTCTAGCGCATAATCGCTGGCCTTGTCGATGGGCGTGTTGGCACGGACGGCGCTGGCCTTTGCAAAGCCGCAGCCATTGGCAGAAACAGACGAGCCGAATAAGGTTGGCGCAGACGTGCGGCCACAAGGCCCAAAAGCGGCTGCCAGGCCCCGGGAGGCGTAAACAGGGAGGCGTAAAAATGCGTAAGATCAGGGTTATTTCGGGTTTTCTTGCTGCAGCCGCTGTTGTTGCGGCGACGGCACCGGGCGCGCTCGCCCAGCAGGCACCGACGGCGCCGGCACCTGCAGCAACCCCACAGCCGCTGCCTCCGGCGCTCGTCGGTCGGCCCGACAGCGACGCGGCCAAGAAGTTGGCCCCGGTTGCCCCGCCGCCGATACCGACCGCTGCTGACAAGCTGCCGCTCGATAAGCTGAAGGTAAAGAACGGCTTCAAGATCGAAGTTTATGCCGCCGGCGTTCCCAATGCACGCTCACTGCGGCGCGGTCCCAAGGGAACGGTCTTTGTGAGCAGCCGCCTGCAGGACAAGATCCATGCCATCGTCGAAAAAGACGGCAAGCGCGAGGTAAAGGTCATTGCCTCGGGCTTGCATCGACCCAACGGCATTGTCGTGCATAAGGGCACGCTATACATCGCCGAGCTGTCGCAGATCTCCAAGATCGACAACATCGAAGACAATCTCGACAATCCCCCGAAACCGACCGTCATCTTAAGCGACCTGCCGAAAGACGAGCCACACGGCTGGAAATATCTGACAGTCGGCCCCGACGAGAAGCTCTATTTCCACATTGGTGCGCCTTGCAACATCTGCATGCCGCCTGAGCGCCATTCCAAAATTTATCGCGTCGGTCTGGATGGCAAGGATCTGGAAGTCTACGCGACCGGCGTTCGACACATCGTCGGCATGGACTGGCATCCGACCTTGCAGCAACTCTACTTCTCGGAGAACGCGCGCGACTGGCTGTCGGAGGAGGTGCCGGAAGACAAGCTCAACCGCGTGACGAAACCCGGCAAGGACAACTTCGGCTACCCCTATTGCCACCAGGGTAACTTTCTCGATCCCGAGTTCGGCTGGGGGCGCTCGTGCAGCGAGTTCACCAAGCCGGTGGCGCTGCTGGGAGCGCATTCCGCAGCGTTGGGTATGAAATTCTATACGGGCAAGGGCTTCGGCTCAGAATACCGCAATGCCATCTTCCTGGCTCGGCACGGTTCTTGGAACAAGAGCAACAAGATCGGTGGCGATGTGCTGGCGATCAAGCTCAACAGCAACGGCACGGTCAAGTCCATGGAGCCATTCATCACCGGCTTCATCCAGAACAATACCTACGTCGGGCGCCCCGTGGATGTATTGCCGATGCCGGATGGCTCGATGCTCGTCTCCGACGACTTTAATGGCGCGGTGTATCGCGTGAGCCGGAGCAATAGTCGCGTTGCCGGCAAGTAACTTGGGCTGGTGCTGGTCGGGGGCTCCGGCCCCTGACCGCTGCCTCTGGCTTGGACGATTGCGATTCGGTGGCATGCGCCGGCTGCTGGCGGCAATGCTCTGGGTCTGCGCGATGTCCTGCGGTGCGCTCGCCAACACCTTTGCGGAGCGTGTTGCCCTTTGCCTTGCCTGCCATGGGGAGAAGGGCCAATCGAATTTGCCGGAGGTGCCCTCGCTGGGTGCCCAGCCGGCTCCTTACGTCTTGATCCAGCTTTACCTGTTTCGCGGCCGCCAGCGCCTTGTCGAGGTGATGAACGAAACCACCAAGGACTTTTCCGACGACGACTTGCGCACCTTTTCCGACTACATCGCCAAGCTTCCCGCCCCCAAGCCGCCGGCAGGCGAGCCCGCGGACGCCGTCCGCATCAATCGGGGACAGGCCCTGGTGCGCCAGTACCGCTGCGACTTTTGTCACAGCCCGGATCTGGCGGGGCGCGACAACGTTCCGCGTTTGGCCGGACAGCGCGAGGACTATCTCGTCAAATCGATGCGAGAGTACAAGGCGAATACGCGCCCGGGATATGATGCTTCGATGGCCGATGTCCTGGCGCGGATTACCGATGCCGAGATTGTCGACCTTGCCTACTTCGCGGCGCGGCAGCCCTAACCGAGAGAGCGACATTGTCTAAAGATGCCGTCACGTGCGACGTGCTGGTTGCAGGATCGGGCGCGGCAGGATTTGCCGCTGCGCTAACGGCGCACCTGGAAGGGCTGAACGTCATCATGGTCGAGAAGGAGCCGCTGTTTGGCGGCACCACGGCCTATTCGGCCGGTGTGGTGTGGGTGCCTGCCAACTCGCACCAGAGGGCGGCCGGCATCACCAATTTGCCTGCAGCCGCGCTGGAATATTTGGCGCACCATGTCGGCAATCGGCTGGAGCGGGCCAAGGCCGAAGCCTTTATCGACAACGCGCCGGCCATGCTCGACTGCTTTGCGCGCGAGGGATTTGCCTCTTTTACGCTGGCGCCGACCTGGGCTGACTATCATCCCGACGAGCCCGGCGCCTCGCAAGGCGGCCGATCGCTCGGCCCGGAAACCTTCGACGGACGCCGGCTCGGCAGCTGGTTTGCGAAACTGCGCCCGCCGATCAAGACCATGATGGCATTCGGCGGCATGATGATCGGCCGCAGTGATCTGCCACAGATCTTTCAAATGTCACGCTCCTTACGGGCTGCCAGCCATGTCGGTTTCATGGTGGCGCGCTACGCGCGCGATCGCTTGAGGCATGCGCGCGGCACGCGGCTCGTCAATGGCAACGCACTCGTCGCACGCATGGCCGTCGCGGCCTTTGCCCGCGGCATCCCGCTCTGGCTCTCATCACCCATTGTCGAGTTGCGGCGAGAAGGCACGCGCATTACCGGCGCCATTGTCGAGAAGGAGGGCAGGCGCGTAAGGGTGGCGACACGACTAGGTGTCGTGCTCGCCTGCGGCGGCTTTCCTGCGGACCAAGATCTCACCCGGCACACCTATGGCCATCGCCGGGCCGGCAAGAACCACACAACCTTGCCGCCGCCGGGTAATGCCGGCGACGGCCTGCGGCTCGCCCAAGCCATCGGTGGCCGGCTGCATGATGCCGTCCATCAGCCGGCGGCCTGGGCCCCCGTGTCACTGGTGCCGCAGCCGGACGGCAGCGTCATTCCGTTTCCGCATTTCTACGAGCGCGGCAAGCCTGGCTATATCAGCGTCGACCGGCGCGGCCGCCGCTTCGTCAACGAGGCCAAGTCCTACCACGTCTACATCCCCGAGCTGATCGAGGCGTGTCGCGACGATCCCGTGATCGAGGGGTGGATTGTGTGTGATCATGCCGCCATCCGCCGTTTTGGATTGGGCGCGCTTGGGCCGGCGCCGATGCGAATGGGTGCCTTTTTGACCTCAGGCTACATTAAGCGCGCCGCAACCGTGCGCGCGCTGGCCGTTGCCTGCGGCATCGATGCGGACGGGCTCGACGGCACGCTCAACAGCTTCAACGGCCCGGCTCGCCGTGGCAAGGATCCGCAATTTCAACGTGGCTCGGATGCCTATCAGCGCTTCAACGGTGCCGCCGACCACGCTCCCAATCCATCGATTGCAGCCCTCGATACGCCGCCGTTCTACGCGGTTCGCGTCGTTCCCGGCGAGCTTGGTACCTTCGCCGGCATTGCTACCAACGCCCAAGCCCAGGTCGTCGGTCAGCACGGCGAGGCGCTGCCGGGCCTGTATGCCGTTGGCAATGATGCGGCGAGCGTCATGGGCGGCACCTACCCCGGGGCGGGGATCACCATCGGGCCAGCGATGACGTTTGGTTATATCGCCGCCCGGCACCTGGCGAGCACCGCCAACAGCACGCCGAAGGCGGCAGTTGCCCCTCAACCCGCGAGCAGTGCGTCAAGCTCGCCTTTGTCGTCGAGCTGATAAAGCTCACGGCAGCCGCCGACGTGGGTGTCGCCGATCCAAATCTGCGGCACCGTCCGGTGACCGTTGGCTTTGCTCGTCATCTGCGCACGCAAAGAGGGGTTGCCGCCGACGTCGATCTCTTCAAAGCTGACGCCTTTTTGCGTCAGCAGACGCTTGGCCATGGCGCAGTAAGGGCAAAAGCGCGTGGTGTAGAGCGTAACCTTCGGCATGGGGATCCCCGTGATTTGGCCCGCTGACGGCCGACGGTCTGCCTACCGCAGCCAGCGCCGGCTTTAAAGGGAAGATGACCGCAGCGGAGGACATTTGCCGGATCCTGCCCCGCTGCTCAAACCAGCGCCGGCCTCTTCTGCAACTGATGGATCGTGGCCTCAATCCTCTCGCGGCTGCACGTGCAAAAGCCCACGGCCGGCCCAGGTGGTCTTTGCCATTGCCGGCGAGGCGGCGTCGGCTGGATGCGAGGTGGCACAGGCATGGTCGGCGACGCCGGCCCGCCGCCTCGCCGTTGCGATGGCTGACGGCTTGCGCGCGCGCGGGGGCAATGGCAGCCTGCCCTAGTGTTGGCAATTTGGCGATTGGGGGGCGCGTGAAGGCGCCAAAATTTGACTATGTCCGCCCCGGCGGCGTCGCGCAGGTCCTGGAGCTGCTCGATGCGCACGGCGACGATGCCCAGATCCTGGCCGGCGGGCAAAGCCTGATGCCGGCTCTCAACATGCGGCTCTCCCAGCCTAAGCTGCTCATCGATATCAACCGACTCGACGCGCTGAAGGGCATAGGTTTGGCAAACGGGCACGTCCGCATCGGCGCGCTCGCTCGCCACGTCGAGGTCGCCAATTCGCCGATCATCGACCAGCACCTGCCGCTGATCGCGCAAGCCATGCCGCATGTTGCCCACTTCGCCGTGCGCAATCGCGGTACCTTTGGTGGCAGCATCGCCCTGGCGGACCCGGCGGCTGAACTGCCAGCCTGCGCACTGGCGCTCGACGCGCGGTTCGTGCTGCAAAGCCGCGACGGGTGTCGCGAGATCGCCGCCGCGGACTTCTTCCAGGGCTTGCACACAACGGCTCGCCGGCCCAACGAGCTGTTGGTGGAAGCGCTGATCCCGAGCGCGCGGAACTGCCTGACTGTGTTCATGGAGCTGGCACGCCGACAAGGCGATTTCGCCATCGCCGGTCTGGCCTTTCAGTTGCAGATCGAGGCTGGGATCGTTGCTGCTGGCAGGCTTGCCTACTTCGCCAGCGAGGATCGGCCGAGGCTTGGCCATGGCGTGCTCGCGGCCATCAAGGGCGAGCCACTGCAGCCAGCGCTGAGCGATGCTGCCGTCGCTGCCCTGCCGGGGGATCTAGATCCAATCTGCAACGCCCAAGGCAGCGCCAAGCTCCGTCTGCATCTGCAGCGCGTATTGACGCGCCGAGCGCTGGCCCAGTTGTGCGCCAGATCGAGCGGTCCCATGAGGTCAGCATGAGCCAAGCACAAACCCTGGCCATCAGTCTCACCGTCAATGGCGAGCGCGTGTCGCGCGTCGTACCGGTGCGGCAACACCTTGTCGACTTCCTGCGCACGGACCTGGAATTGACCGGCGCTCACCTCGGCTGCGAGCACGGCGTCTGCGGCGCCTGCTCGGTGCGGGTCGACGGCGCGCTGGTGCGCGGTTGTCTGATGTTGGCAGTGCAGGCCGACGGCGCCGACGTGCTCACCATCGAAGGACTAGATGCGACGGGCGAGATCGCCGATCTGCAGCAGGCTTTCGTTGCACGCAACGCGCTGCAGTGCGGGTTTTGTACGCCTGGCATGCTGATGGCAGCGGCCGAGCTATTACGCGCGGGCTCAGCCAAAACGCGCGCGGAGATTCGCAGCCACCTATCCGGCAATTTTTGCCGCTGCACCGGCTACCAGGCCATTGTCGACGCCATCTCGGCGACGATCGCAAAGCGCGCCGAGGGAGCAGGCAGGCGTGTCTAAGAAAGCGCAGTCCTCCGCCTTCGCCAAAGCCGACGGCTGGGTAGGCCGCAGCTTATCCCGCACCGGCGCCAAACCGCATCTGGCCGGGCGCGGACGTTACACCGACGATGTGACACTGCCGCGCATGCTGCACGCCGCCTTCGTCCGCAGTCCCTACGCGCACGCCAGAATTCTCCGCATTGAGGTGGATGCGGCACAGCGCCAACCCGGCATCGCCTTGGTGTTGACCGGTGCGGATTTGGCAAAACTTTGCACCGGACCATGGATCGGCACTCTCAGCTGCTTTGCCGGCATGAAGTCGGCGCCCCAGTACCCAATGGCGGTCGAGCGGGCGTGCTGGGCCGGCGAGCCGGTGGCAATCGTGGTCGGCCGTACGCGCGCCGAGGCGGAGGACGCCGCCGAGCACGTTCGTGTTGACTGGGAGGAGCTGCCGGCGATCGCCGACAAGCAGATTGCGCTCGATCGCAATGCGGCTGTGATCCATGCCGAGCTCGGCGACAACCTCGCGTTTCGCCGGAGCATCGAGAGCGGTGAAGTCGAGGCAGCATTTGCCAGCGCCGATCTTGTCGTTGAGGAGACTTTCGACTTCGGCCGGCACACGGCCGTCAGCCTGGAGCCGCGCTCCCTGCTGGCCGCCTACGACCAGGCGACCGGCAAGCTCACGATCACAACGAGCAGCCAGTGCCCACACATGATCCAGCGCGTGTTCGCGCAAACCCTGGGCATCGCCGACCACAACGTGCAGATTATCGCACCCGATGTCGGTGGCTCCTTCGGGCTGAAAATCCATAGTTATGGCGATGAGGTCGCAACGGTGGCGGCAGCAATCCAGCTTGGCCGGCCGGTGAAGTTCATCGCCGACCGGCTGGAGTCGTTCGTCTCGGACATTCACGCGCGCGAGAACTCCGTTAAGGCACGCATCGCGGTAACGCGCGCAGGCGAAATATTGGCTTTCGATATCGACGTGCTTTCGGGCGCCGGCGCCTACTCGCAGTATCCACGCACCAGCGTGTTTGAAGCCAACCAAATCCTCAACATCACCGGCGGTCCCTACCGCCACAAACACTACCGGGCGCGCGCCAGCGTGGTTTATTTGAACAAGGCGCCAAGCTCACAATACCGGGCCGTCGGCCATCCGATCGGCATCGCGGTAGGCGAACACTTGGTGGACCAGGCGGCTTACCGGCTTGGCATCGATCCGATCGAGATGAGGCGCCGCAACGTCTTCCCGGACGATGCCTATCCGGTCCTCAGCGCCGGCGGCATCAAGCTCAAGGATCTATCGCATCAGCGCTGCCTCGACGTGCTCGTCGAACGCATGCGTTACGGCGAGCTTCGCCAGCAGCAGAGGCAATTGCGCCAACAGGGCATCGAGCGCGGCATTGGCATCGCCGCCTTCATCAAGGGCACCGCGCCCGGTCCGTTGGGCTACTACGGCAGCGGCGGCGCACCGATCTCCTTGCAGGATGCCTGCGTGATCAAGCTCGAGCCCAACGGCGGCGTTATCTGCGCCGTTGGCGTGACCGAACAGGGCCAGGGCACCAATACCATCATGGGTCAGGTGGCCGCCACCGCGCTCGGCGTGCCAATGCATGCGGTGCGGGTCATTTCCGGCGACACCGACGCGGTGCCCTACGGCGGCGGCACCTTCGGTTCACGCGCAGCAGCCATTGGCGGCGAGGCCGTCTACCAGGCGGCGCGCGCCCTTAGATCGGAAATTTTGGCAATTGCCGCAGCGCTGCTGCAGGCGGAGGCCTCGGTGCTGGACATCGTTGATGGGGTTGTCGTCGATGCCGTAGGCACCCGGCGTCTGCCGCTGGCGGAGATCGGACGCATCTGCCACTTTCAGCTGGGCGAGCTGCCCAACGGGCTCCAGCCGGTGCTGTCACATACCCGCCGTTTCTGGCTGACCGATGACCTCTACATCTTCACCAACGGCATGCACGGCGCCTATGTCGAAATCGACACCGACACCGGCTTGGTACGCCTCCTCAAGCATTGGGTGGTCGAAGATTGCGGGCGCCTCATCAATCCACAGCTGGCCGATGAACAGGTCCGGGGCGGATGCGTGCAAGGTATCGGCGGGGCGCTCTATGAACACCTGATCTACAATGCGGCGGGGCAGCTCACGAATGGCACCTTGGCGGACTATCTGGTGCCGATGGCCGCCGAAATGCCCGATATCGACGTGGCGCACGTGGAGACGCCGAGCTCGGTGAGCGAGCTCGGTGCCAAGGGCGTGGGTGAATCCGGCACGGGTGCGGCTCCCGCAGCGGTAATGAACGCCGTCAACGATGCGCTGCGACCCTTCAATGCGCGGGTGACAGCGCAACCCATCACGCCCGAAACCGTGCTGGTCGCCCTAGGCAAGATTTGAAGGGGCGCACGGTAGGCCAACACACAATGGGCAATCCCATCCTGGTCGAGCTTACGCGAGGTACGCAACAGGAAAGCCTGCACCGCGGCGCCATCGCTGTGGCGCGAGCAAATGGCGAGCTGATCGCCGCCGCGGGCGAGCTCGAGCACCCGATATTTCCCCGCTCGGCGATCAAGCCGCTGCAGGCCTTGCCGCTGCTGGAGACCGGCGCGGCGGACCGCTACGCCTTCGGGCCGCGCGAGCTGGCGATTGCTTGTGGGTCGCATTCCGGCACCCCCGAGCACGCAGCCACCGTCGCGACAATGTTGGCGCTGGCAGGGCTCGACGCGGCAGCGCTGGGATGTGGCACCCAGGAACCGTTGGATGCCGCCGCCAGCCGCGAGCTCGTGCGCGCCGGCCTGGCTGCGACGGCGCTCCATCACAACTGCTCGGGCAAGCATGCCGGTATGCTGGCGACGGCCGCGCACAAGGCCGAACCGATCGACGCCTACTGGCTGCCCGAGCATCCGGTGCAGATCCGCATCCGGCAAACGCTGGAAGCAATGACCGGCCGAGGCCTCGGCGCCGATGTGCGCGGCATTGACGGTTGCTCGGTGCCGAACTGGGCGCTTCCGCTGGCGAACCTTGCCGCCGCCTTCGCCCGCTTCGTCACGGGCGAGGGGGTGCCGCGCGGGCGCGCGCAGGCCTGCCGACGCTTGGCGGCAGCCTGCTGGGCGGAGCCCGCCCTGGTCGCCGGCCGGGGCCGCCTCGACACGCTGGCGATGGCGCGTCTGCCTGGCAAGGTGCTGATCAAGGCCGGCGCGGAGGGTGTGCACTGCGGTGCCTTTCCCGAACTCGGTCTCGGCTTTGCCCTCAAGATCGACGATGGTGGCAAACGGGCTGCCGACGTGGTGGCGGCTTACCTGGTATCGCGCTTGTGTCCGCAGGCCGAAGCACTCGCCGCAGCGGCAGCCTTGAGGAATTTTCGCGGCCTGACAGTCGGCGAGATCCGACCGTCGGCCGCCCTGTCAAGGTTGTTGGACAAGCTTTGCTGCGCTTGACGGCAAGGCCGGTGGCGGCCGTGGCCAGTCGCGGCGGCCGATCCGCCGCCAAGGGCGCGCCCAGGGCGTCAGGAGGGCGTCAGGAGGGCGTCAGGAGAACGTCAAGGAGCGCACCAGGAGGGCGTCGGCGCAAGCCGGCCTAGCGCCGGCGTGGCGCGGCGAGCCGGGCGAGGCAAACCGCCAGAATCTCGAGACCACCCTCCAGCGCTTGCGCCCAGGTGAGCGGGCAGGCACCCATAGGGTCCCCGTGGGCGGCGCCCTGCTTTGCCAGACTTGCCGGGAGGTGGATGAAGCCGACGCGCCGGCCCGGCACGCCACGTGCCTTCGCGAGGGAGTTGTACAAGGTGGCGTTGCACAAATATCCCCCGGCATCGCGAGAAGCGAACGCGCGGATGCCGCGCCGGCGCAGTCTCGAGACGATGTAGGCCACAGGCAGGCTGGCGCGCATGATGTTGGGACCGCCGTCGTGAACCGCGCTCGAGGACGGCAGGCCGCCGATGGCATCGGGTTGCTGGTCGCACCGGTTCTGCCCACGCAGCTCGATCTCGAAACCGCGGGCGCGCGAGGAGACGCCGAAATGCAACAGCAGGTCGGGCTTCACCTCCGCCAGCAGGACCTCCATTTGGCGCGGCGCCGCCACCCATTCGGTCGGCAACAGCCCGGCGCTGACGGTTGTGCCGGGGAACCTGCGTTTGGCCGCGGCGACGAGTTCAGGTACAAGGCGCATGCTGGCGTTGATCGGCACGCCCGGAAACGGCGCAAAGCCGGTAAGCAGCACTCTCATGGCTCTTTCCGCCTGCAAGACTGCGCATGCATCAGTGGTGGCCCCCCTCCGATGCGGGGGTGCGAACCCCCATTAGCGCGACCAGTTGCCGGGCGGCAAGGGCCGGCGTGAGGCGGCCCAAGCGCACCTCGTTTTCGAGTGCAGCCGTGCGGCCTTGAACCTCGACGTCCGTTCGCCAGGCCGACATCAGCTGCTCGCGCAGCAGCGTGCGCATCCATTCGACCGCCTGCGTTCCACGGCGAGCTTCGAACTCACCGCTCGCCTGCATCGTGCGGCGATGCTTTAGGATCCTATCCCATAGTTCATCCAGTCCGCGATTGTGCTGCGCCGAAACGGTCAGCACGGGCGGGGTCCAGTTCGGTGACAGCGGCGTCAGAATGGCGAGCGCGCCTTGGTAGATCGCTGCCGCCTTCGTCACGCGCGCGAGGTTATCGCCATCGGCCTTGGTGATGGCAATCATGTCGGCAAGCTCGATGATCCCGCGCTTGATGCCCTGAAACTCATCGCCGCCGCCGGCAAGCAGAAGCACGAGAAAGAAATCCACCATCCCGGCGACGGCGATTTCCGATTGGCCGACGCCGACCGTCTCCACGAGCACGACGTCAAAGCCGGCGGCCTCAACCAGCGCCATCGTCTCGCGGGTCTTGCGCGCCACGCCGCCGAGGGTACCGGAGGTTGGCGAGGGGCGAATGAAAGCCGATGCACTTTGCGCAAGGCGCGCCATGCGGGTCTTGTCGGCCAGGATCGAGCCGCCGGAGCGCGTCGATGTGGGGTCGACCGCCAGCACGGCCACGCGATGGCCCTGTTCGACCAGATTGATGCCAAGCTGGTCGATAGCGGTGGATTTGCCGACACCGGGCACGCCGGTGATGCCAACGCGGATCGCCGGTTCAGTCAACGGCAGCAAGCGTTGTAGCAGCTGTTCCGCAAGGGCCACGTGCTCGGCCTTGGAGCTCTCGATCAGCGTGATGGCGCGCGCCAACATGGCCCGGTCACCGTCACGCACGCCCGCAACGTAGGCGTCGAGCGGGAGCTTGATGCGGCGCCCAGCAACTGCCATCTGCGAGCTCTCCTTGGCCGTGAAACATCGATAACATCCAAACCGCCGGCAAGGCGGCAATTGTCATGAGGTCAAGCCGATATGTTACGCGGCTGCGCCACCGCGCCCGAGCACAATCGCGCCCAGCACCAGAGCGCCACCCAACAGCTTCCATGCATCGATGGTCTCGGCCAGGAACAGCGCCGAGGCGGCCAATGCCGTAACCGGAATGGCCGCGGTGGTGAGACCCGCCAGCCATGTCTCAACGTCAGGTAGTCCGCGATACCAAAGCCAAAGGCAGAACACGCTGGCCGACAGCGCATACCATATGCCAAGCAACCAGATCGATCGGGAAACCGCAGCAACGTCAAACGGCATCTCGAGCAGCGCCAGCGGAGCGGCGAAGCCCAACCCGACCATATTGGCGCCAAGCGCCAGCCGAAGGGGTTGATAGGGCGGCGCCAACCGCTTGCCAAGCAACACGAAGCTTGCCTCGCACGATACCGCCCCCAGGATCAGCAGGTTCCCGAACGGGGTCGCCGTGTCGCGCAGCGCGCCGGTGGCCTGGACGAGCACAAGGCCCGCAACCGCAAGCGCGACGGCCCCGGCCTGCGGCATCGTCAGTCTGTCGCGCATGACGACGATGCCCAACAGCGCAACGACAGCAGGCAGCGTCGCCGTGATGATCCCGGCGTCGGCCGCCGACGTGCGCTTCAAGCCTTCAAACATCAGCGCCGTGAAGCCGATCATGCCCAGCACCGCCATGCCCAGCAGGTCGCGAACTTGGCCCGCTCGCATCTGTCTGAGCTTGGGCCCCGCTTCCCAATGCACGAGCGCCGACAGCGCGGCCGTGGACAGCAAGAAGCGAAATAGCATGAAAATGTAGATGGGTACCTCGGCGACGATGGCTTTGCCCAATGCCACGTTCGCGCCGGTCAGCACCATGGCAGCGATCAATGAAAGGAGAGCGGCAAGCCGGCGCGTAACCGACAAGGGTTTTGTCATGCGTTTGCCAAATCTGGTTGCCACTCCTGCTGCGGGTTGCGGGTGTTGCGGACTGCGGGCTCTAAGGCCCTTGAGAACGGCGATTGCGACAAGGCTGCCGGTTCCCGTAAGCTGACTATGACTGCCGCCGGGCGAACGACAACGAGGGGAGGGCCATCATGGGCGAATTTTCGCCGGCAGCCGTCAACATCGCCATTCTGGCGGCCGGCCTGCTTCTCTACGCCCTGATCTGGTATTTGACGAGAGGTCTGCCGCGGTTGGCCAAGATGTTGGCGCGCCTTTTGCCGCTTGGCCTGGTGCTGCCAGCGTTGCTCCTACTTTCCGAGCAGAACCGCAGCCCCCATAGCGAGTTGGCGACCGCCCCGCCGCCGCCGGCGGCCCGCAATGGGACACCCTTGGTCGGCTCGGCGCCGCCCGCCGAACCCAAGACCTCTGCCGCCCCACCGTCGGCGCCGGCGACGCTGCCGCCGCCGGTGTCGCAACCGGCGCCCCGCTCGCTTCCGGCCATGGAGGCCCCCGCACCGCCGCCGGTGCCGACGACGCCAAGGGACGCGGAAAAGGCGACCCGCTCGCTCGGCGGCCCGCCGCCCGGCACGCCCGCCGCCTCAGAGGGGGATTGGGACGTGGTGCCGGTGTTTTATGGCACCGATCGCGCCCGCCAGGATCAGCCCAAACGCCTGCTCTACACCTCGGAACGGGCACGACGGCTCGAACTCGGCCACGCCTTGGTGACCGTGCCCAAGACACACCAAGTCCCCAACATCGAACGCCCGTTCGCCATCCGCATTCCCTACTTCCAGGTCACCATCTATGAGGGTGCGGAGGATCCGAAAAACCATTTCACCATTAAGGAATTGTCGGTTCTCACGCGCGATCAGTTTCTCGCCAAGGCTCGCGAACGGGTCAGCGGCAGCCGGTCCTTCAAGGATCAGGCGGTGGTGTTCGTGCACGGCTACAACAATTCTTTCGACTATGCCCTCTATCGTACCGCGCAAATGGCCTACGACCTCAAGTTCGACGGTGCAGCGTTCCTGTATAGTTGGCCGTCGCTCGGCGATTTCAGCGGCTACGGCTACGATCGCGAAAGCTCGGTACAGGCGGAGCCCTACCTGCGTCAGTATCTTGAACTGGTCATTAGGGAAACCGGTGCCAAGGAAGTCAGCGTGATTGCGCACAGCATGGGCAACGTTCCCTTGCTGCAGGTGTTGCGCGATTTGGGCCCAACCTTACCGGCAAACGTCCGGCTCAATCAAATCATCATGGCCGCCCCCGACATCGACCGCAATGTCTTTGAGAACATCGCCGGGGATCTGCAGAGATACGGACGCGGGGTCACGCTTTATGCGTCCTCCAACGACCGGGCGATGCAGGCGGCGCGCCGCGTCGCAGGCGGCGTGCCGCGCGCCGGCGACGTGCCCCTCGATGGTCCCATCATTATCGAGGGCATCGACACGATAGATGTGACCCAGACGAGCCTGGATTATCTGGCCCTCAACCACTCCTTCTATGCGGAAAAATCCGCGTTGCTTAACGATATCGGTCTGTTGCTGCAGACCGGCGAACGCCCACCGAACAAGCGCATTCCCATTCTCGAACTGATCGAATCGAGCAAGGGCAAGTTCTGGCGCTACCCCGCCAGCCGCTGAGTTGGTCGCCGCCGCGACGGCAAGACCACTCGGCCCGCAAGAGCAAAATTCGGGCGCAACGCAGCAGGATTTGCTTTACCTCGGCGGCGCATAGTTGGTCTTCGATTCGCTGCAGAAGGCTCGACCATGCGCGCCAACCCTCACTTGTGCTGCTTGCTGCTCGTGCTGCTGGGGCTGGGGGTAGCGACACCCCTGCTGCCCATGCCCGTGGCCCAAGCTCAACAACCCTTGGCAGATCCGGCCAATGACGTGGCGCCGCCATCAGACGATGATGAGGAGCACGGCGTTGGCGATAAGCCGGAACGCGACGGACGCCTGGTCACGGTCGAAGCAGGGCGCGGTCAGGCCTACGGGGCGGTGCGCCGGGGCGAGGGCTATGACCCGGATGCTGACGACGGCGGCCGTGCCGGAACCCCCCACCCGCTGCAACTTGCCAATCCCGACCACGACATCGCCATCTGCGAGGCCGGCTGCAACGGGCCTCGCGGCGCCATCGTCTACATGCGACGGAAGCCGCCCCGGCCGGCGCCGTGACGCCGGCAGCGCGAAGGTTGTGGGACTAGCGCCGGCCAGCTAGACCAAAGCCTGCGCCCCCTCCGCCTCAAACAGGAGGCCCGAGAGGCCTTTGCCGCGGGCGGAGGCGAGATACAAGGCCAACATCGCCATATCGGGTTCGCTGCGCAGGACGGGCTCGGCTCCCATCGGCAGCGCCTGGGGAACAATGGCGTTGAAGCGGATGGCCTTGCTTGCCCATTCTTCGGCCTGCAGCCGCGTCATCGCCGCAACCGCCGCCTTAATCACCGCCGCCAGCGCCTGGCCGCGGCCGCGCACGGGCTCGGCCAGTACGGCCACATTGAGGACGAGGCCCTCGGTGAGCGTCATCGACATGCGATTGGCGGCGATGCCCGAAAAAATACACGCGCATCTGAGCCGATCCGCAACCAGCCGGTCGATCGCACCCATACTCATGGCCGAAGCGAACTCAGTTGCGGCAAGCGGTACCAGGTTGATGAGGGTGTCGAGGCCGCCAAACGCTTTCACGGCTTGCCGCGCAAAGCGCACGACGCCGTCGCTGTCACTGGCGATGGGGCCGAACGCCATGGTCTCAACCGCGGTTGGTGCCGCAATCTCGAGGATGGCTTCCATGCTCTCGCTTGTCTCGGCGAACTGCAACGCCAGGCGCGTTCGGTGATCGGCAAAGGCGCGCGCAATATCGATGCCGCAGCCGCTGGTGATGCCTGTAATGAGGACTCGTGTTTCGGCCAATTCCGGGTAGGCGGGAGCCGACTGGGCTTCCTCAATGACGCTCATCAACATGCTTGGTTTCCTCCCGGAACGCTGTCACATCCGTGCGCATTGGCGTGCACCCGCTTGTCACGCCGAATTGGCTAACAACCGCTAAATGCCGATCAGATTCGGGTGAGCGTGTGCCCGAATCCGAACGAACACCCGGCAATGTTAGGGCGGACCGGAGGCACTGACAAAAAAAACTTGTCCTGCAAGGCCACGCCACGGTGACGGCCGTGCCGTGGCAGGCGTGCGCGGAGGCAGCGACAGACCGCGCCTTGGAGCCTGTGCCGGTCCCTGCTAGAACGACCTTTGCCACCCCGTTGCGAAGCCCGCGGAGATTGCCATGGCCCCGCTCGACATGAAGCCCAATGAGCTTGAGCCTTATTGGGTGCCGTTCACCGCCAATCGCGCCTTCAAGAAGCGTCCACGCCTGTTCGCCGGCGCCAAAGGCATGCATTACTTCAAGCCGGACGGCAGCAAAGTCATCGATGCCACGTCCGGCCTGTTTTGTGTGAACGCGGGTCATTGCCGGGAACCGATCGTCACGGCCATCCAAGAGATGGCGGCACGGCTCGATTATGCACCGGCCTTCCAATATGGCCATCCCAAGGTGTTCGAATTGGCCTCCCGGTTGGCGCTGCTAGCACCCGGCGATCTCGATTATGCGTTTTTTTCCAATTCGGGGTCCGAAGCGGTCGATACCGCCCTCAAAGTTGCCCTCGGCTATCACAAGGCGAAGGGGGAGGGCGCGCGCACCCGCTTCATTGGTCGCGAGCGCGGCTACCACGGCATCGGATTTGGTGGCATCTCGGTTGGCGGCATTGTGGCCAACCGCAAGCAATTCGGCAACATGCTGACGGGCGTGGACCATCTGCCCGCCACCTACGATCGCAGCAAGCAGGCCTACAGCACGGACGAGCCGGAGTGGGGCGGACATTTGGCCGATGAGCTGACCCGGCTCATCAATTTGCACGACGCCTCCACCATTGCCGCGGTCATCGTCGAACCCGTCTCTGGCTCCACCGGGATTCTGGCGCCACCCAAGGGCTACCTGAAGAGACTGCGCGAGATCACCGCCCAGCACGGTATTTTGCTCATCTTCGATGAGGTCATCACCGGCTTCGGCCGTCTTGGGCATTGCTTCGCCTCGGAGCGCTACGGGGTCGTGCCGGACATGATCACCTTTGCCAAGGGGGTCACCAACGCGGCCGTACCGATGGCCGGGGTGATGGCCGCAAAGAAGATCTACGAGGCTTTCATGACCGGCGCGGAGCATATGGTCGAGTTGTTCCACGGTTACACCTACTCCGGCCACCCGTTGGCTGCGGCAGCCGGCCTTGCCACGCTCGACATCTACAAAGATGAGGGGCTGTTCGAGCGGGCGCGGCAGCTCGAAAAACCGTTCGCCGATGCCATGATGAGCCTGCGGGGCCAGCCCAACGTGGCCGATATCCGCACCGTCGGCCTGCTCTGCGGCATCGACCTTGACCCGGTCGTCGGCAAGCCCGGATTGCGCGGCTATGAGGCGACCGAGCACATGTACCATGAACTCAATATCTACCTGCGCGTCGCCCTCGATACTCTGATCGTTGCACCGCCGCTGATCTCGAGCGAAGCCGACATTGCGGAGATCCGCGATGGCATCGTCAAGGTGCTGAAGGCCGTGGCCTAGCACCCCGCCGGGTGCGCAAACAGCACATCGCTGCCGCCAGCGCCGCCAGCGACGGGTGGACGGCGCCGGCGCGCTCGGGCTCGGAAAGCTGGTGATAGCCCGGCTAAACCGGTTGCGGGTGCAGCCTCACCGCAGGAATGCTGTGCCAGCACGAATCGCAACCGTGGATTTCGGCCGCACATGGCACAGCAACTCGGCACTCCTGGTTCTCTCTCTTCACACGGGCGCTTCGCCGATGCCTTCGTCATCTTTTCGGTGACGGTGCTGTCGATGGCGCTGGGCGCCTGGTTCCTGCTGCAACTTGGTTTGTCGCTGTGGCCAGGGATGGCCGCCGCCTTGTCGGTCTACACCGTGCTGCTCCTGTTTCATCTGTTGGTGCGCCGGTCGCTGCTCGACGATGGCGGCGGCGAAGGCCGAGAGGAAATGCAATGGATTGCCGGGGAACCTGAAGCCCCGCCCGCATATGACCGACAGGATGGGTCAACGCTTGCTGCCCCGCCCGCCGATGCCGACCCCCTTGATGGGATTTCGCCGGCCGCCGGGGCCGACGATTTCCACATGCTGCCCGATGCGAGCGCCGAAGTTGCCTTCCACTATCGGCCGAGGGACGCCGGTGGCCCGCTGGGCGGCACCCGCGGCAGCGCGCGCGTCGCCCCGCCTGTCGCGCCATCGCCGGCCGCGGCAGCGCACGGTTCGATTGACGACTGGCATGGCGCGCAATCGCCATCGGAAAAGAACGTCGAACTCATCCAGGACCTGATCAAGAAGCTCGCTGACGAGTTGAGCGATCCTGCCCCAGCCGCGCAGCCCACCGGCCCTGGTGAGGCCGAGGATGCCATGATTGCCCGCTCGCTGGCGGCGCTCGACACAGCGGCTGCCTCTATGCGGGCGGCCGCCGATGTGCCCGCCGAGGAGACGACGCGTGCCTGGTGGCCCGCCGGCGAGCCCGGCCGCAAGCCGCCCGAGCGCCGCGCCGCGCCGGTGCGCACGCCGCGGACGGACGCTGGCGCTGGCCAGGGTGCCGGTGCCCCGCCGTTGCCGAACCCCCAGCTTGCGCGCGCAGCCGAGGCTATTGCCGCCAACCGTATGGAGATCCTGCTCGAGCCTATTCAAGCTCTCAATGAGGGGCGGGCGCGCCACTTCGAAATCAGCGCCCGCTTCCTGGGTGCGGAGGGTGCCGCGATAGAGACCTCTCCACTTGAGCGCACTGGGCTTATCCCCCGCATGGATGCGGCCAGTGTGATCCGTGCGGCGCGCGTGGCCCAGAAGCTCGGCGAGCGCGGCCGGGAAGGCACCGTGCTGACGAGCATCGCCGCCGAATTGCTCACCGATCCCGGATTCATCGACGCTGCCATTGCACAGGCCAAAGCTGCGCGCGGGATGGGTTTGGTCTTGTCCTTCAGCCAGGCTGCCACCCGCGCATTGACGGACATCCAACTCAACGGCTTGAACGCGCTGACGGCTGCAGGTTGCCGGTTCGCCTTGCAGGAGGTGGTCGACCTCAACATGGACTTTGGCGCCCTGAAAGCGGCAGGCTTCAGCTTTGTCAAACTGGACGCTCCCGCATTCCTGGAGGGCCTGCCTGCTGCAGGCAACCGCGTCGCTGCCGCCGATTTGTGCCGCCACCTCGGCGAATTCGGCCTGACCCTCGTCGTCTCGCGCATCGAGGATGATTGGATGCTGATGCGCATCCTGGGCTTTGGCGTGCAGCTCGGCATGGGCGGCTTGTTCGGCGGGCCCAAGCTGGTCAAGGCCGAGGTTGTCGGGGAACCGGCGGCAGCTTGATGGCCGGCGCCGTCGCGGCTAGAGGCTGAAGGCGCGCTTCGGCTAGGATAGGTTCAGAAAGGCCGCCCGGCCCGCGGCAGGCGTGCAAGCGGGGAAAGATTACCCCTTCCGCCGGTTGCTCCCTAGCCAAGGCCAAAGCCATTAGGAGGCAACGTGGCTCCATCTGCAGCCCCATGAGCGAAACGAACATCCCCATTCTCGCCTCCATCAGCGGCCTCGCCGCCGACAGTGAGAGTTGGATCGTCGATATTTGGGGCGTCATGCACAACGGTGCTCGCGCCTTCCAGGTGGCGGGGGATGCCTGCCGCAAATTTCGCGAGCAGGGCGGCACCGTGCTCCTGCTCTCCAATGCCCCGCGGCCGTTTTCGGCTGTGGTGTCGCAGCTCGACGGGCTTGGCGTTGCCCGCACCGCCTACGATGCCGGCGTGACGTCGGGCGATGTCACGCGCACCATGATCGCACCCTGGCAGCGGCGACCGTTACTTCACATCGGGCCGGCGCGCGACAAAGGTTTGTTCGAAGGATTTGAGCTTGATTTTGCCGATGCGCACAACGCCGAGGTGACCGTCTGTTCCGGTCTGTTTGACGACAGCAAAGAGACACCCCAAGACTATGCCACGCTGTTTGCAGACCTTGTCGCTCGGCGCGTGCCGATGATCTGCGCCAACCCCGATCTTGTGGTCGAACGGGGCGAGACGCTGGTCTATTGCGCAGGAGCGCTCGCCGCCGAATATGAAGCCATGGGCGGCAAGGTCAGCTATGCGGGAAAGCCGCATTGGCCCGTGTACGAGCGCGCGCTCGCCCTGATCGATGAGTTGCGGGGTCGGGCGACCGCCAAGGACAAGGTCCTGGCGATCGGCGACGGCATCGAAACCGATCTGCGCGGCGCCCACCTCGCCGGTCTGCGCTCGGTTTTTATCGCCAGCGCCGTCCATGCGCCGGACGGGCTGAGCAACGCTGCGCTGCGAAAGCTGTTTGCGTCGCGCCCCTTTGCACCAATTGCGGCGCTTACGGCCCTGGCCTGGTAGCAAGCTAAATGATCAACACAACCTTGCCGATATGCTGGCCCGCCTCCAAGCGACGATGCGCCTCCGCCGCCTCGGTCAGGGCATAGGTCGAATCCAGCACCACCCGCACCTTGCCGGAGGCGAGTAACGGCCACACCTTGGCTTCCAGGGCCTTTGCGAGCAAGGCCTTGAACTCGCGGGACCGCGGCCGCAGTGTCGAGCCCGTCAGCGTCAGCCGCTTCATCATCAGCCGCGAAATGTTGAAGGTAACGTTTGCCCCGCCGAGCACCGCAATCTGCACGATGCGCCCCTCGGTGGCGGCGGCCAGGATGTTGCGCTCTGTGTAGGCACCCGCCACCATGTCGAGGATCAGGTCCACGCCTCTGCCAGCCGTCGCCTCCTGACAGGCGTTGACGAAATCGTCGCTGCGATAGTTGATCGCCCGATCGGCGCCGAGTTCGAGACAAGCCTGGCATTTCTCGGCCGAGCCAGCGGTGGTGATGACATTGGCGCCGAAGGCCTTGGCCAGCTGGATGGCGACAGTGCCGATGCCACTCGCACCGCCGTGCACCAGGATCCATTCGCCGGCAGCGAGACGGCCGCGTTCGAACACATTGGCCCAAACCGTAAAAAAAGTTTCGGGAATGGCGGCGGCCTTGATCAAGTCGAAGCCGGCCGGGATCGGCAAGGCCTGCACGTCCTCGACGATGCTGTATTCGGCATAGCCGCCGCCATTGACGAGTGCGCAGACCTGATCGCCCAACCGCCAGCGCGTGACCGCTTCACCCAGTAGGACGACCTCGCCGGCGATTTCGAGCCCGGGCAGGGGCGAGGCGCCGGGTGGCGGTGGATAGGATCCCGAACGCTGCGCGATGTCGGGCCGATTGACACCGGCGGCGGCGACCTTGACCAGCATCTGCCCGGGACCGGGCTTGGCAATCGCCAATAGCTTGGGCTTGAGCACATCGGGGCCGCCGGGCTCGGTGATTTCGATGGCCGTCATGGTGTCGGGCAGATTGGCCATGCCTTGGCTCCGTGCTGATGGGATCTCCTCGCCAGCAGCAGAGTGGCCCGGCCCGCGGGCTTGAGACAAGCGCCAAGTCGTGTCACGCTCTGGCCGCCAGTGGCTGCTGCGCGGAGGCCGGCATGGATTGGGATGAGCTCAAGCCGAAACCTGCAAAAGGCATCTCGCTGGGGGAGCCCCTGGACAGCCTCTCCGTCGGCGAACTGGAGGCGCGCATCGCCGCCCTGCAGGCGGAGATTGAGAGGGTCAAAGACAATCTCGTGAGCAAGAGGGCGCACGAAGCCGCGGCCGCGGCCGCCTTCAAGCGCTAAAAAAGAGGTCCCCCAAAGGGCGCTCCTAGCCGCGCCGGTAGATACAAGCGCTGCCACGCGGGCCACGGCCAGCTCACCCGCTCCGCTGGCTTGGGCTCGCTTCGGCGCAGCGCTTTACCTTTTGTTATCCAATCAGTTGCACAATCGGCTCATCCAGTTCTCTGGATCCGAGTGGATCTGATCCACTCCGTTTTTGACGCCTCCCTGTTAACTCCTGAGCCGCCGCACGGCGGCTCATTTTTTTCTTGGCCGCCGTCTTGCAGCAGCACCCCTAGGACGGCGCTGTTGCTAGTGCCAGTCCAGCTGGCCCACCCGACCGCGGTCCTGTTCGCGCCACGTCGCGCAACAACGGAAACTCACTGGTTCGCCGCGGCAGTCCTGCTTTGGCTGGCAGAAGATGTGCATAAGCTTCGTGTGCGCCACACCACAGTCGCAAATCAAGGCGCATAAACATTGGATGTTAACCGTGGTCTGCCAGGGTAGGCTGCGGTAGTGTGGTCACTCGTGAGTATCCCGTTGTCCCAAGTTGAGTCATGAGCACCTGTCGCGAACCCGAAACTGTCCCGCCCACAACGGGCGTCACCATTTCCTTCGGCGAACGTTTTGCCGCCTCCGACCAATTCGATGCCATCTTCAAGGAAGGCATGGCGCTGGTCGAGCAGACGGCCCGCTATCTGGACGGGCCCGGCCGGCAGGAGGCGCGGAAGCTACGCGGGCCGCTGTCGGTCCTGTATGCCACCGAGAGCATGCGGCTGACGACACGCCTGCTTGAGTTGGCATCCTGGCTGATGATCCGGCGCGCACTCAAGTCGGGCGAAATATCCGCAGAAGAAGCGCGCAGCAAACGACAGCGCGTCAAGCTCAAGGGCCCCGGCCGGCCGTCTCACGTCAAGGGCTTCATCGAGCTACCCCAGGGCCTGCAGCAGCTTGTCGAGCAGAGTTTCTCGCTCAACGATCGTATCGTTCAGCTCGATCGGGCGATGGAGGTTGCGGTCGGCGAGGCAACCGCCGCCAACAACCCAGTCGGCGCGCAGGTCACACGCTTGCAGGAAGCCTTCGCACAGCCGCGCCGGCGCGCGTCGGGTCGCGAGGCTCGCGCGCTGGTGCAGGATCGCTAGGCAGCCCAACGTGCGCCCGTAAGGTATCCGCAGCAGGGATCATCCGGGGCCCCTCAACCAACGCTGGAGAATGACCGCCTCCGGGCGCCCGCAACCCAGCATCTGCGACCTGGCGCCCCGACACGGCATTTCAGCGGCGCTCGGCGCCTGCCCGCTGCGCGGCGAAGTGATCCCAACCGGTGGACGCAAGATCAAGCACTGTGCCGTCGGCGCTTTCGAGGTCGACGCGGTTGCCGACGGTCATGATGCCGATGCGGGTCACGGCAATGCCTGCCGTGGCGGCAGCCTGTTTGAACGCAGCCTGACTTTGTGCAGGTATGCTGACCAGCACCTCGTAGTCGTCGCCGCCAGCCAGCACCGCCGCATACTGGCCGGCCTCGGCCGCCACAACATGGGCGGCTGACGCCGACAGCGGAATGTCGGCGAGCCGCACTTGGGCACCACAGCCGCTGGCCTCGCACATGCGACCAAGATCCTTGGCTAACCCATCGGAAAGATCCATTGCGGCCGATGCGTAGGCGCGCAAAGCGCTCCCGAGCGCCAGGCGCGGCTGCGGCCGGCGATAGCGTCCAAGCAGGTGCTCGACCATGTCCGCCGACAGCCGCCAGGCGCCCGCCCGCGTCGGGTCCTTTGACAATCTGAGCCCCAGAGCGGCATCACCGAGCGTGCCGGAGACGAACAGTCCGTCTCCCGCCCGCGCCGTCCCGCGCCGAACCATGCCACCCTGTGGTACCGTGCCGATGGCCGTGATCGAGATCGTCAACGGCCCCGGTCGACGGTCGGTATCACCACCGATGAGATGGCAGCCGAAGTGTTCCTGGGCCTGCCGCAATCCCTCTGCAAATCCCAGCACCCAACTGCGCCGAGGCGCGTGCGGAAACGAGAGCGCCAGCAGGTAAGCCGTGGGGTCGGCACCTTTGGCGGCAAGATCGGAGACGTTGACGGCCAGCGCCTTCCAGCCCAGGTCGGCGGGTTCGGCATCTGCCAGAAAATGCACGCCTTCGGCGATGGGATCAGTCTTGAGCACGAGCTCGGTGCCGAGCTGCGGCCGCAGGATGGCACAGTCGTCCTCGAGACCAAAAGCGCCAGCGGCCGCCTCGGACAACGGCGCCAGCAGACGAATGATCGCCGCCTCACCTTCGAGCCGCTCGCGGTCTTGGTCATGATCCGGCATGAGATTTTCTCAGGACGCGCACGACAATACGACAATTGCCACAAATTGCACGCGCGCCTGCTGGGCTCATTTCAGTCCCGAGGGCGGTGCGGCAGCCGGCCCCGAGCAAGCAGGAGCAAGCGAGAAGACTTGGGGGCCATGCTTGCCACCCCAGGCGAGGCCGAGCCTGTGGCGCGGTGGGGCTGGAACACCCCCCGGCTGCGGTCGGAGTGCGCGCGCTGCCCCGCTCATGGCGTTGCCAGCGCCTCTGGCCAAGCCACACCTGGGGCCGGTTTGCATCCGCCCCATCCATATTCAGCCTGTTCCGGGCTGCCGTCTTGTTGCAGATGCGAAGGCCATGATATGAGGGCCACGCGCCGCTCTGGCGCTGCAAGCGAATCGCGAGACGATCGATGACTGCTGCCGCCGGGCGTCGCGAGGCGCCGCACACGCCGTTGTCCGCTGCGCCGCTGGCCGAGGCCGACTGGGAGGTTTTCGCCAGCGTCGAACGCGAGCGTAGACGCCAGCAGCAGGAAATTGAGCTGATCGCCTCGGAGAACTTCGTGTCGCGCGCCGTCCTCGAGGCTGCCGGCAGCGTGCTCACCAACAAATACGCCGAAGGTTATCCCGGCCATCGCTACTATGGTGGCTGTCAGTATGTGGACGAGATCGAGACGCTAGCGATCGAGCGCGCCAAAAAGCTATTCAAGTGCAGTTTCGCCAACGTGCAACCGCACTCGGGCAGCACCGCCAATCAAGCAGCGTTCATGGCGATGATGAAGCCCGGCGACACCTTCATGGGCTTAAGTCTGGACACGGGTGGGCACCTCACGCACGGCGCGGCGGCCAACCTGTCGGGCAAGTGGTTCAAGGTCGTGCCCTACAAGGTACGCCGCCAAGATCACCGCATCGACATGGACGATGTCAGGGAGTTGGCACGAGCGCACCGACCCAAGCTGATCGTGGCCGGCGGCAGCGCCTATCCGCGCATCATCGACTTTGCCGCCTTTCGGGGGATTGCCGATGAAGTCGGCGCACTGCTGATGGTGGACATGGCGCACTTTGCCGGTCTGGTCGCCGGCGGCGCGCATCCGAGCCCATTTCCACACGCCCACGTCGTAACCAGCACGACGCACAAGACGTTGCGCGGCCCGCGTGGCGCCATGATTCTCAGCAATGACGCGGCGATTGCCAAGCAAATCAATTCCGCGGTTTTCCCCGGCATGCAGGGGGGCCCGTTGATGCATGTGATCGCCGCCAAGGCGGTGGGATTTGCGGAAGCCATGCGTCCCGAGTTCAAGGCCTATGCGCGCAACGTGGTGGAGAACGCCAGGGCGCTCGGCGAAGTGCTGCTCAGCGCGGGCTACGATCTCGTCTCCGGCGGCACCGACACGCACCTCAGCCTCGTCGATCTGCGACCGAAAGGACTGACTGGCATCGCCGCCGAAAAGGCCTTGGGACGCGCGCACATTACCGTCAACAAGAATGCAGTACCGTTCGATCCGCAGAAGCCGCAGGTGACCTCCGGCATCCGTATCGGCTCTCCGGCCGGCACCACGCGCGGCTTCGGCCTCGCCGAGTTTCGCAACATCGGACGACTGATGGCAGAGGTTTTGGACGGCCTGGCCGCCAATGGCGAGGTCGCCAATGCGAAAGTTGAGGCGAAGGTCAGAGAGGAGGCGCTGGCGTTGTGCGAGCGTTTTCCCATCTACACCTGAGTGGCCTATTTTAAGGGTATCTGTCTGCGTCTCAACCAGCATCTCGGCATGGCCTGCGGGAGCATCGGAAATGCGCTGCCCATATTGCGGTTGCGAGAATACCCAGGTGAAGGATAGTCGTCCCACCGAGGAGAACCAATCGATCCGCCGACGGCGGAGCTGCGAGGACTGTGGTGGCCGCTTCACCACCTTCGAGCGCGTGCAACTGCGCGAGATCGTGGTCGCCAAGCGTTCCGGCCGGCGGGTGCCGTTCGACCGGGAAAAACTGTCGCGCTCGGTGGAAGTTGCGCTGCGCAAGCGGCCGATCCAACCCGAACGGATCGAGCGCATGGTGTCGGGAATTGTACGGCAGGTCGAAAGCATGGGCGAGCAAGAGATCCCATCGTCCGTCATCGGCGAACTGGTGATGGAAGCGCTGAAGGGGCTCGATCCTGTCGCCTATGTGCGTTTTGCCTCGGTCTACCGGGATTTCCGCGAGGCCTCAGACTTCCAGGAGGTGCTGGGCGAAATCGCCCGCGCGCCCGAGACCGACCCGGCAACGTCAGCCAAGCTGCCGACCGCCGAGGCGTTGGAAAGGAAGCACTGACCGTTGTCTAGCCCTTTGGAGCATGGCGTAGTCGGCACGGCGCAGGACCGCCGCTTTATGGCTGTGGCGCTCGGCCTGGCCAGGCGCGTGCTTGGCACAACCGCGCCCAACCCCGCCGTTGGCGCCGTCATCGTCGACGACGCCAGCGGCGAGATGATCGCCCGTGGCTGGACGCAGCCGGGAGGGCGCCCGCACGCGGAGGCGCATGTCCTCCAACGCGCCGGCGCGCGGGCCCGCGGCAAGACGATGTACGTGACGCTGGAGCCGTGCTCGCACCACGGGCGCACGCCACCGTGCGCCGATGCCATTCGCGCGGCTGGCGTTCGTCGCGTGGTCTGTGCCATTGAGGATCCCAACCCCGAAATCTCCGGCCAGGGCTTCGCCAGCCTGCGCCGGGCGGGCATTGCCGTGGAGACGGGCGTGTGCGCTGAGGACGCCCGCTGGATGGCGGCTGGACACATCCTGCGCATGACCAAGGGGCGACCATTCGTACAGCTGAAGCTCGCGGTTTCGGCCGATGCCTTGATTGCGCCGGGCGATGGTGCACCGCGCTGGGTCACGAGCGAGGCGGCACGAGCGTACGCTCATCTGCTGCGCGCCCGAGCCGATGGCATACTGATCGGGCGGCAGACTGTCGAGGACGATGATCCGCAACTGACCTGCCGTCTGCCCGGCCTTGGCAACCGCTCGCCTCGGCGCTACGTGCTCGACACGCGCTTGCGTACCGCCAGCACAAGCAAGCTAGCCAGCAGCGCCGGTACGGTGCCGGTTACGCTCATCGGCGCCGCCGATGCCCCGCACCCTGGCCTGCCCGCCAGCGTCATGATCCGACGCGTTGCCATGGCAGGCAGCGGATTGTCGCTGAGCGCGGTTCTTGCCTCTCTGGCCGAGGATGGCATCACACGCCTTTTGGTCGAGGGTGGGCCTCACGTCGCCGGTTCCTTCGTGGCTGCCGACCTGGTCGATGAGGCGGTGATCGCGCACGGCACGGAGACGTTGGCAGCGGCGGGGGTTCTTCCGCTGGCCGACCGCGGTCTCGAGGCCTTCGACGAGGAGGCCCGCTGGCGGGTGCATTCTGAGCGGCGCCTAGGCAGCAATCGCCTGACTGTCTATCGTGCCCGCCGTCACCTCGGAGCTCGCACTGGCGCATGACCACGCGATTTCGCTACTACGTTCGCGTGCGCTATCAAGAGTGCGACGCCCAGCACGTGGTGTTCAATGCCCGCTATGGCGATTACATTGACCTTGCCTGCTTCGAGTTTCTGCGCGCCGCCCTGCCCGCTCCCCGCGACGTCTTCGATGGCACCTTCGAAGGCCAGACGGTCCGCCAAGTCATAGAGTGGAAGGCACCCGCCCGATTCGACGACGTGCTGGAAATCTCGGTCTGGGCAGGCCGGGTCGGCACCACGTCCTTCACCCTAAACTTCGAGCTGCGCCGCGCCGGCGAGGGCGAGCTGCTGGCCACAAGCGAAACGGTGTACGTGCACGTCGACGCCAAGACCTTCGCCAAGCGCGAAATCGAGCCCAGGATGCGGGCGGCCCTCGAAGCCGGTGCCCGCGGCAAGAGCGTGGACCACGCGGGCTATCTCGGCTGATGCCATCCCGGCCTCGGGCGGCCAGCGCCGCGCCGGCCGCCCGGCAGGCTAGGCTCTACCTGCCATGCGCTCGCGGCACGCCTGCACCGTGGCTGCGCGTTCCAGGATGTCGAGCATGTGTGCTACCCTTAGCTGCATGTTCACCGGCATCATCACGGACATCGGCGAACTCGTCGCCCGCGACGGCGGGCGGTTCACGATACGCTCGGCTTACGCGGCCCACAGCATTGCCGTCGGTGCCTCGATTTCTTGCGACGGCGCCTGCCTGACCGCAACCAGCGTGCGCGCCATGGGGGCGGGCAGCACTTTCGCGCTCGATGTCTCCAATGAAACCCTGCTGAAGACCAGCCTCGAGCATTGGCAACCCGGACGGAAGCTCAATCTGGAGCGCGCACTGCAGGTCGGTGCCGAACTAGGCGGCCATATCGTCAGCGGTCATGTCGATGGCGTCGCCCGCCTTGTCGATCTGCGCGCCGACGGGCAATCGCGCCGGTTTGTCATCGAGGCGCCAGAGGAGCTGGCCCACTACATCGCCTCCAAGGGCTCGGTGGCGCTCGACGGCGTATCGCTCACCGTCAACGAGGTCGCCGGTCGGCGCTTTGGCGTTAACGTCATTCCGCATACCTTGACCGAAACGACATTGGGTAGCAAAAGTCCAGGCGAGGTGATGAACCTGGAAGTCGATGTCTTGGCGCGCTACGTCGCCAGGGCCTTGGAGTACCGCCGGTGAACGAGGGACTGTCACGCGCCGTCTATGCCGAGGGCAAGGGCTTTCTCTCGCCCATCGGCGAAATTCTCGAGGATCTGCGCAACGGTCGCATGATCATTCTGGTGGACGCGGAGGATCGCGAGAACGAGGGCGACCTCGTGATCCCTGCGCAGATGGCTACACCGGACGCCATCAATTTCATGGCCAAGCACGGCCGCGGCCTGATCTGCCTTTCGCTGACGCAGCAACGAGCCGGGCAACTGCGCCTTGAGTACATGGCCCGGCAGAACGAAGCCCGCAATCGCACGGCCTTTACCGTTTCAATCGAGGCGCGGGAAGGCATCGCCACCGGCATCTCCGCGCATGATCGCGCGCGCACCATCGCCACGGCCATCGACCCGACCAAGGACTACCAGGACATCGTCTCTCCTGGACACGTCTTCCCGCTGATTGCCCGCGAAGGCGGCGTACTCGTGCGCGCCGGTCACACGGAAGCCTCCGTCGATCTCGCGCGGATGGCCGGCTTGTTCCCGGCAGGTGTCATCTGCGAGATCATGAACGACGACGGCACCATGGCGCGCATGCCAGACCTTGTCGCCTTCGCGCAGCGTCACGGATTGAAGATCGGCACCATCGAGGACTTGATCGGCTACCGGCTGCGGCATGATCGTATCGTGCGGCAGGTCGCCAAAAGCACGGTTGACAGCCTGTTCGGCGGTGCGTTCGATCTTTATGTCTATGAAACCACCGTGCAGCCCGTCGAACATTTGGCCCTGGTCAAGGGCGACCTCAGCGCACCAGGCCCGGTGCTGGTGCGCGTGCATGCCGTCAATGTGCTGGCCGACCTGCTCGGCATCGGCAGCAGCGAGGGCACACGCGGCGCTCTGATCGAGAAGGCCATGCAGGAGATTGCGCGTGAGGGCCGTGGCGTCATTGTCCTCATTCGCGACTTGCGACCCAAGGGTGTATCGGGGTCGATCGCGCAAAATACCGAACGCACGAAGCGCAAGGACACGGATCCGGAGCGGCGCCGCGTCGAGATCGGCGTCGGCTCGCAGATTTTGCGGGAACTGGGGGTCAGCGACATGGTGCTGCTGTCGAACGCCCCGCCCTCGCGCTATGTCGGGCTCGAGGCATTCGGTCTGCGCATCGTCGGCCAGCGCCGGATCGGTTGAGCAGCTCATGGCGCGCAAGCAGCAATCCGCTGATGCCGTGGCCGCGAGCGGGCAAGTCTGCGGCGCCCGCATCCTCATTATCGAGGCACCCTACTACCAGGAGATCGGCAAGGAGCTGCTCAATGGCGCAATCGCCGAGCTCGAGGCGTCGGGTGCCAGCTTCGAGCGCGTGGTGGTGCCGGGCGCCCTGGAAATTCCCCTGGTGTTGGCGCAGGCGGTGAAGGCCGATTTGATCGGCTCGGACGACGCGGATGCCCGCTTCGATGGCTGCGTCGTGCTCGGCTGCGTGATCCGCGGTGAAACAACGCACTACGAGACCGTCTGCAACAATGCCAACCACTGGCTGATGCAGATCGCCGTCCGCCACGCCATCCCGCTCGGCAATGCCATCCTGACCGTGGACACCGAGGCCCAGGCGTTGGCGCGCGCGCGCGGCGGGCGCAAAGGCAAAGGCGCAGAAGCCGTGCGGGCTTGTCTCGCCCTCGTCGCCTTGGAACGTGTATTCGCCGAGGATCTCCAATGACCGCGCCGAAGGCGAAGCGAGACAAGAGCGGGGATGTTTCGCGCAGCCAGGCTCGGCTTGCGACGGTGCAGGCGTTGTACCAGATGGACCTGGCGGAGACCGACCTTGTTGAGGTGATCGAGGAGTTCAAGCAGCACAGGCTGGCCGGTAGCTCCGATGGCAACAGCATGGTCGAGGCCGATCAGGAGCACTTTGCGCAGGTGCTGCGGGGTGTCGTGCAACGGCAGCGCGACATCGACCCATTGATCGATCAGCAGCTGGCGACCGGGTGGCGCCTGGCACGCATCGATTCGATCGTGCGGGCGATCCTGCGCGCGGCGACCTTCGAATTGATTGCCTTGCCCGATGTACCGCCGCGTGTGGTCATAAGCGAATACATCGAAGTTGCACGGGCCTTCTTTGAAGGTGACGAGCCGAGACTGGTCAATGGCGTGCTCGACCAGCTCGCTCGCAAGCTGAGGCCCGGCGCGCTGCCAGAGCGAGACTGAGCGCTCCCACCCGGCGCCAACTACTCGGCCGCTTCGCCGCGCGGCGCCAGGGCTGGGCCCATCTCCGACCAGAGTACGCGCAGGGCTGAAACCAGCCGGTCGATGTCGGTATCGGAATGCTGCGGGCTCGGTGTCAAGCGCAGCCGCTCAGTGCCGCGCGGGACGGTCGGATAGTTGATCGGCTGCACGTAGATGCCGAACCGGTCAAGCAGCGCATCGGTCATGCGTTTGCACAGCACCGGATCGCCGACCAGGAGCGGGACGATGTGACTGGGGTTGTCCATCACCGGCAGGCCGGCTGCCTTTAGGCGGCCCTTCAAGGTGCCCACGCGCTCTTGGTGGCGCTCGCGCTCGCTCGTGCTCGCCTTGAGGTGGCGAATGCTAGCGACAGCGCCTGCGGCAATGGCTGGGGCCAGGGAGGTGGTGAAAATGAAGCCGGGCGCATAGGAACGGATGGCATCGCAAATGTCGCGCGTGGCGGCGATATAGCCGCCCATGATGCCGAAACCCTTGGCAAGCGTGCCATTGATGATGTCGACGCGTTGCATGACGCGCTGCTGTTCGGCGAGCCCGCCGCCACGCGGACCGTAGAGGCCGACGGCATGCACCTCGTCAAGATAGGTCAGAGCCCCGTATTTCTCGGCCAGATCGCAAATGGCGCCAATCGGCGCCATCACGCCGTCCATCGAATAAACCGACTCAAAGGCGATAATCTTCGGGCGATCGACATCGCAGGCACGCAGCTTGGCCTCGAGATCGGCCAGATCATTGTTGCGCCAAATCCGCTTCTCGCCGCCGCCGTTGCGGATGCCGGCGATCATCGAGGCATGGTTCTTCTCGTCCGAAAAGATGATGCAGCCGGGCAGCAGCTTCTGCAGGGTGGCCAACGTCGTATCGTTGGCGACATAGGCCGAGGTGAACAGCAGTGCGGCCTGCTTGCGGTGGAGGTCGGCGAGCTCGGCCTCGAGCTCGACATGATAGTGCGACGTTCCCGAGATGTTGCGCGTGCCACCGGAGCCTGCGCCGGCGGTATCCAGCGCCTCGTGCATGGCGGCAATGACCTTCGGGTTTTGCGCCATGCCAAGATAGTCGTTGGAGCACCAGACCGTGATCTGCCGCGGGCCGGAGGCAGCGAAATGTCGTGCCGACGGAAAGTACCCCCGATTGCGCCGGATATCGGCAAAAACGCGGTACCGCCCCTCGTCCCTAACCGTCTGCAGCGCCTTGATGAACGCCCTTCTGTAATCCATGAACACACCTCGCGCGCGCACCTTGAGAGCAGGCAAGTGCCCACACCCTGGGGTTGCCGGAGTCGACCCCTTTCCCTCGAGTCATTCTAGTCGAGGTGACATTGACCGCGCCACTGCGGATTGTCGCATGCTTGCCGTGCGGCGATCGAAGCTCAGCCGCCGGTTGGCGAGGGCGCTCAATAGGCCCCGGCGAGGAGCCCGACGCCATCCTTCTGATAAAGGTCGCGGCGGAACTGCACCACGCCGTCGGGGGTCGCCCAGGCCGTCAAATAGGCGAAATACAGCGGCATTGGCTTCTTAAGCCGCACGTCCCTGCGTTCCCCGGTCTCCTTCATTTGCTTGATGTGCTCCCCTTTCCATCCCTGGTCAGCCAGCACCCACGCCGCCAGTTGCTCGATGCCATGCACGCGCACGCAGCCTGAGCTTGCGGCGCGGAAATTGCGGCCGAAAAGTGACTGGGACGGGGTGTCGTGCATGTAGACGGAGTGGCTGTTGTCGAAGTTGAGTTTCACGAACCCCAGCGGATTGTCCGGACCCGGCTGCTGCTTGTAAGTCAGCCCGGCAGCGGCGCCGCCGCTCCAGTTGACCTTGCCGGGGTCGAGCTTTTTGCCGTCACCGCCATAGGCATCGATCTTGTACTTGACCAGCACGCTCTGGCCGGCCTTGGCCAGCTCTTGGCCTTTCGGAATGAGGTCCTTTTCGATGACGGTCGGCGGCAGATGCCAGACCGCATTGAAGTTGAGTTCATGGATGGCCGACCTGAGCTCGGGGGTCGCCCGCTCCGGTTTGCCGACCACCCCGGCATGGCGCGTAATCACGCGATCGCTCTCGATCGCCTCGACCTGCGCCGCAGGGATGTTCACCACCACATACTTTGGGGGGATGGTCCGCGATAGCTGCTCCAGCCGCGCAAGATTGGTCTTGAGCTGCTTAAGTCGCGCCGCGGCCGGGACGTTGAGCGCTGCAATCGTGCGTTTGTCGACGATACCCGTCGGCGCCAGTCCGTTGGAGGCTTGATAACGGCGCACGGCCTTGGCGAGGTAGTAGTCGAAGCTTTCCGGGTTGCTGCCTTGCTCCTTGAGGTCGCCGGTCAGAAGGAGATGCTCCTGCAGGATAGCGACGGCGGAACCCGTGGAGCCCTGCTGCAATTGCTGATCCGGCAGCAACTTCCAGCCTCCGCGGGCCACGATCTGGCTATAGCGGATAATGGCTGCCTTCATCGGAATGACGTTGTTGGGACTCAAGGTGGGGAAGCCCTTGGGAGGCGTCGCTTCCCATTCCTTGATAAACTCGCGGTCGGTCGGGTCGTCGTTGCTCGAGGCAGCGGCGGGCCCAGGCCACTTGAGCCAGTTGCTGTCGCCCTCAGCGATCGCATCGGCGGGGCATCCCAATCCGGCCAAGCCCGCCAAAATGGCAAGGCCCGCAGCCAACCTGCTGGGAAACGTCGCTGTCACCTTGGCGTGCCCCCTCTCGCGATCCCTGCTGCCAACGCCGGCCGGCCCACCGACCGGTCCGTGGCAGCAGCCCCCCCAAAGGGCACCGTGCGGCATTCCATTCTTGCTGAGAAGCCCAAAACGGTAAAGCTCGGCAGGATTGCCCAAAATAGTGCGGCACGGTCACAAATTGGGCCCGACTTGCAGCCAATCCGGCAGCCGCCCCGCTTGTCCTGCGGCATCCCTTCCAGTACAAGGCCACAACTTTTTTGCTGGATCGGCCGCCTGGCGGCCCTGCGAGGTGGGTCATGAAAAAGCAGGACGATTTTCATCCGGATTATCATCGCATCAAGGTGACGATGACGGACGGCACCGAGTTCGAGACCTACTCCACCTACGGCAAGGAGGGTGACACCCTCACCCTCGACATCGACCCCAAGACGCATCCCGCTTGGACCGGTGGCGACCGCCATCTGGTCGACCGCGGCGGGCGGCTTTCCCGCTTCAAAAAGAAGTTCGAGGGCATGTTCTAGAAGATTTCGCCCCAGCGCCGATCCGGCATTGCGAGCTCGGCTATCGCTGGGCCGGGGTGCTGCCCCGCCAGATCATCCCGGCGCCTTGCCGACACTCCCATGCGCGCCCGCTGTCCGACCACGCTGAACGCTTCTGCAATCTATTGTCACTATCCTCGGCCGCTCGGGGAACGCTGGCGAAGGTCCGCGGAATGCCAATGTCGATGGCCGGGCGAAACGACGCCGTGCCGACGGCCCTGCTCACAACGATTGCGCGCTTGGGTCAGGTTGCGCTGGGGGGTAGCATCGCCGCAGCCGGCCTTGCGCTCGGCACGGCTGCCTCCGGCTCCGGGCAGATCACCCAGTACTACTTCGTCTTCCAGGATGCGCCGATCCTCGTGCTGTTTGGCATTTTCTTTCTCCTGGCGCAGTGGTGCCTGCATCGCAGGTTGGCGCTGCCGGCAGCAGCCTGGCTCGACGCTCCGGAGCCGCGCGCGCTCGTGTGCATGATTGCGGCGGCGGCCTGCTGCGTGGTTTACGCGGGCACGCGATTTATTTGTCTCGACTACGGGCTGTCGCTTGATGAATTCATGGCTCAGTTCGACAGCCGCATTATTGCCAGCGGAACCCTGCTGGCTGCAGTTGCGCCCGAGTGGCGCGATCTCGTGCCGGCCCTGCAGCCGATATTCCGCCTGCCGGTGCCCGACAACACCTTCTGGTTGTCGTCCTATCTGCCCATGAACGCGGCCATCAGGGGCGCTTTCCTCTGGCTCGGCGATCCCATCTGGGTAGGGGTGTGCCTTGCCGGGCTCACGCTGGCCAGCCTGTTTGCTGTTGCCCGCCAGCTTTGGCCGGATCGTCCGGACGCCGCCGTTGTTAGCGTCATCCTCACTGCCTGCTCGTCGCAGTTTCTGATCGCGGCCATGACGCCCTATGCAATGAGCGCACACCTGTGCCTCAACCTGATCTGGCTGTGGCTGTTCTTGCGCAACACTTGGCGTAGTCACATCGCGGCTATGGCGGTGGCCTTCGTCGCCACTGGCTTGCACCAGGTGGCATTCCATCCCTTGTTCGCGGCGCCCTTGCTGCTGACCCTCCTCAGCGCACGCAGGTGGCGGCTGGCGTTTGTCTACGCCGGCGCCTACGCCGGCATCATCCTGTTTTGGATCCTTTATTGGAGCCTGCTGATGGGCTCCATCAATACACCGCTCGCCCAGTCGGCGAACGTCGGTCTCGTGTCCTTCCTCCAGCGCGTCAACGAGATCATCACGCTCGAGGGATCGAGCCTCGCCTTGATGGCGATCAACCTGTTGCGTTTTCTCGCCTGGCAGACGCCGTTGCTGCTTCCCCTAGCCCTGATCGGCTTGTTCAGGTGTCGCGAGCGCAGCGGCACTCTTGTCGGCTTGGCGCTCGGGATCGCCTTGACCTTGCTGGTGGTGCTGGTGGTGATGCCGTTCCAAGGTCACGGCTGGGGCTACCGTTACCTGCATGGCATGCTGGGCAGCATGGCTTTGCTGGCGGCCCAAGGCTGGATCTGGCTGTCCAATGTGGCGCCCGATTTGCGCAAACAACTGGCCTGCGTGCTAGGCCTCAGCATCGCCCTCTCGGTGCTGGCGCTGCTCCCCTGGCGGCTGGCGCAAGTTTACGCTTTCGTGCGGCCGCCGGCGGCGGCCAGCGCCGCCATAGCTCGCTCCAACAGCGACGTCGTCATCGTCGATGCGACCAACATTTGGTACGGCGTCGACCTGGTGCGCAACGATCCGCTGTTACGCTCCCAGCCGAAAGTTCTCGATCTTGCCTCCTTGCGTGCCGAACAGGTCAAGGTGATCTGCGGTCGCTATCGGGTGGCCATTTTCGACACCGAAGACGCCGCACGCACCGGCTTGCGGCTTGGCCCTAGTCTGTCACCGTCGGCCGCCGGCAATGCCCGCCGGTTGCGCGATCTGCTGCAGACTTTAGGCTGCGCGCACGAGCACGTGACGGGCGCCAGCGCGCCGCCATCCTGACGCTAGGCGCAGTCGTTGTTGGTCCACCGCATCAGCACTTCGAGCCGGTTCGGAAAAAGGTATCGCAGCAGGCCGGTTCGGTAGCTCTCCTGCTCCCAGGCGGAAATGCAAAATCCAGCCGCATCCGCCATCGCCAGCCACTGCTGCTGCGAAA
The DNA here is from genome assembly GCA_963820375.1 of uncultured Alphaproteobacteria bacterium. Classification (GTDB taxonomy): domain Bacteria; phylum Pseudomonadota; class Alphaproteobacteria; order Rhizobiales; family Hyphomicrobiaceae; genus AWTP1-13. The sequence continues at coordinate 27,061 of CAWFZX010000012.1, read as the reverse complement.
CATATCTCGCCGCCACCATGCCGCCGAACGGGATGTTGCCGATCAGGTCCAAGCCTGTCAGGCGTACGTGGTCGAGCGCGCTGACGGGCAGATGATCCTTGACATAGACGATGCCGCTCTTGGAAACCCTGCGACATTCCTTCAGCAGTGCCACACGCGATGCCGTGGGCACATGGTGCAGCACGTTGCACAACAGTAAGCAGTCGAAACTGGCATCGGCGAAGGGCAACCTGGCGCCATCAAACGTTTGCGTCTCGATGCCAAGGCCGTCGAGGAAGCGGTCGCCGATGTCGACCGAGGCGACGCGTTCAACGCGCAGCAGCGTCTTGACGGCATGCGCCAGGAGACCGTTGCCTCCGCCAACATCGAGAACTGAGTTGTGCGAGGTATCCCAAAGCTTGGCCAGGCTGCGCAACAACGCGGTCTGGTAGACGGGAGGGTGCCAGCGATAGAGAGGAAGATGTCGCGCGAGGATGGCCGCCACCTGCGCCAGCGAGGGAATGGGCGCGCCAATTGTTCTGTGCTCAATCATCGAGCCCACCATCCGCGTGGCTCCAAGCCGAGTGCGAAGGCCTGTCGGCTGACGAGGAAATTCCAACAAACTAGCAGGCCGGTTGCCAGCGGCGCCGCCAGCGCGACTGCGGTACCCATGAGATCGCACAGCAGGAACATGAGGGCGATCGACAGCGGGTAGTTGGCCGCCATGGCAAGCGCATACCGCAGCAGTGCTCGGGCCGACAGCGCGGTACGGAAGGTGAAATGCGCGTGCAGCGCATAGCCCCACAGCGCAACCAGGGCAAACGAGAGGGCGCTGCTCGGGAGGTAATGCAGGCCAAACCAGTTGCCGGCAATCACGGTGGCGTTGTGCAAGACGGCACAGCTGGCGGCCACCGCCAGATAACACGGCTTTAGCGCGGTCACCGCCGCCCTCCCTCTGCCTTGCGCCTCGCCAAGACGAGATAGACGCAGGCATTCTCGCGCTTGACCCAGTCAGGGGTGATGGCGTCCTCGATCATGGCCCGCAGGTTCATCAGCAAGGCCAACAAACCCCCGAGCAGCGGACCTAGCATCGGGATCTTGTCGAGGGCGAATTTGGCGCAGGTCAGCCGGATGATGGTTGTCCAGGCCAGCGGCCCGACGATCGGGATGCACTCAACCACCTCGAAGCCATAGTTGGAGAGCTCGGCAATCAAGCCGCCGCGCGTCCAGCGCCGGTGGTCCTCTGGATGTGGATGATAGAGCCAGGTGCCGTGCGTCGAAAGCATCAGCGCGCCCTCGGCGCGCAGCACCCGGTGCGCCTCGGACAGATAGAGACCGAGGTCGCGCACGTGCTCAAGCACTTGGAACGACACCACCAGATCGGAGCTGCGGTCTGCGGCCTGCAGCCGGCCCATTTGGTCGATGCCAAGCTCCGCCTTGTTGCCGAAGTCGGCACCGACGTAGCGCATACCGGCGGTTGTGAACAACTGTTCATAGGGCTTCGAACCGCAACCGAAGTCGAGTGCCACGCCACCCTTGCGCGCAACAGACCCGAGCACGGAGGCGATGGCGGTCCTGAGATCCCTGAGCACCAGCCAATCCGCATCCAACGGGCGCGGGCTGCGGCGGCGAGCCTGCTCTGAGGCGCAGCGGCTCATGGTCGGGCGCCCACTGCCGGCCGCCGGGCGACGGTGTGCCGGGGCAAGGGGGTGTCTTCGATCACGCCTGCGAATAGGCTGGCATAGTGGCGCGCCGCAGAGGACCAGCTATACCAGGCTCGCATACACTCAAACCGTCGCTGCAATGGCTCCCCGGGGATGCGCGCCAGGCTGGCGCGGACCGCTTGTAGAGTTGCAGCGGCATTGGCAAGCGTGTTGCCTGGGTCCAGCGCGACGGGATAAAGGAGACCGGCGAGGCGGTGGTCCGCCGCAGCGGTTTCCGCGCTCGCCACGCTCGCAAGCCCGCAGGCCATGGCTTCCTGCAGCACCAGCGGCAGGCCTTCGCCGCTACTCGGCAGCACGAACACATCGCTCGCCCGATAGAGCGGCGCCAGCGCGGCCTGGGCAAGCCCCGTACGTACAAAGACGTTAGGCAGGCCCCATTGCGCCGGGTCCATACTGCCCCAACCGGCAAACACCCAATCGATCTCCGTGCCGAGGGCGGCGGCTTGGCGTAGCACGCTGAGGCCCTTCTTCTCCACGAAACGACCGACAAACAGCGCGATCGGCCGGTGCGGAGCGAGCCGCAAAAGTTTGCGCGCGGCTGCCTTTTCGGCGGCATCGGCGGCGGGGCGGAAAACCTCGGTGTCGACACCGTTGAAGATGGTGCGGGGCGGCCGCCGATAGGCCACGTCCGCGAAGGCCTTGGCCGTGACATTGCTGATAAACACCACCTGATCGGCAGCGGCTAACATCGACCGGGTGATCAGCCGGTTCATGGCACGCATGACAAGGCGCAGCAGAAGATTGCGATAGGGCACCGAGGCGATGTGCTGGGTCAAAACCACCGGCTTGCCTAGCTGGCGCGCGAGAATGTGGGCGAGGATGTGAGCGGGATAAAGCGCATCATGAAGATGCACTACGTCGGCCCACGCCACCTCCCGCTTGATCGCCTTGAAAGCCGCGAAGCCTGGCAGCGGCAGCGGAATAGCGGCCCAGCGCTCCAACGCATTGCAGGCTCGCAGCGGCAGCACCCGGTCGCCGACGCTGTTGCCTGTCGGAGGGCTGCTGGCGTCGGCAGCCAGCCAAGACACGCTGTGCCCGAGTTGACGAAACTGGCGAGCGAGCTGGCCGGCCACGATCTCGATGCCGCCGCGGTGACTCTCGAAATAGGCCGAGCAAACGAGAATGCGCATGGTTCAGCTATTTCCCGGCTGTCCTGCGGCCACTTCAGTTGGCTGGGCGATGATCGACAGGCGCTGCGGCACCGGCCTCTGCCGCGCGCTGCGTTGCGTTTGCAGAAATTCGGCGCTATTGCCGCTGACGATCGCCAACAGGAACCCGCCGAGGACGTTTTGCATACCGATCGCGAGGGCGCAGGTGCCGAGAACGGCGGGAAAGACGCTGGCAATCGGTTGTAGATTGTGCGCCGTCCAATGCGCCAGCACCGCAGTCAGCACCGACAGCCCGACCAGCATCGAAGCCAAGCCGGCGAGCAGCATGGCTTCCAGGGTAAACCAGGCGGCCAGCGGCGCGAGCCAGGCGGGGGCGCGGCGATAGTGTTCGCGTATACCGTACAGCTGGCCCGCCAAGGCCAGGATCATGCCCATGTGTCCGAGTGTTAGCAGGGAGCCCGCCAGCACCGCCCAGTAGTTACCAAAGCGGGTGATCTCGACGCCGGCCAGCGAGGCAACCGACATCGTCATCAGCAGAGCGGTCGCAAAGGCAACGCAGATCCCGGCCGGAATACCAAACAGCCAGAAGGGGCTCAGCATCAAGAGGTAACGCAGATGCCGCCAGCCATCCCGCCAGGGGCGCAAATGCGGCGGCCGCCCGCGCAGGTCAGGCCGAAGCGTCACCGCGACTTCAGCGATCTGTTGCTCCAGCAAGACGGCCTTGATCAACATCTCGCTGGCGAATTCCATTCCCGATCCATCCAAGCGCAAACTTTCAAAGCACGGCTTGGTCAAGGCGCGCAGGCCGCAATGGGCGTCATCCACGTTGCAGCGAAACAGCAGATTAAGCAGACCGGTCAGGACCGGGTTGCCGAGATAGCGATTCTTCCACGGCATCGCGCCCGGCAGGATGGCTCCCTTGAAGCGCGAGCCCATGCAGATGTCAGCCCCCCCAAGCAGCGCCTCGACCATCGGCACTGCCTCGAGGAAGTCATAGGAACCGTCGGCATCGCCCATCACCAGGAAACGCCCACGTGCCGCCGCAAAGCCGCCGCGCAGTGCGGCGCCGTAACCCGGCGCTGGCACCGTCACCAGGCGCGCACCCAAGGACAGTGCCAGGTCTTGGCTGCCATCGCAGCTGCCGTTGTCGGCGACCACAATCTCGCCCGTCAGACCGTGCCGCGCTTTGAGGACGGCGAGCGCCTGGCGCGCGACCCCAACACAATGCCCGAGCGCCTGCCGTTCATTCAGGCATGGCAAGACAATGCTGACGTCGGCCATACGCCCTACTCTCCGACAGGACCAAAGCTGCTGTCGGCATGATGCGGCGAGAGTCCTAACGGCCGACTAACCCGCGGCGAAAAGCCAAGGGCGTGGGCGAGCGGGCGCCGGCGGGGGCGGCGCGGCAACCGTTCGTTCATGCCATGGCAAGGTCATGGCGCAACGGGCGGGCCCGATCGCCTGCGGCGCCCGGCTGCCGTCAACTGTGGTGCGGTGCCTGCCGGCTGGGCAGGAAAGGCTTTGTTGAGGAATGTGGCGGAAACGTCGTTTTTAGCGGACTGGGGTCTTTGCTAGGCCGTTCGGCGGCGGGGGTTGCCGCTGCTTGAGCGCGCTGGCGGAAAGGACCTTAGGCGTCCTCGCCCAGGTACTTGCTCCATAGTTCGGCCGGCACCTCCCGCTCGTCCCAGACGCCGATCAGAATGCCGCGTCGCTGCGAGGTGCCGCGCGCCGCAACGATCTCTTCCTCCGACCGGGTGGTGCGCTGCGATGCACGCAGTCCCCAGCTGGCGAGCGCGCCAGCCAGCCTGTGCCGTTCCCCGGCCAAGGACGGGTCCGCGCCAAGGTCGCGCAACTCGTTGGGGTCAGCCGCAAGGTCAAACAGCATTGGCCGGAAGCCGGGCGCATGGATGTACTTCCAGCGCCGGTCCGCGATCATGAACAGGCAGGCATCACGCGGAGCGATGCGGAGCTTCTCGGCAACAGGCAGTGACGCGTAGTTGTATTCGCTGATGACGAATTGGCGCCATTGTGAGGGAGCTGTGCCGTGCAGCCAGGCAAGCAACGAGCGCCCCTCCAGTCGGTGTGATTGCTGCCTGCAATCCGCCCCCACGGCGTCGAGGAAGGTCGGTGCCAGATCGATGCTCTCGACCAGCGCATCACAGACCGTGCCGCGCGCCGGGTCTGCCTGCGTCGATGGATCGTAGACAATCAGTGGCACCTTGACCGAGGGTTCATGAAACAAGTCCTTCTCGCCCAACCAGTGATCGCCCAGATAATCGCCATGGTCGGACGTAAACACGATCAGCGTATTGTCGAAGAGGCCGGCCTCTTCCATGAAGCGCAATAGCACGCCGATCTGGTCGTCAATCTGCTTAATCAGGCCCATGTAGACCGGGATGACGGCAGCGCGGACCTCATTGCGCGAGAATGCCTTGCTGACGTTGAGGTTCATGAATTCGCGATAGACCGGGTGTGGATCCGCACGCTCCTGTTCGGAGCGCACGGCGGGCAAGACATCCTTGGCGGCATACATCGCGTGATAGGGCGCCGGCGCGATATAGGGCCAGTGCGGCTTGATGTAGGAAAGATGCAGGCACCAGGGCGTGTCGGCGGCCTCGCGCATGAAGTCGATGGCCCGCCGGGTCATGTAGGGCGTCTCGGCGTCCTCCTCGCGCACGCGAGCCGGCTTGCCGGCGTTGCGCATGGCCCAGCCGGAGGCGAGCTGGTTGCCCTCGCCGGCAGCGGCATTGGCCCAGTCATGCCAGGGATTGTCGCCGGCATAGCCCTTGTCGTTGAGATAGCGATTGTAGTCTGGAATGCGTGGGTCATAACGCCCATCGGGTCCAATACCGTGCAGGCCATCGTCGCGCTCGTAAGGATCAAAGCCGCATTCCGCCACCCGCACGCCAATCGTAGAGTTGGGATCGATGCCGAGACGCTGCATGCCTTCGACATCGGCGCGCATATGCGTTTTGCCGACCAGTGCCGTGCGCAGCCCGAGCGGTCGCAGATAGTCGCCAAGCGTCATCTCACCGACCTTGAGCGGGACGCCGTTCCACACCGCACCATGCGACTGCACGTACCTGCCCGTATAGAAACTCATGCGTGATGCGCCACACACCGGCGACTGCACATAGGCTCGCGTGAAGCGCACGCCTTTGCCAGCCAATGCATCGATATTGGGGGTAGCGAGTGTGGGATGACCGGCGCAGGACAGATAATCCCAGCGCAACTGGTCGCACATGATGAAGAGAATGTTCTTGCTGCGTCTGGCCAAGGGTTCCGCCTACGGCCTATAGCGACCGGGCTCCACGTCGCCGCGATCGAGGCGACGGGAGAACTCGGTCGCGCCGCCCGAGGCAAGGATACGTGCCTGCTCCACCCAATTTTCGCGTTCGATTCTACCCTTGAAGTCGAGCGTGCGGCTGACGCGCTCGATGTCTTCTGCCGTCCAGTTGGCAATCTGCTCGTAGGTGGCGATCTGCATGGCATTCAAACGCTTCTCGATCAATACGCCGATGCCACGAATTCGCTTGAGGTCCTGCGGCGGCAACGTACGCACCACCCGATTGTGCGATCCGACACGATGCGCGGCTTCGGGACCCGGTTCCGGATTCTGATAGGCCTGCGAGCGCACGGACCTCAAGGCGCCGAGGGACACAGGCCTTGTCGGCAGCTCGTCGGCCGCTTTAGCTGCAGGCGGCCGCCTGGCCGCGTCGGCGCGATCGGCATCGGCGGGGGGGCCCGACGGGTCGGCGCGCGCCGGGCGATCGAAGGCTCGCGAGAATGCGGTATCGCCGCCCTTGCTCAGGATCTGCGCCTGTTCGATCCAATTCTCACGGGCGATGCGCCCACCGGTTGCGAGCTGGCGTGCAAAACGATCGACGTCTGTTGCCGACCAGGTTGCGATCTGCTGGTAGCGCCTGATGCCCGCCGCCATCAGCTCCTCTGCCGCCTGCGCGTCGATGCCGCGGATGCGTAGCAAGTTGTCGGCGGCGGCCGGGGGGTGCGGCCGAACGGGCTTGGCCGGCTCGAGCGCACTGGGAGCTGGCGCCTGCGCTGCGGCGGGGCCGCTGGTGGCGGCCGGGGCGGCGCCCGCCAGGGGCGCGATGTGCTGCGCCGCCGCGGGCCTGACGACCGCCGCGGCGGCAGGCGAGCCCGCCGGGGCGACCCGCGCGAAGGCTGCTCGCTCCGATACCCTGGGTGGGTCGACGACGCCGAAGACCGCGGGCGCAGAAACGGCGGGGGGTTGCGCGCGCACCGGAGCCCTAGGAGCTGGCGGGGCGGCGGCAATCGTCCCCGGCGCCGTAGCAGCCGGCGCGATGGTCTCGGCCCGGCGCGCTGGCGCGGTCGGTGGTGGCGGCTGCCGCACCAGCTTGCGCCGTTCGCCCTGATCGGCTGTCGGGCTGGCGCTTGCGGTCTCACCGCGGGCTCGACGTCGGGCATGATGCGTCGCGCCACCGCTGGCGAGGATCTGGGCCTGCTCGATCCAATTTTCGCGATTGATGCGGCTGCGTTTGATCGCCACCGCCTGCGCGACCCGTTCCAGGTCGGCGCGCAGCCACCGGCTGATGTCATCGTAGCGGCGGATACCAAGCTGGCGGAGGGCGGCCGCGGTTGGCGCATCGATGCCGTGAATGCGCTCAAGGTCGTGGTCGGCGCCGTCGACCGGCAGCACAGCTGCTTGGGCCGCAGAGGCTGCCGGCGGCCGGGTGGGCGCCGCATCCTCGGCCCGCACGAAGCGCCTGCTCCCCACCAGGTCAGCATCTGTCTGCGGCAGCGGCTCGACGCGCCGCTCGGCGCGAAGCGGCACGCGCGCGGGGCTGAAAAAAAACAGACGGCGTACGCAGCAGGCAAGCGCGGCGCCGAGACAGTAGGCTGCGCTCATCAGTAAAACGGTCTGCAGACCTAACGCCAACATGATCCAGTTCCCAGACGACCCAAGTCAGGCCTCAGGCTTGCGGCTCATCTTCGACAGCGTGCGGCCGACCACAGGAAAACCAGCCAACGCAAACACCGAGCGCAAACGCAGCCAGTAGCCACCAGGCGAGTTTGTAGGCGAGATAATCCATACTGCAACCTCGGGCTGGACGGCCTTGCTGGGCTAGTGCCGGCGAACCACGAACTCGATGCGCCGATTGCGAGACATGTTCGAATGGCGATCGTTAGGCGCGACCGGTCGCGCCGCGCCATAGCCGACCGCCTCCAGGCGCTCCTGCGCGATGCCGGCCTTGACCAGGTAGGCCAGCACGGATCGGGCGCGAGCGATGGAAAGCTGCTGATTTCTGTCTCCGCCGCCCTCCGCGCTGGCGTGGCCTGCGATCTCGATCAGCAGTCCCGGACAGCTTCTCGCAGCACCAGCAACGCCGTCGAGCACCGCAACGCTGGCACGGTCGAGTTCGGCGCTGCCGACGCGGAACAGGATCGGACCGGTCTTGGCCATGTGCGTCAGCCTGTCCTGACAGGCGCTGGCCAGTGCCACGGCAGTCACGTCTACGGCCGGCACGATCTCAAGCGCTGGTAGCACCGGTTCCAGAACCGGTTGGGAGGGGAGGGATTGGGTGGCGATGGGTGCGGCTTGCGCCGGTGCAAGGGTTGGCGCGGTGACCTCGGCGGGGCCGGCGGGTAAGCCGCCCGGCGCAGGGGCAGGGCTGAGCGGCGTCTCCTGGGATGCCAGCTGGATGGCGCCGGCCGGCGCCGACAGCTCGGCGGGCAGGGGGGGTGGGGCGGGCAGGGGAGGCAGCAATGGTTCACTCGGCGCAACGGCAACCAATGGTTCGGCCGGCTGCGGCGCGAGCGGCGGGGGCAGCAATTCCGCGGGCAGCGCTGGCAAGGGTGGCGTTGGCGGCAGGATCAGCAGCGCGGGGGACTTAATGTGATCGGCAAGCTTGAACGGTTCGGGCAGATCGGCGCGCAGCGCCGTGCGGACTGCTTGCAAATCCGCTTCATCGGCGGCCAAGCCGGACAAGGTCAGTGTCGCATCCTTCAATTCGGCGCTGCCGTTCTTGAGCGCGAGAAGGACCCGCAGGCCGGCGGCCGCCGCCCCGCTCCAGCCTGCGGGGGCACCGCCGGCCGGCTGCATGCGATTGTCGATCGTGAAACCGGGTGCCGTGCTCCTGATGAGCGCTAGAAGTTGCGATGCCGCGCCCTCGTCCGGCGCGTGGCCGGACAGCATCACTTGGCCCCCTTCCAGCTGGGCGGACCAGGTGTGCGGGCTGACGCTCGGGGCAGCGACAAGATTGTTGGTGAGCTTGATGGCCTTCGGCAGCCCGCCGGCCAGCGCGGTTCTGACCGAGCGATATTCGCTGAGATCTTCGGCCTCACCTGCCACCGTCATATTTAGACCATCGAGGCGCACATCGCCGCGTTTGAGTGATGTCAGCTGTCGCAAGCCGAAACTGATGCCAGCGAGCCAGGTGTCGAGCGGCGGCACACCTCGCGCAAGACGGGTGCGATCAACAATTTCAAAGCCGGGAAAATTGGCTCTCGCCACGCCAATGATGACCTGCCGCGTCGCAACGCTCGGCGCATAGCCGGTGAGACGGATACGCTGGCCGCGCCGGCTCGCCGCCCACATGTAGTTTTCCGCGCGTTCGAGCAAGGCCACGCGGCTGTCAACGAGACGGACCCCCCAGGTGCTGCGCAGCAGCTCGGATGCCTTGCCGGGTTCGTCCTCATCGGGAGCCCGGCCGGACAACACAACATCTCGGCCTTCAACCGCCGCCACCGCCCAGCTAAAGCCACTATGCGTCAAGGCCGAGCCGGCCCGTTCAGCCAGATCCTGCTCGATCCGGCCGCGCTCGAAATGGACGCTGAACCAGCACAGGATAAAAAGGGGTACAATGCCCCAAATCCATCGCTGGCAGTTGCATTTCATGCCGAATTGGCCCCCAGGATCCCGGCTCTTGCCGATGCAAATCCGTCAATCTCGCCAAGGCCGCAAGCCGCGCTGGCGATTACGGTGGGGCATCACAAACCTGGCCTGGTGAAGAATGCTAGCCCCTCGGTCTCCTAACGGTCGGCACTATAAACAACCGCCCCCACCATTCCAAGCCACTCCGGCAAGGGACGCGACACCCCCTGCACAAGGCTTCACCACAGGGTCTCGGTTTGAGGCGCCGCGTGGCTGGGCTAGAACAGCAATTGGACAGCTGAGAGGAGACCGCCCGTGAGCGAAACGACTGTCGTGAAGACGCGCATAGGTGGCGTGCTGCGGCTAGCCCTCAACCGGCCCGACAAGCTCAACGCCTTTACGCGCGCCATGCATACCGAGTTGCGCGCGGCACTCGAGGCCGGGGCCGCCGATGCAACCTGCCGCGTTGTCGTCCTCACCGGCGTCGGCCGGGCATTTTGCGCGGGGCAGGACCTGTCGGATACCCAGCGGGGCAAGCAAACCGATACGCCCGACGCGGCCGACCTGCTCGAGGTTGCCTACAATCCGCTCATCAAGCTCATCACCACCATGCCCAAGCCGGTGATCGCTGCCGTGAACGGTATTGCGGCCGGAGCCGGCGCCAATGTGGCGCTGGCGTGCGATTTGGTCTTTGCCGCGCGCAGCGCCAGTTTTTTGCAGGCCTTCGCGCGCATCGGCCTGATCCCGGACGCCGGCGGGACCTGGAACCTGCCGCGGCTGGTCGGCCCCGCGCGCGCCCGGGGGCTGGCCATGCTTGCTGAGCCCCTGCCGGCCGAGCAGGCCGAAGCCTGGGGCTTGATCTGGAAGGTGGTGGACGACGATAAGCTGGCCGCGGAAGTGGCAGCGGTGGCAGACCGACTGGCTGCCGCCGCCACGTATGCTCTGGCCCTCACCAAGCGCGCGCTCGCCGCTGCAAGCGTCAACACGCTGGCAACGCAGCTTGATCTCGAGCGCGAGTTGCAAAAACGGGCTGGCGCATCGCCCGACTGCGCGGAGGGCATAAATGCCTTCCTGCAGAAGCGTGCGCCAAATTTCAGCGGGAGAAAGGCATGACGCGGGATGCGGCGGCAATTGCCCGGCTGAGCGCGCAAGCCATGTGGGCCGAAGACAAGGCAAGCCAAGGTCTCGGCATGGAAGTTCTGGAAGTGGCCCCCGGACGTGCGAAGCTCGCCATGCTGCTGACCGAGCGCATGGTCAATGGTCACGGCCTCGGACACGGCGGGTTCGTTTTCACGCTGGCAGATAGCGCCCTGGCGTTCGCCAGCAATTCGTACGGCCTTAGGTCAGTTGCGCAGCAATGCAGCGTCACCTTTCTGGCGCCGGCGCGGCTTGGCATGCGCCTGCTGGCTGAGGCGACCGAACGGCATCGTGCGGAACGTGGCGGCATTTACGACGTTACGGTGCGGGACGAGGCAGGAACGGTCATCGCCGAGTTCAGGGGCCACGCACGGACGCTGCCCAGCAGCCTGCTCGATGCTTCCCCGTAGTGGATAAATCGAGCATGCGCGCCGGACCACTCACGACCACCGTTACCGCTGTGTTGGCGGGGGCCGCCAGCCACGCCAATGTCGTCGAACCGCCACATGCTGGACGCGGCGCTGTGGGTGCGACGGCGGTCTTGGCGTGAACTGGGTTGCGAACTGAGCCGGCACTTTCATGTCAGCAGCAACGATCTTGAGCGTGGCCACCCGGTAAAACAGGAGAGGGCAGGTGCTCGACTTAACACCGCGCAAGTCCGATCTCGAGCCGATCGAAACGGCCTCGCGCGATCAGATCGCCAGCCTGCAGCTCGAGCGACTGCAGCAAACGTTGCGCCAGGTTTATGACAACGTCCCGCACTACCGTTCGGCCTTCGACGCCAGCGGCGTTGGGCCCGCCGATCTGAGGTCGCTCACCGACCTTGCCAAGTTTCCGTTCACCACCAAGGCTGATCTGCGCGCCAACTACCCCTTTGGCTTGTTCGCGGTGCCGCAAGACCATATCGCGCGTATCCATGCCTCTTCGGGCACGACCGGCAAACCGACCGTGGTCGGCTATACGCAGGCCGACATCGATACCTGGGCCGGCCTGGTTGCCCGCTCGATCCGCGCTGCAGGCGGCCGGCCCGGCATGAGGCTGCACAACGCCTACGGCTATGGCCTCTTCACTGGTGGTCTGGGCCTGCACTACGGCGCGGAGAGGCTAGGCGTGACCGTGGTGCCGGTCTCCGGCGGCATGACGGCGCGTCAGGTGCAGCTCATTGCCGACTTCAAGCCCGACATCATCACCGTCACCCCGTCGTACATGCTGGCCATACTCGATGAGTTCCGACTGCAGGGCGTCGATCCGCGCCAGACCTCGCTGAAGGTCGGCATCTTCGGGGCAGAGCCCTGGACCAATAATATGCGTCATGAGATCGAGCAGGCCTGCGATATGCATGCCGTCGACATCTATGGGCTATCGGAGGTGATGGGGCCGGGCGTCGCCAGTGAGTGCATCGAAACCAAAGATGGTCTGCATATCTGGGAGGACCACTTTTATCCGGAGATCATCGATCCGATTAGCGGTGAGGTCTTGCCGGATGGCGAGCACGGCGAGCTCGTCTTCACCACCCTCAGCAAGCAGGCGATGCCAGTGGTGCGTTACCGCACGCGTGATCTGACCCGACTGCTGCCCGGCACGGCGCGCACGATGCGACGCATAGAGAAGGTGACCGGTCGCTCCGACGATATGCTGATTGTGCGCGGCGTAAACGTCTTTCCGAGCCAGATCGAAGAACAAATCCTCAAGCTCGGCGGCCTGGCACCGCACTATCAGATCCTGCTGCGGCGCGAGCGGCGTCTCGATGAGATGGAGGTGTTGGTGGAAGCCATGCCGGGTGCCGACGCGGATGCCCGCATGACGCTGGCCGCAGCGCTGCGCAACCGCATCAAAAGCCTGATCGGCGTGACGGCCACCGTCACCATCGCCGATCCGGGCGGCGTCGAGCGTAGCCAGGGAAAGGCACGCCGGGTGATCGACACGCGGCCGAAAGGCTAAGCCGATGCGCGTACCCGTTCCGGCGTCCCGGGCTGAGGTCGGCGGACAGCTGATGTTGATTGCCTTTGCGGCTACGCTTGGTCTGAGCGCACTGCTCCTGTTTTCCGTGCAGCCGATGGTTGCCAAGATGCTGCTGCCGGTTTTGGGCGGCGCACCGGCGACCTGGGCGGTTTCGCTGTGCTTTTTTCAGGCGCTGCTGCTGGGCGGCTATGCCTACGCCCATCTCCTGGGCAGCAAGCTGCGCCCGCGCTGGATGCTCGTTGTGCATGCTAGCCTGCTGCTCGCTGCCTTTGCTGCGCTGCCGATCCGCTTGCCGAGCGACCTCGAGCCGCCCCAGGGGAGCCCATACTTGTGGCTACTGGCCATGCTCAGTATGGTGTCCGGCCTGCCGTTCTTTACTTTGTCGGCCAGCGCACCCTTGCTGCAACTGTGGTTTGCCCGGCTCGGGCATCGACGCAGTGCCGATCCCTATTTTCTTTACAGCGCGAGCAACGCCGGTAGCCTGATCGCGCTGCTGGCGTATCCGACCCTCATTGAACCGCTGCTCGGGCTGTCACTGCAGAGCAACGCGTGGCGCTGGAGCTTTCTGGCGCTTGGCTTTGCCATCATCGGCTGCGGGCTGGCCGTGCTCAGCCAGGAGCGCCAAGCGTTTGCGTGGCCGAGTGACAAAAGCAGCCAGATGGCGGCGCGGCCGCCAAGCTGGGAGCAGCGGATGGCTTGGATATTCTTGTCGTTCGTGCCATCCGGCCTGCTCGTTGCCTACACCACATACCTGACGACCGATCTTGCGTCGGCACCGCTTCTTTGGGCCCTGCCGCTCGCACTCTATCTTGCGACTTTCATCGCCGTATTCCGCAAGCGCGCCTTCATCCCTGCGGGCGTGTTACTCGGCCTGCAGCCGCTGCTGGCAGCGGGCGCGGTGGCGGCTTACGAGTGGAAGGGAGACTACAGCTGGGCCGTCTCTGCCCTGGTCGGGATGCTGGCGTTCGTGATCACGTGCCTCGTCTGTCACGCCCAGCTTTACAAACACCGACCCGAGGCGCAGCAGCTGACCGACTATTACCTTTGCATCTCGTTCGGTGGTGTGCTGGGCGGCGTATTTGCCGCCATCCTCGCCCCGCTCGTGTTCCCGGGTACCTTGGAGTTTCCGTTGCTGCTGGGCTTGGGCATGCTTGGCCACCCGAAGGTGTGGCGCACGCTGGGAACGGGGCGCGGCATTGTGCAACTGGGCCTGATGACCGCCACGGCGGTGGTTGGCATTTTCCTGTTCAACCTGCTGCTGGCCAGTGAAGTCCTGTTGCAGGCGCACGCTGACCTGCGTCTGCAGGTGGTTTGCGCGCTCGGGCTCGTCGTTGTGGCCGCCATGCGCTGGGCGCGGGTGGCGACGGCGGCACTGGCGGCGATGATTGTCGCCTCTGCCGCCTTGCCGTCGGCGTCCGCCCCCATCTACACGACACGCAGTTTTTTCGGCACGCATCGCGTGCTCGATACGGCAGGCGGTGGCTATCGGCTGCTGTTGCACGGTACCACGGTGCACGGCATCCAACAGAACCGCTCGGGGACGGCCCTGCTCTCGCGGCCGACGCCGCTCGCCTACTATCATCCGACCGGTCCCCTGGCGCAGAGCCTGCAATTGGCACGCGCGGCGGCAGGAGCAGGCCCCTCACGTATCGGCATTGTCGGATTGGGCACGGGGGCGATGGCGTGCTATGCGGCGCCCGGCGAGCGCTGGCGCTTTTATGAGATCGATCCGGCGGTGGTGCACATCGCCACCACGCCTTCGCTTTTTCGCTATTTCTCCAGGTGTCTGCCCGAGCCCGACATCGTGCTTGGCGATGCGCGCCTGACGCTCGCCAGGGAGAACGATGGTGCGTTCGCTTATCTGCTGATCGATGCGTTTTCTTCGGACGCGATTCCAATCCACCTCATCACGGTCGAGGCTCTGAAGCTTTACCTCAGCAAGCTCTCCGAGCGCGGCATCTTGGCGCTGCACGTATCCAACCAGAACCTTGACCTGCCGCCCGTGCTCGAGGCCAATCTGTTGGCCGTGACCGGTGTCACCGGCGTTTATGTCGAAGGCCAACGCGGCTCCGGCGCGCTGGCTTCGCAAGTTGTGCTGATTGCCCGCCATGCCGATGTGCTGGCGCCGGCCTTGGCCTGGCACCGAGCCCGCCGTCTCGATCGTCCGCAGCTGCGACCCTGGACGGATGACTACTCTGATCTCATCTCCGCCGTCTGGCGGCGCTACAAGGCCAAGCTGGAGACGAACCGCAAACAGGACTAGTCATGCACGGGGGTTGGGGATCGCGAGCAGCATAGAGCAGGCAGGGTTGCCCTTGACCGCTCACTTCACGGCTGCTTCCGAGCGAGCGCCGAATTTGAAGCTCAGGCGAGCCAGGATAGTTTGTATGTCTATGTCAGCAGCGATGGAGGCGACCGGTGAGGGCGCCAGCACGCGCTCGTCGGCGTTCAAGCGAACGTAATTGTACTCTAGGCCCAAGATGATGTTGTCGCGGATGGCATACTCGAGGCCCGCTCCCGCCGTCCAGCCGTGTTCCCGCTCGCTGGAGGAGCCGGACGTCGGCGGGGCCGCGATCGTAAAACCGAAATCAACATCCGCACTGGCGTAGCCGGCTTTCAGGTATGCCAGCAAGTTGTCGTTGGCGTATCCGAGGCGCCCGGTCACAAGAAGAAGATTGCTGACTTCGGTCGACTGCGCCGCCGGGCAGCAAGGAAGGTGGTCTGAGAGCTCACGTCGGCATCGGTCGCAGTATAGGAGATTTCCACGCCGGCAACCATGTTGCCCCATTGTTTCTGGTAGCCGATCTGCACACCCCCGGCGAAACCGGTAGCGGTATGCTCGTCCGTGCCCGGCTCGAGCAGGTCCCACTCGCTGGCCGCGAAAACCACCCCGGCGTGAACGCCGGCGTAAAAGCCGCTCCAGTCATAGCCCAGATAAACGGCATCGCAGGTAGTGCAGGCGTAAGGCGTGTAGTAGGGACGGGAAGCTGTACCATCGGCCCGCACGAGCAAACTGCCGCTGACGTATATGGCAGCCCCCAAGACCAACAGCCGCATCGTTCTCATTATCGCCCCCAAAGCGCGAATCACGCATGAGCCACCACGTTCCCATGCCACGGCGGGATGACAAGGCCATTCGCAGGTTCAGCCATTGTTTTGCGCCCGAAGGTTGCAGGCAAACAACGGCTCGCGGTCCCTTGCCTTGAGGCGTTCCTGGCGCGCGCTAGCTCGCTGCTGCTTCGCGCCAGGCAATCAGGCGGCGGATGCCCTCGCGCATATCGATCTGCGGCTGCCAACCAAGCACCTGTTGCGCCAGGCCATGCTCGAGCGACCAGTCACCGCCGGAGGTCAACCGCACGCTGCCGGGGTCGGGGTCCACGTGCTCAGGCTCCAGCCGCTTGCCAGCCAGCTCGGTGACGAGGCGCACAATCTCGAGCGTGGTCGTCGGCCTCGGCCCAGAGATATTGACGGCGATGTCGGTTGCCGGTGCTGCAAAGGCCGCTGCGTTGGCGCGCGCCACATCGCTGACATGCACGAAATGCTTGACTTCCGAGCCATCTCCAATCACGCGCGGCCGCTGGTCTCGACGCACGCGGTCGTGCGTCTCGATGATATAGAGTGCATTGGCGGCGCGGTAGTGCTGGCGCTCCCCGTACACGGTTGCATAGCGGACGATGACGTAATGGAGACCGCGCTTGCGGTGGGCGTCGCGGCAGAGTTGCTCGCCGATGATCTTGCTCGCACCGTACAGGATGGCGGCCGGCGGCGCATTGGCCGAATGGAAAGGCGTGGTCTCGACCAGCTTGCCTGATGATGCCTGGCCCGTAGCCGTAGGCCGCACTCGAAGAGGCCACCACGAGCTTTTTTGTGCCGCTGATGCAACAGGCCTCGATGACGTTTTGCGTGCCGCGAATATTGACGTCGAGTCCGGTCCAAGGGTCACGATCCATGCTCAGCGACATCAGCGCTGCAAGGTGCAGGACGCCGTCGATATCGCGCATCGCTGCGATCAGTTGTGGCAGACGCATGACGTCCCCCGGCACCATCTTGAGGCGCGGATTGTCCTCAAGGTGCTTGAGCGCGGCCAGTGATCCTTGCGAGAGGTTGTCGAGGACCACCACCGCGGCGGCGCCGGCATCCAGCAACAGCTCCGCGCTGGCGGACCCGACCAGGCTTGCGCCGCCGACAATGAGAAAGCGCCTGCCCTTGATGGGGACGGCCGCAGGGAGGCTGGCAACTGAAGCGGACATGCGCCGCACCCTTTGTTTGTAGCGTCGGTTCCGGTCGTTGCGTTATCCTGCCAGTTCCGCCGTTGTCCGCGTCTCGGCCCGACGCAAGTTGTGCGCGGCACGGACAAAAGCATGAACCGGACGGCAGCCGCCCGCAAGCGCCGTGCGCGCTGCATGCCGCCTTGTCAGGTGGCGCCGTGACGATGACATGCTATGAACGCTCTATGAACGAAAGCGTCGCGAACGAGCCGTGGAGATCGCAGATGGACGCCACCGCCTTGAAAGCGCTGCAGGCCCCGCTGAAGGAGAAATATCGTGATGAGCCCGATAGCGCCGTCATCACCCTGAAGGCGGAAGGACACATCGGCGAGGGCGTGACCTGCTCGGTCCAAACGGGTAAGGCCTTGGTTGAGGCGGGCCTGCACCCCGCGACCGGCGGCACCGGCCTGCACGCCTGTTCCGGCGACATGCTGCTGGAAGCGCTGGTGGCCTGCGCCGGCGTCACACTCAACGCGGTGGCAACGGCGCTGCAGCTCACGGTGCGCGACGCGCGCATCCGTGCGGAGGGTGACCTCGATTTCCGGGGAACGCTGGGTGTCGCGAAGGAGGCGCCGGTCGGCTTTCGCGACATTCGTCTGACCTTTGAAATCGACGGCGACCTGAGCGAGGAACAGCGCGCGACGCTGATGAAGCTGACCGAACGCTATTGCGTCGTCTATCAGACGCTGCGCCATCCGCCACCGGTGGCGGTCAGCAGTACCGTATCGGCTTGAGGCTGGTGCTGGCCGGGAGCCAACGCGGCCTGCCGCTGCCCGCGACATGCAGCCGCGCTGGTGGGCCGCGATCGCCGCACCATTTTGAATTGTGCGATAATTGGAACATCCGAGGGCACTGATGTTGAAAACGGCACTTGTCGCTTGCGGATTGGCAATTGCCTTGCTTGCCGGTGACCTTGTCATGTCTGGCACTGGTCGGGCGCAGGTGACCGAGCAGGATCCGCCGGCGGCGACCAACCCCGATCAGCCGCAGCAACCGCCTGCGCGCCCCGACTTGAGTGTGACCGCCCCTCAAGCCGACATCCGGATCGACAAGGAGCGGGGCAGGGTGCATGTGCGTGCCCCCTACAGCAGCGTCAACGTCGATGCCGATGGCCGCCAGCTGCAGGTCCGCGCGCCCTTCATTAATCTCGAGGTGCGCTGGTAGGGTGATCAGAACGCACTCCCCGGCAGCTGCAGGAACTCGAGTTCCTGCAGCGTCGAGGTTCGCCCGAGAATGGCGTTGCGATGCGGAAAGCGACCGAAGCGGTCGATGACCGCCTTGTGGGCCTCGGCCCACTTCACCAGCTCGGGGTCGGCCAATGCGGTGATGAGCGCGACCGAGCGTGCCTGCGCTTCGCCATCCTCGGCGTGTTCGAAGGGCAGATAGAAAAACAGGCGGACGCGAGCGGAGACTTGCCGATCAAAGCCGTTGGCAATTGCCGTCTCTGCGATGCGCAGAGCCTGCGGGTCGCTTGCAAACGCGCGCGTCGTGCCACGGAACATGTTGCGTGAGAATTGATCCAGGACGATGATCGCGGCAAGTGCCGTGTCCGGATCGGTCGAACAGTCTTCGCGGCTGAGGCTCGCAACATGCTCATGAGTTTGCCGGAAGTGTGCGCGCACGGACTGATCGAAGGCTATCGTCCTTCTTGAACCATTGATCGGGCGCTGTTTCCTCGAACCAGAAGCGCAGAACATCCGTGGCCCAGGTCCCACCTGCCATGCGCCGACGCCCCTCCTCTTGATCAGCGCTGCGATCGAACCCGACTGCGACGGGCTACTTAGTAGCACCGGACGCGGCTTGCGGCGTACCGGGCTTCGCAAGCGCGGCGGGCGCAACCTCATCGACCGTGCGTACCACACTCGAGGTTGGCCGCTCGGGACCAACCGCGGCCCCTTTGATCTCACTTTTGACCGCCTCGTCCCAACGCGCCAGTGTCGTCACAACCGACTTGGCCTTGGTATGGACGACCTTGTAGCCCTTGGCTTTCAATTGCTCGAGCAGATCAGGGAGCGCTTTGGCGGTGGCCTGCTGAAAGTCGTGCATCAGGATGATGCCCTTGCCCTTCTTGTCGAGTTTGACCATCACTGATTTCACGACATCCTCGGGCCTGCGCATCTTGAAGTCGAAGCTGTCGAGATCGTGGGAGAAGATGGCCACATTGCGGGTGCCCAGATAGGCGAGCTGGTCCTTCGGGTCGCTGAGGAACGGAAAACGGAAGAAGGGAGAAGGGGGGGCACCGAGAGCCACCGCCACCGCGCTGAATCCTTTCTCGATTTCCTCGGTCGCCTTTTCACCTTTCACCTTACCGATGTTGGCGTGCGACCAGGTATGGCTACCGATGCTGTGTCCAGCAGCGGCCACCTCCTTCAAGATCTCCGGATGCCAAAGCGCGTGTTTGCCGATCGGGAAGAAAGTTGCTTTGCTGCAATGATGGGCTAGGGCCGCCAGCACCGCGCGGGTATGCTCCGGCCACGGCCCATCGTCGAAGGTGAGCACCACTTCCTTGAGCAACAGGAAGTCGTGCATCTTGTATTGTTCCATGCCGAAACCGGGGCCGCCCGTGGTGTCTATTTCCACCGTGCGCGCAACCCCAAGGCCGTTCGCGTTGGCGCACGGCTGGGCCGCCTGGGCCGACAAGCCTGTGATGGCGTACAGGATCCCTGCAGCCGCAATCGTTCTTGCTAAGTGCATGACCATCCCCCGGGAAGCGGTTGCGCACAGGTCCAATGAATTAACCTGCGACCATCCTTGGTATACGCGCAAGCCCCGGCGTTCGCACCGCAATATTTATGGGCAGCGGCAGGCCGGCGGCGTCCGGCAACAATGGCGCTTGCCATTCGCAGCAAGACTTTGCAGGCTGTTGCGGCGCGGACATAATTCGACCATCTCGCACTGTTGTGATTGCGCGCTAGCTCATTTCTGTGTCATCACCCCGGGGGCTTTCATGTTTACGCGTAGCTCGGCTTCGGAGCCCAAACCGCTCGAGCCGATGAACAACAGTCTCGGCCTCAATGTGCAACGCCGACCGCCCGTGACGGATATGTCGACCAAATCCGTGATCAGCAACGATCTGAAAATCATCGGTCAGGGTCTAAAGATCATCAGTCAAGGGACCCTGCAGGTCGACGGTGAGGTCGAAGGCGACGTACGCGGCACCGAGGTGATCATTGGCGAGAAAGGCAGGGTGACCGGCACGGTTGCGGCCGAACGCGTCATCGTGCGCGGCACCATCTCCGGCGTGATCCGCGGCATGACGGTGACATTGCAAGCATCGTCCCGCGTCGAGGGCGATATTCATCACATGTCGCTGGCGATCGAGCAGGGCGCCGAGTTCGACGGTCGCTGCAAGCGGCCCGCCGATGCCTCCGAACTGAACCTCGAACTTGACGGGTCGCCCGTTGCCACCATGCCGCAGCCCCGGCCGATCGTGCAGCGAGCCGGCCAACAAGTGCGGCCCGGCTGACAGCGTCAGTCCCTGGCAGGAGTAAGGTCGTGCCCCGGTGGACAGATCGCCGGGGCGAAAAGTCGCGCGCCCCCCGGGCGGCTGCGGATTGGCGCGTGGCCCCGTCCCAACTCCCCGTGCCAACTCCCCTTCCCAACTCCGGCGTGCGTGCTACACTGCGCGAGAATCGCAACCATCGGAAAGGAGGTGATCCAATGTCGAGTGGGATCTTTGATAGCGGCAGGAACGCTGTAGCTCGGTCACGCCTGCGTTGGAGCAGCCTCCACCAGAGCCTAAGCTGATCGGCTCCAGGCGGGCCAAGGGATTTGTCCGCCGGAAGGCACTTGCCATCGATCTCACGAGGGGCCGCATCGAGCGGCCCCTTTTGTTTTCAATTGCGATTGCTCCGCCCTGCCGCCAGCTGCAGGACGCTAGCCTATTGTCCCGCAAGCGAGGATAATTGAGGCCGGGTCGACTGGGGAAGCGAGGGAGGGGTCTCATGGTGGGCGCGCGTGTCTTTGTGGCGCTGGCATTCTTGCTTCTCGGCGCCTCGTTCCTGTTATCCACCGGCATCCTGATCAATGAGTTCAGGGATGCGGAATGGCGGTCGATGGTGGTCGTCCACAGTCACCTGTTCTTCTTCTTTCCAGTGTTCGGTTTGCTTGCCCTGGCAGCCTTCTATCGGCCTGCCGTGGTGTTTACAGATCTCTATTGGACGCATCTGCGCCATGGCAAACTGCGCTACGGCCTGGGTTTTCTCGCGGCGGTCGGGCTGACGATCGCGGTGACGCACTGGCTCGATGCCAAACCGCGTGGCCTCTACGAGGTCTCCGCAAATGCCCTGCTGGCAGACCGAGGCGAGCCGGCTGGGTGCGCCGGACAGAGAGCCGCCTGCCGCCGAGCGCCGTTGCTGGATACGCTGGCAAGCGTACCCGAGGCGGCTCAGCGGCGCGTTGGAATCTCCAAATTCGCGCGCAATTGTCAGCCTGATGCCCTGCTCGAAGTTCCCGATGAGATGCAAAAGGAGCGCTATTGCTTTCCCGCCAAGGCAAAGCTGACAGGCACCCAATGCTGCGAGGCCCAGACCCGCTTTGGCGACACGGTCGCTCGTCTGCAAGCGGACCCGACGCAGCGCTCGCTCAGCGGCTCGCTGGATGCGCTGCTGTTCCTGCCCCTAAAGATCTTCTTTGTCCTGATCGTGCTTGCCATTGCCATCTGCCTGGCGATTTGGCGCGACTTGATGGACACCCACTATCTGGAGCTGGTGCCGACCGTTGAGCGCGGTGTCATCATCGGCGCATTCGCCATGCTGTTCTGGCCACTGATGGATTACGGCTATCAGCAAACCAGCAATGCTCTATACGGCCGATGGGGCACGGGGCCACAATTCCGTCTGAGCCTGGTCATTGTACCCTGGGCGCTGCTTTTGCTGTTCTATTTCCTGCGCCGCCTGCGCAAGAATTTAGAAATTGTGGGCCAACTCGCCGGTGTAGCGGCGAGCGCGATCGCCATCCTACGCTACGAGGAGATTAACGACTGGTCCGTGCGGCTGTTCGGGGCCGGCGCCGACAATGCGACCGTGGGCCTCATGCTGGTCGTTACTGTGCTGGGCTTCATCCAGCTGTGGTGGCCTTTCCGCATTCCAAGGCCAATTGATACTGCGCCGCAGGCGGCATCGCCGGCAGCGGGTGGCGCGCGCACGCAGCTTGGCCCGGCCGCGACGGCCAAGCCGGCAGTGGGGACCACGACGGCCGTCGGCACCGCGCCCGCTGCGGGGGCAACAACTGCGATGAGGGCGACAGCGCCGCCCCTCGAGGCTCTGGACAAGGCCGCAGCCAGCGCTGCCGCGCGCCCGACCGCTACGGCAAGCGCGGCCAACAAGCCCGCCGCCAGCACCACGCTACCGGCGTCAGCGGTTCAGCACGGCTCCCGCCGCTAAGCTTTCAAGGTCCGTTTGGCCTGCTCGGTGCGGAGTCAAACGGGCGCATAGTATCGGTTGCACCCCGCCCCAAAACTCGGGCATAGGGACAAAAACTGCGGGATCAGCGGCGATGCTCACAATTTACGACAGCGCAGATGGGGCACTGACCAAGCGGGATGGCACTTGGGCCGTCTCGCCGGCCACCGTCTGGCTCGATCTCTTGAACCCGAGCAAGGATGAGGATCGTCTGGTCGAGGAAGCGCTTTCGATCACGGTGCCGACGCGTGAAGAGATGGCCGAGATCGAGGCATCGAGCCGTCTCTACCTAGAGGGCGGGGCCTACTACATGACCGCCGTGCTGATGCATCAGCACGACTGGCTTGCCGACCCGCCGACGCCGACGCCGATTACCTTCATCCTCGCCGGGCACCGGCTCGTGACGGTCCGCTACGCCGAGCCGCGTGCTATCCAGATTTTTCTAAACCGCGCCCAGAAAAAAGACGCCAGCTGCGTCAGCGGTGCCGCCGTGCTCGTGGCCCTGCTGGAGGCGATCATCGATCGCGAAGCCGACCGTGTGGAGCGGATTCAGGGTGAAGTCGACAAGCTCTCGCAGACCGTGTTTGGCACCAAAGGCGGGCAGCGCACACGGGCTGGGCGTTTTGACGTCAACATCCGCACGATCGGCCGCGAGGGCGAGCTAACCTCCCGATCGCGTGAAACTCTGCTGTCATTGGATCGGCTACTGACCTACCTTGCCCATGTCATGAGCCAACGCGGCGACGACAAGGCTTTGCGCGCGCGCGTCAAGACTGCCGCTCGAGATGTCGTTTCCCTTACCGATCACATCGGTTATCTATCGACCAAGATTACCTTCCTGCTCGATGCCACGCTCGGCATGATCAACAACGAGCAGAACACCATCATCAAGATTTTCTCGGTGCTCGCCGTTGCCCTGATGCCGCCGACGCTGGTCGGCACCATCTACGGCATGAACTTCAAGCATATTCCCGAGCTCGAATGGTTCTACGGCTATCCGTTTGCACTCGGGCTGATGCTCATCTCCGCGGTGCTGCCGTGGCTCTATTTCAAGCGCAAAGGATGGCTGTAGCCCCGGCTCGGCAACGGCTCGGGCATGCCAGGCCGCAGACAATCTTGCCAGCGACCGCGAAATGTGGCGGCGCTGCCGAGGCTGCCGCAGCAGCGGCGCCGGCCGCCGACCCCACCCATCGTGCTGGCGCTTGATTCAAGTGGGCCGGCATGGGCATGCTGGGCCCATCGCTCCAACGCGTAAGGACATTCCCATGGATCTCGGCATCAAAGGCAAGAAGGCAATCGTCTGCGCGGCATCGAAGGGCCTTGGCAAGGGCTGCGCGGCTGCGCTGGTGCGCGAAGGTGTGGAGGTGACGATCTGTGCGCGCGGCGCGGACGCTCTCAACGCCACAGCCGACGAGTTGCGCAAGAGCACTGGCGCCAAAGTGACCGCTGTTGCTTGTGACGTCACCACCGAGGAGGGCCGCCAGCAACTGCTAGCGGCCTGTGCCAATCCCGACATTCTCATCAACAACGCCGGCGGCCCGCCGCCGGGCGATTTCAAGACTTTCGGGCTCGACGATTGGCGCAAGGCGGTCGAAGGCAACATGCTGACGCCAATCGCGCTCATTCAGGCCACCGTTTACGGCATGATGGAACGGGGCTTTGGCCGCATCGTCAACATCACCTCGGCGTCGATCAAGCAGCCGATCGCCGCGCTCGAACTCTCCAACGGCGCGCGCCTCGGCCTCACCGGAGCCGTCGCCGTACTGGCGCGCAAGGCCTCGCGCAACAACGTCACCATCAACGGCATCCTGCCCGGTCCGTTTGATACCGATCGCTTGCGCGGCACAAGTCAGAAGATGGCCGAAGCGAGGCAGGTGGCGCTCAGCGTGATCGATGCGGAGCGCAAAGCGGCTGTGCCCGCCGGGCGCTATGGCACTGCGGATGAATTTGGCGCCGTGGTTGCATTCCTGTGCTCGGTCCACGCCGGCTTCATTACCGGCCAGAACGTGCTGATCGACGGCGGCGGCTACCAAGGCGCGCTGTAACTGCCGCCTAGCTCAACCTTGCAGAAAATCTTGCGGCGCCGGAACCTTGCGCCGGCGCGCGCATCGCTTGCACGCAGCAGAAACCTCGCGCATTACGTTAGTTTGCTGCGACAAATGCATGAATTGAGTTCATATTTTCACGTTGACCGGATGCATTGAAGCTGATCCTTTGCGCCCGCCGGCAGTGCGAGGCGAATGTCAAAAGAGCATCGCTGTTGTGGGGCTGCGGGCCGTTGCTTCAGGGACGAACTGCAGACGGGCAGAAAGACCACCTTTCTCAATCGAAGTCGCAAACAAAAAACGAAACGCTCCCGGCGTTTTGATTTTCTCCGTTTGCTGCCTTTGTTCGCCTTGAACCGTTCGTTATGCGCAAAGGAGAATAAAGCATGAAATGGTTTCTCACGACACTCGCGCTTGCAGCGGCACTCAGCGCAGGGGCGATGCCCGCGTCGGCAGACGTCTATGACAACTGGCTGTCGGGCCTCGGCCGCCAGGAGAGCCAATCTGGTCAACTTGCGCAGCGCCGCGGCTATTACAGCGAGCAGCGTAGCGTACAATCCGAGCGCAGGCGGATTGCCCGCGCCGACTTCAGCGACGACGCTGATGGCGCCTATCGTCCTCGCCGCAGCGCGCGCGGAGGCGATCGCGCACACAACGCCGGCACAACCCGCAAATCGCGCCAGCAGCGGCAGTTGCGGCAAGTTGCCAGCGAACACGCCGCTCCGCACGCCCGTGCCCCGCGGTGGGCACAACGCAGCGTCAGCACCGGTGGCTCGACCGGCTCCGGGCAATCGGGTGTGGCCTCCTACTACTGGCAGGGACAACGGGTAGCGTCGGGCGGCTGGTTCAACCCCAATGCCATGACGGCCGCGCACAAAAGCCTGCCATTCGGCACCCGCGTGCGCGTCACCCATTCCGGCAGCGGCCGTTCGGTAGACGTCGTCATCAACGATAGGGGGCCCTTCGTGGCGGGGAGGATCATCGACTTGTCTCGCGCTGCGGCTTCCGTGATCGGCATGACCGGTCAGGGCGTTGCCAGAGTCAAGGTGATGGTGTTGGGTCGCTAACGACCTGACCAGCGATGGTTTCGAGCGGCGGATGCGTAGGCGTCCGCCGCTTTTGCTTCTTGCAAACGTCTTCCACGCACACTTTCCTTGCCGGCGATGTCCCTGTACCTGGGGGCAACGAGACCTGCACACGGCGGCTGAGCTGGCGCGAGGTCGGACCGGGTCCTGGAACCGAGATCGCCGCGCCCATGATTTGGATTGCCATCCTGGCCCTTGGCCTTGCCGCCGGCACCGTCGGAGGGGTGGTTGGTTTCGGCTCGTCCATCATGCTGATGCCGATCTTGATGGTTGCGTTCGGCCCGCAGGAAGCGGTGCCAATCATGGCGATTGCCGCGTTGCTGGCGAATCTTTCGCGCGTGGCAGTCTGGTGGCGCGAGGTCGACTGGCGTGCCAACGCCGTCTATTGCGCGACCGCGATCCCGGCCGCGGCGATGGGTGCTCGCACCCTGCTGCGGCTGGAGCCGCAGTTCGTCGAAGCCTTTCTGGGCCTCCTGTTCATCGCCATGGTGCCGATCCGACGCTGGCTGATGGCGCGCGGGCTGCGCATCGCCTTGTGGCATCTTTCCATTGTCGGCGCCGGCATCGGCTTCCTGTCTGGGCTCGTCGCCTCAACCGGCCCGATCAACACGCCGTTCTTTCTTGCCTACGGGCTGGTGAAGGGCGCCTATCTTTCGACCGAGGCGCTCGGATCCATGGCGGTCGGCATCACCAAGGCCATCGTCTTCCAACGCTTCGATGCCTTACCGCCCGAGACAGCGATGCGGGGGTTGATCGTTGGAGCCTCGGTGATGGCCGGCTCGTGGCTGGCCCGAGGCTTCGTGCTGCGCCTCGAAGCGCAGCAATTTCGCTCGCTGATGGATGCGCTGCTGGTTTTCGCCGGCGCCGTCATGTTGTGGTGGGCTTTCATACACTGAGCATTGGCGGCCGACCTGGCTGGTGACAGCCTGAAACATCCGATACCCTTCGCGCATAGGGAACACGGCAGGGCAGCGGGCATGCGCAGTGATGGAAAGCCGTCCGGCTTGGTGACACTCATCAAAACGGCGATGATCGAGAAGAAGATCACGCAGGCCGAACTCGCCGATGCCGCCGATTGCCATGAGAAGACCATTCAAAATCTGCTGGCTGGCCGGCCGGTTCGCGATCAGACGCTGTTCGACGTCTGCATGGTGTTGGGCCTCGATTTTCAACGCCTCAAGGGTGCTTGGCTGAGCGAACTGCGGGACGCGCCCGGGCCCGGTAGCGCACCGGGGCGCGCCGCCCCGGTCTACATGGGGGCCTATACGCGCGCCGGCGTCGATCACTACATCGGCAGCTATCTTACGCTTCGCCCGTCGTTCTCCAATCCCGCCGAGGTCATGGCCTATCGTACCGACATCAGTTGGGACGAAGACTGGCCAAGCCTGCTGTTCCAGGAATGCGATCGGCCCGACAAGCCCTTTCTGCACCGTGGACGGCTCTACATTCCCGCCTCCTCCATGTTCATCCACCTCGTTTCCTTAACCAAGGGTGCCA